>NZ_JAMPLJ010000005.1:0-357323 GCF_039962505.1 Leptolyngbya sp. DQ-M1
AACATCATCGAAATCCATCAAATCAGGACAACGACAATTTCTTGCTGGAATGAGTTCACTTGGGCTTTCAGCCCTGAAGGAACCTATGTACTTTCAGTGCATAGTGGTTTAGTTTTATGTTTATACCACCTGGATTTGGAACACGATCGCTGAATACTTCGCTTGGTCAGATCGTGTACTACACTGCCGAAGAAAAGCTTTGGAGCCAAAACTCTGCTTCAGAACCATTGGTATTTCTCCATGCACTAGGCGGAGGTTCCTCGGCTTATGAATGGTCAAAGGTCTATCCGGCGTTTGCTGCTGACTATCGAGTTTTAGCACCAGATTTGATTGGATGGGGGCGATCGGCGCATCCCGCTCGCAACTATCGCGTTGAGGACTATGTACAAACGATCGTCGAATTTATCAAGCAAACGTGCGATGCTCCAACTACAGTGATTGCGTCAGGACTGACCGCAGCCTTTACGGTTCGAGCCGCAGTGGAACATCCCAAATTATTTAAGTCGCTGATTCTCGTCACTGCGGCGGGGTTAAATGATTTTGGACAGAATTACAGTGAGAATCTGTTTGCTCAAATCATCAAAATTCCGATTCTCGATCGTTTCTTCTACAGCGCTGGAGTGGCAACTGAAGCAGGAATTCGGGGATTTTTAGAGCAACGGCAATTTGCGAACCGCGATCGCGTCTATCCCGAAATTGTTCAAGCTTACTTGCAATCTGCACAACAGCCGAACGCAGAATATGCAGCCCTTGCCTTTGTGCGCGGCGACTTAAGCTTTGATTTAGCGCAATACATTCCCAAGCTCACCACACCAACTGCTTTGCTTTGGGGACAGAAGACCGAATATACCAATCCAGAGTTGGGGGAGCGATTTGCTCAGCTCAATCCGACTGCAATCCGTAGTTCTGAGACGCTTGAAGAAGGTCGGCTCACGCCGCATCTTGAACTGCCTGCGGTTGCGATCGGACTAATTCGGAAGTATCTAACACTGCTCAATTCATCAGGAGAACAGCAAATGACTCATCACATCGAAACCACTGATTTAGATTCAACCCTTCATCTGCTCCAACAAGATCTCAGTGCGGCTGATCCTGCGATTGCCATTGCGTTGATTGAGCGCTGGGAAATGCAGCTTCAAGATACTCCCATATTTGGAAAGCTGAGTGAACTGAAGCAAGCCATTCTAGAATCACGCACAACCACGATCGCGGCACTGCTGGAAGAATTAGGTCAAGCGACTTGTGCAACCGTTGCTCAGGATCAAGGAGCTGCAAAGGTTGATCAATTGGGACAGATGCTCACCCAAGCAGGTCGATCGCTGCACAATGAGTTGCCAACACCCTAACCTACAAAGATTTTGAAGGAGAACTTTAATCATGCAATCGAGTGAACGAATCTATCGCGACCAAGCCCAACAGGATGATTTCTTTGATGCGGATCTTACGGATGCTCGCTTAAAAGTCAATCCTCAAGCTGCTCATGCTTCGTCCCACGCCAAAAGCAGCGAGAGTCTAGCAACTCGCTTTATGCAAAGCTTACAGCAGGCAGAAGCAACAAAAACAGTCGATTCATTAGTAGAATTGTTTGCCGAGAATGCAGACTTAAGCAATCTGGCAATGCACGAACCGATTCGGGGAAAAGAAGCAATTCGGCAGTTTTGGCAGAACTATCTATCCGTGTTCGAGCAAATCCGCTCTCACTTTACGCATACCAGCGAAGGCAGTGGGACGATCGCGCTAGAGTGGACTTCTGAAGGCACATTATCTTCTGGTGAACCGATTCGATATCGAGGTGTGAGCATCCTTGAAACTCAAGCCGGACAAGTGCAGCATTTTCGGACGTACTATGATTCTGCTGCTTTTCTGCCACAGGGTGCAAAAGCATAAGACTGAATTTGGATTGTTAGTGTTCAACGCATAGCGTCGTCTGATGCGATCGCTATGCGTTGATTGCTCCATTACATCTATTTGGCACTGGTTACACTAACATTACTATCGTAAGTATTTCCCTGTTTGTAGACGCGATCGAAAGCAACTGGATCATTCAGCAAGTGTGCGCGTAAAAACCAAGCACTCCATCGAGCGATCGTGGTATTCGCTTGGGCTTGAGTTAGGGTGGGTCGGCTTGGATCACGGGGATTATCTTGATTGGTAATGCCATAGTGATTCGTTCCCTTAACTACAATCAGGGCTTTCGGCGGGGTTTGAATTTGCCGGTAAGTTTTTTGGGTTTCGTCTAGGGTAGACACACCATCTAGACTGCCAGCAATTAAAGCTGTCGGGATGTTCTGGTTCGCGATCATTGGAAAGGTGCCTGTGATCGGGGGCGTTCGGAAATTGGTGCCGTAAAAGATTCCTGCTTTTAGCGCGGGTGGTCGAGCAAAGCTACCCGTGCAAACGCCTGGAAAGCACCGATTTTGGATTGCGCCTAGTCCAACATACCCCCCAAACGAATGTCCTAATAGCCCTAGCCTAGTGAGGTCTACTCGGTTAGCAAGGCGGGATTTAGGATTGGCATTTTCGGCAATCATTTGTTTCAGCACATCGTTAACTTGCTGTTGTTCAGATGCTAGTCCGCTTATCGTTTGTCCATTTGGAGCCGTCAGCGATCGCGTATGATTGGGAACCACAACAATGAATCCATAGCGGGCAACTTCAGTGGCGAAGGTTGAGTACGCTGATTTATCCACTAATGCGCCTTGTAGCAGTAACACGATTGGAAATTTCTTAGGGGTTGCAGGGGTACTAGGAACGTAAATATCTGCTGGATCTGGGGTTTGTTTAGAAGCTTGGGGAGCGATCGTGATAGTGCTGCGCTCTACTTGTTGAAACAGAGGAACCGGATCAGGCGCAACAGCTTTGGGAAAGGGTACAGCAGAGGCTTGCTTTGGATTAAACGGCATATTTGTGAGCAGACAGGCACAAGTCAAAGCAGCGCAAATAGACTCTCTCATAACTTTTGCTCCTAAGTAAGACCAGGTGTTTCTCTAGTTTGATAAAATTCCTCGATAAATTCCACTGATGCTCATCTAAGCAGCATCTGGCATAGATACAACCTCTCGGAAGTGTTAGCCTTAACCGATTGTGACTGAAGAAGGTCACTCCCACTGCTTACCCCTGGTTAACCTCTTCGAGCATCTGTTGTAGTTGTTGCTCAGTTAGCAGACCCATAACTACCAGCTTGGCAATTGGCATATCTTCGTAGAAGCGCCTGATTGAATCAGCGGCGGCTGCATCCTCCGACATCTTTGCCCGGACGAACAATCGATCGTGAATCGGTTGCAGCATCTGTCTTGTCGCCGGAGTGCTCATCCATTCCCCAAGGGAAGTGAGACGGTCATAGTGGAGAGGTCGCGATCGAGTGGATGTGAGAGCCACGGTTATCTGGAGGCGGATGTCACGCGAGGATGCGCCAATCAGGATGTCGAATTCTCCACTATCTGTCACCCACGCTTTAACGTCAGGATCGTAGTAAGCAAAGGCACGTGGACTTAACTGCAACTCAACTTTCTTTTCTTCTCCCGGTTGAAGTAACACCTTCTCAAATGCTTTGAGTTCCTTGTACGGACGACATAAGCGCGGCTGTTTCGGATGCACATAGAGTTGCAAAACCTCCTGACCCGCCCGCAAACCTGTGTTCTTTACCTTGAGAGATACGGTAAGCGTATCGGTATCTTTAAACGTCGGCTGGTTTACCTCCAGCTCCGAGTAGCTGAATGTGGTGTACGACAAACCATGACCAAAGGGAAACAATGGCTCGATATCACGAGCGTCGTACCATCGATAACCAATGAACAGTCCTTCCGTATAGATAGCCTGCCGTCCCTGACCCGGAAAACTGAGATACGAGGGAGTATCAGCAAGCTTGATCGGGAATGTTTCCGACAGCTTACCTGAAGGGTTAACCTGTCCTAACAAAACATCCGCCACGGCTGCGCCACCCGCCTGACCGCCCAACCACCCTTCGATAATTGCAGATACCCGCGACACCCACGGCATGGTGACTGCTGCACCGTTCGTCAGCACAACAACAACATTCGGTTGAACATCGCACACTGCCTCAATTAACTCATTGTGCGCTTGGGGTAAATCAAGGTGTTCGCGATCGTATCCTTCACTCTCGAAGGACGGTGGTAGTCCGACGAAGACAACAGCAACTTTCGCTGCTCTAGCAACAGCTTGTGCTTCCCTCAAGAGCACAGAGTCGGATTGCTGGTCTTCAGTGTAGCCATCAGCGTAAGCGATCGCCTCTCGGATTCCTATCAGACGAATTAACTCGTCGTGGGCGTTCTCTACTTTAGTGGGTACGACTTGCGAACTGCCCGATCCCTGATATCGGGGCGACTTCGCAAAGCGTCCGATTAGCGCAACTGAAGACAGTACCTCACCTGCAAGCGGCAATAAATTACGATCGTTCTTGAGCAGGACAATACTCTCTCCAGCAGCTCGGCGGGCAAGCGCATGGTGCGCCTCAGAATCAAAAGTCACGCCGGACTTACGAGCAGTATTCACCTTCAGGACAGCTTCTAGTAGCTCGCTCACAATCTCGTTGAGGCGTTCCTCAGGCAACTGACCTGACTTCACTGCCGCAACGATCGCACCCACGCTTGAACCTCCACCGGGCATCTGGAGATGAAGCCCCGCTTTGATACCCGCAACCCGATCGTTGACTGCACACCAATCCGATATCACGATTCCTTTATAGCCCCATTCCTTTCTGAGAATGTCCTGCAAGAGGTACGAGTTCTCAGAGGCGTAGGTACCGTTGACCTGATTGTAGGCTGCCATCAGCGACCAAGGATTCGCCTGAGTAGTTGCGATCTCAAAGGGGGTGAGATAAACCTCGCGTAACGTCCGTTCATCAATCAGACTGTTGGAGTACATCCGCCCCGTTTCTTGCTCGTTTGCTACAAAGTGCTTGAGCGAAGTGCCGATTCCTTGCTCTTGTACTCCATTGATTGTTGCTGCTGCCATCAAACCACTGAGAACGGGATCTTCGGAAAAATACTCGAAGTTGCGTCCGCCCAATGGAGAGCGCTTGAGGTTGGCACCCGGCCCCAGTAACACTTGGACATCGTGCGTTTGGGCTTCGATCGCAATCGCCTTGCCAACCTCATAAGCTAGGGCAGGATTCCATGAGGATGCGATCGCGGACTCAGTAGGAAAGGCTGTTGCTGGTAAGCTACTACCGATTCCCACTTCTGTTGAACTAGGCGATTTACGTAATCCGGTCGGGCCATCAGAAAGCCAGATCGGAGAAATATTGAGGCGCTCAATGGGTACCGTTGTCCACAAGTCCTGTCCAACAGTCAACGCCGCCTTTTCTTTCAAAGTCATGCTCTCTAACAAGGTTTCAAGTTGGGACATGGTACACATTCTTCTAAAAGTAAACAAAACAGAACATTGCCAAAGCTTCTTGAAGACATTTTCTGTTCATATTGAAGTTTTAAAGCGACTAACCCAAAAGCTCCATAGAACATTCATAACAGATGTTAGGGATGAGCGAAGAAGATTGTAAACCTGACGATATCCTTATTCCAGGGGCAAGGTTAGCAGGGAATCAGTTATTGTTTGAAATTAATGCGATCGCAACAGTTCCCAACACCCTGATACTTAGGAGTAAACCATGTCGCTTCCTCTAATTTTGCAACCTGGTGAAGGACGATCGGTACAAATTCGCACGAGCACTTGTACATTCAAAGCAACAGGCAAAGAGACACACGGGCATTTTGGCTTATTTGAGTTTGTGATGGAACCCGGAGCGAATGGTGCTAGCCCTCACATTCACAAAGAATTGACTGAGCTGTTTTATGTTGTAGAAGGTGAGGTAGAACTGGTTTTAGGTGAGCGCCGAGTGGTTGCTGAGCCGAAAACCTTCATTCTTGTCCCGGAAAACACTCCTCACGGATTTTCTAATGCTGGGCAGACCCAAGCAACATTGCTGATTATGTTTTGTCCTGCTGATTCACGTGAGCAGTATTTTGAGGGATTAGCTGATTTGACAAAAGACGGAAGGCAACCTAGCCAAGCGGAACTACTCGACTTAATGCAACGGTTTGATCAATACCCAGTTCCTGAGAATACATAAGCTTCAAATCGAGGGAAAATTTAAGTCTGAAAGGCTGTTCAAAATAAAGTAGAAGACCCGTCGAACTGACGTTACTTTCCGTTTAGCTGCAATACATTTAGCTGCAATACATTTAGCTAAATGTTCAGTCTATGTACAATTGAAACGCTTTTCAACAGTTGTTTGTGTTGAATTAAACAATGATGCGGCGTGTTTAACCAAAATATGCCTGCCCTAAAGCAGATGTTAGACTCGCTTTAGTTCCATAAGATCGCACAGTTCAACTGTTAAGGGTGGTGTCGTTTGACTCAACTCCGTGAAGACGAACCTTCATCAATGGCTCCACTCAGACGAGTGCTGCAAGGCTTAAAAGCGCATCGATTTGTGGCGATCGGTGCTGTTTTAAGTCTGCTGCTGTTAACTGCTGCAACTGCTATCACTCCCCAAATTTTTCGCTGGGGCATTGACCAAGGCATTGCGGCAAAGAACTTTACCGTGGTGTGGGAAAGTGCAGCCTTGATGGTGATTGCCGCGATCGCGCGGGGATTGTTCAACTTTGGGCAAACCTTCTGGTCGGAAGCGACCTCGCAAGGTGTGGCGTATGATCTCCGCAATCAATTGTTTACCAAGATTGAGACGCTGAGTTTTAGCTACCACGATCGCAGTCAAACTTCACAGTTAATCACTCGTGCAACTAGCGACATTGAGCAGATCCGAGTGTTGATTGGAACAAGCTTAATTCAAGTGATTGGAGCCGTGATTACGCTGGTTACGATCGCCACGATTCTGCTGGTGATGAACTGGCAGTTAGCACTGATTACACTAATCGTTGTGCCGATCGCAGCTTGGCTATTAACGCGATTCTTCAGTCGGAATGGCAGTGTGTTTCAGCGAGTACAACAGCAACTCGGTGATCTAAATGCTGTTTTGCAAGAGAATCTCCTCGGTGTGCGCGTGGTGAAAGCGTTTGTCCGAGAATCACAGGAGAAAGCGCGTTATACTGCACTAAACAATGAATTGATTGCTATCAGCATGAAGACGCTGTACGCAATTCGGAATACGTTTCCGTTGATTTTTCTGTTGAGCAATTTGATTACCGTTGCGGTTGTTGGATATGGTGGCGCACAGGTAATCAATCGACAATTTTCCATTGGCGAACTGGTTGCGTTTAATTCATATTTGCTGTTCATTCTTCAACCAATTTTGCTGATTGGATTTGCTGCACCTGCGATCGCTCAAGCAGCAGCTTCGGCACAACGAGTGTATGAAGTTCTCGATGCTGAAATTGAAATTCGCGATCGACCCAATGCGATTCCGTTTGTGAAATGTGGCGGCAGAATTACGTTTGAAAATGTCTCATTTCGCTATCCCGGCGCAACGACTGAAGCCCTGAGAGGCGTTTCCTTTGAAACGAAGCCGAATGAACTAATTGCAATTCTTGGCATGACCGGATCAGGCAAAAGTACGATCGTCAATCTACTGCCGCGATTTTATGACCCGACTAGAGGTGCCGTCAGAATCGATGGACATGATGTGCGAGAGTTCAGCTTGACGAGTTTACGATCGCGCATTGGCATTGTGTTTCAAGAAACAACCTTGTTCGCTGGTACGCTGCGAGAAAACATTGCTTATGCCAAATCGGATGCGTCTTTAGCAGAGATCGTCGAGGCTGCAAAAACCGCGCAGATTCATGATTTTATTGCAGGACTACCGGATGGATACGACACGATCGTTGGAGAGCGGGGTGTCGGACTATCCGGCGGCCAGCGCCAACGGATTGCGATCGCTCGAACATTGTTAACCGACTATCGCATTTTGATCCTCGATGATAGTACCTCAGCCGTTGATGCTAAAACCGCTGCAGAAATTCAAACGGCACTCGATCTATTGATGGAGCAAAAAACTTGTACTGCATTTGTGATTGCCCAACGGATTACCACGGTGCGAAATGCCGATCGAATTTTGCTGATGGATCAAGGTGTGTTAGTTGCACAGGGAACGCACGAAGAACTAATGCGGACTAGCCCGCTCTACAGCGCAATTTTGGAATCTCAGGTGAAACGGTCATGAACAGTCCTTTAGCAACCACCGAAAAGTCAACCCGCCAGGTGTCAACATTAAGGCGGTTTTTGAACTATGCTCAGCCGTATCGTAAACAAGTTCCGATCGCATTGCTGTGTGTGTTAATCGGAGCCGCATCACAGGCAGTTGGGCCGTTTTTTATTGGATGGTCGATCGATCACTTGATCACACAAGGGAATCTTCAGGGCTTATTACTCGCTCTACTGGTGCTGACACTGATTTACTTTATTGGTGTTCAAGCAATTCGTGAGCAGATTGTCCGAGTCGGTTGGATTGTGCAGCACGTCCTCGCGCAACTCCGAGAAGACATTTTCGTGAAGGTGCAAAGTCTACCATTGAGCTACTTCGATCGTAGCGAAGCTGGAGATTTGATGAGTCGATTGTTGAATGATGTTAGCACTGTGAATCAAGCTTTCGGTCAAACCGTAGCGCAAATGCTCGGTAACTTATTTAGCTTGGTTGGCATCATCATTGCAATGTTATTGATCAATCTGCAATTGGGGCTAGTCAGTAACTTTGTTGTGCCGTTGATGATTCTAACTACAGCAGTCTTTTCACGTTGGGCACGATCGCGCTTTCGAGTCACCCGAAAAACGATCGGAGAACTATCTACTAAACTCGAAGAAGACATTAGCAGTGTGCGCGAAGCTCAAGCGTTTAATCGTGTGCAACTAAACATTGATGAATTCGTCCATCTCAATGCTGCAAATCGCGATGCGAACATTCAAGCGGTCGCAATTACCGCAGCCTTTTTACCGTCGATCGACTTTCTCAATACCTTAGCAACCGCAGGTGTACTGGCATACGGTGGCTATTTAGCGGTGAGCGGACAAGCAACAGTGGGGGTTGTGACTGCGTTCTTGATTTATGTTCAACAATTCTTCAGACCGATTCAGATTCTGAGTCAGTTTTACACCCAGGCTCAATCCGCGATCGCTGGACTCGAACGAATTTTTAGCTTACTCGATGAGCCCTCACAGCTTAATGATGCTCCTGATGCGATCGAGCTGCCGCCCATTCAGGGTGAAGTGCGATTTGAGAATGTTTCTTTTGGCTATACCGCAAACCAGCGCGTTTTAAATCAAGTCAATTTGCTGGCTAAACCGGGACAAACGATCGCCCTTGTCGGTGCAACTGGAGCAGGAAAAAGCACGATTATTAACTTAATTCTTCGCTTTTACGATGTGACTGGTGGAGCAGTAATGATTGATGGCATTGATGTCAGAACTGTGACTCAAGCTAGTCTGCGTCGCCAAATTGGGATTGTTTTACAAGACACGATTTTGTTTAGCGGAACTGTTGCCGAAAATATTGCGTTTGGTCGTCCCACTGCAACTCAAGCCGAGATTGAAGCCGCCGCTCAGATTGCAAACGTGCACGAACTGATTACCACGCTGCCACAAGGATATTCAACCTATTTAGGGGAACGGGGAGCGATGCTGAGTCAAGGACAACGCCAGTTGATTAGTATTGCGCGGGCAGTGTTGATTCAGCCGGGAATTTTGATCCTGGATGAAGCAACGAGCAGCATTGATACGCGCACCGAAGCACTGGTGCAGGACGCGATCGCACGACTCCTTCAAAATCGCACAAGTTTTGTGATTGCTCATCGCCTTAGTACGGTGACTCAAGCGGATCAGGTGCTAGTCGTTCAGGGTGGACAGATTGTGGAACACGGAACGCACTCGGAACTGCTGGCACAACAAGGAATTTACGCTAATCTTTATGCCCTGCAACTTGGCTCAACCACACCCACCTCAACTGCTCCATAACAGTGAACAAATGTCCAACTTATGGTTAAAGTCACATACTAGTAGGTAGAGAGTTCAGAAATGCGGATGAAAGGACTTGAACCTTCACTTCTTGCGAAACCAGAACCTAAATCTGGCGCGTCTACCAATTCCGCCACATCCGCTTGCGATATTTATCATAACAGGAGAAAGGAGAATTGACTCATCCTTTCTCCCGATATTCGAGTTAAGGCATACTGCCGAGGCTGAGCGGAATAAGATTGCCCTCGATCGTCAGTCCCAGCAAAATCGGGTCTCCAGAATGTATCAGGTTGCCAGTTAGAGCGCAGCGATCGTCAGTTTGGGCTGTAGCGGAGAGGGTGGCGCGAATATCGGCGGGAGAGAGTTCTGGGGTGTAGCTGCCCGATCGCTGTTGGACGTAATTCCACAAAATTTCGCGAATGAGCGCTTGATAGCCTTGGTTGCCAGAAAGTGCTTTAAGCTGCTCCTTCAACTCACGTTCTAAACGGATGCTCGTCACTTCCATTTCCGTTGTGCTGGTGCGAGTTAAGGTGTGCATGATGGTCTCCTTTCATAAGTGTGAACAGGTTTATAATACAAGTGTAGTATGTGGTTTCGTCAACGGTAAAATCTTTCGGATCATTTGAGAATTGCTTCGATGCGATCGGGCTGGATTTTTCCCTGAGCCGTTCGCGGAATTTGAGCAACTTTGATCCAGCGCTTCGGCTGTTTGAAGGCGGTGAGGCGCGAGCGTAGAGCGGCTTTGAGTTGGTCGATCGTAATGGCTTCATCACTTGGAACGAAAATTGCCGTGACGCTTTGCCCCCAAATCGGGTCAGGTGTGCCTAAAACATAAATATCCTGGACGAGGTTTGTGGATCGAACTGCCGCTTCAACTTCAAGCGGGAAAATATTTTCGCCGCCACTGATGATTTTGTTGCTGTCTCGTCCGAGCAGGTGCAAAAAGCCGCGATCGTCAAAATACCCCAAGTCATCGGGAGCGAATTTCGACTCGGTGAGCAAATTCGGGTAGTAACCGAGCATTAAGGACTTGGCTTGAATGCTTAGCTTTTGATCGACGATCGTGATTTCAGCATGAGGCAGAACGCATCCACAGCCTTGAATTCCACTAAGAAAATCGGCAGGTTTGAGGGTGGCAATTTGCGAAGCCGTTTCGGTCATGCCGTAGGTGGGTGCGATCGGTAAGTTTTGCGATCGGGCTTGTTGCAGCAAATCTGACCACGCAGGCGCACCCCCTAGCAAAATCGTTTTGAATCTCGCTAACCAGTCGCAGTAAGGCATCAATTGCTGAAGCTGGGTCGGAACGAGTGAGATAAAAAAGTCTTGTGGGTCGAATTGAGTCTCTAGCGTTTTCCAGGATTGAGTAATGAATGTGCCGCCTGTGAGGAACGATCGCATAAATTGCATCAGTCCGCTCACATGATAAAGCGGCAGGACACAAAGGGAGTTAATCGATTCAATCTCAAAATATTGACGAAATCCTTGCACCGATGCGCTGAGCGTATCCCATGTGTGCATTGCAAATCGGATTTTCCCTGAAGTGCCACCTGTTGGAATCATGATGAGTGTTTTCATCGCCAATTTTTGCCGACTGAAATCAAAGTCCCCCACTTGTGGGGGATTTAGGGGGCTTTCCAGGGTCTCTGCAACCTCCGAAGTTCCCCAAAACAAGTTCGGCTTAACCAACTCTAAAACCTGCTGCCACTCCGTCTCACCCCAATCTGGATTACACAAAAACACTTGACACGGAACCGAGCAAGCCGCAACAAACCCCGCAAGAAACTGCGCCGGATCGCGATCACACAATAAAATCACTGGCTTCTCAATCTCCAGCAATTCCCGATACCGCAGTCGAGCCAATTCCACTAATCCCTCAACATCCGCAAAACGGAATGATTCTAATCGACTGAGAGGCTGTTCCATAGCTCCTCAAAATTCTCACTGTTCAATTCATCAAACCAATGTGCTGTACCGTATCCCACGGCTCGATTGCTCAGTTCTGCTGCAAGCTGCAATCCCATCTGTCGCCCGATCGCCGTCTCGAAAACAGTCGAAAACACGGTATCAATTTGATGCTGCTGACAGAATTTACGAAGCTGTGACGGAGATCCAGCGATCGCAGGTTTGACCACAAAGATTCCACGCCAGCCGCGATCGTAGCAATCTCGAAGCTGCCCAAGCGTTGCAACCGATTCATCTAATGCAATTGGAGTTTGGTATTGCTGGCTTAACTCCAACATGATTTCAAAATCATCTTCTAGCATTGGCTGCTCTATAAACTCGATATTGCTAAAACCATCACAAAACTCTAACCATTGGCGTAGTTGAAATTCATCCAATCCCATATTGGCATCGAGTCTTAAAGCTGCACCTTTTGGTAATTGGCTGAGTAGTGATGCGATCGTTGTAATTTCTGTTTCAATCGGTGCAATTGCAATTTTCAATTTAAACGTTCGATACCCCTGATTCCAGAGTGTTTCCCAGTCTTCCACCTGAGAAAGTAATCCACTGTGTTGAAGCACTTTTCCACCTTCAAAGTCCCCCACTCGTGGGGAATTTAGGGGACTTCCCAACGCCATCAACGCAGCCGATTCAAACCCAAATTGACAAGCAGGAAGGGGAATATCTCGAATCCAATCAGAATCAATCACTATCGGAGCCACTATCGGAGCATTCCGGCAAAGCGCGATCGCATCCTCGATCGACTCCGAGCCAAACCACTCCAACGGCGCAATCTCCCCAAACCCAACTCGCCCCGCCGCCTCTTCCAATCGAATCAGAATTCCCTCTCGTACCGTCCAAACTCCATGATGTGTTTTCAACGGTTGACGGAATCGCCGACGATACGGGCGAAACTCAAACTTCATCACGGAAGCAGAAATCCTAATCCAAACAGCAAGCCGTACCAAAAATGCAATTCAACCGCAATCAATCGACAACGCAACAGTTTATGCGGGTGATCATAGTGAGCTTTAATCACTTGACATAAGCGTTTTGCAACCGGAAAGCTCAGTAACGACAACAGCGTCCAGAACGGAAACACTTTCAAAATTACAAACAAAATCGTCAATGCGTAAAAACTGCCACAAATCCAAGGCAAAAGTTCCGCCGATCGCTTTGCACCCAAGCGCACAACCGGAGATTTTTTACCGATCGCAGCATCGTCTTTCACCTGATTAAAATGCGAACAAAACAGCACCAAACTCGTCGCGATTCCCACGCCGATTGATGCCGCAAAATTCACAGTTGACCAAGCTTTCGTTTGACTGTAATAAGCTGCCGCAAATGCCAAAGGGCCAAACGCGACAAAACACAACGGTTCACCCAAACCTTTGTAGCTCAATCGAAAGGGTGGGCCTTGATAGACATAGCCGATCGCACAACACAGCAGAATCAATCCAATCACTGTAAAATCTTGCTGCAACAGCGCGATCGACAAAATCCCCGAAAGCCCAGCCACCAAGCAAGCGTTGGCAATCCAAAAGACGAGCGGCTTATTTCCGGTCAAGTTAACGACCGAATTCGCTTTATTCACATCGACCCCAGTTTCCGAGTCGAACACATCATTACTCAGATTTTCCCAAGCCAGGATCAAGATCGCAGACACCAAAAATACGAAGAAAATTGCTGGATTGAGCGATCGAGTTTCAGCAAACGCTACCGCAGACCCAACCCAAATCGGCATAACTGCCACACTATACATGGGCGGCTTAATCGCGGCATACCATAATTTCTTTTTAGCAGGCTCCACCGATCGCAGGGTCATCCACTTGCTCCTAACTACAGCCAATGCTTGTAATAACGCACTTTTTTCAGTGTCTCACTCGGGTTTGATCAACGCGGCGATCGATTATAGAAACGTTACAGATTGTGCAAACAATTATCAAACGCTCAACCCGGAGGAGGCAGAGAAACCTTATCCCCTACCCCCGCATCTAAAAATTCCCAGTTGCAAACTGATATCCTTGGTAAAAGAGAAGAGTGAGTAACACCTTATCCTCATTCTTCATTGATTTAATATGACTTCGATTTCACCTTCTCTGCGCCAACAGCAACACCCTTTAATTCGCAATTTAGCCAACATGATCGAGCGCGTGTGGCAGCAACACTTAGATCTGTCACCCTACGACCTGCCCGAAGATTTAGGCTACGTAGAAGGACGAATGGAAGGTGAAAAACTGGTGATTGAAAATCGCTGCTATCAATCGCCGCAGTTCCGCAAACTTCATCTCGAACTGGCAAAGCTTGGAAACTCGCTGGATATCTTGCACTGTGTCATGTTTCCGCGTCCAGAGTATGCGTTACCGATGTTCGGAGCCGATCTAGTCGGCGGACGCGGCGGACAAATTAGCTTAGCGATCGCCGATCTCTCTCCAATTAGTGCCGATCGCCAACTTCCCGAAGACTATCAAACCGCACTCAACGCCGTTCCTGAAACTGAGTTTGTGCAGCGACGAGCGGTTCCAGAATGGGGTGATATCTTTTCTGATTTCTGTTTGCTGGTCCGTCCGAGCAGTCCAGAAGAAGAAGCAGCATTTTTAGAGCAAGTACGATCGTATTTAGAAATTCACTGTCAAACGGCGATCGCCACTGATCCGACTCCAGAGCAAAGTGCCGAAATTCTGGCGGGACAGCGATACTACTGCACTCAGCAGCAGCAAAACGACAAAACCCGCCGAGTGCTGGAAAAAGCCTTCGGCACAGTGTGGGCAGATCGCTACATCACCACCGTTTTGTTTGACATGCCTGAGTAATGCTTCGAGGGCGCGGGGAATCTTAAACAAAGATTTCTGCGGTGCTACCACGATGTTAAAAGCTAAATCGGCTCTTTCCTGGGAATGTTCGACTCAATCGGCTTTCGTGCCGCTCTCATATGAGGGTGAGATTGTTGGATTTTGCCATCCGAAAAATGCAGCAGCGATCGCCAAATCGCTCAATGAAGCAGAACTGTTTCGCAAAGCCTTGTATCTTGCGTGTTATGACCTAATCGCCCGCATGGGTGGATCATCCGATCGTGTTGGCGACCTTGTGCAGCAATATTTAGCAAAGGTTGGAAGACCCCTACAAGGAAGCGCGCTGATCGCAGTCATGCTGCGGGAACGGCAAGCCGATCTAGACCTGACCGAAGAAGAGTTTGCAAAATTCTGTGATTCTTACCGCTTATCCCGCGTAGAACTCCGGGGAATCTATCAAGGTGCAGAAGTAGAAAGTCATCAACTGATTCCACTATCTCGAATTCTCGGAAAGACCGTCGATGAAGTGATCGAAGCGTGGAAAGGAGAAGCGTAACTTATATCCGCTTAAACTATCCGCTCAAACTTGTCGTTAACAGTGTTACGCGAAAGTGGTAGTGTGAGTTTAGATATTTGTCGAGACTAACTTAACAAGGTGGGCTATGGCACAGCGGACTCGATTGGGAGACATCCTCAAACCTTTGAATTCAGAATACGGTAAAGTCGTTCCCGGATGGGGCACAACGCCTTTGATGGGCATTTTTATGGCGTTGTTTTTGGTCTTCCTGCTGATTATTCTGCAAATTTATAACCAAGAACTCATTCTCAACGGTTTTGATGTGGATTGGGGCGGTTAGAACGATCGCCGCATGGTTAGCATATGCGCTCCCGGATTCGTCCGGGATTTTTTTTACGAAGCGCATTAGAGACGATCATGAACTCGACAGAACAACCTTCTAGAATAGAAGCTACCCCTTACTCGGAGATTGCTATGAACTTTTTCGGCATTGGCTTACCGGAAATGGTCTTGATTTTGGTGGTTGCATTACTGGTGTTTGGTCCGAAAAAGCTCCCCGAAATCGGACGCAGCATGGGTAAAGCAATTCGCAGCTTCCAGGATGCCTCAAAAGAATTTGAAAACGAATTTAAGCGCGAGGCTGAGCAAATCACTACCGCTACGCCCCAATCGATGCAAGCGACCTTAGAAGAGAAACCAACGCTTGCCCCAGCGGAAACCGATCATGACAAAACCGACGAGCCAATTACCGCGACCGTCGAGAAAGATTAGAGTGTTATGCCCGAAGTGCCTCAGTTGGCTCAATTGCCTCAAATAATTGTCGGCTTGGGAAATCCCGGCAGCAAATACGAAAATACCCGCCACAATGTCGGATTTCTCGCGCTCGATCGCCTCGCCGATCGCTGGCAAATTCGCCTCTCTGAAACGAAGAAGTTTCAGGGCTTTTTTGGAGAAGGCATGAGTCCTGCGGGCAAAATTCGCTTGCTCAAACCGACCACCTACATGAACCTGTCTGGACAATCGATCCGGGCTGTAGTGGATTGGTACAAGCTCCCCCCCGAATCGGTGATGGTGATTTACGACGATATGGATTTACCCGTCGGTCGGTTAAGAATTCGTTTGTCGGGGTCAGCCGGGGGGCAAAATGGCATGAAATCGGCGATCTCACATCTGGGAACGCAGCAGTTTCCTCGGTTGCGAATTGGTATCGGCAGTGCCAAGTCGAGCGAGAAAGATGCGGTATCTCATGTATTAGGCACTTTTGCGCCAAACGAGAAAAGCGCGATCGATGAAGTTTTGGACTTGACCGTGAGCGCGATCGAACTCAGCCTCAAGCAAGGGGTTGAAAAAGCGATGAGCCTTTATAACAATCAGATCGTAGAGCCGAAATCGTAAATCATCCAATTGTGAGCAAACGTTTACCAGAAACCACTGCCCATGTCCGCATTCTCCGTCAGTCCTGGCAGCAGGGCAGCATCGAGGGTGAAGTGCGAGCAAATGAGTATGAGTGGCAGTTTCACTGGCATTTTCGGCGCGGCTTGTTGAGTATTCAACCTTCGTTGGGGCGTGCTTTGATTAAAGAGCCGCTGGGACGATTTCTCGAAGCTAAAGACTATCAGCTTGAACCTGGTGGAGATTATTCGTTCACGATTCGAGCAGAGTTGTAGATTTATCAAATTTAAGATTCTTACGCGGGTCACGCGGGGTACTTCGTCGATCGTGCGTGTTAGAACAAAGCTATCCCTTTAAGAAACACGATTATGGGAAGCTTTGTTACAGTCTTTTTTACAGCGCTGGTGATTCTGGCGCTGAACGGGCTGAAGGTCGATCGAGAATATCAGCGCGGCGTGATTTTCCGGTTGGGACGTGCTAGAGGCACAATGGGGCCTGGAATGTACTGGATTATTCCCTGGGTTGATCAGAAAGTTCAGGTAGATATTCGTACCAAAACCGTCAATATTGAACCGCAAGAAACGATTACCGCAGATAGCGTCACTGTTCGCGTCAATGCTGTTCTGTACTATCGAATTCTTGATCCGACTAAAGCGATCAACCGTGTCGAGAATTATGAAGTGGCAGTGTATCAGGTCGCTTTAACCAGCTTAAGAAACGTGGTCGGTCAGAATATGCTGGATGAAGTGCTACAGCATCGCGACAAGATCAATTCGCGGGTTCAAGAAATTGTGGATGAGATTACTGAGCCTTGGGGAATTGTGCTAGAGCGAGTTGAGATCAAAGATGTCGAGATTCCAGCCAGTATGCAACGGGCGATGGCAAAAGAAGCGGAAGCGACACGGGAAAAGCGATCGCGCTTGATCAAAGCTTCGGCAGAACAAGAGGCATCGCTGAAACTGGCAGAAGCTTCACAGAATATGAGCCAAAATCCGGCGGCACTGGAGCTTCGACGCTTGCAAATGTTGACGGAAATTGGGGCGGAGAATAATACGACGACGATCATAATGATGCCGTCTGATTTTATTAATGCCGCACGTCGCTTAGCAGAGCCTTCAACTTCCTCAACGAACGGGCAGGAGGCACAGCCTTTTCACCCCGAAGTTCTCTTCACACCGAAGAGAACGGAGCGAGAATAGAGAAAGTTTTGAATTTGTGCAGCACTGCGCTCGGAGTTTGAGTAATTGATTATTCGTTGAACCGGTAGAGAGATTTCTACCGGTTTTTTGTCAACGATTACGTCAGATATGCCTCTAAATCTTCAGATCCACCAACCAGTACGCCATCGACAAATACCTGCGGCACTGTAGTTGCACCCGTTACCGCTCGTAAGGTGCGAGGGCTGGCATCTCGACCCAAAATGATCTCTTCATAGTCGAGGTCATGCTCTTTCAGCATTCGTTTTGCTTTAGCGCAGAACGGACATCCAATTTTTGTGAACAGTGAGATCGCTTTTGGTTTCTCTGCGGTTTCATTAATGTACTTCAGCATCGTGTCAGCATCTGACACTTTGAATGGGTCTCCGGGTTCGTCGGGTTCGATGAACATTTTCTCGATCGTCCCATCTTTTACGAGCATCGAATAGCGCCATGATCGTTTTCCGAATCCAAGATCGCTTTTATCGACCAGCATCCCCATGCCGTCGGTAAATTCTCCATTCCCGTCAGGAATCATGCGGACGTTTTCGGCGTTTTGAGATTTGCACCATTCAGTCATCACAAACGCATCATTCACAGAGATGCAAATAATATCATCGACACCATTCGCTTTGAATACCTTTGACAGTTCGTTGTAGCCAGGAACGTGCGTTGATGAACAGGTTGGTGTGAATGCTCCTGGTAGTGAGAACACAATCACTGTCTTACCTGCAAATAATTCATGGGTTGTGATGGTGACCCATTCATTGTTTTCGCGGCTGCGGAAAGTGACATTCGGAACTTTTTGCCCGGAGCGATCGATGAACATAAGCGCTTCTCTCTTTTTAAGTTGCTTTATTTCTTTAGAAAGCGTACTCGGAATGAGTACGACTTGTCAAGCGTAGAACGATCGTTTTTGCCAGAACAAATGATTTCACAAAAAAAGAACGATCGCCATAAGATGCACGATCGTTCATGAATGACAATTTGCGGCAATATTACGCCCAAGCAGGACTTCTGAGAAATTCGAGCAGTTCTCGATTCACGGTTTGCGGGACTTCCTGCTGAATCCAATGCCCACAGTGCGGAATCAATTTGAACTTAAACGGAGCCGAAATCCACTGCTCGATCCCGTCCATCAACTTCGGACTGAGAATCGAATCTTCGTCGCCCCAAAGCACCAAGGTCGGAACCGAAATCGGATCGGGTGATCGCATCCAATCCCGCATCCAGTGCCCGGATAAAAATAGCTGACGATAGTAACTCATGGCAGCCGCGATCGCTCCCGGTTTTTGCAGCGCCGTTTGATACTTCTGAACCAGATCTTGAGTAAACACTCCCTTGCGGACGGCTTGCTCTTGCAGCATATTCTGTACAAACGCTCTCATGTTCGACTGAATCAGCCACTCCGGTAAGTTAGGAACCTGAAACGCCAGCACATACCAACTCCGACGCAGTTGATCCAAGTTGCTGAGTAAATCTTTGGCGAATCGCTGCGGGTGTGGAGCGCTGAGGAGCGCCAAGCGATCGAGCGAACTCGGAAATTTCTGCGCCAATCGCCACGCGATCGCACCGCCCCAGTCGTGCCCTACCACATGAGCGCGATCGTAGCCTAAGCGATCGATCAAGCTACGAATATCTGCGCTTAAGGTATCGAGGTCGTACCCGCTCGTGGGCTTTTCTGAATCGTTATAACCTCTGAGATCGGGAACAACTACCTTAAAATGCCGTGCTAGTGCTGGAATCTGATAGCGCCATGAATACCAAAACTCAGGAAATCCGTGCAGCAGAAGAACTAAGTCTCCCTCTCCTTGTGTCACATAATGCAATCGGATGTGGTTGGCTTCAATGAATTGATGCTGCCAATTAGAGTCAGGAACGGTCATAAGTTGTCTTCATACCAGCCCCAGGATGCGATGGCACTTTGGCGTGAGGCGCAATGGGCTGCGTTAACGAATGCACCTCGCTTTCTGCCAAATTATCTCATTGAAAGCGCACCCGCAGAAACGAGGGGATCACTGACCGTTAAACGATTTTGGCTTATCGTAAGCTTTCGACAGGTGCGATCGGGCGGTAGTCGGATGGCTGAATCTGATACTTCACCAAGTTTGCTAACTCTTGAAGCTGGCTGATCGCTTCCGCGCCCTCAAGCTTCATTAATTCTCGATCGTCACGCATTTCCGTCCAGGTGATGCCATAGTCGGATACCAAGAACCGAATCAGATGGTTATTGCCCAGACTCACCATAAACGAAGCGCTATTCATTTGACCGCCACAGGTGTAACAAGATGCCAAGTAACCCCGGTTCTCCAGCACGGTTGCTAGTGCTTGGAGATTCATTACCAGATCTTGAACAAATTGACGGTGTTGCTCTGCTAGTCGTAAGAACACAATTGTCCTCCAATCACCACGATTAATTCTAAACCTTATCTTAAGAATTCAACGTTTATTTCCCTGATAATATAGCGCGATCGCGCAAATACCGAAGAAAATAGGTGTTAAATAAAATACCTTAACGAGAGTCATATTACCCGACTGAACCACTAGCCAAAGTAGCGAACGCAACAAGCCCAAGAAAGCATAGGGTTCTTAATATTTCGTACTATTGTTTAGGTAACGTTTGAAACTTGTTACGCTTGCTAACTTCGGGAAGTAATCAAGCCCCCTGACTGAAGCTGTCCTCATTGTAGATAGGGGATCACGCAATTGGGGGGAATTGATCCGTAGAGTTCATCGAATCAATACGAAGTTCTTATTAAAGCAATAAAGGGGATCAATTGATCCCCTTTATCAACCAATAAATCGCCTTTTTCCTGTTAGAAATAAATCTAATTGGCTTGCCACCAACCCGCCGCAGGGCCAACAAATCGGACGACAATCCACGCAACTACAAGTAGGGCAATGCCAGTCCAAGCTCCGGTGGATGTCCACTTCATAAACTGCTGCGTTTGGGTTTTGGTTAGGGGCAACCAGGGCGCAATTCTGGATTCTTTACCGTAATTGTCACCCAATGATTCTTTCCGACGTTTTGCTTCTCCCATAAATTTTTATGCGTTGAGGTGTATTAATGCGATCATATCGCGTTTGATTCGTCGCCTACATCGCTGAAGAGCGTGTCATCCAGGTAGTTAATGCGGGCGAAGGGACTGAGTGCAGTTAAGACTTGGCTGCCGTAGCTGCGGTGAAGAACGCGAGTATCGAGCAATGCGACGACTCCCTGACTTTCGCGCACCGGGGAGACAGCGCGTTGAAGTTCGCTCAGGGCTTGCGGTAAGAGGTAGAGCCGAAACCAGTCTTGACGATGCTGTTTATAGTGAGCAACGCGACCTGCAACTAGAGGATGCTCTAGTGAGGGAATCGGTAACGTGGCGATCGCTAGCATTTGGGGCGCAGGTAAAACGCCTTGATGCTCCCGCCAAAATTCCCAGCCGGTGACTAAAATTCCGTTGTCTTCAAGACAGGTACGCTCGACTTGGACTCTAGAGCCAAATTCCGCTGCCAAAATTGACCCAACTTGAGATTTTAACGGTGTATCGCCGACAAGAATGACGGAAAAGGCTTGAGAAGCAATTGCGAGGAGCGATCGCAGTTCTCGCAGCAATGCTCCCTGAAATTGGGGTGTATTCGGTAAAGGAATACCTTCAGGCTGATAAAGCTGAACCAGGTCTTCTTGGCGATCGAGCGCAAATTTCAAGCAGGTTAAATCGGCTTCGAGACCGATCGAGGCTCGATACATCGTGGCATCCGAGTCTAGGTCTAATGCTCCACCGATGAGTACAGTCGGTTGCCGTGACCAAATTGGGGCAAGCGATGAAGCTACTTCGACCGGAGCACAATGCAGGGAAAACTGCCCGGATTGGCGCGCGATCATTACCCAGGTCAAGCGATCGGCTCTGTTGAACTGCTCAAAAAATCGTGCCCAGTTCGGCGGCAAAGATTCGGTTAATTGCTGATGGAGATCGGTGAGAATGTCGCGTTCGGATTGCTCGAACAAATAACATTCGTAAGGGTTTGCAGGGTGCTGAAAAACAGCGCGAATCAACTGAATGCGCGCATCTCGAATCAAATCGACCTGAGCAGGACAGGCAAGCATCAGCGCTTCCCAATCAGCAGATTCGATATTAAAGGTCAGTTGCTCTCGCGTCCAGGCTTCTAGATCGTCCACGCCGTCGATGATTGTGGGAATTCCGGGGGGAAATCTGCCCTCATTGTTGAGTCGATCGCTCAGCCACGCTTGTGGAGTGGTGATTAAAATCCCTTTGTAATCGGGAGAAGGAGCGCGATCGCCAACCTGAATCGGTTTTGGGTGAGTGATCCACTGATGCAGCCGGGGAACTTCAACTCTTAAAATCCGCTGCTGGATCATTTCAGGCACAACCAGAACCACAGGTTCGTGCCACATCAAAATCGGCACAAGATAGCTTAAACGGTAGCGTCCCTGAAGATCTGAGGGTGCGCCCGTTTGAATCAGGGCACTCCGACCGATACGAAGCGCCCGTGCGACCAATCGCGCCATTGTCAGATGGTGCGACCAGTACGATTCGCCTTGCTCTCTGAGAAAGGCTCGCAGTTGTTGATGGACTTCTACCTCAATCACACGCTTCGCTCACTGCGGAACTAAACCATCATTTTGACACACTGATAAAAAACCCTGTGGCAAGTTATCTCGCCCCAGGGTTTTTCAATTTCTAATCGTTACGATTAACGGCGGCGACCGCTACCAAACGAAGAACGCGATCGTGTTCCGCTACCAAATCCACCCGGACGGTTAATTCGGCTGGGTGTAGAGCGATTCGATCGGCGTAAGGTGCTGGTTCCATAGCCCGATCCGGTGGGTCGATCGTTGCTAATCCGGGGACGCGCAACACGCGGATTATTAAATCCAGGCGATCCAATGCGTCCGGTGGAGCGGAAGACCTGACGGTTGCGTTCGACCGCAGGCGGTGCTTGATAGCGCTGCTGATAGCGATTGACGGCTTGACCGTAGGAAGAGCCATATCCGCCAAATCCGGTCATCGGCACTCCGGGCTGATAGAACGGGGGCACGTAATATTGGGGACGGAAGAGGAGGCTACCGATCGCTTGACCCGCGACTGCGCCCGCAAACGGTGCCCAGAAATTCGGTTCTTGTCGCACAACGACTGTCTCCGTTCGTCCAGTTTGAGGATTGGTGACGTTTTCCGTGACGTTGTGAACGTACTCGATTTTGAAGTCTTCGGGAATATGCAGTGAAACTTGTCCGTTTTCGGATTTGAGATAGCCTTTTTGACCCGCACTTACTTCTTCTGGAGTGAGTTGAGCCAAAGGTAAATTCTCCGTTCTAAACGACGAATTGACTCCCGCAGGCGTGTCTCTCAGCAGTACGGTATATTCACCAGTTCCATCATCGAAGGTCGCTTGCTGAACGGCGAACTTTCCATCCGGTAGTTTTTGAGTAGCGCGGCTGGTTGCGGCTGGGCGATTCGATTCAGTCCGGATCGGATCGCCAATCGACGAGCTGCCACAACCGACCGTTGTCCAGCAGAGCGCAACTGACATGGAGAGAGCAAGAAATTTTCGCATCATCGATCGCGCGAGTTTAATAGAGAACATTCGGCTTTACCTCTTTACCGTTCTAGAGTCTTTTTCTACACTATTCAGCATCCTAACGAGAGAAGGCTGTGTATTTCTAGAGGGGGATCAGTTCGGGGAAAAATTCCAGCAAATGATCGGAGTTGAGTTCGTCGCCGAGACGCGAAGGAGAAAAGTGAACTTGAATCGCTCGTAATCGCTCTTGGTAGTGCAGGTTAATGATTGCCTTGAGTCCTGTCGCCATCGCTCTGAGATCAGCAAGGTCGGTTTCGAGTTCAGGAACTTCTCCTTCTGCTGCGATCGTAATCATTACGATCAAATTCTGCGTCACGGGTAACGTCAATGGATCGGTCGTAGTTCCCGTATCGGGTTCAAGTTCGGGGGCACTGAGATAACGCTGGGCTGAATCGGTGAACAGTTCATTCACATAATCTCCCGCTTCGCCTTCATCCGAAATCGCATCGCCTTCGTTTGCTGCCGATCGCCAATAGGTCTGATATTGCAGCAAACTCTGACAAATTTCGACCAAGCCTTCGCCTAAGACTTGCAGATCGCCTTCGGACTGGAGCGCTTTTCGACCTGCTTGATTGAGGATACCGAGCAGTGGCGCAACTTCATCTCCTGCTAGATGCAGGAAGATGCGGCAGACCACAAAGCGATTTCTACCTGTAAATCGATTAAACCGATCGCGCAAACTCATAAAAACAACCTGAATTCTATTTATAAACAAGGGACAACGTACTAAACTTTCGGAATGAGAACGTCTGTCATAGGTCAGGCGTTTCTTGCGCTTCACATTATCTTGTGCGGATGACTTTGAGGAGTCATACCAGATTGATTTATGGATGCGACAGATTCTCGCCCCCTAAATCCCCCAGAATGGGGGACTTTGAGTATGATCTGTCGCATTCTATGTTTAATTCAGTATCAGACCGTGTGATAGAGAGGCACTTAAGCGCAGCCGCTCATTTCTTTTTAGTTGTGACCGCCATTTTCACTCCATTAATTCTTCAATCACAGCCGTCGAGCTGAGAATCAGCACTCGCGTCCTAGTAAGGCTAGAACATTATCAAACTTAAGCCTCAACACTCTAGAAATCTGAGACTAAACCAATTCGATAGGTTAAACCCGGTTGATAGATGCGATTGACTTTTTCATAGCTGCGATCGGCAAGGTTTTCGAGAAACACGGTGAGACCCAATCCACGCGTCACCGGAATCCGCAAGCCCAGATCAAAACTAATCCAAGATGGTGAAAACTCGCGGGGATTATCATTTGCTAGCGTGAATAAAGCGCGTCGTGCGCCGCTAAAGTAGTTGGCATATAAATTCACTTCCCAACCGTTTGAAGCATAACCGATGCCAAATCGCGCGACCGAAAACGGAATCGTACTTAACTGCAATCCTCGTTCTGCACCACTACCAATCTTGGCATCGGTGTAAGTATAGTTCACAAAGGTAGACCACTGTGGGGAAACTTGCCAGCGCAATGCTGCCTCAATGCCATTCGTATTGACCAAGCCAACATTTGTCCATTGCCCCGACTGAACGGCAATGCGATCGTTTAACCGACTACCAAAGTATGTGAACTGCGCGGCGAAGCTTTTCGCGAGTTGCACATCCAATCCAGCCGTCCAAGACGATCCGATTTCAGGCTTGAGGTCAGGATTCGGCAACCAGTTGTGAACCGTATCAAACGCATACAGTTGATCTAAGCCCGGATTGCGATGGACAGAGACCCAACTTCCCCGGAGTGCAAGACCGGATGAGAGTGCCCAACGCGCTCCGACACTGGGATTGAGATAACTCCCAAATTCGCTAGTAAAGTTCTGGCGCAATCCAAATTCTGCCTGGAAATTGTTGGTAATCTGCCAAGTATTCAAGGCAAATAAGGCAGCTTGAATGCGATCGCGATCGAACTCTCCATTAAATCGAGCCAATCGCGGCAGTGTACTAAAAGCTTCTCCGTTGAGCAGCGAATTTTGCAGATCTACACCCCAACGCAGATTGTTCGTTTTGCTCGTTTGCCAATTGTGTTCGACTCTGGCATTCAAGCCGCGAGAGTTCAGAATGCCACGGCGAAAGAATGTGGTTTGTGTCGGTCCGTAAGTACTAAAGTAGTCTTGATTAAACGACAACGTGGTATTGAGCGTAGAGTCTTGCCCGTTTCCTAGCAGGGCTTTCCAGGTTAAGCCGACATTCACCGTGTCGTGATCTAAGCGATCGCGCTGTAATGGAAATCCAAAGTACAAGAGTCCGCGCCGACTTGTGACTGTTGAGACATCTAAGCTGACCGAGTTGCGATCGCCAAGGTCGAAACTCAGATTGCCATAGTAATTATCTTGAGTCGAATCGCCGTTAAACAGTCGCCCATCCAAGCCCCGATTCGCAGCTCCCACCGGAACACGATAATCATTGTCCGCCTTGAATCGCTGATAGCTCAATAGATAGTTCACGTCTCCGAATGATCCAGAGTAGCTGCCGCGATAGTTCGAGGAGCTAAACGATCCTAACTGGGCAAAGCCATTGAACTGTGGAAGACCAGTCCCTTTCTTTGTGACGACATTCACCACACCGCCGATCGCTTCAGAGCCGTAGAGAGTCGCAGCCGTTCCGCTCGATAGTTCGACTTGCTCGATCGCGCCTGTAGGAATTGAGTTGAGATCAGTGCCACCGTGATAGATATTGACATTTGATCCGATCTGTCTACCGTTGAGCAGAAACACGGATTGATTGATCGAAGCCCCTCGGTAAAAGGTTCCAGTGTGAATATCCGCACCAAAGCCGACATCATTGACAGCAAATCCAGGCAATCCCCGCAAAATCTCGGCTAAACTATCCGAACTCTCACGCCGAATTTCATCAGAGTCGATCGTATAAACCGGAGTTGAGGTTGGCTTTTGAAGCTTCTCGACTCCAATAATTTCTTCCCCTTCTTCTTCCGCAGCGGAATCTGGAGCTTGACTATCTGGAGCTTGACTCTCTTGTGCAATTTCCACGGTGTTATCACTTGTTGATGAAAAATCGAATTGCAGTAAACGAGCATCAGTCAGTGACTTTTGAAAGTCACGCAGATTAGCAAGTGTGGATGATGGTTGTGAAATCCTAACGTTCTTTAAAGAATGATCTGAAGCGGGGTTTGCTGATGCTTCTGAACTATAGCTCAATTCTATAATCGTGCAGAACCATGCCGCGCTAGATATAAACGCGATGCCAAGTGAATGAAATTTCATCAGGATTGTGAGTGACTAGATGCTTAAGCTGCTATTTAAGCTTTGGGCTTAGTAATGCTATGTAGTCACTTGTATAGAAGGTTGTCAGGCGTGCTGTCAAACGACACCGCGTCGTAGTTCAATCGTCAGGGAGGGCGATTCTTTTACTTCTTTCTTGTCGCGTTCGTCTATCGACGTTGCGTAGCAATCGCCATTTTCACCAGTATTGTCAACTTAATCCGAGTCGTGACAGCAGTGCGATATTACCTGTAATCGGTTGATGGAAGCATTTTGTCGGAGCGTCTCTAGCCGATCGGGACATTACGAAAAACACGGACGTTTGGAATATCCAAATCGATGCGATCGAGATCCTTTGGCACTCGCACTGTCACCGAAGCATTGACTGTCGCGCCCGGACTTAAGCTTGCCATTGTGACGAACTGACTATTCGGGGTTTGGGCACTCACTGCCATGTATTTCTCGTTGGTGCGAGTGTTCAGCGCGTAGGCGTTGGGTAAATCGATTTCAGTAAGTCCCTGTACGGGTTGATCGAGGCGACGAATCCGGAGTTGAATTGTCGCGAGATTAGGATTTCCAGATTGGGTGACTCGGTTTGCCGATAGAATTTCAACTTCGCCCGATCGATCTAGGGTCGGTTGGCGATAACGACCGGGTTCGATTTGTTGAAATCGATTTTGGGCGATCATCGGCGCGATCGGACGACTAATACCTTGATTGGGCAAACCTGACTGCGCTGGATTGGGTGCAGGTTCGCTTTGTCGCCGCAGACTACTTGCTTGAATTGCGGCAAAGCAACTCAGAAAGAAAGCAATCACCGACAGCAAGAGGGCTAGACCCGAAGCGATGTCAGTCATCGGTGTGCCTTGATGTGAATTCACCCTAGGCGGAACCGGTAGGGGATCGGCGCGACGTGGAGAATCGAGATCTGGTTCTAAAGCTTTTCGGGGGGGAGTGTTCCGTTCTTGCACCATCATGCTCACCATCAAGGGATTGTCGCTCAATTTTATGGGTGAAACCGCCTGACTCGTCCTCCCCCGTAGAAGGATCTTTTTTGCTGTGATCGGGTTTGGTGAGTTGATTGATGAGATGGCGATCGCTATTTCAGTGATCTGGAGAGCTATTTCAGTGATCTGGAGAGCTGTTTTAGTGCTCCGGAGAGCTGTTTCAGTGGTCGCGATCGCTATTTCAGTGATCTGGAGAGCTATTTCAGTGATCTGGAGAGCTGTTTTAGTGCTCCGTTGGGCTTGTACTGCTCACGAATGATCGGGCGATGGAAAGTCGATCACGAACGATCAATATCAATAAAGAGATAATACCGAATTAAACATAGAATGCGACAGATCATACTCAAAGTCCCCCATTCTGGGGGATTTAGGGGGCGAGAATCTGTCGCATCCACAAATCAATCTGGTATAAGAACGATCAGCACAAAAAATCCGCAGACCTGCTCATTGTGAGCGATCGTGCGGATTCCATGTTTCGATAATTCTACCTTGGGATCAGGAATCGTTCTTGGAATAAACAATCCCCAAACTGTTATTTCGAGGCGGCTTCTCGCGCTGCACTGGCTTCGTCGGGATGAATGCCCAAACGAGTAAGATTGACTCGACCCCGGTTATCGATTTCGCGGACTTTCACGACCACTTCATCGCCCACCATCACCTCATCTTCAACCTTACCGACGCGATGATCAGCAAGCTGCGAAATGTGAACCATGCCTTCTTTGCCGGGGAGAAACTCGACAAATGCACCGATCGGGATAATCCGCGTCACTTTACCCGCATAGATATCGCCTGCATTCAGCTTGCGCGTCATGCCTTGGATAATCGCTTTAGCACGTTTGGCTTTCTCGCCTTCGATCGCAGAAATTGTCACCGTACCGTCTTCCGCGATGTCAATCTTGGCTCCGGTTTCTTCGGTGATGCCTTTGATCGTCTTACCGCCCGGCCCGATGATCATGCCGATTTGATCGGAATCGATCTTGATCGTCAACAAGCGAGGTGCATAGGGCGAAAGCTCTGGGCGAGGTTTGTCGATCGCTTCGAGCATTTTGTCGAGGATATGCAGACGAGCGGGTTTTGCTTTGTGAATTGCATCAGCAATCACGTTCATCGGCAACCCAGTAATTTTCATGTCGAGTTGCAGCGCTGTAATTCCTGTGTCGGTTCCAGCGACTTTGAAGTCCATATCGCCTAAGAAATCTTCGATCCCCTGAATATCAGTGAGGATGCGGATTTCTTCACCTTCTTTGATTAGCCCCATCGCCGCGCCACTCACGGGCTTGATGATTGGGACTCCGGCATGCATCAGTGCCAGCGTTGATCCAGACACAGAACCCATTGAAGTGGAGCCGTTTGAAGACAAGACTTCAGACACGACTCGAATCACATAGGGAAACTGTTCTTTGGGGGGAAGAACGGGAATAAGGGCGCGTTCGGCTAATGCCCCGTGACCGACTTCACGCCGACCGGGCGATCGCATCGGTCGCGTTTCTCCTACCGAGAAGGGCGGGAAGTTGTAGTGGTGCAGATAGCGTTTTTCGGTGTCGGGGTGCAAATCGTCCATTTCTTGTTCATCGCCCGGACTGCCGAGAGTCGCGATCGATAACACTTGAGTCAGTCCGCGATTGAATACACCGCTACCGTGAACTCGCTGCGGCAGAACGCCGATTCGACAAGAAATCGGGCGAATTTCGTCGAGCTGGCGACCATCGACGCGGACGTTATCTTCGACGACTTGACGACGCATCAGCGTTTTGGTCACGTCTTTGAAGGTGTTGCTAAGGGCTTTGGCATCGGTGGATGCTGCCGCTTTGACTGGATCATCTTCGGGCAGGGCTTCGATTTCAGCCACCAGTGCGGCTTTGACTTCATCAAGTGCTGCATCGCGAACGGTTCTGTCTTTTTCTAACCGAGCAAGAATCTCTTTGACCGGAGCCGTGACGCGATCGCGGATAAAATGCTCCAGCGTTTGATCAATCACCGGCGCTGCTTCTTGCACTAACTCGATGCCGAGCGCTTCAATAAACTCACGCTGCGCTTGAATCAGATCGCGCACCGCTTCGTAGCCGAAATCGATCGCTTCGATCATGTCCGCTTCGGGCAGTTGATTTGCGCCCGCTTCGACCATAATCACGCCGTTCGGAGAGCCAGCGACGACTAAATCTAAATCACCCGACTCAATCTCTTTGTAAGTGGGGTTGATCACAAAATCATCGCCGACTAAACCCACTCGCACCGCTGCCATCGGGCCATTGAAGGGGATTTTAGCGAGCAGGACTGCGATCGATGCCCCCGTGACGGCAAGTACATCTGGCGGCACTCGTTCGTCCATTGACATCGTCGTGGCGACCACTTGAATGTCATCCCGTAACCAGGCGGGGAATAGCGGACGCAGGGGACGATCGATTAAACGGCTGGTGAGAATTGCTTTTTCTGGGGGACGACCTTCGCGCTTAAGAAATCCACCGGGGATGCGCCCGGCTGCGTACAAGCGCTCTTCGTAATCCACGAGCAAGGGCAGAAAATCGATGCCCTCTCTTGCTTTTGCACGAGTCGCAGTCACCAGAACTGCTGTATCTCCTGACTCGATTAAAACTGCTCCTCCAGCTTGGGGGGCTAACAAGCCGACTTTGAGCCGAATATCCCTACCATCAAAGGATATTGACTTCTCGAACTCTTGCATGAATTATATTTTCCTTTCTTCTCTTTTCCTACTACCGCAATCCTAACATCGATATACTTTTGCTGACCTTTTTGTTTGCAATAGAGTGGAGGGATTTTAGTTGAAGAAGTGGGGGATGGAGAGTGGGAAGTGGGTCGAGTTCATGGGGGTTTGGGGACGAAATCATCGCTGAAACGATCGCGGTAGAATGAAGCGAGGGATTTGAATTTGAAGGCAGGATTACAACTTGTTAGATTGCTTAAAGAATGGAAAGCTTTCTTGATTTTGGAGCGTAAAGATTGCGTTCGATGAGATTAAATTTTGCAGCAGATTCTTACTTAGGCGGGGCGATTTCTTAGAAGATTCAGAAGTGGCTTGCCGAAAGTTGAGCTAGTTCGCTTTTATTTTGAGTAGTTTGGCATGGCAGTTTTACATGGTGGATGGTTTGCTCAAGCGCCCGACTCTGAAGGGGGCTTGTTTCTGTGGGGGGAAACGTGGCGCAGGTTGGAGGCGATGCCAACTGATGCAGGCGTTCTGGCGCACCCCTATGCGATGAATCAAGCCGAACTGCTGGCGTTCTTAGAACCGTTGGGATTAAAGCTGCCGCAGATTGAACCTCCGAAACGCGGACGTAAAAGCGCAGCGAATCTGGAAAACTGGACGGTGCGATCGCTCTCGTTACCAAAGGACGGAGAAGCACCGCAGCTTTCTGCGTCTGCGATCGCGGAATGGGTGCTGTATCCCTGGAAGGTTGAGGGGCTGCGGTTGAATTCGGCTCAGGCGTTTGACTTTCTGAATTCTTTGCCGTTGGGTGCTTTGGGAGATGATTCGTTTTTGGGTGGGGATTTACGATTTTGGTCGCATACAGCGCGGTGGGCGTTGGATTTGCTGGCGCGATCGAAGTTTTTACCGGATTTGACTCACTGGGAAGCTTTGCTGGATAGCTCAACGGATCAAGCGAGGTTGCGTCACTTTGCGCGCCAGATGCCTTCAGTTTGTCGGTTGTACCAGAATTGCGAGGAGATCGCGATCGATTTGCCGATCGAACCTCAAGATTTACTCCGAGATTTTCTCAATCAATTGATTGATGCTCAAGTTCGCAAATCAGTTACGGCACCCCGGAATCCATCGATCCTACAAGCTTGGATTCAAGGACTGGGTACAAAATCATCAACGCTAGGCGAAACGGAATCGAAAACGCTATCGACGGCATTATCGAATTGGAAAGCGCCACTACAGAAAACGCAAGCACAATTTCGCGCTTGCTTGAAGTTGATTCCACCTACGGAAAGCTATCAACGCTGGAAGATTGAATATCTGCTGCAAGCGATCGACGATGCAGAGTTCACCGTTAGCGCTCCGATTATCTGGCGCAATCCGGTCGAGCAACTGAATCATGAGGGACGAATGATCGATCGACCCCAAGAAACTTTGCTGATGGGATTGGGATTAGCATCACGCTTATATCCACTGATCGAACCGAGCCTGCAAGAAGCTCGACCGCAAGCCTGTTTACTCGATCCAACTCAGGCTTATGATTTTTTGATGAATGTTGTGTGGCGCTTGCAGGATAGCGGAATTGGTGTGGTTCTGCCACCCAGTTTGGCAAATCGCGGTGGACTGGCGAATCGATTAGGATTGCGAATCAAAGCGTCAACGCCGGCGAAACAGAAGAAAGGCAAGCTGGGATTACAAAGTTTATTGAATTTTGAATGGGAATTATCGATCGGCGGTCAAAGGTTGACGAAACGCGAGTTCGATCGATTAGTGGCGCAGAATTCGCCTTTGGTTGAAATTAACGGTGAATGGGTAGAGTTAAGAGCGCAAGATATTAAATCTGCACAGTCGTTCTTCGCGGCACGAAAAGATCAGACAACGCTATCGCTGGAAGATGCACTCCGAATTAGTACCGGAGATACCCAAACGATCGAGAAACTTCCGGTTGTGAGTTTTGAAGCATCGGGCGCATTGCAAGAGTTAGTCACAACGCTAACGGGAACCGGAACGCTAGAGGAAATAGAAGCGCCCAAAGAATTTAGAGGTGAATTAAGACCGTATCAAGCTCGTGGTGTAGCCTGGCTACAGTTTCTTGAAAGATGGGGCTTGGGTGCTTGTTTAGCGGACGATATGGGATTGGGAAAAACGATCCAGTTAATCGCCTTTATTCTGTTGCTGAAGCAGAACAAACAACTGGAGAACCCTATCTTATTAGTCTGTCCAACTTCGGTTCTCGGTAACTGGGAGCGAGAAGTTAAAAAGTTTGCGCCGACGCTAAAAGCGATCGTGCATCACGGAGATAAACGATCGCAAGGACAAGCTTTCGCCAAAGCTGTGCAGTCCTGCAATTTAGTGATTACCAGTTACACACTTGTACAGCGCGATTTGAAAATACTTCAGCTTGTTTCGTGGCAAGGAGTTGTACTCGATGAAGCTCAGAACATTAAAAATGCAGAAGCAAAACAGTCTCAAGCTGTGCGAGAACTAGAAGCAGAATTCCGCATTGCATTGACAGGAACGCCGGTCGAAAACCGGTTAACTGAACTGTGGTCAATTCTCGATTTTCTCAATCCGGGTTACTTAGGACAGAAAAACTTCTTCCAGCGACGATTTGCGATTCCGATCGAGCGTTACGGCGATACCACTTCACTGCAAACGCTGCGATCGCTAACTCAGCCTTTCATTCTCAGGCGTTTGAAAACCGATCGCTCAATCATTCAAGACTTGCCGGAGAAACAGGAGATGCCTGTTTACTGTGGATTGTCTGCGGAACAAGCAGCGCTCTATCAAGCAATAGTCGATCGCTCCCTTGCTGAAATCGAAGCAGCAGAAGGTATTCAGCGCAAAGGCATCATTCTGGCACTACTCACGAAGCTAAAGCAAATCTGCAATCATCCTGCATTGTTCAATCGAGAAGAAAGCATTCCGTCGAACCGATCAGTGAAGTTGCAACGACTCGAAGAAATGCTCGAAGAAGCGGTTGCAGAAGGCGATCGTGCTTTAATCTTCACTCAATTTGCAGAATGGGGAAAACTGCTGAAACCACATTTAGAACAGCAACTAGGACGTGAAACGCTGTTTCTCTATGGCAGCACTTCAAAGAAACAGCGCGAAGAAATGATCGATCGCTTCCAAAACGATCCGCAAGCTCCTCGAATTTTCATTTTGTCGCTCAAAGCAGGCGGAGTCGGCTTGAATCTCACTCGTGCAAATCATGTGTTTCACTACGATCGCTGGTGGAATTCAGCAGTCGAAAATCAAGCCACCGATCGCGTCTTTCGCATCGGACAAAAGCGGAATGTGCAAGTGCATAAATTCGTTTGTACCGGAACGCTTGAAGAACGCATTCACGACATGATCGAAAGCAAAAAAGCCTTAGCCGAACAAGTCGTGGGTACAGGCGAGAACTGGCTGACTGAATTAAATACCGATCAGCTTCGAGATTTACTCTTGCTCGATCGTAGCGCTGTGATAGAGGATTAAACCGATGAGTGATTCTTACGTACAACCTAACCGTGAATGGTGGGTACAACAGTGGATTGATTTGTTAGAACGCATTGGATTTACACAGCGATTAGCACGAGCGAGAAACTACGCGCGTCAGGGAAACGTTCTCAGTCTCGAATTCAACGGTGCAAAAGTAATCGCAAAAGTGCAAGGAACGGCACCGGAACCGTATGAAGTGTCATTTTCGCTCGATCGCTTTACTGATGAAGAATGGGGCTATGTGATCGAATCGATGGCAGAACGGGCAATCTTTTCTGCCAAACTCCTAGCTGGAGAAATGCCGCAGAACATTCAAGATGTCTTTATCGCTAATGGATTGAGCCTATTTCCATACGACAAATCTGCGATTCATAGTCGCTGTTCCTGCCCTGATCCGGCAAATCCTTGCAAGCATATAGGAGCCGTTTACTATTTGCTGGGCGATCGCTTCGGAGAAGATCCGTTTGTGTTGTTCCAACTGCGCGGACGCAGCAAAGAAGAAATTATTAATGCACTGCGTCAGATTCGCAGCTCCGGAGAAGAAAGCGCGATCGCATCAGAGAACGCGATCATTCGAGCGATCGCCCCCCTGAATCCTGATCAATTTTGGAACTACAGCGATCAGCTTGAGCCTTCCTTAATCGTCATCACTCCGCCGCCCAGCAGCGAAACGGTTTTAGATGTGTTAGGAACAATTCCGCTCAAAATCGACCCGCCTGCGAATCAAGCCGCAATGGAAACCCTGAAACTGATTTATCAAACGGTCAGTATGGGAGCAGTGCAAATGGCAATGGCGCTGAATCTGTAAAGATTTCTGGGTTGTAAGGAGATTCAAATTCCTTAATTTAGACTTTCAATAATTTTAACAATTTCGATTAGAAGGAACTTAATTTCTGCAAGATCTAATATATTCATCAATCAACATTGTTGATCCGGAATATTATCTTTTCTCCTATCGCTGAAACTTTTCAGTAGAATAGCTTAGACACTCGAATCCTCTCCATACCGCAAGCTCAGCGCCTAACTTCTAAAGATTTTTTGAGACAATGCAAGTTTTTAAAGCAAAGATAAAGCACCTGCTTTTCCTAAACGAGCTGTTTGAAAATTCAATGTAGGTTGTACGGGTTTCGATAAGAAAAGCTCACCGAAAATGGTAGTTAGAAAGAGTACAAGATTTTTGGCTCTAGAGAATGGCAGGACAAAATATCCTTACTGAATCTTTCAGAAATGCAGATGTTAGCCAATTCAATTGGCTCCCTGGTATCAGTCAAGCTGGAGCACTTCCCCCAATTTTGACCGCTCGGAGCAGCAGTTCTGCTTCTCCAGGTGGAATTGCTGGCGGTGGCGCAGATGCTCCCGGCAGTGGCGCACTCCGCCTCACCAACAATACCCAGGGTCAAGGCTCCTTTGTGATCTACAACAAACCCCTGAATGCTGCATCAGGGCTGTCAGTCGAGTTTGATTTATACGCTTATGGGGGAAGCAGTGCTGATGGTATCAGCTTCTTTTTAATCGATGGCACTCAGAGTCCCACCGCAGGCGGTGCAGTGGGGCGCAGCTTGGGCTACTCCTCAGACTCGTCTACTGGTGCCGCCGGAATTGTGGGCGGATATTTGGGAGTCGGCTTTGATGAGTTCGGTAACTTTTCGACCAGCGAAGCCGGAGCAGCGGGGATCGGCAACAGACCTCAATCGATCGCCGTTCGCGGTCGAGAAGGACTGAACTATCCACTCCTACAAAGCGTTGCTCTACCTGATGGAAGCCGCATTGATGTTCCCACAGCCACAAGTCGAGCGGGCAATGCTCGGCGAGCCAAGATTGATCTGACGACCGCTGGGCTGCTTTCTGTAGCACTCGATGTCAATGGCAATGCTGTTTTTGACAGCGGTGAGACCTTTATTTCCAATCTCAACGTTACCCAGAATCTCAGCTCAGGCGATAGCCCCCTGCCCACGACCTTCAAGTTTGGCTTTGCGGCTTCAACAGGAGGATCCACCAACTTCCACGAAATCAATAACCTTTCGATTAGCACCTTTTCTGGAACCTACACGCCGCTGGTCGAATTCCCTACAACGACCGGCGTGATTTCGTCGCGTAGCTCTACGATCACAGCAAGTATTGATGTCGCGACCGACAAAGCAGTCACTATTCCGCTCCTTGTCGGTGGCACAGCCCAGAACAACATCGACTATCGGCTTTCGTCACAAACGATCACGATCGCGCCTGGACAAACCACAGGCAGCATCACGCTCACCAGACTGAACTCGCCAACCGCTGCGGATAAAACGATTCAAATCAATCTTGACACTCCGACCAATGCTGACAGAAGCCCACGGAACGCAGCAGTAAACCTCGTATTGGCACCTGGGGTGACATTCACGAATCCTACCGACTGCGAGATTCCCGATTTTGATGGCAACGGCGGCGTTGATTTGCCCTGGCGCAATGTGGCAACGACTGAGAGTGCAATTTGGTTGATCGATGGGACGCAAGTAAGCGCGGCTGGCTTTACAACGACAACTGGGCCTAACTGGGAAATCGCTTCCACCCGCGATTTCAACGCTGATGGTAGAACCGACCTGCTCTGGCGTAATGGTGTTACAGGTGAGAATGCAATCTGGTTAATGAATGGCACGGCGATCGGGCAAGCCGTCTTTATCACACCACAAGCTGATCTCAACTGGGAGATTGTGGGTTCACGCGACTTTAACAATGATGGAAAAGCGGACATCTTCTGGCGGAACGGAGTGACGGGTGAAAATGCGATCTGGCTGGTGAACGATACGACGATCGCCAGTGCTGCGTTTCTCACAACGACTGCGACAAGCTGGCAGGTTGCTGACTTTGGTGACTTTAACAACGATGGCAAAGCGGATCTGGTTTGGCGTAATGCTGTCACAGGTGAAAACGCCATTTGGTTAATCGACGGAACGACGGTCAGTGGCGCTCAATTTCTCGCAACGATCGAGGATTTGAATTGGCAAATCATTGCCGCAGGGGATACGAGCGGTGACGGGAAAGCAGATTTGATCTGGCGGAATCGATCGACGGGCGCGGATGCCGTCTGGTTAATCGATGGCACGACCGTAGCAAATGCACAATTTCTCTCGACGGTCAGCGATACCAACTGGCGGATTGCCGATGTCTGTGACACCAATGCGGATGGAAAAGCAGATTTAATCTGGCGCAACTCTGCAACGGGAGAAAATGCAGTTTGGCTGTTGGATGGAACCACGGTTGCCAACGCTGGCTTTATTGGGACAGTTGCTGATCTGAACTGGGAGATTATCGGCGCACGCGATACGAGCGGAAATAGCAAAGCCGATCTGATTTGGCGGAATCGATCGACAGGTCAGAATGCAATCTGGCTAATCGACGGTATTACGGTCGCTGCTGCTGGATTCCTGCCGACGGTAGAAGATCCAAACTGGCAGATTCAAATTCGTCCGGGTGCGCTAGCGCTCTAAAGGCAGCGGAATCGGGAGCGATCACTCCCGATTCCCCTCCAAAACTGTCCCCGCGAAGCCGTAGACTGGAAAATGCAATTTAATAAGCTGACAGACCGTGCGAAAAATTATCATTGCTGGCAATTGGAAAATGTTCAAAACCCAGGCAGAAACGCTGGAGTTTTTGCAGGGATTCATGCCTCAGTTGGAGAACACACCTGACGATCGAGAAATAGTGCTGTGTGTGCCGTTTACTGATTTAGCAGTGTTGTCGAAGAATTTGCACGGAAGTCGGATACAGGTCGGGGCGCAGAACGTGCATTGGGCAGAGACGGGAGCCTTCACGGGCGAGATTTCAGCGTCGATGCTGACAGAATTAGCAGTTCGCTATGTGGTGATCGGGCACAGCGAACGGAGACAGTATTTTGGCGAAACGGATGAGACGGTGAATCTGCGGCTGAAAGCGGCTCAAAGTGCTGGATTGAAGCCAATTCTTTGTGTGGGTGAAAGTAAGCAGCAACGGGATACAGGTGAGACTGAAGCGGTGATTTTCGCTCAGCTTGAGAAGGATTTGGCGGGCGTGAATCAAGACAATTTAGTGATTGCTTATGAGCCGATTTGGGCGATCGGAACTGGAGATACTTGTGAGTCGATCGAAGCTAATCGCGTGATCGGGCTGATTCGCAGTCGGTTGAGTAATCCGAATGTCACGATCCAATATGGTGGATCGGTCAAGCCTGAGAATATTGATGAAATTATGGCGCAACCGGAGATTGATGGTGCTTTGGTGGGGGGTGCAAGCCTTGATCCAAAAGGCTTTGCTCGACTTGTCAATTTTCAGTAAAAGCGATGAAGCTTCGGAATGAGGTGATGGTTCTAGCAAAAGAACTAAATCGGAGCTAGAACCATCACCCTCATCGAACATCGAACAACTTCAGCTTATCCCAGATCCTAGCCAGAGCAGGTAATCGCACCCTTCCCCAAGCACAATGGCTTCCCCAAGCACAATGGGGTTAGGCGGGGTTAGGCAGATTGCTCAATCCACTCATCGATCTCCGAGAAATCATTACAGCCTGTAACTTCCATCAGCGTTTGTAGCATTGCAAGATCCTGCTTTTCCCATTCCGCCAGAATTGAGTCGCGATCGTCTTGGGGTGGAAAGTATTTGTAGATTCGCAATCCGCCGCGCCGTCCATCCGGTGCAACAGCTCGACCTGTACAGGTGAGTTTGACTCCAATTTTGCCGAGTAGGGTTTGAACAATCGCGATCGGTGCCAGCTTCTCGGTCACGGTGAAACTAAACAAGGCTTTCATGTCGTCGCGGCACTCTAATGCCGTTGTTGCCACGAATTGAACCAAATCATCGGTTGCGAGAATCTTCTCTCCGGGTTTGAGAAATTCTAGGATTCTTAGCGATCGTAATGCTTCGACTTGAGCGGTGAGGAGTTTGACATCCTGAATGGAGATTTTGCCGTCTCCGCGCTCTAGATGGTCTTCGATCTCTTGCATATCGTGGAGTCGGACATATTCTGGATTGCGAGTCAGGTAGTAATACAATCGCAATTGTGTATACCAGCCATCATCATCTTTGAGTTTGATCTCTGGTGTGATCGTTTCAACGTTGTATTTACGCTTCAGTTCATGCTTGCGTTTACTGTAGCGTTTCTGAACGGTTTGTTCTGCTTGTTCTTTGAGTTCGTAATATTCTGCTGGAGTGATTTCTGGAGAATCGGAAACCGCGATCGCTTCTGCGGTTTGATTGCGAGTCCGAATCGCAGAAATCACCTGAGCAATGCGATCGCACACTTTCAAGTCATGCCGCGCTTCCAAGAACTCAAAGCCTGGAATGTTCAGAACGCCCGTCTTTAGTTGAGCCACCATTTGATCTGTAATCGGTAACTGTCCAAACATCTTCGTTAAATCGTCTGTGACTAATGTCACCGTATGACCTTCGAGCAGTAGCCCATTGCGAAACTCGCGCCGATAGCGCCACAGAGACGCATTCACTCGCGCCGCCATTTTCGCCCAAGTCCGCAGCGCGATCGGGTTACTCTGCTCATCCAAATCAAAATCGATATCTTTTAGCAATGCAATGTTGTACTGAACCGATTTCGTCACCGATTGCGCGACATCGCGGTAGTTACAGCTTCCATTACCAATTTTTCCAGGGCCGAAATGTGCTGCCCAAATGTAACGAGGAATCGGTTCACGCACTCTCGCTAAAGCTTGCCGGGACTCCGAATCTGGAGTTACCCCTTGGAAGATACCGAATACCCCTTGGAAGTGATTGCGGACATCGATCGAGACTCCCGTTCCGATCGTGGGTGTTGCCAAAACGATATCGTAATCACCCACAACATCATTAATGCGCTCAGCAATGTGATAAGCAGCATGATCCGGATCGGAAACAGTTTCGCTATCAATTCGGAGAATGCGCTTTTCGGGAAACTGCAATCTGAGGTAAGTTTCTAAATTCTTAGAACTCCAGCGACCTCGGACTTTCTGAGAATCGACGCAGACGAAAACGGCTCCAGTTTTTAGAACGGATTCCATGCGATCGATCAAAGGTGCAGGATTTTTCGTGTCGTATAGCGAAACATTCCAAGAAATTTCTGGCTTCCATTGATTCACCACCACCCAAGGTGTTACCGGAGTTTCTGCCAATCCGCGTAAGTAATCGATGCTGACATCTGACAAGTCTGCGTCTTGTGCAATCACCAATCCATCGGTCGCCAGTACAGTCTCGATTAATTCGCGCAGGGTTTCGAGAATTCTGACGCGCTGATTGTAGCAAGTTGCACTATTGAGCGCGTGCCATAACACCTGTTCGACTTCATCGAGAATGACGATCGCACCTTCCCACTCTGCCGCATTAAACCGGATGCGCGAGTTCGGATGCAGCGAATCAATACACAATCCATAGCTGCCCGGATTTTCCGAATTCAGCGCATCAGTAATCCAATCAATCCCAATACTTTGACAAATTGCTTTACCGAGTTGAATGCGATGGGTGATCACCAGAACTTTGCGGGCAGCTTTCGCTGTGCCAGGGGCAACGGTTGCCGTTTTGATTAATCCTTGTAGGGCTGTTGTTTTCCCGGTTCCTTTAGCACTTTTAATACAAGCTAAACCAGATTCGGGATAAGGCAGATCTCCTAAATACGGCTGATTTAATGTAAGTGAGGGTGTATAGGTTAGTGACCATAATTTTGATGCCTGCCAAAACTCAAGCTCAACCGCTGATTCATATAGTTTTGCAAATGCAGCATGACCATGAGCCACAATAAAATCGTCAACGCCTTTTTCAGCACCTGGCAGTGCAATAACTTTAACCTGACAGCCCGCATTGGTTAAGAGTTGCCCTAAACGAGAAGTCGCAAGAAAAATATTTTGTAAGGTTCGCGGTTTTGTTTCGTAATCGAAGCAGATGTGAACGGTTCTTTGAGTCGTGGCAAAATGACCGAGTTCTGCGATTAGTTGCCGAGTTTCGCGCCGATAGCCGCTAAAAATTCCGGGAAGCGCGATCGCGGCATAGCCCAAACTCAACAGACAACCCGCTTTCTTCTCGCCTTCGGTGAGCACGATCGGCAAATTATTGCGCCAAACCCATTCCCAAAAGTTCGTTGCTCCAGCAATTTCGATTTCAAACCGTTCTGCAACCTTCTGCCAAATCCGCATGGGTACATCGAGCAGAATCAATCGGCTAGAGCCTTTACCCAGACTGGGACTGAGATATTTTGCGGGTTTGCTTTTCGTGCGATCGACGATCGGCGTATCGGCATCGGGCTTAAACCGTCCCCACTCCATCCGCTGCCAGTGGTTAAGCGGATCAATTCCGCTCACCCACCAGCCCCGCACCGATTCCCGCGCTTGTTGACCAAATCGCGTCACTTTCCAATTCAGCCGCTCAGCGATCGGATAACTCGCCTCGCGAGTAAATGGATCGAAGTCGGTATCATGCAGCGATCGTACATTCCGGCGAATAATCTCCGGATCGACACCGCTCATTAACCATTCTTGTTCGTGATCGGGCGCAAGGTAGCCCTCGATCGATTTTGCCGCTTCAGAAGAAACAATTCTGAGGGAAGTTACCATCAGTCCTGCTCCTTCTGACATAAATTCGCACACGAACCTGGCGCAGACGTGCCGCACCTGATACAATATCTAGACATAGAAATCAAGCCCAATCTTTTTGGGCAAACAAGGTTATCAACCCCTTTGGCTGACTGTGGTAGGGAAGCTCGAGGGGTTTTGCTTATGCAATTGAAATTCTAGATTGGCGGACTTCTTGAAGCGGTGGTAGTCGCCTGAAATCGCGCAATCTAATTCGAGACAAACAAGGTTAGTCGGGTCATGCAGGTTAAACATTACCGACGTGGAAAGCAGATTAACACTGATCCAGCAGAGGCTCAAGAGGGGATGGATCAGCGATCCGGGGGAGTGATAGGTGAGTTAGAGGCACAAGTTAGGTGGGAAGTTGGACGGGGGAGGAATAGGCAGTGGGAAGTGGAGAGCGGGGGAATTAGGGAGTTTGTGAGGGATGCGATCGCGTAAAATAGCTTCACCCCTGGATCGAATCAACGACAGAGTTACAGGGAAAAGATCGACGCGGCAGTTACAGAGATCGCGATCGAAATCAGACGCAGGCGTTACAGAACTGAGTGAAATTACTACTAGCGATAGGGGCAGCCTGGATCATTCCGGCACTAAATCTCCAGATATAGCGTTTAACCTCTAGACAAAACTCCGAGGGTAGGGCACTATATGTGGGGTCTAGAATCTTCGAGAGCGATGAAACCACTAGAAGCAGCCTTTCCCGTCGATAGTCAACTTTTGATGGTGTTGCCCAGAGCCAGCGCATCCATCCGCAATCCAGATGTACGACTGCCGATTTTGCGATCGGATGCTAACGGCTATTACTTGGAGATGCGAGTGGAGGCGGATGCTCAGGACGAAAGCGAATTTGCTGTGATTCGTCGAGTGCCGCTAGAAAATTTGACCGAAGAAGAATTAATAGAGTTAAAAACCGAATATGCCAAGCTCGATTGGGCAGCTTGTGTCCGGAAAGGCGTAAGCAATGGATTAGAAAAAGTCCACGATCGCCGGATTCAAAGAATGTTTATGGCGTTGATGACGTTTCTGAATCCACGTCAGATTTCGATCGTGCTGTATCTCTATAAATTGGCGGCCCAACAGCAAAACGGCGGAACAGTGACGTTCCGATCGAATGATTTACTTGAAAGTTTGGGATACACCCGCACAAAGGATGGCGGATTTGCGTCGAAGCTGCGATCGCAACTGAATCGAGATTTAGTCACGCTGCATCGAACCGAATTAGTATTAGCGCAGTCGTTCAAAAAAATGCACCAAAATCGTGGCGCAAAAGTCATGATTAAAAGCATTCTGCGAATCAAAGATTATGAAGTGGACACTGCTCCGCGGGATTTTGATATTACAAAAGCCGCGGATTACACTTATGAATTGGCAGATTCTTACACGATCTCTCTAGAGTTTTTTGACAGTTCTCGAAACGGGGATTGTGTCCTTTTTCCGAATCAGTTCGACATTACTCAACGGCTGGGTACGAACGCGAAGTGCGATTATAAAACCAAGCTTCTCATCTATCTAGCAAGTCGAATGAAATGGGATAGCTTAACCGATGGACAATTCATCTCTGTTTCTAAACGATACTTGTTCAAAAACCTTGATTTACTCGGCAGTAATTCTTCTCGAAATAACCAAATTCTTTGGCGCACTGTGGACGAACTCAAAGCAGATGGCTACCTCTTGGGCGCACAAGAACTCTCAGGAAAAAGTCGCATTTCTACGATTCAATTCCAGATTGATTCAACCAAATTGAAGTGCAAATAGTCTACTCCCCACTCTCCACCCCAGATAACCCTACAAATCCCACCCAAGGTTCACGCTAAAATTAAGAAGTATGAACCTAAGAGAAAAAGCAATGGTGTTATTTGGATTTGGCAAAAAACTGGCGATTCCTACTCCTGATGAAGCGCTAAAAGGTCGATCGGAACCAATGCCCGTTCCCGCGAAGCATTTCGTCAAGGGTCATCCGCTCAAGCCTCCCTTCCCGCCTGGAATTGAAACCGCCGTCTTTGGTCTCGGTTGCTTCTGGGGTGCGGAGCGAAAATTCTGGCAGCAAGAAGGCGTTTACACGACTGCCGTTGGTTATGCCGCAGGGAGCACTCCAAATCCGACTTACCAAGAAGTTTGCTCTGGCATGACCGGACATAATGAAGTTGTATTAGTGGCTTACGATCCGAAAGTCATCAGTTACGAGCAACTCTTGAAAGTATTCTGGGAAAGCCACGATCCGACTCAAGGAATGCGCCAGGGAAATGATGTCGGCACTCAGTATCGATCGGGAGTCTATGTCTACAACGACGAACAGCGCAAGGCAGCAGAAGCTTCTCTGAAGACCTACCAGGAAGAACTCGCAAAAGCAGGATACAAAGCAATCACCACCGAGATTCTAGACGCGCCTGAATTCTATTATGCTGAAGCTTACCATCAGCAGTATCTCGCTAAAAATCCCAATGGCTACTGTGGTTTAGGTGGTACAAAGGTCTGCTATCCCGGAGCTTGATCCACATCTTCGCGAGTCGGCTCATTCGCTTCGCTCCATGTAGTGTTTGCGCTTTGAGCCGCCTCAAACGCTGGACAATATCCATCCGGTGTCACCTTGAAATTAAACAACGGTGATCTCGGATTCCAGCAGCGTTGCCCCCGAAAATGCCGACAGCGAAAACAACAAGCTTTCTCAGAGCTATCCATCCAAGACGGCGATCGTTCGGTATTTTGCGTCATTAACTCGCGCTGAGACAATCCCCGCAAGACTAAATCTTGACCCTGCCAACGCGCCTCAATCAGCCCGGTGTCAGAGATCGATCGCCATCGCGGATCGTTTGTGATTGCCTCCGGAAGCGTGATCGTCACCACCGTTCCAAGCTCGGCAAGCTCACCTTCGTAAGTCGTTTCTGGTGGTGCAGGCTGGAGGAAGGTTTCTCCGATTGGTAACTCAACCAAGTTACCTGAAGCGGGGGAATGTAGATGATAGCGGTTGTGCAATTCCTCTAATCCGGCTAAATCCGATAGATAGTTCGGATCACCGTGAACGAAAATAACGTGTTGGGGACGCAAATTGTGAATAAACTGCGTGGTACTTGCCCCATCACAATGTTGTGCTAGCAGATAGGTTTCGATCGCATACTTCGGTGGGATATCAATCAATCCTTCTTCTAGATGTTGCGGCAGTAGAATTAGCCAGCGCTCTGGCGTATCTTCGCAAAATTCCTGCCAATCTGTTGAAAAATCCGTCAGCACAATACAAGGCGACTCACCGACTAGCGGTCGCTGCTCCGGATGCAGTCGTCGCACCCGTGGACGAACGCGATCGTCCCAAAACAGCGATTGATGCTTGGCAAAGTTCTGCACCGAAGCAGGCAAGTGCGGTAAAAGCGCTAAGTAGGCATCACACCCAGACGCGACCCGACCATCCACCCAGATATCTAAATCACGTCCGGTAAACGAGTGATGGCTCCTCAGCAGCATCAACAATTCTTGTCCAAGTCCAACCATCGGCAGCGGCAAGAGAACCGACCGCCGCTCGCTCAACACCCGACTCATTCTTTCAGCGATCTGATTTTCTTGCTGCCGTCGATGTGGAAATCGTGCCGTTCCATACGAGCCTTCGATAATCACCACATCCGGGCGCAATCCCCGCAGTTCCTCTAGCCGCAAGCCTTCCACTAAGCGGGAATTCGATAAAAAGAAATCCCCCGTATATAAAATTGAGTGCGATCGACCCTGATGCGGCGTATACGTCAGCAAAATCGCCGCTGCTCCGGGAAGATGACCCGCCGGAAATAGTTCAGCCGTCAGCCCATCCTGAAACTCAACCGGCGATCGCCAAGGCAGGGCATGAACAAATTGCGGAATTAGACCCGGTTGATCCAGCCAGTTAAGCGGTAATAGCTCTGTCGTCACTTCACTGGCATAAATCGGCAACTGCGGAAAAGCGCGATGCAAACTGAGCAAACCTTGAGCGTGATCCGAGTGAGCATGACTGCACAACACTACATCTGCCGGAGCGCGGTCAGGAGGATTTGAGACTGCACTCCCATCCGTGAGCGCAGAAATATCTGACAGCCCGCAGTCGAGCAGAATCCGATAGGGACCCATACGAACGAGAAGACAGACTCCTTCTTCGCCATGTCCCGCACCGTAAGGAAAACAGTCCAATTGCGTCACGTATCCACCCTAGAAAAACTCAGAATTCATACATCCTGAATTTGGAATCCAGGGTAGATTTTTCACCCTGTTTTCCGCGTTCTGGCTCTGATGCTAATGCGCTGAGCCATTGCCATGATAGTTATCTGTATCATAAAAACCGTTGCGCGTCCCAAAGAAAAGACAGGCAACCGTGAACACACCGGAGAGTACCAGTAGGACGAGCTTTACATCCATATTGCTTACAACCCTTAACCTTTATTATCAAGTGTACAAGAACGAAAATACAAATCGATACCGAGCATCCTAGAGCGAGTTTGCCCATAGTTTAAGAAATCACAGATTGATCTTAGATTCTCCCAAAGACAGAAATAGCGAAATCCCGTAGAGACGTGATTAATCACGTCTCTACGGGATTTCGGGTCAACGCAGAATCTGTGGCAGCATTTTTTTGAATCGATATGAACTCTACCTCGGTTTGATTAATTGACCCCGATCGGTAAATCGCACCGACTTAACCTTTAAAGCGGGATTTTGTGTCAGCGTTCGCCGCACGCTACCAAACAGCGATAACTGCTCGCAATTTGCCAGCGAGAGCAGCGATCGACGCGCATTTGGAATCGGGCGGAAATCAACGGTCGCAACTCTAGATGCCACTTTGACCCGATATCCTGCCACTCCTAAGCTTTCACTATTTGCCTTTTCCAATGTTTTCGCGATCGCCTGAGTCACAGGTTGATTCGCCGCGATCGTCTCTTTTGAGGTGATGAATTTGTTGCACTGGCTATCTAGCTGAAAAATATTTACCGTAATCGTCCTACCACCAGGGTTAGGAGACGCTTTGGAAGTCGCGACAGCCGGAGAAGGGGAAACTGCAACTGACGGGGGTTCGGGCGATCGGCAACCGCTAACAATAAACCAGACTAGATTAAAAAGAACAAATCCTCGAATCATTTGTGTCGCAACTTATCCTGTTTTTGTGACCCGTAGCTGGAAAGAGAAATGATACCAACTAGGGTAGATCCTTGATCGCGCTATGGTGCTTCTAAAGACGGGATTTCGCTCTCCGTGTTCTCGGAAACATTGTGAAATTGCTGTTTCAGAGTTAGCATAAACGTAGCAATCCCCGCTAGGGGTATTGATGTTGAATTCTTCAAAGTTCATGGACGAAGTCCATTTATCTATATCAAAGTACACTTTCTAGCCTGGATGCCTTGGTCTTCCAGCGCGAGGAAGATCGAGGAGGAAAGTTAAATGCTGACTCAAGACAGTCGAGCAACGCTCAGAGGAATTTCGGATCTCAACCGTCTGAAGCTCGAACTCAACGAACTGCCTGCGGTTGATGTAGGCGACTACATCACCGGACTCGAACCTGAAAAGCAAGCGATTACGTTTCGGCTTCTGAACAAAACTCAGGCAACGGATGTGTTTGAATATCTGCCGCCCGAAGTTAGAGAGTCGCTGCTGGGTTCTCTGCATAATGCTCAGGTGTGCCAAATTGTTGAATCGATGCGTCCGGACGATCGGGCAGAGTTGTTCGATGAGTTGCCTGCTGGAATTGTTAAACGCTTGGTGCAACAACTCAGCCCGGAAGAACGGCAAGCCACAGCGACGATTTTGGGCTATGCCGAAGGAACCGCAGGTCGGGTAATGACGACCGAGTATGTTCGACTGCGACAAGGTTTAACCGTCGGAGAAGCATTGAGCAAAATTCGATTGGCTGACCGGGATAAAGAAACGATCTACTACGCCTATGTCACCGACAACAACCGCAAGCTTAAGCAAGTTGTATCGTTGCGGCAGTTAGTGTTCTCGATCCCCGATGCCAAAATTGAAGACATTGGCAGCGATCGCGTGATCAAAGCGCGGACGGAAATGCAGCAAGAGGAAGTGGCGCAACTGATGAAGCGCTATGACTTGTTAGCAGTTCCGGTGGTCGATCGTGAAGATCGGCTGGTTGGGATCATTACCGTCGATGATGTGGTGGACATTCTTGAACAAGAAGCCACCGAAGATATTCAAAAACTCGCGGGGGGTGGCGGTGATGAGTCATCGCTTTCAACCCCGATCGAAAAGCTGCGAAATCGTGTGCCCTGGCTGTTAGGGATTATGGCGCTGTATATCGGGGCTTCTAGCGCCATTTCGCCGTTTCAATCGACGATCGCAGCCGTTCCGGTGCTGGCGGTGATTATGCCATTGTTCTCGAATACTGGGGGAACGGTTGGCATTCAAGCGCTGACGGTAACCATTCGATCGCTTGGTATCGGTGAAGTCACTTCTCAAGACACAATGCGAATTCTGCGAAAAGAACTCCTTGCAGGACTCGGAACCGCTTTGGCATTGGGTCTAACGATGTTTGTCTTGTCGCTGATTTGGACAAAGCCGGAAGAACGCTGGGTCGGAGTTGTGGCGGCAGTCGTTATGGCATCCAATAGCATTGTTGCCGTGACCCTCGGAACACTTTTACCAATGGGACTGAAGCGGTTGAAGCTTGATCCGGCTTTGGTTAGCGGGCCGTTAGTGACAACTTTATTGGATACGATCGGCTTTATCACCTTCCTCACGCTGATTACATTCAGCTTAAACGTACTGAAACTTCCAACTTAGCTCTAGGATGAGGGTAGTTCGCAATTACTGCTCTCATGTTAGATCTGACAAAACTGGCTCAACAGATGCAAGGGATTAGTCAACAGCTAACCCTAGAAGCAACCGCAACGCGGCAACGGCTCGATCGTGCAAATTTGCTGATGGCACAAGCGTTCGATCGCCAAGCCGAGCTAACTGAGATGCAGCAATTGTGGCGCGATCGCCTGAGTTTTACCGCAGCCATCCCGATCGAACCCCTGAATACACGGATTGCAATCGATCCTGCTCCCTTTGCTCATACCGTAATCGCGACAGATGGCTCTCAGATCGCACCGAGTCATCACGAAATTGCTTATTGCTATTTGATTAATGTAGGTCGCATCATTCTGCATTACGGGCAAAGTAAACTCCCCTTGCTCGATAGTTTGCCAGAAGTGTTTTATCGTCCTGAAGATCTCTACGTTTCTCGACAATGGGGCATTCGGACTGAGGAATGGATGGGCTATCAGCGAACCGCGTTAGAAGTGCAGATGCTTGCAGAATTAGCGCAGGCAATAATCGATGAAATGAGTGCGTCGACGATTTCGCTGGTAGATGGCTCGCTGATTTATTGGTTTTTGGAGCAGTTACCAACTGAGGCTCGCGATCGTATTCTTGCGCCGATTCTTGCAGCTTGGGATCAGTTGAGAGCGATCGAGGTTCCTTTGGTGGGTTATATCAGCGCATCCCGAAGCGGAGAAGCTATGAACTTTTTGCGGCTTCAAAGTTGTGCATATCTTGCTCCTGATTGTGCGACGCATTGTAGTGAAGTGGTGGATAGAGCGCCTTGCCAAGTGTTAGATCCGCTCAAAGATGCGGCAATTTGGGGAATGTTGCTAGAGCCAGGTCAGCGCAGTCCTTTGTGGAAAAGTTCGGCGCGAATTCAAGAGTTTTATGGCGATCATGCCATTCATTTTTGCTATGTGAATGTAGGCAGTGAGATTGCGCGAGTTGAGGTTCCTGCTTGGGTGGCAGAGAACTCAGCACTGTTGAATTCTGCATTGAGTTTGGTTTTAGCTCAGGTGCAGAAAGGATATGGTTATCCGGTTGCTTTGGCAGAGGCGCACAATCAGGCAGTCGTGCGAGGGGGCGATCGTGCGCGATTTTTTGCCTTGCTGGAACAGCAGATGATCAAAGCCGGCTTGCGAAATGTGGGAACGTCTTACAAAGAAGCGCGAAAGCGCGGCAGCATTGCATAGAATTGAGAGAATTACAACGCGGTGAGGCTCACATGAATACAGAGCTGAAGGTTAGTCAGTCAGAACTGTATGAAGCTGATTATTATTTGTGGATTCAGGACACACTCGAAAAGTTAAAACATCAGAACTATAGCCAGGTTGATTGGAAGAATCTACTGGATGAGATCGAAGACATTGAAAAAAGTGAACGAAGAAGCCTATCGAGCAATTTAGTGATTGTTTTATTGCATTTAGTGAAGTGGCAATATCAAATCGATCGTCGCTCACAAAGTTGGGAATTGAGTATTGTTGAACATTGGATACGAATCGAGGAAGCGCTAGAAGCTTCTCCAAGTCTTAAAAGCTATCTTACCGAAATTCTTGAGAAGCAGTATCGCAAAGCAACCCGACTTGCAAGCGCAGAAACTGGATTATCGATCGAAGATTTTCCTGCTAAATGCCCTTACTCGATCGCTGAAGTTCTAGAGAGTAGTTTAGAGACTTTTGACTGCTAAAACTCAGCTTCATCGGTCAACGTTTCAATCAACAAATCCACCTGCTTTTGTCGCTCTGCTAAAAACGATTCACATTGGCGTAAGTATTCAACCGCAGCCGAAAACTCCTCAAACACATCGGCTAATTCCAATTCGCCTGATTCAATCCGCGTCAAAATTTTCTCGACCTTTGCCACCGTCGTTTCATAGTTCCAGGGCTCAGAAGAACGATTCGATTTTTGAGCGTTTGCATTAGGAGAGGAATTCATCGGTAAAAGTTCGATCGCTATTTTACTTATACAGTTTTATCTGCCGATACGTTGGTTACAGTCACATCAATTTGCCCTTGTCCTAGCTGAATTTTTAAGGTTTTGCCAACCGTTACATCGTTCGTCGATCGCACAATTCCCGATTCTGCCCGAACTACTGCATATCCTCGCTGTAGAACCGATGCCGGATCAAGCGTAGTCAATTTTTCCTGAAGCATTTGACAGTGTTGCTCTGCAATTTGAAACCGTCTTTGCGTGGATTGAATCAATCGTTGACGCAGCCAGGAAATGACTTGTGCTTCTTGTTTCAAAGCACGATCGAGCTTCAATCGAGAGATACGATCGCGCAATCCAGCTAAACGATCGTGCTCCTCGCTCATGTATTGCAGCATCGCTAGATTGAGCGACTGAACTCGATTGTTGTGAAGCTCATACAAATCCGCCAAACAAGGAACCGCCTGTTCTGCCGCAGCCGTCGGAGTATGCGCCGCCAGATCTGCCGCCAAATCCGAAAGCGATTCATCGCGCTGATGTCCAATCCCCGCAATCACCGGAATTGGGCAATCCGCGATCGCTCTCACAACATTTTCATCATTAAAACAGACCATATCTTCGATCGCACCGCCGCCACGTGATATAATTAGTACATCTGCTCTGTTATCTCGCTCAACCCGTTTGATGGCAGCTACGATCGACAAAGGTGCTTGATCACCCTGTACCAATGCAGGTGAAAACAGCACCCGTAAACCGGGATATCGTCGCTTTAGCGTTCTTTGAATGTCTCCCCAAGCGGCGGCTTGCGGTGAAGTCACAACCGCTACGGTTTGCGGATGAGTCGGGATCGGGCGCTTGCAATCGGCATCAAACAGCCCCTCGGCTTCGAGACGGTCCTTGAGTTGACGCGATCGCAGAGCGCGTAAGCCTTCCCCCGCCGGAAGCGCTTGCCAGACGATTAACTGATAGCTGCCCCGGTGCGGCTGCACATGCACACGACCGAGCAAAATCAACTGTTCACCTGGAGCGGGTAACGTCGCCAACTTATGCAACTGACTATTCCAAACCACACATTGGATCGCAGCCTTCGCATCCGGATCTTGCAGCGTGAAAAACAACCCACTGCGATATCGCGTCGCACTCGACACTTCTCCGGTGAGCCAGACTTGGCGCAGTTGATCATCTTGCTCGATCAGCAACTGAATGTAAGCCGTAAGACCCGCCACCGTCAGGGCGGTATCCGGTACCAACAAGTTCGGCAGTTTCGAGGTCATTCTCGTTACCCTAGAAGAAGAAATACGAATTGTGCTGAGAGCGGCATCCTCTCTATGCTACAAAGTTTGGCAATTAGGTGATAGTTCGATCGCAATTCGGCTACAATTGCCCATCCCGTTCTGTCCCCACTCTCTTTTTTCACACCACTTTCTGAGGCGCTAATGGCAACTAAAACTACAGAAACGACCGATAAGCAAAAAGCCCTAAATCTCGTTCTCACCCAGATCGAGCGCAACTTCGGGAAAGGCAGCATCATGCGCCTGGGCGATGCCACCCGAATGAAAGTAGAAACGATTCCGACGGGAGCCTTGACGCTGGATTTGGCGTTGGGTGGCGGTTTGCCCAAAGGTCGGGTGATCGAAATCTACGGGCCTGAAAGTTCAGGTAAAACGACGTTGGCGCTTCATGCGGTCGCAGAAGTGCAAAAGGCTGGCGGCATTGCGGCATACGTGGATGCTGAACACGCGCTTGATCCGAGCTACTCAGCGGCGTTGGGTGTAGACATTGCGAACCTGCTGATTTCTCAACCGGATACTGGAGAGTCTGCGCTGGAAATCGTGGATCAGTTAGTGCGATCGACGGCGGTTGATGTGGTGGTCGTAGACTCTGTAGCCGCTCTGGTTCCCCGCGCTGAAATCGAAGGGGAAATGGGTGACTCTCATATGGGTCTGCAAGCGCGATTAATGAGCCAAGCGCTGCGGAAGATCACAGGCAACATTGGTAAATCGGGCTGTACGGTGATCTTCATCAACCAGTTGCGTCAGAAGATCGGGGTCACTTACGGTAGCCCGGAAACGACCACAGGCGGTCAAGCGCTGAAGTATTACGCTTCGGTGCGGCTCGATATTCGCCGGATTCAAACCTTGAAGAAGGGAACCGAAGAATTTGGAACTCGTGCAAAGGTGAAGGTCGCGAAGAACAAAGTTGCGCCTCCGTTTAGAATTGCAGAGTTTGACATCATCTTCGGTAAGGGAATCTCGACTTTGGGCTGTCTGGTTGATCTGGCTGAAGAAACGAGCGTGATTGTGCGCAAGGGTGCTTGGTACAGCTACAAGGGCGAGAATATCAGCCAAGGTCGCGATAATGCGATCAAGTACATGGAAGAGCGTCCAGAACTTGCGAAGGAGCTTGAGCTTCAGGTGCGCGAGAAGTTAGAAATGGGCGCACAGGTGTCTGCAAATTCGGTCGGTCAGGTCGATGAGCATGACAGCGAAGAGGAAGTCTTGGACGAAGAATAGGAATGAGGGCGATCGTTCTTGGTGGAGCGCTCGTCAGCCTTCTTTAGTCTTTTGGGTGGGCACAAAGCCCGCCTTTTTTATTGGTTTACATATCTTCCGTGTGGCATATTATACAGGTCGCCAGCTATGTCTGAGTATGAGTGATATTTGGTTTGTTCGTGCGGGTCGAGAGAGTGTTTATGCGGACGAGTTTATCCAAAACAAAGTCGTTGCGGTCGGGTGGTCAGAATTAGGCGAAGTTGACAGATTGCTCACCAAAGCCAATCTTGTGCCACTGTACAAGCAAGCCTACCCTACGCAGTCAGAGGGTAAAATCCAAGCTGCTGTCAGCCAGATCATACGCTTCATGCAAGAGATCAAGGTGGGTGATACAGTGATGACTCACGATCGCAATAAGCAGACGTACTACATCGGCAGCATTACATCTGAGTATCAGTGGAAGCCCGAAATCATTGCAGAACTACCACGCATACGAGAGGTCGAATGGAAATATCAAGTTCCGCGCGCATTATTAAGTAGCGACACGAAGAATACATTAGGCGCAATACAAACGCTTTTTCTCATTAAAGGAAAGCCAACGACAGAAATACACTCAAAACAGCAAGCCATTCAGTGCCTTCTGTACCCACATCTTCACCAGTCCTCACTCAGGCTCAAGAGCAAAATGATCTTGAGCGAGAAATTCGTGCAGAACTGCTAGAGAAGTCCGAACAGGCTATTGAAGATAGAATTATGCGATTGCAGTGGGATCAAGTCCAAGAGCTTTGCGCTGGCATTCTTCGTGCAATGGGCTATCGTACAACGGTTTCACAACGCGGCTCAGATCGTGGCGTAGATGTGTTTGCCTCGCCTGATGGTCTCGGTCTGGAGGAGCCACGCATTTTTGTAGAGGTGAAGCATCGCCCAAATACTACTATGGGTTCTCAAGACATACGCTCTTTTATTGGAGGTCGTAGCGCGGGAGATCGCTGCCTGTACGTGAGTACAGGAGGCTACACGAAAAGGCACGATACGAGGCAGATCGATCCAGTATTCCAATCACGCTGCTTGGAATTGTGGAGTTACGGAAGCTATTTGTTGACTACTATGAAAAGCTTGATGAGGAAATCAAAAGCTTAATTCCACTCAAGCGGATTCACGTATTAGCTGATTGATATGATGATTGTCGGAATAGACTCGCGCTGCGATCGTTGCCCGTGCGGCTGAATTCAAATACCTGATCGAAGCACTCACCAACTTTCTGGACACCGAGGCATTTGGGGTTGTCGATCGTGGAACTGGTATCAAAGACTTTAGGTTACGCTGAAAATGTAATTGGTAATATCGCCTAATTATGAGCATCATCATCTCAGATGAAATCCTGCAAGCATCGCAGCTTTCACCCAGCGAGTTTCAACAAGAGATCGCTGTATATCTGTTTCAGACAGGTCGCTTAACCTTGGGCTATGCCAGCAAACTAGCGGATATATCCGTCAATGATTTTCGTCAACTTCTCCACCAGCGTAATGTTCCACTCTACTCCTACGCTGTTGAGAATTTTGAATTGGATTTGAAGAACTTACAACAACTAGGGCGCTTGTGATCATTATGTGATCATTACATTATTAGTGATACATCAGCCATTACCAATCTAGCAGCGATCGATCAACTGCAACTTTTGCCTCAACTCTATACTCAAGTAAACATTCCTAAAGCCGTCTAATTCACCCACCTCGGTTGCAGGGTTTTAAACAAAAAAGCTGGTAGCTCCAGCAAAGGAAACTACCAGCCTCAATCACAATCAAACTAGAGTTTACTTCGACTCGGTGAAGTCAGCATCAATCACATCATCACCGCCAGTCGAACCCGTCGAACCGCCTGCACTTGCACCCGGATCAACGTCTGGAGCAGCACCGCCACCCGCTTGCTGATAGAGGTTTTGGCTAATGCCATACAGTGCCTGTTGCAGATCCGTGGTCAGCGTCTTGATCCGATCGAAGTTCTCTTGGGCGATCGCCTCTCTGAGATCCTTGACCAAACCTTCAACCTTGGTCTTGTCATCGGCAGGAACCTTATCACCAAGCTCACTGATCTGCTTCTCAGCCTGGTACGCCAGCGAATCCGCTTGGTTCTTCATGTCAATGCGCTCACGCCGTTCTTTGTCTGCCGAAGCATTGACTTCAGCATCGCGAACCATGCGTTCAACATCATCCTTCGGCAAGGTCGATGCACCCGTGATGCTGATCGATTGTTCCTTACCCGTGCCCTTATCTTTCGCAGAAACAGTCAAGATACCATTGGCGTCGATGTCGAAAGTGACTTCGATTTGAGGAACACCACGCGGAGCCGGGGGAATTCCATCGAGACGGAAGGTTCCAAGGCTCTTGTTGTCGTTCGACATTTCGCGCTCACCTTGCAGCACATGGATTTCTACATTGCTTTGTCCATCCACTGCCGTCGAGAACACTTCCGATTTCTTGGTCGGAACTGTGGTGTTACGAGGAATAATCTTGGTCATCACACCGCCCAAGGTTTCGACACCGAGAGACAGCGGAGTCACGTCGAGCAGGAGAATATCTTTCACTTCACCTGCCAACACCCCTGCTTGAATTGCAGCACCCATTGCCACAACTTCATCGGGGTTAACGGTTTGATTCGGATCTTTGCCCAGAACGCGCTTCACGACTTCTTGAACCGCAGGAATCCGGGTCGAACCCCCGACTAACACAACTTCATCGATCTTGCTCTTGTCGAGTTTCGAGTCACGCAATGCCGCTTCAACTGGAATGCGACACCGATCGATTAAGTCGGCACAGAGTTCTTCAAACTTCTGACGAGTAAGAACATTCTCTAAGTGTTTCGGCCCGTCTTGGGTCGCTGTGATAAACGGCAGGTTAATGTCTACTTGGGTAACGCTGGAAAGCTCGATTTTCGCTTTCTCAGCCGCTTCGGTTAGGCGTTGGAGGGCTTGCTTGTCTTTACGAAGATCAATCCCTTCCGCCCGCGCAAAGTTGTCTGCGAGGTAATCTACGATCTTCTTGTCGAAGTCGTCACCGCCTAAGTGTGTGTCGCCTGAAGTGGCAAGCACTTCAAACACACCATCACCCACTTCTAGAATCGAGACATCAAACGTACCGCCGCCCAAGTCAAAGACCAGAATTGTTTCGTTGCTCTTCTTGTCGAGACCATAAGCCAGCGATGCCGCAGTCGGCTCGTTGATGATCCGCAGCACTTCTAGACCGGCAATCTTACCTGCGTCTTTGGTCGCTTGGCGCTGGGAATCGTTAAAGTAAGCGGGAACGGTGATCACCGCTTGGGTAACATCTTCGCCCAGATACTTACTGGCATCTTCTTTCAGCTTGCGAAGAACTTGAGCAGAGATTTCTTCCGGTGCAAACTGCTTACCTTGTGCGGGGCAGTCGAGTTTTACATTGCCACTGATATTCAGGACTTTGTAGGAAACTTCTGTGGTTTCGTGCGTCACTTCATCAACGCGACGACCGATGAACCGCTTCACGGAATAGAAGGTATTCTCTGGGTTCATCACGGCTTGACGCTTTGCGATTTGACCGACTAAGCGATCGCCATTTTTCGCAAATGCAACGACGGAAGGAGTTGTCCGACCGCCTTCTGCATTCGGAATCACAGTGGGCTTACCGCCTTCCATCACAGCGACACACGAGTTTGTCGTTCCTAAGTCAATTCCAACAACTTTTGCCATATTGGTGCTTCGGCTCCATCACTATCAAATGCTTTGTCAGGGTAGGGGACTGGCAATAGTGCCAGAATCAGTTCGGGGCGGCAGGACTCAAACGGGTTAATGCCACCAAAGCATCCTTCAATCCCCTACCTTATATACTGTTCGGCTAATGGCGTTCCATGAAGGGGTATTTACCGTACCTACCGAACCATTTCGGGGGACGGTTGGGGATGGGAAGTAGGGAGAACAGAAATTAGTATTCCTGCTCCCTACTCCCCACGCTCATCTCTAGCTATTCCAAACGTCTGCGGTTTCCGCTTCAGCTTGGGGTGCCTCCGGTGCTGCTTCAGCTTGGGGTGCGATCGCAGCTTCGGTTGTGCCAGTCAAGTTCAGCTTCACCACCGCAGGCTTCACCGCTTGGTAGCGTGGCAGCGTCAGCGTCAGAATACCGTCAACGAATTCAGCTTTGACTTGATCGTTCTGCACAGCAGCAGGTAGCGTGATCACGCGGTGGAACTTGCCGTAGCGGAACTCAGAGCGGAATCCTTTCGTGTCGGTTTGCTCAAACTTGCGCTCACCGGAAATCGCGATCGCATCGCGTCCGACTTGCACTTCAACATCTTCTGCCTTAATACCAGGGAGTTGAACGCGAACGGTGAAGGCATCATCGCTGCTATTGAACTCGATCGCAGGTGTCCAGGTTGCTTCGCGGGTTGGCATCAATTCGTTGAAGAGTTGATTGAATTGACGACGAGCTAGTTCCATTTCTTGCCAAGGTTGCAAACGAGTAGAAGTCATCATGGTCATTGTTTAAGAGAGAGGAGTTAAGTCTTGGGCTTTGTTCGTCCGCCCTTGATGTTTCTACTGTAAGAAGAATGGAGGGCGATCGCACTGAGGCAAACCGTAATCGTGCGGGTGTAGTTGCCGATGGGTGAAATGCGCTCTGTTTGGTGAGCCGATGACTCGTTTGGGTTTCCCGAAATTTAGCCTTAGCTTTGTAGGGTATGGTTGAGTTGCTGTTGGATCTGTTGAACTTCTGCTGAACTTCTGCGATCGGTAACCCAGCCAAAATTGCTGAAGCTCCATGAGGAATAAGCAGCCTAAACAAACACAACTAAGCAAAGTTGATAAATTCAGCAAATGAACAATCTTCGATTCACTCAGTCAACCCTTGATTGAAGCGATCGAACAATTTATTCTCCCGCTTGCATCACTTGATTCACAGTTAATTGCAATTCAGGAAGCTGAGCGGATTGAATTTGATCGTCGCCTCGCAGTACCGCCGCTTCATAAAATCCATCTGCCAAAGTCAGTAAAGTAATTTGCGCTTCATCTGGATCAATAATCCAGTATTCTGCAATGCCTCGCGCTGCATATTCCGCGCTGCTTCGCAGATACCGCAAGGGTGGCTTATATCGATAGTCACGATCGCGATTGGTTTTGCCCAGAGACACAATCTCGATCGCGATCGCAGGCGGCGGCATCTCCAGTAGAACTGTGCCTCGCGCAGCACCACTCAAAGCTTCAACTAATTCGTCTGTAAACACCATCAAATCTGGAAAGCGAACTCTTGCCCGTGCGCCGCTGACGACCAGTTCGTAATCTTTGTGGCTATTTTTCTGAAACGGCAGCAGCTTGAGAAGCTCTGACAGCAAAAACAGCGCAATTCGGCTATTCCGAGTGCTTTCCGGTGGCATCTCAACCAAGACTCCATCCACTAACTCATAGCGCTGCTCTGTCCCGGCATCATACGCTAAATATCGCTAAATATTCGGCAAGTGTCATTCGCTTTGAAGCGAGAGTCATAGAATCGATCGCATACCTACGATCCGTATTTTACCTGGTTCATTTTCTTTCAGATCTGCGCTATACTACTCATAGTCGTTATGAGTTTGTAATAGAATTTTATGGCAAACCCAACTGTCGAAAATTTAGTGATCATTGGGTCGGGTCCCGCTGGCTATACGGCAGCAATCTATGCAGGACGCGCCAACCTCAAGCCGCTTGTATTTGAAGGATTTCAGGCAGGAGGAATTCCCGGCGGACAACTCATGACCACGACCGAAGTTGAAAATTTTCCTGGTTTTCCACAAGGCATCACGGGGCCTCAGTTAATGATGCAGATGAAAGCGCAAGCTGAGCGTTGGGGTGCAGAGCTGGTGACAGAAGATGTGCTGTCGGTTGATTTTTCGCAGCGTCCATTTACGATTCGCTCTGAAACTCAAGAAGTTAAAGCACATAGCGTTGTCATTGCGACCGGAGCGACAGCAAAACGGTTGGGTTTACCGAATGAGCATGAATTCTGGAGCCGTGGCATTTCCGCCTGTGCGATTTGCGATGGTGCAACTCCGATTTTCCGGGGTGTGCCGCTGGTTGTAATTGGCGGTGGAGATACAGCCGCCGAAGAAGCAATCTATCTCACCAAGTACGGCGATCATGTGCATCTGCTGGTGCGGGGCGAAGCGATGAGAGCCTCGAAAGCGATGCAAGACCGCGTTTTGAGCAATCCTCGTATCACCGTTCACTGGAATTCTGAAGCGATCGATGTCGTCGGTGATGTCAAACATATGACCGGGGTGAGAATCCGCAACCGCAAGACCAACGAAGAAAGCACGATCGACGCGAAAGGTTTGTTTTATGCGATCGGGCATACACCAAACACTGCTCTATTCAAAGGTCAACTCGAACTGGATGAAATTGGTTACATCAAGACCCAGCATGGCGGCGTTGAAACCAGTTTAGAAGGTGTGTTTGCCGCAGGTGATGTGCAAGACCACGAATTTCGTCAGGCGATTACCGCAGCCGGAACCGGATGTATGGCGGCAATGCTGGCGGAACGCTGGTTGTCGGTGAATGGATTGGTGCAAGAGTTCCCTCGGATTCAAGCAGACGTGCCGAACGAAGAGAATACCGCTCACGCTCCCATAGAAACCGAAGTTATTGAGTTTAGCCTAGAATCGACGCGGCATCGGGGCGGTTTGGCGTTGCGGAAGCTGTATCACGAGAGCGATCGTCCAATTTTGGTCAAATATGTCTCTCCGACTTGCGGGCCTTGCCACACGCTGAAGCCAATTCTCAACAAAGTTGTGGATGAGTTCGACGGTAAGATCCACTTCGTTGAAATTAACATTGAAGAAGATCAAGACATTGCCGAAGCAGCAGGGGTCATTGGAACGCCGACTGTGCATATCTTCAAGAACAAAGACAAGATTGCAGAACTCAAAGGCGTGAAGCAAAAGAGCCAGTACCGAGAGGTGCTCTCGGCTCATCTCTAAGCGATTTAGGTTTCGCTCTGTTCTGACCACAGCGGATGAGGAGAACTTGTCCGCTGTTTTTTATTGTCATACGATCGTCTGTCAATGCCACAATGCCTAGACTCGATCGAGGTGAAATCCGATGATTGCTCAAAACCGAGTTGACGAAATCATTCACACGCTCAAGCAAGATCTACCCACTTTGTTTGAGAAGGATATTACCTACGACATCTATAGTTCAGATATCTTCTTCAAAGATCCGGTCAATACCTTTAAGTGGAAGTTTAACTATCGCATTATCTTTTGGACATTGCGCTTTCACGGCAAACTGTTTTTCACTGAGCTATTTTTCGATCTGCATCAGGTCTACCCCAAAGATGAATGGACTATCTTGGCGGATTGGACAGTTCGCGGAACGCTGAGAGTCCCTTGGAAGGCGCGACTTTTGTTTAACGGCACTTCCACTTACAGTCTTAACGCAGATGGACTGATTTATAGGCATATCGACACTTGGGATCGATCTCCCAATGAAATTCTGAAACAGTTCTTTCAGAAGGGATAAGCGCTTACTCACCTCGACGACTCCTAGAGCGAACATAACGGAGTTTCGCTCTAGTTCCTTTAATCACAATGAATAGAATCACCCCTGGAACCAGGAGATGCAGCGCTAAAACTAGAATCGCTGAAAAGAGAGTCTGGAAACTCAGCGGTGTAGTTCCAGTCAAGAGTGGCTCAAGCGATGCGTAGATGATATACCCACAGAGACCTAAAATGGGTAGCCCGATCGCGACCCAACTGATCACAATGATGCCCCAGGGCATCCGACCGTGGCTCAGACCCCGATACATCCGTCCCTCTACCGCCACTTCTCCCATCGGCGTAAATCCGGACGGAACCTGCTCTACATCAAAGTATTGGTTTGGCGGCGGAACTGAAATATTGCGTTTATCGCTCAACTCTGGATCGGCATCAAATTTTGAAAAATCGAACTCTGAACCGGAATCAGTGTTCTTGCTCATTGCAACACCCTTATGAAGAGAATGAGTGAGGCTTCAATCAGCTAGACGGCGTTTCCTGATCGAAGGTTTCTCTGTTTTAATCCGATCACGCATCAATTGCGATTTTAATCTTTAACCCAGAGTGCAAGTCCGCCTCCCCGTCCACGGGCTGCAATGAAGTGATCGCGAATCAGGAAAAACGCAAAAAAGGGAAGTTTCCCAATAGAAGTTTCTGAAAATGCTTGTTCCTTTTCGGCTCCACCCCGCACCGCTTGAGTATAAATGGGCTGATCTCCTAAGCAAACCTGGATCTGTGTAAACTCAAACGCCAGCAAATGCTTCTTCGGTTGAAATCGCGCAGGGCCGGAAAACTTCAAGGACAGCAGCCCGATTCGCGCTTGATTGCCAATCCGCTCGGCTCCAGACTCATCGGTACTAAATGAGATTTGAGCTTTCGCAAGTTTAGGCACATAGTATCCTTTTTTCAGTTTGATTCCACCTTGGCGGATTTTGCGGGTTCCAGTGGCAAAACAAAGCCGCCACTGCCCCTGGAGTTGCGAAAACTGGTCATCGATCGATCGCTGCTTTGCCAATTTTTCAGCCTGCAAAAGCGCATCTACAACGCTCTCGGCTGCCGGACGGTTCGCTGTTGAGTTCTGGAATGCCAAAGCAGCCTGCTCTAAAACGGCAAGAAAATCGGGCGCGGTAGGGGTTGAGGAAGTCATGAGCGCTGAGCGAGACAGTTAGAAGGATTATAGAAAATTTGACGATCACCCTGCTCGCAGATCCTAAAGAAGCAATTTTTACCACCGTTCAAAGTGGGCGAATTTGTAAAGAAATGCCAAAATAATTGGATAGGTTTTTGTGGAACCCAATGGCATTTAATCCTGACAGTGCTAATTTTCTTCATACCGATGCTGAGGCAAGCGACGCAAACGCGCTGCTGCGTTACCTTCAGCATCAACCGCCCGAAGTCCTAGAGCGGGTGGCACGATCGGCTAGTCCTCAAGTCAAGCAGATTGTCTCCCACAACGTGCAGGGGTTGGTCGGTGTTCTCCCCGGAGACGGCTTCAACGTCAAAATTACCACCGATCGCGAAAATCTTGCAGGACTACTCGCTTCCGCAATGCTGACCGGCTATTTTCTGCGTCAGATGGAGCAGCGGATGGAACTCGAAAACAATATTGGGGATCTCTAAGGAGATCTCTAAGCGCACCGATTTCTAATCAATGCGCCTCGGATTTAGCTTTTTTTCGGAAACGCGCCCGGACGTACCTGAACGGTCTGTGTGCTGTTTCCTCGCTTCACCTCGACTTGAAGTGGCGCTCCAATTTGACTTGCTTCGACCTGTCTCTGAACATCAGAGGTAGTCTGAACTGAAGTGCCGTTAATTTTTTGGATAATATCGCCGGGACGTAATCCCCCTTGAGCCGCCGGAGAATTCTCTGCAATCCGCGCAATAAATACGCCTTGATCTTCTGTGACTTGCGCTCGACCGCCCGATTCTTTGTTCAGTTCCTCACGAATCGCCGCCGTTAAATCAATCATCTGAATCCCCAAGTAAGGGTGATCGACACTGCCCTTAGTGAAAAGCTGTTCGGCAACTCGCTGAGCAGTTTCGATCGGAATCGCAAATCCCAATCCCTGAGCATCTGCCCGAATTGCCGTATTAATGCCAATCACTTCACCGCGATCGTTGAGCAACGGCCCACCCGAATTGCCGGGATTAATCGCGGCATCGGTTTGAATAAAGCTGACTCGTTTATCCGAAACGCCGACCTGACTGCTCGATCGACCCGTCGCGCTGATAATGCCAGCCGTGACTGTGTTATCGAGACCCAACGGATTTCCGATCGCGATCGCCCACTGCCCCGGAATCAAACTGGTCGATTTTCCGAGCGTTACGTTGGGTAGCCCTGCCGCATCGATTTTCACGGCTGCCACGTCGGTTACAGAATCCGCTCCAACGACTCGTCCCTCGAAAGTACGTCCATCTTTCAGCGTTACTTCTACGGTGTCAGTTCCTTCGACCACATGAGCATTCGTGAGCAACCGACCATCTGAAGTGAGCAGAAAGCCTGATCCAGTTCCGCGCTCGACTCGATCTTCAGGAGCTGGAAGCTGATCACCAAAAAACCGCTTGAAGACAGGATTCCGAAACGCTTCAGGGACATTACTTGATACGCGCCGAGTCGCATTGATTCGCACTACCGCAGGGCCTGCTCGATCGACCGCCGTAGAAATAAAATTTTCATTTTTTGCGATATCTGGAGACACCAGAATCGTGCTGGGCGGAGCGGATTGCACCTGAAACGGCTGCCCTTGAAGCCGGTTGCTCAAATAATGATTTGCCACCAAGCCCGCTCCACCACCGACGGCTAACAGCGAAGCTCCGATCGCGACTTGTCTGAAGGAGAGAACCATATAACGTAACGCGAAAAACAGCGGTGTATTCAGTGTATCTTTGTCTTTTGAATCCGGTGGGTATTTCTGTGACCGATTCGGAGGGACTCGTTTTGGGATAGACTGCTTTTACACAGACTGCGCCTGATTTTCGGCAGTTTGAAGGCGTGGTATATCAGTGAGTTGAAACATAGGGTTATGGCAAAGTATCGTTCTATTCTGGCACTTGTTTTTTGCACGATCATGGCGATCGTCATGGTGGGCTGTAGCAGTCCGACAGCAGTGAAGCCAACTTACACTCCGGAGAAAATTGCAGAGATTCAGAGCTATGCAAAAGATTTGAGCGAGTTGAGCGATCGCTTACCTGAATTACAAAATCTGATTCAGCAAGAGGATTTCATCTTTGCGCGGAACTTTATTCATGGGCCCTTGGGTGAGATCCGCGTGATTATGAGCCGAGTTGCGGGCAGCTTGTTGCCGAATGAGCAGAAGCCAGCGCGCGATCTGGCAAAACAGATTGCAAACGATTTGGTGGAGATCGATCAAGCCTCGGCATCGAATAACTATAAGGAAGCGATTCGCTACTATGGGGAAACGGTGAAGGATTTAGAAGCGCTCACCAAGTTGATTCCACAAGGTTAAGTGAAAGGGGGCGAAGGATGAATTCTCAAGTTGTTTATGCTTCGCCCTGCATATGAAGATTACGATCGCAGGCTGTGGCGTGGTGGGCGCGACGATCGCTTACGAACTCAGCAAGATTTCAGGTTTAGAGATTACGGTGACCGATGCTCAACCGACTCCGGTTCAAGCCGATTTAACTCAATGCCCAACCTCTACAGGGGCAGCACTCGGCGTATTAATGGGTGCAATCAGCAAAAAGGAAAAAGGTCGCAATTTGAGAATGCGACTGCATGGAATCCAGTATTACAACGAAACCATTCCAGAGTTAGAAGCGCTGACCGGACGATCGATTCCCTTCAATCGCCAAGGCATTTTGATGCTGCAATTTCCCGATGATGATTTGTCGGTTTGGCATCGCTTGATCGAGGTGCGACAGAAACAGGATTTAACTTTAGAACTCTGGGATCAAGCGCGATTAAAATCAGAGCTTCCGTTTCTCGATCGTGCTTCTGCTGCGGTTTATTCACCGAGTGATCGACAAGTTAATCCCGTCGTACTCACTCAAGCGTTAATTGGAGCGGCAAAATTGCGAGGTGTTCGGTTTGAGTTTGGAACCAAAGTGATCGGAATGCAGGATCAGCAGGTTCAGACTTCTGGGGGTGCGATCGCTTCAGATTATCTCGTGATTTCTGCGGGAGTGGGAACGAGTGCGATTGAGAAGTCGATCGATATTCGACCTGTTTTGGGGCAAGCCATTCACCTACGATTACCGAAACCCTTAAGTGATTCGGATCTACCTGTGATTACTGGGAATGATGTGCATATTGTTGCGATCGGGAAGTTAGATTATTGGGTGGGTGCAACGGTTGAATTTCCTACGGAAGCGGGGGAAGTGTTGCCGCCCGATCAATCAATGTTTGATGACGTGATGCGACAAGCGATCGAGTTTTGTCCGGCTCTCAAAGATGCAGAACCGATTCGGACTTGGTTTGGCTTGCGTCCGCGTCCACAGGGTCGTCCCGCTCCAGTGATTGAAGAACTTAAGCCGAATGTTTTACTTGCAACTGGACATTATCGAAACGGTGTTTTGTTAGCACCAGCGACCGCAGCAGAAGTGAGAGCAAAAATTCTAGACAGATGACTAAGCTGCTGATTGCAATTGGGGTTTGACAAAGGCATCTAATGTATCTTCCCGCCTAGCGAAAATCCTCCAAACCGTACTATCGACTAGCTCAAAGGCTAATTCACAAGCTGAATTGGTCATATCAAAGTCAACGGCGGGAATATCAGCAGCATTCAAGCAGGCGACGAGAGTAAGATTAATAACCTGATCGAATAAATTTGCAAGTTTCACAAGGTCTTGCCAGTTGAGAATGATTGGAGAGCTAGAGATTTGAGTTTCTAAATCTACGATTCCTGCTTCCCAAACCTCACTGATATCGCCGATCGCTTCTAGGTCTAAAATCGCCCAGACGAGCTTGTGATGCGCTTCTGGAACAACCTGCAACAAATCAATTAAATCGATCGCCAACACTCCAGTGCTATTCGTTTGCGATAGTTCGATTACGGCTGACATAAAAACCTCTTAGAGCGATACTGGTTCAGCACTCATCCGCTTCCCTGTAACTGGATCATACCGATAGTTGATGCGGATTGGTGTGATCAGTTCGATCGTGATCGGTGAAATCAATATCTCGAATCAGCCTGCCGTTTTCGCCAAATTCGCGAACTTGAGTATAGGTTTGATTTCTTCTACGACTTGTTTTTTCGCCCAATTGAGTATGTGGGTACGGAGAATCAGGCAAAGCACGCCCTGTTTTTGGATCTCTGGGTAGGGGACGGTGAAATGTATAGATTGAAATCATCGCATAGGCAATAAAGGCTGACTGTATGAAAGCTGATTCTGGTGTGTGGTAAGTATGCAACTTCTGGAGTTTGTGCAAAATTAGCAAAGAAGTTACAAATCCAATAAGAATTTATCGCTTCAGACCTTGCAGCGCTTAATCATCTGTAACGATTTCGAGCCGATCTCACCACAAATCGGGCATCACACTACGGTAAGGTGAAGAAAGTCACTTAATAAGCACGTATCAACTACCCGCTAATTATGTCCTCAACTGTCTCTAGCCCAACCCGTACCATCAAGATTGCTTCCCGCAAGAGCCAACTCGCATTAGTGCAGACTTATTGGGTGCAGGAGCAGTTACAAAAAGCTTTTCCCGATCGCACCTTTGAAGTCCATACAATGGAGACTCAAGGCGATAAAGTCCTGAACGTCGCATTGGCAAAAATCGGGGACAAAGGCTTATTTACTAAAGAACTTGAAGACGGAATGCTTAATCGCACGACAGATTTTGCGGTGCATTCGCTGAAAGATTTGCCGACGCGCTTGCCAGAAGGCTTGATGCTGGGTTGTGTCACCGAGCGCGAAGATCCCGCCGATGCCTTGGTCGTGCATGAAAAACACAAAGATAAAGAGCTTGCGACCTTGCCCGAAGGCGCTGTGATTGGAACCTCCTCGCTGCGGCGCTTGGCTCAGCTGCGTCATCACTATCCGCACCTCAGCTTCAAAGATGTGCGCGGTAATGTGAACACTCGCTTGGCAAAATTAGATTCGGGTGAATACGATGCCATCATCCTAGCGGCAGCAGGATTGAATCGATTGAACTTTAGCGATCGCATTCATCAACTCATCCCGTCTGACATCTCCCTTCATGCCGTCGGTCAAGGTGCGCTGGGAATCGAATGTCGCGAAGGTGATACCGAAATTCTCGAAATTCTGAAAGTTTTGGAACATCAGCCGACTGCCTATCGCTGTTATGCAGAGCGGGCATTTTTGCGTGAATTAGAAGGCGGTTGCCAAGTGCCGATCGGAGTCAACACCACAATCGAAGGCGACACTTTGACTTTAACCGGAATCGTGGCAAGTTTAGACGGTCAAAAACTCGTCAAAGATAGCGTTTCGGGACTGGCAACCGATGCGGAGAAGCTCGGAACCGAACTGGCGCATCGTGCCAGAGAACAAGGAGCGCAGGAAATCTTAGACGAAATTCTTGCCACCCTAAACCGCAGCTAAACGCAATGCGCTCATAACGTTCGATAATAGAAAACGCAATATAGGGAACGCTGCCGGAGAACACACTATGGCGCAAACGATCGCGCAGTCTGCGTTAGACATTCCAAGTTTAGACGCGGAACTTTCAACCCAAAGTCCTCAGAGAATTCTGGAACGGGCGCTAGATCAATTTGACAACATCGCGATTTCGTTTAGCGGTGCGGAAGATGTTGTGCTGATCGACATGGCGCATCGTCTCAACAAAAAAGTGCAGGTGTTTAGCCTTGATACTGGACGGCTTCATGCGGAGACTTATCAGTTTATCGAGCAAGTGAGAAAGCACTACGGCTGCACGATCGACATTCTCTTCCCGGACACCGAGAAAGTTCAGCAACTCGTCACTGAGAAAGGACTGTTCAGCTTCTACGAAGACGGACACAATGAATGCTGTGGCATTCGCAAAGTTGAACCCCTGCGTCGCAAGCTCGGAACCTTAGATGCTTGGATCACGGGACAACGTAAGGATCAAAATCCGTCCACTCGTGCAACGGTTCCCGTGGTTCAAGTCGATACGGCGTTTTCATCGGACGATCGTCAACTGATCAAATTCAACCCCTTGGCAAACTGGTCTTCTGCGGATGTCTGGCTGTACATTCGTGGCTTTGAAGTGCCTTACAATCCGTTGCACGAAAAAGGATTTATCAGCATCGGCTGTGAGCCTTGCACCAGAGCCGTTCTACCGAATCAGCACGAGCGAGAAGGACGCTGGTGGTGGGAAGATGCCACGAAAAAAGAATGTGGCTTACACGCGATCAATCCCACGAAATCAGCTTAAGCGGTCTTTGAATTCCTGATGTTCTGGACTGTTTAACCCGGTTTGTAAATTCGATAGAACTGTTGCAATGTCGCCTTGCTGGAGTGAGGCGACATTTAGCCATAGTCCTGGAAAAATCCGGCTTTTAATTACGCCTGCTTCCGGTTCTAGCAAAACATATTCGCTATCTTGCAACCGAAACCAGCGAATCTGATTTTCGTAAATTTGCCAAACTAAATACTCTTTCACGCCATTTCGGCGATAAGCGTTTAACTTGGCATTGAGATCGACCGATGCGCTACTCGCTGCAATTTCCACGACCAGTTCTGGCGCACCTTCGATGTAATCATCTTCAGTAATTCGAGAGCCGCCCCCCGCTTCGGGTTCGATTCGCAATAAAGCATCGGGTTGTGGCTCATTATCCAGATCGAGCCGAACGGTTGCATTGTCTTCGATATCAACCCCTGGAGTCGCAGCAACATAAGCTGTTAGCCATCCAATCACATAGGCGTGAGGCCTTCCATGTTGTTTTGCTCGGACGGGAGATGCCACGTATACGACTCCTTCGATTAATTCCGCCTTGAGATTAGGGTATGGAGCATATCGCCGCTCGAACTCAGAGCGGGAAAGACGATCGCCGCTTTCAAGTGGTGGAGTCGAAACTTGGCTGACCATAATACAAACCTCGGCATTTCTCTGATTTTGACACACACGCAAATCGCTATCCCAAAGTCGGTATGATGACAGTGCGAAAAGAGAGAGGGAAAGCCAGATGCGGATTTTGTTTGTGGCGGCGGAAGCAGCACCGATCGCGAAAGTTGGGGGCATGGGTGATGTCGTGGGGGCATTGCCGAAAGTGTTGAAAGCGATGGGGCATGATGTCCGAATTTTCCTGCCGTATTTTGGCTTTCTCAATGACAAGATAAAGATTCCAGCAGAACCGATCTGGAAAGGCTACGCAATGTTTAATGACTTTGCAGTGTATGAAACGGTTTTGCCGGGAACCGATGTGCCGCTGTATCTGTTTGGGCATCCTGCGTTTGACCCGCGCCGGATTTACGGCGGAGAGGATGAAGACTGGCGGTTTACGTTCTTTGCCAATGGTGCGGCTGAGTTTGCTTGGAACTATTGGAAGCCGCAGATTATTCACTGTCACGATTGGCATACCGGGATGATTCCGGTGTGGATGCACCAAGACCCAGATATTTCCACGATTTTTACGATTCACAATTTGGCGTATCAAGGCCCCTGGCGCTGGAAATTAGAGCAGATGACGTGGTGCCCCTGGTATATGCAGGGACATAACACGATGGCGGCAGCAGTTCAGTATGCGAATTGGGTGACAACGGTTTCGCCCACGTATGCAGAGCAAATCAAAACGCCCACGTATGGGGAAACGCTAGAGGGATTGCTGTCGTTTATTAGCGGCAGAGTCTCTGGCATTGTGAACGGGATTGATACGGAGTCTTACAATCCAGAGGTCGATAAAGCGATCGCACAACCCTTTTCCACCGAAACGATCGACGATCGCATTGCCAACAAAATCGCCCTGCAAGAAGAAGTCGGATTGGAAGTCAATTCCAAAGCGTTCTTGATTGGCATGGTTTCGCGCTTGGTGGAGCAAAAAGGATTGGATCTTGTAATTCAGATTCTCGATCGCTATCTCGCGTACACCGATGCTCAATTTGTGCTGTTGGGGACGGGCGATCGGTACTACGAAACGCAGATGTGGCAAATGTCCTCGCGCTATGGGGGGCGGATGTCGGTGTATTTGCTCTATAACGATGCTCTCGCGCGTCGGATTTATGCGGGAACGGATGCGTTCTTGATGCCTTCGCGATTCGAGCCTTGTGGCATTAGTCAAATGTTGGCAATGCGATATGGTTGTGTGCCGATTGTGCGGCGAACGGGTGGTTTAGTCGATACCGTGTCGCATCATGATCCCGAAAATCATGCGGGAACGGGGTATTGTTTCGATCGCTATGAGCCGTTGGATTTGTTTACTTCAATGGTGCGGGCGAATGAAGCTTACCGATTTAAAGGTTTGTGGAAAGAACTTCAGCAGCGCGGGATGGAGCAAAACTTTAGCTGGAAAAATTCGGCGGTGGAATACGATCGCCTGTATCGTCGCGTTTTAGGAGTGCCAGAAGAGGAAACACTCGAAAAAGAATTAATTCAAGGATAAGAATTGCAGCTTACGGTTGGAATTTCTAGTCTGAGGGAAGATCTGTTCTGCCCCCAATTTGCGGTATTCCAATTGTAGTTTGGTCTACATTGCGCTTATGAGTTTCCGGTTTTCCTGGTTTGACTGGTTTTGCTTTTGGTATCCGCCCGGATGGCTGATTCTGTTTAATCGCCATTGGCAGCATTACCACGCTGATCCAGACGGCTGGAACTGGCTGGAGTATGCGCTATTTCTGATTCCGGGCGGATTCTACGTTGCCCTGTTAATTCGGTGGGTTCGCTTGGGATTTCGATCGCCCAAGTCCGATTTCACTGAACCCGATCCCCTTTATCAAAAAGCGTTTCGAGAAGAAATCTTGCTGCCGATCGTCACGCGATTTTTTCGGGCTGAGTTGCATCACTTGGAAAACTTGCCAGACCATCCCCCCGCGATCGTCACGCTGAATCATGCGGGAATGTGCTTCCCATGGGATTTTGTCTGTTTAGGCGTGTTGCTCAGCGAAAAAACTGGATGGTTTGTGCAACCTGTGGCGCATCCGATCTTTTTTGATCATCCCTGGTTGGTGTGGTGGCTGCCGCGTGGATGGGCACAGGTTTTAGGCGGAGTTCGGGCGGAGCGGGAAAGTTTCGAGGCGGCAATGGCACAAAAAACTGTGCTGCTGTATGCGCCTGAGAGTTGGCGCGGACTCGCTAAAGGATGGCGACGACGCTATCAGCTAGAGAAGTTTGATCCGAGTTTTTTGCAACTGAGTGCGAGATATGAAGTGCCGATCGTTCCCACGATTTGTATCGGGAATGAATTTCTGCATCCCTGGACAGTAAATTCTAAACGATTGGCACGATGGTTAAAAATGCCGTTGCTACCTATATCGCCTTTACTGTTGTTATTTGTGTTGTTTCCGTCGTTGGGCGTATGGGCGGTGAGAACGCGATTAAAGTATTATTTTCAGCCTACACAGTCGCCGCTAGACGAGAACTTGACGCGATCGCAGCTTTACGATCAAGCAAGAGACTTACGATCGCGCTTACAACAAGAACTCAATCATCTAACGGCACGCTAAACCTGTGTAGGGATTCACCGGGATCGGAGATGGGATCGGGCTTCCATAAATCGCGGTGCCGCAAGAGGGAAGTGTATAGTTGCCAAAACCAAAGCCTGGATTGACGATGACCCTTCGCGCTCTCGGTGTCACAATTACAGTCGAACCGGGAAATGCTGGTGGATAGAATCCAGGCGAGTAATAGCCATTGTTGTAATAGCCGTTGTTGTAATAGCCAGGGGAGTAATAGCCATTGTTGTAATAGCCATTGCTTGGAGTACGAATAATAATCTGTCTGTTGTAGCCCGGAGAACCACGATAAAAAGTTCCACCAGAAAAGCCAGAGGGCACACCGAAGCTAGAAGGCGATCCGATCGTCACCCCAAAGCCAGAGGAGCGAGTGCGATAGCCCGCCTGAGCGGGTAATAGAGGTGCAAGCACGATCGCGCCTGCAACGATACAAGAAATGAGCTTAAACATAACATCCTCAAGATTGCAGCGAAGTTGAGTTGATGCACCGTCTAGACTTGCAATTTCGACGGCTTAGCGATCGCGTTTCCGGCAATCCAGCCTGTCGTCCAAGCACTTTGAAAGTTGAAACCACCTGTAATACCATCAATATCTAATATTTCACCCGCGAAATAAAGACCAGAACAACAACGGCTTTCCATTGTTTTGAAGTTAATTTCCTTCAAACTCACTCCGCCACAAGTCACAAATTCTTCTTTGAATGCGCCTTTACCAGAAATTTGATAGCTCCCTTGTGTGAGTTCCTGGATCAGTTGGTTTAGGCTTTTGTTAGATAGCTCTGCCCATCGACGATCGCGATCGATTCCGACTGCTTCCGTTAACCGTTCCCATAAGCGACGGGGCAACATGACTGGGCAATTGGCGGCGATCGTTTTTTGCGGAATTTGACCTCTCACGGCTGTTAATTCTTGCCGCAATTGTTCCGGGTTCTGTTTTGGCAACCAGTTAATTGTCAGTTTTGCTCGATAGTTGTAATCGTGAAGTTCCCTTGCTGCCCATGCAGAAAGCTTTAAGACCGCAGGCGCACTTAAGCCCCAATGGGTGATTAATAAAGCTCCGGTCTGTTCAAATTTGGATTCCCCGACTTGCAACTTCAGCCGAGCCGAATCAACGGAAACACCCGCGAGGTCAGTCAAGCGATCGTCGCGCACATTGAACGTAAACAGCGACGGAACCGGCTCGATGATTGAATGTCCCAATGCTCTGGCAAATTCATACCCGTGGGGATTGCTTCCGGTTGCAATCAGGACGCGATCGGCAGTCAGAACTTCACCAGAGCGGAGTTCGATCGCGAATTCATCGCCCAACTTTGTCACAGATTTTACCGGAGCCTGGGTGTAAATTTTCACGCCTAGATCGGCTGCTTGATTAAATAAGCAGTCTGCGATCGTTCTCGAATCATCAGTAATCGGAAAAATGCGTCCGTCAGCTTCCGTTTTGAGTTTGACATTACGATCGGTAAACCATTCGATCGTATGTTTTGCTTGGAACTGTGAAAATGCGCCTCGAAGTGCTTTTCCGCCTCTTGGATAATGCTGCACTAATAAAGACGGCTCAAAGCACGCATGAGTCACATTACAGCGACCTCCGCCCGAAATCAGCACTTTCGATAAACATTGCCGCCCTGCTTCGAGCAACGTTACTTCTATACCGGATTGCGCGGCACAAATCGCCCCAAAAAATCCTGCTGCTCCACCGCCAATAACAACTAATTTCACCGCTCTATTTCTCCCAGTGCGATCTTGATCTTAGGCGATTCGATCGCGCTTATAGACTCAGAATTACAACGCTGAGGTTAAGATTTGAGAAACCAGAATGAATCAATATGCAACCTCATCGGGATAAGACGATCGCACGATTACGATCGCTCACACATCTGCTTGATAATGCCTTTCCAATTCCAGGGACAAAATATCGCGTCGGAATTGATCCCATCATTGGGCTGTTGCCGGGGGGTGGGGATGTAGCGATGTCATTTGTTTCGTCTTATATCCTGATTGAAGCTGCACGGTTGGGCTTGCCTCGCCCAACTTTGCTCCGAATGTTGTGGAATTTGATTCTTGATGCGTTGCTTGGAATTGTTCCAATGGCGGGCGACTTTGTTGATCTAGCTTGGAAGGCAAACAGTAAAAATCTGGCACTGATCGAGGCACATTTAGCGAAACCAGGACAACAAGCGAAAGCGGATTATTTGTTCGTGGCGTTGCTGATTGTGATCTTTCTTGCAGTCGTGATTGCGTTAGGAATGTTGACGGTGTTAGTTATTAGCACCATTTGGAATGCGATCGCGGCATAGCGCAGCAAAAATGCAATAATGATGCGGCTGTTTTTTTCTTGTCGCAATGCCGCGCTCAACCACTCTCCTCACCCCCGAAGCCTTGGAGCCAACTGAATTCAAGTTTGATCTACCCGACCCGAACGATGATCGCATTGCAGAACTTGAATTTCAGCAGCAAATTGAGCAAGCATGGCAGGTGTGCGATCGCTTTGATTTGCAGACGGATATTTGGCGGGGACGGATTCTTCGAGCAGTCCGAGAGCGCGAAAAGCGATCGGGAGAAGGTCGCGGGGCTGGATTTCTCAATTGGTTGAAAGACCGCGAAATTAGCAAAACCCAAGCTTATAAACTGATCGAACTTGCAAACAGCGCAGATATGCTTTTAGCAGGCGGATATATTGAGCCTGAAGATGTAAATCGATTTAGTAAGCAAGCCTTTGTCGAAACGGCTCAGTCGGAACCAGAAGTGCAGCAGCTTGTCGGCGATGCTGCGAAACGGGGCGATCGCATTACTCGTCGTGAAGTGCGCCAGTTATCCGACGATTGGACAGCGATGAGTTCAGACTTGTTGCCCGAAGAGATTCGCGAGAAAGTCGTTGATCAAACGATTCCAACCCGCTATGTTGCGCCTTTGGTCAAACATTTGCAAAAACTACCCGAATCGCATCAATCTTCAATTCGACAAGCGATCGCAGAGCAGCCTGATCTCGATACCTTGAAGCAGGCAACCGGAGAAGCTCGATCGCTCTCTCGCTATCTAGAAGCGGCTCCCCAAGTGCAAGCGTTGAATGACGAATCGATCGACATTGAGAACGCCTTGGATGAAGCGATGCGCTTAGGGTGTCTCAACTCTGCCGCAGAATTAGTCAATCAAGCCGCGCAGCTAGAGCAAGCGATCGCTAAACTCTACACGACTTGGAAACGAGTCAATACCTTATCGGATAGGCTCTACGAAGATACGGGCGCGAGTACCCCGAATCTGCGATCGATGTTGAAATCGCTGGAACGGTTGTCTAGTGATTCGATCGAATTCTACTTTGGCGATCCGAGAGGCGAGAACTTTTCGCACACGATTCGACTCAAACTAGAAGACGATCAAATTTCAGACGGGGACTAGCGATCGCTCGATCGTCTTAGATACACCCAGTGGCGGTAGTTCGGGTGAACATGACCTTCGGGTTCTCGGTGCAAGTTCGTTTCTGGTTCAACGGGCTTGCGGTCTTGTTCTAACTTCTTGCGATTAAAGAATTTCACGAGAGTCCTCCTCAATGAAGTGATTGCAGGAGGCACTTTCAAACCTGTCACCATACTTGGCTAAGGCAGCCGTATGTCCGAATCTTTTCTGTGCCTTATACTACTATTCTACAAGATTCTGCTAATGCCATATCACTAAAGAGCGATTTGTTTCTTTAGGTTTAGCGGAAGAACTCAGCAACCGCGCAATCAAATTCCGGAAGCAATGCAGAGGTTAATCTATCTTGCGAAAATAAAGTAGAAACGAGTTGAAGCAGAGCATCCTGACGGCGATACACTTCTAACTGTTGGATTCGCCAATCGAGAATCCAATACTCCTGAACTCCGCGTTCTGCATATAGTTTTAGCTTGGTTTCGCGGTCTCGGCGCTCATTCTGCGTTCCGGGAGACAATACCTCGACGATGAGTTCTGGGGCGATCGTAAAATGCCCTTCTTCATCGACTCCCACAGCTAACCGCTCATTGCTAATCCAAATGACATCTGGAATCACGTTATCTGCATCGTCAAAAATGACTCCCGGAGTCGGAACTGCTTGTCCCACTTGGGATATGCCTGACCAAACATTCAGCACTTGATAGGCTTGTCCAATCACTTTCTGATGCTTCCAGTGCGGGGCGCGGGTCATGAGCAGATGTCCATCAACAATTTCATAGCGATTACTGCTCTCAGGCAGAAGCTTGAGATCTTCAGTCGTCCAGTAGACTCGATTTGCAGTTTGAGACATAAGGACAGCAGCTTAGAGGATGTTGTTATTGTAGGCGAACACCCTTCGCGTGAGCCAAACGCAACACTAAAATCATTGTTTCCCGTTCCAACGTAGCACTACAACTTCTTCGCGGATTTGTTCTTTCGTTGCAGTCGCTAATCGAGTTCTAAACAAATCAATGTTCACCACTTCATAGCCCAGTTCACTAGCAATGTCTGCTAACAGTTGACCTGTCCGAATCATCACACGCAAATATGACGCTTGATCTCCAACCACATAAGCTAGCTGAGCACCAGGGCGCAGTGCAGAACGTAACTCAGCTAAATGCTTTGCCATTCCGCCGAAATACAGCTTAGTGACTCGTGCATACATTCGCTCAAACCCGCTTGTTTTTCCAAGCTCAATCCGGCGATCTTCAATTTCTTGAGCAATGCGTTGAATCTCAGGAAAATGCGACACCCATCGATCGTCGTCATCGACCTTATAAACGCCGCGTGTGTTTGATCGCACTAATCCCCGCTTCATTGCTTGCAGTTCAGCTTTGGTGTTGATAAAGCCAAGCAGCACCGACTCTAGCCGTGTCGTGCGGGTGTAGTCTTTCTCATTGGGATAAGGTGGGGAAGTAATCACCGCATCAATCGAATCCGGTGCCAGAATCTGTCCGGCGTTGCGAGAATCTGCATGGTGAACGATCGCTTCGGTTTCAGCTTGAGAGGCTAAGGTGCGTAAATCGTTGGCAATGATTCGCACTGCCTGTAGCCACGATTCAATCACGGGCGCATCAGATTTCGCTACTCCGATGCTCACTTCCGGTCTAAATCGTAAGTTACTAATCGAGAATACTAAAGCTTTTGCGAGTGCAAGCCGAATGTGAGCATCATAGCGATCGTTTGAATGTCGCTGGATTTCCTCAAGTAGCACTAGGGTTTTATCCAGTGGAACAGGACTGATGGAATCAGCTAACAGTAGCTTTTGGACTTCTTCGGTTAGAGTTCGGGGTTGTCGCGGCTGATTTTGCACTGCTTCTGCGGTGGTTGCAATGTCTTCTGCGTGACGAATTAAAGCATCAGGATCAACTGTCCAATTGAGCTTCGTTTGACAAGCAAATGCTGCCATTGCATTGGCTTCAATTCCAACGCTCTTAATGCCTAATTTTTTGCATTCAACCGGAGTCGTTCCAGTTCCACAAAACGGATCAAGCACTCGTTGGGATGAATCAATTTTAAACTTCTGCAAATACTCTCGGACGAGGTGCGGCGGGTAAGAAAGCACAAAGCGATACCAATCGTGGGCTGATCGATCTTCGGGTCGAAGTTGATTAATCTCTAAGCCTTTGCGGTTTGAATTTGGGACTGGGATCGGTAACGATAGCTGGGTCGATCTTGGCGATTCAACTTCGGCATTTGGCATATCTTACGGGGTCGATCGCGAAACGATTTGGATGCAATCTGCACAAGATTACTACGAAACGCCAGAAACAGCGCTAATTTACAAGGGATTCGATCAAATTCGAGCAATCCAACGATTTGCGATCGGCATTCTCCATCCGGTGCCAAAGGCACGATCGGTCACTTTCAATCCGGGAGGTGCTTGCTTGCGCTTAAATTCTGCAATCCGAACTAATTTAACGATTCGTTCGACGATCGCCGCTTCATGTCCGGTAGCAACAATTTCGGCAGGGGCTTGATGTTGGTGAATGTAGCGATCGAGAATGTCGTCCAACACATCGTATTCTGGCAGTGAGTCTTGATCTTTCTGACCAGGCTTTAATTCTGCGCTGGGCGGTTTCACAAGCACATTCACCGGAATGATCTCTTGCGATCGATTAATCCATTCGCACAGCTTGTAGACTTTTGTTTTCGGCACATCTGCGATCGCGGCTAACCCACCATTCATGTCTCCGTATAAGGTGCAATATCCGACAGCAATCTCTGATTTGTTTCCGGTTGAAACTAAGAGATGTCCAAATTTGTTCGACACTGCCATCAGCAAAGTACCGCGAATTCGAGACTGTAAATTCTCTTCTGCCAGGCCGAAGGGTGTTCCTGCAAACAATGGATCAAGGGTGTGATCAAAACATTCCATGATTGTTCCGATCGGCAATGTTTGCGTCTGAATTCCTAAATTCTGAGCAAGATCTAGCGCGTCTTGAATGGAATGATCAGAACTATAGGGAGAAGGCATCAGAATGCCGAGAACATTGTCTTGACCAACTGCTTCGGCTGCGATCGCGGCAATTAATGATGAATCAATTCCACCACTCAAACCCAATACAATCTTAGAAAAACCACATTTACGGGCATAATCTCGCACACCTAAAACTAAAGCTGACCATAGTTCAGCTTCTTCGCAATCGGGAGCCTCTACGATCGTGCTGTTCTCAAAATCCCGTGTTGCAAGATTGTACTCAATCGTTAGCCAATCTTCTTCAAAACCAATCGATCGTGCAATCAGCTCTCCTTTTCGATTGATTGCAAAGCTTGCACCATCAAAGATCAGATCATCATTGCCACCAACCTGATTTGCATAAATCAAAGGTTGCTGAAATCGCAATGCTCCATGTTGCAGCATCGCTTCTCTCAGCTTTCGCTTTCCGACTGTGTAGGGCGAGGCGGAAAGATTGATCGTGAATTCTACGCCTGCCTGGGCGAGATCTGCGATCGGATTCAAGGTATAGGTTCGTCTGCCCCAAAATTCCTCATCGTTCCAAAGATCCTCGCAGATTGTGACTCCAATCCGAACTCCATCTAGCTCGAACTGATTTGGCTGATTTCCCGGCTCAAAGTAGCGATCCTCATCAAACACATCGTAAGTTGGCAGTAAGCGCTTGTGAAAGACTTTCAGAATGTTGCCTTTCTCAATCAATGCCACACTGTTGAACAAGGGTTTTCCGCCTGTTGAGAGCGATCGAGCATTTGGCTCAACGGTTCCCACTAACACCGCCACACCTTCAGGGATGTTTGCTGCAAGCTCCGCAAGTTGCTTTGCCATTGTTGCAATAAAGCTCGGATCAAGCAGCAGATCGCGTGGTGGATAACCACAGAGTGATAGTTCTGGAGTCAGCAGTAAACGAACATTCTCAGATGCTGCACGATCGGCAGCTTGGAGAATTTTGTTCGCGTTGCCTTGGATATCTCCGATCGTCGGATTGAGTTGTGCGATCGCAATTTTCATCATGATTGGTTCAGCGTTTGCAAGATAGCAGTAATGTTTGTTTTAAGCTCTGGCAGATTTTGCTCTACGACCCGCCAAACTTCTTCAGGATCAACTCGGACATAATCGTGAATTAAAACATCTCTTAATCCTGCAATCCGTTTCCAAGAAATATCAGGATAGCTTTCTCTAATCGAAAGTGGTAATTGTTTAGTCGCTTCTCCAATAATCTCAAGATTGCGAACTACAGCATCCCGCATCATACGATTTTGCAAAAATGCTTCGCGTCCTTCAGCAGTATAGGATTCGATCCATGTAATGCATTCTAAAATATCGCTGAGTAAGAGACGGATTTCTCTCATAAGGGAACTGCCTCTTTCAGAACACGATCGCGAATCAATTCATGCAAATTTTCTGGTAGCGCCACATCAACTTTTCGTCCTAACACATCTTCGAGATCTTGAATTAGCGCAATGCGATCGAGCAAACTATGATTTTTCATCTCCACTAAGAAATCAACATCACTTTCTGCATTGGCTTCTCCTCTTGAGACGGAGCCAAAAACCCGAATATTAAAGGCTTTATGCTTGCGTGCGATCGCTAAGATCTCCTCTCGCTTATCCGCTAATAGTTCCTCGATTCCAAGTCCCATAATTTTAATCTCAAATAAACACTAAAGGCTTATCTTTTAGGGGTGCAAATGCCTCGGCATCAAAGCGATATAAACTTGCAGGTCGTCCCGCTCCTCTGGAAACTTTTACGCCTGTATCTGATAAGAAGCCGAGCTTTAATAGGCGCGATCGGAAGTTAGAATAATCCGAAAAATTCTCGCCTAGAACTGTGGTGTAAAGCTGAAATAAATCACTTAATGTAAACAATTCTGGTAATACATCAAACGCAACTGGACTGTATTCTAATTTGTTTCTTAAACGGCGATGACCATACTCTAAAATCTTGTTGTGATCAAATGCGAGTTGGGGTAATTGATCCACAGGATACCAAGCAATTCCGCTCACTCCATCTGCAATCAGTTCAGCTTCTGCAAACCGAACTAACGCAAAATAACTCACGGATAGATATCGCACTCCATAACTCTCTTTCGCCTCACGCGGATCGCGATCGGGGCCTCCAAACGTATAAAGCTGCTCTAGATAAAGATTCCTCACCCGAATCTTTTCTGACAGAATCCGATAAGCTGCATCTTCGAGTGATTCTCCTTGTCGCACCAGGGTTCCCGGCAAGCTCCACTGCCCTAAAAACGGCTCCTCATGGCGCATCACCAGCAGAACCAACAAGCGATTTTGCGCGGTGTCTACCGAAAAAATGACGTTATCCACTCCCACCCTAAAATCTGCAAGCTTCTCCCCCATCAATGAACGGGTTGTTTTTTTATGTGTGCGTGGCATTGATACAGTTGCTCCCGATCGATATAAGCCTGAATCGAGGCTGTCACCCCAGATAAGTCACAGCCTTCGCGATATGCGGTGGATGACACATCTGGAACCGTCGCAGGCGCGATCGTGGTTTGCGCTCCCAGTGCTTCCAATCGCTGTAAATCTTCCGTTTTGAACTGATAGCGCGATCGCGGAATCACCAAGACTCGCACTCGCTGCAAGAGTTCCGTCACGCGATACCATTTCGATAACTGTTGTGCTACATCAAATCCCACAACTAGAGTAAGCTCTGCATTCGGATAGCGCTCTTGAATGCGATCGACCGTGACGATCGTTCTGGGATGACTCAGTTCGGGATGTACCTGCACATTCGGGCAGCCTAACTCATTGACTAAAACTTGCAGCATTGCTGTTCGATGCGCTAACTCGGTTTGATGCGACTTAAATGGGTTGTCGGCTGCCCAAACTGCAACGTGATCAAACTGTCCGGAGAGCCAGCGCAAAATTTCTAGATGTCCTGTGGTGGGCGGATCGGCACTGGTTCCAAATAGCGCGATTCTCATACAGATTTGCTCCGGTGACGAGTGCGATCGGTTAACTCAGAAAGCGCTTCGGAGAGTTCGACTGGAAGCGCAATTGGACTTTCAAGCTGTCGCGCTGATTCGGGTAAGCTTTGAACATTTTTCCAGGCGCGATCGCGAATTTGGGCGATTGTTTCCGGTTCGCTCATGCGCTCTCCCTGCTTGAACACCAATTGTAATAAAGGAATTTCTCCCTTGGGATCTTCAGTCGCAAGTCCTAAACGATCGCGCACTCCAGCTTGCCGAAAAATCTGCTTGCGTCCAGGATAGGTAACTTTCCCAGTCGCTTCTTTCATCACTGGAATTCCATCGATTTCAACTAGCTTATAAACCCCATTTACAGGAGCACCCGTAACCAGTTGAGTTCCTAAGCCATAGCCATCAATGCAAGCCCCGTTTGCCCTTAACTCGGCAATGCGATACTCATCGAGATCGCCACTGGCAAAGATTGAAACGCCAGGTAAGAGCGATCGCACTTTCTTCGACAAATCTAATAAATCGCCCGAATCAATCCGCACCCCTGCAAGCTCAATTTCTCCCGCTTTGAGTTGTTTCGAGAGCGTTTCCGCCGCCGCGATCGTGTCGTAGGTATCAATCAGCAACGGCGCACCCGGAAAATAGCGATGAAAGGTAGCAAAAGCCCCGGATTCAGTCCCCTCGATCGCGCTCAACGCCATCACCAATGAGTGCGCCATCGTGCCAACGGGCTTGCGATCGAGTTTCACTGCCGCTAATACATTTGAAGTCGCATCTAAACCGCCCGCTAGCGCCGATCGAGCCGCCCAGATCGAACCCTGTGGACTAAAGGCGCGACGAGTGCCAAACTCAAACAAAATCGCATCTTTACCCGCAACATCTCGCATTCGAGCCGCACGAGTTGCGACTAGCGTTTGATAATTAATCGTATTTAGCAAGTAGGTTTCAACCAGTTGAGCCTGCCACAAAGGAGCCTCAATCCGCAGCAAAGGTTCATTCGCAAATACTGCCGTCCCTTCTGGAACTGCCCAGACATCCCCCTCGAATCGTCCCTCTTTCAGCCGTGTCCAAAACCGCTCCGGTGCTTGCTCAAAAATTCCCGTTGATTGTAGGGCTAAAATTTGCGCCTCGCCAAACTGAAAATTCTCCAAATATTCCAGGACTTGCGCCAGTCCCATCGCAATTAAATAGCCAAATTCTTTTGGTAATCGCCGCACTGAAAGCTCAAAACTGGCGCGTCTTTGATCTAAACCTTCACCAACGTAACAAGCCGCCATTGTTAACTGATACAAATCAGTTAATAAGCTGTAATCTTCTGGACGAATAATGAGTTCAAGATCTTCCACCCAAATCCTCCTTGGGTTCAAAGGTGATGGCAGACTGAGATTTACTGTCCCTAAATTATAGTTGATTTAACCAAAAGTCAAGAAGTAGATCCAGAAAACCAGCAATCTAATCTAAAGGCAATCAAAAAGGATTATAGTAGCTCTAACAAAAACAAGCCGTTTTACAGATGTGAAGGAATGTTACGATCGTTCCGTATTCGCTCTAGTTTTTATAACTTTATTCAAATAGAAAATACGAAATTTCAAGAAAAACGAAATAACCTAATTTCTTTCTAAACAATTGATGCGATCCCTGGCAATCTTCTGCCGAATTTCTCATAATGAGTTATTCGTAAATCTGTGAATTAGCCATTCACCTAGACAAATTTTTCTGCTCCACCAAACGCACACTTTGAAAGGTGATTCTTATGAGTATTCCAAAAGTAGTAGATGGGCTGATGGACTATTTTTCGGGCGCTGTAAGTCGGATTTTCGGCTTAAGTGATGATGCTTATCCCAGTACAGGACTTCAGCCTTTTAGCGGCAATATTTACGACAAGAAGCACGATAAGAAACATTTTGAGCGTTAACGCTACAACGGTTCTAGGTTTACAAAAGGGATGTCGGTAGAAGCTCAATGGCTTCTGCCGATTTTTTAATTACTTTTTAATTAACATTGTCGCTCTGTCCGCCGTTTGACGAAAATTCTAAACACACCGCCACCCCGGAATGGTATAAGGACAGAATTAAAGCTGCATTTGTGCGATCAGGAATGACTGAACTCGATTTTGTTCTATTAACAGTCTATTTTCTATGCGTCACCTATGTTCTCTTCCAGATGGTGAGTTCATTTAACGATGAATTCACCATCTGGCTCGATCAGGACTATCTCAACGAGCAACTCACTGCCCTAAATCTACAAGACGCGATCGGTATCAGCTTCAAATTTGATAACCGCTACGAATTCGACAGGCTCAAAAAGCTGCAAATCCGCATCAACAATAAATCAACTGATCACGCACTCTATGTCGATTGGGACTCCTGCGCCCTCACCGATCAATACGATCCCCCACGATCGCGTCGTGTCACTCGCGCTGTCGCGGGTTCTCCAGTCGATGTCTTTCAACGCCAAGCGTTCAGCGCGATCGCCCCTGGCAAAACCCTAAGGGAAGACCTGTTTGCCGAAGATATGCTGTCCCGCAGAGATGCAGGTAGCCCCCTGCAAGCGAGCGAAACGGTTCTCGACTTCAGCAAACCTAACAGAAAAGCAGCCGCAGCCAAGAAAAAGCGCTATCAGAACTTCATGTCCGGTGAAGAGATGTTTAAGTTTGAGCTCTACCTTGCGCTGCGCTTTATGGGATTTAACTCATCGGCTCCCGCAGGCAATCAAATCGCGATCGTCTGTCGCTTTAACGTTCGCAAGCTTGACTGGACAGCCGGACTTCCCTGGAATCCCAAAAAGCCCTGACCCCATCAGTTAAACTGGACGTTAGAGAAGAGTCAGCGAGGCGGTTGCGGATTCAGCACGAATCTGAGGAAAGTCCGGACTCCCGAAAACCCAAACTTGCTGGGTAACGCCCAGTGCGCGTGAGCGTGAGGAAAGTGCCACAGAAAAATACCGCCGGAGAAAGGTGGGGATCGGGCATAAGATGTCAAAAGCGTCGTATGCCCCACTCGCCGCTCCGGTAAGGGTGCAAAGGTGCGGTAAGAGCGCACCAGCAGTATCGAGAGGTACTGGCTCGGTAAACCCCGGTGGGGAGCAAGGTCGGACGAAACAAGGGTTGGGTTTTTTCCTGTTTCGGTAGTTCACTTCACTTTCAATGAAGGTTGAGTGAGCGAGAACCGCTTGAGGTTGGAGATAACTTCAATCCCAGATAGATAACTGCCCTCACCCTGCATTTTGCAGGATGAGAACAGAATCCGGCTTATGTCTAACTCTTCTCGACTCTGCACAGAAAATGACACAGCCGTTTTCGCTTGAGCGTGAGATTGCTAGTTCAATTCTCACGTTCCTTTAAACAGAACAAAACTAATGTGTAGATTCCGCAAAGACTGTATCGATCGTTTCATCCAGTCTGCTCTGCTCGCATACTATAGGGAGGCAATGCACCCCGTTACATCAGGCAGTTTCTCACCTACAGCCGAGTCAGATCAGTCTGTGAAAAGTCAAGTTTCTACCCTCGAACTCCCGCCGCGCTGTGAGCCTTCTTCCTCACAGAGTTTGCTTTTTGCGATCGCAGAACACAAGAAAAGTGGGCTGATCTTATGTAAAGAATATCACGCAGAGTTCGCGGGTCCTGGCGCTGCGGTGAATTGTGCCGTTGAACCTGCTTATCGCGCTGTGATTGCGATCGGTGCTCCAGATCTGATCGCAACGACGACCTATGAGGAGCGTCGTCGGGCATATGGGCGTAGAATTCAATGGGGACGCTGGCTACAGAGAATTGTTGACCATCCTGATTCCATGACTCGCGCTGAAAAGTTGCTCACAGGGTTTGAGGAGTTTTTTGGACGGCAGGTTGTTCTTGGCTTGCCGAATGAGGTTCTAGCGCTGTTAGCGGGTGTGCTTCCGGGCACGATCGAGCAGGTGAGATCGCAGCACTGGCGCAGCAGCAGAATTGGCACAGTACCGTTTCTGCCAAGTTCTGACCAGCTTCAAATCACGACGATTTCCCTCAACAATCAAGAAACTCCAGCCGTGCCACTTCTAACTACGGCAACTGTTAACGAAATTGAGCGCACCTATGCAGTCTTGAAATCCGCCTAAATTGTCATCAGATGCAGTCCACCCTCTACGATGGAGTTAGTTTAATTTCTGATTGCACCGATGATTGCCTATCCGCGCCGCCAGCAGGAACTCCGATCCCTTGTTCAACGTTTGGGAGTCGCGCAGCTTGATGCGATCAACTGGAACTTAATGGATCTGGCGTTGATTCATGTGACGTTTTCAGCAGAGCGCAATTATGAGCAGCTAGAATTCGTCGGGGATGCGGTCGTGAAGTTAGCGGCGGCTGAATTTTTGCTCAAGGCTTACCCGCAGTTGAAAGTGGGAGAATTCACCGCCCTACGATCGGTCTTAGTCAGCGATCGCATTCTGGCTAAAATTGCGGATTCTTTTGGGTTCGATCGCTATCTCCTAGTCGCGGCGAGTGCAAAATCTGATCCAGCCGGACGCGATTCTCGCCTTGCCGATTCTTTTGAAGCGGTGCTTGCTGCCCTTTACCTCAGCACCCAAGATCTCAGTCTGATTCGTTCCTGGTTAGATGAGCAGTTCCAACCGCTTGCCGAAGAAATTCTCGCTGATCCTGCCCGCCAAAACTACAAAGCCGCGCTGCAAAATTGGACGCAAGGACACCAAAAAACGCTGCCTGAATATCGCACCCAAGAAACCGGGAATACTCACAATGACCCGCATCGCTTTGTAGCAGAAGTCTGGATTCAAGGACGCTGTTTAGGGCAGGGAATGGGTCGATCGCGGAAAGCTGCTGAGCAAGCAGCCGCACAAGAAGCGTTTTTGGTGCTGAGCCGTCAGGAGAGTTAAATCAGGCTGACTTGCCAGCGCTACCCTTGGGAGGAACTGGGATGTCAGAGGCAACGACGATCGCGCTGTTTGGTGTGGGACGCTGGGGAGTTCATTTATTACGGAATTTCTTGCAGCACCCAAGAGCGCGAGTGGTTGCAGTGGTTGATCCTTGCGGAGTGCAGTTAGAAACTATTGCACAGCGATTTGGGCTTGATGAGCAGATCTTCTTTACGACGCAATGGCAGGATGCTTTGGAGTTAAGCGGGTTAGATGCTGTTGCGATCACCACACCTGCAACAACTCACAATCAGTTAATTACAGCAGCGCTGAAGCAAAATCTTCACGTCTTGGCAGCGAAACCCCTAACTCTAGATGTTGCGGAGTCGATTCAACTTTGTCAGCTTGCCGAATTACAACAAAAGCAGTTAGTTGTCGATCACACTTATTTATTTCATCCTGCGATCGTTCGTGGGCAGGAATTAGTGCGATCGGGTAAGCTCGGCAAACTACGCTATGGCTATTCCACTCGAACCCATCTAAGTCCGGTGCGATCGGATGTTGATGCGTTATGGGATTTGGCTATTCACGATATCGCAATCTTGAATTTCTGGTTGGGAGAAAGTCCCTGTGTGGTTGAAGCGAGGGGTTCGGTTTGGCTGCAAAAAGGGTTAGCGGATACGGTTTGGGCGACTTTGATTTATCCCAGTGGGTTTGAGGCGAGACTTCACTTGGGTTGGCTGAATCCAGATAAACAACGTCGATCGTGCATTGTGGGCGAAAACGGCAGTCTCATTTTCGATGAACTCGCACCAGAGGCGTTAACCGTGCAGTGGGGTAAATTCGATTCGGAGTTTAAGCCGATCGACCAAAGCCGAGAAATCCTTCAGTTTTCCAAACAAGAGCCACTTCAACAAGTTTGCGATCATTTTTTGGACTGTGTGCAGAACGATCGAGCTTCTGAGATTTCTTCAGGTTGGCTCGGTGCTGAACTCGTTCAAATCTTGGCTGCGTTATCCGAATCGATGCGACAGGGGAAAGCGATCGAGCTTGTTAAATAAAGCTCAAAAATTGCTGAAATTCAAAAAGGCGCGATATTTTGAGTACGGTAAGTTTTTGAACTTGATTTGTGACTCCAACTTTCACGCGCCGAATTCATCCCAAATCTAATTTGCCGGATTATGTGTTGTCGCTAACGGCAGAGGAGAGGATGCGATCGCGCTTTCTCTTCCAAACTGACGATGGGCGAGAAGTGTACCTAAATTTACCCAGAGGCACAACGCTACGGGATGGTGACTGGTTAGCGTCTGATGAAGGTGTATTTCTCAAAATTCAAGCTAAACCCGAACCCGTTCTAACCGTTACAACTTCAGCATTATTAAATCTATTACAAGCAGCGTACCATTTAGGCAATCGTCATGTTCCACTGGAAATTACAGGTACATATCTCAGACTATCACCTGATCCAGTTCTACAAGATTTACTAGAACATCGCGGACTAGAGATCAAATCTGAAATCGTTCCATTCCAACCTGAATCTGGTGCTTATGGACACGCTCACTAATCCAGCATTACTGCGATTGTTGCAGTTAGCTAGTCCCGCTTTACCTGTGGGGGCATACAGCTATTCAGAAGGACTGGAAACTCTGGTTGATCGCGGCATCATTAAAACTGTAGACGATTTAGAGCATTGGATCGTTCAAGAATTGCAGTACGGCGCGGCTCGATTAGAAGCAGCAATGTTGGCACGATCGCACCGCGCCACGATCGCTCAAAACTTCGATCAAGTCCTCTACTGGAATCAATGGTTCACCGCCGCCCGTGAAACCGAGGAACTACGATCGCAAAGCCTACAAATGGGCGGTTCTCTGCTGCGCTTATTCCGATCGCTCCACTCCGAGCCGATTCCGAATTTCGAGGACGGCTGTAATTTTGCGATCGCGTTTGGTCTAGTTGCCGCCCTTTGGGAGATTGATGAATCCGCCGCACTGGTTGCCTATTTGCACAGTTGGGCAGCGAATTTAGTGAGTGCAGGTGTGAAATTAATTCCACTAGGGCAAACGGCGGGGCAAAAGCTACTCCTGAAATTAGGGGAAGAGATTGGGAGGAGTACGATCACGCATCTTGAAGATTCGGAGCTTGAGAGTTGTGGGTGGGGGATTGCGATCGCCAGCATGACGCATGAAACGCTCTACAGTCGCCTATTTCGGAGCTAAACTGAGCAATTATCAGGAGAACTGGAATGACGATCGCTGAACAAATTTACGCCATTGTCAAAACGCTTCCCCCAGAGCAAGCTAGCGAAATTCTTGCGTTTGCTGAATTCGTTCAGTCTAAGCACTCGATTCGTGTAGAAGATGCTCAAGAGATGTCTTGGGCAGACTTGGTTAAATCATTGGCTGGAGCTTGGGCAGACGACTTTCCGACTCTGGAAGAAATTCGTGCTGGAGAAGGGCAAGATGCTTTACGGGAGAGCCTTTGAATGTATGTTTTGGATACGAATACCCTAATCTACTACTTTAAGGATCAAGGGCGAGTCGCTCAAACGCTTGCAAGCATTCCTGCTCAAGACATCGTGATTTCTACGATCGTCTTTTACGAGTTGCAGGTTGGCATTTTGAAATCAACATCACCTGCAAAGCGAATTCAACAACTTCAACAGCTTTTGAGCCGAGTGAATTTAGTTTTGTTTGATCGAGATGCTGCTTTGGCTGCGGCAACGATTCGCGCTCAATTAGAGCAACAAGGAACACCGATTGGCGCGATCGACGTTCTGATCGCAGGGGTAGCGGTCTCGCTGCAGGCAACGCTTGTGACTCACAACATTAGTGAATTCTCTAGAGTTTCTGGGCTTGCGATCGTGGACTGGTATTAGATGTACGATCGCTCAGCTTGAAGATTCGGAGCTTGAGAGTTGTGGGTGGGGGATTGCGATCGCCAGCATGACGCATGAAACGCTCCACAGTCGATTATTCAGAAGTTAGCTGATTCAGATTCAAATCAAGTAAACGAGATGAACAAAAAACAGCCCAATTCCATTAATCAGATTCAGGGACAGGGTGAAGCAGCTATTTTTCTGAATCGCGTTCTTCAATGGATCTGTAGTTTGCAATCTAAAGAGATTGAGATCTTTGAAGAAGAACGAGTCGTCGAACTCAGTCAATTGATGGCGAAGAAGCTTGGTATCGTCGTCTTTTGCGACCTCGATCGCAATTATCGCACTGCTCATAATTTAAGAATTCTGATTGATGAAAAAGGTAAAGCACCAGCAATACCGAAAGAGCGGGATTACTACACTGCGCTAAAAGCGAGCCAGTTTGAAGTGCGAATCGATATCAGTCGCAAAGGTGGATTCTTTTGTCTTCGTTCTTATAGCCGCTCTGACAATGGTAGTTTTTACATTCTTGTGGGCGAAAAACCCAAGCATTTACTTAAAATCTGTGAGCGAGTTGTTCATTTCTTGATAAAGAATGACCTGATTCAGGTTCCTGATGAGCTTCTTAATCATCATATCGATGGTCGAAATGAATTAGGTGGTGAAGTGACAGTGATGACTCAGCTTTTTGGTGAACTCTAAGCTGAATTGTGCCCTCATATCGTCCAAGCTAGATAGACCAGAACTGCTTATCTCCAGCGAAAATTAGAACGTTGAGCGCAAGCTAAAAGCGGCTTGTACGTTACGATGGAGGAGCCAACGAGTTAACGATCGCCCTCTTCACTCATCAAATACGAGCACTCACGATCGCTGAACAGCTCCGTCAAACCTAATCAATGAAATCTTGAATCATGTCTAGCTTTTCAGGAGTCTCCGAAGTAATTGGGCGATTGCCATCAACCGGAAGTGTTTTCCGAACTTCAGCTTGACTCGCAGCGATCGGTCGATTGCCATCTTCATGCAGCACTTCCTTCACCTCCAAAGTGCTCGGAGTAATCGGACGATTGCCATCAATTCCCAGCGATTTGTTCGCTTCTAAGGTATCCGCAGCGATCGGACGACTGCCATCGACTTCGATTGTTCCGCGCACTTCCATCTCATCGGCAACAACCGGACGATTGCCATCGATCTGCAAAAAAGACCGTACCTCAAGATCGCTGTTGTCGATCGGGCGATTCCCATCAATTTGAAGCACTTTGCTCTCATCTTGCTCTGCGTTTGAAAGAGTCAGATCGCTATTTTCTGAAGACTCTTGCTGTTTCGGCATCGTTAAAACTCCTGCTCTTCACTGCAATTGTTTAGTTTTAATCGCCTGCTGAGTTGTCAAACAACTGTCTAAAGTTAGTCACGATCGACGGGTTGTTCGATCGCCGGTCATAGAAAACACACCATTCACCAATAGGAAAAATTGCTTAATCATCTGTAACCCTTCAGTGATAAGCTAACTTGTGGCAGATAGGCACAATTCGTGCATACACAATCGTTGAACCATAAGTTTTAGGGCACCGATAATGGTCACCACCGCAGAGAAAACAAACATCGGTTACATCACGCAAATCATCGGCCCAGTGCTGGACGTGCGATTCCCCAATGGCAAAATGCCCCGAATTTACAACGCCTTGAAGATTTCTGGTCAAACCGAATCCGGTCAAGACGTTGCCGTGACCTGCGAAGTGCAGCAACTCTTAGGCGATAACCAAGTCCGAGCAGTGGCGATGAGTTCCACCGATGGCTTGGTGCGCGGCATGGAAGTTGCCGATACAGGCGCACCAATCAGCGTTCCTGTGGGAACCGCAACCTTGGGACGTATCTTTAACGTTTTGGGTGAACCCGTAGATAACCAAGGTCCGGTCAACAACACCGAAACTTCCCCAATTCACCGTCCCGCTCCGAAACTGACCGAACTCGAAACCAAGCCTTCCGTGTTTGAAACCGGAATTAAGGTGATCGACCTGCTGACTCCCTACCGTCGCGGTGGAAAAATTGGTCTGTTCGGCGGTGCAGGTGTAGGCAAAACCGTGATCATGATGGAATTGATCAACAACATTGCAACCAATCACGGTGGCGTGTCGGTGTTCGCTGGTGTGGGTGAGCGCACTCGCGAAGGAAACGACCTTTACAACGAAATGATCGAATCAGGCGTAATCAAGAAGGACAACCTCAACGAGTCCAAGATTGCCCTGGTGTACGGTCAGATGAATGAACCGCCAGGAGCGCGGATGCGTGTCGGTCTGTCGGGTCTGACGATGGCAGAATACTTCCGCGACGTGAACAAGCAAGACGTATTGCTGTTCGTGGATAACATCTTCCGATTTGTGCAAGCGGGTTCTGAAGTATCGGCGCTGCTCGGTCGGATGCCCTCTGCGGTAGGATATCAGCCGACTTTGGGTACAGACGTAGGTGACTTGCAAGAGCGGATTACCTCGACGACCGAGGGTTCGATTACTTCGATTCAAGCGGTTTACGTGCCTGCCGATGACTTGACCGACCCTGCTCCGGCAACAACCTTCGCACACTTGGACGGAACCACCGTACTGTCTCGTGGTTTGGCGGCAAAAGGAATTTATCCGGCGGTTGATCCGTTGGATTCAACCTCGACTATGCTGCAACCCGCGATCGTTGGTGATGATCACTACGACACCGCTCGTGCTGTGCAAGCAACGCTGCAACGCTACAAAGAACTGCAAGACATCATCGCGATTCTCGGTCTCGATGAATTGTCGGAAGACGATCGCCTGACCGTAGCTCGTGCGCGGAAGATTGAGCGCTTCTTGTCGCAGCCGTTCTTCGTCGCTGAAGTCTTCACCGGATCGCCCGGAAAATATGTGTCATTGGAAAAAACGATCGCAGGCTTCAAAAGAATCCTTGCCGGCGAACTCGATGATCTGCCAGAGCAAGCGTTCTACTTGGTCGGTGACATCGATGAAGCGATCGCGAAAGCTGAAAAAATGAAGGCTGAAGCCAAGTAACTCTAAAGGGTGCGGAGGATTCTGCACCCGCTCATCGTTCATTATTCATCCTAATTACTATGGCTTTAACGGTTCGTGTGATTGCGCCAGATAAAACAGTCTGGGATTCTTCGGCTGAGGAAGTGATTCTTCCTAGCACCACAGGACAACTCGGTATTTTGACGGGCCACGCTCCTTTATTGACGGCACTAGAAACAGGCGTTCTGCGCGTTCGATCGGATAAAAACTGGGTGCCGATCGCGGTGATGGGCGGCTTTGCAGAAATTGAAAAGAACGAAGTCACGATTCTGGTGAATGCGGCAGAGCGCGGTGAATCGATCGATCTCGATGCGGCTCGTACTGCCTACACCGAAGCAGAAGCGAAGTTTGCTCAAGCGGATCAAAGCGGTTCTAGACAAGAACAATTGCAGGCAACTCAAGCGCTGAAACGCGCTCGTGCCCGTCTTCAGGCGGCTGGCGGTCAGGTTTAGATCGCAAACTAATTTGATCGAAAGCTCAGGGGGAATCCCTGGGCTTTTTTCATGCGATCGCAGACATCATAACTGGGCGCTCTTTTTGTCGAAGAGTTGAAGCAATTCGATTGATTCTGCAAATTGGAACCTGTGCAAATCGTGAAATTGAGCAAGGTACTACACTGGGTAAACAACTGAATGAGTTACTCCGGCGAAAAACAGCAATCAATGCTCAACGAAGAAGCCAGAAAGTTTAGGCATTTTAGAGGTGTTGTCTAACTTGATCGATCGACAAATTGAGCGCGATCTGTTCAACACTCAATCCCATTTCTGCTAAACGAGAAATCGCCACGTACCGCGCTCGTTCTGCTGCTTGTCGCGCTCGTTCCGTTTCAACATGAGTTAAAAGTTTCGTCTCAATAAATCGTGTTTGGGTCGTAATTGATTTGGTTGGAAAAAGAAGTCATGAGATTGCCTCTCACTCAATAAGTTTTCATACGATACCGCGAAGATTAAGTGAATTGCGAGCGCTCATTCAATGATCGTAGGGATCGAAATCTGTTTTTGAAATCGGAGTCGATCGATAAATTTCAAGCCATGTACAGCTTTCTTAATATCGATAATTTCCTTTGCTTGACTGTGGGGATCATCAATCACTGCATTTGAATGGATGAGGCAGTCGCTCTGATATATTTCCCTTATCACCTGTATCGATGCGACTGAATGAAATGCGATCGCATCGATTAACATTGCTGGAGATTAATTTGATGACTCGAACACATGGTTTTATTGGACGGCGATCGTTCCTTGCAGGAATGGGAGGACTCGGCATCGCCGCAGCAGCAGGAAGCAATTTAATCTGGCAGCCAGAAGAAGCGCTAGCACAAAATTCAACCAAACCTCAGATTAAACCTAAACCCATTAGCCCTGATGCAGCATTAAAGCTTCTACTCGAAGGCAATCAGCGATTTGTGGAGGGTAAGCGCCAAAACCCGCACCAATCTCGTTTACGCCTTCAAGAAACTGCTGTTGCCCAATATCCCTTCGCGTCGATTCTAGGCTGTGCAGATTCTAGAGTTCCTGCCGAAATCGTGTTTGATCAAGGCTTAGGTGACTTATTTGTGGTGCGAGTTGCAGGAAATGTGGCAAGTCAAACTGCGATTGGAAGTCTAGAATTTTCGACCGCTGCATTGGGATCGCAACTGATTGTGGTGGTTGGTCATAGCCGTTGTGGTGCAGTGACGGCAGCCGCAAAAGGAGATCCGTTGCCAGGTCGTATCGGCGTTTTTGTGGAAGAGATTAAGCCCGCTGTGGCTCGTGTGAGAGCGAAAACAGGGGATTTAGAGCAAAATGCAGTGATTGCGAATATTCAGTATCAAGCGCAGAAGCTGGCAGAGAGTTCGACGATTTTGAGTGGCTTGATCAAGGAAGGTAAGCTCAGAATTGTGGGTGGGCGCTATGACTTGGCAAGCGGAAAGTTCACGATCGTGACCTGAGCGGATGAAGAGTGCTACCAGAAACAAGCCATCAGATTGTTTTTGACCCAACTCTGTAAGGCGAGAAAGTGATCGCAAATTTCGCGATCACTCTTCTTAACGAAATGCAATCTTGAATTCTGCTGATCGCACCCAAGAAGCCAGTATCGTTGGGATAGGAGACTCTCCGACTGTTTGTTTTAGATACTTTAGAAATCAACTGATGTCACAACCGACGATCGAATCAATCCTGCATGAAGACCGCCTCTTTCCCCCTTCTGCGGAATTTTCGCAACGTGCGCGGATCAAGAATTTAGAAGAATATCAAGCGCTGTACGATCGCGCCAAAGCCGATCCGCTCCAGTTCTGGTCAGAATTGGCAGAACAAGAACTTCATTGGTTTCAAAAATGGGATACGGTTCTTGATTGGAGCAATCCTCCGTTTGCGAAATGGTTTGTCAACGGCAAAATCAATCTTTCTTATAACTGTCTCGATCGACATTTAGAAACCGATCGACGCAACAAACCCGCAATCGTTTGGGAAGGCGAACCCGGAGATTCAAAAACGCTCACGTATGCCGAACTGCATCAGGAAGTTTGTAAGTTCGCAAACGTTCTCAAAAGCTTGGGAGTCAAGAAAGGTGACGGTGTTGGCATTTATATGCCGATGATTCCTGAAGCGGCGATCGCAATGTTAGCCTGTGCTCGAATTGGCGCGCCTCACTCGGTTGTATTCGGTGGATTTAGTGCAGAGGCATTGCGCGATCGATTGATTGATGCAGAAGTAAAAGTTGTTGTCACCGCAGATGGCGGATGGCGAAAAGATGCGATCGTGCCTCTGAAACCGCAAGTTGATAAGGCTTTAGCAGAAGGAACTACTGCGGTAGAAAAAGTTGTAGTGGTGAAGCGAACGGGTCAGGACATCTCGATGGAGGGAGATCGCGATCTCTGGTGGCACGACCTCGAAAAAGACGCTTCCACCGATTGCCCTGCTGAACCAATGGACAGCGAAGATATGCTGTTCATTCTCTACACATCAGGCAGCACCGGAAAGCCTAAAGGAGTCGTCCACACCACAGGCGGCTACAATCTCTATGCTCACATGACTGCTCAGTGGATTTTTGACCTGCAAGAAAACGATGTCTACTGGTGTACGGCTGATGTCGGCTGGATCACAGGTCATAGTTATGTCGTTTACGGGCCGCTCTCAAATGGTGCAACGACCGTGATGTACGAAGGTGCGCCTCGTGGCTCAAATCCGGGTTGCTTCTGGGATGTGATTCAAAAGCATAAAGTGTCGGTGTTCTATACCGCTCCGACTGCGATTCGTGCCTTCATCAAAATGGGCGATGAGCATCCAAAATCGCGAGACCTATCTTCACTGCGATTGCTTGGAACCGTGGGCGAACCGATCAACCCTGAAGCTTGGATGTGGTATCACAGCGTCATTGGTAAGGAACGTTGCCCGATCGTCGATACCTGGTGGCAAACCGAAACAGGCGGCATCATGATTACGCCGCTTCCGGGTGCAATTTCGACAAAGCCCGGATCAGCAACGCTACCATTCCCCGGAATTTTGGCGGATGTGGTTGATCTCGACGGCAATTCTGTACCTGCCAACGAGGGCGGTTACTTAGCCGTGCGGCATCCCTGGCCCGGAATGATGCGAACCGTGTACAAAGATCCTGATCGCTTCCGCAAAACCTATTGGGAACACATTCCACCTAAAGACGGCAACTACATCTACTTTGCCGGAGACGGGGCACGACGGGATGAAGATGGTTACTTTTGGGTCATGGGTCGCGTCGATGACGTGATCAACGTTGCCGGACACCGTTTAGGCACGATGGAAGTTGAATCAGCGTTAGTCTCGCATCCCGCAGTTGCAGAAGCCGCAGTCGTTGGAAAGCCAGACGAAATCAAAGGTCAAGATATTGTCGCCTTTGTGACGCTCGAAGGAACGCACCAACCGAGCGAAGACCTTGCCAAAGAGCTGAAAAAGCACGTTGTAAGCGAAATCGGCGCGATCGCCCGCCCTGGTGAAATCCGCTTTGCCGATGCGCTACCGAAAACGCGATCGGGTAAAATCATGCGTCGTTTACTTCGTGATTTAGCCGCAGGAACCGAGATTTCCGGAGATACTTCAACCCTTGAAGATCGCGGTGTATTAGAAAAACTACGCGCTGAGGGTTCATAAAATATAGAGCGCGCTCACAAAGAGGGAGATCGCGCTCTATACTTTGACTTTCAAAAACTCATGCTGCTTAAGAATCTCATACAGATTCACATCTACCTCTAACAGACAGGTATGACCGCTCTCCGGTAACACAACCACTTCCGCATCCTGAAACGTCGCTTTGAGCCGATAACCCTCAACCAGCGAAGGCAGCAACCGATCCTTTCCGCTTGACAAAATCAGCGTGGGAATCGTCAGCGATCGCAACTGCTCGATCGGCACTTCAAACTGCCGTAGCAAATCCATGCGCCAAGTCGAGGTCGCTTGCGGAACCGAACGCACCGCTTCGATTAAAGCTTGTCGATCCAGCGGTGCAATTTTCTCAAACGCCGCCAGAAGTGGCAGAAACGAAACCGAAGACCAATGATACAAAAACTGCGGCAAATGACGACTAAGTTGAGCGCCCCACCCAATCCAAGGTCTGCGATTAAACGACGAAGCGGGATTGACGAGAATTAAGCGATCGAACAAACCCGGTGCCAAAGCTGCAACCTCCATCGCCAAGCAGCCGCCAAACGACTCACCGCACAGATAAATCTCCCGGTCTGGCTCCCCTCTCACCTCTGTTCTGACTAAATCCACGACCCGCTGCGCCAAGTCCTCCCAATTCGTCAGGTCATCAGGCGGGATCGCCAAGCAACGCACATCAAACGCCACCTCTAATCCTGCCGTTTGCGCTCTTAACAATTGCCCTGTCCCATCCATCCCTGGCAGAAAAACAAACAGCGGAAACTGGGGTCGAAGCGCTTTCGGCGTGAGAAAGCAAGGAGAACTTTGAATCATGGGAAAAAGCTTCAGATTTAAAAGTGACCTTGGTGTAACAGTGTTCTAATTTCAGTCTGGGCACGATCGACGAGTTCAATCACAGCTTTTCTGGCATATTTACCTTGATAATCTGTGCGCTGAACCGACGTGATCCAGATTGGGTGTCCGATAAGTATATTTACATTCTGATATAAAACTAGCGGATGCCACCCCTCTTGGTCAAACAGTGGCTCCGAGGGATCAAAGAAGCTTAAGACTTTGAGCGGGATCGCAGAATTAATCGTTTCTCGCTGCGGTGAAATAGCTACAGGCAAAACCGCTAACTCAGAAATGGGTGCTCTAAGCGCCAAATGAGCAAACCCACGCTGAAATTCGCCCATCTGATTCGGTTCGGGAGGCTGCACCATCGGCAGAGTGCCTTCTGGAAAAACCCCTACGGCTTGCTGCGACTTCAGCAGCGCGATCGCCTGGTGGAAAAAGCTGCTCTGACGATGCTTATCGCTATCTAAAGGAAAACATCCTAGCTGTGTCACCACTTCTCGCATAACGGGAACTTGCCCCATATAGTGATGGCAGGCAAATCGAATCGGACGATCGATGGCGCTCATCAACAACATCGCATCCATGACGCTGCGGTGATTGCTCACAACGATAACCGGGCTGTTTCTGGGAACACGATCGCAGTGATACGAATAGGTTCGTGTACCCATGCTCATCAGCATCATCTGGGAAATCTGAAGGGGACTCAAAGCTGGCATGAAACTTATGACACTCGCTCTATTGCAGACTGAATCTCTTTCTATTTATGAATAGATTGACCGGAACTAACCATTGTCTTTAGACGCAAATCACATAACTAGAGTGAAAAATTATCCTTATTGTAGGTCGTCTCTGACTTTAGACAGGAAAAAGCACCCCTAAATCAAGAGGTGCAACTAACGGGAATTTTGAATTAGATCCGTGTCGCCTTCCGCGAGAACGTTACTCTTCGAGTTGTGCTTGAGTCCGGCGCTTCAGCAATAAAGCACCGCCCGCAGCCATCAAGCCCAGCACTGCTGCCGGCTCAGGCACTTTCCGCACATCGCCATCATCGGCAATGTGGAAAGAGTGGTTATCCGACTCAAAGCCACCACCACCGGTTTGCGTAATCACAATGCGGTTAAAGAGGTCATTTTTGCCCTCTGAGTAGAAGTGGAGGTAGCCGTTGCCTTCACCGCCATGCTGTTCTGCTTTCACAGGAGCCACAGGGTTCACGTCTTCGGTCGAGAAAGACTTGATCAACTGATCGCCCATGAAGAACGAAAAGACGTTTCCAGGGCTAATTGCGCCCCAGTTCATCCCGAAGTAGTTCAAGGTTTTCTCTAACTTGATCGTCACGCTATCGCCCTGAAATACAGCTAGGTAGCTGCCCTGGTTGACTTCTCCATTTGGACCTGCGGGTGCCCAGACATCCTGACGAACGCTGCTCGTACCGCTGTTATTTTGGAAACTGTATTGTGCAAATCCTGTAGTGGGTACAGAACCGGAATTGAAGTCAATCGTGGTGGTGCCTTTTTTGTTCCAGAAGTCGGAGTAAGCACCGTGATTGGTGACACCGTTCGGACCAGCTACACCAGAAGTGATGTTGAACGTAATGGCTTGAGCGGAACCTGCATGGCTAAGCGCTGCGATCGCAGAAACCGCCATGGCTGAAAGAAAGCTCTTAATTAATGTCATACCGTTGTCTTGCAGACTAACTTTATATCTCACATTATTCGTTCTCCGCAGTGGAGAAGCTTTGCGAAAATGTACTGAAATTTTGAGCAGTATCCTACTAGTTTTCTTTATGAACTAGGCATTAAATTTGACAAAGAAAATCCGTAATTTCGACTAGATTAAGGATTGTTGTCGAGAAGAGCTCCCTAAATTTACGGAGTAGCTTGTTGTTAGTGCGTCTACTTCATCGCGGCTTGTCGTTTAGGGTCGTAGCCTCACTGAACTGAAGCACTAGCGCTGACCGTTCACATACAAAAATTCAAGCAATTTTCTAGAGGTCTAGATTTCGGGGAAGTTACTGAGGCCATCTCACAAATTGGTAGAATCGGGAGCTTGAGACCTCTTAATGGCAACAGACGGTAAGATTTAAGGTTTAATGACGCTTCTGACACAGCGTTGCTGGTTAGAATTAGAGACGTGCTTCACTTTAAGAGCGATCGTTCTCAAAATCCAGTTAAGCCCCTACCCGGATTGATTTAGTTAATTAGAAGGGGTTATTTTCACACTCTTTATGACTTTACCTCCAGAAAAGCCTACTTTTGCTCTCACAACACCGCTTTATTATGTCAATGATTTGCCCCACATTGGCAGCGCCTATCCGACGATCGCGGCAGATGCGATCGCCCGATTTCAACGATTGCAGGGGAAACCGGTTCGATTTGTCACCGGAAGCGATGAGCATGGACAAAAAATTCAGCGGACTGCCGAAAGTTTGGGGCGCAAGCCGCAAGAACACTGTGACTTGATCGTGGAAGGCTTTAAGCGGCTGTGGACAAAGCTTGATATCCACTACGATCGCTTTATTCGCACCACCGATGAGCGGCATCATGCGATCGTCAAGGAGTTCTTCCAACGAGTATGGGAAAACGGTGATATTTATCTCAGTCAGCAGCAAGGTTGGTATTGCGTTTCCTGCGAGGAATTTAAAGAGGAGCGTGAGTTATTAGAAGACCGTCGCTGCTCAATTCACACCAATAAGGAAGTAGAATGGCGCGACGAGGAAAACTACTTCTTCCGCCTGTCTCACTATCAAGAAAAACTGGAAAGACTCTACGCAGAACATCCAGAATTTATCCAGCCCGAAATTCGCCGGAATGAAGTGCTGAGTTTTGTCGGTCAAGGGTTAAGAGATTTTTCAGTTTCGCGAGTCAATTTCGACTGGGGATTTCCGGTTCCCGTCGATCCAAAACATACGATTTATGTTTGGTTTGATGCGCTCCTTGGATATATCACAGCATTGCTCGAACCGGATCAAGAACCGACGTTAGAGAATGCAAGTTCTAAGTGGTATCCGTTTGATCTTCACATTATTGGAAAAGATATTCTCAGGTTTCACGCCGTTTATTTTCCCGCAATGTTAATGTCAGCCGGATTGCCCTTGCCAAAGATGGTATTTGGACATGGGTTCCTTGTGCGTGATGGCGTGAAGATGGGTAAAAGTAGTGGCAACGCGATCGATCCAGTCGCCTTAGTTGAACGATATGGAGTCGATGCGTTTCGATACTATTTCCTCAAAGGCATCGAATTCGGGCGGGATGGCGTGTTTGAAGAAGGGCGCTTCGTCGATATGTGCAACGCCGATCTTGCCGATGGGTTTGGTAACTTGCTGAATCGTAGTTTGGGCTTGATTCACAAAAATAGTGGTGGAGTGGTTCCGGAGGTCGAAATTTCAGTCGATCATCCGCTGAGGGCGATCGCTGAAGGGCTAGGAGAACGGGTGGCAAAAGCTTATGACTCTCTAGCGTTTAATGTCGCTTGTGAAGAAGTTTTAACGCTGATTCGATTGGGTAACAAATATATCAACGAACAGGCTCCCTGGTCGCTTTACAAATCAGGGAAAAAGCAAGAGGCAGAAGAAGTTCTCTATGCAGTCTTGGAGTCGGTGCGCTTGGCGGCGTATCTTTTAGCACCGATTATTCCTCGCACTAGCACGTTGGTTTATCAACAATTAGGTTTTAATGTTGACTTTAATGACGCTAACTTAATTGATATGTCAATTGCTTTCCCCGATCAGTCAAAATGGGGAATACTTCGTGCTAAACAAGCACTTCAAAAACCTCAACCTGTTTTTCAAAAACTCGAACTTCCGGTCGAAAGTTCACCCTAAGTGCGTGATGAATGTTCGCTCTTTATTTTCGTTCAAAACTTTTCATAAAAAATCTGAGGATAGCAACTGTGTTGAACCATATTAATCACGAAGCAGAGACAGTATTTTCGCCAGAGCAAGTGCTCGAAAATCGCGGACGGGTTGCCATTTTTATTGATGGCTCAAACCTGTTTTATGCTGCGTTACAACTCGGCATCGAGATCGATTACACAAAGCTCCTGGTACGGCTCACTTCTGGTTCAAGATTGCTGCGATCGTTCTTCTATACCGGGGTCGATCGCACCAACGAAAAACAGCAGGGATTTCTTCTGTGGATGCGGCGCAACGGATATCGCGTGATTTCTAAAGACTTGGTGCAACTGCCTGATGGCTCGAAAAAAGCGAATCTCGATGTTGAAATTGCGGTCGATATGATGTCGCTGGTGGGGTCTTACGACACGGCGGTTTTGGTTAGCGGTGACGGAGATCTCGCGTATGCGGTGAATGCAGTCAGCTACCGTGGGGTACGGGTTGAGGTCGTGAGTTTACGATCGATGACCAGCGATAGCTTGATTAATGTTGCCGATCGCTATATCGATCTGGACAACATCAAAGAAGACATCCAGAAAACGCCCCGGAGTTATACGTATCGTCCGTTAACCAGTATCGGTTTAATGGATGAACACGATGATGAGCATTCGCCTTAAAGTAAAGAAGTCGGGAGCAATATCGGGATAAATTTCGTCGTTTGTCCCGGTAGCTCCCTGGTTCTTTTGGTTTGAGGAATTTATTTTGCGTCGTTCAATCTTCTTGAATCTAGCTCTCATTGCGCTGCTCATCGGCGCAAGTGGTTGTGGCGATCGCAATCGCACGGCTGAAAAGTTGGCAACAGACACACAAGGCGCACAGAAGTTTGATAGCAACCTGACGTTTAATAATGTGACGCTAGAACAAGCCAACGACAAAGGGCAGCTTTGGTGGCGCGTGAAGGCGAAGCAGGCGGTCTACGCCAAAGATCAGAAGAACGCAACGGTGCAAGAGCCAAAAGGGGAGCTATTCCAGGACGGTAAGCCCATCTTTAAGCTCGAAGCGCAACGCAGCGAGATTCAGCAAGACGGAAAATCAATTATTCTCAAAGGGCAAATTACTGCCGTTGATATTCGCGATGGATCGGTTCTCAAAGGTAATGAGGTGGAATGGCGACCGACCGAAGATGTATTAATTATTCGCAACGGATTCAACGCAGACCATAAGCAGATTCAACTGGCAGCTAAAGAAGGTCGGTTCCTGACTCGCGCTCGACGAGTAGACGTAACCGGGCAAATTGTGGCACAGGCGAAAGACCCAACGCTACAACTGCGAGGAGAGCGATTAACCTGGCTGATCCAAGCACAGAAATTAAGCAGCGATCGACCGATTCAAGTCGATCGCTATGAAAACAAGCAGGTGAGCGATCGTGGCGGTGCTGACCAAACTGAGGTCGATCTGAAGTCTAAAATTGTCAATCTTCGTCAGAATGCGCGGATTGCCCTACAAAGCTCAAATACGCAAGTCAGCAGCAATGCCCTGAGTTGGAATGTTGAGCAAAAAACGCTGTCTGCGAGCGAACCCGTGACGATCGTGAACTCTGCTCAACAGGTGACACTGACCGCAAATCAGGGCGAGATGCTGCTGGATCAGCAAATTGCAAACCTCAGTGGCAATGTGCGGGGCGTTGGGGAAAGGAATCAATCGCGATTGAGCGCCGATCGTGTAAAGTGGTTCTTGGCGACACAGCAGTTTGAAGCAAACGGCAATGTGAACTATCAGCAGAGCAATCCGCCCTTTAGTATTGCAGGCCCGCAAGCCTCTGGAAAGCTAGATACTCAACAGGTCGCGGTGAACGGCGGACAGCAGGGGGGACGAGTGGAAATCCAGATTACACCGCGAGGGTTAGGACGGTAAAACCGTATCAGTTTATTTTATTGACGCAATTTCATTAGTTCTTGGGGCGAAGCGTTCAGTTTAATCCGCGTGAACATCAATTGATCATTTGAGTCGAGCGTAAAGTACCAAGTGACATTTACGCCGAACATGGGCATCTGAACTCTTCCCGTAATTTGAAATTCGATCGCATTTTGGTCGGTGGTATGAGACGTTCCAGCTTGCGGCAGAGCAGTTAATCCAGGGGCTTCTTTTTGCAGGTAAGCCGTGATCGCTTCTCGCCCAATGATCGGCTGCTCAAACGGAGGTTGCATTGCACCTTCGATCGCAAACAACTGACTGGTTGCCTCAAATTCTCCAGCATTTAGCGTCTCAAAATATCGCAAAATTATTGGGTGTGAAATGCCTTCAATTTCGATCGATTGCGTTTGCATGGGTTGATCTCACTCGCTCCGACCAAGCTACTGGATTATTAGAATAGAAGTCCTGCTTCTGCGGATGGAATTTTGATGTCACGAACGGAAGAAATTAAGCAAAAAGCGATCGAGCTTGGGTTTCACAAAGTCGGCATTGCCTCAGTGGACAATTCGGCTCAAATCAGTGCAGTTCAAGCATTGCAGAAATGGCTTGATCGTGGCTTTCAAGCAGACATGGCATGGATGGAGAATCCGAAGCGTCAAAATATTCGGGAATTGGTGCCAGGAGCGCGATCGATCATTGCTGTGGCGCTGAACTATTACACTCCGCAGCAGCGACCGGAGGGAAAAGAATATGCAAAAATTTCCCGTTATGGTTGGGGACGTGATTACCATCGGATTTTGCATAAGAAATTGAAGGCATTTTCGACCTGGCTAGAGCGTGACGGTACACAGGCACGTTATTTTGCAGATACAGCTCCAGTACAAGATAAGTTTTGGGCGCAACAAGCAGGACTCGGTTGGATCGCGAAAAACGGCAATGTGATCACTCGCGAATATGGTTCTTGGGTGTTTCTCGGTGGCATTGTCATCGATTTAGAGTTAGCGATCGATCAACCTTACACGCAGCATTGTGGAACCTGTACCCGCTGCATTGATGCTTGTCCAACGGATGCAATCACAGAACCATTTGTAATCGATGCAAATCGGTGTATTGCGTACCATACGATCGAGAATCGTGCCGAAACGCTCCCAGAGATTAATCTCAAGGGTTGGGTGGCAGGATGTGATATTTGTCAGGATGTTTGCCCCTGGAATCAGCGATTTGCCCAAGAAACCGATGTCCAAGATTTTCAGCCGCGATCGTGGAACGTTGCACCCACCCTGCAAGAACTAGCTGAGATTTCGGAAGAGGAGTACGATCGACGCTTTACCGGGTCAGCTTTGCGGCGAATTAAAATTGAGATGTTACGACGAAATGCGAGAGCCAATTTTTGAGTGTCAGACGGTAGCACAAATTAGAGTTTGAAATCTACCGTCTGCGATCGTGTCTCTACTTAGTTCGATTCTGCTAACACTGCTTGCAACCGACTGCGAAACTCACCCTTGGGGTGTCCGCCTTTCACTTCACCCAGAATTTTGAACTCTTCCTCCGGTGAATCACAAATAATGTAGGTGGGCCACCCCATCTCAGCTTTATCGGGGTACTGAGCCAGCAAAATCTTGCGGTACTTCCGATAAGTTGCGGTATCTTGCATTTTCACATCTACAAACTGCAAGCCCAACTCCTCAACCACTTTTTGGTCGTAGAACGACATCTTGTGACAAATTCCGCAATCTTCCGACGAAAACTTAATTACTGCACGAGCCATACTCAAATCATTTTTGGAATACCGTTCCAGCGTAAAAGATCTTGAGGTCGATCGCGCCGATTTCGTAAAACTCCGTTAACTGGAATTCTGCGATAATAGTGTTAATAAATATTGCAGCGAGTCAGTCTTATGTTTCTTCGTCGAATTCCTCTCGGTGCGTTATGTCTGGGTGGAGGAACCATTATTACGATCGTCGGATTTGCCGCGTATGCGCTAAACTATGCCGCCCTCAACATGATCGGGTTCTTCTATGGAATTCCTCTACTCTTAGGTGGTGTTGCACTTAAAATCACTGAATTGCGCCCTGTGCCGCTCAGTGTGCCCACAACCCCCGAAGTAGAAGCCCTGAAAGCGACTCAAGCAACCGCTACCCAAAAACAAGTCTTCGACGATGTAACGCGCTTTCGCTACGGACAAGAAGCCCATCTTGATAGTGCGCTCAAGTTCTTGGGACTCAGCCCAAGCGATGACGATCGCCCCACCCTCATTGGTCTGCGCGAGGAAAATCGAGACGGCGCTTATGCCATGGTGTTAGAATTCGACTCCCCGTTTATCTCGCTTGAAACCTGGCAGAAAAAAGTCGAAAAAATGACCACATTTTTTGGTCCAGGAGTTCGAGTCGAAGTGGCTCAACCTGAAGAAGAACGAGTCGATCTTGCGATCGTTGCTACCCCCAGCGTCACTGCTGCCGTTTAGCGACTAAAAAAGCCGTCCAAAGTTGGACGGCTCTTAATCCTTCGAGTTCGACTTAAGCCGAAACTTCTGCAACTGAATAAACGCTGACCTTCTGACGATCTTTACCCATGCGCTCGAACTTCACTTCACCTTCGATCAGCGCAAACAGCGTGTCATCGCTGCCCCGTCCGACGTTATTTCCAGGATGAAACTTCGTGCCGCGTTGACGCACCAAGATATTTCCTGCCTTCACGACTTGACCGCCGAACCGCTTTACACCCAAACGCTGAGCATTAGAATCGCGTCCGTTGCGGGTACTACCTGTTCCCTTCTTATGAGCCATAATTCCCTCTGAAATGGTGTTCTCGAATCTCTAGATTAACCGTTCGCTTGTTCTTTGGTCGCGATCGCGCTGCCGCCCAAGCTGATTGAATCAATCATAATCCGGGTCAATTCTTGACGATGACCACGTTTTTTGCGGGTTTTCTTTTTCGGTTGCATCTTGTAGACGATTACCTTGCGTCCGCGCAGGTGACGCATCACCGTTGCCTGAACGATCGCGCCTTCTACAACGGGCGCGCCCACGCTGATGTCCCCTTCGTTGTTGACCAGCAAAACGCGATCGATGTCGATCTGCGAGTCTACGTCTCCCACAAGGCGATTCACATCATAAAAGCGACTCGGTTCGACCCGAATTTGCTGCCCTGCGATCTCGATAATTGCGTAAGCCATGAGTTTTTCCTGAGTAGTCGCCGTACAGGTCGCGATCTCTACGAATCGCCGTTGACAAATACCTGATCCGAGCATGAATTGTAAGCCAGTTATCTAGTATGCAAAATGTAAAGCGATCGTGTCAAGTCACATTTTCTGCGGGTGCAAGATACACTGAAAGTAAGGTGAACATTTGAGATACCTATGGCAGAAATCGTCCGGCAGAGTGAGCTACTGAATCAGACTGTCCTTGATCGCGCTTCGATGCAGGAAGTAGGACAGGTAGAGGTACTGTGGATGTACCCGAAAGTGAATCGGGTGTTGGGATTTATCTGCAAATCGGGCTGGCTTGGCAAGAAAAAAACGGCGTTTAACTTGGATCAGCTAGAAGCGATCGGGAGCGATGGCGTTTTGGTGAATTCGCCGCCTGTCGAAACAGATGTCGAGAAGGTGAAACAGCTTGAATCGCTTGTCAATTGCGAAGTGTGGACGGATGCAGGCGATCAAGTGGGTAAGGTTGTCGATTATCTGTTTAATTTAGAAACGGGTGAAATTGAGCATTACTTATATGTTTCCGATGGTTGGGGAGGCATTGTGGGAAGCGTTTACCTTCTGCCACCGAACTATATTTTGAGATACGGCAGTCGGCGGGTGATGGTTCCCAAGGAATCGGTTGAATCGTTTGCGGTGTATCGGGGTGGAGTGCAGGAAAAATTCTCGAAAGTTAAGGATTTGTTTAGTGAGGAGAAGGGTCAGGTGACGCAAGAAGTGCGATCGCTTGCCGAACTCGCTCGCGAAAAAGCTCGCCGATTAAAGGAAAAGGCGCGATCGTTCACCGAACAAGCCTACGAATTTGTCGAAGATATTGCGCTTGATGAAACAGAGCCTTATGCTGCTCCGGCTTCTGAGCCTGCACCTTGGGACGATTGGGAAGATGAACCCGCTAAGCCAAAATCGCAGGAACTCAAAACGCCTGTCGAGCCGAAACGATCGCCGAAATCCCCAACTGCTGATGCTTGGGATGACGACGACTGGATGTGAAGATTATGAATTCAAAATAGTATTTCTCCGGATGGCAGGTCTTTCTCTGTCGTAGTGAATTTGAAGTGCTGACATGAGCGACTCAATTTCAAACGATAGAGAAAAACTATGCAACGAAAATGGATTACGTTTTTGGGACTGTTGCTGAGTAGTGTATTGCTCATTATCCTGAGTCAGGCGCAGCCCGCCTTGTCGATCGCGCCTCCTGCGGCAACAGTGACCAAAATCGCGGCGGACATGGGCAAATTGATCGGACGTAAACCGACGCGCCCGATTCTGATTACAGATAAGAAGTCTGCCCCTTCTATCTTTGCCCAAAGTATTAAGGATGCGGCGGGACATGGAGCAGTGACGATCGCTGCAACCAAAGAAGGCGGCAAATGGCGGGAACAAGACGAAGGCGAGACGATGGATACCTGCTGGATCGTTTGGCTGTCCTCTTATGCTAACGATGCACAAGATAAATCCCTGCTGGCTCACGAAATCTATCACTGTTTTCAAAACGAGCTGCTTGGCGTGAACCAGTTACCGGAATGGTTCATCGAAGGATCGGCAATGTGGGCAGGTGAAGAATACGCAGGCGGAACCAAGATGAGCAGTCCGATGTGGAAGGACTACTTAAGCGGCGAAAAATCACTTTTTGATCGCGGCTACGATGCGATCGGCTTTTATGCCCATCTGAAAAATAGCGGGGTTGATGTTTGGAAGCGGCTCGACTCGATTATGAAAACCGCCTCAAAAGATTCGGATGGCTTGTTCAATCAGTTCGTCAAATCTGCTGGAGATTCTTTTCTGACAACCTGGGCATCTGGACTCGCTCGGAAATCTGAGGCGGGAGCGGATTGGAATACCATAGGGCCGGGAATTACTGCGGATAAACGATCAAGTAAGGCGACCACCGTTTCTCCCAGTTCGCCACTGTCCCGCGAAATCACACGCGGAACTCAAGCCCTGTACGAGATTAACGTTCCTAGCGGAAAGATCATTCAGTTCGATATCAAAGGATATGGAGCCTTGCGCTGGACGGGTGGCAGTAGCGACATTCTGAAATTTAGCCAGGTATTTAATAAGCGCTACTGTGTGGGAGAAACCTGTCGCTGTGAAAATGGAAATTCTCCCTCCGGTGTAGAATCGGCTCCGTCAAATCAAGTTCTGCTAGCGGTGACGGGTACTACACGATCGACCAAGGTTGATGTGACGGCTGAAGACAATTCTTGTAAAGAGAAGAAGCCCAATAGCGGCAGCGGAAATAGCGGCAGCGGAAATAGCGGCAGCGGAAATAGCGGCGGAAGCTCAGGCAACACGGGATCTAACTCGCCGAATAGCGGCAACACAAAAACCGGGGCAAGCTATGGTGATCCGCATTTGATCACCTTTGATGGGTTCCGCTACAGCTTCCAAACGATCGGCGAATTTCTGCTGAGCCAATCTCAGGATCAGAAGTTTGTCGTTCAAACGCGGCAAGCTCAAGTGCCGGGGCAAGAATTGACGCTGAACCGTGCGGTTGCCTTGAAGGTCGGCAACGATCGCATTGGATTCTACATCGCTAAAGACTCAGCCCCGATCGTGCGCGTCAATGGAGAAATGAACACCAGCGATCGCCGCTCTTTTGCCGATGGCTCAATGCAGAAACGCGGCGATCAAGAATATGTAGTGCAGTGGAATAGCGGAGAACAAGCCACAATTCGACTGATTGAAGTTGCAAAAATGACGTTTCTCAATGTCACGCTAAATGTTTCAAATCGATCGAATCGGTACACTGGATTACTAGGAAACTTAGACGGCAATGCAGCAAACGACTTGCGAACCCGTTCAGGCAAAGTCATTCCAACAAAATCGAGCTATGGACAATTCACCAGTGCGCTGAGTAATCTGTTACCCACGCCTATTCCTTTGTCGAGTATCGAAACGGCGTTTCTCGATCAGCTTCATCGTGAGTTTGGTGATAGTTGGCGGATTCAGCAAAGCGAGTCGCTGTTCGATTATGAAGCGGGACAATCGACGGAAACGTTTAGCGATCGGCGTTTTCCCCGCCGCTATCTGACATTAGGATCATTGATGCCTGCTCAACTGCGATCGGCAGAAACCGTTTGCCGCAATGCGGGAGTCGAAGCGAATTTGCTAGAAGGCTGCATTTTTGATGTGGGACTGACGAATCAGCCTGGATTTGCTCAAGCCGCAGCGAATGCGCTGGTACAAGGAGTGATTGATCGGGCGGTCGATCGCGTCATCGATCAAGTCGAACAAAAAATTCCGGTGAAGCTTCCAGTGCGGATTCGCTTCCCTTGGTAAAGAAAACCGTGCACTCGACAAAACCGATTGAGTGCACGGTTTTCTTTAAATTGCGTCAATATTAACGGTTTCGATCGCGGGTGTCGTCTTCGCAACGGTTGATCGCTGACGAGACACTAACTCTGTTCCAGTGCGCTGTTTATTAGCGCGATACTTTTCTGTGATTTTTTGACCCGTCAAGAAATTGCTGCTTTCGCGAGTTGCGTCTCCGGTCAGGCGATCGAACTGTCGCACATCTTGACCAATCAGCACCAGACGTTTCGACGCTTTATCAATCCAGAAGCGGTGCAAAGTCTGTGTTCCATCGCGAGAACCGCGTAGCTGATCGACTAAAAGCACACCGTTCTCAATTTTGATTTGAATCGATTCCAACATGCCGCCGCAGTTTGAACACAGCAATAGACGTGGAGCCATGCCGATACGCTGCCATTGACCGTTCGGCTGTCGCTGCAAAACGAGCAGCATCCGGGCACGATCGCCTCCCGAATTTGCCGTTTGAATCAATCTCAAAACCGTATCCGCTCTGCGATCGCCATTGAGGTCGCCCTCAACTTTGCCTTCAATTTGCCATCCTTTCGGCACTAGGGCTTGGATACTGGTTCCGTTTGAGGGAACGACCGGATTAATTTGCTTAGAAGATTGAGCAATTGCAGGCGCAACCGGAGCGATCGCAAACATCGCCAATACTAGAGTCGAAATTGCACGTTTCATACAGGAATGATTGAACTACCGGGCTTCAGTAGTATAAGCTTCAAGCCCGATAATTCTTACTGCGGAAATTACGAGTTTGAAAGCTCGAATCAACCGTCGCTCGATCGAGCGATTAACTTAACCGCCGTACTGCCAACCTGTGCTTTCGAGCAGGAGCGGTTCACCTTCGCGATGCACTCCAGCCGCGATCACTTCACCCACAAACACCGTATGATCCCCATGATCCACGGTTCCGACGACTCGGCATTCCACATAGCCAAGCGCCTCAGAGATTATTGGGCATCCAGTTTCGCCTAAGTAGAACTCTACATCCTCGAATTTGTTACCGACTCGACGCTGCGGCTTAAAAAATTTCTGCGCGAGGTCTTTCTGTCCAGCTTCTAGAAAGCTCAGTGCAAATACGCCACTGTTGCGAAGCATTTGGTTGGAGCCAGAATCGCTTTTAACGCAGTTCACGACGATCGGTGGCTTGAACGATCCCTGCATCACCCAACTTGCAGTAAAGCCGTTTAAATTTTCTCCATCTTTGACACCGCAGATATACAACCCATGCGGAATCTTCAGCAACATTGCTTTTTTTGCCTGTTCGTCGAGCATTGCAGTTTTCCTTAAATTTGTACCGATTAACTTCTCAAGATTAACAAGCGCGATCGCAAAACAAAACCGACTTCTCTACGGTGAGAAAAGTCGGCTCAAGCGTGAAGGCTTAATTTAGCAGTTACTTTGCCAAGAAGCCCTTCACTTGCTGTAATGCGTAAGGAAGAATTCGAGAAACAGCCCAACCTCCTGCCAGAATGATCGGAAATAACACGATTAGGACGCGAAAATCAAAATCCATACCCGCTCTCTCGCTTAATCAGACGTTTCAATAATTTAAATTTGTACCGTATTTCGTGTAGCTTTCAAAGCAGTTTTCTCAGGGGGTTCACATTTGTACACGAAAACCGAGATCCGTTCCTTTGTTCGCGTGAACGAGTGCTAATTTCTCGTAATGTTGAGCGTGTTCGATCAGGTGTTCGACTTCTGAATCTAAAAGTTCACGAATCGGCTTGCCCGGAACGCCAACGACTAACGATCGTGGCGGTACATCCTTAGTCACGACGGCTCCCGCTCCAATGATGCTGCCTGCTCCTACTCGTACCCCATCGAGGACGATCGCCCCGATACCAATCAAACAGCCCCGCTCGATATGAGCGCTATGAATCACGGCTCGATGCCCCACCGTGACAAATTCTTCGAGGATCGTCGGATGACCCGGATCACCGTGAAGAATTGCCCCATCTTGAATATTCGTGCTGGCTCCAAGGCAGATTCTTTCTACATCAGCGCGGACGACTGCGTTATACCAAATGCTGACTCCAGCAGCGACTTCGACATTGCCAATTACCGTAGCATTAGGCGCAACGAAGGCAGCGATCGTCAAATCGGGAGGATTCCAATAAGACGGAGAAAAAAGAATTGGGACTTCAGAAGGATTCACGGTGATAATGAGACTAGAAACGCGCAAAGAGAAGACCGTTATAATAATTTCACGATCGCGCTTCACTTTAATGAAATATTCGATTTCCCGCACTTCATGATTAATCCCAGTTTGCAGTACCCGATATTTGGACCCGAAATTCAGTGCCCACACTGTCGGCAAACGATCCCAGCGTTGACTCTGACAGATACCTATTTGTGTCCACGCCACGGCGCGTTTGAGGCGAATCCGAAGACAGGCGAACTCATTCATCTCCAATCAGCGCGACACTGGCGGCTGTGGAATGATGAATGGTATCGCCAACACACCCACCCGGATGGCATTCGATTTGAGATTCATGAGGCGCTCGATCGACTTTATACGCAGGGCTACCGAGCGACTCGCGTGATTATTGCTCAGCGCTATAAGGAACTCATCAGCACGTATTTAGAGCGGAGTACCCCTTGGAGGGGACAATCCGATTCTCCGAAACCGAGACTTTATGGGCTTCCGGTCGAGTTTAGTCCTGATCCAAAAGATGATCCCTGCTGGGATGTAATTAATTTTGATTTAGAGAAGGAACCAGGAGCGCCTGTTCGCTATCCGTATTTTCGATTGTTTGAATAGAGCCAATGCACCACGTTTCGATCCGAACGGCTGATATTTTCAGGGCGATCGCATTCTACGAGCAGCTTGGATTTCAAGTGTGTGAGCGATTCCAAACGGGTTATACCTTAGCGTGCTGGATGGAAGGCTTGGGCGGACGGATCGAACTGCTGCAAATTCCTGAACCGAAACCCGTACCCGATGCCTTTCACGATGAGCATTACACCGGATACTATCATCTGTCGTTTGATGTGACGGAATTGACCGATGCATTGCCGCAGTGGATCGAATCGCTGAAAACGAAATTGGGTGAGCAAGATCAAGCATTAACGGTGTTACTGGAGCCGGCACAGCAAATGATCGGCGATCGCGTGTATGAAGTGGCATTCATTGCCGATGCGGACGGATTACCGATCGAATTTCTCAATCGGCTGAAGTAATGAAACTCAGGAAGGCGAATTCAGACTATCTCTAAGAAATTCGATTTGTCTTTCATGCCGAAATTCGGGCAGTAGAGTACCATGCTCTCACCCGGATCGATTTGGTGTGGTATGCGCTCGGAACCCTTTCTCGACAACTGGACCTATCTCAAAGTTGAATTTAACTGGCTGGAGCGGTTGTTGTTGACTGCCGTGGCGAAACAGCGCAAGGACGTAAAGACGATCGAGCGAGTATCGCAAACTAAAGCCGATCTCGTTACCAGTCATTGGTGGAAAGGATTGATTAGTTTAGACGAGGCGATCGCGTCAGATTCTCCGGTTGAGCGGCGAAAATCTTCGCCTGCTCCAACCTATCAGCAGCAACTAGACGCACGGATTCAGGCAAGTGGGCAGCATGGAATTGGCTTGGCGCTGCCGATGCTGCGCGATCGCTTGAATCTGACAACGTTTGAGAAAAATGTAGTTCTAATTGCCCTCGCGCCGGAAGTTCACCGACGATATGCTCAACTGTATGGCTACTTACAAAGCGGTCATGATGTTGCTGAGCGACCGACGATCGATCTCGTACTCCGCTTGCTTTGTCGAACCGATGCAGAATGGCGGACGGTGCGATCGAGCTTGAGTGATTCCAGCCGATTGATGAGATCGGGGTTGATTGAGGTAGAGGAGAATGATCGATCGTCGTTTTTATCGCGATCGATCAAGCTTTCCGATGAAGGCGTTAATTTTTTGCTGAGTGAGCCAGCAGAATTAGCTGAACTAGAAGAGTTAATTGCCGCTCAGATGCCCGCGCCGATCGCAATGACGCGATCAAGGAAATCCGTCAATCTGGTATTGCCGGAAGCCGTTCAAGCGCAACTGGCGCAAGTTTGCGATCGCATTCGATTTGCACCCCAGCTACAAGCTTGGGGATTTACCGCATCGACAGGCGTGACTGCTTTATTGATCGGTGCTAGTGGAACAGGGAAGACGATCGCGGCTCAATCGATCGCCCAAAAATTAGCCCTGCCACTGACTGAAATTGATCTCGCGATCATGGATGATTCGATCGAACTGATCGAAGAGTTGATTGATCAGGCACCAGAATTCGTATTGATTAAATCGGCTGAACGGTGGTTAAAGCGATCGGCTCCGATTGCACAGGTGATTCAACTGATTGAGGCTCGTAGCGGTTTAACTTGCTTTAGTGTGCGACATCGACTTGCAATCCCAACCGCACTACGATCGCGCATTCACTTTACGATCGAATTTCCTAAACCCGATGCTGCGGCTCGTGTGCAGCTTTGGAAGCAGGCATTTCCCGAAGTAACGCCGATCTCTGAAATAGACTGGCAAACATTGGCTAAGAAGCATTCCCTTACTGGGGGAGAAATTCAGAAAATTGCAGAGATTTCGGCGATCGAAGCCCTTTCACAAGATGCCTCAGAAATCGAGTTACATCACGTTCTTAAAGCAATCTCCCGACTTTCCCAATGAGCGGCAGGACGATCGATTTTCGCTGCCACAACCGCACCATCAGAACCAAATTCAGCACAAAGTAACCCGAAGTGAGAAAGCTTGCCATCAACAATAGCGGCAACTGCGCGGAGTCAGACGTAAAGGCGCTCGCGCCCATCAATCCGTAGAGCAACAGCCAGCCCATCGCAAACTTCACCACGAATCGACTCAATGCGCGTTCTTGGCGGCTGCCCGATTGTCGATACAGCGTCCAAAGGGCTGGAAAAAATCCAAAAACGGGTAAAAGATAGAAAAATAGCCGCAAATGCCGGACTGCATCGGGTTCTAGGCGATCGAAATCATTCATAAGTCAAAGGGATCACGGCGGAAGGAGGATGAACCGAAACCAAAGCGCGATAATAATAACTAGAGACTGCCCAAAACGATCTCGTGAATTACTGTCGTTAGTTGTTGCATCATGCCTCATCGCAATAAAGTGTGGATTTGGTGGGATTCTTTATCTCCGGTATTAAAAGCGGTTGCGATCGCCTTTTTTGTGCCGCTTGTGGTGTTGAATGCGTGGGCGATCTCGTCTATTTTTGATTATTTTCATTCTTTATTAGTCATTGTCGCTGGCGCATCGTTGCTGACCTTTTTGCTAAATTATCCAGTTAGCTATATGCAGCAGCACGGAGCGACACGAGGACGGTCGGCAATTGTCGTGTTTCTGTTTACGATTTCGGTTTTACTTGCGATCGGGGTAACGCTGGTTCCGTTGGCACTCCAGCAAGCTCAACAGTTGGTGGTTCGATTACCAGATTGGATCGACTCAGGACAACGACAATTAATCCTGCTCAATGATCAAATCGAAAAAGCTGGATTCCCAGTGAGTCTTGATGTATTGGCAGATCAAATCACGGCTCCGTTGAAAAATCAATTGCAGCGATTAGCCGGGGATATTCTTGGGTTAGCGGTGATTACTGTCACCAGTTTGCTCGATGTTGTGTTGACGTTAGTATTGACATTTTATTTGCTGCAACACAGTGATCGTTTGTGGCAAAGTTTAGTTGAATGGTTGCCGCCTCGGATTCGAGATCCATTTAGCGAAACATTGCGCCTGAGCTTTCAGAACTTCTTTTTCAGTCAGTTGATCTCGTCTACCTCGATGGGGTTTGTGCTGACGGTAATCTTTCTGACGTTGCGCGTTCCGTTTGGATTGCTGTTTGGGTTAACGATCGGCACAATGGCGCTGATTCCATTCGGCGGATCGGTCGGAATTGCGTTGGTCTCGCTGCTGGTAGCGTTGCGCGATATTGGTCTAGGCGTTGAGGTGTTGATTGCCTCGTTGATTGTGCAGCAGATTATTGAAAATCTGATCATGCCGCGCGTGCTGGGTAGCTTTACGGGACTGAATCCGGTGTGGGTGTTTGTTTCGATTCTGATGGGGGCGCGGGTTGGCGGATTGCTAGGTGTGGTGGTGGCAGTGCCGATCGCGGTTGTGATTAAGAGCATTTTGGTGTCGTTGCGATCGCCTCATCCAACGATTTTAGTGACCACAGATCCGCATCCGGTGACGATCGGGCGATCGGACTCGGCGGAACTGACAAAAGCGACCGACAGTTAACGGTGTAATGTGCAATTGCTTGATAGTTCTTTTCGGTGTTCGCCCATACTGAATCTGTCCTGTTTAGGGTGAACTCAGATGCCTAGAACGCCGACCGAATTTTCTGTCCATATCATGATGGAAGGTGGACATCGCGAAGAAGTGCGATTTCCGACAATTCAAGACTTTCAGAAGTGGTACAGTGGCGAACTGATGCCGAAAGCCGCTTCAGAAGATTTTATTAGTGTTCCGATTAAAAACATCCAGGGCGAATACATGGTGGTGCGTCCAGCGCGAGTAGTAAGTTTGCGAGTTGAGCCAGTGTTTGCGGGGAGTGTTGACCGCTATTAAATTTCTAATTTTCAGATTGCGCAGAGTGACTTAGTCGCTCTGCGCGATTTCGTGATTGCATCCCGATTTTGCAAACCATTCGGTACGATCGAATGACGTAATCAACGATACGAAAATGCAGGACGACACGATTCAAGACAACACAATTAAATTAGATCAATTTCTCAAGTTTCAAGGACTGGCGCAGACGGGTGGACAGGCGAAACTGTTAATTCAGTCGGGAGAAGTGCGGGTAAATGGCAAGATTGAGACCCGACGCGGACGCAAATTAGTCAAAGGCGATCGCGTGACCACGCTGGGAGAAACCATTGAAGTCTAATCTCCCTTAGAATCAAATGGAGTAGCGTTCCGGTCAGCGACAATGTATCTTACTTGGCTTGATAGTAATTCCTGGCTGATCGAATTAGCCGATCGACGCATTCTGCTTGATCCGTGGTTGGTTGGCGAATTGACCTTTGGCAATGTCGGCTGGTTGTTCAAAGGAACACGATCCCACGATCGCCCCATTCCCGAAAATCTCGATCTGATTTTGCTGTCTCAAGGCATTGAAGATCACGCCCATCCTGAAACGTTGAAGCGGTTGGATCGATCGGTTCCGGTTGTTGCTTCTGCAAGTGCGGCAAAAGTTGCACAAGCGATCGGCTTTAAGTCGATTACGACGTTAAAACCTGGAGAATCGTTCACGCTCAGTTCATCGGTGCAAATTCAAGCCACTGTAGGCTCGGCATTAGGTCCGGGGACGCAGGAAAACGGCTATTTGCTGACAGAATTACCAACCGGGGTAACAGTGTACTATGAGCCGCACGGAAGTCATCCTTCAGCATTACCCACTCCAATCGATGTCGTGATTACACCGATAATCGATTTAGCCTTGCCTCTAGTGGGTTCGATTATCAAAGGGACTGAGAGCGCGATCGAGCTTGCGAAGCAAGTCAAACCACAAGTCATGCTTCCGACCGCAGCTGGTGGAGAGATTCAATTTGAAGGCGTTTTGATCTCGCTGCTCAAGGAAATCGGCAATGTTGAGGATTTTCGCACCAAACTGACTCAAGCGAATCTCAATACACAGGTGATTGAACCCAAACCGGGCGATCGCATTGAGATTGCTGTCGAGTCGGCGACGATCGCAAATTCGCTCTAAGTCTAACGAAATTAACTGGCTTTGTTGTCCAATCTGGGAAGCCCCCTAAATCCCCCACGGGTGGGGGACTTCAAACCGAAAAAGGTGCAAGATTCGCAAACTCTCTCATTTATGGGGGATTTAGGGGGCAAGAAGCCGCTCAAACCGAAGCGAAAACTCCAAACTTCATAAAGGTGTGACTATGCCCTCACTTTCCAGACAAGAACTCGAAACCGAACTCAAACAGCTTGAGGGTTGGACAATTCAAAACGGCAAACTGCATCGTGAATTCAAATTTCCCTCGTTTGTCGAAGCTTTCGGATTCATGTCAAGCTTGGCACTCGTTTCCGAAGCGCTTGGACATCATCCAGAATGGTTCAACGTTTACAATCGCGTCACGATCGACCTCACCACCCACGACGCTGGCGGAATTACCTCGAAAGATATGGAGTGGGCGCGTCGAGCCAACCAATTGGAATAGATTCAGCAAAATGTCCAGATTTTTTACGTTAGTCCGGAAGAGCGAAATAATCGTGCGTAAAGGGTTCCTACGTAACCTAGAGAACATCGTCTGAACCTTGTACAGAGACGATCGCAATTCTTGATTTTGGCGAGGACTGGAAATGTTAGCGCAAGATTTGAAAATCACCAGCATTGTAGGAACAGGTGAGGAGTCCTCCGAAGGATTCCGCGCTTTGCTTTCTCAAATTGAATCCGAACTTTGTCGCAGCGAAGTCTTTCGTCGCGCGGTAGCAAGTTTGGAAGAAAGCCTTCCTGAAGGCGCATCCGCACAATTTTGTCTCAAAGCTGTTGGACGAGAAGCGATTCGATTAGCGCTGCAGGAAATGATGCCCCAAGCCGCCTCAGCGCCAAAACCTGCTGAGCCTGTTCACTGCAGGAAGCCACTATCCGAGTCGGAGCAGCATCGCCAGACAGGTTTAGCTCGATTAGGCGCACAAATCCGCACTGCCCGCCAAGTCCGAGCAATGTCGATCGCGGAGTTGCACAGCAAAACGCTGGTTCCGGTACATCAACTGCAAGCGATCGAAGCGGGTCACGGAGCGCACTTGCCCGAAGATATCTACCTGCGGGGATTCATACACCGCATTGCCAAAGCGCTTGATCTCAATAGTGATCAGCTTCTCGAATTGCTGCCTGAGATCGATCCTGTCAAAGCTGTCCTGCCGACTTGGTATCATCCCCCGCAAAAGAGCGCGATCGAGATTGGTGGAATGGCGCTAAAACCTGTGCATCTCTATCTCGGCTATGCCGCAATGTTGAGCGGCGGGTTCGTTTGGCTCTCGCACCAATCGGCTCCTAACACATCAATGAAGAGCTTGAATTCGCCTCAAGTTGAACCTGCTTCCAAAGCTGAAGCTCAACCGACTGCAAAAATAAGCGCAAAGATGCAAGTTTCTGCACCCGAACGGCTCTAGAAAATTCTGAAGGCATTGATTAACTAGATTGATTAACCAGTGCCTTCACGCTTTAAATTCAAAATTGGCTGAATTGCGTAATAGTAAATCGTAAATAGCACTCCAGAAAAAACCTGTCCGCCGATCGATCCATGCCAAAACTCAAACGCAGCTTTCCCCCAGTAAACGGCTGCTAATACCATTACTGCAATTCGTACAATATTGAGTAATAACGCCAAGGTGATTCCGATCGCGATCAACCGCACCATCACGATCGCTCTCACTCGAAACGCTAATCCGATGATCACGGCGGCGATCATAATGACAAACGCCATTTCAAATCCATCACATCCGGGCGCAACTTCCACGCTTCCGGCTGGCAAAATCACGAACTCATTCTGCAAATCAACAGGTTGCCCGATCGCCCGCAATACCCAACTGCCTCCCCACGCCATAAACTCCGCCAAAGCTTTCGGTGGCGCAAAGATACTCCAGAGGTGACGGGCGATGCGCTGCCAATTTGGATGTAGGCTGATCGTGAGCAGCGCGATCGCCAACCATTGATGGCGCAAAAAGCTTGAGCCAAGATAGCTCAGGGTGCCGCCAATCAGCATAATCATGCAGCCAAACGCTTGCGGAGCCGTAGCTGGGTAATAAAAATAAAAAATAGCTAGACCGCCCAGCACAAGGCTACTTCCAAGCCATTGATCTTCGGTTAGGGGTTGGTCGAGTGAAGCGTGATGCTGATCGCGTCTTAACTGTCGAACGGCAAGCCCGATAAGCAGCACATTCAGAATCAAATGGGGCATCCCGCTTACTTGAGTCGTTGCAGCAAGCGATAACCAAGTCGGAAAATACACGCCCAGTCCGAGTGCTGCACCGAGCAAAAGAATCCAGTTATGGATTGATCTCAGGCTTGATTTGAAGTCGGAAAAATCTCTAGGCATCCATGTTTAAAGTCAATGTCTAAAATCAATGTCTAAATAAGTACAATCCGTAGCGCCCTAGAACCAAAAGCGAAATTCCAATCACAGCAAAATTACCAACGGACAGAAAACCAGTTTTGAAAATGCTGTTATTTGCCGTTTGCTTTGCGGTCTCTGTGCGGGTAGTGAGTTGCTGCATGGCTTGCTCTATCTGCTGCGGTGAGATTTTCCCTGCCGCATTGGGATCAGATTGAATCGCCTCGATGCGTGAGCTAAGCTGCGAGGACTGAGCACTGATGCGATCGAGTGCTTGACGCTGCAACGATAAGCTATCCTGTGCCACTACTGCACAAAACAATAGAAACGAAATGCCGATCGCAAAACAAAATAGCGAGATCGATCGCAGCAGTTTTCGCCGTTCGGCTCCGTAAATTAACAGAGATAGCCCAAACAAGATGACAATACTGCGGTTGCTAATTTGTTGCAGCGTTCCCAAACGCCAACCTGCTTCTGCAACATTGACGGGAAACACAATGACTAGAAAATCGAGCGCAAAAGCAACCAGACAAGTGCACCCTACGATGCGACAAAGCTTTTTTGCGCGTGACGACTCAATTAGCGGGGAACTCACGATCGGTTTAGAAGTAAAAGTCATACAAAAGCGACGCTAAAGTAATCTCTACAAAATTCGGTAGATTGCGTCGGAATTCCGCGAAAGGAATGCCTCAATTGTATCAACGCGATTTTAGTGAACTAGGGAAAATACTTAAACTTCATTAATCCTAGATAGTCGATTCATCCAGAGTTTACCGAGTCTGAGCAGGGGATTCCTCAACGGGTCGAATAATCGCAGGGGCAGGAGTCACTTCCGGGCGGAAGATAGCTTTTAGCGACTCTTCCAAAGTTGGAGTCATGACAATGCGATTTTCGTAAGCAACGACGACTCTGACTAAAGTGGGTAAACTGTTTTGCTCGGCTTCCAGATAGATGGGTTCGACGTAGAGCAGCGATTGTTCGATCGGAACGACGAGTAGATTTCCTTGAATTGCTCTCGACCCCTGACGATTCCAGAGTGAAATTTGTTGCGAAATCACGGGGTCTTGATTGATTCGCGCTTCGATTTGTTCAGGGCCATAGACTAAACGCTCTTTGGGAAAGGTATAGAGCAGCAATCGCCCGTAGTTTTCACCGTCCGATCGCGCTGCTAACCAAGCAACCAAGTTTGTGCGAGCCTGCGGAGTGTAAGGCAACAATAGAATAAATTCTTCAAACGGAACGGTCGGAAGGCTGGTAATTAGATAGTAAGGCTCGACCAGTCGTGATTGATTGCCGTAGACTTCATTTGCGATCGTCCATTGATCCTCCCGGTTGTAAAACACTTGGGGATCGGTCATGTGATAAGTTCTGAGACGATCGGATTGAATTTTGAAAAAGTCTACGGGATAGCGAATATGCTGACGCAGCGTTTCGGGCATGGCGCTGAGTGGCTTAAATAAACTTGGAAATATTTTTGTCCAAGTAGTAATGATGGGATCACTTGGATCAGCAACATAGAAATCGACTGAGCCATTGTAAGCATCAATCACAACTTTAACGGAATTGCGAATGTAATTAATTTGATTTTGTGTTGGCTCAGAGTAAGGATAACGATCGCTCGCTGCATACGCATCGATCATCCAATAAAGATAATTTTGATTGGGTTCTGAGGCATTTGGATTGCCATTTGCAGCAACGAGATAAGGATTGCTGTCATATCTGAGAAATGGCGCGATCGCTTGAATTCGCTGCTTTATGGTGCGCCGAAACAGCACTTTCGTTTCTGGCAAAAACTCCCGCGTGACTAGCAGCCGCCAATCTTTCAAATACATTGCAAACAAACTACGTCGCCACCAAGATCCGATCGAGAGACCACCTTTACCGTCGTAGCTGTTGTAAGCATTATCGCTGCCGCTCGGATAGTCTAACTCTTGCTGCCGAGTTCCTGTCATAACGTGCGTATTGGTAAGCTCACCGTAATAGATTCGGGGTCTACCGATCGGGATGCTATCGCGAATCGCTTGACTCGATGTTACAAGTGCGCCTCCGTTTGTGTTACCGATATCTTTGACAAAATATTCTGGTAATCCACCTGCCCCCACGACATTCACTGGACTGATCGTAAAACCATACCCGTGTGTATAAACTAAATGTCGATTTAACCAGGTTTGGGCTTGTTCTGGAACAGCGCGGTAATCTAATTCTCTTGCAGCAACTAGGACTTGTCGGCGTTCAGTCTGACTCGGTGCGGGTTGAGACGATGATGCTGGAGCGCTGGGTCTTTGGGTCGGGGCTTCGGTTCGTAGCGTGTAGCGATCGAAATCCGCATCGGGAAACCGATAATAGAGCCGAATCTGCTGCAGTTCGCGATTGGTATCTAGCAAAGGGCGCTGATCCCACAGTCGAATATTGCGAACGGTGAGATCGTTGTTTCTCAAATCTGCTTCGCTGAGTTGTCCTTGAGGATTAAAAGTTTGAGTGTCGATCGCATTCAAGCCAAACGCTTGACGAGTGAGGGCGATCGATCTTTCGATATAAGGTTGCTCTCGTACTAATTCATTTGGCTGCACGATGAGGTACTGCACCACTTCGGGCAGAACGACTGCAACGATGGCAACAACACCGTAGACAATTAATCCAAAGCCGACCCAGCGACGACGCTTCGATCTCGGTCGCCAGAAGATCCAGCGCCAGAAGAGATAGAGCGCGATCGCAAGTGCCGTGATTCCGAGCGCAACATAGGCGGGTAACTGGACATGGATATCGGTATAGCCCGCGCCATAAACGGCTCCTCGCGTTGAGTAAAGCAGTTCATAACGGCTGAGCCAATAGCTAAATGCCAGCGAGAACATGAACAGACTGCCTACTCCAAATAAGTGGCGCTGTTGTGTAGAGGAGAATCCAAGAAAACGCCCTTCGCTCAGGCTATTCCCAGATAACAGATAGCTCAAACTAACAGAGAGCAATCCAAACAGCGACAATCCTACTAACCATAGTGAAAGCAATTCGGCAATGGGAAGTGCAAAAATATAAAAGCTAATCTCGCGATTAAACAGAGGATCTGCTGCATTAAATGCAGTGGGATACAGATACTGCAATAGATCAATCCAATGCTGAGATAATATGAAGCTCAATAATAGAGTTAATACAATTGCGATCGCAGTTAATAAAAATTGAGGAAAAATCAGAATCGAAATTGCAGCAGCGAACGCGATCGCCGGATACCAGATTTCAGTGCTAAAGTGCTGAACAATTTGCCAAATTGCACTGAGATTAAACAATGAAACTGTTGTGACGAAATTTGATTGCCAATAACGCCAAGCTAACTGTCCATAGTGAGCGAGCATAAACCCGATCGTGAGGCTGAGTAAGATCGCCAGTGGTAACAGTGTTCTCAACCGTAGAGATAGGAGTGTATCAAATCGCGCTTCTTTTTCATCGATTAGTGGGTCATGTTTTAATCGATCGACCGTTCTGAGATTGAGCAGAAAATATGCGATCGTCACGCCTGCAACAATCAGTCCGAGCAGCCCCTGAGTAATAGTTTTTATCAGAAAAACGGGCAGATACCCGACCTCCTGAAACCAAAAAATCTCTGCTCCAAAATGAGCAAAGACACTAAGCAAAATCCATCCACCTAAACAGAAGGTGAAAAACTTTAGGAAAGTGTTTTGAAGCACAGCGTTGAAGCGAATCTTTTCATCAAACTCACGTTAGTTTAACGCGAATTAGAAGGCGCATTCTCTAACGTTTTGCAGCGCAAATTGCACAAACTGACCAGCGTTGAAGCTCTCCCGGCGGCGTTGGACTACCGCACTCCGGACAAAGCGGCAAATGTTGAGCGCGACTCTGTACGATCGATGACCAGCGATCGAATGCAGTTTTGGCATTGCTAAATAGCGCAAGCTGCGTTTCAATCTCTGAAGTTTGCCCTGGTAAACGACTCGGATGACTTTGCCAAGGATCAGACGCAACTGGAGTTTCAGTCTGAGGCGATCGCCATTGAGCGGTCGAAAATCGAATGTCGCTGAGATCGATCGATAACCGCTCTCGAATCTTTCTCAAAATCATGGAACGTTCAAACACAAGCGTCTGTGTCCAAACTGGACTCGCAGTCGTTACTTCCAGAACGTTGCGCTGAATAGCGATCGGTTGAGCATAATTCGCAATCTTCTCGCTGACCAGTTCTGCCCAGATCTCTAGAATGCGCTGTAGCTGTTGACGCTCTAGAGACTGATAATGCGGCTCGATCGCCCCCAAAATCGACTGTAATTCTTGAAACGACATAATTTATTGAAGAAATACGAGTGCGATCGCTAACCAAATCAAGAAGCACGATCGCGTTAAGTTCGTTGCTTGGTGAATGGTGTCGATCGTAATCGGTCGCAGCGGTTCACCGAGTAATGGTTTCTGTTTCTTAACGCCGCGATAATAATTCACTCCACCAACTTGAACGCCTAAAACTGCCGCATACACACACTCACTCCAACCCGAATTCGGACTCGAATCCTTTGGCGCATCTCGTTGGCAAAGGCTCCAAACCTCAAGCGGCTTGCCTGAAATCAGACCTAAAGTAAACACCGTCAACCGACAAGGGAGCCAAGTCAGAACATCATCGGTTTTAGCGCTAAACCACCCAAAATCCGTAAATGGCGCTTCTCGATAGCCAATCATTGAATCAAGCGTACTCGCTGCCTTATACGCAATCGCCAACGGAACACTCCCCACCGGCGTAAATGCTCCAATCAACGCATAAAACAATGGAGCCATCACACCATCAACAGCATTCTCGGTCACAGTTTCTAGAATAGCCCTGAGAATCTCTGGTTCCGGCAAATTCTCTGTGTCCCGACCGACATACAAGCGTAATCGCGATCGCGCCTCCTCCAAATTCGGCAGCAAGCCTAAAACATCTTCCGCAGCCATTCTCAAACTTCGTCCTGCAAAACAACTCGCAAGCAAAACGACCGCAATTGCAGTCCCAAACGCTGAATGAATCGATTTTGCAACTTCAATTGCGCCCCAAGCGATCGTAGCGCTTCCTAGAATGAGTGCGATCGTCAAGACAACTCCAGCGATCCTCAGCAGAATCGGATTTTTGGTGAATCGAAACGCGATCGTTTTGAATTGCTCGATCACCCATCCCATCACCTGCACCGGATGAATCCAATTCCACGGATCGCCGATGCAAAAATCCAGCAATGCTGCCCCGATTAAAACCCCGCTCATCTCAAACCACAAAGCTCGCCCCTTCTCCCTGAGATGCCCGCCAACTCCGCGCATCGTAGTATAAATCTTCCAGTGAAATGCTGTACAGCGCGTTTTGCAGCTTTTTGTACAGTCGATTCCACACGCTAAACGCCACCCAGTCTTCTGCCTGAGCATCATCCGGCGTATGGTGCGACAAGGGTTCCACACTTTCCCCAACTGCCGCAAGAATCTGCCCTAATGAAATTTCTGCGGGATGTCGCGCCAGTTGATACCCGCCCTGCGCCCCTCGAATCGAGTGAACCAATTTTGCTCGGCGCATTTCGATTAGCAACTTTTCCAGATAAGGAGCCGGAAGATCTTGCCGAAGAGCGATCGCCTTGACCGAAGCTGGTCCATATTCTGGCTGAAAGCACAAATCTAGCAACGCCTTCACGCTGTAATGCCCGCGTGTCGTTAGCTTCATCATCAGAGAAATTGTCTTATCCTACTCTGAATAGCCTAACAGGGAAGGCGGATTCTATTGAGGTCATGCACTCAACCCAGTTCTACCGCTCTTTTAGAGATTTCACCCAGTAGTCTTTAGAAGTGCTCGTTGGAATTCCTGTACTTGCAAGCTCTTGCTGAATCTTGAGTCTTTCCGAGACTGAGGGATTGGACAGAAACTTGGAACGGGTTACTAACTGTAAGCTTGAAGGCTGAACCGGACGAGACGCGATCGCAGGAGGAGTAGGCCGAAGCGCCAGTCCCACTAAACTTACGATCGATGCAGTCCAGCCCGTAAGCGCAGCAATGGTTAACCACTTTTCAACTGTCTGATTCATCCTCGACTCCACCATGCTCAGGAACTTGCTTGCAGACCGGCTCTAACCGGACTAACAGAGATATCTTGCTCTCAATGATTATAACTTGATTAACAAAAGCAGGAATAGATCTCGCTCTGTTGTCAACCGTAAAGATTGGCAAATTTTGCGATATATAGGCAAAACTCCGGAGGAATTTCCACTAGAATCCGATGTCCCTTGCTCAAAAGACAGTGTTTTGAATGGTTATGAATCTCAAGCGCCTGCTTCAAGTGGCGCTGCTTGTTTCAGTCGCAATCGTAATTTTGATGGTGAGTGTCGTACCGCAGGGATCAAGCGCTACGGCTGGAAAAACGCAATTGCAATGGTACGGACAGTCCGCATTTAAGCTCACCACTCCATCGGGTAAAGTCCTGTTAATCGATCCCTGGCTGACTAATCCTGTAAATCCAAACGGCAAAACCGATCTCGCCAATCTCAACCGAGCAGATTTGATTCTGATTACACATGGTCACTTTGATCATGTCGGCGATGCCGTGACGATCGCAAAAAAAACAAACGCCCCCTTAGTCAGCACCGCCGACTTAGGACAGGCATTAGTAGGCATCGGCTATCCCAAAAACCTAGCTACCACGCAAACTCTAGGGAATTTCGGGGGTGAACTGACGCTGTTAAACAATGAAGTGAAAGTTGCTTTCATTCCGGCTGTTCACAGTTCGGCAGTTGCATCAGATGGGAATCCAGCCCAGTATGCAGGCAATCCGGGAGGATTCCTAATCACAGTGCAGAATGGGCCTGTCATCTATCACACAGGCGATACTGACGTTTTCTTGGATATGCGGTTGATCCCAGAATTTCGTAAAGTTTCGGTGATGCTGGCTTGCATCGGCGATCGCTTCACGATGGGGCCTAAGCGGGCAGCCACTGCGGTGAGTTATGTTAAGCCAAATGTTGTGATCCCGATGCACTTTGGCACTTTCCCTTTATTAACCGGAACACCTCAAGCGTTTCAAGCCGAACTCGCTCGCCAAAGAGTCACAACAAAGCTTCAAGTCATGAAAGTGGGTCAAACGATTCAGCTTTAAGTTGCTTGTAATGCCTCTGGTTAAGAACCAGGGCAATTCTAGATCGGTTGTGAACGCTGAAAAGAGTAGGGTCACAATATCTCTCTGGTTGCTTTACTTAACTTAACCACAGCACGTATCGTACAATACGCAAAGTATTCATGTATGAGAGGTGGTGTGATGTCGGAGGCGGCAACGAAGCCCCTGACGATTCCGAGGGAGTTGCTGGGAGCGCCCGGTGATTTTAATCCAACGTTATTAATATTTCTGATCTCAAACGCGATCGCCATTATCACCACACTCGGCTACTGGTGTTGGGGATGGGTGGATTGGGTTTGTTTTTGTCTAAATACGATCGGGCTGCATCTGCTGGGAACGGTGATCCACGATGCTTGTCATGGTGTGGCGCACCGCAATAAGGTGATGAATGCACTCCTCGGACATGGAAGCGCCTTTTTCCTGTGCTTTTCTTATCCAGTCTTTACGCGGGTACACATTCAACATCACGGCAACGTCAATGATCCTGAAAACGACCCAGATCACGTCGTTTCGACGTTCGGGCCCCTCTGGATCATTAATGCGCGATTTATGTACCACGAGTTCTTTTTCTTTCAGAGAAAGCTGTGGCGCAAAAATGAGCTGTTTGAGTGGTTTTTAGCGCGGCTATCATTAGCGATGATCGTCTTTGTCGCAGTGAAGTACCACTTTTTGGGCTATGTGTTTAACTTCTGGTTTATTCCCTTGGCGATCGTGGGCTTGGTGTTAGGGCTGTTCTTTGACTACCTGCCGCATCGTCCGTTTAAAGAACGCGATCGCTGGAAAAATGCCAGAGTCTATCCAAGTCGAATTCTGAACGGCTTGATTTTGGGACAGAACTATCACTTGGTGCATCATCTTTGGCCCGCTGTACCCTGGTACAAATATCAAGCTGCATACTATGCAGCAAAGCCGATTTTGGATGAAAAAGGATCGCCGCAATCGATCGGACTGCTTAAAGAAGACTTTTTTGGCTTCCTCTACGACGTTTTCTTAGGGATTCGGATTCATCCCAAGCCGATTAAAGAAATTCCTGAAGCGCCGCTCGCTGAATAGCCGGAAAGCCCCAACTCTCACTTCAGGGTTGGGGCTTTTTAAGATCTGCCTGGATGGAGAGGATGCCTTTACGATCGCTGCGCCAGAATTAGTTATAGAAAAATTGTTATTAATGCGGAGAAAACAAACATGGGATATTTCCTAACCATCCTAGTAACAGCACTCAGCTTGCTTGTCGTGGATATTGTATTACCCGGTGTCAATATTGAAAGCTTTGCGGTCGCGCTGATTGCAGGTGTGGTGATCGGTTTGGTGAATACTTTTATCAAGCCAATTTTGTCGCTGTTGACGCTACCGATTAACCTGCTGACGTTGGGATTGTTCTCGATCGTCATTAACGGAATTTGTTTTACCTTAGCGGCTGCTTTGGTTCCAGGATTCCAAGCTCACGGTTTAGTGTCCTTCTTGGTGGCACCGTTTATTCTGTCGCTGGCAAGCACATTCTTGAACAAGTATTTTGCTGAGCGCAATGTTGATCTCAAGCCGAATGCGTAACTAAACATAAGTTTGAACATAAGTTTGACAAAGGTTTTCGCTGCGGTTTGAGCGGTTGGTTGCCCCCCTACATCTCTCACTTGTGGAGGACTTTGATAATTGTTTGATAACTGATCGATACTCATAGAATTCTGAAATAAAAAAGGGCGGTATTTCAACCGCCCTTTTTTTCGCTAATTTTGAGGACTTGCGATCGAACTCAATGCCCAATCCGGTCGTAGATTCTTCGCCTGTCGCAAATAAGGATGATGAATTTTCACATCTGGATCAGGTGTATTGAAATGAATCAGAAACCGAATACAGCGCTCTAAACTACCCTGGACGTGCATTTGCTGAACATCAATCAGGGGCACATTCGCCCAGTGGGAGCGCTCACGAGCGATTGCCGCTGGAAAAATCGCATCAAGATCCTTAGTGACTGTAAACGTAGCGCTGACGATTTCCTCCGGGTCGAGTTGGTTATAAGTTTCTAACTCATCCAATAACTCTATTACCGCTTCCCGAATTGCCTCGATCGTATTCTCTGAAGCGGTGGTCGCTCCCCGGATTGCTCGTACTCGCCAATGCACGTTCCCGTCCTCCTAAGTCTTGCTCGTTCGTACCTAGATTATCAACGAAAGGGCAAGGGTGAAATCCGGATAAATGCTTTGATCTAAGGACGATACAACCACAGCGGCAATCCGCAAGTCTCAAGTTCAAATTCTAACCAGTCCATACCTACCACAAGCGGCGGTAAAGCTCCGATTAAACCGTCTAGACGATCGTTCGAGGCAAAGCGACCGACTAAGGATTTCTTTTCTTCAAAGTGATAAGTCTTCGTCTTCTCTGGATCGAGATTCACCAGTTCACATGCCCAGCGTCGCGCATCTTCTTCGGTTCCTAAACGATCGACCACACCCAATTCAACCGCCTGCTGTCCGGTGAAAATTCGTCCGTCTGCAAACGATCGCACCGTTTCTTCTGAAAGATGGCGCGACTCTGCAACCGTTTGCACAAACTGAGAATAGCTGACATCAATCAGGTCTTGCAGAATTTTTTGTTCTGGGTCTGTAAGTTCGCGATCGAACGACAAAATGTCTTTGTAAGGCCCTGATTTAATCACCTTGAACGATACGCCAACTTTCTCCAGCAATCGCTCAATATTGTTACCGCGCAGGATTACACCAATGCTGCCTGTAATCGTTCCAGGATTCGCCATGATGTGCTGTGCGCCCATGCCGATATATACGCCGCCCGACGCGGAAATATTGCCGTAGCTCGCAACAATCTTAGTTTTTTGCCCCAACCGCTTCAGCGCTTCATAAATCTCCTGCGAATCGCCTACCGTTCCGCCAGGGCTGTCAATTCTCAGCAATAACGCCGGAAACTCTCGCTCCTCCACCGTTTTCAAATTTTCTAACACTCGTTTTCGAGTTGCGCCCGCGATCGCACCTTTAACTTCAATTCGAGCAATCTGCTTCCGCAACCCACGCTTAAACAACCGCACCATAATGCCTTAACCATCACAAGTTAAGACAATTTTAACGTTTCCGCTTGAGATCCATTCGATCGACATCGCTATCCAGACTACTTAACACTTCTACATAATTTACTAAGATGAGAAGAACACCATTCCCAAATCGCACTCATGCAGACTAAATCTCGCTCTTTGATCCTCCTGATTGCACCGTTTTTCCTGTGGGGAACCGCAATGGTAGCGATGAAAGGCGTAATTCCAAATACGACTCCGTTTTTCTTAGCGGGGGTGCGCTTACTACCTGCGGGACTTTTGGTGCTGCTAACGGCGGCATTTATGGGTCGATCGCAGCCCAAAGGGTGGGCAGCATGGCTCTGGATTAGTTTGTTTGCGATCGTAGATGGGGCGATGTTTCAGGGCTTTCTCGCTCAGGGATTAGTCAGAACCGGAGCGGGATTGGGATCGGTGATGATCGATTCGCAGCCGCTAGCGGTGGCACTCATGGCGCTGTGGTTGTTCGGTGAAAAGATTGGGGTTTGGGGCTGGGTGGGACTTGCGATCGGCGTTTGCGGCATTAGCTTACTGGGATTACCAGAAGAATGGATTCTTTCTGCTGGATCGCGGTTAGGCGATGCCCTATTAGATATTCATTCGTTTACCGATTTATTAGCAGGATTGTTTGATAACGGACAGTGGCTGATGCTGTTAGCGGCATTATCAATGGCGGTCGGAACAATTATTTCGCGCTATGTCTGCCGGTATACTGATCCAATTGTGGCGACGGGATGGCACATGATTTTAGGCGGATTGCCGCTGTTTGGATTATCAAACCAGCTAGAAAGTGGACAATGGACGAATTTAACGGCAGCGAACTGGGTGTCGCTCTCGTATTCGACGATTTTTGGTAGCGCGATCGCCTACGGCTTGTTTTTCTACTTTGCCGCCAGTGGAAGTCTTACGAGTTTAAGTTCGCTGACCTTTTTGACCCCTGTATTTGCGCTGTTGTTTGGAAATCTCTTCCTCGCAGAAGTCTTGAGTCCGGTTCAGTGGGTGGGCGTGGGCTTCACGCTAATTAGCATTTACTTAATTAATCAGCGGGATATGTTGGGCGAGAAACTCAGTGGTTCGATTTCTGAGTCGATCGAGGAAGTTCAGGGTAACATAGCCGAGAAAAGGCAATTGCTACCGCAAGCCGAATCAACTCTCAGTGAAATTACGACTCTGTCCGATTCCGACTCTTAGCTTTTAGCAATCCGAGTCGGATGGCGATATGACCTTCCGTTTTGGATTCCGCTATGACTCGTTCTCTCCTCCTGATTGTCACTTGCGCGGCTTGTCTCAGTTTGTCTACGCGCTCAGTTCAAGCTGTTCCCTCTCAATTAGCTACACCGCTTTTAGCCAAAACTGGAGAGCCAGCAAAAACGCCGTTTTGGGCATCACCTTTGTTTCTGGGTGGGCTTGGGGCAACGAGCATTGCTGGAGCGGTTACGGCTTGGGTACTCAAGCGCAAATCGATCGCTGAGAATTTAAGTGAGCAGAGCCGCGCGATCGAGAATCTGGAGCGATCGCAGTCAGTGGTATCTAGCAGCAATGGAACTCCTGATATAAGACCGGAGCTTCTGCCGCTCACCGGGAATTCTCAATCAGAAACCGCCACCCAGGCAGGATCTGGTGGAATGCTGCAGGTCGTTGAATTACCCAAAGCAGTTTCTTCACTTGCGATCGAAGAAACCACTCGTCTTGCAAAAATCAACATTGTTGATGAACTGATTCAAGACTTACGATCGCCTGACCCTGCAAAGCGCCGCAAAGTCATTTGGGAGCTAGGGCAGCGCGGAGATACTCGTGCTGTGCAACCGTTAGTTGATCTGCTCGTCGAGTCGGATTCTAAGCAGCGAAGTTTGGTTCTATCTGCACTTTCAGAAATTGGCACTCGAACCCTGAAACCCATGACAAGAGCGTTAGCCGTTTCGCTCCAAGATGAGAATGCAGAGGTGCGAAAAAATGCCATTCGGGATTTGACCCGCGTGTTTGACATGGTTTCGCAGATGAGTCATTTGCTGCATCAAGCAACCGAAGATTCAGATCAAGAGGTGCAAGACACAGCGAAATGGGCATTGGGACAATTGAATCGAATTCGATCGACTCCCTCAGAAGCGCCCACGCTGAAAAATCCAGAGAGTTTGCCGTAGAGTAGGAAAACACTCCACGTTAGAATCCTGTGTCTCGATCGAATCCGCTTAAATTACTGCTGCTGTCTACTCCGGTTGGCGCGATCGGCTCCGGTTTAGGCGGCGGCGTTGAACTGACGCTCACAAATATTGCCCGATCGCTGATCCTTCTCAATCATTCAGTGACAGTGATTGCGCCTGAAGGCTCTGTTCTGGATGGCATTCCGCTAGTGCCGATCGCGGGAAATCTCCAAATTACGGCGCAATCTCAGGGGCGCGATGCCCTGATTACGCTACCTGCGAATTCAGTGTTGGGGAATGCTTGGAACTATGCGCGGCAAGTTCAGCATGAGTATGATGTGCTGATTAATTTTGCCTATGATTGGCTGCCGTTCTATCTCACTCCATTTTTTGAACGCCCGATCGCTCATTTAGTCAGCATGGGATCGCTGACCGATGCAATGGATCAAATCATTGCTCAAGTTGCTGAACAGTTTCCCGCGACGATCGCAGTTCACAGTTTGGCGCAAGCAGAGACATTTTCGTTTCGCGATCGCTGTTTTAATCTCAAAAATGGCTTTGATTTATCGCAGTACCAATTCAATCCAACTTCAAAAAATCACCTCGCTTGGGTCGGTCGAATTGCCCCCGAAAAAGGGTTAGAAGATGCGGTTGCTGCCGTTGACCAAACTGGAATTCCGCTGAAAATCTGGGGCGTGATTCAAGACGAAGCGTACTGGAATCACATTCAAGCAAGCTATCCAAATGCGCCGCTCGACTATTGTGGCTTTCTCTCTACTCAGGATTTACAAAAAGCGCTGGGAGAATCGAGAGCGTTGTTGATGACTCCGCATTGGGTCGAAGCGTTTGGCAATGTAGCGATCGAAGCACTAGCCTGTGGCGTTCCGGTGATCGCGTATCGTCGCGGTGGGCCGGCTGAGATTGTGCAGGCGGGTAAAACGGGGTGGCTGGTTGAACCGGATAGCGTCGCTGGATTAGTTGAGGCGATTTCTAAACTAGAGCAAATCGATCGCGCCGAATGTCGTCAGCAGGCAGAGCGCGAGTATTCTTTAGAAGCGATCGGAGAGCGGTTAGAAATTTGGCTCGATCGCATTGTACAATCCCAAGATTTATAGATCGCGAAATTTGTAGATTTTATGAAACGCTGTCAGCCTCCTGCACCGCTTAAACCTGGCGATCGTCTCTGTGTGATTGCGCCAAGTGGCACCTTACGCGAACTAACTGCCTTCAAACAAGGCATTGAGGTGTGGAGGCAGCGCGGCTATCAGGTCGAGCTAATGGCTGGATTTGACGACCAGCATGGTTATCTGGCGGGAACCGATGAACAGCGTCGCGCTCAATTTGCAGCCGCGCTGAATGATCCGGCTTGTCGCGGAATTTTGTGTGCCCGTGGAGGATGGGGCGGTGCAAGGGTGCTGGAAAAATGGCGCTTTCCCGCCGTTGAACCGAAATGGCTGATCGGGTTTTCGGATATTACCAGTTTGTTATGGGCTTATGCAGAACAAGGTGTTTCTGGGGTTCACGCGCCGTTGCTGACGACGATCGCCGCTGAGCCAGAGTGGTCAAAAAAGCGTTTGTTTGATTGGATTGAAGGGCGTTCTCTGCCTGCGCTTCAAGGGTCAGGCTGGGTAAGAGGTCAAGCGTCTGGATTGTTATTGCCTGCAAATCTTACGGTCGCGACGCATCTTCTAGGGACACCGTGGCAACCGGATTTTTCGGGGGTGATTTTGGCGATCGAAGATGTCACTGAAGCTCCGTATCGCATCGATCGAATGCTGACGCAATGGCGCTTGTGTGGAGAGTTTCGCCATATTCGTGGGATTGCGATCGGGCGATTTAGTAAGTGTGATCCGCCTGCGGGAATGCCGAGTTTTAGTATTGAAGAAGTGCTACGCGATCGACTCTCTGATCTGGGAATTCCGATCGTATCTGGTTTACCGTTTGGTCACGATGGCGAAAATGCAGCGTTGCCTGTGGGAATTCCAGCCGAGATTGATGGCGATCGAGGCGTTCTCAGCTTTCAAGCGAATACTTGATCAACCGCAATCTCGAAGCCGTTGAGAACTTTTTGAGTCGCGATCGTCTGTCCGGGGCTAAAAATTTGCCAGGATTGGTCGATCGTTCTCACCATGATTAGTTTTGCTTCAGGAAAGACAAGCCAAACTTCCTCGCAACCGGATTCTAGGTATTCGATCGCTTTCGCAAACAGTTCCTCAGCGAAATCGATCGGAGAAGCAACTTCCGCAATTAGAGGATAACTTCGTGGAACCGTAGCACTTTGATTAAACTGAGCAAACAGAGGTGCGGGAAGATAAGCACAATCCGGTCGTCGTCCTTGCTTTTGAGCCCGACAAGGGGCTTCCGGTAACGCTTTGCCCCCTGGCTCATGTGCGGTCGCATCGTTGTTCCACGCGGTCACAATATTGCCTTGAGCGATTGAGTGCTTAACCGTCATTCCTGTTTTTTCAACTAATTCACCATTCACCCATTCCATGTCTTGTGGAGGATTGGCAACGAAATCCTCCAAGGTGAATGGTTTAGAAATTTCTTCTTGTACTGGTGCAAGAATTTCTTGCGAAACAGTTGCAATCATTATTTTTTCTCCATGTATTTTACTTCTAGCGGGAAAGTGAAGCGATCGAGACTCCTAACCATTGCTCAAAGTTCTGCTGCTGAAGCGCGGACGGATTTTCGATCGTCTCAATTCCGTAACTGGTTGCACGCGGTTTTGCAAGCGTCAGCGATCGCTGCTTCAATTCATCGCCATGGAATACCGTCAACGTAATCGTATCTCCGGGCTGATAATCCTTCAGTCGCTCCTCAAACTGCCCGGAATTGACGCGGAAGCCATCGATTGCCAGAAGTTCATCACCAGGGTCGATCGCCGCTTTCTGAGCAGGCGAACCCGCTTCGACAAATTTGATCATTTCCCGACCGCCTTCTGTCTTCACCGTCATTCCAGCAAACGGCGGTAAATTTGGTGTGTCGACGTTCGATCGCAGACGCAATCCAAATGCGGCTAAATATTCGTCAAATGGAAGTTCTTCCGTTCCGTGAAGATAGCGATCGCAGAAATTCGTTAAATCAAAGCCAGCAATGGATTCGATCGTTGTTTTCAATTGTTCGGGAGTGAAGCCGATTTCGTCTTTACCAAATTGCTGCCACATCACGCGCATGACATCATCAAACGATCGTTGATTCTGATGCTTGATCCGAATCGCTAAGTCTAACAGCAGCGTCACCATCTCACCTTTGAGATAATAGGAAATCTGAGAATTGGCACTATTCGCATCGGAACGATAGAGCTTAATCCAAGCATCAAAACTCGATTCGCTTAAGGGTTGCACTAAACGTCCGGGCGTTGTCAAATAGCGAGAGACTTCTTGACCCAAAGCATTAAGGTAAGCCTTCGCATCATAAATTCCCGCACGATACGGAAAGATCAAATCATAGAAGCTGGTTGTTCCTTCACTAAACCAAAGTGACGGCGTGTAATTTTCACCGTTGTAATCAAATACTTCAAGCGCTTTTGGTCGAATTCGTTTCACATTCCAAAGATGAAAGAATTCATGAGCAACGAGCTGCATAAAGCGATCGTACTTCTCTTTCGCCCGAAATCCTAAACGCGAATAAATCAAAGAACAGCAATCTTTATGCTCTAATCCACCGAAGGAATTTGCAGTTAAATGTAAGAGAAAGAAATAGCGATCGTAAGGCAATCCGCCAAACATTTCAGCCTCAACCTGAATGATTTTTTGTGTGTCTTGAACAATGCGATCAACATCTAGTTTTCCTTCTCCCCAAACCACAAATTGATGCGGTTTTCCTAATACTTCAAACGAATAAACTTGATGCTGTCCAATCTCAAATGGACTATCGACTAATGTATCGAAATCTTTGGCTTCAAAGGTGTTAGGTGCGATCGCAGGCAGCGCCGTTACAATTTGCCAATCTGAACGCGGGGGAACGATTGTGACGCGAAAGGGTTGCTTCTCATACCCCGGCACATGAAAGAACAGTGCTGCTCCGTTGAAATACCCGTGATTTTCATCGAGATGATTCGTCCGTACCGTCAATTCATTGGCAAAAATCTGGTAGTGAACCTCGATCGCCTCTTTACCCTGAGTTTGAATCTGATAGTGATTTTTAGCTAACTTTTGCCAGGGCGATGCAGATTTGAAACCTTGCAAATGGCGTGAATACTCGCGCACTAAGTACGATCCGGGTGTCCAAACGGGCATCTTGAGGTCGATCGTTGGCAATGTCCAACCCTGAATTCGCAGCGTCACCTCGAATAAATGCGACTCCGGCTCAGGCATCGCAACGACATACTCAAACGACAAAGCACTCTGTGGAGAAGAGTTTGAAATTTCCGCTTCTGGACGTAGCGATCGGATAGCTCCAAACTCTTCGTGATTCATAGCGCTCAACTCCGGCAACAAAGGATTTCTCTATCCATCATGCCGCAATTCCACAACCCAACTCACCCCTTTTTAGAGGCTAACGCAGTAAGATGCTGCAAATTTATCAGATGAATGACCTGCTGCTTCGGCTCAATCCGAATCCAGCCCTTGCTATCCAGCTTTTCGAGAATTTTGCTCGTTTCCTCAACGGTGATATCGGTTACATCAGCCAGATCTTTGGCAGGAATATTGAAAATATAAACCCCTGAGCCAGAAGACTGACCGTAGCTTTCAGCTAGCCCGACTAACGTGTTGACAAGCTTAATAGCTGCAGGTTGATGGCGCAGCTGAAATCTAAGATTCGTTTGGCGCAATCGTCGTACCATCAATTGCAGCATTCGATGGTGGAGTTGCGGGTCTTTAAACAGGGTTTGGATAAAGCGCTGTGCCGAAATGCTCATCAGCCGCACATTAGAGAGCGCAATCACATCGGTCGATCGAGGAGATTCATCCAAAATCGCCATTTCACCGAAAAAGTCGCCGCGACCGAGGAGCGCCAGCGTTGAAACCTCTTCGCCTGTACCAGAGTGTCGTCGGACTTTGACCCAGCCAGAAACCACAAAATACACAGCATTTCCCCAGGCATCTTCCATCAAAACGGCTCTGCCACTGGGGTACTCATGTTCAGTCGCAACGGAGAGCAACCAATCTAGCGTCTCTGGATTTGCCGCCGCGAGTAATGGAAATAGCTCACTGAAAACTTCAGTCTGCATCGGATGATCCACTGGGGAAAGAGGTCGTTTTTATCTTTCCCCAATTCTTCACGTGATATTCATCACACCGAAAGTTGGGGATCAAGAACGGCTCTTAACCGGGGTAAAAGCGCCTCTACCGCCTCTCTTTGCCCAATGACGATCGCTTGCTGATGCGCCAAACTTTCTAAATTTAAGACCTCTGGAGTGAACTCGATCGCGTTGCCGTCTAAGTCACAGCACGCCAAGCCCGCAGTTTGTGCAATCGCGATCGGGGCGACCGTGTCCCAAACTTTCACGCGGCGATTTAGGTATAGATAGACCTCAGCTTTTCCTAACACCACGTTCATTACTTTTAAGCCGAAGCTTCCAGGTGATCGCAAAAATTCAATCTCAGGGATTGATGCAGAGATCTGGCGGGCAGTATTGCGGAAATCTTTATCGCCAATAATGATGCGGTAGGAATCGACTCGTGCTTGCGGAATCTTACAAAGCTCCGGTTCATCGTCTCCGAGCGCCTGCCACACGCCTAATGATTTTCCACCGTAATAAAGGGCATCTTGTTCCGGTGCATAAATCCAACCCGCGATCGGCGATTGGTGTTCCAGAAGTCCGACTAACACTGCATAATCTGGATCGCCGTGAATAAAATCCTGGGTGCCATCGAGCGGATCAATACACCAGAGTCGATCGTACTCTTCCTGATACTGTTTGCGAGAGGCAGCGTTTTCTTCAGTAATGATGCCGTCGTTGGGAAAAAGCGTAGTGAAGAATTCAGAAAGCTGTCGATCAAGCGCTTGATCGACTGTGGTGACAAAATCACCGGGTTCCTTCTGAAAGACTTCGTAGTTTTGGGTGGAAAGGGTTTTGGCTTGTTGTCCACACGATCGAACAATGCGCCGGATCTCGGTCAACTGGGCGGGAGTGAAAATCATGGACAGAGGGTGAAGGATGACAGGAGCGATCGTAGAAGACAGATTCTGAAAGCACAACCGGATACACAAAGATTTTATCGTTGAGATTTTATCGTTTATGCGCTTTCCAGGTTCCACCGTAAATATAGAAGGGATTATTTTGGCTCACTTGCTCCCAACAGCTTCGACAAACAAAAATCCACTCACCAGACTCATCGCATTGAATACGGTAGAGAACAGGAGCGGATTTTTCACAAAGAGAACAAGTTTTTTCTCGATCTCGACTCATGGATTTACGCTAAAGCTGAAGCTTTTGGTTTAGCAAAGATCATGCGACCTGCGGAAGTCTGCAAAGAGCTGGTGACAATCACTTGAAGCTCTCCGCCAACATAACTGCGCCCATCTTCAACCACAACCATCGTGCCGTCATCAAGATAGCCAATTCCTTGAGCGGGTTCTTTCCCTTCTCGCAGAATTTTTAGATCAATGCTATCTCCTGGTAAGTAGGACGGGCGGATCGCTTGAGTCAAATCATTGACGTTCAGAACGGGAACTTTCTGAACGGTTGCGACTTTATTCAGGTTGTAATCCGTGGTCAGTAGGGTTCCGTTGATTTCTTGAACGAGACGCACCAGCTTCGCATCTACAGTTGGAATATCGTCGTAGTCTGCGGGATGAATGACCACACGATCGGGATAAGTTTCTCGAATCCGATTGAGAATGTCGAGTCCTCGCCGTCCCCGGACTCGCTTTTGGTCGTTCGAGGCATCTGCAACCTGCTGGAGTTCTTGCAGAATGAACTGCGGCACGAGTAACTGACCTTCGAGAAAGCCTGTATCCAACAGGTCGGCAATTCGACCATCGATAATGCAGCTTGTATCGAGGACTTTTGTGGTGGCAGCCCTGATCGTGCCTTCAGAGAGCAGGAGCGTTTCAGCGCTGCTGGGATTGATCAGGCGTAAAAGCGATCGACCATGCACATCCGCAAGCGACATGCCTGAAACTGCAAACATGATGCTACCAACCACAGCCGTGAGCGGTTTGAGAAACGAGAATTCCGATGGAATCGGCAGCAGGAAAATCGGTGCAAGCAGCAAATTCGCGACCAAAAGCCCAATCACGAGACCGACTGAGCGACTGAGTAGGGTATAAGCTGGAAGTTGCCGGACATCACGTTCGATTCGGCGAAAGGTTGTCTGAGCGACAAGACCGATCGCTAAACCAAAAATTGCACCAAACCCGCCACAAACCCAGCGGAGTGCTTCTGGATTTGAGACTTGTTGCAGTACACTTCCAGGCAGTGCTTCAATGCCGTGAAAGCCAGTTCCCGCCCCTGCTAGGATAAATGAGATGATGATAATTGCGTCGAGCATAATGGCACTGGAGACGCATTGGAGCGTCTGTACGGGAAAATTGCGAGTCAAGCAAAACGATGAAGCACTGCACCCAGTCACGCGAAGTTACCGGATCGATGGGAATTTGATGCAAATCAAATTCGCTAAATACTGTCAGGCTTACGAACCGCTTGACTTGGCATCATTATATCCTGCTTGTTCGTGGATTCCTGCCCCCAAATGCTTATCTGATGGGGGGTTTACCTCACTCTGCCGCATTTTGTGATACAAAGTTTAGCGATTTCTGAGAAGCGATCGCCTCTTTTGCTCTACATTTCCTGAAATTGAGTTTGAAAAATAAGTTACAAGTCATGGAATTTAACATTCCAAGTTCGGCGTATATTCATATTCCGTTTTGCCGCAGACGGTGTTTCTACTGCGACTTTCCGATTTCTGTAGTCGGGGATCAACGCAACGGCAGCAATTCTAGAACGATCGTCAATTATGTCGATAAATTGTGTCAAGAAATTGATCAGACTACAAATTTAGGTGAACCGTTAAGAACTGTGTTTTTTGGTGGGGGAACTCCTTCGCTTTTATCGGTTTCACAATTGCGGCAGATTTTAGAGCGGCTCGATCGTCAGTTTGGAATTCTTCCTGATGTGGAGATTTCGATGGAGATTGATCCGGGTACGTTCGACCTCGCGCAAGTTCAGGGATTCAAATCAGCCGGAGTCAATCGCTTCAGTTTAGGGGTGCAGGCGTTTCAATCTGATATTCTCAAAGCTTGTGGAAGAACTCACACGGTTGAAGATATTTATCATTCGATCGATCTACTTCATCAAGCAGAAATCAAAAATTACAGCTTAGATTTAATCTCAGGTCTTCCCCATCAAACGATCAAGATTTGGCAGGATTCTCTCGATCGCGCAATTGCACTTTCACCCGCACACTTATCGATTTACGATCTAACGATCGAACCGCAAACGCCCTTTGGCAAACAATTAAAGCCGGGTGAAAAACCTTTACCCTCAGATGAATTAACCGCAGATTTCTATCGATTTGCTCAACAGAAATTGACGAAAGCTGGTTTTGAGCATTATGAAATCTCAAACTATGCGAAACCCGGCTATCAATGTCAACACAATCGCGTGTATTGGGAGAACCGATCGTTCTACGGTTTTGGGATGGGCGCGACGAGTTTTCTGAACGGCGATCGTGTTTCTCGACCGCGTAAGCTGCTTGAGTATTACGCTTGGCTTGAAGCACCACAATTAGACGCTGAGACAACCCAAGTTGAGCACTTATTAGATAGTTTAATGGTGGGATTGCGATTGCAAGAAGGAGTTGATTTGAAGCAGCTAAGGGAGCGGTTTGGAGAGGGTGCGATCGCTCAAATTCTAGACTGCTTACAGCCCTACAAAAAAGTGTCCTGGGTCGAAATCACGCCAGGAAGAATTAAGCTCACTGATCCCGAAGGCTTTCTTTTCTCAAATGTGATTTTAACGAAGCTATTTGCACGATTCGACGAAGATTAATTAAGGTTCTGATTTTAATAGCTCTCTTCGATGCTGCCAAATTTCTAAACTTAGAGTGCAGGTCATTAACCACACAAATCCTGCTCCATAGCCCGCAATAATATCTGTCAGCCAATGCACACCAAAATACATCCGACTAAAACCAATGAGCGCAATCAGAAGTGACATTAACAACACAATTAAACTACGATATTTCCCATAACGTTTTGCTAACAAATATCCGAACAATCCATACATGACGATCGACAACATCGCGTGTCCGCTCGGAAAGCTATAGAAATTTACCTCAACGACTCTTGACCACAATTCCGGTCGTGCTCGTTCAAATAGTCGCTTCAGTAGCAAATTCAGCCCCAACGCCCCGACCCCGCCGATCGCGATCGTCATTGCCTGCGATCTCTGATGACGCAGCAAAACAAGACTCATAATTACAGCAACGATAACCAGCACCATTGGATCGCCAATCGCAGTCACAAACAGCATAATTGGAGTCAGCCACGGAGCCTGAAGCCGATGAATTGCAAACAGCACACTAATATCAAATGCCTGCGTCTGGTCGTGCATCACCGTCTCTGCGAGTTCTGCAAATCCCCAAAGCGCGATCGCGGCTGTGACAAGCCCAACCAAACGTACCACAGTCAATAGCGGCGTGATTCGATGCCCGACCCTTCGCCGCCAAAACGTTAAAATTCTTTCGCTTAATCGTCGAATGATTTCGACCAACATCTATTTAAGACAACGCAATCTTGATACTTTGACAAGACTAGAAGGTGAAATTCGTCTAGCCACAGTTTGAGATTTTTGAAGTGTTAAGAAGCGAGAAAATTAAGCCATGGTAATGAATTCTAGTCCTATACTGCACTTATAGGGTGAGGTAAATTGGGATGAGGTAAATCTCACTTCAAATAATCAATAAGCATTCGATTAAGTCTTCAATTAAACTATTGGGAGAATCGGTATGTTTCGGAAGATTTTAGTTGCGCTCGATCATGCTGAAACAGGTCAGGGCGTGTTTGAAAAGGCGATCGAGTTTGCAAAAGTCAATCAATCACAATTAATGCTGCTGCATGTGATTAGCCCGATTGACGAAGGGATACCGACTCCAATGTATCCCATGCCAGATAGCCTTTACCCCATGCAGCATGAAGCGTTGATTCGGTCTTCAGCACAGTTGCTTTCTCAGGCTGAAGCCGCAGGATTAGATATGCTGAGAGCACGAGATGCGGCAGCCACAGCAGCGGGAGTTCGATGCGAATTTACACAGCACGTCGGCGATGCGGGTGACACAATTTGCACGATCGCTCGAACCTGGAATGCAGATTTAGTCATGATGGGGCGCAGGGGGCGATCAGGCATCAGTGAATTTCTCCTCGGCAGCGTCAGCAATTACGTACTGCACCATGCACCCTGCTCTGTTTTAGTGGTTCAAGAAGCATTGGTTCCGACTAAAACTTGGGTTAGGACACGTTGATTTCAGTGAAAAATTAAAAAGCGCGATCGCAGTTGAATCGCGCTTCTTGGCAGGTCACAAAAATCACAGCGAACAATTAAGCTTCGCGAGGGGGGCGGACACTTAGAATCGATAGGAATCGATTATCTCGTCGGAGCGCCGCAAAATCCGAATTGGTTTGCGCCATCTCACGATACTCCTCTGGACTCAGCTCGATCGCTCGTTGCAAATGCTCAAACGCGAGATCCGCTTTGCCCTGGATCGCATAACAGCAGGCTTTGTTATACCAAACTGTTGCGGCATCCGGTCGAAGCGCCAGCGCTCGATCGTAGCTCTCGATCGCCGCATCAATATTGCCCATGTGATAGAGCGCATTGCCGCGATTTGTCCAGGATTCTTCAAAATCTGGCTTGAGTTCGAGCGCGCGATCGTAGCTGGCGACGACTCGTTCTAGCTGTCCGAGTTTTCGCAACGCTAAGCCGCGACTGTACCAAGCCCAGTAGTAATCTGGCTTGAATTCAATGGCGCGATCGTAGCTATTGACCGCATCGTCGTAACGTTCTAGGTTCCGTAGCGAAATGCCCCGGTTGTACCAAGCCCAGTAGTAGTCAGCGCGATATTTAATCGCTTGGTCGTAACTTTTAATCGCTTGGTCGTAGCGTCCTAGTTCATCGAGTGCGTTGCCGCGATTGTTCCAGGCTTCGGGGAAACCGGGTTGATACTCGATCGCTTGGTTGTAGCTGTCGATCGCTTGTTCGTAGCGTCCCAGATGGTAAAGCGAGTTACCTCGGTTGTACCAGGCATCGGGATAGTCGGGCTTGAGATTCAGCGCAGCTTCGTAGCTAGAAACGGCTGCTTCGTAAGCTTTCGTCTTATTCAGGTACAGCCCCTTCTGGAAAAAAAGCGTTATTTCAACATCTTGAGCGTGGCTCATCACCGGAGTCCGTCTTACACATCACTGTCCTTGTTAAGATTCCCAGATGTTGTGCGACAAATCACAGATGAAATGAAAATTTATAAGCGTGAGCAGAAAAAAGTCCGACTAAGTTAGACTAAAGGGTTGGCATTTGAGACGCGTGAATTTCGATTTCTGTCGTTAATTCTTTATTCTGAATTGAGAGCAATTTAACCTGAAACGCAATTCCGGCAAATTCAAGGTAAGGCTGACTAACTAAGGTTTGCATCCATTGCATTAAAGCAATCATGAGTGGAATCGATTGACCATCATTCGGGGTGCAATAAAATGATTCCATTTTGATAGGTTCGATTTCAGTCCGCGGACAAACAACAGCGCTAAAACCGATCGTTTGTATATTCCTCGCGCTCCGAATGATCGCATCTCCGGTGAAGCGCATTCTGTTATTACTTAGTAACCGAAGGCTGAACGGAGGCTTCAATTCTAAAAACACAGTTTTGCCTTCAACGTTTAATTCAATCGGTTGAAGAAAGCCTTTAACATAATCTGAATTCATGTTTCGATTCAGATTATCTTCAGAAAGAACGAGTCGAATATGACTATCGATCGGTTCGCTTAGCCGAATTTTTCCTAACAGAATGCTGAGCGGATCAACAGAAATCTGGTCAGCTTGAACTTCTACTTCCTGAACCTGAATTTCATCTTTAACAATGTTGCGCCCTGCAAAAGAAATATTTTCTACTTCGCCCTGAAATAATTTAACTAGATTAGTTCTTGCAGACACAGCAACTTTCCTAAACTCGTCAAGCTGAGTTCCTACAACAAGTTTGGCAAATTCAGAGAAGATGTTTTCTTCAGGACGAGGCGAATCAGACATAGGTTTCAAGCTGAGAATACTCGTAATTTAAGGCAATTCTCGTAAAACCATATCTACTAAATTGAAGTAAGTTTTTATTGATATTCTGCGTCCCAAGATAGAGGTAAAGCAGATCGGAGTTTTTTAGGGTACGATCGCACTCCTTCACTTAACAGTCATGAATCATCCACCCGCACCTTGGATACTTAAAGGTCATGGTTTTCTCACGCTGCATTTGATTGACTTTAACGTTGCCGCAAAAGTCATTCCTAAAAATCTCGAAATTGTTCAAGTCCTGCCCGGAAAAACGATCGGCGGCTTAGTGCTTGGCAAATATGAACCGAGTTCGACATTAACCTATGGAGAATTAATCGCTGTTGCAGGTTTAGTTCGCTACGGTGGCAAGATTGGAAGCTGGGTCTCCCATATTTATGTCGATGATCAAAGCTCGATCGCAGGGGGTCGAAATATTTGGGGCTTACCAAAGGAAGAAGCACAATTTCTTTGGCAACCTGGCGGGGGTGCGATCGTTAAACAAGGCGATCGGACGCTCTGCAATTTGACTCAAGCTTGGCAATTCAATCTACCGCGACTGAACGGACAGTTTGACACTTATACCCAGCTTGCAGAGGAATTAATGCGGTTTGAAAGTTCAGCCGTCGGAAATCTTTCGATCGTCAATTCTCGGCTTGAGGTTCCGTATTCTAGCCCGTTTGCCAACATGATTGATTCTCAGCCCTGGATGGCACTCAAAGCCGAATCGCTTGAAATTACGATCGCGGCCCCAGTTTCGGTGGGTGCTAAGGTTCCCATGCCTGTGTAAATTCGAGACGAAAAAGGGCTTGATGATCTCAAGCCCTTCTTGTAATACCTTATTCAGCTTCGGGTGGATCGGCGGGAAGATTCTTTTCTTCGGCATCTGCAAGAGCCGCTTCAACCTGCTCCGGAGTCGGTGGATGTGGTGGAACAGCTTGCGGATGATTCGCTTCAAATGCGATCTCTTCTTCGATAATTTCATCAGCCGTCGAAGCCGATTCTGATGCGCCGTCTTGATCAATTGACACAGATTTCGATTCTACCGCTTGCTCAGATTTCACGATGTCTTCTTCAAAGTTGAAGGCTTCATCATCGGTTTCGGTTGCGTCCTCACGGAAGTCTTTCCGCACATAAGTTGTCGTATTCTTTTCGGGCTTTTTGAACAGTCCCCCGAACACTCCGGGAAGCGAAGCTACCGCACTGCCCACGGCACCGATCGTTCCCATCACATCCGGCTTAGACGCTTCGGGGGTAGGATTGCCAAAATCTTCCCGCTTTAACGGCTGATACGGTTCGGCTGGGGTTTCGGGCGTTTTGTTCAGCACTGATTGAACGCGCTCCCGTACTGTTGTCACCGCTCGTTTGCCTTGCTCCAAGACTTTTGAAGTATTTTCCGAGTTGACGACCTCGTTTAATTTCGATTGTAATTCAGCCGTTGAGGGCGTGTAGCCCAGTCGAGCGGTGAGGGCTTGATAGCCGAACCAACCAATCAACGCCACACTGGCGATTTGCCCCAACAGAACCGCGCCTGTAATGCGATCGGCGCAAATCCAAAGCACTAACGCATAAAACAATCCCACACCCGCAAGTGTGAGATCACCTTTGCGATAAATATCTGGGTAAAAGAAGGCGGACATATACAGCCCGAAACTACCCAACGCGACGACTAGCGCTAAAAGATATGTCAGCATGTTGCTGCCCTCAACTCGGAAAAACTACTCTCAATGTACTGCGAAGCGTCGATCGGCGAAGGTAGGGTTTACAGAACAGTACCTAAGCCAAGATTTGCTCGTCAAGCGAAAAATCGATTTCGGATTTGTCGCGCCCTGTCTTGAGATAGTCGTTCTGATAGGAATCTTTTAGCCCGGAAACGAGGTCAAATTCGGGTTTCCAATCGAGTTCGGTTATCGCCTTGTGAATATCTGCAAAAAAGTGCTGTGTCCGCATCGGAAATGCTTTCTTTTTGCCGAAATCGAATTTTTTCGGGTCGTAATGCACGATTTTGATCGCGCTCGGATCTTTGCCTGCTGCTTCTGCACAAGCGCGTGCTAAACCGTCAAAGGTTACAGCTCGATCGCCAGACACATTGTAAATCTGCCCGATCGCGCTCTGATTGCCCAACACTTTCGCCATTGCTGCCGCTAGGTCTTTGACGTGCCCAAACTGAGTAAAGTGCTGTCCGTGACCGGGAATGGGAACCGGACGATCGCGAACGATGCGATCGAAAAACCACGCTTCTAGATCGTTGTAGTTCTGTGCCCCATAAATGTAAGTCGGACGAATCGAGGTAAACGGAATTCCCGCTTCAGCCAGATAAGATTCTGTGTCATGCTTGCCTTTGTGCCGGCTTTTCGGATCAACCGCATCGCCTTCGACGTGCGGCATTTGGTCTGACTTGAGATAAACCCCTGCCGAACTCATATAAACAAAATGCTGAATCCGACCTTTGAACAGTTCAGCTAGGGGTTGAGTATCGCTGAGTTCACGCCCGTTGTTGTCGAAAATCGCGTCAAAATCGAGATCGGCTAACTGTTTCAAGTCGGTGGCGTTGGTACGATCGCCCTTAATTTGTTTCACGCCTTCTGCCGGAGCAGGCTTATTGCCTCGGTTGAACAATGTAACTTCATGCCCTTGAGACACCAAAAGCTGAGTGAGATAGACTCCAATAAACCGAGTCCCGCCCATAATCAGAATTCGCATAACGATCGATTTACACGCAACAATTTTTTATCTTAAGGCGATTACGCTCACAGAATTTCTTAGTTTTTGTGGCTTTAGAGTTGTTCGGGATCGGTGCCGAGTTCTCGGAGTTTTGCAGCTAAGCGATCGGCTCTTTGTGCTTCTTGCTCGGCTCTAAGTTCTGCCGCCCGTCGAGCGGATTCCGTTTCTTCGAGACCCAGCAGTTGAATTCCAGAACCCGCTTCAAAGAACTTGAGATCCTGATTTTTTAGACATAAATCGATTCCTAAAACTTCGCTTCGGAGTGAGAAGTCATTGGGTTGATCGAGTGGAACTTGAGGAATTGGAAAGTAGTTTCCTTCAATCAGGCGGAAGCCTTTAAGTTGTGGTTTGAGATAATCGGCTGTGGGATCGTACTGAAAATATTCCTCGACACCCCAGAAAGCGTAGAGTCCTTTCTTCGAGCCTTGGTCTTCGTTAACGGTGGATTTTGAAGTAATTTCTAGAACGAAATTAGGATATTTCTCGCCTTCCTCCCACACTTTGTACGATCGACGTTTGCGCTTTTCCTGATTTTTAACTACGAAGACATCCGGAGAGAGGCAAGCTTTTGAATTGCCTTCTTCGTAGTAAATCAAAATATTGCCAGAGACATAGACATCAGGCTGATTCTGAAAGTAGAGATCCAATACGCTAACCGAGTAAATCAGGTACTCTCGCTGAAAATCGGTTTCTGCCATCGGTTTACCATCAGAATCTGGATATTCAATTTCTGCGAGCAGTTTTGCTAGTTCGTAGGCATCTTGAGTGGTTGCCATTGCTCTACCTCGCGTTCAGCTAAATTAGATTTATCACAATTAAAACATTTGTCCTACTTGCCGATACAAAATCGACTGAAGATGCGATCAAGTACCGACTCCGTGACATCTTCGCCCAGAATTTCACCTAAAGCTTGAATTGCACTTCGCAAATCGATCGTCCAAAAATCTAGCGGCAGTTGATTGGCGATCGTCATTTGCACTTGTTCTAACGCTGTTTTCGCTTTGGTTAATGCAGCCGCTTGACGTTGATTGATCGCTAAATCTAAATTTGCGGCTTGAATTTTTCCGGTTTGAACTGTGTTTAGAATTGCTGTTTCTAGGACATCAATTCCTTGATTTAGCGATGCCGCAGTTTTCACAATTTGTAGTGCCAAAGGAAGATCACCGTTCACTTCAGCAAGATCAATTTTGTTAATAATCAGAATTAAGGGACGATCGCTCACTTGTTCGTAAATTTCGCGATCGCTTTCCGTAAATCCCGTTTGAGCATCAATCGTAAATAATACTAAATCCGCAGATTGAGCGGCTAAACGCGATCGTTCAACTCCAATTTTTTCGACTTGATCTTCAGTTTCGCGAATGCCTGCGGTATCAAGCACTTGAATCGGAATGCCACCCACGACAAGCTGAGATTCAACCACATCGCGAGTGGTGCCAGGAAGATTCGTCACAATCGCACGATCGCTGCGGCTCCAAGCATTCAACAAACTGGATTTTCCAACGTTGGGACGACCAACGATCGCGACTTTTAATCCGGTTCTGAGCAATTCACCACGATCGGCAGTCGCTAAAATGCGCGTGACTTCAGCGAGAACATGACGAAATTGCACTTGAATCTCGGCTTCATCGAGCGGGGGTAAGTCGTCTTCAAAGTCGATGCGGGCTTCGACTTCTGCCAAAATATCGAGACAAGTTGCACGAAGCTGGCGGATTGGGTGTGCCAATTTGCCTTGCAATCCGGCGAGAGCAGTTTGGGCGGCTTGGGGCGATCGTGCTCCAACGAGATCCGAAATGCTCTCGGCTTGTGTCAAATCTAATCGCCCATTCAAAAATGCTCTTAAGGTAAATTCTCCGGGTTGCGCCAATCTTGCACCTTGTTCGATGCAAAGTTGTAGCACTTGTTGAACCGCAATAATGCCGCCATGACAGTGAAATTCGACTACATCTTCGCGGGTGTAGGATCGTGGAGCCAGCATCAAAAGCAATAAGGCTTCATCGACCGTTTGCTGAGTTTCAGGATGGCGAATGAAGCCGTATAAAATGCGATGACTTTCCCAAATTTGGCGACCGGGAGAATGAAAGAGTTTTTGAGCGATCGCAACCGATTCAGAGCCGGACAATCTAACAATTCCGACGCTTCCTTGTTCGGGGACAATTGCTGTTGCGATCGCCGCGATCGTGTCGCTCATGACGGTCTCCAATTTTCGTTAATTAGACTCGATCGAATGTGATCTTCCCACTTGCCATTAATCAGAAGGTAATCTCTAGCATAGCCTTCGATCACAAATCCTAGCTTCTTCAAAACATTCGCGCTGCGCCGATTGTGCGGCATATAATTTGCGCTAATTCGGTGCAAATTCAGATCAGTAAATACATATTGAATGGCAGCTTGTAGCGCTTCATTCATATAGCCATGTCCTTGTTCTTTTTCTGCAAGGCTATAGCCTAAATTGCAAGAATATAAAACTCCTTGACTCATATTGGTGAAATTTACTGCACCAATCACAGTTCGTGGATCATCTTTCTTAAATAGAAATAAGCGCAGCGATCGATCATAGCCAAATTCGATCAAGCTTTTCTCAATCTGCTGCGACCAAAACTCACGACTGTGAAAATTAGCCGGACGCAATGGCTCGAATGGTTCGAGAAATGCACGATTCTCGGTATAGTATTTCACGATCGCTGCTGTATCGTTTTGCTGAAGCAATCGAACAATTAACCGCGAAGTTAATAGAACAGGAGTTTGCAGCATTGTCTTACTTACGAATTCGAGTTAATAAATCATAGAAGGGTTGCCAATTGTCGTCCTCTGCGATCGGATTCCAAACGTCTTCGATTTCTGGGCGAACTAATCCGACTTCGGAGTTATATTCGTTCAGCTTTGCAGGAATTTGATCAATCTCAAAGCGACTTAACGTTTGCAAAGCTTGATAGTAACTTTGTCGCCAGTTCTCAAACAATTGCGCTAATTCCGTGTTTGATGTTTCATGTTGAGAAAAAATGCTACTCGCGTTCTGGCTCCAGCTTGGATCAAATTGTTTAGTAATCTGCCAAAAAAAGTCGTGATAATCGATTTGAGCGGATTGAAGAAATTGAACGGTTCGGTAGACTAAATCTGATGCGATCGATTCTTCTAACTGATCAAATCCCAATCGATAAAGCATTCTTTGTTGATACGCTTTTTCGTAGTGTGATGCAAATTGAGATAAGCCAGACTTAAGATCATCCTCAGAAATTACGCGCCTTAATGGAATTTGTAACATCTCCAAATTCCAGTAGCAAATTTCCGCTTGATTTGCATAAGCATACCGACCGTAGTAATCAAAATAAGCGGCAGTAAAGCTGGGTTGATAGGTGGGAATGAACGCATACGGGCCATAATCGAAACTTTCACCCGTAATCGACATATTATCGGTATTCAATACGGCATGGCAGAATCCTGCTGCCATCCACTGCGCGACTAATTGAGCAACTTTGGCGACTAATTCTGCATAAAACAACGCATACTGATCGCGCTCACTCGTCAAATGTGGATAGTAAGTTTCAATTACATGATCGAGCAAGATCGCAATCAAATCTTTGCGATTAATGGCATCTAATCGCTCAAATGTACCGAAGCGAATATGCGATCGATTAAATCGAATCATCACCGACGATCGTGTGGGAGACGGTTCATCGCCGCGCCACAGTCCTTCCCCAGTTTCAATCAAACTGAGACAGCGTGAAGTTCTCACCTTCAAGCGGTGCAACATCTCTGCCGCTAACACCTCTCGAACGCCACCTTTGAGCGTCAGCCGACCATCGCCACCCCGCGAATAAGGCGTTCTTCCTGAACCTTTTGTGCCGAAGTCATAGAGTTCTCCGTCCTTTGCGCGGACTTGCCCGTATAAAAAGCCACGCCCATCCCCTAATGCCGGATTATAAGTTCCGAATTGATATCCGTGATACCGCATTGCCAAGAACGGCTCTCGTCCCTGGAACTTGCCAAAGGCCTCGATAAAATGCTCATCGGTTACCTTTTCTAGACCTAACTGCGCCAGAATGTCATCGTTGCGAAATCGGAGAATATGTTGGGGAAATTGAGCGGCAGAAACACGATCGGAGAACTCGTCTCCTAAGCGCTCAAACGCAGGCTCGTAGTTCAGAGCAAGTAGCGGGTTCGGGGAAAATTCAGTCATTCATCTTAACGGCGGCTTCTTATCAATCCTAGCGATATTCAAGCACAGTGACAGAGAGCGATTAAAATCAAGCAGGAGTCTAGTTCCTCGATTCTTCATGACTGTCAAAGCATTCCGCAGCGCCATTCTAGATTTTATTGCTGATCCGTTCTTTGTGTCGGAATCTGAAAGTGTGCGATACCTTCCAGACGGTTTACTCGTAGTTGACAACGGAAGAATCAAAGAACTGGGCGCGTATGAGCAATTAAAAGAGAAATATGCGGGAGTGGTGATCGTCACCTATCCTAACCACCTGATTCTCCCTGGATTTATTGATCTGCACGTTCATTTCCCGCAGACGGAGATGATGGCAGCCTATGGTGAGCAGTTATTGGAATGGCTGGAGAAGTTTACCTTTCCGGTTGAGCGCAAGTTCCAAGACAAAGCCTATTGCGATCGAATTGCACCGATTTTTATTGATCAACTGCTGCGAAATGGAACAACTACAGCGCTGGTACTTGCGGCTGTGTTTCCAGAGTCGGTCGAAGCTTTGTTTGAAGAAAGTGAGCGCAGAAATATGCGCCTGATTGCAGGCAAAGTGATGATGGATCGCAATGCTCCAGAGTTTCTCAGAGATACTGCAGAATCGTCTTATCACGAAAGCAAGGCCTTGATTGAGAAATGGCACAAAAAAGGTCGATCGCTTTATGCGGTCACTCCCCGGTTTGCACCGACTTCCACACCGGAACAATTAATGTATGCTGGCAAGCTTCTAGAAGAGTTTCCAGACACTTATCTACACACCCATCTCTCTGAGAATGTGAATGAGGTGGCTTGGGTGCAAGAACTATTCCCAGACAGTAAAGGGTATGTAGATGCTTACGATCGATTTGGATTGGTGGGAGAGCGATCAATTTTTGCTCATTGTGTGCAGTTAACCGAAGCGGAATTTGATCGACTCGCGGAAGCAAAATCGACGATCGCGTTTTGTCCGACATCTAATACATTCCTTGGTAGCGGATTGTTCGATCTTGAACGCGCAACCTCTGCCCAAATCAAAGTTGGACTTGCAACCGATGTCGGGGGTGGAACCAGCTTTTCAATGTTCCAAACCGCAAGCGAAGCTTACAAAATTACACAACTGCGACAACAAAAGCTCTCTCCATTTCAGGCAATGTACTTAGCAACATTGGGAGGAGCAAAAGCGCTTCATCTGGAAGATAAGCTGGGAAACTTTGAGGTAGGCAAAGAAGCAGATTTTATTGTGGTTGATCCGCGATCGACCCCGATCATGGCATTGCGTAACCAAGCCGAAACACCGATTACTTTAGAAGCCCTGAGCGATCGATTATTCACCTTGATCATTATGGGTGACGATCGCTCGATTCAAGCCACCTATCTTTTGGGCGAACTTGCGTATGACAAGCAATAAAGCCTGACTTAAGGGTGAATTCAATCGATCGAGGTTTTGTCTATCGTAAGCCGTAGAGCGATTTCTAAGAGCGATGCGATATGAACACGTATGACTTCATCCTGATTGGTGCAGGACACAATAGCTTGACCTGTGCTGCTTATCTCCTCAAAGCAGGCTATAAAGTCTTAATCCTCGAAAAGAACCCCATTCCGGGTGGAGCCGCAACGACCGAGCCATTCATGCCAGAAGTAGTATCTGGATTCAAGTTCAGCCCTTGCGCGATCGACCATCTTTTCATCCATTTAGGCCCAGTAGTGCGGGATTTAGAACTCGAAAAATATGGCTTAGAGTATCTTTTCTGCGATCACGTGGCGTTCTGTCCGCATCCTGACGGCAAGTATTTCTTTGCTCATCGATCGGTGGAAAAAACCTGTCAAGAAATCGCCCGCTACAGTCCTCGCGATGCTGAGAAATATGCTGAATTTAATGATTTCTGGCAGCGAGTGATCGGATTTTTGACTCCGATGTTTAACGCACCGCCAAAGTCGATCGTAGACATGGCAGGTAACTATGATCTTGAAAAGATTAAAGATCTCTTTTCATTGATAGGCGGAGGGGATCAAACACTCGACTTCATTCGATCGATGTTCACTAGCCCCATGGACATCATTGATGAGTATTTCGATTCAGAATTCCTCAAAGCTCCCTTAGCACGACTGGCAGCCGAACTGAGTACGCCACCTTCACAGAAAAATATGGCAGTCGGTTCGATTATGATGTCGCTGCGCCACAATCCTGGAATGGCACGTCCAAGAGGTGGAACCGGAGCCGTTACCGATGCACTGGTTCGCTGCGTCAACGATTTAGGTGGGGACATTCTCGTCGATCGACCCGTCAAATCCGTTCTGATCGGAAACAATCGCGCAGAAGGTGTGCGGTTAACGAATGGGCAAGAATACCGCGCAAACATTGGCGTTATCTCCAGTCTAGATGCTCAGCGATTGTTCTTGAATTTAGTTGATCCAAGAGATGTGGATGCGGCTGATCCGAAGTTACGAGAGCGTGTAGCTCGAAGAATCACAAACCACAACGAGGCAATTCTAAAAATTGATTGTGCCTTGTCGGAAGCACCTAAATTTGTGAATCACAATCACCGTGATGAATATCTGATCGGATCAGTTCTGATTGCAGATTCAGTTGCTCAAGTTGAACTCGCACACACCGATCCGAACATTGGCAGAATTCCCCTTGAAGATCCTTCAATGTATGCCGTTGTTCCCAGTATGCGCGATCCATCTTTAGCGCCAGACGGTCAGCACGTTTTATGGATCGAATACTTTGTGCCCTATCAAATTGCGGGAGCCAACGGAACCGGACTTAAAGGCACAGGATGGACAGAAGAACTAAAAAATCAGGTTGCCGATCGCGTCCTCGACAAACTCGCAGACTACGCGCCAAACGTGAAATCCTCGATTCTGGCACGTCGAATCGAAAGCCCACCCGAACTCGAAGAACGCATCGGAGTGCTGAAAGGCAACTACTATCACTTAGATATGACCTTCGATCAAATGATGTTTTTCCGACCGTTGCCAGAATTAGCAAACTATAAAACACCGATCGACGGATTATTTCTCACCGGAGCTGGAACGCATCCCGGCGGCTCAATTTCAGGATTGCCAGGACGCAACTGTGCGCGAGTGATTCTGCAATCACAGCGATCGCTTTCTCAGACGCTCTCTGAAGTAGGCGACACCGTGAAATCAGCAGCACAATCTCTGTTTCGCGTAAATGAATGAGATCTGAATCTATTTAGCAATTTAGCAATATTGCTGTTCTGTGAGCGACGAGCGATGGCTGGTCGCTCTTCTTTGTGTTGAGGGTTGCGATCGTCAATCGCTTGCGGAACTATTCTGAACCGAGAACCGACATCGAAAAGGATTCGCAATTTAATCCGAGTTCGACAGGAACAGTTCGCTTCGATGAATCTGAATAACCCCCTAAATCACAGCGACACTCTCCTCAACTCAAGGGTTCATCCCCAGAAAACTATGTAAAGAACCTCCACAATGGTATTTAAAGATTTAGTGTCTTCTTAAAACTCAACGCTTTTCATCACAAAGTAACGAATGTTATAACTTCTGCAAATCGAGGCAAATTGATCCTGACCGCTTGGCATGACCGCTGTTCGTTATTAGTGAAACCCCTGTAGTGCAATGGTTAATCAAATGAATGCTCGATCGCTCCTCTCGCTGTTCACCTTTTTCCCGAAATCCTTCGGCTTGGCGCTGTTGATCTGGGCAGCCACGATGATGCCGGTTCGCGCTCAGAAATCCGTCGAGTTGCGCGTTGCGATCGAAAAGGACGTACCCCAAGTCAATGTCGGTAGCTCGGTCAACGCTCAAGTTCTCGATGGCGCTCAGCGCGTGGTCGGTGAAATTCAAGGTATGAACGGCTTTGCCGCCCAAGTCAAAAACGGGGGAGTCGCGCTGGATCGTTGGCAGTCCGGCGCATTGTGGATTGTTCCCAAAGACAAAAACGGGGTTGTGTGGATTGGCAATCGCTGGTATCGCGGTCGAGTCTATCTCGTTCCAACAGGGAAAGGACTCACCGCCGTGAACTACGTAGACCTAGAGCAATATTTATTTAGCGTTCTGGGTGCAGAAATGAACGGCAACTGGCCCCAAGAAGCGTTGAAAGCTCAAGCCGTTGCAGCTCGCAGCTATGCCCTGCACGAACGCCAAAACGCCAGAAACGGCATTTTCGACCTTGGTGATACTCAGGGTTGGCAGGTCTACAACGGACTGCAATCCGAATCTACCGGAACCCAGCAAGCCGTTCTAGCGACAACTGGACAAGTTTTAACCCATAACAATCGGGTCATCAACGCGGTGTTCCATTCGTCAGCAGGAGGCTGCACCGAGAATGTTGAAGATGTCTGGGTGCAAGCGCTACCCTACCTGCGAACGGTGCGAAATAATTTTGATCAAGGCTCACCCGTGAATGAATGGTCGAAAACCTTCACTACGGCTGAGATTGGCACTCGATTCGGCGTAGGGAATTTGCAGCGCATGGAGCCTGTGAAAACGACTCCAGTTTGCGGACGAGTTCAATCGATGCGGATCGTTGGTGATCGCGGCTCAAAAGTTGTGGACGGCGATGCGGTGCGATCGGCGTTGGGCTTGAGAAGTACGCTCTTCACCGTCGCACCGCAGTTTCAACCTGTTGCCAGTAAAGGCGGACAAAAACAAGCCGTCGCTGGGTTTCTCATCAACGGTCGCGGTTTTGGGCACGGATTGGGCATGAGTCAGTGGGGAGCCTATAACATGGCACGCCAGAATTACAATTATCAGCAGATCTTGCAGCAGTATTATCTCAATACGGCACTGGCTCAAATTCAGGTGCAGTAACGGCACAGCGCCGAGTGGCTTACTGCTTGCCTTCTAAGCGGTGCTGCCACTCGGCATCGATTTGTGCTGAACGATCGACATCTTGTTCGATTAGGTCGCGATCGGTTGAGTAAATCAAATCGGATTGTTGAATCACCGTCTCAGCCGCAAATTGTTGAGCATAAGCGAGTTTGTGCTGAACGATCGGATCACTCTGCGCCAATTGCTTCGCCCGCAGTTCTCGGTTTCGGTTGCGGTCTAGAATTCTCTGATTGCGTCCTTTAATCGAGAAGTAGCGAACCCCTGGAATCAGAAGATACGCCGTACTATAACCGAGTCCAATAAACGCAAGCACTCTCAAAGCAGCAATTCCAATTCCAGCCGTCATTCCCGTGAGCACGATCGCCAGAATCAACAGTGCAACTCCCAGACCTGCGGCTAAGGTAATTTGTCCAGAGCTTGCTTGACTAAATTGGTAAAGTGATTCGCGCAAGAAAGCAGGGAGCCACTGCCGTTCCTGCTGAGACACGGTAGTTTGCAGCGAGGGGAAATGATAAACGAATTGCCCATCGGGGCTTACTTCGGGTCGTCCGTCAAATTTGGTCAAGACGGGAAGCATGTACTGTTCAGATTCCTGCTCCGAAACTGTACCAACTGAGTCTAAAAACGGTGCAATCTGTTCTGCAATCACGGCTCCGCGATTGCTGCGGATCACGGCTGCGATCGATTGCCAGCGCCGCTCTTCTAGGTCTGCATTAGGATTGCCATCGCCAAATAAGAACGAGTAAATCGACTCCAGAAAGTTCAGGTCGCTATGTTGGAGATCGACCCGACGGCGATCGTAATCGGGCGTAAAAATCCAGAAAAAGTCGGGACTAAACCAAACCGTCGGCATCGAGAAATCGCCACCGCGATCGTCATCGCGATTGGAACTCAGGGCGATCGTCAGCGCCAGAATCGCTAGAAACGATGCCACGATTAGCAGCACCAGCACGACCCCAAACGACATCCGAATCAGGTAGAACAAAACGCGCCAAATTTTTTCCCAGGTTTCTTTCAGGCGGAGTCGAAAATCTTTATCGCGCAGAATGTCGCGAAAATTGCGCGGAAACTGATAAACAACTTCGCCAGATTCCGCCACCTGCAATTCTCCGTTTGCTTGGGAAGCGAGAGCAAGGAGTCCTTTTTCAGCAAAATTTACATTTAAGCCAGCTTGAGTAGCGACATCTCCGACCGTAGCGCGGTAGTTCAGAGATTCGATCGCTCTCAAAATGGCGGGATCAGGGGATGCGGTCATAAGAGGGTTCCTGAGCAGAATTTACTCTTTCTTTAGTTTAGCTTTCATGAAATTGTGTCGTCTTATGGATTGCCGAAGAAGCACGATCGATTGAGCGCTACACTAAAAAATGTCTTGCTGTATAACAAACACCTTTGCCTTATGTCTAGATCTCAACGCAACGACAACTTCATCGATAAAAGCTTCACCGTCATGGCGGATATCATTCTGAAAGTCTTTCCCGCCTCCCGTAAGGAAAAAGAAGCGTTTGCCTATTATCGTGATGGGATGTCGGCGCAAGCAGATGGTGAATACGCAGAAGCGCTCGAAAACTACGAAGAAGCGCTCAAACTCGAAGAAGACCCAAACGATCGCAGCTACGTTCTGTACAACATGGGTCTAATCTACGCCAGCAACGGCAATCACGAAAAAGCTTTGAGCTTGTATCATGAGGCGCTAGAAGAAAATCCCCGTCTGCCCCAAGCTTTGAATAACATCGCTGTGATCTATCACTATATGGGAGAAAGAGCGAAAGAAGACGGTAGGGAAGACGAAGGCGAAAAGCTATTTGATCAAGCAGCAGACTACTGGAAACAAGCGATTCTGCAAGCGCCGAACAACTACATTGAAGCGCAAAACTGGCTGAAAACGACGGGTCGATCGGACATCGATGTATACTTCTAAGCGGTTTTATTGGAGCGTCTCATGATCGATCGCGAACAAGTGCAAAAAGTGGCGCATCTTGCCCGACTGCAACTCACGCCTGAAGAAGAAGAAAAGTTCACCACGCAGTTGAACAATATTCTCGACTACTTTGAGCAGTTGAGCGAGTTAGATGTAAGGAATGTCCAACCCACAACACGGGCGATCGATGTCAGCAACGTCGTGCGCGTCGATCGACATCAACCTTATGAAAATCGAGAAGCGATTTTAGAAGGGGCACCCGATCGAGACGGCGAATTCTTCAAAGTGCCAAAGATCGTGACGGGCTAGAGTACAAATTTGTCGTACCCGCAATTCGCACATTTGATGTAGTGCCCCTGCCAGCGAACCAATTCGCCGCAGGTTGGGCAATGGAAGCTCAGATCGCCATTCATCAAGTTGGATTGTTGGGTACGTCGCTGTTTGAGCGATTCTTCTATGGGTTGGTACTGCAGTCGTTCCCGATAATTCTGTGCGGCGAGTTGTTGGGCTTGCTCTGCTGTCCAACGTCGATCGGGCTTCAGAGTCGGAACCTGGCGAAATGCAGACATGATTGAATTATCGTGACTTATTAGCGCGATCGTTGATGCAATAGCCTTACAGCAACTTGCAGGAGATTTAATCACTTGCGCTTCACTAAAGCGAATCACAATCCAACCGTGATCGGTGAAAAATTGATTGCGCGATCGATCTTTCGGGCAGTCGAGAAAATGGATCGGCTGGCGCGTGTCGTAGGTGTAAGGCTCGTCAACTTCGATATCAATGGCAAAAGCGCGATCGAGATAAGCGAAATCCGGCACATAAGGCTGCTGTAATTCCGGGCGTTTGACTAATAAACCCGTGTGAATCTTGCCGGGAAAGTAGCGCCATAAATCGCGCTCAAATTGGCTTTCTGATCGTCCGCGTGGTGGCTTATGATGAGTTCCGACTGGTGGCAACGGAGCGCGATCGACTTCCGGGAATAGAACCGTGGGCAACTTCTCCATGCTTCTATTGTGCCGCTGAAATTCAAGCGTGTGGAATTCACATGGGTAAGCTAACCACTCACGTTCTCGATACGGCTCACGGCTGTCCGGCTGCGAATTTAACGATTGAACTTTGGGCGATCGAGCCGCAAACAGAGCAGAAAACGCATCTCAAAACAGTGACAACAAACGCTGACGGACGCACCGATAGCCCGATGTTGAATGAGTCAGAGATTAAAGTCGGAACCTATGAGTTAGTGTTTGTGATCGGAAACTACTTCGCAGCAAAATCCGTTAAAACCCCAGAACCCGCCTTTCTCGATCGTATTCCTATTCGGTTTGGAATTGCAGATGCGGATGCTCACTATCATGTGCCACTGCTGGCATCTCCTTGGTCATATAGCACCTACCGAGGCAGTTAACGCGACTTACTGCCGAATCTTCCAACAAATTCAGCAAAACCTGACGAGGGAGAAGTGCCCCCTATCCCCCAATACCATGAATAATTTAGGACTGCGCCACACAACCTGACAATACAGCCTGACAATCTCCGGGGCAACCGGAAGCGATCGGGCACCTCAAAGAGAATATTACGTCAGCGATGATGTCGATTCAATTGCGTCGATATGTTAGTCCAATGTCCTTCGCTAGCAATAAAAAGTTTTGACGAGCCGATCGCGTCTACCCTGATGCGCTGCCGCAATGCTTGTAAACTATGGCTGGTGTATTGGGTTTGTCCGTTTTGATGTTGATAGAGTTTCTCATGGCTATTCAGTTTCGCACCTTGTTACAGCATTGGAGAAAAGCGGTTCTCATTCCGTTGTTTTTGGTGTCCTTGCTCACAGTGATTCTGACTGAAACGCCTGGAATCGCTCAAACACCAGCAGTCCCGCCGGTTGGAACACCAGCAGTCCCGATCGTTCGTCCTGAAATTCGGGGCGTTTGGCTGACGCTGAACGATCTTGATGTGATGAAAGACCGCACAAAAGTCCAAGAGGCGATGAATCAACTGGGGCGCTTGAACTTCAATACCATTTACCCCGTGATTTGGAATTCTGGTTATGTGACCTATCCGAGTGCAGTCGCGCAGCGTCAGGGCATTCAGCCGTTTGTGTATCGGGGATCAGATGGTCATGACATTCTGGCGGATGTGGTCGATCGTGCTCACCGTCAAGGGCTGCTGGTTGTTCCCTGGTTTGAGTTTGGCTTTATGACTCCCCTAACTTCGGAACTCGCAGTCAATCACCCCGATTGGCTCACCGAACAGCGCAACGGTGTTCAAACTTCGATCAGTGGTGCAGGTGAAGTTGCTTGGCTCAATCCCTTTCATCCTGAAGTGCAACAGTTCATTACCTCGCTCGTGGTGGAGGTCATGACGCAGTACAACGTTGATGGGATTCAGTTTGACGACAATATGAGCCTGCCGCGTGAGTTCGGCTACGATGCGTACACGCGATCGCTCTACAAGAAAGAAACCAAAAAAGACGTACCCGCAAATCCAGCCGATCAAGCTTGGATGCGCTGGAGAGCGAACAAAATTACAGCTTTCATGGCGCAATTGGAAAAAGCCGTCAAAGATCGCAAATCAAACGCGATCGTCTCGATTTCTCCGAACTACTATGACTTTGCCTATAAATTCCATCTGCAAGACTGGCTCGCTTGGGTACGACAAGGGATTGCAGACGAGTTGATTGTGCAAGTGTATCGTCCGAATTTGCAGAGCTTTATCGAAAAGATTTCGCGTCCAGAAATTCAATTTGCCCAACAAAGAATCCCGACTGGCATAGGCGTGTTTACAGGACAGCGAACGAATCCCGTTTCGATCTACCAAATTCAGGAGCAGACAAGAGCGGCACGCGATCGCGGCTTAGGAGTAGCGTACTTCTATTACGAAAGCCTTTGGGACGTTGCACCGGAGCCGGCAAATTACCGTCAGGCTGGGTTTGAAGCGTTGTTTCCGGCTCCAGCTTATCGATCGGGCGTTTCGATGAGGTAGTTGATTTTCTTCACCCCATCTCCTGAATCAATTCAGTCGATGTATGTCAAAATGTGAAGTGTGTGGATCACCTCTTCGCCGACTACTGCTTTAACTCCAACTGCCGTTGCTCTAGGAAATTTCGACGGCATTCATCTAGGGCATCGACAAGTAATTACGCCTGTCTTAAGTAACGATGGAATCTTGCATTCTACTGTTGTTACATTTAACCCTCATCCAAAAGAATTTTTTACCGGAGAGCATCGATCGCTCCTCACGCCGCACGAAGAAAAGGTACTGACGCTTGAGGAAATGGGCGTAGAGCAGCTTGTTTTACTGCCGTTTAATCGAGAATTAGCAAGTTTGTCTCCGCAGCGGTTTGTTGAAGAAATTGTGGTTCATCAGCTTCAGGCGCGTCGGGTTAGCGTTGGGGCTGATTTTTGCTTTGGATATAAGCGATCGGGAACCGCAGCAGATTTGCAAGCGATCGCGGCAACCTTTGGAGTTGAAGTAGCGATCGTGCCGCTCCTGCAAACTCATGGAGCGCGAATTAGCAGTTCTGCCATTCGAGAAGCATTGCTGTCTGGAGACTTGCACAATGCGAACCGAATGTTGGGACGATCGTATCGCTTGATCGGACAAGTCGTAACCGGACAGCAACTTGGGCGAACGATCGACTTTCCGACTGCGAATTTACAACTTCTACCGCACAAACTCATACCACGACAAGGCGTTTATGCCGTCAGAGTTTTGGGTGTGGGTGCAACGGCAATCCTGGGCGTAATGAATATCGGCAATCGACCGACTGTAAACGGTATGAGTCAAACGATCGAGGTACATCTACTCGATTGGGCGGGTGATTTGTATGGCAAAACGCTGATTGTGAAACTCGAAGAATTCATCCGTTCAGAGCAGAAGTTTGCTTCGCTCGACGATCTCAAAGCGCAAATCAAAGCCGACTGCGACACTGCAAGAACCGCGCTCACAGCAATTTCCTAGAATTGTCGCCAGTCCTGGTAACCGTGGGTATGATCAACAGGACTTACCCGGTAGGAGTGCCCCGATGAGAGCGCGAATTGAGCAGTTAACGCAGCATTTGAGTTTAGCGATCGTCGGCAAGCAAGAAGCAATTCAACTGGTTCTCGTCGCGCTACTCTCTGGGGGTCATGCGCTATTAGAAGATGTCCCAGGGGTGGGTAAAACACTGCTGGCAAAATCCTTAGCACGATCAATTAACGGCAAGTTTCAGCGGCTCCAATGCACACCGGACTTACTGCCAACGGATGTCACCGGGACAAATATTTGGAATCCCCGTACCGGCGAGTTTGAGTTCATGGCAGGGCCAATCTTTGCCAATGTGCTCTTAGCTGACGAGATTAACCGCGCTACTCCAAGAACTCAATCGGCACTGCTAGAAGTGATGGAAGAGCAGCAAGTGACGATCGACGGCGTTTCGCGCAAAGTTCCCACTCCGTTTTTCGTCATCGCCACTCAGAACCCGGCTGAATATCAAGGCACGTTTCCTCTCCCGGAAGCGCAGATGGATCGGTTTGCCTTGTCGTTATCGCTTGGATATCCCACCGAGTCCGAAGAACTCCAAATGTTAGAGCGCTTGCAGTCGGGTCAACGGGTGCAAGATCTGCCGCCTTGCATCAGTGTCGAAGAGATTCGCGAATTACAAGTCCTGTGTTCTCAGGTTCGGGTGGAATCCTCGCTTCAGCACTACATTTTGAATTTAGTCCGATCGACCCGCCAAGACGAGGAAATCCTTTTAGGCGTTAGCCCACGCGGAACTGTGGCACTTCAAAAAGCGGTACAAGCCTTCGCATTTCTCGAAGGTCGAGACTATGCGATCCCGGATGATGTTAAAGCGATCGCGCCTCACGTTCTCTCGCACCGAATCATTGCAGCCAGTGGCATTCGATCGCGAATCATTGTTGATCGATTGCTGCGGTCGATCGCGATTCCATAAAATAGCAGTATTGCTTTTGAACCGTTGATTACCGCTCAATTTCTGAAGTAAATGTTCGTTTTCTTCCAAGACTTGATAAGTTAAGTGGACGCATGACAGAAATTTAGAAGAAAACGTTCATTTTTTCACAACTGTCGCTATAACTGTATATCATTCAATGTTTCTCGTTGTAGAAACGCTGCTGTGCTGAGTTGATCACGTCTTGCAGGTTATCCCATGAGTGAAGCTGAAAACCAAAACCTCCCTTCTGTCCCTTCTGATCCCGTCGAGAACCCATCCGAAACCGAAAAGGGCTGGACGACCGTAAATTTTCCCAATGCGATCGATGTCGATACCATTCCAGAAGCCGAGCCAGAACCCTCACAGGTGGGTCTCCGCATCCGAGATTTAGAACAGCACAATCATCGATTGCGATCGCGGGTGTCGGAGTTAGAATTTGCCCTTGGAGAAGCCCACGCCACTTTGAGAGCTGAAACCAAACGGTTTGAGACGCAGATCAGCACTCAACAAGCTGAAGCAGAACAGCGATCGACCCGCTTCACTCACCTGACTCAACAGCAAGCGACCATGATCGCAAAACAGCGTCAGGCGTTAAATGCGTCGCGCCAGAGATTGCAAGACCAAGAAGCGCAGATCGCGGAGCAGCTTCAAACCACTAAAACCGCTCAAACCGAAGTCAATCAACTGGCTCAGAGCTTAGAACAAGCTCATCAAGCTCAACAAAAGCAGCAAATTCTGATCGAAACGCTAACCGCACAACTCGAAGCTAGCCAAACTCAGGTGGCCCAGTTAGAGCGCGATTGTGCCCTCACCCAGCAGCGCTACGACGATCAAATTCAGCAATTGCGCCAGTCTGAGAACGCTTGTCGGGACTTGCGATCGCGCCTCCATCGTCAGCAGCAATACACCTTGCAATTCAAAGCTGCACTAGAAAAATGCCTCGATGTTTCTGCGACTCAAAAAATTGAAGAGTCAGTTGATTACGCAATCTCACAGAGCGAGTCTCAGTGCGAATCAGTTAGCTTTATCAAGGCACAGCCTGTGCAGCCCTGGTCTACCACGCTCGATCAGCAAGCTTGGGAATCCGAAACGGTGAACACCTTTGTCCCACCTGAAAGCGCCTGGGCAGTGGCTCCCGATGATGACAGTCTCTTCGAGGAAGAACCCGAAACAACCGCGACTGAAGCCGTTGAGATTAACCACGAAACGATCGAACACGAAGTGATTGAGATGGCAGAGCCAGAACTGATCGTCGTGCATCCGCCGCTCAGCTACACGATCGCGCGATCGGCTTCCGAAGAAAAGCCCAGCGTTCATCACAATATTGATTTGTTCTTGCCCAACGCCAGTAAATCTCTAGTCGTTGAGCCTTCTCTAACGGTTGAGGCTTCTGAGGAGGATGAACCGACTGTTGTTCCAGAAATGCCTACGCTCGAATCGCTTCCGGTTGAGGAGCCGACGATCGAAGAGATCGCTGCAAATCCGTTTAGCTTAGGGCTGCCGCTGATGGATGAGCCGGCGATTTCCTCTGCTTCGCCGTTCATTACGCTCAGTGCCATCGACCGCAACCTTGAGCCGATCGATGTTTTGACTTCAGAAACTAGCCCATCGCCGATTGTGTATCCACAGCGATCGCAGAAGAAACGAGAGTCACTTGCAGCGGTTGAGCTACCGAGCTTTCCGAAGCCACATTCCTAAGTTGATGATGGAAAATCCCCTAGGGAGAAGTAGCCTATGTTTCTCTCTACGGGATTTTCGATCGAATTAACTCACTTTTGTCGCTTGCTGAACCAATTCCAACACTTCCGATCGCGTTAACTTCTCGGCTCCATGCTGCATTGCATCCAGACTCGCATGAGCTAGCATTAAAATAATGCGGCAGAAATCCAAAGCCGGACTCGTTTCTGGAAGAGAGGCGACATACGCATTTGCAAGCTCAAGCTGACGACGAGAATAAGCCTGCATTTCAATATTTGTCCAACCCTCTGGGTAAAACGTCACGCCGCGAGTGGAGTCTTCGCTATGATTGCGGAGAATATTCACCGACTGCAAGCCGCGCCCAAACCCGATCGCTTCAATTCGAGCGGTCTTCGTGCCGTCATACCATGCCCACAAATCCGACAGCAGCAATCCCACCGATCCCGCAACGCTAAAGGTGTACTGGTCGAGTTCCGTTTGCGTGTGCACCTCCCAGTTGCAGTCTGCCCAGTGCGCCATGCGATCGGACATGGTTGAAATCGCTTCCCAAATTCGCGGGGCAATGCCCGAGGGCGCATAGGACAGCCACTCATCGATACGCAGGGTAACTTCTTCAAGGTAGGCTAATTCTGAAGCAAAAATCGGGCGAAAGTCTTCCGCCGTAAATCCGCGATCGCCTGCCTGCAAAACCAAGCTAATCTGCCGCAGCATTCGTGCTTTCACCGCATTGTCCAGGGTCGGATGGTCTTCGATCTGGTCGATCGCTCTCATACAGAGATACGCCGAGGCAACTGCTTCTTGCAGTCCGGCAGGCAATCGACTGATTGGAATGTAAAAGGTGCGGCTCGTTTCTTTTAACACATCCAAAGCGCTTTTATCTAAGTTCATGCGATGTTCACTCCTCTCTCGAAACTTTTATATCAGGTTGCGTTCTCGAAAAACTGTTTCTCCAGATTCGATGTAGCAAACCAGGGAGATTTGACATTTAGCAACACTTTCAGATCGATGACCGAGGGTGCGGTAGACTGCCCGCAGAATTGGGACGATGTGATGCAGTATTGGTTAATGAAATCAGAGCCAGCCGTTTATTCAATTACCGACTTAGAGCGCGATCGCGTCACCGTTTGGGATGGCGTTCGTAACTACCAAGCCCGCAATTATCTGAGATCGATGACATCGGGAGATGTCGCTTTTTTCTATCATTCCAATGCAAATCCTCCTGGGGTTGCAGGCTTAATGAAGATTGTGGAATCTAATATCGCAGATCCGACCCAGTTTGATCCTGATAGCAAATATTACGACGCGAAATCGCCGATCGAGTCTCCCCGGTGGCAGACCGTGCAAGTTGAGTTTATAAAGAAATTGCCGTTGATTTCGCTCGATCGCTTGCGTCAGACCTTCACGCCAGATGAACTCGCAGTCGTGCGCCAGGGCAATCGATTATCCGTGCTGCCTGTGGCGGATGAAATTGCCGATCGAATTTTGGCATTAGTTTCTGATCAAATTCCCAACTTAACGCGAAGCCGTTAGGATAGAATTGTTAAGCCTTTTTACGAATTCTTGCACCCTAACGGTCGTTTTTATGACTCTTCCCATTCGGAACGTTGCCATCATTGCTCACGTTGACCACGGTAAAACTACGCTTGTCGATGCTCTTCTTAAGCAAGCGGGAACGTTCCGCGAGGGAGAGGAAGTCCCGGACTGCGTGATGGACTCGAACGATCTCGAACGTGAGCGGGGCATTACGATTTTGTCGAAAAATACAGCAGTTCGCTACAAAGAAACGCTGATTAATATTGTCGATACGCCTGGGCACGCGGACTTTGGCGGTGAAGTTGAGCGCGTTCTCGGCATGGTCGATGGCTGTCTCTTGATTGTCGATGCCAACGAAGGCCCGATGCCGCAGACGCGATTCGTGCTGAAGAAAGCGCTAGAAAAAGGACTGCGCCCGATCGTCTTTGTCAACAAAATCGATCGTCCCCGCGCCAACCCGATGATTGCAGTCGATAAGGTGCTGGATCTATTCATCGAACTCGGCGCAGATGATGACCAGTGCGAGTTCCCGTACTTATTTGGTTCTGGTTTGGCAGGATTTGCAAAAGATACGCTGGAAGAAGAGGCAAGCGATATGCAGGCACTCTTTAATGCGATTTTGCGCCACGTTCCACCGCCAGTCGGAGATGTAACCAAGCCCCTTCAGCTACAAGTCACCACGCTAGATTATTCCGATTACCTCGGTCGAATTGTGATCGGTAAGATTCACAATGGCTCGATCCGAATGGGTCAGCAAGCAGCGATCGTCACAGAAACCGGAGAAATCGTCAAGTCGAAGATCTCGAAGCTGATGGGCTTTGAGGGACTGAAGCGGATCGAAATTGAAGAAGCTACGGCTGGAAATCTTGTTGCCGTTGCCGGATTTGCTAATGCCAACATTGGGGAAACGATTACTGATCCCAACGATCCGCAGGCATTACCGTTGATTAAAGTTGATGAACCAACTTTGCAGATGACCTTTTCGGTAAACGACTCACCGTTTGCCGGTCAAGAAGGCAGTTTCGTTACGTCGCGGCAATTGCGCGATCGCTTGTATCGGGAACTCGAAACCAACGTAGCTCTCCGGATCGAAGATACCGATTCGCCGGATAAACTCTCGGTGTCAGGTCGAGGCGAGTTGCACTTAGGCATCCTAATCGAAACGATGCGCCGGGAAGGCTATGAGTTCCAAGTGTCTCAGCCGCAAGTGATTTTCCGTGAGATTAATGGTCAACCTTGTGAGCCGTTTGAAACCTTGATTCTAGATGTCCCAGAAGAATCAGTCGGTGGCTGTATTGAGCGCCTTGGACAGCGTAAGGGCGAAATGCAGGATATGCAAGTCGGAACCAACGGACGCACGAATCTAGAATTTGTGATTCCGGCGCGGGGTCTGATTGGTTTCCGGGGTGAGTGTATGCGACTGACACGCGGCGCGGGCATCGTTAACCACAGTTTCTTAGAGTATCGTCCGATCAGTGGCGCGATCGAAGCGCGTCGTAACGGTGTTCTGATCTCGTTTGAAGAAGGAGTCGCAACCTTCTACGCAATGCAGAACGCTGAAGATCGCGGCGTGTTCTTTATCCGACCGGGTACAAAGGTCTACAAGGGCATGATTTTGGGTGAACACAATCGACCCCAAGATCTCGAACTCAATGTCTGTAAAACGAAGCAATTGACCAACCACCGCGCATCGGGGGGTGAAGAATTGGTGCAGTTGAAAGAGCCGATCGACATGAGCCTAGAACGCGCTCTGGAGTACATCGGACCCGATGAACTGCTAGAAGTCACTCCCGAATCGATTCGATTGCGGAAAGTGGCGAAAGCGAAGAAGTTAGCGAAGAAATAAGCTAAAGCGGGGGATTGAAACTGTTTCAATCTCCCGCTTTTGTTTTGTCGGTTTGCATGAGTTGGGATAACTTGCTGAAATTGAAGAAGCCTTTGAGAGAGCAAAGTTTCTGCTTGGTACATTAGAGTAATAAGAGTAATATTTAGTCTTTCGATACAAATCGGTTCTGCAAAGCAAATGATGCTAGAGTTTCTAGAAATGTATGACCAGGCTGTTAATTTAGAAGGAAAACAATACGATAGCTGTTTCCCTCAAGGCATAGAGCGGTCAGACTTTTTATTGTTCAACAGCCAGGTTATCTGTGAAGTCAAGCAGATCCAAAACATTAAGATTCAGCATCAGGTAGAGAAGCTAGCCTGCAAGGGTAATATTTCACAACAGAATTTTAAGCGTGACTTCTATAACTCAATCAATAAGTCTTTGAGTAAGGCGAATGGACAGATTGAAAAGAGCAAGCAAGCTCTCAGTTATTCTGACGCTCTAGGTTTAGTTATTTTGGAAAACTTGATAAAAGATGATTTATCTGTCTTGTCTCTTATAGATGCAAGCAACAGAAAAATGTTAGGAGGTCTAGCTCACGTTGATGTTGTACTATGCCTGGATATGGTTAATACATTTTCAAACTCTGAAGGCGAGCGTGTTAGACCTGTCCAAATTGTGATGCGAGATACTGAAAGGGCTAGAAAGCTAAGTAAACTTCTACAGAATCTTCTGAGTGATTTCTGTAAGCAATCTGAGACACCATTTTACAACGGGTTTACTGTTGCAGCAGGAGAACAAAGCTGGAGTATAAATCCAGACGGCAAATACCAAGCGTATAAAGCTAAGTTTGATTTCCAATCATCTGATCCAGAAATGAAAGCAGATTGGAGACAACAGTTAGTTCAATTCTTGAATAGATGGTGGTGGGTTATCCCTTTACCAGCCATTCTGTATGATTTGTTTATAGGTTGAAGGGTAGCTGTCACTAAGGTTACGCGCTGCTAATTTAACCCTATTGTGCTAGCGCGACTAGAATCCTGAAGACATCCTTCAAATCACGGGGAACTTGATATAAATTGCGATCGTCAATCACAAGGCGAGTTTGTCGATCGAAGTAATTCATCTGTACCAGCTAGATAAAATATAATCACAGCAGTCCTCAAGGCATCGAGTTAGGTGTGGACTTATGACCATTACAATCGCTCAGCCAATACAGCAACAGCCACTCAGCTTTGACGAGTTTCTTGCCCGTTATGGTGGCGATAACCGCTATGAACTGATCGATGGTGAGGTGTTCGATTTGGAGCCAACAGGTCTACATGAGGAAGTTGCAGCATTCATTACGACAAAGATCTGTGTCCAGATCGATCAAACAAATTTACCTTGGTTTGTCCTTCAACGGGGACTATTGCGTCCAGCTAATGCGGGTATGACTGCATTTCGCCCTGATGTTGCAGTCGTCGATCGATCTGAACTCATTCAAGAACCACTCTGGTCTGAGCAATCCATCCTAACGCTAGGTAGTTCAATTAAGTTCGTGGCAGAAGTGGTCAGTAGCAACTGGCAAAATGACTATGCTCGTAAAGTTGAGGATTACGCAGTTCTAGGAATTCCTGAATATTGGATTGCCGATTACGCAAGCTTGGGGGGAACCCGACACATTGGGAAGCCCAAACAACCGACTCTCTCTGTCTGTAGGCTAGTGGATGGGGAATATGAGATTCAGCAATTTCGAGGTAATCAGATTATTGATTCGCCAACCTTCCCAGGTTTGAAGCTGACGGCTGAACAGGTTTTAACGGCTGGTAAGTAACCTGAGTTCGGGTTAAGCAAAATGCTGAAAGCTCGGTGGGGCAGGACTTAGCCGGACTACTGCTTTACATATTGTTCTCAATAGACTTTTCTAATTAAGAACAATCGCAATTGTGAGCTTTATTGACAATGGCTTCACGGTCATCAGAGCCAAAAGGTACGAGAAATCAAGGTTTTCGGCAATTCCTTATCCCGAACTCAGGTTAAGTAGACTGCGATCGCGATCGACAAAAATATCTTGCACATCCTGAAAATCAAACTGCACAAACAACGGTAACGATCGCAAATCGACGATCGCACCGTTGAAGTCAGGATGATTTATCGTTCGATCGCAATTGCTCCATCTACATTGATCCAGGCAATCTGAGAAATCCGTCGCTGTTGGGCATAACTCCGAATCGCTTCAGGCGTTCCACAACTGAGATCAACCTCAACTTGATCGCCCGATTCCCGCAACTTCTGAGCATGAGCAAACGCTAGCTGCGGCACCTCTGACACGACCAGCCAATCACACGCTGGCGTTTGTTTCGGTAACTGTCCGGTGGTCAGCAACAATTGATGCAGATTTTCAAGCTGAAGCGAAAAGCCGATCCCCGGAATCGATTCGCCTTGCGGGTGAAACTGTCCGAGCAAGCGATCGTATCTTCCGCCCTGTCCAAGCACCACTTGCCCAGATTGCGCTACCACTTCAAACACAATGCCGGTGTAGTAATCAAACGTGCGAATCAAGCTTAAATCCAGCACCAAATGAACTTCTACACTGACTTGTAGGAGTTCGATTAGAGATTTGAGATCACTGACGATCGAGCGTTCTGTCTCATTCAGGTTCAAACTGCTGACTTTTTGGAGAACATCCGTAGGTTTACCGCGCAGATCCAACAGCAGCAACGCTCGATCGCGTAGCTCATCTGATAACGGTAAGGCTTCCAATCCAAGTCGATCGAGATGGGCAATGGCATGACGTACCTTAGAGCGGATTGCTTCAGGAAAAGCAGAGAGCAGCGATCGCGTTAATCCCGCCTCACCTAAAATCAACTGTCCAGGAAGATCGAGACTCTTTAAACAGTCCATTAATAGCAAGAGAATCTCGGCATCCGATCGCAGACCGCCACCGCCCAGCAATTCGACTCCCGCTTGATAAAACTCTTGCTGACGGCTATGGCTGCCTTCTTCAGCGCGACGAAACACATTCGCGTTGTAATAAAGCCGTTGGGGAAACGTACTATTTGATAGCCGAGTGGCAACCGTGCGGGCGATCGAAGCGGTCAATTCCGGGCGCAAACCGAGGGGATCTTCTTCAAGCTGATGTAATTGAATCACCGTTGATCGCTCGATCGCGCCGCCTGCCATGAGCGTATCCAGGCGTTCCAACGTCGAGGTAATAATCCGGTGATAGCCCCAACCGTGAAATACTTGCTGGAGCCGATCTTCAATCCAACGTTTTTGCGCGACATCGAGAGGCAGGAGATCGCGTGCGCCTGCGGGGGGCTGGTAAACCATTGAGTCTTTATGAGATAAGCGTTACTTTTTCTTGCCGAAAAGACCGCCAAACAGACTACCGCTAGATTTTGTTGTGGGCTTGGCTGCGGGTTTACTCTCTGGCAGTTTTGCTGCTGGAGGTTCGAGCTTTTGTTTGCCCTCAAGCGCGATCGGGTCTTGCGGATTGATGGAGAGCGCTTTGTTGAAATGAATTCTCGCCATCGTCGGTTGATTTTGCCGCAAATACACCACACCCATTAAACTGTGACAGCGGCTACTGTTTGGCTCAATTTTTAGGGCATCTCGCAATTCTATCGTTGCTTGGACATAATTTCCCTTTGCCATGAATCCTTCTGCGCGACGGTAATACTGATCGTTGAGCGATTCGATCGGAGTAGGAGCGGCTTGAGTGGGCGCTTTTGTTGACGTAGAAGTCGTGGTGTAGATTTGACTTCTGGGTGTGCTGCCCTCGGAAGCGCCTTCTCTCATCACCAGATACGCCAAATTCAGTTCGCTAATTTGGGCGGTGAGTTCGATCGCTTGGTCTAGCTGCTCGTATTGTCGATCGGACAAGTCCTTCAGGGCAGTGCGGTAGAAATAGTCAGCGTTGCTAGAAGACAAAAGCTGCCGTGCAAGACTACTACCAAAGTCGAGTTCGTGACGTTTGCGGGCGGCTCCTTGGCCTTTCATCTTCAGCACCAGCAGATGGTCGGTGCGGTTTTTTTCTTGAGAAAGATTCTGCCAAGCTGGATTGACCAATTTGGATAACAGTTGTTCGGCAAGCTGTTTATCACACCCAAGCTCTGCAACACAGCTATCTGGATGCAGGCGGCGGGCAATCTTCAGGTATTGTTTGCGGATTTCTTTAACCTCTGCCTCGATCGAAACTCCTAAAATCGCGTGAAAATCGGAGAAGTCCAGCAGAAACAGTCCGCGATCAATCTGAAAGCTCATGGGTTAACCTGTGATGTCGAGGAACAAAAACAGCGAACAGTGCGTTCGCCGTCTTTATAGTTCCTTTAAATCGGCAAAGCGCGACATCGACAGGTCAACCTATTTGCGCCGCACATCCGTCACGCGCCAACTGAGCTTGAGGTTAATCCAGAAATTCCAGAAGGTGACAAGCACGATCGCGATCGGTTTAGCGATGAATTCATTGATGCCAAAGACATCGTGAAACAGGCTCACAATCAGCGCTTGCAGAATGATCCCCATCAAACAAATCATGTTGAATTTGAGGAAGCGCTTAAATCGCTGGCGTTTTCCAGGCTGCCCCCGCGAAATATCCCCAAATGTCCACAAGTCATTCCAGAGGAAGTTATTCACAACCGCCAGTTCAGCCGAGAGGATCGTACTGCGAGCGATCCCCAAGCCGAAATGCACTCTGAGCAGATAGAACGCTGCCATATCGACGAACACGCCAGTGAATCCCACCAAGCCAAACCGTAAGAAGCGCCCGAACTGGAACTTCTCGCGCAGTCGTCCGATTCTGCCTCGCGATCGCAGCTTTCCAAGGTGCATCAAGTATTCAACATACTGCCGCCAAGTGACCTTACTTTCACCTTCTTGTCGCTCTTGAAACACGTAGCCGACCTCGGTAACGCGATCAACTTGTCCCCGACCGAGAACTTCTAACAGAATTTTGTAGCCGAGCGGACTCATCAGACATTCCGCGATCGCGCTGCGTCTCACCATAAAATAGCCGCTCATTGGATCAGACACCCGCCCGACCACGTTCGGCAAGATCATCAAGCCGAGTAGCTGCGCTCCGCGCGACAACATTCGACGAATAAAGCCCCAGTCGCTCGTGCCCCCACCTTCGATGTGACGACTCGCAACCGCGAGATCGGCACCATTTTTCACTGCCTGAATCAGCTTCAGCAAAACTTCTGGCGGATGCTGCAAATCTCCATCGATCACCCCCAACAGTTGACCCTGTGCAGCCTGCCAACCTCGAATCACGGCGGTTGATAAACCGCGCTCGTCCTGTCGCCGCATCACCCGTAAATTCGGATACTCTGCGGTCATCTGCTGCGCGATTTCCCAGGTGCGATCGGGGCTATCGTCGTCCACGATGATTAATTCGTAATCATTCGGGAGCGCATGATCAAGCAATCCCGATAACACTCGTACCACCTGTTCGATATTCCGCCCTTCGTTGTAAGTCGGAACCACCAGCGAAAAGTAGATCGGCTTGGCGGGTCGTTCGGTTTCTGGAGCATACGGAATCTTTAACTCACCAGAGGGCGGCAACAAAAGTGAAGGAGGCACAATCATGACGTAGTTAGGATAAAACGACAGAGATTATCGGGCAGTTTGATATAGTTTGAGTTCAAACTGATCGAGACTCATGGTTCCCGTAAGGGATCGAGTCTGGGAGAGCGAAAATCGTTCCTCTAAAACCTGTTGAATCTGTTGACGTTCTTGAACGGTTGCAGGTGACGACCAGACTGGATCACCACTTTCAAGCCAAATCACCCGACGATAATCAGAATTTTTAAGTGCGGCTTTTAGGCTGGTACTGAGTCGACTGGCAGGCTGAGCTAGTAAATCCACAGGACTGGTGGGCGGAATGTAATACGCCAAGCGATTGACGTGCCCCCAAGCCTGGGAATCCATTGCAATCAGCATTGGAGCCGAGTCGAGTTGAACCATCTCTGCCACTTGATGAAACACCGATCGGGGTCTTAAAGTCAAATCCCCAGCATCGATCCCCAAGTACAACAGTAGTACCAGGAGCGCGGCGATCCCTTGCTGTGCTTTGAGTTGTCGAATTGCGATCGTCATCAGCAATAAGCATCCTGGCAGCACAAAGATCAGCGCTCGTCCCCATCCAAACCCCAGCGTATATTTTTGCGTCGTCATATCGACACAAAATGCTAGGAGCAGAGGGAATAAACTCATCCCCAACCCTATCGTCAAGCTTAATTTTTGCCTAGCCTTCCAAAGATAGATTGTCGCCAGTCCAAGTACCACAGCTGCAATCAGCCCAGAGATTAAGGTCGGCTGCACCGATAAGGTCGTTGCCCAATCGCCCACAATTAAGTGCGCCCCTATCGTTTGGCAGAGATCTTGAAGGTGCAATAAGGCAGGGTTGCCGTCTCGCACTCCGAAGCGATCGAGGTCGGCGTTTCGTAACTGCTTCAAAGTTCCCGAAATCACCCACGGCAGAGTGAGCAGTCCCGCGATCGTCATTCTGATGCCATGTTGCAGCCAGTGCTTGCGATCAAGAACCAGCGCCAACGCTGCCAAAACAACAACCCAGTAGGCGAATAAGTAAAAGGTGAGCAGACCGAGCGAGATCGACGCAATAAACCCAACTTGCCACTTCCAACGAGGGCGCGAAATCAATTCCAGCAGCGCCCAAACGCTGAGAATTGCCCACAGTACCAAGGGCGTGTACATTCGGACATTCAGCGAGTGGAACAGATAAAAGGGATTCGTCGCCAGCAGTGCCGCAAACAGTAAGCCGCTACGATGGTCGAGTAATTTCCGTCCCAATCCGTAAGCGGACGCGATCGAGCCCAAGCTCCACAAGACGGGCAAACTCCGCATCGCAATCTCACTATTGCCAAAGAGACGCAGCCAGAGGTGTTGGGCTAAGAAGAAAACAGGGGGATGAGGTTCTCCTTTGTAGAGTCCTCGAACTAAGCCTTGTAGGGTTTTGGCGATCGCACCCCAGGAATTCTCAGGTGGCAAATTTAACAAAGCGGTGAATCGGGCAAGCGAGATCGGCGTATCGTCGGGCAGTGAGTATTGCAGCCTTTGACCCGTCGAGAGCAGCAGCGACAAAACTTCGTCGTACCAGAATTCGCGGGTTCCAAGATTGAGAATGCGGAAACAGATACCAATGACGATCGCGCTGCCTAACAACATCTCTAGGGTTAGGGCTTTTCGCCCGTAGCGCAGGGCATTTCGAGTGAGCATGATTCAATTTGCTGGAGGGCTGCAATTAGTCTTCCCGTTCTTGCAATCTCGGCTATGATTCAGGTGCTTAATTTGACTTCAGCTTTCCGTGTTCTCCGGCTCTTATGGCAAAAAAGCAGAAAAGCAAGTCCTCGATCGACACAGACGCAACGCTGACCCTGAAGGAACGTTTAGCCGAAAAGCGCCAAGCGATTCAGGTTCGCAAAGCAGCAATGAACTTTATTTCCATGTCCACGATGATCTCGATCGTGGTCGGAATGGCGCTGTTTGCGATCGGGGGGATCAAAGGCGGAGCAGGAGGATTTGCGGGAGTTCTTACGCTGATGCTGTCGTTTAAGTTCCCTTGGCAAGCGCTTCACGCCTTTTTGATTTATATGCCATTTGGCGGCACGATCACCTATGCCACAGTGGGGAATAATCCTCTGATGCAATTGGCAAAAGATGGAATGTACATTCCTGCTTTGATTGCAATTTATCAAGGCTGTAAGCGGCAGAAGCTCTCGATGATGATTCCACCATCGTTGAAGACTCCCTTGCTGTTGCTGTTGGTTTACTGCATTTTGGTGCTGTTGTTTGTTAACGGGGCGCAGCAATTTACAGGTAAGCCCTCTGAGAAGCCCTTTTTGATGGGAATTTTGGGCTTGAAAGTGCTTCTAGGATACGCACCGCTGATTCCTTGTGCCTACTATTTGATGCAGAAAAAGCAGGATGTCTACAACCTGATGCGAGTTACGGTGGTGGTGGTCATTATTTGCTGTGGACTGGCATTTGTGCAGTATATGCTGCTCAAAACGGGGCGCTGTAAAGGAACCGTCGGAGAAGGTGCAGACTTGTTTAAGGCTTCTCTGGATGCGCGTTGCTTTGTTGGGGGAGCGCTGCTGTATACGCCAGAACAAGGGGTGATTCGATTACCTGGAACCTTTGTAGCTCCGTGGCAGTGGGGCTGGTATCTGATTTCAAGCGCATTTACGACGTTTGCTGTGACGTTCTTCGATCGCAATCTCCTCTGGAAAATCGTCGGCGGGATTGGGATGCTGGGGACGATTATTATGGCGGTGATTTGCGGACAGCGGATTGCACTGATGCTAGTGCCGACGATGATCGTGATTCAGCTTATTACCACGGGTCAGATTGCGAACTTGAAGCGATTTTTGCCGATCGGGATTGGGCTAGTAGGTGCGATCGTTGTGGCGATGGCATCGAATCCAGCAGTGGTACAAGAGCGAGTGGATAGTGCTGTAAGTCGCTGGAATGCGTCACCGCCAGATGCCTTTATCAAGGAACAGTTTAATACGGTGGTGCGGGGAGCCAGTTTACTAGGGAAAGGATTAGGACGGGCGACGAATTCGGCGCGGGCGATGGGAGAAACGGAATTGATTGAAACGTACTATCCCAAGGTGATGTATGAAATTGGGCCAATTGGAGTCATTCTGTTTCTAGTGCTGGTGACGGGGTTAACGGTCGCCTGTTTCAAAGCGTATCGCTCTGTAAAAGACAAAAATCTCCGGGGCTATGGCGCAGTATTTTGGACGTTCGTTTTAGTGATTAGCTACAACACTTATTACTATCCGCTGGATGTCGATCCGGTTGCAGTGTATTACTGGTTTTTCGCGGGTGTAGCCCTGAAATTGCCGGAACTCGATCGATTAGAGCCAATTCCAGTCGAAGATCCGAAGAAAAAGAAGAAGAGAAAGCGCTAAAATCGCGTCTGTTTTAACAAAATGCGCGATCGTTTTGATGAACATCGCGCTTGTCGCTACAACGGGCAGCGTTTTTGAATAAAACTCACGATTTTTGTAGGGAACATCATCATTTCCTTTAAAAAATCGCGATATTCTGGCAAAAATCATCACTCTTTCACTCAATTCATTGTTCTGAACAAGTGCCGAGAAGAATTAAATCACCTTCATCTCTTTCTACAAACTTAAAGATGGCCTGCGGGAAACCTAACGGGTAAGTTTGCAGAGTATTCACTGTCACTTTCCTCTGTTTAATGCTCGAACATCTTCCCAAGTCTCAACTTCTAAAGCGGTGGCAACCGGTACTGCTCAAGCAGCCCTCGCATACGATCGTGCTTGCCGTCCTGTTAACGATCGGATTATTTGCACCGCAAGTAGCGATGAATTGGCGGATTTATGGGGATCTTAGTCGAATTCGGCAGCAGGAACAGCGATTACAACACTTGAACGATCGAGCCACCTATCTCGATGAAGTGCTCACTATGTCTGCCTTAATGAATGCGGCAACGGGCGATCGATCTTGGGAAAACCGTTATCACGAATTCGTTCCTCAACTCGATGAGGTGATTAAAGAGTCCATCCATCTTGTACCTGATGTTTATTCCAGCGACGATGCAAAGCAAGTCGATGCTGCAAATCAAGCTCTAATTGCGTTGGAATTAAAGTCTTTCCAGCTAGTGCAGCACAATCAGCAGCAGGAAGCGCTACAGCTTCTAACCAGTGCAGAGTACAAAGCGCAGAAAAAGATTTACGCGGCGGGAGTGGCTCAACGAGATGCCAGAATCCAGCAGCAGCTTCAACTCTATTCTCACAATTACCAGACTGCGTTGATGTGGTCATTGGTGATTATGGCAACGAGTATCTTGCTTTTAGTGCCAACCTGGTTGGCTGTGCTGCAAATGCTGCGATCGTATTTGCACGATCGGCGAGTCGCAGAATCAGCACTTCACAAGAAGAATCAAGATTTAACAGAAGCCTTGAATCAACTCCATCAAGCGCAGCATCTTATTCAGCAGCAAACTCAGCACTTTATACAAACCGAAAAACTATCTAGTTTGGGGCAACTGGTTGCAGGCGTTGCTCATGAAATTAATAATCCAAACAACTTTATTAAAGGAAATCTATTTCATATTGAGCAATATTCTCAGGAGTTATTGAAGTTAATTGGGCTATTTCAACAAAACGTTTCTTATCTTCCGGCTGAGATTCAAGCTGAGGTTGAGGAACTTGATTTGACATTTATCGCCGATGATTTGCCAAAAATTCTGCGTTCGATCGAGCTTGGAACTCTACGAATTGAAGAAGTGGTCACAGGGCTAAAAACCTTTTCTCACCTGGATGAGTCAGAACGTAAAACGATCGAGCTACATTCCAATCTTGAGAGCACAATTTCGTTATTACGACATCGCTTACATAAGACACTGCGTTACACAGAGATCCAATTAATTAGAGAGTATGGTGATCTGCCGAAAGTTGAGTGCTGTCCGAGTCAATTGAATCAGGTATTTTACAGTATTTTATCAAATGCGATCGAGGCAATAGAGCAAGCAAAACCGCAGCGTCCAGTTATTCGGATCGAGACAAAACTCATTAATGAAAATAATGAAAAGTGGGTGAAAATTTCGATTTCAGATAATGGTGACGGAATTGAATCAGAGATTCAAGCAAAGATATTTGATCCCTTTTTCACCACAAAGCCGATCGGTCAAGGCAAAGGGTTAGGACTTTCGATTAGTCATCAAATTGTCACCAAGTACCATCACGGCAAGCTTTATTACACTTCAACCCAAGCAGGAACAAAGTTTTTTATTGAAATTCCACTTCCGTCTGAGGTCTAAAGTCTAACCCCCTGGGAACACTAACGGCGATGTTTCCTCTGGCATTATGACTCAGCCTCTTATCTCAGTCATCATCCCAACCTATGGGCGTGAAGAACCACTACGAGAAACCCTGATCGATGTTCTAAAGCAGGATTACCCTCATTACGAGGTGTTAGTGGTCGATCAAACGCCTGTGCATGAACCGGATACGCAGCAGTTTCTAGAAGAGTTGGCGCAGGTCGGCAAGATTCGCTGGTTTCGCCTGAATTGGGCGAGTTTGCCGGGAGCAAGAAACTATGCAGTCCGGCGATCGAGCGGGGAAATTCTCGTGTTTATCGATGATGATGTGCAGCTAGAACCGAGCTATTTGACGGCACACGCGAAGAATTATCAGCGATCAGAGGTTGGAGCCGTTGCGGGACGGGTGTTCGATCGAATGAAGCTAGCCGATTTTGCACCAGGGTTAGAGATTCAAGACCTGCCACCGGAGGCGCATGATCCAGGAATTGCTTGGTATCACTTGAATCTGGTGCATACGGTGAAGCCGCAGCGCGTGCTGAGTGCGCGAGGTTGCAATATGTCTTATCGGCGCGAGATTTTCCAGCAGCATGGAATTTGGTTTGATGAACGATTTCGGGGAAGTGCCGTTCGAGAAGAATCCGATTTTTGCCTCAGACTTCGTAAGACGGGATTGATGATTTGGTATGACCCTGAAGCATCACTGGTGCATTTAGGCGAGGAAACGGGGGGCTGTCACGATATCAGCACGAAATCGCTGAAATATCAGATGACTTTTTATCACAATCACTTTTTGATGGGTTTGAACAATCTAAGCATTTCACAAGCCACGAGATTCTTTTTACGGCTGTTTGATTGCCACGTTTTAGGTCGTCCACCCTGCCATAAAAGCGGTTCTCCAATCAAAATTTTGATGCGACTTGGCTTTTATTTAGCTGGATTTATGAGCGCGATCGTCACTGTCATTCGTTCCCTTTGGAACAAGGGACAAATCTATACGCAACAAGATGAGGTAAGACCATGAAGATTCTCGTTGCAAGCCATTCGTACATTGTTGATTTGAACTGCGAAAAATTCCGCACTCTAGCGAAGTTAGAACCGGGAATTGAAGTGACGATCGTTGTGCCGAAGCGATGGAAACCGGGCGGCGTGATGAAAGATACGATCGAGACGCGCTATCAAGAAGAAGGCTCATTTCGAGTCGTTCCTATTTCTAACTTCAGCCAAAACAATCAAGGATTACTAACCTTTGGAGCCGATCTAATCTCTTTACTTAAAGAGTTTCGTCCCGACATCATTCAAGTTGAGCAAGGCTCGAAATCACTGGCTTATGCTCAATTGATTACACTAAATCATCTACTTAGACTGAAGGCAAAAAATCTCTTTTTCACCTGGTGGAATTTGCCGTATGAGCTGAAGTTTCCGATTTCACTCCTCGAAGCATATAACTTGAAACACACGAACGGAATCATTGCTGGAAATCAGGCTGGAGCGGAAATTTTGCGCGATCGTGGTTATCAAGGCAAGCTTCAAATTATGCCGCAATTAGGTGTAGATGATTCTTTGTTTTGTCCGCAACCCCAACCGAAACTTGCGACACAACTAGGAATTAATTCAGGTGATTTTGTAATTGGATTTGCAGGACGATTCGTACCCGAAAAAGGAATTCTCACGCTGATCAAAGCATTGGATAATTTGCGCGATCGCACTTGGAAATTACTTCTACTAGGACGCGGCGAACTAAAAGCAGAAGTCCAGCAGCAGGCGAAAAGTTTGGGGTTTAGCAAGCGCTTAATTTGGATCGAAAGTGTGCCTCATGCTGAAGTTTACCGCTACATCAATTTGATGAATACTTTGGTCTTACCGTCCGAAACAACTTACCAATTTAAGACACTAACTTCGGTTGGATGGAAAGAACAATTTGGTCATGTGTTAATCGAAGCGATGGCGTGTCAGGTTCCGGTGATTGGATCAGATTCCGGTGAAATTCCGAACGTCATTGATCGAGCGGGATTGGTATTTCCAGAAGGAAACGTAGGAGAGTTAAGCGATCGACTCGCGCAATTGATGGATAACCGAAGTTTTGCGGAAGAATTAGGGCAGCGTGGGTATGAGCGTGTGATTGCGAAATATACAAATCGGGCGTTGGCGAAGGAATTACTGGAATTTTATCGATCGCTCTAAAATAATGAAAATCTTACAAATCATTCCATCCATCTCGCTAATCTATGGCGGCCCTAGTCAAATGATATTGGGGCTATCAAGCGCGTTAGCAGAAGCAGGAGTCGAAGTGACGATCGCTACCACCAACTCAAACGGCGATGTCGGACAAGCCCCGCTCGATGTTCCTCTCGGTATTCCAATTGCTCAAAACGGCTGTGAAATTCGCTACTTTCGCTGCTCCCCGTTTCGCCGCTACAAATTCTCGATCGACCTTCTTCATTGGCTTGCAAACAACGCTCAAAACTACGATTTAGCCCATATTCACGCGCTCTTTTCTCCGGTCAGTTCTTGTTCTGCGGCAATTGCTCGATCGCGCCAACTCCCTTACATTCTTCGCCCACTTGGAACACTCGATCCTGCTGACCTTCGAAAGAAACGATACCTCAAACGCCTCTACGCTGCGGCACTTGAACGTCCAAATCTCGCGGGAGCCGCTGCCGTTCATTTCACCAGCGACCAAGAAGCCAAAACCTCAGAGCGATTTAATACAGTGACTCGTGATTTAGTGATTCCGCTCGGTGTCAGCTTGCCGCCTTCTGAATCGAGTTCAATTCATGAGAAGTATAGAATTCCTGACGATCGACCGATTCTGCTTTTCATGTCACGCATCGATCCAAAAAAAGGCTTAGATCTGCTGATCCCCGCCCTTGAGCAACTGGATCAAAACTTTCATTTCGTTCTTGCGGGTGGAAATCCTCAAGATCCAAGCTACGAAGCAGCCATTCGCGATCGCATCCAAACTTCCCGACTTAAAGACAAAACCTCGATCGTCGGCTTCGTCACCGGAGCCGAAAAAACCGCTTTACTCAAAGCTGCTGATCTATTTGTCTTGCCTTCATACTACGAAAACTTTGGAATCGCAGTTGCAGAAGCGATGAGCGTCGGAACTCCGGTTGTCATCTCCGATCAAGTCCACATCTGGCAAGAAATCGAGCGATCTCAATCCGGCTGGATTTGTACTTGCGATGTCGAGAGCCTAACTCAAACGCTAAAAGCAGCCCTGCACGATCGCGCCGAACAACTGCGACGCGGCAAGAACGCTCAGAATCATGCTCAAACTTATTACAGTTGGAACGCGATCGCTCAACAGACGATCGCTGCCTACCGCGAAATTCTCAGAAAATCGGCAAACCCGTAAAGGCTGATCAACAGCAACAGCGTTGCCATAACCTGAGTTGGGCGCGGACGAATCGCTGGAATCAACGCTTCACGCACCAAAATCGACGCACAAGCTCCGACTGTCAGCACCAAGCCCAGCAGTAAGTACGCCGATGCCGACTGCGCCGACTCCGCCTGTATCATCCAGACACTAAACAGCGCCATCGACAGCGCTAACATGAGCGTCTCAATCAACTGGGGAGGATTCTCCTGGCTCATAAACTCGATCGTGTGCCAAAAACTCCGCCACTGCCGCATAACCCTTCCCCGCGCCAAGAAACTTGTCATCCTTCTACCTTTATCAGGTTTGCAAAGTTTTTTTCAAGTCCGCGATCGCGCTTTCGAGTTCCACTTGCGGGAACGATCGATAAAATCGACTCACGCTGAAGAAAGGCTCCGGAGTCGCCAGCACTAAGACGCGATCGCCATACTCATATAATCGTTTAATTAATTCGGCGGGGGCAACAGGTGCACAAATCCAAATTTCTTGCGGTTGCTGTTCGCGCAGGGCTTTCGCCGCTACTGAAATCGTCATACCTGTCGCAATTCCATCGTCAACGAGAATGGCAATTTTACCGGATGCTGTCACATCCGGACGATCTCGAAATTGCTCCAGTTGTTCTTTCGCTTTAGTTTGGGCACGTTCTAGCGCCTCTTGCCAACCTGAAAGCCTGACATTGAGCGATCGCAAAACCTGCCCGTCGGCAGTCACGGCTCCGATCGCCAGTTCTGGATCTTGAGGACGAGTAACTTTCTTAGCCACTAGAATATCAAGCGGACAGTGAAGCGCTTCGGCGATCGCAGCTCCAATTCCGACTCCTCCACGCGGCAGCGCATAAACGATGTAAGAGGCATCGAGAGATTGGGCTTCCTTCAGAACTAATTGAGCGAGTTGGCGACCTGCATCAGCGCGATCGTCAAATAAGATGGCATCCGGAGACAATTGTGGCGAAAACATCGTTCCTCCTGCCAAATCTAAAAACTACTTTCAGCTTAGATCAAGCTTCTTGTTCCGGACAGAGACATCTTAAAAGCTTACGCCTCGCCTTTTAGATCTTTCATCCGAACTCGCACAGAATTCGCGTGAGAATGCAACCCTTCTGCGGTCGCCAGGCTGTCTACCGCACTCGCAACTTTCTGAAGTGCGATCGGTGAATATTGGATCAAGCTGGAGTGCTTCAAAAAGGTTTCTACACCCAGCGGTGACGCATATCGAGCCGATCCAGAAGTCGGCAGGGTATGATTCGGCCCAGCTAAATAATCACCAACCGCTTCAGGCGTTGAATCGCCTAAGAAAATCGCGCCTGCGTGTCGAATGTTTTGCAGCAATTCCCAAGGTTCAGCCACTTCGAGTTCTAAATGCTCTGGAGCAAACTCGTTTGACAATTCTGCGGCGGCGGCTAGAGAATCCACGACGATGACGATGCCGTAATGAGCGATCGCCTTTTCCGTCAAAATCCGACGCGGATGATCGATCAACTGCTGTTCCACTTCATCCACAACCTTACGAGCCAAAATCGAATCGGTCGTAATCAGAATTGAGGCTGCCATCGCATCGTGTTCGGCTTGTGCCAGCATATCAGCGGCAACGTGAGTCGGGTTTGCCGTGTGATCGGCAATCACCAGCACTTCTGAAGGCCCTGCCAGCGAATCAATTCCGACCGTGCCGTAAACGAGCTTTTTCGCCAGCGTCACGTAAATGTTACCCGGCCCGGTAATCACATCAACCTTTGGAACAGTTTCTGTTCCATACGCTAATGCCCCGATCGCTTGCGCTCCCCCAACTCGATAAATTTCGGTCACACCCGCTTCCTGAGCCGCCACGAGAACGGCTGGACTAATTGCTTTATCTTTTCCGGGCGGTGTCACCATCACGACGCGCGGCACCTGAGCGACGATCGCCGGAACCGCATTCATCAGCACCGTACTCGGATAGCAAGCCTTGCCACCCGGAACGTACAAGCCCGCACGATCGACCGGAGTATACCGTTTCCCCAGCACAATCTCATCTTCGCCAAAATGCACCCAGCTTTTTGGGACGCGCTGACGATGAAAGGCTTCAATTTGCTGACGAGCTAACCGGATCGCGTCGAGCAGTTCTCCTGAAACTTGGTGGTACGCAGCTTCAAGCTCACGCGCACTCACTTTGAGTTCTTCAGGCTTTAAGTCTTGTTGATCAAACTCTAGGGTGTACGCGAGTAAGGCGCGATCGCCTTGGCGTTTTACAGCTTGCAGTACCTCCCGGACTGTCGCTTCTTTATGTACAACTTGCTCGTCATGAGTACGATCGCAAATGCGTCGCAGTTCAGATCTTGCCTCAGCCCACTGAGTAATAATTCGCAGCATGGAGTTATGTCAGTCGTGAAAGAACCCGTCCGAGAGAAATGCAGGGTTTGAATGATTCTAACGATCTCGCGCCCAAAATGGGGAGCTTCTATGTCTTTTTATCTAGCTTAACCTGGATTTTAGAGATTCAGACACGATCGTTGGTCAACGATGCTATAGTATTTTATCTGACTATTTTTCTGTCCATTCTAGAAGCTCTCCAAGACTCACCGTGGCAAATATCAAATCTGCTAAGAAGCGCGTTCAGACCGCAGAACGCAACCGTCTGCGAAATAAATCCTATAAGTCAGCGATCAAAACGCTGATGAAGAAGTACTTTACGGCTGTGGATCAGCTTGCGGCAAATCCGTCAGATGAAGCAAAGCAAGCAGTTGACGAAGCAATGTCTGCGGCTTACAGCAAGATCGACAAGGCTGTAAAGCGGGGCGTTTTGCACCGCAATACTGGCGCTCGTCGCAAAGCTCGTCTCGGTCGCGCCCTGCAAAAGCAAACCGTAGCAGCTTCATAGTTTGCACTTTTACAAAGAATGCAGCTGATCGATACTCATGTGCATATCAATTTCGACGCATTCAAGCCGGATTTGGATGCGATCGCGTCGCGCTGGCGTGAAGCGGGTGTCGTTCGACTCGTTCATTCCTGCGTGGAGCCGTCAGAATTCGATCAAATTCGAGCCTTAGCCGATCGCTTTCCAGAATTATTCTTTGCAGTGGGACTTCACCCGCTGGATGTCGAGGAAAAGTGGTCAACGGATTCGACTTCAGAGATTCTGACCTTAGCGCAGTCCGATCAGCGAGTTGTGGCAATTGGCGAAATGGGCTTGGATTTTTTCAAGGCAGAGAATCGAGACCAGCAGATCGAAGCGTTTCGGGCGCAGCTTGCGATCGCGCAACAGCTCGATTTGCCTGTGATCATTCACTGTCGAGATGCGGCTGAAACGATGGCGCAGGTTGTGCAGCAGTTTTGGCAAGAACAAGGACAAGTCAAGGGTGTGATGCACTGCTGGGGCGGAACTCCAGAGGAAACGCAATGGTTTCTCGATCTGGGGTTCTACATCAGCTTTAGTGGAACGGTGACGTTTAAGAACGCCAAGCAAATTCACGCATCCGCTCAAATGGTTCCAAGCGATCGCATCTTAATCGAAACTGATTGTCCGTTTCTTGCTCCAGTTCCCAAGCGCGGCGAGCGACGAAATGAGCCTTCCTACGTTCAATACGTTGCTCGTCAGGTTGCCGCTTTACGCGATACGTCGATCAAGCAGCTTGCCGCGCAAACGACTCAGAACGCTTGTCAACTCTTTGGCTTAACGGTTCCTGAACTGGCAGTGATCTGAATCGAAAATAGATCACACAAATTCGCGAGATCGTCAAGACACAAAATGAAAAACTTGCGTCATAATGAGAAGAGTGCGAAAATTGCTAGGCAAAATTTTGATCGACCTGTTGACTCCCCAACCTCTCAGTTCTGAGAAGTTGACGTTTCGAGCGTCCTGTGCTTTGCAAATTCCCAAAAGCTAAAGGCTTCGCGGCTCATCTTTTCGTTCCAATTTTCATTTGGAAACTTTGGAGGCTCAACTGGATACTACCCCGTTCCACCAATTAAATATCTCGTTGTTTTGGGATTCTTAAGAAACCCAAACTTTTTGCATTGTCATATTTTTGCAATTACCGTAAATCTCGGATTCGCGATCAATTCGCGACCCTTCAGAGGAGACGCATGACTGAGCAGCTTACCTACACCACCCCCGCTTTCGTATTGCCGGACTTGGTTGAGATTCAGCGGGCAAGCTTCCGCTGGTTCCTAGAAGAAGGCTTGATCGAAGAACTCGATAGTTTTTCGCCTATTACTGACTATACCGGGAAGTTAGAGCTTCATTTTATCGGGAAGAACTTCAAGCTGAAGCGTCCGAAGTATGATGTCGATGAAGCAAAACGTCGCGATAGCACTTACGCCGTTCAGATGTATGTCCCCACGCGCCTCATCAACAAAGAGACTGGGGAAATCAAAGAGCAGGAAGTGTTTATCGGTGACCTGCCGCTGATGACCGATCGAGGGACGTTCATTATCAACGGCGCAGAACGAGTGATTGTGAATCAGATCGTTCGTAGCCCTGGCGTGTACTACAAATCAGAAACTGATAAGAACGGTCGTCGGACTTACAACGCGAGTTTGATTCCGAACCGAGGTGCTTGGCTGAAATTTGAAACCGACAAGAATGACCTGGTTTGGGTACGGATTGATAAAACTCGGAAGCTGTCGGCTCAAGTGCTATTAAAAGCATTGGGTCTAAGCGATAACGAGATTTTTGATTCGTTGCGCCATCCGGAGTATTTCCAGAAAACGATCGAAAAAGAAGGTCAGTACGGCGAAGAAGAAGCGCTGATGGAGCTTTACCGGAAATTACGTCCGGGTGAACCTCCGACGGTTTCAGGTGGGGCACAGCTTTTAGAGTCTCGATTCTTTGATCCAAAACGCTACGACTTGGGCAAAGTCGGACGCTACAAGCTGAACAAGAAGCTTCGCCTCAACGTCCCGGAAACGACTCGCGTTCTGACTCCGCAGGATATTTTGAGCGCGATCGACTATCTGATTAACCTTGAGTTTGATATCGGCATGATCGACGATATTGATCACTTGGGTAATCGTCGCGTTCGTTCTGTGGGTGAACTGCTGCAAAACCAAGTCCGCGTTGGCTTGAACCGTTTAGAAAGAATCATTCGGGAACGGATGACGGTTTCTGATGCGGATTCACTGACTCCGGCATCGCTTGTTAACCCGAAACCGTTGGTGGCGGCGATCAAGGAATTCTTCGGTTCATCGCAGTTGTCGCAGTTCATGGATCAAACCAATCCATTGGCTGAGTTGACCCACAAGCGCCGGATCAGTGCCTTAGGCCCCGGTGGTTTAACTCGTGAACGGGCAGGGTTTGCGGTTCGTGACATTCATCCCTCGCACTACGGGCGGATTTGTCCGATCGAAACTCCTGAAGGCCCGAATGCTGGTTTGATTGGATCACTAGCGACTCACGCCCGCGTCAATCCATATGGATTTATCGCGACCCCTTACTATAAAGTCGAAAACGGTCGCGTTCGGAAAGACTTGCCTGCGATCTACATGACCGCAGACGAAGAAGACGATTTGCGGGTGGCAGCGGGTGACATCAACACCGATGACGACAACAACATCATCGGGGAATCGATCGCCGTTCGCTACCGTCAGGACTTTACGACCGCAACGCCTGAAGAAGTCGATTATGTCGCCGTTTCTCCGGTGCAGATTATTTCGGTTGCGACTTCGCTGATTCCGTTCCTCGAACACGATGACGCGAACCGAGCACTGATGGGATCAAACATGCAGCGTCAAGCTGTGCCGCTCTTGCGTCCAGAGCGTCCTTTAGTTGGAACTGGACTCGAAGCACAAGCAGCGCGTGACTCTGGGATGGTAATCGTCAGCCGGACCGATGGTGAAGTGAGCTACGTGGATGCGAACTCGATCAAAGTGCGAGACGCACAAACCAACAAAGAGATCGAATACCAGGTTCAGAAATATCAGCGATCGAACCAAGATACCTGTTTGAACCAGCGTCCGATCGTCTTTGTCGGCGATAAGGTGGTCGCAGGTGAAATCCTTGCGGATGGTTCTGCAACAGAGCGCGGCGAATTGGCACTCGGTCAGAATATTCTCGTGGCGTATATGCCATGGGAAGGCTACAACTACGAGGACGCGATTCTAATCAGCGAACGTCTGGTATACGACGACGTTTACACCTCGATCCACATTGAGAAATACGAGATCGAAGCGCGTCAGACCAAGCTAGGGCCTGAAGAAATCACTCGCGAAATCCCGAACGTTGGGGAAGATTCCCTGCGCCAGTTGGATGAAAACGGCATTATCCGCATCGGTGCATATGTCGAAGCGGGCGATATTCTCGTCGGTAAAGTCACGCCGAAAGGCGAATCAGATCAGCCACCCGAAGAAAAACTCTTGAGAGCGATTTTCGGTGAAAAGGCGCGGGATGTGCGCGATAACTCGCTGCGTGTTCCGAACGGTGAGAAAGGTCGGATCGTTGACGTGCGGGTATTCACTCGCGAACAAGGCGACGAACTTCCTCCGGGTGCAAATATGGTTGTCCGGGTGTATGTCGCTCAGAAACGGAAGATCCAAGTCGGCGACAAGATGGCGGGACGACACGGAAACAAAGGAATTATCTCGCGGATTCTACCGATCGAAGATATGCCCTATCTCCCCGATGGCACTCCGGTTGACATCGTCTTGAACCCGCTGGGTGTACCGAGCCGGATGAACGTCGGTCAGGTGTACGAATGTCTCTTAGGCTGGGCGGCGGAATGCTTGGATGCTCGATTCAAAATCGTGCCATTCGATGAAATGCACGGCGACGAGAAATCGCGTGAATCGGTGCATGGCAAGCTGCAAGAAGCCCAAGAAACGCGGATTAAAGCGAGTGCCGATGGCTACTGGCTCTACAATCCAGACGATCCGGGCAAGATTCAGGTCTACGACGGTCGCACCGGTGAAGCCTTCGATCGACCGATCACGATCGGTAAAGCCTACATGCTGAAGCTGGTTCACTTGGTAGACGACAAGATCCACGCACGATCGACCGGCCCTTACTCGCTCGTCACTCAGCAACCGCTGGGTGGAAAAGCACAGCAAGGCGGACAGCGATTCGGAGAAATGGAAGTGTGGGCGCTCGAAGCATTCGGAGCCGCTTACACCCTGCAAGAATTGCTGACTGTGAAATCCGACGATATGCAGGGACGAAATGAAGCGCTGAACGCGATCGTCAAAGGCAAAGCGATTCCGCGACCGGGAACACCCGAATCATTCAAGGTGTTGATGCGCGAGTTGCAGTCGCTTTGTCTGGATGTCGCCGTTCACAAAGTCGAAACCAAAGACGATGGCAGCAGCCGCGATATGGAAGTCGACTTGATGGCGGATGTAAACAGCCGTCGCGCTCCGTCTCGTCCGACCTACGAATCGATTTCGCGCGAATCGCTCGAAGACGACGAAGACTAAATTTAAGCCAGAGCGATGAACCGCTTTCAAGTTCATCGCTCATCCTTCTTTCTCTACACTCAAGGACAACACGATGCCAAAGCTAGAACAGCGATTTGACTATGTAAAAATCGGTCTGGCATCTCCGGAGCGCATTCGCCAATGGGGAGAGCGGACTTTACCGAATGGGCAAGTCGTTGGAGAAGTCACCAAGCCAGAAACGATTAACTACCGCACCCTCAAGCCGGAAATGGATGGCTTGTTTTGCGAGCGGATTTTTGGACCTGCAAAGGATTGGGAATGCCACTGCGGCAAGTACAAGCGGGTACGTCACCGGGGAATTGTGTGTGAACGCTGCGGCGTGGAAGTGACCGAATCGCGAGTGCGCCGTCACCGCATGGGATACATCAAACTCGCGGCTCCGGTAGCCCACGTTTGGTATCTCAAAGGGATTCCGAGCTACATGGCAATCTTACTCGATATGCCATTGCGGGATGTCGAGCAAATTGTTTACTTCAACGCTTATGTCGTTCTCAATCCTGGAAACGCTGAGAATCTGACCTACAAGCAATTGCTCACAGAAGATCAGTGGATTGAAATCGAAGACGAACTCTACAGCGAAGACTCGCAGCTGACAGGCGTAGAAGTGGGCATCGGTGCGGAAGCATTGAAGCAGCTTTTACAAGACATTAATCTAGATGAAGAAGCCGAGAGGCTGCGCGAAGAAATTGCGGTTTCTAAAGGACAAAAACGCGCCAAGCTGATCAAACGTCTGCGGGTGTTGGATAACTTCATCGCCACAGGTTCACTACCGGATTGGATGGTGTTGGATGTTATTCCTGTGATTCCGCCAGATTTGCGTCCGATGGTGCAGTTGGATGGTGGACGATTTGCGACTTCTGACTTGAATGATCTATATCGTCGCGTGATCAACCGCAATAACCGTCTCGCCCGCCTGCAAGAAATTCTCGCACCGGAAATCATTGTGCGAAATGAAAAGCGGATGCTGCAAGAAGCGGTCGATGCCTTGATTGATAACGGTCGTCGCGGTCGAACGGTCGTCGGTGCGAACAACCGTCCGTTGAAATCGCTTTCTGACATTATTGAAGGGAAGCAAGGTCGATTCCGTCAAAACCTCCTGGGTAAGCGGGTCGATTACTCTGGACGTTCTGTGATCGTTGTCGGCCCGAAGCTGAAGATCCATCAGTGCGGACTGCCGCGAGAAATGGCGATCGAGCTCTTCCAGCCGTTCGTGATTCACCGTTTGATTCGTCAAGGCTTAGTGAATAATATCAAAGCCGCGAAGAAACTAATTCAGCGCAATGATCCGACCATCTGGGACGTGCTCGAAGAGGTAATCGAAGGACACCCTGTATTCCTCAACCGCGCCCCGACGCTGCACCGCTTAGGGATTCAGGCCTTTGAACCGATTTTGGTAGATGGTCGTGCGATTCAACTGCACCCGCTCGTTTGTCCGGCGTTTAACGCAGACTTTGACGGAGACCAAATGGCAGTTCACGTTCCCCTGTCGCTCGAAGCTCAAGCCGAAGCGCGATTATTAATGCTGGCATCGAATAACATTCTTTCGCCTGCAACGGGTCGTCCGATCATCACTCCAAGCCAAGATATGGTCTTGGGCTGCTACTACCTAACCGCAGAAAATCCAGAAGCCACAAACGGCGAAGGACGCTACTTTGCGAATCTGAACGATGCAATCACAGCCTATGAACAAAACGAAGTTGAACTGCACTCTTACATCTGGGTGCGATTCGATGGAGAAGTCGAAGGCGGCAACGGTGAATTGATCGAGCAACAAGAGTCCGATGGCATTGTCACTAAAGTTTATGCTTCTTGTCGGCGACGGGAAGATGCAGACGGCAGCTTGATTTCTCAATACATCAGGACGACACCAGGGCGAATTATCTACAACAAGACGGTGATTGATGCGTTAGCGGGCTAATGGGACAGGAACAAGAGCAATCGATCGATTGCTCTTGAGCCGAACTCCTAACACACAACTCATGGCACAAATGGGGCACAGCATGGCAGAGCAGAACTCAGAAAAGCAAGTTTTTCGGAATCAAGTCATCAACAAAAAAGAACTGACCAACTTGATCGCATGGGCATTCACCCATTACGGAACTGCCCGCACCGCACAAATGGCAGACTTGCTGAAAGATCTTGGATTTCGATATGCAACACGCGCAGGAGTCTCGATTAGCGTCGATGACCTGCAAATTCCACCGACTAAAAGGGCGCTTCTCGATGCCGCGACCGAGACGATTCGCGATACCGAAGAAAAATACACACGCGGCGAAATTACTGAAGTAGAACGGTTCCAAAAGGTCATTGATACCTGGAACGGAACTAGCGAAGAACTCAAAGACGAAGTGGTGCGGCACTTTCGATCGAATAACCCGCTCAACTCGGTCTACATGATGGCGTTCTCCGGGGCACGGGGAAACATCTCACAAGTCCGTCAGCTAGTCGGGATGCGTGGTCTGATGGCAAACCCGCAAGGGGAAATTATCGACTTGCCGATTAAAACCAACTTCCGAGAAGGTTTAACCGTGACCGAGTACATCATTTCGTCCTACGGAGCGCGGAAAGGTCTAGTTGATACGGCGCTCAGAACGGCAGACTCTGGATACTTGACTCGGCGATTGGTTGATGTTTCGCAAGACGTGATTATTCGCGAACTCGATTGTGGAACAGAACGGGGGATTCCTGTGCGACCCATGACCGATGGTGATCGCGTCCTCATTCCACTCAAAAATCGGCTTCTCGGTCGTGTTGTCGCTCAGGATGTGATTGATCCTGCAACCGGAGAAGTGATCATTGCGCGGAATGGAGCCATCTCCAATGATATTGCCCAAGTAATTGGCAAAAAGAAAGTCGAAGAAGTCGTTGTACGATCGCCGCTGACCTGCGAATCGGCTCGATCGGTTTGTCAGCACTGCTACGGCTGGAGCTTGGCACACGCTCACATGGTTGATATCGGCGAAGCGGTCGGAATTATCGCGGCTCAATCGATCGGAGAACCAGGAACCCAGCTCACGATGCGGACTTTCCACACGGGAGGGGTCTTCACCGGAGAAATGGCGCGACAAGAAAAGGCGAACTTTGCTGGAACCGTTCGTCTACCGAAGCGCCTCAGAACTCGTCCTTACCGCACCCGCCACGGAGAAGATGCGCTAATCGTGGAATCGGCTGGCTCAGATATCAAGATTGAGATCGAAGGAGCCGATGGACAGAAGCAACCCTTTACTGTGTCTCAAGGAACAACCTTGCTGATCAAAGATGGGATGAAGGTGAAAGCCGGACAAATTCTGGCGGAAGTGCCTTTAACCGGACGCGGACGCAAGACGACCGAAAAAGCGTCGAAAGACGTGGCTTCTGACCTTGCGGGAGAAATCCGGTTTGCAGATGTTGTACCGGAAGAAAAGAAAGACCGTCAAGGAAACACCACTCGCACCGCACAAAGAGGCGGTCTGATGTGGGTGCTATCTGGGGAAGTCTACAACTTACCGCCAGGTGCAGAACCTGTGGTGAAAAACGGCGATCACGTCGAAACGGGTGGAACGATCGCAGAAACCAAGCTAGTCACTGAAAATGGCGGTGTCGTCCGGCTTCCAGAGTCCTCGGAAAACAGCAAAGGCGGACGCGAGATTCAAATCATCACGGCATCCGTGATGCTGGATCAAGCGCGAGTCCGGGCAGAAACGCACCAGGGACGCGACCAGTACATCCTTGAAACCACGAACAGCCAGACCTTCTTGCTGAAAGCGACCCCCGGAACTCAAGTAACGAACGGACAAGTCGTAGCGGAACTGAGAGACGATCGCTATCACACCCAAACCGGAGGCATCATCAAATACTCTGGGGTGGAAGTCGGCAAAAAAGGCAAAGCGAAGCTTGGTTACGAAGTGATCAAGGGCGGTACGCTGCTTTGGATTCCCGAAGAAGCGCACGAAGTCAACAAAGACATCTCGCTGCTGATGGTCGAAGATGGTCAGTATGTCGAAGCAGGTACAGAAGTGGTGAAAGACATCTTCTGTCAAAGCAACGGGGTAATCGAAGTCACTCAGAAAAATGACATTCTGCGCGAAGTCGTGATCAAACCCGGCGATCTGCACATGATCGATAGCTTGGACGATGTAATTACGCGGGAAGCCGTCTTGGTCAATCCGGGACAACAAGTGATGCCAGGATTAACCGTTGACGAACTGCGGTACGCCGAGTATGTTGAAACCCCTGAAGGCCCAGCAATTCTGCTGCGTCCGGTGACGGAATTTAATGTTCCCGATGAGCCCTCTGTGCCGAGTCAAGATTCGACCAAAGAAGATTCTGGACGGGCAATTCGACTCAGAGCCGTACAGCGTTTACCTTACAAAGATGGTGAGCGCGTCAAGTCGGTCGAGGGTCTGGAACTGCTGCGGACTCAGCTTGTTCTCGAAGTCGATCAAGACGCTCAGCTGGCGGCTGACATTGAACTGATTCCCGATGAAACCGATGCAGAGGTCATGCGCTTACAGCTTGTGATTCTCGAATCGCTGGTGATTCGGCGCGACATTGCCGCAGACGTAACCCAGGGTAGAACCCAAACTGAAGTCATGGTCAAAGATGGCGATCAGATTGGGGCGGGTGCAGTGGTCGCTCGCACGAAGATTCAGTGTAAAGAAGCCGGCGAAGTCCAAGGGATTCGACAAGGAGCGGAGTCGATTCGACGCATTCTTGTTGTGCGGGAAGTGGATACGCTGACGATCACTGCCAATAATCCCACCGTCAAAGCAGGCGATCTGCTGATTGCAGGAACCAGTATCGCCTCAGGCGTAACGCTGGAAGATTCCGGACAAGTCCTCAGTGTGGATGGTAATCAGGTGACGATGCGAGTCGCTCGTCCGTACCGTGTCTCTCCGGGAGCGGTGCTGCACGTCGACGATGGAGATTTGGTACAACGGGGTGACAATCTCGTGCTGCTGATTTTCGAGCGCACCAAGACCGGAGACATTATTCAGGGTCTACCGAGAATCGAAGAGCTGCTCGAAGCGCGTAAACCGAAAGAAGCGTGTATCCTGGCTCGTCGGGCGGGAACGGCTCAAGTCGTTTACGGAGAGGATGATTCAGTTGAAGTCAAAATTGTCGATCGAGAAGGGTTAATCACCGAATACCCGATCGGCCCTGGACAAAACGTAATCATTTCAGATGGTCAAGAAGTTGCCGCTGGAGAACGGCTAACTGATGGCCCTGCGAATCCCCACGAACTGCTTGAAGTCATGTTCAAAGCAAAGCTAGAAGAGGGTAGCCTGCACGATGCGTCACTCTTCAGCTTACGGGAAGTGCAAACCTTCCTGGTGAACGAAGTGCAATCAGTGTATCAATCTCAAGGGATTGATATTTCCGACAAGCATATCGAAGTCGTCGTGCGTCAGATGACCTCAAAAGCGCGGGTCGAAGACGGCGGAGATACAACAATGCTGCCAGGTGAGCTAGTCGAGATCTACCAGATCGAGCAGGTGAATGATGCCATGTCGATTACGGGCGGTGCGCCGGCTCAATATGAGCCTGTACTGCTGGGGATTACCAAGGCATCCTTGAACACCGATAGCTTCATTTCAGCCGCAAGTTTCCAAGAAACAACGCGGGTACTGACAGAAGCTGCGATCGAAGGAAAATCTGACTGGTTGCGCGGTCTGAAAGAAAACGTGATTATTGGTCGTCTGATTCCGGCGGGAACAGGCTTCAATGCTTACGAAGAAGTCGGTAGCCCTGACATTGATCCGGTGTACGATCCGACAATCTTTGATGAGGATACGGATTTCTCGGATGTCGTGCTTGACGATCGCACTGCGCGTTCTTATGGCTTAGAGACATTGGAGGAGCGTCCAAGCTTTAGCTTTGAGAGCTTTGGTAGTAGCGATGATGGTGATGCGGATGCGATTTACTCGCCGATTCTGGACGATGATGATGACTTAATTTCAGATGATGTCGAGGATGACGATGATCTGTAAGCTGAGTTAGCGATAATTGAGAACCTCTCAGAGCAATCTGGGAGGTTTTTATTTGCTAATTATCCAAAGGCAATGCGATATACTGTCGCTGTCCGAAAACTTCTACCTTTACTGCCTGACAGATGCAAGCCATTGAAGAAACTAGGTTGTCCAATGTCAAGTTATCGGTTGTGATTCCTTGCTACAACGAGCTGGGGACGATCGAAACGGTAATTCGGACGGTAAAAGCCGCTCCGGTTCCGAACTTAGAAATCATCGTGGTCGATGATTGCTCGACCGATGGCACGACCGAACTCTTACGATCAAGGCTCGAACCGCAAGTCGATCAGGTCCTTTATCATTCGACCAACCGCGGCAAGGGAGCCGCCTTACGAACTGGGTTCGCAGCAATTACCGGAGATATTGCGATCGTGCAAGATGCCGATTTAGAGTACGACCCACAAGAGTTTCCGTTGCTGATTAAGCCGATCGCAGAGGGTCGAGCTGATGTTGTGTTTGGGTCTCGCTTCGTCGGCAATCAGCCCCATCGCGTCGTGTACTACTGGCATATGATCGGCAACAAATTCCTGACCACCCTGTCCAATATGCTGACGAATATCAATCTAACGGACATGGAAACGTGCTACAAAGCGTTTCGGCGTGAGGTGATTCAATCGGTGCGAATTGAAGAAAATCGATTTGGATTTGAGCCAGAGATTACCGCCAAAGTTGTCAGAATGGGATGCCGCATTTACGAAGTGGGAATTTCCTATTACGGTCGGACATACAAAGAGGGTAAGAAAATTGGTTGGAGGGATGGTTTCAGGGCAATCTATTGCATTGTGAAATACAATCTTTTTGCGTCAAAAACTCGTTAATTTGCAACTTTAATCAAATTCTCATTCATCAAATTCTCACAAAGGATGTCATATGGGAAAGTCAAACCGTGAACCGCTTTTAGAACCGTTACTGCGCTGGTTACGCTTGAGACGGGTAGTTGCTGAAATTCCAGCAAACTCAATTGTTTTAGATGTGGGTTGCGGGCGAAAAGCGGCGTTTCTCAAGGCGATCGCACCTCGAATTCAGCAAGGATACGGGGTTGATTTCAAAGTCGCAGAATTTCAAACTCCAAATTTGAAGACCATTCAGGTGCATTTGGGCGAGAAATTGCCGTTCGCCGATGCCAGTTTTGATGTGGTCACGATGTTGGCAGTGTTGGAACATATTGAGTACGAGCAGGCGATCTTGAAGGAAATTCATCGCGTTCTTAAACCCGATGGGAAACTGGTGCTAACGGTGCCTTCGGTCTGGGCGCAGCCTGTTTTGGAGTTTCTATCTTATCGGCTCAAAATTGTCGATGAGGCTGAAATTCGCGACCATAAGCGGTACTATGATCGCCAAAAACTTAAGCAAGCTTTGATTCAAGCTGCAGGATTTGAACAATTTCGACATCGGTATTTTCAGATGTGGATGAATAATTTCTGTACGGTCAGGAAAGGCTAGTAATTGTGACGATTCATCTCAGCGTAGTCCGATCGCAACGATTTAAGTCACTCCTGTTGTACAGTGCCGTGGCAGTATTGGGCGTATTTCTTGGATTTCATCCGACTTTGCTCAGCGGGTTTTCAAAAGCACAGGCAGAATTGGGTGATACTCGATTGGTGCATTACCTTTTAGAGCATTCGTTTCAGGTTGTCGTTAATCAAAATTATCATGCTGAATTGTGGACGCCTGCGTTCTTCTTTCCGCTAAAAAATACTTTGGCGCTCTCTGAAAATTTATTCGGTGCTGCGCCGTTTTACTGGGTGTTGCGTGGCATTTTACCTGCTGATCTAGCGTATCAATGCTGGATGATTTTGGCGGCGCTCCTATGTTTTATATCCTTTGTGATTCTGTTAAGAAGCCTACAAATAAGTCACGCACTTACAGCATTTGGAGGTTTTATCTTTGCATTCGGATTTCCGCGAATGGGGCAGCTTTTCCATGGGCAATTGTTGTGTCAGTTTTATACACCGATTGCTGTTCTTTTTATTTGGAACTTTCTCCGTAAACCAACCGAAAATCGATTTTATTTAGCCCTATTATTCATCTTTTTACAGATTCTCGCAGCTTATTATCATGGCTGGTTTCTTCTATTTAGTTTGTTATTGTTTGTGCCGATCGTGCTTTGGCTTGAAGATCACTATCGGCAAAATCTTTTGCTGTTTTTAAGAAGAAAATGGCGATCAACGATCGTTGCTATTTTGGTTTGGATCAGCGCCTTAATTGCATTATTTCTGCCTTACCTGAAGATCACACAAACGATTGGAGTTTTTCCGTTTTCTCAAGTCGAAACGATGCTGCCTCGCCTCGCCTCCTGGTTACTTCCGCCACAAAATAGCTTATGGTCGCCGTTGCTTTCTAAACTGTTTGATTCACGACTTGATCCAAATCAGCATTTGCTATTTATGGGATTTACTGTTTTTGGATTGATTGCATTTGCGGTTTATGTTGTGCGATTTAGACCAGAAGTTTTGACCCCAGAACGAAGCATTCTTGTGAAAGCAAGTCTAATCACCGCATTCATTTTATTTGGGCTGTCGCTGGAGATATTCAGCTTTTCGCTGTGGAAAGTGATTTATGCGATCGTTCCCGGTGCAACGGCAATTCGCGCCACTGGGCGAATCGTTTACATGATTGAAGTGTATGTTTTAGCTGCTAGTTTGCTCTGTGTGGATGGAATGCTAAGACACAGGATTGCAAAGCCAAAATTCCGGTCGGCGATCGCGCTCACACTCCTACTGATTAGCCTGCCAGAACTCATTATCTTTCAGCCAATGGCGTATGAAAAAGCGCCGGCTTTAAAGCTTGAATCCGAGCTACAAGCTTCCATCTCCTCAAAATGTGATGTTGCTTACTTAGTTGCTGCTCCAGGCACAGGGTTCTATCTACAACAGATCCCGATGATGTGGGCAGGGCTAAAAGCGGGTGTTCCTGTGATCAATGGATATTCCGGTTCAGTGCCTGCGGGACTGCCAAGGACGATCGAAGAAAGCGCGAATTTTCCAACGGTCGTGCAGTGGCTCAGCGGCAGAATGCAGGGGCGACTCTGTTGGGTTCAGTCTACTAAGACATCTCAGCTTACCCCTAATATTCCGGTGAAATCGATCGACGGGGCAATTCAGACTCAATCCCAAAATTTCACAACTTCTGTGATTCCTGTACCGCCTAACGTTCCGCTGCGGGGATTTACCCAAGCCATTCAAGCAGAAGTTCCGCCTGTGATTCAAGCCAATCAAGCCGTCAAAGTTCCACTATTACTCCGCAACACCAGTCTCTATACTTGGCTTCAAACCAAAGAAGCACCGCTCAATCTCTCGTACCGATGGCTTAAACCGGATGGAACGATCGCACTGGATAATGGACAACGCACCCCCATTCCAGAAAGCATCGCACCCGAAGAAACAGTGGCGCTCAATGCTGTAGTAAGAGCACCAGAAACACCCGGAATCTATCGGCTCAGCTTAACGCTTGTGCAAGAGGGGATTGCTTGGTTTAGCGATCGTGGAGCCAAATCTTTCAATGCGACGGTCGAAATCGTGCCGTAGTTTCTTGTCGATCCGAGTGGTTGACGACAGGCAATCTGCTAGTCTAATCCTGTTGAATATGGGCCAAGGAGATTGGCTGGATAGATTTCATGCACTCTATTGCATCTTGAAATACACCCTCCTGTCATCCTGATGATTCTTGCTATGAAATATGACATCTCTTCTATCAATCTGTTTAATCGATTCAAATCTCTGCTGAATCAAAAGGGAGCGATCGAGAGTTGGGTGATCTTCTTTAGTTGTGCTGTGACTTATTTTGCCAGCGGTCAAAATATCACCTCAGGAGACTCCATTCCGAATTCGCTCTTGGCGTTTAATTGGCTATTTAACGGCAGGCTCGATTTTGATAACTTTAGAAACGGCATCTTTTATGCAGGGGATGCTGCGGCCGCAGTGCGTCCGTTACCTCACTTCTTCAATGAAAGTTCTAGCGGTCATCTCAATTCTGTGTATCCGATCGGGGCTGCGGTCGTTAGCTTCCCTATTTACTTTTGCTTTTATTTGTTGCTGCTGATATTTCATCCACAGGGGAGTGCAATAGACATTACCAGCGCCAGTTTTGGGGGGTTGCGAATCTTGTGTGAGCGAATTGCAGCCGCACTTCTCGCCTCGCTATCTGTCGTGCTGTTTTATCGGCTCAGTCGGCTGAAGGTTGAGAGATCGATCGCTCTAATTTCAACTTTTATTTATGCCTTTGCAACCGAAACCTGGGTGATTAGCTCGCAATCCCTCTGGCAGCATGGCGTTTCTAACCTATTACTGCTGGGGTGCATTCTTTGTTTATGGCAAGCCAATCGCGCTCACGATCGCAAGAAAAATCTTTTAATTCTCAATGCAGGACTGCTCTGCGGATTGTCTCTAACAGTTCGCCCAACAAATATTGTCTTTGTGCTGATGATTGCGATCTATTCGCTATTCGCATATCGGCGGCGCGTCATTTTTCTTGTTCTCGGACTGCCCACTGCATTGATTAGTCTGGCTTGGAACCTCTATTATTTTCGGGTTCCAGGCGGAGGTTATCAAATGATAGGATCGGGCCTCTACGACTACAGCCTGAAGCAATTTATCACTTCATTTGTTGGGTTGCTGTTTAGCCCCAGTCGTGGCTTGTTCGTCTACACGCCAATTGTGGTGATGTGCATTCCGGGATTTATTCAAATTGTGCGGCGCTGGAAACAGAAAGACGAAAAATTAATCATTTTGCTGTTTCTAAGCTGTTGCGTGACCTTTGTGCAGTACTGCTTTTTTAGGGTTTGGTGGGCTGGATGGAGCTATGGTCCGCGTTTTATGACGGACTTCATGCCCGTTCTGTGTCTGATGTTGAACTATACGATCGCGCAATATGTCAGGCAATCCGCTCAACTGGGTCGCAGTCTTGTTCACTGGAAGTCCGCTATTTTTACCGCACTGGTGGCATTTTCTGTGTTTGCCCAGGTTGTCGGGGTATTTGCTGAGCCGTATTGGGATGCAATTCCAATTTCGGTCGATGTGCAGTCAAATGCTCTCGGCTCAAGCTCGCGCTTGTGGCAGCTTCAAGACACTCAGCTCGAGCGAAGCTTCCAGAATATTATCTATCGTTTGACTCGCCCAACCCGGAGACCTGAGTATGCAGCGGGCTTTTCTGGCAAGGTGCTACAGGTTCGCGACCAAGACCAGCGGGTGCTTCCTGCACAATTGACAGTTCCAGCCGGAACAACGACGCAGCTAACCGCGACAGTGCAAAATACAGGCACGTCGCCGTGGTTTGGCTATGAAACGGGTGCCGTCAATACTGGAGCAGCACAGGTTTTGGTGACGATGTTTGATGATAACAACCAGCAAGTTCGCCAGCAGCAGTTATATGTATCGGGGCTGCCGCTCCCTGGTAAGACAACGACTGCGATCGGGGTGATCAATTTCCCTGAGCGAGCGGGGACTTACCGGATTACTTTCTCGCTGTTTGCCAAAAACGTCACTGCACCAGATTTTGCTTCTGTCCCTACCGTTGAAGCCAGGATTGTGCCACGTTCTTAGACGGCAGCGGATCAATTGCGGCGTTTTTGCCGGACTTGAGAACGAGAAGAACGATCGCTGCCTTTAATCGTCAAAGTCATTCCGTAGTTTTCCGTAGTTTTTCGCCGATCGCTAGTGGTTAAGGACAGCAATCCGCTAATCTAGAACAGGGAAAATCACATCTCCTCAATTTTAGGAGTGGTGCTCGATGCCAAATTCCGCTGATCGTCGTCCAATTCTGCTCGATTTTGAAAAACCTCTCGCTGAACTCGAAGCCCGCATTACTCAAGTTCGAGAACTCGCTGAGGAAAACGAAGTCGATTTATCTGATCAGATCGCGCTGCTTGAAGAACGTGCGATCGAGCTTCGTAAAGAAATTTTTAGCGGGTTGACTCCCGGACAGCGGCTGCAAGTTGCGCGTCACCCTCGCAGACCCAGTACGCTTGATTACATTCAAGCCATTAGCGATGAATGGATGGAGCTACATGGCGATCGAGGCGGACATGATGATCCGGCAGTGGTAGGCGGAGTCGGGCGGATTGAAGGTCGTCCGGTTGTCATGCTCGGTCAGCAAAAAGGACGAAATACTAAAGACAATATTCAGCGCAACTTTGGGCAGGCATCGCCGAGTGGATACCGTAAAGCGATTCGGCTGATGGAACACGCCGATCGCTTCGGAATGCCGATTCTCACGTTTATCGATACGCCTGCGGCGTGGGCAGGACTCGAAGCGGAACAGTTCGGGCAGGGAGAAGCGATCGCCTACAATCTGCGCGAAATGTTTGCGTTTGAAGTGCCGATCATTTGCAGCGTCATCGGTGAAGGTGGATCAGGAGGCGCTTTGGCAATCGGAGTTGGAGAACGGCTCTTAATGTTTGAACACGCCGTCTACAGCGTTGCCCCCCCGGAAACCTGTGCGACGATCTTATGGCGGGATGCATCGAAAGCTGCACAAGCCGCAGAAGCCTTGAAGATTACTGCCCCTGACTTAAAGGAAATGGGAATTGCGGATGAGGTCTTACTTGAGCCGATCGGCGGCGCACACAACAACCCATTAGAAGCCGCAGAAACATTAAAAGCAGCAATTCTACGAAATCTCAACGAGCTAGATCAATTCACGCCAACTCAGCGGCGAGAGCTACGTTATCAGAAGTTTCGTAATATTGGCGTATTTACCGAAGCGGGATTGCCGACTCATGTGTAGAAATCAGCGGTGCGGGTCACTCAAATTCGCGCCGCTGCACGATATAATGAGTGAGAACGTAACGAATTGTAAAATCTTGCTCATCTGATACCTTGCTGACTCAAGTTTCCCTCGGTTCTTCGCTCCAGCACATGATCGCCGTTTTGCACCGTTACGCTCAATCGTGACTGACCGAAGGTAGCCGTATTTTTCAATTTTTCAACCCTATTAAGTTTTTTGACTGAGGATTCATGACCTCCTCCCTCGATCGATGCACCCTGATTACCGGGGCAAGCAGTGGAATCGGACAAGCCACCGCCCTTGCTTTTGCAAAAGCAGGCATCAACCTTGTCCTGGTAAGCCGTTCTCAATCTAAATTAGATGCCGTCGCGCAAGAAGCTCGATCGCTCGGTGTCGATGCCAAAACTTATGCGTTGGATTTAGCGAATGTCAGTGAAGTGCGACCTGCAATGGAAGCCCTAGTTTCCCAGGTCGGCAATATCGACATTCTGGTTAACAGCGCAGGCATGGCATATACAGGCGGACTTGCCGAGATGCCGCTAGACGATTGGCAACGCGTGATTGACCTCAATCTCACCAGTGTTTTTCAGTGCATTCAAGCGGTCTTGCCTGGAATGCGAAGCCAAAAACGCGGCACGATCGTCAACATCGCTTCGATCGCCGCCCATCAAACCTTTCCCAATTGGGGCGCATACTGCGTCAGCAAGTTCGGGATACTAGCACTCTCGAAAACTCTGGCGGCTGAGGAGCGCTCACACGGAATTCGAGTAGTAACCCTGTCACCGGGGTCGGTCAATACCGGTATTTGGGATACCGAAACGGTGAACGCAGACTTCGATCGCTCGGCAATGTTAACTCCAGACATTGTGGCAGACGCGATTTTGCAGGCTGCAATCATGAACGATCGCGCAGTGGTAGAAGAGATGATTCTCATGCCAAATGCCGGAACGTTCTAAGACAAGTTTGCTGGTTGAACGCTTTTTTTATTGCACACTTATTTTGCAACAATCATGACTATTGCCCCTCCGAATGGATTTAGCGCCAAGAATTTAGAATCGAGACCCGATCGCAACACGCAGAACGGGCAAGAAGTGAAGGTGACACCGCCGAGCGATGAGAGAACCCATGAGGAGATGATGGAGGCGGTGCGGACGATGCTGATCGGGGTGGGCGAAGACCCCGAGCGCGAAGGCTTGCTGAAAACTCCGAAGCGGGTTGCCGATGCGATGCGGTTCTTAACCAGTGGCTATAACCAATCGCTTGAGGATCTGGTCAACGGTGCAATCTTTGATGAAGGGCACAATGAAATGGTGTTGGTGCGTGACATCAACTTCTTCAGCTTGTGCGAACATCATATGCTGCCATTTATGGGACGGGCGCACGTCGCCTATATTCCAAATGAGAAGGTTGTGGGCTTGAGTAAGCTGGCGCGGATTGTGGAAATGTATTCGCGACGGTTACAGGTGCAAGAGCGTCTCACTCGTCAGGTTGCAGAGGCACTCCAAGAAGTGCTTCAACCGCGTGGTGTGGCAGTCGTGATGGAAGCTTCGCATATGTGCATGGTGATGCGTGGGGTGCAGAAGCCTGGATCTTGGACGGTGACAAGTGCGATGGTAGGTGTGTTTCAGGATGATCAGAAGACTCGCGAGGAGTATCTGAACTTGATTCGTCATCAGCCTTCGTTCTGGTAAGTCTTCAGCTGATCAAATAGCAGTTGAACGCGCTCCAGGTTTTTATCGCCTGGGGCGTTTTCTAATCCGCTCGATAAGTCAATGCCATCAGGTGAGACTAAGCTGAGGGCTTCGGAGACATTGTGCGGATTCAGTCCGCCTGCTAACCACCAATCACAGGTGGGGCGAAATGCTTTCAGCATTGTCCAATCGATCGTTAATCCTGTTCCGCCTGCTTGGGTGGGGTGATACGCATCGAGTAGTAGCACATCGACATGGGATTGATAGTCGATCGATTGTTCTAAGTCTGCTTGCGATCGAATCCGTAATGCTTTGATTAGTTTGACATTGCGCGATCGGACTTTCTGACAAAATTCCGGAGTTTCTTTGCCGTGGAGTTGCACTACATTCAAGTTTGCAACTTTGATAGTTTCTTGAATGGTGTCGATCGCAGCATCTAAAAACACTCCCACTCGATCAACAGATAGATAGTTAGTAATGACTCGAATGTTAGTGGCTTCAATGTAGCGAGGAGTTCCTGGAACGCAGATAAAGCCGATCGCGGTTGCTCCGGATTGTTCGATTGCGATCGCTTGGTCTACTTTAGTAATGCCGCAAATTTTGACTTGTAAGCCCATCGTTAGAATTGTTGTGTTTCCTCAAACGATAGCGTATCAAGAAGTGGAAGCCGCTAGAGTAAGTCCATCTGAATTAGAAAGCTTTGTATGGTTGCCAATCCTCTTACAGTCAAGGGGATGAGATTGAGCTAACGAGTGTGGATTTGACTTTCTCGATCGCGTTGCTCTATGAGGATATCAATCTGAGTGCGGATGAGCGATCTCATACGTCCGATCTGGTTGCAGCTAATCGGTGACAACAAGATTCAAGGCAAGAGGGCGCATGGTATTTGCCTCATTGCTGTCATGTTGGTGCACGACGTTGATCATCTGCTTACACTGAATCCGCATGATTTTACGATCGTCCCTCACATCACTGTGATTGATCCTCGAACAGTGATATGAAAAAGCCAGTATTCAGAGAAACTCTATCGAAATTGGCAGGAATATCTCCGGCATATTCGATCTCAAGGGTATCGCAATAATTTCTCTCCCAGATTCGCGATCGCAGCGCTCATCCCCAACAGTTGCAATAAAAAAGCCAGAATTCATCAAGAACTCTGGCAGTGTAGATTCGGATTGGGTTTGCGTTAGCGATTCTCTTGCTGCTGCAAGAATTGGCGAGTTTCACGACCAGGAACATAGCCGTAGCCGAATGTTGATTGATCGCTGTCATCCATAATCTGAGGAGTAACAAGAACAATCACTTCGCGTCGTTGATTGGATCGTTCTGTTCGCCGGAACAATGCACCTAATAAAGGAATATCGCCCAAGATTGGAACTTTAGTAGCAGTGACCCGATCAGCATCTTGAATGATTCCAGAGAGTACCAGCGTTTGTCCATCTCTCAAGCGAATTTGTCCTGAATCTAACCTCCGCTCTGACAGCAAGATAATTGAATTTGTTGAGCCGTTGATATTGATGACTTGAGCACCATCTGGTTGAGAGATGCTTGGCGCAATAGAGAGGGAGATGAAGCCATTATCATCAATCCGATCAACCTTGACTGGCAGGATTAAGCCTGCGGGTTTCTTTTCAACCGTGATGGTAGATTGAGACGCGCCTGTGCCAAACGTAGTTTGCTGACTGAAATTCGTGACAACCTCTTGAATCAGGTTGACCGTTGCTGTTTGTCCCTCTTGAACTACGAGCGTTGGATCAGTCAAAATTTTGGCGTTGCCATTGGAAACTGCTCCTTGAAGTTGAGCTAAAAAGTTCCGGGCAAAGTTAACGACAGGAATACCATTCGTTATCGGTGCAATTCCAGTTCCGACGTTGCCTTGGCCTGGGGTAGAAAATAGTCCAAAAGCCTCTCCAGGGGTACGCGTACCAAAGTTGAATACCGCAATCCCGTTACTATTGACGAATTGATTATTTCCAAGGCCAAAAGAGAAGCTTGTTCCAATTTGGCTAAGTCCGGCTAGGTTCACATCAACCACCCTGACATTGACGGCAACCATGCGACGACGCACATCAGCCAAAACAAGTTGATTTACTGCTAAATCAACTTGTTTTGGCGTTCCAGTCAATGTGATGGTATTTGTTCGCTCATCTCCTAACGCCTGTAAACCACGAAGCAATGGTACCGAATCCTGAAACTCAATCCGCTGCGCTTTTAGCTCGGTATCGCTCACCGTTGAATTATTATTCTGCTGGGTGTTCTGCTGATTGCTGTTTTGGCTTCCAATTTGTGCCGCAGAACTTACGCTGGTAACTCGTTGCGTCGGGTTGTTTGCGCTTTCAGCACCTAAACCAACCAAGACATTCAGAGCAGTTGCAACAGGAGCTTGATTGAGCCTCACACTTCTCACAATAATTCCTCTTGCTGCATTGGGAAGCCTTGTACCCACAAAGATGGTTTTCCCTGACCGCGTTGCTTCCAAACTTGCACACTGAGCGCTACCACTGCTGCTACTACCAGTAGCAGTAGCAGAAATCGGAACACAAGTTACTCTTAGAACATAGTTGAATACATCTTGCACAGACTCATTTTCAATGTCTAGCGAAATGGTTGGGCCGTTCGGCTTTGCTTCTGGAGTTGATCCTTGTGACTGTTGACCGTCTGATGCTTCGCTGTAAGCTAGATTTAGTCTTGCTGCTCTTGCTAACAGCGATAGAACCTCTCTCACCGGGGCGTTTCTTAACACTAAGCGGGGAATTCGTTCATTCGTGCCGAGGTCGATCGTAGAAGGTGACGCATCGGACTGAGAAACTGAAATGTCACCAACGGGAGGCGCAACGGCTCGACGCTGCAAGGGAGGCACCGGAGCCACTGGAACCGTCGGCTGTCCCTGGTTCGGCACTTGAGCGCTCGGTACAAACGGAGCGATCGGAGTCGTCGAGTTCGGCATCGCTTGAGCTACCGGAGTCGTCGGCAGAGGAGCCGAAGGAGTCGCTTGGGCTGGAACCGCTTGAGCCATCTTGCTCCCAGCAGGCGGAACATTCACCGGAACGGCGGCATTTGGCATACCACCACCTGCACCCGCGACGTTGAAAATTACACCCTGAGCATTGCGGCTGGCAATCTGTCCGATCGGTGCTGCATTCGTGCCCACTACCGACACCTGCACTCCGTTTGCACCCGATGGCGTGACCGAGACTTGAGCAATGCCCGGTGCCGGATTGTTCTGACGGTATGGCTGTGCGATCTGAGCGTTGAACACATACGCATTCCAGGTATTGCCGCGATTGACATTAAACACCTGGGGAGGCTTCTCGCCCTGAGTTTGCAGCACCACATCAAAGCCAGAACCATTCGGGTTGACCGTGACATTCGTAACCTGAGTAGGATTTGCCGAAGCGGGCGGATGGCTGACTAGCGCTAGGGTCGCAGCAGTCGCTAAGCTGAGAAATCGAAGCTCTTTCACGGGATACACTCCTCCTTGGGGGAATCAGGAACTATGACTATGGTTTCGGGGGTTGCGCGGCAGCTTGTGCTGCCTTGCGTTCGACTTCAGTTAGTGGCATCAGCGCATCCATCTGAAACGTCGTGGTGATTTGATTGTCCGGTTGGCAGTTCGTCAGATAGCGAATCGTGCCGTCGGGCTGAATCTCGTACAAGCCTTCAGACACCTTGTTATCTGCCACTTTGACCGATAGGTTTCGCACCAGCAGCAAAGGTTGCAGACGCTCGATCGTTCTAAAAATCGACTGCGTTTGGTTGAAATTGCCGCGAATTTCAACATCGATCGTTTGGCGCTTCAGCTTGTTATCGATCGGCGCACCCAGTGAACTATCGCTGATCACCGCCGCTCCCTTCTCGTCAGGCTTAAAGCGCCGTAGCTTTGCTTCTGCCACCAGTTGCCCAAAGCGGTCTTGGAATTCTTGGGCACCCCCAGGCGTTGAAAATAACTGCTGCACATAAACCGGACAAGCATTGAGCTTGGTGTTTCTTGCCGCCAATAAGCCTGCATTATTGCGCTCAATCAGTTGGTTGAGGTCAAACAACAGCGTGTTGAGCGTCTTTTCGCTCGCAAACAGGCTATAGACCTGATCGCGCTTTTGTTTCGCTTGCTCTAGCTGGTTTTTAGCCTCTTGAATTTGCTTGCGAATCTCGCCTTGTTGCTGAAGCTGCTGGGTTTTTTCTTTTACCTTGGCATCCAAGGCTTGATTGGCTTCCCAAGCAGGCATCACGAGATAAGAGACGATCGCACCTGCGCCGAGCAGACCCATCACCCCCAGCACAACCCCGCTGATCATGGGCGTAAAGGTAATGCCAAACGCAGTGGGATAAGTCGGGGTACTCTCAAAGTCTGAATCAGGAATAAAGTCAGCCGTCATGGTTTTTTCGCTCCGTCCGTTTGAGTTGCTGCGGGAGTCGGTGAGGCAGGCTTCGCTGAAGTAGCCGAAATCACGCCGCGCTGCTTTAAGGCTTCGATCCGCGTCACCAGACCCACTGCACCTTTACGATCGAGTTCCCGGATCAGTTCTGAAGCCGGCACATCGTTGATGGCTGTGGCGATCGTGAAGGACACTTTGCGCGGTAGGCGAGGCGGCTTGAATCCACCCATTTCTCGCTTGACTCCCGGAAATTCAGGGATTTGCAGCGCTTTCTCTTCCCCTAGCTCTGCACTAACCACTTTGGTTTGATCGGCTCTTAAGAAGTTCGACTGCTGAAGCGTCAGCATAAAATCGTTGACATCATTGAATGAATTGGCAATGCCTTTGATTTCAATGCGGGACGAAACGGGTGGAGTTGCGCCTGCTGCGGGAGTCGGTGCAGCGCCTTGTGCGGGAGCGATCTGGGCAACCGAGGCAATCTGAACGCTCTTCGGTAAGCGATCGCGAATATCCTGCGTCATCGCTGACCACGGCTTAATTTGGTTAAACACCGTCGCCAGGGCTTGTGCTTCTTCGGTCGCTTGCTTTGTCTCTTCCCTAACCTTGGATAGATTCTTCTTCTCGGCTTCGAGGGTGCCAAGCTGCACATCGAGATCGGCTTGCTGCCGCTCTAAATCGCCATTTCGCAGAGTGAGAATCCCGAAAAGCGATCCTGCTAGCACCGGGAAAAAGACCATCGCTGCAACGCCTAAGAGTAAGGGACGACGATCGTCGGCTGAGACGGTCGCTTGGGGCCGATTGCCTCGCCCCTTATCGGGCTTACTCTCTGATCGATCGTTGAGAAAATTAATATCTAAGCTGTACATTTACCAGGCCTCCCGCAACCCTAAACCGAGTACAACACCCAAACCGGGTCGCAAATTTGCTGGAATGTCTTCTGCACCCAGCGACAAGGCAGACACCGGATCAACTAAGCTGCAAGGCAGGCTCAACCGTTGAGTAAAAAACTCGTCTAACTGCCCGATCGCGGCTCCGGGGCCTGCCAGCATCACTTGAGCCACTTCCAGGTTTTCACCTTGATTCAGGTAGAAGTCCACCGATCGCCGCAGTTCGTCGCTCAGTTCTCCCAGTACCCGCAACATTGCGGTTGCCCCTGGATTGCCACCGGGACGACTCGACTCCGTTACAGGAATCGTCATGCCTTGCAATAAGTCGATATTGCGCGACGGTGGCAGGTTCATCGCTCTAGAAAGAGCTGACTGAATCTGATAGGTTCCGATCGGAACCGTGCGCGAAAACTGAGGAACACCATCAACGGTGATCGAAATTTCGGTATTTTCAAATTGAATATCAACGAGCGCCACAGCTTCTTGCGGTGCGAACTGTCTGAGCTGCTCTCGAATCGTCCGAATCAGAGAAAAACTGCTGACTTCTAGAATGTCCACCTTCAATCCCGCCTGCTGAAAGGTATCGAGGTAGGTATTGGTGACTTCCTTGCGGGTAGCAACTAGAAGAACCTGCACTTTCTCAATGCCATCCTCATCCACAAACAGACCCAGCTTTTGATAATCAACATCGGCTTCCTCACGCGGAAACGGCAGATACAATCCGGCTTCTTGATTCAGTACCATTTCGCGCAGTTCGCGATCGTCGAGTTCTGCCGGAACCGGGATGATCCGGGTCACTGTGTCTCGTCCGCCAGGAACCGCCGTTGCGACTTGTTTAACTTTAATTTTGTGTTCGGCTAACGCAGATTGAATAATCTCTGCCATCGCGGGCGGATCGGTAATTTGCCCTTCGTGAAACACGCCTTCAGGAACGGGAACCGTGGCATAAGTGCTGAGCCGATAGCCTTGACCCTGTTTGCGGAGTACCGCAAGATTGAGGCGATCGGCGGCTAACTCAATGCCAACCCCCCTTGATTTTTTTGAGAATAAACTCTTGACGTTAACCACTGTTCGTTAGCCTGCTATGAATGAATGAGTGACAGGTTTTCTGCAATCGGAAATTGCAGTCTTGCTTGGGTTGAGAGAGCCTAGTAATCACACGTAAAGCAGCAGAGAAGACAGCTACTTTGATCAAAATTGAGAGAATCAATCTCTGGTGTAACGAACTTAGACTGCCCAGTTTTTTTGCAAGAATACACAACTTGATTCAAAAAAGTTAAGAAAATCCTGAAGTCCCTGTCATAGAGCAATTTCAGAAATTAAAAATTGAGCGAATCTAAATAGAAATCACTCTGGATTGCTTTATTTGATTTAATTATTTCGACTACAATTCCAATCTTTTAGAGGCAATTTGTTTCATTCGGTCGCGCTATAGCAGCGCGCTCGATGTAAGAAATAGCACATCTATTTCTGCATACTACACGCGATTTTAAAAATGGCACGACTAATTTTGTGGGGAGTAGAGAGTAGATTTTCTTGTTTGGCTTTTGCCGTCGATCGTGAGAAGAAGAGAGTTGTGGAATAGCAGAGAACATGATGATTGATGTGATTGTGATTGGTAGCGGGATTGGTGGTTTAAGCTGTGCGGCGATTTTGGCGCGGTATGGATTCAAAGTTTTGGTATGTGAAAGTCACGCGATCGCAGGCGGAGCGGCACAGAGTTTTGAGCGCAAGGGGTTTAAGTTCGATTCGGGGCCTTCGCTGTATTCGGGAATGTCTTACAGTCCGTCTCCGAATCCTTTGCGGCAAGTTCTCGACGCGATCGGCGAAGACGTTGAATGGCTCAACTACGAGACTTGGGGCTGTTGTTTGCCGGAAGGTACTTTTGATACGCAAGTCGGAGCTTCCCAATTCTGCGAAGTATTGCAGCGATTACGCGGAGAAAGCGCGGTTGCTGAATGGAGACGATTACAAGAGATTATGGCTCCTTTGTCGAAAGCAGCGATCGCGCTTCCGCCTGCTGCGGTGCGTTACGATTTGGGCGCAGTTTTGAGCGTCGGGCAGTTTTTACCCGCAGTGCTGCAACACGCGATCGGCTTCTCTAAACTCACTGGAGCATTCGCACCTGTGATGGATCAAGTGATTACTGATCCATTGATTCGCAATTGGTTGGATTTACTTTGCTTCCTGTTGTCAGGCTTGCCCGCCGCTAGCACCAATGCGGCTGAAGTGGCGTTTATGTTTGCTGATTGGTATCGCCCGGACGTGAAATTAGACTATCCAAAAGGTGGAAGCGGCGCGATCGTCGATGCACTCGTTCGCGGCTTAGAAAAACAGGGTGGGCAACTCAGACTAAATGCTCATGTCGAAAAAGTATTGGTTGAAAATCAAAAAGCCATCGGAGTGCGATTGCGAAACGGGGAAGAACTGCGATCGCGCTATGTCGTTTCTAACGCTTCGATCTGGGACACGCTCAAACTGGTTGATAACTTTCCGAAACGATTCCAAGCTGAACGGCAAGCGACTCCGACCTGTGAGAGTTTTATGCACCTGCATTTGGGAATTGATGCCCAAGGATTAGACGCGCTCGCCTGTCATCATATTGTGGTGAATGATTGGAACTTAGGCATTACTGCACCTCAGAATGTAGTGCTGATTTCGATCCCGTCACTGCTTGATCCGTCACTTGCACCGCCTGGAAAACACGCGATTCACGTTTATACTCCCGGCAATGAGCCTTACGCCATTTGGCAGCAGTGCGACGATTACGAGCAGCTGAAACAACAGCGTTCAGTGGTGATGTGGAACGCTTTAGAACGAGTAATACCGGATATTCGATCGCGAACCGAACTCACCCTAATCGGAACCCCGCTCACCCACGAGCGCTATCTGCGGCGACATCGCGGAACATATGGAGCCGCCATTCGCGCAACGGACGGATTATTTCCGGGTGCAATGACCCCAATTTCAAGATTGCTTTGCTGTGGAGATTCAACGTTTCCGGGCATTGGGTTGCCTGCGGTGGCGGCGAGTGGCATGATTGCGGCGAATACGATCGCGCCCCTTGGCAAGCACTTGGAGTTGCTAAAACAGATTCGCGGCATAAGGCATTATTCAGAGCAAACCGCAGAATAGGCGAAAGTTCTAGACACCATTCATACGCTAAATCGAGGAACTGTGTATAATCAGTCCCAACCGTTCGGATTCAGTTCGATCACGTTCATGAACCAAGGCTACAATCCCGGCAGTTTGAGATCGATACAAACTTCGATCGACTGCTGCGACTTGCGACAATCTTCGCTAACATTAGTTCTCACTCTCAGTTTTCTCTCCCACTCTCTGCTCTATCTCTCTTACTAAAATCGCCCGAATGACCGCTGTGCCCCTTCCTCGTCCCTCTTCTCAACCGCCTGAGCGCAACAACTCAGGCTCCCCTGACATGACACCAGTGTTTGCCCTGAAGGAACTGGTGGCACGTCTGAATCGGGAGCAGCATAAAATTCAGGATTTACTGAGTTCGCTCGGTTTCGCACTCCGTAGCTTCAGCAATCTCAATCAATTTCTGGAACTGATTCCGCTGATGGCAAGTCGGGTTACAGATGCCGACGGTGGAGCGCTCATTTTGTTCCGCCCCAATGGGCAGGTGAAATTAGAGCGGCTGCACTGTCAGGATGCCATGTGGGGTCAGGAATTACGCAAAGGATTAGAGATTGCAACGCGGCAGATGACGGCTTCGCTAACCGGATTACCCGCGAATGAGGCAGTTTCTCGATCGTCGCAAATGGTGGCAATGCTCGATCACCAGATCGCCCGCAACTTAGGTGGGAATATTCAAATTTTTGGAACCGGGATTCTGGTAAGAAACAATGAGCGCGGTCGGCTCTATGTGTTTAGTCGAGAGCAAGATTACGCTTGGACAGAAACGCGGCAAAAATTAGTCCGACTCGTGGCGGATCAAACCGCAGTGGCGATCGAGAATGATGAACTCACGGTCGAACTGAAGAAAAAAGAACGCCTCGATCGCGAACTCGAAATCGGAGCCGATATTCAGCTTCGCTTGCTGCCGCGTCAATGCCCGGCGATCGATGGCATTGAACTCGCAGCGCTGTGTAAAACTGCAAATCGCGTCGGGGGCGATTATTACGACTTTATCCCGGCGGATTATGGGCAGACGCGCCCAGCGAACCTGAGTAATTCGGGCGGAAAATGGAGTGTGACGATCGGCGATGTGATGGGGAAAGGGGTTCCCGCCGGGCTGATTATGACGATGACACGCGGGATGCTACGAGCTGAGGTGCTAAACGGTCACTCTCCCGCACGGATTTTGCAGCACCTAAATCAGGTGATGTATGCCGATTTGGAAAACTCAAATCGATTTGTGACGCTGTTTTACTCGGAGTACGATCCGAAGACTCGCTTATTGTCGTACAGCAATGCCGCGCATAATCCGCCGCTTCTGTGGCAAGCGGCAACGAGTACGATTAAGCGCCTCGATACACATGGAATGCTGATCGGCTTAGATGCTGAAACCCAGTACCAGGATGCACAAATGCAACTAGAGCTGGGAGATACGATTATTTATTACACCGATGGCTTTACCGATGCGGCAAATCAGTACGGGCAGCGATTCGAGGAAGACAATCTGGTGAGCGCGTTTCGTTGGGCGTGTCAGCATTATGACGATCCGCAGCAGATTTTGAAGTATTTGTTTGATTGTGTGCAGCAGTTTATCGGCATGGGCAATCCGAATTCGGATGATATGACGCTAGTGGTGATGCGGGTGAAGGCTGTGGAAGAGGGACGATCGTAACAGTCAAATCTAACGAAAAGCCCACGGCTAGAAACCGTGGGCTTTCAATTTATTGACCGGAATTTTATTGACCGGAATTGTTGGATTCTGAACTATTTGAATTGGGGCTGGCTTCAGGAGACGGAGAAGGTTCTGCGGATCGGGGTTGTTCGATCGCCGGAGACTCCTTCTGTGAACTGCTGCTCGGTGCCGCAGGCGCGGTTTGAGGAGCCGGGGCAACGGGCTTCGGAGCCTCAATTTTTATGTTTGGAGCGGGAATGACAGTCGGGGAACTTTGCTGCGGTTGCGGTACGGGCACAATCCGATCGCGCTCGATGACTCGTTCTTTCACTGCGGGAGAGGGGGACGGGGAAGGTGCCGCAGAGGGAACGACGATTGTGCGTTGAACAGGAGTCTGATTGCGCTGAGTTGCAAAATACGCCAGTGCAGCACCGCCTAAGACTAATCCTGTGAGCAAAATACCAATTAAGAAACCAGTTGCACTGTTATTTTCGTCTCTGGTTTGCTGAGTGGCTTCGTAACGTTGCCGTTCGACCGTTTGACCATGTATATAACCACTACCATAGCTTTGTGGATTTGGTTGAACGCCGGGAGTTTCGTTAGGATTTGAGCCAGTATAATTTGTGCGATCGTGTTGATCACCAGGATTTGTATTCGCCATTTTGAATTTTCCTTTAAGTAATTTTGTCGATCGCTCTAGCGATCAGGCTTGTGATAAAAATTTCGGGAGATGCCCTGATGTGACTAAATTAACCGAAGCACATCGTGATATCACTCTGCCCAGAGAAGGGAACGGCAGTATCAAAAGCGTCTATCCACTGATAGAGCTACTTCAAGGCTTCTTCGAGTTTGTTTTGTTCCCAGAGCGATCGATACAGTCCGGCTTGGTTAATCAGTTCAAGGTGAGTGCCGATCTGCACAATGCGCCCTTGATCCATCACAAAGATGCGATCTGCCATTGCTGCGGCGGAAAGTTGGTGTGAAATGAATACCACCGTTTTGCGAACGGTTCCTTCAGAGAGGTTTCTTAAAATCCGCGTCGCAGTCTGATTGTCCACGCTCGATAAGGCATCGTCCAAAATCAGAATCGGGCTATCGACTAAAAGCGCCCGTGCCAAAGCTGTTCGCTGGCGTTGTCCGCCGGACAAGGTAATGCCGCGCTCTCCAACGATCGTGTCATACTGCTGCGGAAAGTTCAGCACCTCGCCGTGAATTTGAGCAATTTTCGAGGCAAGTTCAACCTCAGACTGATCCGCCATTGGCTTACCGTATCGAATGTTATTGCGAATCGTGGTGCTGAATAGGAAGCTTTCTTGGGGCACGTAAGCGATCGCGCCACGTAAGTCTTCTAATCGCAGTTGAGTAATGTCGTATCCGTCTACAAATAGCTGATTTGGTGAGATGTCTAACAGTCGCGGTAATGCGTTCGCTAAAGTTGATTTACCGGAACCGATCGCACCAACGATCGCAACCGTTTCACCCGGAGAAATGACAAAATTAATCTGATCCAAATTAGGACGAGACACGCCGGGATAGCGAAAGGTTAAATCCTGAGCGCTTAGCTTTCCTTTTACTTGCGCTAACGGTAAGGGAATCGCATCTGAAGCATCTTTAATCGTGGGTTCAACCGAGAGAATAGCTTCGATACGATCGATACTCACTTCTCCGCGCTGATATGCCGTAATCGTAAATCCAAGGAGTGCAGTCGGAAACGCCAATCGCTCGACGAAAATCAACAGCGCAATAAAATCTCCAACCGTGATTTCGCCCCGCGAGATTAACCCACCCCCAAACCACAGCAAAATTAATGCACTGCCATACGAGATCGCTTGCAAAATTGGGAATAACGTAGTCCGGGTCAGTGCCAGTTTGAGATTGGCATTCAACAGCGATCGATTGTATTCCCGGAATGCGCGGCGCTCGTTTTCTTCCTGACCGTAAATCTTAATCAGAGCGATGCCGCTCATGTCTTCCTGCACCAGTTCGCTCAGCGTCGAGAGTTCTTCCTGCACGGTTAACTGTTGCGATCGCAGCCTGTTACTAAACAAACTGACCAAGAGCAACATAAACGGATACACCGAAAGCGCTAATAAACTCAACTTAGCGTTGATTGTAACCATCGCAGGCAGCGTTAACGCATACGCGAATAGTGTATTTGCCAAACTGAGAACCGCAAAACCTAAAAGACGACGAATATTATCGACATCACTGGTAGCACGGTTAATTAAATCACCAACGGTATTCGCTGCAAAGTATGCAGGTTCTAACTTCAGGAGATGATTAAAAATCTTTTGCTTCAGGTCAAACTCAACCTGACGACCGACACCGAATAGCAGAATTCGGGATGCCATTCGCACTGCCCACATCACCGATGCCAGCACCAGGATCAGCACAGCATAAAACAAGATCTGGTTCACGCTGAAGGCAACACCGAGTTTATCGACAGCATCGCGAATCTGGAGCGGAATATAAATCCCGATCGCATTCACCACCAACAGCGCCAAAACTCCTAAAGTTGCATCCCGCCAGTGTGGGCGAAGATATGACCCTAGTTTTTGCAGCGGGGAACGCGATCGCGCCATGATTCTACCTACCATCGAAACTTTCTCATGGTAGCGCGAATAAAAAAGCAAATTCCACGAGAAAAAAGGAGAAGCTTTCGCCTCTCCCCCTAGCTTTCAGCCTTTAGAGCGTTTAGAGCGTCGTCCGAACCGGACGAATCCAACCTCGTAAGAAATAGTAGATAGAAGTCAGATACTCGTTAATCACTTTAGAGCTGAGCGATAGCGCATCAATACTGGGTAACAGATCGGCAATCTGCAAATTGCGCTCGACCACATCCCGCCCTTGCGCCCGACCTCGGAATGCTTCTCGCGGCGGCAGCGTAAAGAAATTCGTCGGACGGGGAATCACCGTGAGCGGCACGTTATTGCTATTGAACTCGCGATTAAACGTCAAGGCTGCTCGATTCATCTCGATCGCAGAACTAATCAACACCAACTGATTGCCGAAATTGATACCTCTACGCCGCAGTTGCTCACGCACATTCACAGCGCTATTTTGAACCGTTGGGCTGTTGGGGTCGGCAATAATATCTTCTGCCGGAACCCCCAATCCTTGCAGAAATCGCCGCGCATCTGCGGCTTCTGAAACATCATCGTTGGTTTCTCCAGCTTTACGCACCCGCTCCGGTCGGCTCCCGGCGCTGACGATGACGATCGGATCAGTTCCGCGTCCTCGCTCTTCTCGATAGACCTGATTTGTATAAGTCAGAATATCGCCGCGCTCGGTCAGTTGCACGGGCTGATCGGCGAGGACTGGAAATGCGCCCGCAGGAATCTGGGCAGGCGGCGGAAACAAGCCCGGAGTAGGAAGAGCCGGAGCTGCTGGAACAGGTTGCGATCGCGGTCGAACTTGCAGTTGAGTCGTATCCTGCGCTAGGGCAACGATGACGCGCCGCGCTCCCGGTGGTAGGGCGGCAGTGGCAGCAGGGCGGGCAATGTCGATCGCTTCAGCTTCGGCGCGTTGTGCCAGAAAATACGACACGGCTGGAATACTCAGAATTAACAAGGCTGGAATCGCAATCCGCAGCAAGACTAATCCGGTTCTCGATAATTTTCCACCCCGCAGCAGTTCTGAAAATGCGACTAGGAGCAAAATTAGGATAATTCCGAGGGGACTAAACGGAATCGCAATAATCCGAAAAATATCGCCGACTAGCCCTTCTTGGGGCGACCCCCGATAAAACGTGAATGCTGCTACGCCCACCAGCAGCAGCAGCACCAGTCCACCGAGAAAGGGTCTGGGTAGCACCCGCAAGAGAACATACCAGGCAAATAGACCCACCACGACCCAGAGTAATACCTGAGTCAATAAAACAAATACATCAGTGACTAATAGAATCATCTATTCAATCCCTTATATCGCGCTACTCCTCCTCACCCCTAAATGCGATCGTTAAACGATTAAATTTAGGGACACACTTTATCGCTTCAAGATTACCCGTAAGTAGTAAATTTCATACGTAGAGTGGTTGATATGTTGAATGATTCGATCGTCACCCATCGAACTCTCTAATCTTAGACTTGGGCTGGAAAATGAACTGTTTCAAGACTAGGATTGTACCTAAAATTGCTAGATTGTAGGAGGTTTTCGGGCTGAGCGATAGATTTCTTCTCGAATTTGCTGACAAGGGAACCTCTGTGTTCTGAAAATGAATCTAAACGGCTCTGAAACGATCGCAGCATTGTTTCAATCGGGTTGCAAGCGCCGAAGGGTGTATGGGAGGAATCTTCAAATGGAGCTAATTTTGGCAGGAATTGTATTTACGGTGATTTTGTTTTTGGTGACTCGCGATATCTTCAGATAGGGCGATGGAGTGAAGAACCGGATGAAGTTTGCGTCTTTCTAGCTGAATCTGAAAGCGCAGTTTGAAATAAAAATAATTCTAAAACTGGGCGAGGGTTTATTATGTCATCTCAAAAGCCGATCGTATTAGTCACAGGTGGAGCCGGATATATCGGTTCTCATGCGGTTCTTGCTCTGCAAAATGCAGGGTATGAAGTGGTTGTTTTCGATAATTTGGTTTACGGGCATCGCGATATTGTGGAATCGGTTCTGAAGGTGGAACTGATCGAGGGGGATACGAACGATCGTGAGCTGCTGGATCAGGTGTTTGCCTCGCGTCCGTTTAGTGCGGTGATGCACTTTGCGGCGTATGCCTATGTGGGTGAGTCGGTGACGCAACCGGGTAAGTATTATCACAATAATGTGGTGGGGACGCTGACGCTACTCGAAGCAATGGTGGCGGCGGGAATTAAGCGTTTTGTCTTTTCTTCGACTTGTGCGACTTATGGAGTGCCACAGGTGGTGCCAATTCCCGAAGATCATCCCCAAGATCCGATTAATCCCTATGGCGCAACGAAGCTGATGGTGGAGCGGATGTTGGCGGATTTTGATCCGGCGTATGACTTTAAATCGGTGGCGTTTCGGTACTTCAATGCGGCGGGGGCTGATCCAGAAGGTCGCTTAGGCGAAGATCACCAACCGGAGACGCATTTGATCCCGCTGATTCTGATGACGGCTTTAGGACAGCGCGATTCGATTTCGATCTACGGAACAGATTATCCGACTCCGGACGGGACTTGCATTCGGGATTATATCCATGTGACGGATTTGGCTGAGGCGCACGTTTTGGGCTTGGATTATTTGCTCAAGGGCGGCGATTCTCAACTGTTTAATTTGGGCAATGGGAATGGGTTCTCGGTGCGGGAAGTGATCGAAGCAGCGCGGAAAGTGACGGGGAAACCGATTCCGGCGATCGAGTGCGATCGTCGTCCGGGTGATCCGCCTGCATTGGTCGGGAGTGCAGAAAAGGCGCGATCGATGTTGGGATGGAATCCTCAATATGCAGATATCGAAACGATCCTGACCCACGCTTGGGCATGGCATCAAAAACGACACGGGTAAGATTACCGAAACTTAGATTCCGCACGATCGCTCTCGATGAGCAGATCTGCGGATTTTTTGTGCGATCGCGATCAAAACTGTGCCACCTACAGATTCTCTCAGTACACTACTAGTGTTAATCAGCACAAGGCTCTACTCAACCTCATTGACACTGGGGATGACAGCTACGGCGAATGTACTGAACGACAACACTAAGGAAAGACAATGAGATATGCAATTCTAGGCGCAGTCGCGATCGTCCGCCCTGCAAGCCCAACGATGAACTGAAATTGCTCATCGGATCACTAAAACAGTTCATCGGATCACTAAAACTGCTCATTGATGAACTGAAATTGCTCATCGGATCACTAAAACTGCTCATTGATGAACTGAAATTGCTCATCGGATCACTAAAATTGCTCGTTGATGAACTGAAATTGCTCATCGGATCACTAAAATTGCTCGTTGATGAACTGAAATTGCTCATCGGATCACTAAAACAGTTCATCGGATCACTAAAACAGTTCATTGATGAACTGAAATCGCTCATTCAACGAAAAAAGATCCTCCGATCGCGTTTGCCGCAACGATCGACCCATTCGATCTGGGGAACGATAGATTTATCGTTTAGCGATGCAAAAACTTGCATCTACCCGAATGACCCTAGTAAAAACCGACAGCAGCACCAACAGCAAAGAACCGAGTACCCCTTCGATTTCCCTTCAGTTGATTGAATCTAGCGCTTCTGCCATCCCAGAAGGTTTAAGTCAAAACGATCGCGATGTCATTCTCAACGTGATTGCCGAGATCCGCAAGATGATGCCCTATTTGCGGGACATTAGCGCCGAAGAGCGTAAAGCGATGCTGGGGATGGCAGATGCTAATCGCGTCTTTGCCGGAAAAGTCTTAGAAGTCATTCAGCAAAATGCAGATTTTTTGCCACGATCGTTTGATGTCGCAAAATTCGATCGCGACTTAAGCACCTACGATCGCCTCAATACCGTCTTGATGGCATTGACGCAACTACGCGATCTCGTCGATGCCACGACCATTGCGATCGGCTCAGAAGCCTATGAAGATGCCCTCACCGCTTATCGTCATGCCAAAGCCAGCGGTCAAGGAGCCAGCCTAGAAGCGATGGTCGCAGACATGGGACAGCGCTTCCGCAGAACCAAAAAGAAAGCCGCCAAACCCAGCGAAACCGCCTAGAAATGACACCAGGGATCGAGCTTCGATCCCGATCGACTGTTCCCCTGCAAATCGCGAAAACACTCTCAGAATCTTACCCCCGTTTTCATCATCGATTCCTCACTTTCCCGGAGATGCACAAAACAGCGAAGTAGAAAGACCCCAGTACAATACAGATACGAAATTTGTGTGAGAAGAGGAACCAACGTGGAAACCGCAGCATTAACAACGATCGTCCAAGAACTTGCAGAAACCACGATCGCTGCCACGGAAACGATCGAGCAACTGTCAGGGCGCATTGACACGATCACCACGCAAGTCGATCAGCAAGGTGAACAAATCTTTGCATTAACCAACGCGCTGCAAACCTTAACCGACAACCAATCCACGCTAGTTTCCCACATTGCCCACCTCACCGAAACCCTAGAGCGAATCGCCGCGTCGTTAGAGTCAAGAAGCATGTCGTAAGTGAGTAGAAGCCCCTAAGAAACGTTTTATACTAAAAACCTCAGTCAATGGGTCAAGCTGAGCGAATTTAGATCACAGCCTTACCCGATCGGGTAAGTGATTTTAGGGTCAACTCTGCGGCACACTCTATATCAGGGTAATGAGGACGGCAACCATGACACGAGCAGAACAAATCGCATCCGACTTGCGATCGCGGCTACAAACCGAACTTCCACGCAGCAACGACACCAACCGCGAGAGCATTATCCGATGGTTGCTCGGTGAGGATCTCGATCGCTTCGATAGCTACACGCCAGAGCGCCTTGATATCGAAATTCAGGCAATGGATTACCGCTATCGCATTCTGGTGCAGCGCTACTATGAAGCGCCCCCCCAGCGTGCTTATAAGAACTTAATCCAGCGTCTAGGAAGCATCTTTGTCATCAGAAATAAAATTAGTACCTGGATTGCCTTATCCCGCGATCGTCAAACCACTGTGATCGATGTCCTGCAAGAAGTGATTCAGGACTTATTGCAGAACGATAAATATATGCAGGAGCAGGTCAGCTGGATTGCTCAATGCACCAACGATCCCCGGCTTCGCAACGCGATCGTTCTCACCGCCACCGAGGAATATTGTCTCCGGCCGATTCGCAATCAGCCGCTACTCGTCTATCGCTTTGTCAATTACCAAAAGCGCACCCAGCGCGGCGGCATGACCCAAGTTCCAGCCGCCGACTTTATCCGCCTAGTCTCCGAAGAGATTGCACCGGATGATTCCGAAGGGTCAGTCAGCTTGCTCGATGGGCAGGCGGTGGCTCAGTTTCAGGAAGAGCAGAGCCTCCAGCAGCAGCAAGAACTCCGAAGCGAGATCGTGCAGCAGTTTGAGAGCTATCTCACCGAAAAAATCGGAGCGGAGGCGGCGCAGTGGCTCCGACTGTATTTGCAGGGTAAAACGCAAGAAGCGATCGCGCAGCGTCTCGATATGCCAATTAAGCAAGTATATCGATTGCGCGAGAAGGTGAATTACCATGCGGTGCGAGTGTTCGCCCAGAAGAGTCAGCCGGAACTGGTCACAGAGTGGCTAGGGCGATAGAGGGGTTCGCTGCGATTGGGGCAGCTATCCGCCCCAGTCGCAGCGAACTAAATATCCACAGGTTGCTTCCCAGCCACCACAGGCGCGATCGCGCTCAGCTTCAACTCCGGATGATCCCCTTGAAGCTGCTGACAATTCCACTCATTGCGGAACAGCAAGACCGGACGCTCCCAGCTATCTTTTACAGCAAGCGTGTTAAAAATCCGCCCCACTTTTTGCAGGGCTTCCCAACCGCCATCCACCCAGCGCGCCACCGTATACGGCAGATACTCAACGGTCGTCTCCACTCCGTATTCGTTTTGCAGCCTGAATTGCACCACTTCCATCTGCAACTGTCCAACCGCTGCCAAAATCGGATCGCGCTTCGCTTCATCCGCCGAATACATAATCTGAACCGCCCCTTCTTCACGCAGTTCAGAAACACCCTTACGAAACTGCTTGAACTTCGACGGATTCGGATTTCGCAAGAACGCAAAGAGTTCCGGCGAGAAACAAGGAATGCCCTCGTACTCTAGTTTCTGTCCCATGTAAATCGTGTCCCCGATCGCGAACACCCCCGGATTATTCAACCCGATCACATCCCCCGGATACGCTTCTTCGATCACTTCCCGATCTTGAGCAAACAACTTCTGAGGACGCGATAACCGCACCGTTTTCCCGGTTCGCGCATGGCTCACCACCATATCTTTCTCAAACTTGCCAGAACAGACCCGCACAAAAGCGACACGATCGCGGTGTTTCGGATCCATATTCGCCTGAAGCTTAAACACAAAGCCAGAGAACTCCGGATACGTCGGTTCGATCTCACCTTTGGTACTGTGATGCGTTCCCGGCTTCAGCGCATAATCCAAGAACGAATTCAAGAACAACTCCACCCCGAAATTCGTCATCGCACTCCCGAAAAAGATCGGAGTCATTTGACCGTTGTGAATTGCATCGAGATCGAATTCTGAACCGATCCCTTCAATCAGTTCCAATTCGTCCTTGAACTGATAATAAAGATCCTTCTCCAAAAGCGCTTCGATATTCGGATCACCTAAATCGACCACCGTATTCGCCGCTTCTCGCTTTCCGTGCAGACTGCGCTCAAACAAGTGAATCTGCCGAGTGCGACGATCAAACACGCCCTTAAACTGATCGCCCATGCCGATCGGATAATTCACCGCATAAGTCTGCATCCCTAACTCTTGCTCAATCTCATCCATCAGTTCGATCGGAGAGCGTCCAGGACGATCGAGCTTATTCACAAAGGTAAAAATCGGCAGCGATCGCATCCGGCAGACTTCAAACAACTTGCGGGTCTGAGGCTCCAAGCCTTTCGCCGCATCGATCAGCATCACCGCATTATCTGCTGCCGCTAGAGTGCGATACGTATCTTCACTAAAATCTTGGTGTCCGGGCGTATCGAGCAAATTAATCTGACACGCCTGATACTCAAATTGCAGCACCGTTGAAGTGATCGAAATTCCCCGCTGTTGTTCCATCGCCATCCAGTCGGAGGTCGCGTGGCGTTGAGCACGACGCGCCTTGACTGCGCCCGCTTCGTGAATCGCTCCTCCGTACAGCAGCAGCTTTTCGGTCAGAGTCGTCTTTCCGGCATCTGGGTGAGAGATAATCGCGAAATTTCGTCGCCGCTCTACGGCTTTTTGCAATTCGGATTCAAGTTCGATCGCCATGCTGGTGTCTCTAAGTTAATGCGGGAAATGTTAGTGCGGGAAGTCCCAGTACATCACAATACTTTAAAGATAGCGACAAATTCAGCGCGATTGTCGCTAGATTCAGAAGCGATAAGTTGAATCTGAACTCATGCAAACCACCGATCGCCAAAAACTCCTCTCTGCACTCTGTCACGGCTCAATTTTCTTCAGCGCCACGATCGTATCCATTGGCATCCCGATCGTCATTCTGCTCATCACCGACGACTGGGTAATTAAAGACAACGCCCGCGAAGCACTAAACTTTCATATCAATTTGTTCGCTTATGGCATTCTGGCAAGTCTTTTCTTCGCCACTGTCATTGGCATCCCGATCGCGCTCATTCTCGGAGGCGGACTGCTGATCTGTAGCTGGCTACTGCCGATTCTCGCGATCGTCAAGGTGCTTGATAATCCAGGTCAACCGTACCGCTACCCATTTATCCTCCGATTACTGTAACTTCACCTACTATTTGTAATCGCTTCGTGAAATCTTCATCGAACAAACTAAAAACTAGACAGTTTTGCGAATAAAATATTTCCCAAGGGTACGTGAATCTACCAGCCTGCTTTGGTTAATTGTTAAACTTCGCAAAAAGTTAGGTCGTGGAGATTCCGAGCGATCGTGCTTCAGTGCGGTTTCTCTTGGTCAGTCATGAGTAAACGAGTGAATAACGGGATTGGGCAACGGTGTTGCCTTATTTTTAGTGAGAATATGTCCGAACGGAAAAACCTGAGCGGTAGGAGAAGCAACCATGTGTACTAATTCTTTGCCGAATCTGGTCGATTCGTCGGCATCCCTGCTGGGTTTAAGCTCTACTGCTGAAAACAAACCGTTGCAGACCTCGATCGCGCCACAAAATCAAGGACTTCGATCCGCGCTCCAACCCGGCAGTGCTTCTACAGTTACAACTCTACTTTCTCGCAACGCCGCAACGGGCGCAGCGCAAATCTGGTCGGTGAATGGCTCTACCCCCGTCACTCGTCAAGACTTGCCCACCGAAACCGATGACAACTGGCAAGTTTCAGGCATTGCTGATTTTAACCGCGACGGACAGCAAGACTTACTGTGGTTTAACTCCCAAACCGGAGCCGTCAGAATCTGGCAACAGAATAATGGGGCGGTTCAATCGATCGCGCTTGGCACCGCCGGAGGCGGAGGTTGGTACATCGGAGGCTTAGCCGATTTCAACAGCGACGGCTCTACGGATATCATTTGGCACAATCGACGCGACGGACAAGCAGCCCTTTGGTTTCTCAACAACACAAGGCTTGCATCTGGAGCGTTTATCGGCTCCAGTGGGGCAGGCGACTGGCGGGTTCAAGGCATCGCCGATCAGAATGCCGATCGCGCTCCCGATCTAGTTTGGTTCAATCCCAGCACAGGAGAAACCGCGACCTGGTTACTCAATCAGGGAAAACTGGCTCAGGGACTATTCTTGAATCCGGCTCCCAGCAAAGATTGGAAGCTGTCAGGCTTGGGAGACTTCAACGGAAACGGCAGTTCCGACTTGTTTTGGCGCAACGATCGCACCGGTGAAACACAGTTTTGGTTATACAACGGCATACAGCGCACGGGAATTAGAACCGGAAACTCAATCAGTTCCGATTGGCAGGCTTTAGCCGCAACCGATCTTAACCGCGACAGCACGATCGATTTACTCTGGCGCAATTCCTCGACCGGAGAACTACTTGCCTGGTTTGTGCAAAACGGCAGTGTCAGCAATTCTGCGACCGTCCTGACCGAATCCGAATTAAACTGGCAGCCGATCGCCGCGCTCGAACGCTCGACCTCCCCACTCATCACGCCCACGCAAACGGTTTCGCCCCCCAAAGCCCCCATCAGCAACAGCAGTCTAGCCACCGCTGAAAACCAAGCGCCAACCTTCTCTCGCCGCGATCGCGTCGATGCAAATAACCTCAATGATTTCTATCGCTTTACGATCGGGCAGTCTGGCATTTTCACGGCTGGGCTGACTGGACTTACAGGCGACGCAGACGTGCGTTTGATTCAAGACGCAAATGGCAATGGCGCGATCGACAACGGCGAAATTCTGGCATGGCAATGGGAACGCGGCTTAAAAGACGAATCAATTCGCAGATTCATCGCCCCCGGCGCTTACTTTGTACAGGTGCTGAGCTACAACAATCAAGCCGCTGATTTTACCGTTTCTACAAACTTCACCGCCGCTGCCAGTGATGATCAGCAGTTCCGCATTCAGCTAAATTTTGCCGACTCTCTAAACGGACTCACCTCCGCAGCGCGAGATGCGATTAATCAAGCCGCCAAGTTTTGGGAAAGCGCAATTCTCAGCAGCAGCGCCATCACTCAGTCGAACATCCTGCTGATCGCGCTCATCGGACAGAACCTAATGGCTCAAGACGGCACAGCAGATGCCGGAACGCTAGCGCTATCTGGGCCTTCGCTGACACTCGATGCCGCAAATAATCTTGTAATCACTCGCGGCAGTAGCACCTTAAACACACGCAGACTCGCCGAATTTAACGCCAATCCGCTTTATCTGCGTGACATCATGATTCATGAATTCGCGCACGTTCTCGGCTTCGGCACGATTTGGCAACCCTTACGCTTCTCGTTTACGGACGGCTCAACCGAAATCGCTGGAAAAGACTGGATCGATCGCGCCACTGCCACCTATCGCGCAGATAGCTACGCAGGCGCAGCATACGGCGACCTGATTGGCACCTTTACGCCGACTGCAATTCCGATCGAACCGCAAATCTTTTATCACTGGGATGAGACGCGATTTGATACCGAACTGATGACCCCATTCGCAGAAGTCAATGGCACACTGATGCCAATAAGCAGCTTGACGCTCGGATCGCTGCGGGATTTGGGCTGGAACGTGAATTTTGGCGCAGTCCAACCCTATTCACCACCCGTAAACGCCGCAATCACCGCTTCTACCCCTGGAACTCAATCTACTTCTCAAAAACCCTCTGCCCGACTTGCCGCTTATAAATGTAGTTGCGGTCGTTGTCTTGCCGCAGCCCGGACAGAATTGATTGCACCGAAATTAACCGACCAGATTGCAGCTTAAAACAAAACTGCCCTGCACTCGAATGAGCAGCAGGGCAAGGGACAGTTAAACGCTAGGTTTATTATGGCTAGGCAAAACCCGGATCAGGCAGGGAATTTGGGACGGTTATTAGAGTGTCCATTCTGCGCGGGGAATTGCTTCGGGAGAACGCACACTAGGAAGCGCCAGTGTGGGCTGGAGTCCTGAAGATTCATCATTTTATTGACATGACGATCGCGCTTTTAGCAGCGCTGATGTCTTTATTTAGACCATTCTTGATATCTGAGATCGCAGCTTTCGGGCTGCTTTTTTTTGGCAATCGGGCTGCTTTTTTTTGGCAAATTGTACTGACCTGGAACTTTACCAGTACACTAGACGCGAATCGAGTTTTCGGGCGCTATGCAATTTCTTTCCCCGCTGTACGCCGTTTTTCTGCTGTGTGTGATCGGAGTGTTTTGGTCGGCACGATCGACGTGGCTACGATCGTGGCTGCTGTTTCTCACCAGTTTGGTCTTTTATGCGTCGCTGCAAGCGCAGTATATTCCGCTGTTGCTGGTGGCGACAGGGGTTAACTACTGGTTAGGGCGGGCGATGTCTGTGCCGCTTGATTGGAGAATCGAAGATTGGCAGTTTGCTCAGGCAGATTGGAGTCGGCGGCGACTGCGGGTATTGGGTGGCGGCATCTTTCTCAATGTACTGTTGCTGCTTGGATTTAAGTATGTGCCGTTTATTTTTTCGACGATCGGCACGACGTTTAACCTTCCGAACCTCCAGCAGAACGCAAATTGGGCAGATGTGCATTTGATCGCGCCGCTGGGAATTAGCTTTTTTTGTTTTGAGTGTATTGCTTACCTAGTGGATGTTTATCGCGGTGCGCCTGCGGCAAAAGGATTTCTCGATTTTGCAGCGTACAAACTATTCTTTGCGAAATTAATCTCAGGCCCGATTACGCGCTACCACCCATTCGCAGCTCAGTTCAGCGCGATCGCAGCGCCAAAAATGCCCCAAATCACCGAAGGACTCTGGCTCATTGCCTGCGGCGCGATTAAAAAGGGGTTGGTTGCCGATCGCCTGAATGGGTTAGTCAACCTCAGTTTTGACAACATCCAAAGAGCCGGGAGTACAGATTTGTGGATCGCGATCGTCGCCTATGGCTTTCAGCTTTACCTCGATTTCAGCGGGTATGTCGATGTAGCGCGGGGGAGTGCGTTGCTGTTGGGGATTGAGCTACCGGAGAACTTCAATTTTCCTTACCTAACCACAAGTTTGGCTGACTTTTGGCGGCGTTGGCACATGACGCTGGGCGATTGGCTGCGAAACTATCTTTATTTCCCGCTGGGTGGATCGCGTCAGGGATTGATGCGGACTTGTCTGAATTTGATTCTGATCATGCTGATTGCGGGAATCTGGCACGGAGCAGCCTGGGGGTTCATCGCTTGGGGTGGAATTCACGGCTTAGGGCTCGCGATTCATCGGATTAATCACACGATCGCTAAACAGTTCACCTGGATCGAGGTGTTCTGGTCAAGTTTGCCTGGTGTACTGGTGGGATGGGCACTGACACAAGGATTGGTGTTTGTGTCCTGGGTGTTCTTCCGCCTGCCGAATGTCGATTCAGCTTGGCAAGTGTTGCAGCGCTTATGGGGCTACACTGCCGACGTGCAGTATGCCCAGAAGGTTTACGGGGAAGCAGTCGGACTGTATCCACTGCAAATTGCCATTCTGTTTGCGGCGATCGCGCTGGTAATGCTGCTGACTTATACCTTGCAGCGGGGATTAAAGCTAAATCTGACTTGGCATCTGAAATTGCTGCTAATTCCGATCTACTTCTACATCGTTTGGCAGCTTGCCCCAGAGGCAGGAAGCCGATACATTTACTTCGACTTTTAGGCGGATAATGCTGTTTTTTGCTGCATGATTTAGACAGTGGAGTACCTAGACATTTCTATTTTCTATGAAGAACCAACGCTCTGAAGACACAGTGAGCGATCGCGCTGCTGAGGACGTAACGGAAATTCGGCATTGGGGAACGGTGACGCTTTTAGAAGATGCGAAGCGCTATCGGATCAACCGAATTGAGATCAAGCCGGGAGCGCACATCAGCACTCAAATGCACTATCACCGCAGCGAACATTGGATCGTGGTTTCTGGAACGGCAAAAGTAATCTGCAACGGCGAAGAGAAAATGGTGATGCAGAAGCAATCCACCTACGTACCGATGGGAACGCCGCATCGAGTGGAAAATCCAGGTGTGATTCCGCTCGTGATGATCGAAGTGCAGAACGGTGAATATCTGGGTGAGGATGACATTGTTCGATTTGAAAAAGACTCGAACGTTTGATGCGCCTAAGCAATTGAGTTGCTCGGTTGATTCGTCGAATATGCTTGTAGAGCGTGTGGCACTGAAGCGGCACCTAGTTTTTTCGATCGCCAATCCGACAAAATAAAATAATGTCCTTAGGATGGCTAAATTAGAATAACTATCTTCATATCGTCGCTCCTTACACAACGGTCTACTACCTATGGTTTCTACTTTTTTGAGTTCACCTTCGGTTGATCTCTCTCAGATTCGACTTGAGATTCGATCACTCCAAGCCCAACTGGTCACTTGGCGCAGACAATTACACCAGCGTCCAGAACTCGGTTTTCGAGAAGAGTTAACCGCCGAGTTTATCACCGAAAAACTCAAGCAGTGGGGGATTCCCCACCAAACCGGAATTGCAAGAACGGGAATTGTCGCAACGATCGCGGGAAATCGCCCCGGTCGCGTGTTAGCGATTCGCGCCGACATGGATGCGCTACCGATTCAGGAGCAGAATGAGGTTTCGTATAAATCACAGCATGACGGCGTGATGCACGCTTGCGGACATGATGGGCATGTGACGATCGCGCTTGGAACTGCTTATTACTTGTCCCAGCATCGCGATTTTCCGGGTACCGTTAAGTTCATTTTTCAGCCTGCGGAAGAAGGGCCAGGTGGGGCAAAACCGATGATCGAGGCAGGCGTTCTCAAAAATCCAACGGTTGATTCGATTATTGGATTGCATTTGTGGAATAATTTACCGCTCGGAACGGTTGGCGTTCGGACAGGCGCATTAATGGCAGCCGTTGAGACGTTTGAGGTGATTATTCTGGGTAAAGGTGGACACGGCGCAATTCCGCAGCAAACGATCGATTCGATCGTCGTCGGGGCGCAAGTGGTAAATGCGCTGCAAACGATCGTGGCGCGAAATATTGATCCGATCGAGTCTGCGGTTGTCACGGTGGGTGCCTTTCACGCCGGAAATGCTTGTAATGTGATTGCCGCCTCAGCCCACCTTAAAGGAACTGTGCGCTATTTCAATCCGAACTATGCAGGCTACTTTAAGCAGCGGATTGAGCAGATTGTAGCGGGTATTTGTCAGGCGCATGGAGCGACTTACGAATTGAATTATCAGCCGCTGTATCCGCCCGTGATCAATGATGGTGCAGTTGCGGACAGGGTGCGATCGGTGGCTGAAACTGTAGTCGAGTCGCCGATCGGCGTTGTGCCAAACTGTCAGACGATGGGCGGCGAGGATATGTCATTCTTTTTGCAGGAAGTTCCAGGCTGTTATTTTTTCCTGGGTTCTGCCAATTCAAAAATTGGACTAGATTATCCACATCATCATCCGCGATTTGATTTTGATGAGACGGTCTTGGGAATGGGTGTTGAAATCTTTGTCAGGTATGTAGAGCAGGGTTGAAACTTGAAGATTTCGCGAGAGGGGCAGGAAGCCCCTTTTTTATTGTATTCCTTTTATTGAGAGTAAGACTCAATAATATTAATCTTCGTAATAAAAGAAAACCGAGGATTCAAGCGCTTTTTTGTACGGTTAACCCGCTCAAATTATACGGATTCTCTAATGCAACCTAAACTCAGAATGACTATGATTTGAATATTGAAGCTGAGACGACACACCAGCTAGACAAGTTTCCTCACAACTCATTCTGGAGAACTTTCACATGGCTTTTGAATTGCAACCGCTCCCTTATGCTTACGACGCTCTAGAGCCTTACATTGATGCCACTACGATGCAGATTCACCACGACAAGCACCATGCTGCTTATGTGAATAACTTGAACGCTGCGATCGAGAAGTACAGCGATCTGCAAAGCAAGTCGGTTGACGAACTCGTGACTGATCTAAATCAAGTTCCTGAAGATGTGCGGACTGCGGTTCGCAACAATGCCGGGGGGCACGTCAATCACACGATGTTCTGGGAAATTATGGGGTCGAATGGTCGAGGTGAGCCGACAGGTGCGATCGCCGAGGCAATTAATAATACGTTTGGTAGCTTTGATGCCTTCAAGCAGCAGTTTAATGATGCGGGCGTGAAGCGATTTGGTAGCGGTTGGGTTTGGTTAGTTCGATCGGCTCAAGGCGATCTCAAAATTATTTCCACACCGAACCAAGATAGCCCACTGACTGAGGGACATACCCCGATTCTGGGTAATGATGTCTGGGAACACGCTTACTATCTGAAATATCAGAACCGTCGTCCCGAATACCTCAACGCTTGGTGGAATGTATTGAACTGGGAAGAGATCAACCGCCGATTTGATGCAGCCTTTAGCGGTCGATAAGCTGCCTGTGATTAGGATTACTGCCTTGTATGATCCTAATCACTCAAGGTATGATTGACCGCAGACATACTGTAGAAGACTCAACTTTAGCCGAGTCATCAACAGGGAACACACGACTGACCGACAGGTTTCTCAGGAAGCTGTCGGTTTTTATTATTGTACAGTGACCCATTTTTGGTCAGGCGAGATCGCTGACCTGCGACACATCCATCGTCCACGCAACAATAGACTGCGATGACGAACTCCTCGATAGAATAACGTCTCACCTGCTTTTGTCGTTTGGTTTCGATCGAAAGCTTAAGAATGGGGCTTTCCTATGCTGATCTGAAAGTTGCACATCGCCTAAAGTTGCCTTCTATCGCATTGCGTTTGCGATCGCCTCCTTTAAGGTCGAAACCACATCACCGATCGCAACCTCTTGTACTGCTTTGGTCGATCGTGCCACCAGTTCAACTTTGCCATCTTTCAAAGATTTACCTGTCACAATCCGGTAAGGAATTCCAATTAACTCCGCATCTTTGAATTTGACTCCTGCTCTTTCATTGCGATCGTCGAGCAAGGTTTCAACGCCTGCTTGATTTAACTCGGTATACAGCTTTTCTGCTGCGCTGACTTGATCCGCGTCGTTCACATTCGGAATCATCACGATCGCATGATAAGGCGCGATCGCAACGGGTAAAATAATTCCATCCTTGTCGTAAGACTGCTCAATCGCAGCCTGAGCCAATCGCGAGACACCAATTCCATAGCAACCCATGACCAGGGGCATTTCTTCGCCCTGCTCATTTGTATAGGTTGCATTCATCGCTTTAGAATACTTGGTTCCAAGCTGAAAGATGTGCCCGATCTCGATTCCGCGTGCAGTTTTTAGCGTTTGGGTTGGATCGTGAGCGGCACGATCGCCGACTTTCGCTTTTCGCACATCCACGACCCGATCCGGTTTCTGAAATTCTTTGCCCCAGTTGGCACCGACTACGTGATAGTCAGAGTCATCTGACCCTGTAACAAAGTTCTCTAAATCGACGGCAGTTTGATCAATGAATCGAACAAACTTCGGTGCAATATCTTTGCTCGGTTGAATATAGCTATCAGAAATCCCAGGAGAAATATAGCCAAGCGGTAGCGATTTTGCTGCCCACTTTTGCTGAGTTTCCGCATCAGGAACCGTGAGCGAAATGATCGTTTTTCCACCGAAACGATCGGCGATCTTTGTCAGTTCATTCTGCAATTTCACATCATTCACATCTTGATCACCTCGGATGTGAACTAATACTAATGCCGTCATGCCACTATCGAATACAGCTTGATAGAGAACATTTTTAACCACATTAGTCGGAGAACACTTCAAGAATTGGCAAAGCTTCTCGATCGTTGCCGTTCCCGGTGTTTCTAATTTCTTGTAGTTTGTAAACGGTGAAGCTTCCGCATCGGGGGGAAGGGCGATCGCTTTCTCTACGTTTGCCGCGTATTTGCCATCATCGGTGTAGAGAACTTCGTCTTCTCCTGCTTCTGCTAACACCATAAATTCTTGCGAACCAGAGCCACCGATCGCGCCTGAGTCTGCATCGACCGCACGAAATTCTAAGCCTGTTCTGCGAAGAATATTGCAGTAGGCATCGTGCATTTTTTGATAGGTTTTCTTCAGCCCTTCTTCATCAGCATCAAACGAATACGCATCTTTCATGATGAATTCTCGCCCCCGCATTAAACCGAATCGAGGACGAATTTCATCGCGGAATTTCGTTTGAATCTGATAAAGATTTTGCGGCAGTTGACGATAAGAGCGAATCATATCGCGAGCGATCGTCGTAATCACTTCCTCGTGCGTGGGGCCTAACCCCAGTTCGCGCTCCTGGCGATCGACCAGCGCAAACATAATTCCTTCTGCTTTCGTATAAGTATCCCAGCGTCCCGATTCTTTCCACAATTCCGAAGGCTGCAACTGCGGCAATAGGGTTTCTTGTGCGCCTGCTGCATTCATTTCCTCGCGCACAATTTGAGAAATCTTTTGCAGCACCCGCCACATCAGCGGCATATACGCATAAATCCCGCTACCAATCCGCCGAATATAACCCGCCCGCACCAAAAGCTTATGGCTGGGAATTTCTGCCTCTGCTGGATCTTCCCGCAAAGTGACCAGTAGCATCTGAGATAGCCGCATCAATCGTGCCCTTCGTTTCAAAAAACCACACTCTATTCTAAAGGGCATTGGCGAATTAGACTGAAGCACGATCGAGCGCTCGATCGCGTTTTTTCACCGTCCGCCGTTGCTGAGTCGGATTCATGCGCCGTTCTAAATAGCTAAAGCCCTGAGACGAAAGTAGCGTTAATGCAAGATAGATCAGCGCAACGATCGCATACAGTTCAAACGGTCGATAGTTCTCAGCCACAATCAATTGCCCGCGTCGGAATAGTTCTTCAAATCCGATGACTGCGACCAAACTGGTATCTTTCAGCAAAGTAATGAACTCATTCCCCAACGGCGGCAGCATCCGACGAAACGCTTGCGGAAAGATAATATGTCGCAAAGTTTGGGTCGCATCTAAACCGAGCGATTCCGCTGCTTCGGTTTGTCCAACGTCGATCGACGCAATTCCCGCCCGCACAATCTCAGCAATGTAAGCCGCACTGTTCAAGCTCAAAGCGACCACCGCAGCAACAAAGCGATCGAACGTAAATTCCAGCCCGAGATCTTTGACCACCGCAGGAATACCAAAATAAATCATGAAAATCTGAACAATCAGCGGTGTTCCCCGGAAGAAATCAATGTAAGCCCTTGCTAACCATCGCAGCACACTAACTTTAGACAATCGAACAATTCCAATCAGCGATCCTGCCACTAAGCCGATCACCACTGAAATCGCAGCCAATTGAATCGTGACAATTGCTCCCGTGAGTAAGGCTGGCAGCGCATTTTGCATCACGGTGAGCCAGTTCGATCGCGCTTGTTGTTCCCCGGTCGCAATCGTCTCAGGCAACGCTGGCGGCTCAGCATTAAACCATTTTCGATAAATCTCAGCATAGGTTCCATTGTTCAGAATCGTTCCCAGCCCTTGATTGATCCGGGCTAAATCCGGCGAATCTTTTGGAGTTGGAATACCGTAATACTCAGAAGTTAAAAGCTGATTGCTAACTCGCAGATTCTTTAAGCTCCCAGTTTTAAGTGCATATTGCAAAATTGGGGCATCGTGAACCACTGCAACCACATTGCCATTGCTCAGTTCTTGCAGTGCTGACACAGCTTCATTAAATGTCCGAATCTGAGCATTCGGAACCTTCTGGGCGGCGAGAGCACCTGTCGTTCCGATTTGAACCGCGATCGATTTACCTTGCAGGTCTTCAAGCGTATTAATATTCGGCGTATTGGTGCGAGTGGCAATCCCTAAACCTGCCTTGAAATAAGGACGAGAAAAAGAAACAACCTGCGATCGTGCAGGTGTAATCGTAATCGCTCCGACTGCTGCATCGACAGTTCCCGCTTGCAAAGCTGGAATAATGCCATCAAACGAGATGCTTTGAAAATCCACCCCAAATCCGGCAGCTTTCCCCACCGCCCGAATGATATCAATATCAAATCCCTGTAGTTCTCCCGACTGGCTGCGAAATTCAAACGGCGCGTAAACAGGCTCAACGGCAACCGTTAACGTCGATTGACTCAGTGTGCGGACTGGATGCAAAACCACAAGCAATGTACAAATCAAAGCTAGCCAAATCGATCGCGCTTTCAGCATAAGAATTACTTTGAATAATTTTTTATTAATCAATCAGTTTGAATCGATCTAACTCTGTCTAAAGAGATATGTATCGACCTCAAAACGCAGATACTCTACGTCTTATGACACACGCGATTCAGTTCGACCAGGTTGAAAAGAGCTTCGGTGCGCTGCAAGTGCTAAAAGGTATTAGTGGCTATGTTGCTGCGGGCGAAGTGCTATCCATTATCGGGTCGTCGGGCTGCGGAAAAAGCACCTTACTACGCTGTTTAAATCGATTAGAAGTCATTGATCGGGGACGAATCGTGATCAATGAGCTAGAAATCTCGCGATCGAACCTCTCAAACCATGAATTAAAACAAGTTCGATCGCGCATCGGCATGGTATTTCAGCAATTCAACCTCTTTCCACACCTCAGCGTTTTAGAAAATCTCACTCTAGCGCCACAGCAAGTCCTGAAACTATCTCGACGCGATAGCATCGATCGGGCGCGATATTATCTCCAAGAAGTCGGACTCAGCGACAAAATCGATGTTTACCCCGAACAGCTTTCCGGTGGACAACGGCAGCGCGTTGCGATCGCCCGTAGCCTTTGTATGGAACCTCAAGCCATGCTGTTTGATGAACCCACCAGCGCCCTTGACCCCGAATTAGTCGGCGAAGTTCTATCCGTTATGCACCGACTTGCAGAACGCGGAATGACGATGGTCGTGGTCACGCATGAAATTCAGTTTGCGCGAGAGGCGGCAAGTCGAGTGATGTTCCTCGACCAAGGTCGCGTGATGGAAGAAGGATCAGCGCGAGAAGTCCTGACCAATCCGCAAAGCGATCGTTTAACCGCTTTCTTAAGCCGAATGCGCCAGGCTCAAATCGCATGAAGACGGATATCCCTACACGTATCCCTACACGAATTAGATGATCTTCTGAGAGTTTAGTTTTATGTTAGGGAGTGGTCGCGCAATTTTCTGAGGAAATCATTATGCTAGAGCTATATCAATTTGAAATGTCGCATTTTGCAGAAAAGGTGCGATTGATTCTTGACTATAAAGGCTTGCCTTATCGCAAAATAGAAGTGACACCGGGAATCGGACAAATTGAACTCTTTCAACTGTCAGGACAGCGCAAAGTTCCCGTACTCAAAGACGGCAGTGAGATTATCCCAGATTCCACAGCGATCGCGGAATATCTCGATCGAAAATATCCCGAAAAGCCAATTATCCCAACCGATCCGAAGCAAAAAGGACAAGTCTTACTGATAGAACAATGGGCAGACGAATCGCTCGCGATCAATGCGCGTAAAGGTTTGATCGGTTCACTTTCACAAAATCAAAGCTTCCGCACCGCTGTTCTACCCGCTTCAACACCAGATTTATTGAAGAACTTAGTCGGCGCAATTCCAGGTGAATTTCTCGGTGTACTCGGATCGGGTGTTGGCATGGGGCCTGATGCCGTGAAAGAAGCAACAGACGCACTAAAACGTAGCTTCACCGCCCTTTCCCTCATCTTAATGGAGCAACCTTATTTAGTCGGAGACAGTCCAACTTTGGCAGACTTTGCAGTTGCCGGATTATCAATGTACGCCAAATTCCCGATCGGGGGCTATCTAGATATTCCAGCATCGCTTAAGGGTAAAGGTGTTGCGGGCATTGCCGACGTTAGCATTTTCGATCCATTCTTCAACTGGCGCGACAAGCTCTACACTGATTTCCGCAAAGTTTCTGTCAGTAGCTATACATCCCCAGGTGGCTCAGCTCCAACCTCAATTAATATCGAGTAGAGCGATTGCTCGTCAGGCTTCTTAGGTTGCCTAGATCGATTTTGCCTGACTGTGCAGGGAGAAAACACGGGTTCATCATCGCAGTCTACTGTTAATTTAGACTAAAATTCGGTACTTTCTGTGAGGGGATTCCCTCTTCGGATGATCGACAATGGGCTTAAATCTGAGGAACGCGATCGGAGACGCTAAGCAACTAGGGGGCAACTAAGCTTGTTTAGTCTATCCGGCTAAAAGCGTCCTTACAGGTAGACTGCCTGACTCTGGGGGCTTTTAAGAGTCAGGCAATTTTTTCCATTTCGTTCGACAAGCCCTATCGCCAATCTACAATCCTTCACGAATTGTACAGGTGTTTCGTTTGACTTTGAACGCTCCAAAGCTTTGGTCAAACAACCATACTCCGTGTGAGCCAGAGGCAACAGTATTTGCGGGTGATTTGCGGGTGAACTCAGCAGATGAAAGGTTTCGAGCAGACTGGAAAAATCTTCGTCTGTCGTCGCTGCATTTAAACCACATCCGATCGCCGCTTTTGCAACCAGATTTTGAATTAGTCACTTCGATTAACTGAATGATCGCGATCGCTTCATCGCTGGCTTACAATTCGCTCTCTAGACTGATTCGCTCGATTTTGTGCCAAATTGTTAAGAGAACCTGCCTCTTTTTCCCCACTTAATGCAGATGTTGTCTATAAACAAATTGGAAATCCTGGATCATAGAGACTCATAACGTCATTTAAAGTCAACGACTTTGAATCCAGAATGACTCAGAGATGCCGAAATTGACTACTCTGGTAATGTAAAGAACTCTTAACTTTAGGCGCGAGTGATGGAACCGATATATCAGTACGCCTGGCTCATTCCCGTTCTGCCATTGGCAGGGGCGATGCTTGTGGGTTTAGGGCTGATCACCTTTAACAAGGATGTCAACAAGCTCAGAAAAGCGAACTCTATCTTCATCGTGTCCTTGATTGGCGCGGCGATGACCTATGCGTTTGCTCTATTCTGGAGCCAGTATCAAGGGCACGAACCTTATACACAATCGATCGAGTGGGCAGCAGCCGGAGACTTCCATCTGTCGATGGGATACGTCATCGATCCCCTGTCCTCGCTGATGCTCGTGATCGTGACCACTGTAGCTTTTCTGGTGATGATCTATACCGATGGCTACATGGCGCACGATCCAGGCTATGTACGTTTTTATGCTTATTTGAGCCTATTCAGTTCCTCGATGTTGGGCTTGGTTATCAGTCCGAATCTGGTACAGGTCTACATCTTCTGGGAATTGGTGGGGATGTGTTCATATCTGCTGATCGGCTTTTGGTTTTACCGCAAGGCGGCGGCAGATGCTTGTCAGAAAGCGTTTGTCACCAACCGAGTCGGCGACTTTGGCTTGCTGCTTGGGATTTTGGGTCTGTACTGGTCTACCCGCAGCTTCGAGTTTAATGAAGCTGGGGCACGACTCCAGGACATGGTCGCAACCGGATCGCTGAGCGGTTTCGTTGCCGCATTGTTTGCGATTTTGATCTTCCTAGGTCCTGTGGCGAAGTCGGCACAGTTTCCGCTGCACGTCTGGTTACCGGATGCGATGGAAGGCCCGACTCCGATTTCAGCCCTGATTCACGCAGCAACGATGGTGGCAGCAGGAGTATTCCTGATTGCGCGAATGTTCCCGGTGTTCGAGGGCATTCCGGCGGTGATGAATACGATCGCTTGGACGGGTTGTTTTACGGCATTTTTGGGCGCGTCGATCGCGATTACCCAGAACGACATCAAGAAGGGCTTGGCGTATTCTACGATGTCGCAGTTGGGCTACATGGTGATGGCAATGGGTGTTGGAGCCTATAGCGCGGGACTATTTCACCTGATGACCCATGCTTACTTTAAGGCGATGCTGTTTTTGGGATCGGGATCGGTGATTCATGGCATGGAAGCGGTTGTCGGACATGATCCGGTGTATGCCCAAGACATGAGAATGATGGGCGGTTTGCGGAAATATATGCCCGTCACCGCGACTACCTTCTTGATTGGAACATTGGCGATTTGTGGAATTCCGCCGTTTGCTGGCTTCTGGTCGAAAGATGAAATCCTTGGCTCGACGTTTGCCGTGAATCCGATCATGTGGGCGATCGCTTGGGGAACTGCCGGGATCACTGCTTTTTATATGTTCCGGATGTACTTCAGCACGTTTGAAGGCGAGTTCCGGGGCACAAATGCCGCTATGAAGCAAACGCTCAAAAACGAACAGCTTCAAATGGCAGGATTAGCATTTGGGCCAGGGGCAATGGATCCGCGTGAACTGACGATGGAAGCTCCAGGCGAAGAAGTTGATCCTGGCAACGACGAACATCACAGCCACGAACCGCACGAATCGCCGATCACGATGACGTTACCGTTGATGATTCTCGCGGTTCCGTCGGTGCTGATTGGCTTAGTCGGAACGCCGTTTGCCAACTACTTTGAACACTTTATCCACGCTCCGAGTGAAGCGGTTCAAGTGGCGGCGGAAGCAGGCGAAGAAAGCCTGACGGAGTTCCTGATTATGGGTGGAAACTCCGTCGGGATCGCGCTGATTGGAATTACGTTAGCCTCGCTGATCTACCTCCGAGGCAAGATCGATCCAAGTGCGATCGCCGAAAAGATCCCTGCTCTCTATCGCCTCTCGAAAAACAAATGGTACTTCGATGAAATTTACAACGAAGTCTTTGTTCAAGGGAGCCGTCGTCTGGCGCGTCAAGTCCTGGAAGTCGATTCCAAAGTCGTCGATGGTGTGGTGAACCTTGCAGGTTTAGTCACGTTGCTAACAGGCGAAGGACTGAAATACTTTGAAAACGGTCGCGCTCAATTCTACGCGCTGATCATTTTCGTGGCGGTTCTAGGATTGGTGGTCTTCTCCGGTATGACCTGATTCAATCATCCTTCTCAGGGTGGGGGCGACCTCACCCTTTCATCTGAAGACTCTGTTACGATTTCTTATTTTCAATAAGAACCGTCTAGGATCGTCCTATTACTCCCCGCGTGTTATCTTCACCGCAGTATAAACAAAACTTAACAGTAATGATTGAGAACTTTCCCTGGTTGACTACGATCATTTTGTTTCCGATCGTGGCTTCCCTTGCAATCCCCTTCCTGCCCGACAAAGACGGAAAAACCGTCCGCTGGTACTCCCTCGTTGTCGGTCTGATTGATTTTCTGCTAATCGTTTACACCTTCTACACCCAGTACGATTTCTCCAACCCAGAAATGCAGTTGGTGGAGCGTTATGCCTGGGTTCCTCAAATCGACCTGAATTGGTCAGTCGGAGCCGATGGTCTGTCGATGCCGTTGATTATTCTGACTGGGTTTATTACAACGCTGGCAATTCTGGCGGCTTGGCCCGTTACCTTCAAGCCTCGCCTGTTCTACTTCCTGATGCTGGTGATGTATGGCGGGCAGATCGCCGTCTTTGCCGTCCAGGATATGCTGTTATTCTTCCTATCATGGGAACTTGAACTCGTTCCAATCTACTTTCTGCTTTCGATTTGGGGCGGAAAAAAACGGCTGTATGCCGCGACGAAGTTCATTCTCTACACGGCAGGCGGTTCGCTGTTTATCTTAGTTGCTGCTTTGGCAATGGCATTCTATGGGGATAGCCCCACCTTTGATATGCAAACCTTGGCGCACAGGCAGTTCCCGCTGACGTTTCAGTTGTGGATTTATGCGGCGTTCTTGATCGCGTATGCCGTGAAGCTGCCGATTATTCCGTTACATACCTGGTTGCCCGATGCTCACGGTGAAGCAACAGCTCCGGTGCATATGTTGCTGGCTGGAATTCTCTTAAAGATGGGCGGATATGCGCTGATTCGCATGAACGCGGAAATGCTGCCTGCGGCTCATGCGATCGTTGCCCCGGCGCTGGTCATCCTCGGTGTCGTCAACATCATTTACGCAGCGTTGACCTCATTCGCTCAGCGCAACCTCAAACGCAAGATCGCTTACTCTTCGATTTCGCACATGGGCTTTGTGCTGATCGGGATCGCATCGTTTACCGATCTTGGTTTGAGTGGTGCGGTGCTGCAAATGGTGTCGCATGGTTTGATCGGAGCGAGTCTGTTCTTCCTGGTGGGTGCGACTTACGATCGGACTCACACCCTAATGCTCGATGAAATGGGCGGTGTCGGTAAGCAGATGCCGAAAATCTTCTCGATGTTTACTGCTTGCTCGTTGGCATCGTTGGCGCTCCCTGGAATGAGCGGATTTGTGGCAGAACTGATGGTCTTCGTCGGATTTGCGACCAGTGACGCTTATAGCTTGCCCTTCCGGGTGATTGTGGTCGGTTTGGCAGCAATTGGTGTAATTCTGACTCCGATCTATCTGCTCTCGATGCTGCGTGAGATCTTCTACGGGCCAGAGAACAAGGAACTGACCTCGCACGAAGTTCTGATTGATGCAGAACCCCGCGAAGTCTTCATTATTGCTTCGTTGCTGGTTCCGATCATTGGCATCGGGTTCTATCCAAAGATGCTGACGCAGATCTATGACTCGAAAACGCTGCAATTGACGGCGCGTTTACGTGATGAGGTGCCGACGTTGGCAAATCGTAAGGCAGATACGATCGCGGCTCAAGCCACGACTGCTCCTGCGCTTCGATAACTCATCTTGATTCACTCAAAAATCCGACTTCTTGAAAGAGGTCGGATTTTTTGTACTCACAATTTTGGTATTCGGCGCATATCTAGGGAAATTAATCAGGCTTAGGCGCGATCGTCCCTCGCAATCCCGCAGATTTTCAAATCTATCTGATTCCAGTGCTTTCGATCGCCGGCGTGAGCAGCTAGACGCTTCAACCAAAGACTCAAGATGCACCGGGTTTGGGCTTCACAGTAGACGCAACGTACAACTCTTTTAATTGTCTGTCATCAACGCTAGAAGGAGCACTGGTGAGTAAACAACGCGCTTGCTGTGTTTTCGGGAAGGCAATCACATCGCGAATCGACTCTTCACCGGATAACAGCATCACCCAGCGATCGATGCCATAAGCCAATCCCCCATGAGGCGGTGCGCCATATTCAAACGCTTCGAGCAAGAAGCCAAATTTATTTTGGGCTTCTTCGGCGGAAATGCCGATCGTTTCAAACACTTTCGCTTGTAGTTCAGGCTGATGAATCCGCACACTGCCGCCACCCACTTCAAACCCGTTAAAGGCTAAGTCGTATGCCTGAGCGCGAGCGTTTTTGAGGTCATCGACATCATCGGGGTGCGGTGCTGTAAACGGATGGTGCAGCGCTTCTAAGCGTTTCTCATCGGCATTCCACTCGAACATCGGGAAATCGACCACCCAAAGCAAGTTCATCTTGTCGGGATCAATCATGCCGAGTTCGTTGCCGAGATACTGACGTAAGCGATCGAGTGTTTTATTGACCGTTGCCGCATCGCCTGCTGCAAACAATAACAAATGTCCCGGTTTTGCTGCGGTGCGGGTGAGAATTTCCTGCTTCTGAGCGTCGCTGAGGTTGTCTTTGATAGCTCCGATCGTATCAATCTCGCCGTCTTCGCGAACCCGAATGTATGCAAGTCCCCGCGCTCCGGCTTCTGAGGCTTCTTTGAACACATCGCCACCGGGCTTAATTCTCACATTCGAGATTGCATCATTACCGTTGGGAATCGGTAGAATTTTCACCAATCCGCCTTTTTTCACTGCATCCGCAAAGACCTTGAAGCCGCAGTCTTGTACCACATCAGACACATTCACAAGCTCTAAACCGAATCGAGTATCCGGCTTGTCGCTACCGTAGCGATCCATTGCTTCTGCATAGGTCAAACGCGGGAATGGACGCGGGATTTCAACCCCTTTGATCGTCTTGATAATGTGACAAACCAGCCTTTCATTGAGATCCAGAATCTCATCCTGGGTCATAAAGCTCATTTCCATATCAAGCTGCGTAAATTCAGGCTGACGTTCTGCCCGCAAGTCCTCATCGCGGAAGCATCGAGCGATTTGATAATAGCGATCGAGTCCCGACACCATCAACAATTGCTTAAATAGCTGTGGCGACTGAGGCAAGGCAAACCATTCACCCGGATTTACCCGCGATGGAACCAGATAATCCCGCGCTCCTTCTGGGGTTGATCGCGTCAAAATTGGCGTTTCCACTTCGACAAAGCCTTCTGTATCTTCGAGGAATCGTCGCATCGATTTGATTAACTGATGCCGCAGTTGCAGATTGCGACTCATGCGATCGCGTCTCAAGTCCAGATAGCGATATCTTAGCCGTAACTCTTCGCGCACCGATTCGCTGTCTGCGGCAGACACTTGGAATGGTAGCTGCTTGCGAACGCTGTTGAGAATTTCAATTTCGTCAGCGTAGATTTCGATTTCGCCAGTTGGAATCTTGGGATTGAGTGATTCATCTGGACGCTTGGTGACTCGTCCGACGATTTTGATCACATATTCATTTCGCAGATCGCCTGCTGCTTTGTAAGAATTTGGAGTGCGTTCGGGATCGCTAACGATTTGCACAATGCCTTCACGATCGCGCAAATCAATAAAAATCACATACCCGTGGTCGCGTCGGCGATCAACCCATCCGAAAAGAGTGACCGTTTCACCAATGTTGCTCGCTCGAAGTTGACCACAGTACAGGGTACGCATATCGCTTGAAAAGAGGGTTAAAAATTAGAAAACCTCCTAATTATGCCGTATTCACGACACAATCGCGATCGATATTTCGAGCAATGTTTTTCGGCTCAATCATGACTTCGGCAAGGTCGGAAATTACAGAATGCAACAACCTCCCGAAATCTCTCCGATTTAGCAGTATAAGAGATAGTGCTTTTGCTCTATGTAAAAGTGGTGTTTGGTAGAAATAGCATGATTAAAACCCTGAAATATCTTCCTGTAGTTGCTTTATCGATCGTTCTAACGGGTGGCGCAACGAAGGGGCTGACTGCCCAAACTACTAGAAGTCAAGCTTTATTGATAGCTCAAAACCAGTCCCTTGATCGATCAGACATTAATCAAGTGATTGATTTTTACGAATGGGTGTTTAGAGCAAAATTTACGCCTGCACAGCGCAGTGAATTTCAATCCATTACATTAAACCGCTTTAACCAAGATCCAGCAGGAACTAAAAAAAGCATTGACGAACTCATTGCCAATTACACAGAAGTCATTGCTCAACCTGAAGCAGCACAAAGCCGAGTGCGACAGGGGTTCACGCAGGAATTTGTCGAGCAATTGCGAAAATTGCCGAACGATGCCGAAGCCAAGCTTTTGCTGTCTGTTTACGAGAGTGCAAACTCGCAAACGGCTTCAACTCAGCCAGAAGGCTCGGCGGAAGGTGTTGGCAATGTTTCGACTCTCACGGGTAAATGGGTTTGGGCACGTACCGGAAGCGGCACGTATACTCAGGGCGGTGCGTATTTGGGGGCGAACGGCTCACGATTCACCTATCAATTTCAGCCGAATGGAACCGTTGAGTTTACTGGAATTATGAATGTTATGAGCGGTGGCTGCAATCAGCAAATTTTCCAGTCTCGAAAAGGAAGAGTGCGGCTCAGTGGCAGTACATTGACGATTAATTGGTCTCCGGGAACCTTTACTCGTGACTTTTCCTGTGACAGCGCAAACAACTACACGAAAACTGTACCCGCCGAAAACGAAACTTATCAGGTAAGATTCAAAGCTGATGTAGGACAGAGACAGCTTTGCTTAACCAGGAAGGATGAAACCTGTTACAGTCCGACAAACTAGAGCAGCAAATAACATTTGTGAGGGCAGAGCAGCACGATCGAGCTTTAGGTAGTAAACTCGTTCTTGCTGCTTATCGTGAATTCTTTTGTGAATTCTTTGTTGTGAATCCTATGCCGCGATTTCTTCATCTTGCCGATGTTCACTTGGGTTACGATCGCTATAACAACAAAGAACGCACCAAGGATTTCTTCTTAGCGTTTGAGAATGCGTTGCTGAAGTATGCAATTGAACCCCAAGTTGATTTTGTCGTCATTGCGGGTGATTTGTTTGAACATCGCACCATTCAGCCGAACATTCTCAACCAAGCAAAAGTTTGTTTACAACTGCTAAAAGAGGCCCATATTCCAGTGATTGCGATCGAAGGCAATCACGATAATCGGCCCTATGGCATTTCGACCAACTGGCTGAAATATTTAGCAGACGATGAATTAGTGATTTTGCTGGAACCCGATCGGGCTGAAACCGGAGGTGTGATTTATGAGATGTGGAATGGTGAAGTGGGCGGATACATTGATCTCGATTGTGGCGTAAGAGTGTTGGGATCGCGCTGGTACGGAGCCTCTGCACCTAGAGCCGTAGAGCAATTAGCCCAAGCGATTCAACAACTTCCAGCGAGTCCGGGACATACAATAATGCTGTTTCATCAAGGGCTAGAAGGTCAGATCGCACGCTATCAGGGCGCGATGCGATACACAGACTTATTGCCGCTCAGAGAGGCAGGGGTTGATTATCTTGCGCTCGGACACATTCACAAAAGCTACGTAGAGCAAGGCTGGATTTTTAACCCTGGATCAACGGAAGCAAACAGCGTGGAAGAAGCCAACTACGATCGGGGTGTGTTTCTCGTTGAACTGAGTGATCAGGGCATTGATGCTCAGCTAAAGAAAGACTATTATCAGCGTCCGTGGGTGCGATTGAAGCTAAAAGCACGGGGACAAGAAAGCACCGAAGACATTGAACAAAGCGCGATCGCCCTGGTTGAAGCCGCAATCCGGTCTGGTGAACTTCAGCCAGAGGAGCAGCCAATGGTAGAACTCCGCATCGAAGGGCAAGTGGGATTCGATCGCCTAGAACTAGATACCCGCAAGCTTCAACAAGACCTACAACAGTTAAGTCAAGCCTTAGTGTTCTTGCTCAAATATGAGGCAGATTCTGTAGAGTATGCGTCTCCGTTGGCGGAAGATGCGAGTCGGACTCAAATCGAACAGGAAGTTTTTACAGATTTATTAGCCGCACACAATCACTATAAAAATCGCGCTCCAGAGTTAGCCAAAGGATTGATTGGGCTGAAAGAAATGCAGCTAGAAGAACGATCGGAAGCTGAGCTTTATGAGTTTGTCGAGGAGCTTTTAGGCGCTTAAGCGAGTTCAGATTAAAAGGCTGAGCCGCTTCCTAATACCAAGTCAATTCGTGAATGCTACAGATCTTGGAAGCCCCCTAAATCCCCCAGAGTGGGGGATTTAGGGGGCTTCCAAGATCTGTAGCAATTGAAGATTAATTTGGTATAACAAAACAGAAGCGGCTCGTCGATCGTTTCCCTATTTCTTGAACTTGAGATCATCGAGCAAGGTATACACCACAGGCACGACGAACAAACTTAGTAGCGTTGAAGTAATCAGTCCGCCCGCGATCGCGACTGCCATCGGAGATCGAAGCTCTGATCCCGCACCCAAACCAATCGCGATCGGAACCATGCCCAAAATCGTTGCGGCAGTCGTCATCATAATCGGGCGCAGTCGGATTGGAGCAGCTTTGAGAATGGCAGCGTTGCGATCGAGTCCTTCGCGTCTAAGTTGATTGATGTAATCGACAATCAAAATTGCGTTTTTGTTGGTTAATCCTAAAAGAAACACAAACCCGATTAGTGAAATCATGCCAAAGTCGCTTTGAGTGATCAGTAGCGCTAACATTGCACCGACCAAAGCAAGCGGTAGCGACAGAGCAACGACGAGCGGATCAATCAAGCTCTTAAACAACCAAACCAGCACAATCACAATGCACAGCGCAGAGAGTCCCAGCGTTTTGCCAAAGCTGCCAAAAATCTCGCGACTACTAGCAGAATCACCCCCCAAATCGAGCGTTACACCTGCGGGAAGAACAGATTTCGATTCCGCGACTAATCGCTCCGTCGCTTCTCCCAAAGACAAGTCTTCACCCAGATTTCCGCTGACATACACCACTCGTTGTCCAGCCTGTCGATCGATCTGTTGAATCCCGTTCCGATTGCTGCTACCGCTCACAGTCACATCAACAATTCCTGAAATCGGTTGCAGACGGTTCTTCAAATCGGTTGCTGCTTTCTCCAGCGTGGCTAAATCATCGCCTTTTAGCATTGCCTGAAGCGGTTTCTGGCTACCTGCTTCGACAAAGGGAATATCTTCTACACTCGTCGAAACGCCTGAAATTTGCGGGAGGCTCGATCGCAGTTGATCTTGTAGTGCGGCAGTGGGTGTGGTGTGGTTTTCTTTGAGCTTGACATAGAGTAAACCTTTATTCGGTTCTCCTTCACGCGATCCCACAGTCGTAAACACGGTTGCGACATCAGAAGATTTTCGCACCGTATCTTCTAGCTGTTTAGCAACATTTAGCGAGTCTTGTAGCGGATTGATTTGCGGCACCTGTCCACCTGCTGCCACAAGTGCTGCAATCTGCTCCTGAGAGGGAATCTGCGGTAAAGGTGCAGTGTATCGCACATTAAATTCACCCCGATCGAGCTTCGGAATAAATCCTTGAGGAATCAACGGAATAATCGCAATCCCCGCAGCAAAACTCGCTAGCGCAATGCCAACCACGATCGCTCGATGCCGCAATGACCACTGCAACAATCGTCGATAAGCCTCATTGAAACGAACCCAAATCATGCTGGTTTGAGTGCGAGGCTGTCCCGGACGCTTCCGCAATAAATAAATCGATAATACAGGCGATAATGTCCGCGCTACCAATAGCGACATAATCATCGCAGCAGAAACCGTAATTCCAAACGGTTTGAAGAACTGCCCAATCACACCTCCCATCAGCCCGATCGGCAAAAAGACCGCAACGGCTGTAAACGTTGCCGCCGTCACCGTTAAACCAATCTCGTTAGTAGCATGAAGCGCGGCTTGTCTTGGAGTCGCTCCGTCTTCGATATGGCGGCTGATATTCTCGACATCGACGATTGCATCATCGACCACGCTTCCAATCACCAGCGCTAATGCCAACAGCGTAATCGTTTCCAGATTGAACCCGAAAAACGCCATGACAATGAACGTTCCAAGCAACGAGATTGGAATTGCCAACGCTGAGATCAACGTCGCTTTCCAACTGCGGAGAAACGGGAAAATGACGACGATCGATAACACGATCGCTTCGATCAGTGCCTCAATTGTGGAATGCGTGGCTTTCTCGATATATTCCGCTTGCGTTGCTGCAAGTGTGAGCTTGACGTTTGTAAGATTGTTTCTAAGTTTTGAAATCTCTTGCTCGACTGCATCAACCACTTCAAGCGTGTTTGCATCTCCGCGTTTGATCACTTGAATCGCGATCGCATCGTTTCCATTGAATCGCGTCAGTGTTGCTCCCGGCTGAGTGCCACCGCTGCCCAACACATTCACTTTTAGAACACCTGGAATTTTTGTGAGTTGTGGAACGATTTGATCGCTCGTCAGCGTCGCTAAATCCTGGAGATTGCGCGAAGTGCTTTCAATCGCATAGCTCACAGCCGCCGATTCATTCAAATTCAGCGCTGTCACCGTGTACTTTGTATCTTTGGGCAACGCGATCGACTTCATCGCCGCTTCAACTGTTTGGCTCGATGTCTCCAGGCTCGTGCCCACGGCAAACGATAAACTCACTGCTGTTTGGTTTGGATAGGTCGAAGACCGAATCTCGGTTAAACCTGAGAGCGATCGCAGCGCTTGTTCGATCGGCTGTGTGACCTGCTTTTCTGTTTCAGTGGTCGCGCTCAGAGGCGCTTCCGCATTTACAACTACAACCGGAAAGGTGACATCCGGGAACAGTGCATACTTCAGCGAACTAAATGCAAACAGCCCAGCCACAGTGATAAATAGCCAAACGCAAATCGTCAATACAGGTTTGGCGATCGCGAGACGTGAGATATTGAAACGCTCCCGTGATTTGGGAACCGGAGTGGGCAGATCCATAAGAAGTCAAACCTGGAAAACAGTAGGTGAGGGCAAAAAAGCGTGAGATACGATCGGAAATTTGAGATGATTGAGCGTGTCTCCTTAGAGCGAGATTACTTTATAAAACTTCATTCTTTCAATGGTCTCCGTCATTCTCGTCCCTCAAGGTGCAGAATATCAAGCCGTTTATCAGGGCGTTCGGTCGAGGATAAATCCACCAGAAGTAATACCTATTTCAGCAGGTGAAGCCGCTGTGCGGCGGATTGATCGCACTTTTGATGCCGCTGAAATCCTACTGATGGGACTGTGCGGCAGTTTATCGCCTCACTTTGACGTGGGCACGATCGCGCTGTATCGTGCCTGTGTGAACGATTCAGGACAGGTAAAAGCGTGCGATCGCGCTTTTACTCAACGACTTCAAGCCCAGTTTCAGATTTCCCCGGTTTTGGGATTCACCAGCGATCGCGTGATTTGTTCGGCGAGCGAAAAGCGCGATTTAGGCAAAACTTATGGTGCAGAAGTCGTCGATATGGAAGGATTCCCGGTTTTGTCTCAGTGTCCGGTGGCGATGCTGCGGGTTGTGAGCGATGATCTCCGGGGAGATTTACCGGATCTCAGCGGTGTGATTGATGCTAACGGTAAGATTCAAGCGGTTCTGATGGCGAAAGCGATGATTCGAAGACCGATCGCCGCAGGTCGGTTAATTCGAGGATCGCTGACCGGATTGCGAAAATTGCGCCAACTTGCAGCGGAGCTACCTTGTTCATGAACGCTCAACTGATATTAGTTCTCTCTAGCGGTCTCGCGTTTTATCTCGCGTGGAATTTGGGCGCGAATGATGTCGCAAATTCGATGGGAACTTCCGTCGGCTCAAAAGCAGTCACACTAAAGCAAGCCTTGATTATTGCTGGAATCTTAGAGTTTACAGGTGCGGTTTTATTCGGCAGCAATGTTTCTCAAACCCTGATTACAGGCGTTCTTGACCCTAAGCAATTTACGCCGCAGATTTTACTCATCGGCATGATTGCGGTTCTTATTGCGGCGGGAGTTTGGATGAATGTGGCGACGCTGTTTGGCTTTCCGGTGTCGTCGTCTCATGCCACCGTTGGCGCGGTCGCGGGAGTGGGTTCTTTAGCATTCGGGCTAGATGCCGTCAATTGGAATACGATCGGAATCATTTCAATCACCTGGATCATTACTCCGGTGGTCAGCAGTCTGATTGCAGCAGCATTCTACAGTGTGATCAAGCGGTGGATTCTTGATCAGCCGAATGCGATCGCACAATTACAAGAATGGATTCCCTGGATCAGTGCCGTATTGATTGGAGTTTTTGGTGTGATTGTGTTTCCAGAGATCGCGCAACCGATTCAAAGTCTGATTAATTTACCTATTCAAAATATTGCTTTAGTTCTAAGTGCAATCTCAATTAGCGCTTTATCGCTCTCAGCATTACAAAATCTGCAAACGGTAGAATCTACGATTGGAAGATTTCAGGTTGTGAGCGCGTGTTTTGTGGCGTTTGCTCACGGCTCGAATGATGTCGGAAACGCGATCGCACCCTTTGCTGCGATCGTTTCTGTGCTGCAATCGGGCAGCGTTCCGACAGCCGACTTTCAAATTCCACTCTGGACGCTGGTTTTAGGCGGAGTAGGGATTGTGGCAGGCTTAGCGGTTTTGGGTAAGCGGGTAATTTCAACGATCGGGGAAGGCATCATTTCACTCCAGCCTAGCGGCGGACTCTGTGCCGAACTCGCGACCGCAACCACAATTTTGGTTGCGTCTCGGTTTGGTTTACCCGTTTCGACTTCTCATGCGCTGGTTGGCGGTGTAGTCGGCGTAGGACTGGTGCAAGGCTTGAAATCAATTCAATTCCAGACGATTCGGTCGATCGTTCTCACCTGGCTGATCACAATTCCAGTTTCGGCAATCTTGAGCGGGATTCTGTTTTTGATTTTGCGATCGATCTTTGTGGCTTGAATACATCCGTGATCGTAGCAACACGGTGAATCGCGTTGCTACCAAATCCTTAGAACGATCGTTTCTGCAACACCCCCGATTGTCTCAATTCCTTTAGATCTTTCGTGCCTGTACAAAACAATACGGTCGTAATCTCCGCTTTCAAAATATCCACTAATAAGTGCAGCGCTTCTTCCGACTCGTTCGCCGCCTGCAAAAACGGCAACGCTAAACCCGCCAGATCTGCGCCAAGCGCGATCGTTTTGGCGATATCCAATCCGTTTCGCAATCCACCAGAAGCAATCAACGGAATCGTCGGAGAAACCTGTCGAACCTGCGTAATACAATCAGCAGTTGGAATTCCCCAATCTGCAAACGTCATTCCCAATCGACGCTGCTTCGGATCTTGAGCGCGTCCACTTTCGACCTTTGCCCAAGAAGTCCCACCCGCACCCGCAACATCGATCGCAGCCACACCCGCTGCAATCAGTTTCTCTGCCATCGATTTCGAGATCCCATTGCCCACTTCTTTCGCAATCACCGGAACGGGGAGTCGATCGCACAACTGAGCAATCTGATCGAGCAGACCCCGAAAATTCGTATCGCCCCGCGTTTGTACCGCTTCTTGCAGTGGATTGAGGTGCAAAATCAGCGCATCGGCTTCGAGTAGCTCAACCGCCCGTAAACATTGCTCAATGCCATAGGTGTAGTTGAGCTGAACCGCACCTAAATTCGCAAACAGCAACGCATCTGGCGCGATCGCTCTCAATGTAAACGAATCAGAAACACTAGGATCTTCGATCGCCACCCTTTGCGATCCGACTCCCATTGCAAAGCGATACTCTTGAGCGATCGCGGCTAAACGATGATTAATCGTTTTCGCCAAGTCAGTTCCGCCTGTCATCGAAGAGATGAGAATCGGAGCGCTGAGCGATTTTCCTAAAAAAGTTGTAGCAATCTCAATCTCTGCGCGATCGAGTTCCGGTAAACAACAATGTTCAAAATGATAGTTCTCAAGTCCCGTCGTCGTTTGTTGAAATTGCACATCATCTTCTAGACACACTCTCAGATGATCCGCTTTGCGATTCTGAGTTTCCATCGCTCCATTCATAAAATTATTCAGCCCAGTATTTTCTTATCCTTTCACAAGCTCGACTCCATCCCGCCCGTCGATATCTTGCAGATACACCTTAATCATCTCCTCTTTTGCGGTTGGGAGCTGTTTACCAATGTAGTCTGGATGAATCGGCACTTCTCGATGTCCGCGATCGATTAACACTGCCAACCGAATCACTTCCGGTCGCCCATAATCATTCACTGCATCCAAAGCCGCCCGAATCGTTCGCCCTTTATAAATGACATCATCGATCAGCACCACTGTTTTCCCGGTCAAATCAAACGAAATCTCAGTTTTAGCAGGGGTGCGAACTCCGATCGTATCAAGATCGTCGCGGTAAAACGTAATATCGATCGCGCCCAATAAAACCTCAATGTTTTCTAGCGCATTGATTTGATCCGCGATTGTTTTTGCCAGGGGAACTCCCCGCGTATAGATTCCAAGCAAAACCAACTTTGATAAATCACCCGATCGTTCAACAATTTGCGATGCAAGGCGATTTACCGTTCGGCGTAACTCTTCAGCAGACAAAATTTCAATTCGTTCCAGCGGCATGGCGCGATCGTTTCTACAGGGTATAGCGTTAGCGTACAAGGAATTTGATCCACCCTGCGCCAATTCTTTATTTGCTCCCGCTTGTTCAGGGGGTTGATCATACCTCTACCTACCGAGTGAGGATATTTATCAATCCTGCGCTGTTTTTCTTTGACAGGGTTGAACGACTGTAAAAGAAAATTAAAAAAGGTTGCGAAAACTGGAAGAATCCAGCGCGATCCCTATGTTGGCGCTACGTTTAGAGAATCGCTTTAATCGTTTTGCATCGGAAACTATGAATAATATGCAGCGGTATCGCTTAAGTTGTACGCTTTCATTCGGCGATATTTACGGTCAGATTATTGTCTGGCTAATTGTGATTTTCATCTCTCTTGCCGCAGCAATGGCAATGATGGGTGCAAGTCGTCCAGTTTACGCTCTTGCCACCGTCGGACTCATTCTTGTTTTATCACTGCCTTTTTTACTTTTCGCCTTTGTCACCACCCTGTTAAATCACATCGAAATTACAGAAATCGATTCTGTCAAAGAAGCCCGATCGATGCCCAGCAATTCACCAACCGCTCCACCCCGAACCGCTCAAGCCTGATTCACAAAGCGGGGAGCCAGGGGAGAATAGCGCAGCCCTGCTGATTTCATCCCCACTCCCTACTCTCTACTTCTTTCCGCTCCCTTTTCACAACTTTGCGCTATCGTTGAATCTGCTAACTTCTGTCTTAGCCATTCAACGTTGCGAAAAATTGTGAGGTAATCTTGTGACCGAACTACGGAAAAATCGTTGGCTGCTGAATCTCGTTCTAATTGTGGCAACCGTCGGCTTATTGGGTGTCACAATGTTGCCTTTGATTACCTCTGCATTCAGCAACAATCCCCAAGCGAATAAACCGAGTCCAAATCCTTCTCAAACGGCGACTCCCCAGAAAGCGGATATCGAAGCACAAGCTAGAGGCTATGAAGAAGTCCTCAAGCGCGAACCCGATAATGCAACAGCTCTGCGCGGACTGGTCGAAGCTCGATTACAGCTAAACGATGTTAAAGGAGTTGTTTCTCCACTGGAGAAACTCGCAAAGCTTAATCCAAATATGACCGAATATTCCGTTCTACTAGCTCAGGCAAAACAGCAGTTGAACGACCCAGAAGGAGCAGCCCAGGCTTATCGATCAATTCTTCAATCTAAACCTGGCGATCTCAACGCCCTCGCAGGTCTCTCTGATCTCTTAATCAAGCAGCAGCGCCCTGAAGCTGCGATCGGACTCCTACAAGACACCATTAAGCAAGCGCCGACCGCAAATAAAACTCAGGCAAACAGCGTTGATAGTACAGCCGTACAGGTTCTGCTAGGAAAAGTATTTGCTTCTCAGAAACGATATGACGATGCTCTTGCTACCTTTGACGAAGCTGCCAAAACGAACGCCAATGATTTTCAGCCTGTTCTTTATAAAGCGCTAGTTCTGAAAGAGCAAGGCAAGAACGACGAAGCAAAACCTCTATTCGATAAAGCAGCTTCCCTTGCACCTGCTCAGTTTAAAGATCAGATTACCCGTCTAAGTACAACTCAACCTGCCCCGCCCAATGCAGTGAGTCCAACTACTCCTCCAACCGGAGTGACCCCAGCAAGTCCTGCTCCTAAAAATTAGTTTCATCACATCCCGCGAAAAAGCCAGGATTTAGAGAAATCCTGGCTTTTCGTATTTTTGAATAAATAAGCGCAACAACATTAAAGATCCTCATCCCCTAACCTCTTTTCTTCCCAATGAACAAGAGAAAACGGATTTTAGGCTCCCTTTCCACAGCAGAAAGTCGAGGTGAGGGTAGAGCAGCAGTCTTAAAATTAATTAGGCTGCTCAGCTTATTAAAAATCCTGAACACTAGAAATTCCGCATTGCCCTGATTGGTGCTCCAAGCGGCTCGTTTATGACCATAAATGAGCCAGATTCTTGCTGGGCATATGAGAATTAAGCAATAGTTTCTATCAACTTTGCTACAGAAGCATCAAACTTCATTGACAAAATAAGCCACTTCATCTGACTTTAGACAGATACTTGGTTTTAATTAAAATATTTAATACTTTCGCTTGCTTCACGGTGCATTAAAAAATTGTATAGAACGGAGATGCTCAAACTTTCCTTCAAAGTTATATTGCCGCCACAACTTACTTTCTCACAACTTACTTTCTACTGCCTGATCCATGCCAAAAGTTGTTCTCGTTCATCCTCAAATTCCTCCAAACACAGGGAATATCGCTCGCACTTGCGCTGCAACTCAAACCGATCTGCATCTTGTAGCACCCCTTGGCTTTGAAATCAGCGATCGCTATCTCAAACGCGCTGGCCTCGACTACTGGAAATACGTCTCGTTGACTGTTCACACCTCGATCGCAGACTTCCAAGCCTGCTCGCAGAGTCAGGGTGGGCGCTGGATTGGCTTTAGCGCCAAAGCGACTCAGAATTACACTCAAATCGAGTACCGCGATGATGACTGGCTACTGTTCGGCAGCGAAACCAACGGACTTCCTGACGAAGTGATGCAAGCTTGCCCGATATTGGCTTATATTCCCATCAGCCAACCTGGTGTTCGTGGCTTCAACCTCTCCGTCAGCGCCGCAATTGGGCTATTTGAAGCTCGCCGCCAACTTGGATATCTAACCTAAATATCTATATATTGATGTGTCGAAAAAAGCCGCGATCGCGGCTTTTTTTGCGATCATTTATCGATTACCTAATGACTTCAAACTAAGTGCAATACAAATTTATGCGGATAAATTAGTTATCTTGATCACCAAATACGCATTTTTAGATAAGAAATTTATATGATAAAAAACATATTTTGCCCACGTAATTTTGCCATTTTCCTATCACCTAGATTTAACAATCACAAGGCCACAAGTCGCTCAGAGACAGCAATAGTGCGAAATTTTAACGATTCTAATCATCAAGCTAAAAAAATCAAATCTAAGACATTTACATGAAATTACGGTTGAGCAATGGTATGGTTTACATTAATTTCTTGTCATCAGATATGAACAAGAGATACCTTGACTAAAATCTTGAATTTGTTCTAAAAGATTTCAGTCAGATCATTCCGCTCAAGATTACCCAGACAACTTCGTTAAGATGCTGATCAATCGACTAAGCTTCACTCCAAATCCCCTGATATTTCGGATTTCTCAAAATCCGCTTCAGGCATATGGAGACTGGAATTTAGCCCAACAGCCCGACCGTGGCGAGTTGACAGTTGCTCAAACAATCTGCTATCGATTTTTCTCGGATACACAAACAATCGCTGAGCAAAACAGATTTTCCAAAAATCGTGAATTAGGGTACTCTTGCTTGGGGATCATCAGTGAACGTTTGTTAAATTGTCCGAACATAACTCAATCGAGTAACTGGCAACAAGTTTCGGACTCGATGACAGTTAAATGCTGCACACTTTAGGAGGTCGTTTTTTTGAAACGAGCAGTTCCGCAAGACTTAAACTCGGTTCCTTTCAGCGTACTCGGCTCCGAGACGACTGAAGGACACCCCCGGCAGACCCCAGAGGTCAATCGAACCGTTCGTACCTCTGCTGCCATGCTTGGTCTCGCTTTCTCAGTCGGCGCTTATGGTTTAGCCGCTCCGCGTCAAGCAGAAGCTGCAACCCCCACTGAACCTGCGACATCCGACTTGACTCCCAGCACTGCTACCTCGGCGGATGCACCCAGGGTGTCTGAACCTGCTGGTGCTGCCACAGTGACTCATACCGTTCAAGAGGGACAAACGCTGTGGAAAATTGCAGAGCTTTATGGCATTGAAGTCGCGAAGCTGGCAAACCTGAATGGGCTGCAAACCACTGCTGTTCTGTCGGTCGGTCAAACTTTGCAGGTTCCTGCTGCAAATCAAACAGCGCTCCGGGCAACGCCAATTCAGTCCATGCCCGACCTTAAGGCTGTTCCAGTCATTCCACCGCAAGCAAACGCTTCTCAAGGCGTTTCCTCAACGGTTGTTAAGCGCAAGCAAACTGCACTTGCAGAATTGAAGCAGAACCGCGATCGATTGAAGCAGAGTCTGGCGGAGTTAAAGTCTGAGGAGCCTTCTAAGTCTGAATCTAGCTCGAAAGTCGTAGCGACCCTACCGCAATCGACGAATCCTAGTGTGGTCACGTACCGAGTGAATCCGGGTGAAACCCTTTCTTCGATCGCACAAGCACACGGCATTTCGGCTCGCGATCTGGCTAATCTGAACCAACTCACCAACCCCAATTTCGTCCAGGCAAACCAATTTATTAAAGTGCCTCAGAAAATGGCACAGGCACAGCCTGCTACTGTAGCTGAATCCCAAGCTCCCAGCGTGTCGCAGGTTCAAGTGCCGACAGTTCCGAGTCTTGCCTCGGCTCAAAATCCGATCAATCCCAGCGTTCCGTTGGCAGTGGGTGGTGCTGCTCGTCAAGTTGCCCTGACTCCATCGCGGAGCCACTCCCCAGAAATACAAGCCGTTGATGTTCGGCGAAATGATGACCAGTATGTCAATACTCTGATGTCTGAAATTTCGCGACTGCGGGAACGTTATCAATCTCGGGAAGCCAAACGTGAGGCTCCTAAAGCTTCTAATGCTGGTGCTTCGTCTCGTCGAGTCAATCCGCAATTCAAATCTGCTAGCCAGGGTGGTGCAGCGTCTTTGGGTCAGACTCGGCTGGAGCGCATGTTAGCAGATGCACCCAAGCCAAAGTCTCAAGTTGTGGCAACTGCACCGCTGGGATCAGAATCCTACACCCCTATTCTGCGCTCTCCTGTCGGAAAGACGGTTTCACCCAATCTTCCCCCATTAGGTCGATCGGATGCGTATATGCCGGGCGATCGCTTTAAGGGCTATATGTGGCCCGCTAAAGGTGTGCTGAGTTCTCCCTACGGTTGGCGTTGGGGACGGATGCACAAGGGAATTGATATTGCGGCTCCGGTTGGTACTCCGATCGTCGCAGCAGCCTCCGGTAAAGTGATTACTGCCGGTTGGAATGATGGCGGCTATGGCAACCTGGTTGAAGTCGAACATGCAGATGGTAGCGTTACGCTCTACGCTCATAACAACCGGATTCTTGTCCGCGTTGGTCAGCAAGTTCGCCAGGGTCAGCAAATTGCTGAGATGGGCAGTACAGGCTTTAGCACAGGCCCACACTCACATTTTGAGGTGCATTTACCGGGTCGAGGAGCCGTAAATCCGGTTGCATTACTGCCCCAGTCTCGCAGCTAAGACGCAACCGTGACAGTTGTGAATAGGGAAGGCTAATTAGCCTTCCCTATTTTATTTTCTGGTGCGATCGCTTTATTCACGTTTCTAGTTGTGGTAATATAACTTTGTAAGGCTCAGTAGCTCAGTGGTTAGAGCAGGGGACTCATAAGCCCAAGGTCGCAAGTTCAAATCTCGCCTGAGCCATAAATTTTAGAGGTTGGGGAAAGTCAAAGCCCCAGATTACCCCTAAAACTCCCATAAACCGAATAGCGTGGACGCGATATCTAGAGCGTATTCACAACTTTTAACAGGGTGAAATACCCATAGAAAGCTATGAATACCGAAACTTATACCGCCGTTTTTTCTGTGTGTGAGAACTGATTTATTTAACTAGGACGCTTATACTCCGGTTCTCACACACGCTAGAGTCGAAGCCCAAATTGGAGGTGACTTGGTATGGGAATATTCGATCGCATTAGCCGAATTGCGCGGGCTGAGGTGAATAGCCGTCGATCTCAGTCAAGCCATGATGTGAACTCGCAGGCTAGAGAATTAGAACAGCAGGCGGATTCACTTCGTCGTCAAATAGTGGATTTAGAGACTACGGCTAAAAAATCAATGAGTGGCGCATTGCGGCAAGAGTATGAAACTACGATTTCAAGCCTGAAGCGCTCTCTGGCAACATTAGAGCAAGCAATTCTTGATCTTGGTGGAACTGTTGATTCTAAATCTGCTGGTGTTGACGATTCAGAATTGGAAGCAACAAAGGTAAGTTTTGGCGCTTCGCAGAACTTGATTAAGACTCATTCCCCCTCAGTCGCTGCTATTGATGCAGAGTTAGAAGAACTAAAGCGATCGTTAGACGAACTCTAAAGCGATCGCACTCAATTTCGGAACGCTAAACCTGTTCCTTATCCCCAGTGGCGATGGAAGGAATTGATTTTTAATGAACTCTGAACCCGCGATCGTCATAGGCGCGATCGCGGCCTGGTTGCTCTTGGCACTGTACAGACGGCTTGTATTTCGCATTCGCTTATATTTCGCGCTTGGGCTTTATTTAAGCTTGATAAAGACGGAGAGATTAAATCCTGGCCGCTTGACCCGTGACGACAATTCCACCGACCGGAAAAGGATTACGAGCATGGAAGACATCATTTCTTTCCCGCTACTCACCTCTGGCAGCGATTGAACACCCACATCGTATCGCCTAACGGCGGGTTGCGCTCAGAAAGCGAAGCCCTTCGACTGTAGTAGTCGTAACTGCCTAATTCATTGATGCAATACAAAATGGACACATGATGCTATCTCTCTGCTGTGTCTATGTCGTTGAAATTCCCTACCCCTCGGAAAGCGTGGCTTAGCCGAAGGCAACGCTCCGATGGCGATCCAGGCGTAGCCCGTTCTGCCATGAATGCTTGCTGCTGCAGTAGGTCAACTTTGGACTATTAAGACCGGTCTTCATTTGTTGCAATTCATTCTTTTTCTTTATGCGTTGGTTGTCATAATGCATAAAGAAAGAAGTTATCTATGAGAATAATTTAGCTCTTGTTTGTTCCTTACTTTCTCCGCCCAGATCAATGACCCTTTCCCACAATCTCCACCTGTATTCGTTTCTGTCCCGTTTCAGCCTCGTTAATAAAAGCTACGTTGCCAAAATTATATTAATTGCCTTTCTCGGAACTCATATCCCCCTGTTATCCTTACTGCTTAGTTTTTTGCTCTCAAATGCCTATACTTGGGAAGTCATAGTGCGAGTTCTTTCCATCGCATTAGTGGCAACTCTAGCGGGAACGGGAGCTACACTTTATGCGCTACACCACCTCCTCACGCCAGTCATTTTGACTTCTGCTACCTTGCAGGACTATCTGAACACGCAAACGTTACCGAAACTGCCCATAGAATTTCGTGACGAGGTAGGCACATTAATGGCGAATACCTCAAAAACGCTGCATCAGTTGGATGAGTTGATTCACTACATCAGTCACTATGATGACCTGACTGGCTTGCCCAATCGCAATTTATTCTGTGATCGCTTTGCTCAAACCCAAGTTCAGAACAACCCGCAACTGATTGCGGTGCTCGTGGTGGGCATTGATGATTTTATGGAGATGAGCCATGCTTGGAACCCTGAAACCTCAAGAGTGCTATTGAGAGCGGTCGCTCAGCGTTTAATCTCCTGCATCACTCAGCCCCATATTCTGGCTCACTTGAATGACGATGAATTTGCCATTGCCTTATTAGACATCTCCTCATTTGAGAGCGTCATTCATCTCTCGCAATTGCTGCTGAGTACGCTGATGAAGCCCTTTCCCATCGAAAGTCATCTCATTCACCTCACCGCTAGTGTTGGAATCAGCATCAACAGTGACGCTGCTTATGATGCTGAGCAATTTTTACAACAAGCTCATATGGCGCTGCATACCGCTCAGCAGCAGGGACGAGGGCAATACCAATTCTACTCCCCAGAAATTTCGGCTCAGTTGCAGGAACGACTAGCGTTAGAAAACGAATTATATGGGGCAATTGAGCGTGGTGAAATGCAAGTTTACTACCAACCCTTAATCGATCTGCAGACTCAGCAAGTCATTGCGCTGGAAGCATTAGTCCGTTGGCAGCATCCCACACGAGGGTTAGTTTCTCCAGCAAAGTTTATTCCCATCGCTGAGTCCAATGATTTGATTCAGTCCCTGGGCGAATGGGTGCTGCGAACAGCGTGTGCTCAGAACCGGGCTTGGCAACTGGCTGGACTCCACCCGGTGCGGATATCGGTGAACTTATCAGCTCGACAGCTTGAGCAACCGAATCTAGTGGACATCGTCAAACAGATTTTGGAGGAAACCGAATTGGCAGCGCCTTATCTAGAATTGGAAGTGACTGAAAGCGCATTGATGGTCGATATTCAGCAGTCGGTTAAGCTCCTAGAACAATTGCGAGACTTGGGCATTGTGCTGGCTCTCGATGACTTTGGCACAGGCTATTCTTCCTTGAGTTACTTGAAGCGATTCCCGGTGAACATGCTGAAAATTGATCGCTCCTTCGTGCAGGATATTATGTCCAATCCTGATAGTGCAGCCGTAACTGATGCCATCATTGCTCTTTCCCAAAGCTTACGACTGACTGTTACAGCCGAAGGCATAGAAACACAAGAACAGCTAGATTATCTGCAAAGCCGGGGGTGCCATGAAGGACAAGGGTTCTACTTTAGTTGCCCTGCACCCGCACCGATGATCACCGAAATGCTCAAAAACAAGTCTCAGCAGCTCCAGACCGTCTAGCTTGACTGGGTTGTGCATAATTTCCAACTTGAATGAGGCAACGGGCGGTTAGAACCTTGAACGATCGCTTGATTGCTCGATCGCTTCTGAATTTGGTTTACGACTCCCGATCGAGTGGTGAAGATTCTTACCTGTTTTTGCTCGTAGTCGAAAGCGATCGTAGTTTCGTGTTCAGTAATCGACATTTTTCTGCTCGTCGTCTGTTTCGGTCATGTTCTAGACCTGTGGATGAACGATCACACAGCCCGACCAAATTCATAGCGGTTGATGAACAATCCAATCACCACATCGTGCAACCCCCCCAAATCTGAAACGACTTGGAAATCAAACTATCTGCAACCGTTTACCAGACTGCCACATGAGAAGCCATTGACGGCTGAACTGCTGCGACAGGTGATTCTCGAAACCGAGCCAGACACGCGCAATCGACAAAAGTACTGTATTGCTTATGAGGCGCTTGCTAAATTTGCTGGGGTGATAGACCTCAATGCAACCTCACTCAGAGGCGATTACAGCCCCAAGAGATTGACTCCGAGAGACTTGCCAACTGACAAAGAGATTAGCGAGTGGCGCGATCGCATCAATGCTAAAAACGAGTCTTGGGGTTGGGCGTTTGGAATCATGGCAACCTACGGACTAAGGAATCATGAGCTATTTCATATCGACTTAGAACGGCTGAAACAATCGCCAGTGTTGAGCCTAATTGATGACAACAACGGCGGCGGAAAAACAGGCTCTAGGCGCGTCTGGGCAGTTTTCCCGGAATGGTGGGATAAGTGGCGACTGTGGGATGTGAAGCTCCCAGCAGTGACGGGAAAAGACAATTCAGCCTTGGGGAATCGCGTTACGAAAGCTTTCGCTCGGTACGGATTCAGCAAACCGTACAATCTGCGGCATTGTTGGGCAGTTAGAACGATCGGATTTGGAATCCCCGTTGAATTAGCAGCGCAACAGATGGGGCACTCGTATCAAGTTCACTGCAACATCTACCACTATTGGATTTCTGATGATGTACATCAGAAAGCGTTCGACTTGGCAATGCAAAGACCCGATCGACCATTAGCGCCATAAACCCCCTAAAATCCCCCTAGATTTTGCCAATATTGCAGAACAATTCAGGGTAATTTAGTACATTTGCTCAACTAAAAAGGCCTGATTTTATAAGGAGTTTAGCCTGTACCACAGCAGTACAGGCTTTTTACTGCTGCTGTCCCACAAGCCCAAGGTCGCAAGTTCAAATCTCGCCTGAGCCATAAAGAAAACAAACTCTATAAACGTTTGGATGAGATACTCGAAAGAATCTCGCCCAAATGCTTCTGCCTAATTCAGCTTGTTTTTTACCAACGTCACCAGCTTCGCCTCGTCTGGAATTTCGTACTGTCGTTGAATGCTTCCAAGCGGAGCCAGAAACTCCTCTAAATATTACTTCGAGAGTTGGTCAAAAGAATTTTGAGCCATTGGTTTCACTAAGATTGACGATATCGATCAAGCAATTCCATCAAATAGTCAAAGCCATCGACTCCAATCTCAGTCATTAAGCGCGATCGTTGCTCCTGCAAAAGCTGGTCAAACCGCTCTCCGAGTTGTCCCCGCAGGATTGTTAACAAGCCGGCTGCACTTCTCCAATCATTCGTTCCCATCTGCTCAAGCTTGTACATCGCGATCGCCGAGGCAAAAACGACTCTTTCATAGTCCTGGCGCTGATAAAACGCTTCGCCAAAGTTCGACAAACAGAGCGCATGTAGATAGCGATCGCCCGCATCTACAGCGGCGTAGCTGGCTTGTTCTAGATACTTCAGAGCTTGATCAGTGTCATTCAAGGTGACATAAGCACTGCCTAAGCTGAGGGCGCAGAGTGCCTTGCTCTGAAAGTCCCCTAACTTTTCCGAGAGCGCTAATCCTTGCTCCAGGTAGCCGATCGCGAGTTCATAAGCATCCGGATCAGACTCTAATAGTTGAGCTTGAAACACTTCCGCATAGCCTAAGTTTGCCAGTGCGTTTGCTTCACCCATACGATCGCCCGATTGTCGGCTGAGAATTAAAGCTCTTTGACTGTTACTAATCGCTTCTGCATACTGTTTTTGATGCAGACTGACGCGACTTAGATGGTTGAACGTCGCAATCTCACATCTGCGATCGCCTGCTTCTTGGGCAATCTCTTGGGCTGCAAGGTAAATCTCTTTTGCTAAATCCAAGGCTCCAGAAATACGCTGCGATGACCCGATCAATGTAAGGATTCTTGCTTTCTCCTGAGTGCCTTCGACCCGCTTTAAAGGTTCGCTCAAATAGTTCATCGCTTCACGGAACGATGCACCCGTGAACGACGTGTAAACGGTTCCATACAAAGGAAAGTAGGGGCGCTGAGCAAAGATTCTCAAAATTTGGAGCGACACCCGAAATGAGGCTTCTGAAAAGCGCGCTCGATTGATCGAATTGAGCGACGACGATCGCGCAAAGCCATACGATAACTCCATCCAAATCAAGGCAAAGGTCAAAAAGATCGACACGCACAGCGAGGTGCCAATCTTAGAACTATAGCTTTGATTTTCTGACCAACTGACCAAACCACGCTGCAACGCTTGCACCACGATCGTAAACTCAATCCAATCCGCTAACGTGATTTCGGGTTGAGATTCGACCCATAGACTTGCTGCTTGATTTTGATTTAATGCCGTAAAAAATGATTTGGGAATATTGCCAATCGCTTGTTTTGACCACAACTCCCAAGGCTTTGCCCCTCGCGAGGACTCACCAAATCCTAATTGTTCGGGATTATAAATCCAACTGATGAGATGAGGTTGTAAGGTATTCCAAGACTGAAAACCGCGCAGAATTCCATCACTCAGTTGTGCAAGTTCTTGTTGAGTTTCAACATCAGAAATCGGCTGTTGCTTCAGCGTTACTGCTAATTGTTTGAGTTGATCAGCATTCAAACTATTTGGATGATTGGGATCACTCAAGGTCAGAAAAATGAGTAATCGCTCGGTTTTGTCTGCTTGATTCAGTTGTCGAACTGCGGTCGCGATCGCGCTCCTGTTTTGATTTTCAGACTGCCAGCGCTTCCATTCACCGTCAAGCGTCGAGAGTGCCCGCATCGCCCGCATTGCTTTGGCTTGCTTGAGCTCATCGCTGCGATCGTTCGCCTGAGTTTGAGTCTGCACAAATCGATCGCGAAACTTCGCCTCAAAAATCTCACCGCTATCTGGTTCAATTTCCTGCACCAGCATTTGATAAACCTGTTCTTTTGATCGAATGTTGCCTTTCAGCGTCATTTGAACGATTTGTTCAATCAAATTTGTATAGCGATCGCCCAGTGCAGAATCAGACATAGAACATCCCGTGATGAAGGCTTTCTTCATTCTAAAAGTTCTGGCAAAAGTCTTTCATCTCCGACTTAAAAATCAGCGTATTGCGATTGTGAAGTGGGTAAATTTGGATATGATGAACAAATAATTTCGGTGCTTCGCTGTTTCTGGTTAATGAGGAGTCGGTCGATGAGAAATTTGATGGGATTAATCAATCAAAAGCTGAGCTTAGTTGGAGTGGTAGGAGTTTGCGCGATCGCCGTTGCAAATCAGGCTCCGGCTTCAGCCCAAGCCGCTTACGGCAGCTATGTGGGTATTGGTCCTGGAATCGGGTTGACGAGCGGTGATGACGGTGGAAGCAGTGTATCGGCTGTAGTGGCTGGACGTTATAAGTTCCTCAGAGCGCCGATCTCGCTGCGAGCACAAGCGTTTATTGGCAATGGAGTCGCGATCGTTCCAACCGTTTCTTACGATATTCCGCTCAATTGGCAGACTGATGTTTACATCGGTGCGGGTGCTTCGATTCCGCTCGGTGGTGATACGGCGGTGGGAAATCGCACCAGCTTTGCGATTCAGCCGGGCATTGACTACGCACTTCCCAATAGTAATTTAGTCGTGTTTGGCAATGCGGTGATTGCGTTTGATGGCTACCGGGGCGGTGGAGCGGCTGCAACCCTGCAAGGTGGAGTCGGATTGCGCTTCTAAGTTGACGCAATGTTGACGCAATGACGTGACACCCGTAACGATAGAGTGAGTTGCGATCGGATTATTTATGACCGCTCCCCTAAGCTGGACAGAACTCGAAGCCCTCACCGACTTTCAACCCGACCCGATCGACGGTTTAACGAATGCTCAATCCCGATTACGCCTGTTTGGACAGGCTGAATCGGAGGTGCGCGTGACGCTTTATCGTGACTATCATGCCTGGTGTCCCTACTGCCAGAAAATTTGGCTATGGCTAGAAGAAAAGCAAATCCCGTACCGCATCGAAAAAGTGACGATGTTCTGCTACGGCGAGAAAGAAAGCTGGTACAAGCGGAAAGTGCCATCGGGAATGCTGCCTGCGATCGAGCTTGACGGGCGCATCATCACCGAAAGCGACGATATTCTAATGGCGCTGGAACAAAAGTTCGGTGTTCTGACCTTGGGGATGGAAGATCCGAGAGTGAAGCCGTTGCGCTGGTTAGAGCGACTTTTATTTCGAGCATGGTGCAATTGGCTATGCTATCCATCGATGTCAGCGCGCGAGGAACAGCGCAAGCGTGAAAAGTTTATCGAGGTGATGGCACAGGTCGAAGTAGCCCTCGCTCAAACGCCAGGAGCTTACTTTTTAGAAGAATTCAGCACGGTGGATGTGATTTTCACGCCGTATGTCGAACGCATGAATGCAAGCCTTTATTACTACAAGGGCTACTCGATGCGCGAGGAAAATCCGCGATTTAAAGCGTGGTTTGATGCGATGGAAACTCGATCGACCTATCGTGGCACTCAGAGCGATTTTCACACGCACGTCCATGATTTGCCGCCGCAGATGGGGGGATGCTGGGAAAATGGCGAACCGCAGATGCGGATCAATAAAGCGCGAGTGGATCAAGGATCTTGGTTTGAGTTACCGGATGTGGCTTATCCAGAACCGGAGAACTCTCGTCAAGAGGCGTTGTATCGCGTAATCAAGCATCGATCGAACATTATTCGCGTCAATCCTGCGCCGGATGAATTAATGGATGAAGCACTGCGTTCTGCCTTAACTCGAATGATGACGGGTCGCGTGTGTGTCCCGCCATCGGGTGCAGATGTGGCGCTGCGGTATTTGCGCGATCGCATTAGTGTGCCGCGGGATATGTCGATTTATGCTGCGAAGCGACTGAGAACGGCGTTAGAGGAAACCGCAGCCCTAGTTGGCAGCGGTCAAGGTCTACCGATTCCGGTGAAGCATCGACGTGACCAAGATCCGGCGAACTTTGCCAAACGATAAGCGCTTAGGCAAATGGGGCTTAGACAAATGGGAGAGTATGACCCGCTCCTCGGGGGAAGGTAACCGCGCTTTAGTCAGCAGATGACCCCGTAATGCTAACTACCACAATTTGCAGCAGGATATTCGCGACGAACGCCGCCGACCAGAGCGTCATAATGTTTTTAAGGTTATGACGATCGGCGTTCTGCCATCCCCAAATGAAGGTGTAGATACCGCAGAAAATTCCAAAAATTCCCCAACCGACTCCTTTATCGGGAAAGAGCTTCAGTAGAACGAGAATAAAGCAAACTAGGCTGACAATTGATGCTGCTAAATTAATTAATGTGAGCAGAACTTGCATTCACAAACCCTCAAAAAATCTGTAGCCATAAAAGCATATTACAGAACTAATTGATAAAACTCCTTTGTAAAAAAGAACAATCGAATCAGCCAATATATCAAGGCACTACTGAGAAGCACGATCGTAATTCCAGTGCGCCGCTCAATGCGATCGACAATGCTTACAAACTTGATGTAGTTTGATTTTGGCAGCACGATCGCGGCTAAAACTAATCCCCCTATACCGACCACGATCGGTGCAAAGGCATGAATTCTCAAGGCATGATCAAAGTGACCGTGTAAGAGTTCTAAGGTGGCGCGCGAGAGTCCACAGCCCGGACAGGGAATACCCAGCCCATACCGGATCGGGCATTGCCAGCTTGGTAAACCGAGTAGAATCAGTCCGAAATGAACGGTTGCCGTAGCTGCAAGAATCACACAGAGTTGGCGCGATCGTACCAGTGAAGACAGCATGGTTTAAGTCAACGGCGATGGAACCACAATATACCCGGATGCACGATCGCCCAACACCATATTTTTTTCGGTTCCCCAGTACCACCAGTAGGCAGCTACATACGCACAAATCAAACTATCGAACTGATCTTCAACTGCTTTGAGTTCAGTTCCTTTGTTTGGAATGCTGGGCAGTGTTTCTAACTTTAATCGCGGTTCAATCTGAGGTAATCGCTCTAGGATGAACTGGCGTAATTTTTCGAGTTCCGGTTTGCGCTGTGCGATCGTGCCTTTTTTGTATTTCAGGATTTGACTCAGTTGAAATAAATTCACCATTGCAGGATGCGGAAACACTTCGATTTGATAGCGCCCCGGATGCTGTGGCTCGATCGTCGGCGCGTGTTCAAATCCCCGCGCTTCTAAGCTCAGCCCGACGCCAACGGTACGATCGGCAAACGGCAGCCCTAAGTTTGCTGGATAACAGCCTGCGTGGTAGCGCCCGAAGTGTTTGTGAGCTAAACGATCGGGAAGTCGCATTCCAGTTTGATTCGGAATAAGGGTCGGTGCATCAACGGCAACGATCGCACAATCTGGAGCCTGCTGATCCACCCAGGCAAGAATGTTGTCGATCGAACTCTCTCGCCGCAGGTCTCGCAGCGTTAAGGTTCGATCGACCAGCTCTAAACAGCACAAGCCGCTAGGATTTGAACTCCAGCCTAAATCAATTCCGAGACATCTCACAGTCACAACGTGAAGCGAAGCTACCGATTCTCTTCGGTTCTGAGCCGCTCTACTTCTGCCCGGAGTGCGGCTAACTGTGCGGTGAGTTCTTGCAGTTCAAGCTGGACTTCCGGCGAAGCGGTGGGAACTGGGGTTGCAGTGGTTGTCACCGTGGTTCCAGAATTCATCTCACCCCGCCGTTGAGCCATCAAAGTATCCACATAGCTGCGGGCTTCTTGCTCGGTCATTTCGCCCTTGTTTGCCCATTCGCGGGTGAGTTGGTCGACTTCGGCTTTGATTTTAGTTAAATTAGCTTCGCGCTTTTGCGGGTCTTGGAGAATTTCGACGAGCGATGCAGTCGCTCCAAGTGTGACACGAAAGCTTTTTTGTAAGATGCGAACGACAGTATCAGAATTCATACATCCAGCCCAGCAACTCAATACTTCGATTTTACTGCACGAAGTTTTAGCGACTGCTTTTCTTCAACTTTCAGTCGCCAAGCTTAATTAGATTTGTAAGGCTCAGGTGATCCTACTTAATCGCCATCAGCTTTCTCCAGTCTGCGATCGCGCTTTCACTCCAATACCAGTTTTGGCTGAGGGCTTTGATTTGAAACTGCTCCGGAGCTTCGTCCGAGACTCGATCGCGCAATGCAACCGCCCGCTGTCTGGATTGATTACGTGCATTGCCCTTTTGAGTTTGAGCCTCTTTATTAAACGCAAGTGCGAGTCCTGCCTGTGCCGTCAGTTCCTCGCGTTTTGCCGCGCCTCCAATTTCTCTCGCAAGTTTCGCCGCATTCAGCCAACTCCGACCTGCACGATCGGCATTGCCTTGAGAGTAATAAACAAAGCCCAAAGCATTCAGAACTTGAGGCGTTCGATTGCCTTTCAGCGCCGTTTCAAAATAATTTTGAGCATCATCTAAGCTGTAGCTGCTCTTACGCTGCTGCACCGACTGCCACGCAATTCGACCGCGCAAAAATGCCACGGCTGGATTGTCTAATTTATCGGGGGGCACATTCTGAAATGCAGAATCGGCAGCCGCAAGCTGTCCTTGGCTCAGCAACTCCTCGATCGCATCTTGCCCAGAACGCAAATCACCTTGAGCAAAGCTCCGAGTCGCGGTTGAGACTAAGATATTCGCTCGACTCGGATTCGCTCCGACGGGCTGATCTAGCTCACGCACTGCATCAATCAACTGGCTGGGTGGCGGAGTCGAAGCCCGCCAAGCAGAGAAGCCGACTACGCCTAAAACCGCAGCTACCGCCCCCGAAATTCCTAGCACCAGCCAAGGGTGGCGGCGTGCAGGTCTGGATTTTCGAGTGCCAAAGATGCGATCGACGATCGGTTCTTCGGTGATCTTGATATCTTCAACGTGCAGGTCGGGAGTGGGAGCGGTGGGGGGAGTGACCTGCTGCGTCGGAGCGAGATGGTGTGCCGCTTCTAAGCGCTGAAGATGGCGACGGGCATCACTTAAACTTGGCTCATATTGCAGTGCCATTTTATAAGCCACGATCGCCTCAGTTGGGCTACCCAACTGCTCTAAAGCCGTTCCCATTTCGCTAAACGCCTCTGCACAGTGGGGATCAAGCTCGATCGCTCGTCCATAAGCGACCACGGCTCCACTGAAATCTCGGTTTTGCGCTCGCAGCCTGCCGAGCGTTAGACAGTCTTCTGCAGTGTGAAGCTGGGATTCATCAGTATTAACAGAGAGCGATTCAAAGAACGGTTGCGTCTCTTGCGTTGGCAAAAAGGGATTCTCTTCGGGGTCACGAATTTCCCTCAGCATTTCCAGAATGGCTTGTCGATCGCTGTCTTCCGGCTCGTCAAAGTCTAGATTCGAGAACGATTCATCTTCGAGATCGAGCGGATCACCGATCGCGCTGGCATTGATGCTAAAGGTTGAAGCAACCAGTTGCGAATTTTCCAGTGAGTCGGCTAACGGTGTTGGGGCAGCGGGCTGGAGGTAGCCGTCGAAATCGGGATGCAAATACAAGATCGGCAATGCCCAATACAACTGATCCGAGCCGTAAGACGACAGCAATCCCTGCCGCGCCCGACTCAGACTGAGATCAATCGGGGATCGCTGCCTCAAATTGCGGTAAAACAAGCGGCTGAGCGTCAATGCCACATCATCGGGGATGCGTTCCGCCATTGCCAGCACTGCCGGCATTCCTCGCTTCAATAGCGCTTCGGTCAGATTGCTCGACTCAGTTTCGTTTGCGGGATCAGCCGTTGCTGTATATACGCCGCGACAGGAATTAAATACCGCCATGCGTACTCCATTGTTAACGAGCAATCCGGCAAGATCATCACCGCTCAGCACCTCGGTTAATCCGGTACGATCGCTCACCAGATACAAATCTCCCCCAGACATGCCTAAATTGCTGTGTCCAGCATAATGCAGCACTTGGTAATGCCCTTGTTCCAAAGCTTGGGTCAACTGTTCGCGTCCGGGTTGATCCAGGATGGTTAGATCAATTTCGCCGTTCGTTTGTCGATCGCGTTGCAGTTCATCGCGCAGGTGATCTGCTTCTCGCCGCAGTTCCAGCACTTCTTGATCGGTCGGAGCCGCCAATACCATCAGAATTCTCAGCGGTTGGTTTGGGTCAAGCTCGATCGAGCGATGCGGCTGCAAAATCGTTCCCATGGGTGCAAAAGCAGCCTGATAGCGCGAAAATACGACATCGGTTCCCGTTGCCAAGGGTCGCGCTCCGGCATACAGCACTTCCCACGGTAAACGCGGCAAGCGATCGCCCTTCAGCCCTAACCGCAAGCGCAAGCCTTCGCGTCGATTCTGAGCGATTCCCTGCGCGGTCATCCAGCTATCGCGAATCGTGCCTTGAAATAGCGCATTGTAGAGCGTTTGTCCCAATTCCACTAGGTTGGAGGAAAAACCGTCGCCACCCATTGCCAATTGACCCGATCGCATTCGTCCGCGCAAAATCCCCAACAGCGGATCGTGCATCAAATGGCGAGCTTGTTCCAGCCACTCTTCGACTTGCCAAGTGACCAGTTCTTCTGCCAGCGGCACTCCCGGTGAAACGCGCTCGGTTCTCACCCAATATTCATCGCCTCGCACTGGCGTGACGGAAATGTAGAATTCCTGATTCACAAGCCACCCTCCAACAATTCGCTGCGCTCCTCAACTGGAGTATCGAGGTCATCGCTGCTTTTATTACCACCGACGATCGATCCCGTTCAGGGAAAATTCGCAATCAATTCGCACTCTATAGCATTACAAATTTTTGCCCCGATCGACTGCTTCTGCCTTTGACGCAGGACTGCGATCATAGACGCAATTGACTCCAGACCTAGACGCACCTTTTATCTAAAAGTTACTAAAAGTTCAAGAAAACTTTGCTTTAGCTTTAAGTATTCCCACTCAAAGCATCCGGAGAACCCGCATGATTCCGAGCAAAGAGGAATGGTAGATGCACCCTGATTATTTCCCTCATTCATGCCTAGTGAGTGAGGGTTTTTTATTTGTTCAAGTCTCATCTCCTTTTTGAGATAGAATTTTCACGGTTAAGTTATGTTTCTGCCAACGCTCAAATCGCAGAATCACGATCGAGAGGAATTGAACACATGGCATTCACACAAGCTCCCTTACCTTTTGCAAAAGATGCCCTTGAGCCATATGGCATGAAGGCAGAAACGTTTGACTATCACTATGGCAAGCACCATGCCGCTTATGTCACCAACTTAAACAAACTGGTGGAAGGCACACCGATGGAGAGCATGGCGCTAGAAGATGTGATCAAGCAGGCGTATGGCGATTCGTCGAAGACTGGCGTTTTTAACAACGCAGCCCAGGTTTGGAACCACACCTTTTTCTGGAACTGCCTCAAAGCAGGCGGTGGTGGCGCTCCTACAGGCGAACTGGCTGCAAAAATCGATGCGGCTTTCGGCAGCTATGACAAGTTCAAAGAAGAGTTCAGCAATGCTGCAACAACTCAGTTTGGCAGCGGCTGGGCTTGGCTGGTCGAGGAGAACGGAACGCTGAAGATCACAAAGACTCCGAACGCAGAAAACCCCCTGGTTCACGGTCAAAAGCCCTTACTGACCCTGGATGTGTGGGAACACGCTTACTATCTTGACTACCAAAACGCTCGTCCTGCGTTTATCAAGAACTTCTTGGATAACTTGGTGAACTGGGATTTCGTCGCTCAGAATCTCGCAGCGTAACGTTGGGGTCAATCGATTTTAAGTGAGGTAGGCAACTGCCTCGCTTTTTTGTTTGTCAGGGCGAATAGCCTTATGTTTTCTAGATGACACAGCCTTTACTCAATTACAAAAAACTTTGTACGATCGCACCCACAACGCCAAAAATAACGCAACAATGAAGCTAAACCGCAGATTTTGACCTCTTCATGAATAGCACCGAACTCGCCCGCTACCTTGAACAAACGGGCAATGTAACAAAGCCCTGGTTACTCGCTCAGTTAAGAGTCCTGAAACTGAATGAACAACGATCGCAGATGACTACTGCTGAGTATGAGCAGCGATTAGCAGATATTCACCAGGATTTAATGAACTTGGGTGAATGGTGGGTCGGTCGTGAAGATGAGGTGTTCTAATGCGACGACGCAAGCAGGCAACGGTAGAACCCGATTTGAGCGATCCACAGTTTTTTTTCAATCGAGAACTAAGCTGGATCGAATTTAACAATCGGGTGCTGCATGAAGCATTTGACCCCCGCACACCCTTGATCGAGCGGCTCAAGTTTCTAGCGATCTTTAGCTCAAACTTGGACGAATATTTTATGGTGCGAGTGGCAGCCTTCAAGGAACAAGTCGAGGCGCAAGTCAGTCGCCTCAGTTCAGACGGTCGCACACCCCAAGAACAATTAACGTTAATCAACGAGCGATTGCGTCCCCTTGTGGCAAAGCAACATCGTCATTTTGAGGAAGCGCTGCGTCCTCAGATGGTCGCTCAGGGCATTTATCTTCTGGATTACATCGATTTAAGCCAGGAACAACGCGCTTATTTACACCGGTATTTTGAATCTCAAGTCTTTCCGGTTCTGACTCCGCTTGCGATCGACCCTGGACACCCGTTTCCTTATATTTCTAATCTCAGTTTGAATTTAGCCGTTGTCATTAAAGACAGCGTGACCGATGAGGAACTGTTTGCGCGAGTGAAAGTTCCGAGGGTGCTGCCGCGCTTTATTCCATTGCCGATCGAAACTCAGGATCTCCCCACTTCCGTTGCAAAAAGTCGCGCCACAATTTGGGCAGGCGTTCCGCTTGAACAAGTGATCGCCCATAATCTGGAAGCTTTGTTTCCGGGGATGAACATTCAGGAATATCATCCGTTTCGGATTACGCGCAACGGGGATTTGGATGTTGAGGAAGACGAAACCGACGATTTGCTGATCGCGATCGAGGAAGAACTGCGAAAACGCCGCGTTGGGGGTTCGGTGGTGCGGATGGAAATTAATCCATCCATGCCGCAGCACATTCGATCGATGCTGCTCGAAGAAATGGAACTCACTTCTGATGATATTTACGAAATTGACGGGCTTCTGTGTCTGAAGGATTTGTTTACCCTCACAGGTTTACCGCTTCCAGAACTCAAAGATCCGCCTTGGAATCCCGTAACGCACCCGAAACTAAGACGAGTTGCAGAAGTTCCTGTGACAGAGGCGCTGACGCACGATGAAAACTTTTTTGCGGTGGTTCGTCGTCAAGATATCCTAGTGCATCACCCGTATTATTCGTTTTCTCGCAGCGTGCAGCGCTTTATCGAGGAAGCGGCTTACGATCCGGATGTGCTTGCAATCAAGATGACGCTTTATCGCACATCGGGAGATTCACCGATCGTTCAAGCCCTGATTGCTGCTGCCGAAAACGGAATTCAAGTGGCGGCTCTAGTCGAACTTAAAGCCCGCTTTGATGAAGCCAATAACATTAGCTGGGCAAAGAAACTAGAAAGCGCAGGCGTTCACGTTGTTTATGGGTTAGTCGGGCTAAAAACGCATACTAAATTGGTGTTAGTGGTGCGGCGCGAAGAGGGGCGTATCCGGCGATATGTGCATATTGGCACAGGTAATTACAATCCGAAAACTGCCCGGCTCTACACAGATTTAGGCATCTTTAGCTGTCGTGAAGAGCTAGGAGCCGATTTAACGGATTTGTTTAACTATCTCACCGGATATTCGCGCCAACAGTCTTATCGCAAGCTACTGGTTGCGCCAGTGAATTTGCGCGATCGCATGTTGAGCTTTATTGATCGTGAAATTGAACATCAGCGCAACGGTGGACAAGGGCGGATTGTTGCCAAAATGAATGCCTTAGTTGATCCACGGCTAATTACTGCACTCTATGAAGCATCTCAAGCTGGAGTTCAGATTGATTTGATCGTGCGCGGAATTTGCTGTCTGCGTCCAGGATTAAAAGACATCAGCGAGAATATTCGCGTGGTCAGCATTGTGGGACGCTTTCTCGAACACGCTCGAATTTTCTACTTCAGCAACAATGGCGACTCTGAAGTTTATATCGGCAGTGCGGATTGGATGCCGCGAAACCTCGATCGTCGAGTTGAAGCAGTCGTTCTAGTCGATGAGCCTGCCCTTTCTCAAGATCTGCAAGAGATCCTGGGGATTATGCTGGCAGATAATCGCCACGCTTGGGATTTGCAGCCGGATGGCAAATACATACAGCGACAGCCCCAAGCGGATCAGCCCGAACAAAGTTCGCAGCGCATTTTCATGGACATGGCGCAGCAACAAGCTAGAGAGTGACCCCACACCAAACAATCTAGATCTGGAGGCGAATGTTTCGGCATTCGCCTTTTTTGTGATCTTCGTTCAACAACTTCGTAGACGTGCACTGAATCGCCTCCCTACTTCCTTTGCTCAATGCAGGATTGGCTCAGATTTATTGGCTTTGATCAACTTTTGTATTCCAGGCTACTCTATGAAGAATATTCTTCTGAATTCAAGCTAAATTAATCAGGTTTCCTACTTGTTTCCGTAATATTTCGGAGAAACGAGCAGAACTTTAAACTGTTTAAAAAGACCACGGCAATTCCTCGGATCTAATTTCTAAAACGAGCTAATCTATCTGTGCATCTCCGTGGAATTCCTAGTAGCTTACTTAAGCAAAAACCGACTACTATACTGCCTTAGCACCCTATCCTTTCTTCCGTACTGCCACTGAAATTCAGCAAAAAAACGGACGTATTTCAATTCATAAACAAAGACGAGATAAAGCTCATAAAAAACAATAGAAAATGTCCAGATTTACTGCAAAAAACTCAATCATTTCGATTAAAGTAGGTTGCAGTTGAGCATAGCTACATTGAGACCAATTGAAGACCCCAGTGTGATCTAAAAATGGCAACCAAATTACCCACTGACTCTCTCCCGATCGACGCAGTTGTAACCGAAAGCGATATCGATTTCTCTGAACTCGCATCGCTCGAAAACGAAGATCTTTCACCCGAAGGTTTAGCAAAATCGCTGAGAGGAAAAGCCAGCGAATATCTAGGATTGTCCGATGATTCGGTTGGAATGTTTCTGAGGGAAATGGCAAGATATCCGCTGCTGACTCAAGCTGAAGAAATTGAATTGGCGCGAGAAATTACCAAAGGTGGAATTGTTGGAGAACGAGCAAAGCGAAAATTAGTTCGAGCGAATCTGCGCTTAGTCGTGTCAATTGCCAAAAAATATCTCAATCGGGGAGTTCCTTTCTTAGATTTGATTCAAGAAGGGGCAATGGGTTTAATGAGAGCCGCAGAAAAATTTGACTACGAACGCGGCTACAAGTTTTCAACTTATGCGTACTGGTGGATTCGCCAAGGAATTACCCGCGCCATTGCGTCTCAATCTAGAACGGTTCGCTTACCCGTTCACATGGTCGAAAAGCTGAATCAAGTTCGCAAAGTGCGTCAACTGCTATCTCAAGAACTCGGTCGTAAACCGACAAAGAAAGAGCTAGCTGGTGCGCTCGATATGGAAGAAGATAAGTTAGAGCAGGTTCTAGACGTGAGCCAGCGCACCTTATCGCTTCATGCCTGGGTGGGACGCGATGAAGATACGGAACTTATGCAACTAATCGAAGATGCGGATAATGTTGCGCCGAACGATAACTTAGACCACAAACTCTTGGTCGATCGCCTCAACTCGGTGCTGGATCACCTCAGCGATCGAGAGCGCGAAATCATCAAACTGCGGTTTGGTCTCACCGATGGTCAACACTATACCTTGAGTGAAATTGGTCAGCTTTATGATCTCTCGCGTGAGCGAGTGCGGCAGATTCAGGCAAAAGCGATGAGAAAGCTGCGTCATCCTCGTCGCCAAGCCCTGCTGAAAGATTGGATGTGATTAAAGCTTGTCGGTTGCTATCAGCGATTCGTCTTCTTAGATGAGTCGCTGATTTTTTACATTAACTTTATATTAACTAAGATGAAAGAGCCTATGAAGCTCCATTTCGTCCCGCATCAGAGCAAATAAGTATAAAATCTATTTTGACTCAGTAAGCGTTCAGAACCGGGGTTCTACTAAATTTATTCGGTTAGTCCTTGCGGTAGAGGACTGTGAGATGTACGAATCATTACACTTTTAGTCACATCAATTATTCCGTCCCATGCTGTCTAGTGAGTGCAAAGTGTTGCGTGTTTTAATTGTCGATGATCATGAACTGACCCGCTTTAGCCTGAAGTTGGCACTCCAACGTCAGGAAGGAATTGAGCTAGTGGGTCTTGCTAGCAACGGTCAAGAAGCCGTTGAAATGGCGAATCGTCATTGCCCAGACGTAATTGTTTTGGATTTGCAGATGCCTGTGATGGATGGGCTGAGTGCCTCAACTCAGATTAAGAGCGCTCATCCAAATGTCAAGATTTTGGCGTATTCTTCGCTCGAAGATCCGCAGACTGAGGTAATGCTGCAAACGGCGAAAGTCGATGCGTTTTGCAAAAAGGAAACCACAGTTCAAGATCTAATCGCGATCGTGAATGAACTCGGAGAACAAGCGAACCAGCCTCGCAGTTTTTAGCGAATCCAAAGGTGAGTGAGAAATAGTGACAGTACCCTCGTTCTAGATAGGCTTTGTACGTATCTTGGCGCGATCTCTGAAGTTAGAGATCGCGCTAAACAACAAACTTTAACTGAATGACGGTTTCTCCCCCTTCTTCAGACAGGTTTCCCCCAACGACAGCCCTAATACGATCTGACATTATAAAAACATAAGAGAAGGGCACAACTTATGAAATTCTACGACTGGTATCGCACTCTTGTTCGCAACTCTAAATACCGCTGGTTAGTGATTGCTGGCACTTTGCTCTATTTGTTTAGCCCGATCGACCTTTTGCCCGACTTTGTTCCGCTAATCGGACAGATTGACGACACGGTGATTTTAGGGCTTCTGGTTGCTGAAGTCTCTTCGATGCTGATGGATCGCCTGAAAGCCCAGAAAGAAACGACCAACGCCGCCGTCGATGGTAAGCCGACCGCAGAAGCTGTTGATGTCGAAGCGACGACCGTTCGATAATTTTCGCTCAATTGAATAATTCCTGGAGGCACGAGAAATCGCGCCTCTTTTGCCATAGTTTCTCGAATCCATCTAGAATGGGGGTCTGAGTTTATTTTGTCGCCCATGACTGCTTCTCGCCGCTATCACATCACCACGTTCGGCTGCCAAATGAACAAAGCAGACTCCGAGCGCATGGCTGGAATTCTAGAAACAATGGGCTTTGAGTGGTCAGAAGAACCGAACGAAGCCGACTTGATTCTCTACAATACCTGCACGATTCGCGATAACGCCGAGCAGAAGGTTTATTCGTATCTGGGACGACAAGCACAGCGCAAACAAGAAAACCCGAATTTAACGATCGTCGTTGCCGGATGTGTGGCACAGCAAGAAGGCGAAGCATTGTTACGCCGAGTGCCAGAACTGGATCTAGTAATGGGGCCTCAATATGCAAATCAGCTAGAAGATCTACTAGAACAGGTCTTCAGCGGCAATCAAGTGGTGGCAACTGACCCAATCCACATTGTCGAAGATATTACAAAACCTAGACGGGATAGCCAGGTTACAGCCTGGGTGAATGTAATCTACGGTTGTAACGAACGCTGTACCTATTGTGTGGTTCCAAGCGTGCGGGGAGTCGAACAGTCGCGCACCCCAGAAGCAATTCGAGCAGAGATTGAATCGTTGGCTGCACAGGGTTATAAAGAGATAACCCTGTTAGGACAAAATATTGATGCGTATGGGCGAGATCTGCCGGGTTCTACTCCTGAAGGGCGGCATCTACATACGTTGACTGATCTGCTGTACTTTGTGCATGATGTCCCAGGCATCGATCGCATTCGATTTGCGACCAGCCACCCGCGCTATTTCACCGAACGGTTGATTCGGGCTTGCGCTGAATTACCAAAAGTGTGTGAGCACTTCCACATTCCGTTTCAGTCGGGTGATAACGAAGTCTTGAAAGCGATGGCACGCGGCTATAGCCACGAGCGTTACCGCCGCATTATCGATATGATTCGTCAATATATGCCGGATGCCTCGATTAGTGCCGATGCGATCGTCGGGTTCCCTGGCGAAACCGAAGCACAATTTCAGAATACGCTGAAGCTGGTTGAGGAAGTTGGCTTTGATTTGATCAATACGGCGGCTTATTCTCCACGTCCGGGAACGCCTGCGGCAGTGTGGGAAGATCAGCTTTCTGAAGAAGTCAAAGCCGATCGACTCCAGCGCCTAAACCGCTTAGTGTCGCAAACGGCAGCAGAACGATCGCAGCGCTACGCCGGACGAATCGAAGAAGTCTTGGTCGAGGCGCAAAACCCGAAAGACCCGACTCAAGTGATGGGACGGACACGCGGCAATCGACTGACATTCTTTGCAGGGTCGATCGACGAGTTACGTGGTCAACTGGTCAAAGTCAGAATCACGGAAGTTCGCCCGTTTAGTTTGACGGGACAACCCTTGATTGAAGTTCGATTGTAGAAACGGAGAGGGTGGGATTCGAACCCACGGAACCTTTCGGTTCATTCGATTTCAAGTCGAACGCGATCGACCACTCTGCCACCTCTCCAGGCGCTTGCCTGATTTTAACTCAGTTTGGCGCAAATACGATCGCCAAATCTAAGGAAAAGCGGCTTCTGGATCAACACCGAAAACGTAATCATAATCAAACACGATCGCGTCCGGGTGACGAATCACAGAGAAGCCAAAGCTGCTGATGACTTCAGTTGTGAAGGTGGCGATCGCCAGTTCGATCAGCTTTTTGTCGGCGATCGTTGGAACCTGGACATAGTAATCTCGCCGTGCGAAGAAGAGCTTTTCGTCTCTTGGCACAATGATTTGATTTAAGCGATGGGTTTGCTGGATCGGCTTGAGATAAAGCGTGATGAATTCTTCCTGGTTGCGTTGGAGTCGGTAGAGTCGTTCATGTTGCAGCCAACTCATCCGGAATAGCAGCTTGATGATTTCAAAGCCGAGAATGTAGTTGAAAATATGATTTCTCTCTTCGGTGCTAACCACTACTCGCACCGCAGATTCCAGGATTAGATCGAGTTTTCTTCTCGAATCCTGGGCGGAGTGAATGTAGAACTGGCGGATATAGTTTCTTAAAACGGCTTCAGTCAGTTGGGTCGTGATGCGGAATCGATCTAAATTGAGCTTAACTTTTTGTCTGATTTCGTGATTTTCGATCAGTTTAGAAATGAGTCCATTCGCAGTGTACTCATCGAGAAATTGAGCCTGGGTCGCAGGCGATGCGGCACAGAGCAGATGACACAACGACAGCACGTAGCGCCGCTGATTCCAGGGTAAATTTTCCGCCCACAATCTTGCTTCTGGCGGTAATCTCTGCAAGATATTCTCGATCGACTCGGAGTGTAGGGGGTGAGACATGGCGCGATCGCTGGAAATAAAGCACACTGGCTTAGAGTGCCCAATTTAAGCCATGCAGCAGCAGTCCGATGTCATCATCCCGGTAGAGGCGTGAATCATTCTGTTGATGGAACAGTTTCAAGCGTAGGATTGCTAACCTTAAGTCATTGAATCCGAACAGGAAGTTATTAATATGAATCTTTTAGCATGGATTGTTTTAGGTCTAATCGCAGGTGCGATCGCAAAAGCAATTGATCCCGGTGCTCGTGGTGGTGGAATTTTAGGGACTTTGCTTTTAGGAATTGTGGGTGCACTGGTGGGAGGTAGTTTGTACACCCTGTTGACGACAGGGACGCTAGCAATTACCTCGGCTGGCTTGAGCTTGGGTGGCATTATTGTGGCTGTGCTCGGCGCGATCATTTTCTCGTTTATCTGGAATCGCATCGCTGGACGGGGTGCGATCTAGGGTTGCGTTTGATTAAATTTGCTTTCTAAGCTGAGATTGCCCGTAGCTTTGCACCCGCGAGATTACGGGCAATTTAGCGTCTGTGCCCTGTTTGTCTCCTTGGCACGGGTGGGGGTCGAGAATTTGTTTTAATGGGTCTATGAGGGTCGTGGGCTGTTACTTTGCACTTACTTTTCAGTCCATCCTCGTTAGCCTGTACGAAACCATCCTGCTTCTCCTGCGGGGTAAGGGACTAAAGGATGAGTGTCTGTGGGCAAATTCTAAAGAGGCAAATCATGGACGTTTTAGAGCGGGTGGAATGGCTGCGGCAGCGAACGGAATTCTCTAGTCTGTCATCGGAAGCGTTGCAGGCGATCGCGCAACAGGTTCAAGAACAACAGGTTCAAGAAAATCGCCGCCTTGGACTCGAAGACACGCAGCCTGAAGCACTCTACATTTTGTACGACGGGCATCTTGAGCGGTATCGCACCAGTAAAACGGGCTTGGCAAAGGTCACGAGCTTAATTCTAGGGTCGATCGTCTATCTCAAAGAACTGTTGCTCGATCGCAAGGCAGAAGAAACCACAATTACCCTGAATGACTGTGTGATCTGGACAATTCCACGGGAGGCATTCAAAGCGATCGCTCAACAGTTTCCCGAAATTGCTCAAGGCGTTTCGCAGCAGCTTGCCACGCAGTTAGAGGAAGTGTCTTCGCAACTTGCTTATGAGCGGGAACAACAGATCGCCTTGCGTCCTTATCTTGTTCCAAAAGTTAAACGCGGCATTGTGGGAACCAGCCGCTATGCAGTGCGACTGCGGCAAGACATTAAAAAAGCCGCCAGCGATCGTGGTTCTGTCTTAATCTTTGGAGAGCCGGGACTGGAAAAAGACAATACTGCGGCGTTAATTCACTTTGGATCGAGCGATCGTAAAGAGCCATTAATCAAAATCAACTGCAACACGCTACAACCGAGCGGCGCAGAAATCTTTGGGCGAACGGGTAAGCCTGGATTGCTCGATTGGATTGGGCGCGGCACCATTATGCTGAACAATCTCGAAGATATTGCGCCGGAGTTTGAAGAAAAGTTGGTGCAGCTTTTGAAGACGGGGAAGTTTACGCCGATCGCACGCGAAGGAGAACCGGAACCAGAAGCCCGATCAGTTGAAGCGAGGCTGCTCATGACTTCTGAGAAGATTCTACCGCGATTGGAAAAATGTAAGCTAATTACTCATGTGATCAAGGTGCCACCCCTGCGAGTCAGAAAAGCGGATATTGCCGTTCAAGCAGAGTATTACTTGAGTTTAATTGCTCGCTCGCGAGGCATCTCTAAGCCCAAGATTACACCCGAAGCGTTACGCCGACTCCAAGGTTATGACTTTCCTGGAAATCATGTCGAACTTGAAAGTCTATTGGGACGGGCAATTACTCAAGCAGAAAGCCCAGAACTCACCGAAGAGGTGTTCTGGGCAGCAGGCAATAAAAATCGTCGATTTCGGGTCAATCTGCTTAATGCTTATCCACGATTGCGGCAATTCCTCAGGAGTCCCTGGTGGCCAGATCGGATCAATTACGGCTTTACCTTGGGAGCTTTTGCAGTTATCGTCACCGTGTTAATGGTGGCACCGCAAAGCCGCGATCGTAACTTCGCCTTGAATCTATTCTGGGCATGGTGGTGGATGCTGATTCTGGTTGCATTCCCCTTTGTGGGACGGCTTTGGTGTGCGGTTTGTCCATTTATGATTTACGGCGAACTGGCGCAAAAGATTTCTCTCTGGCTCTATCCGCGTAAGCTACAACCCTGGCCCAGACAAGCGGCTGAGAAGTGGGGCGGTTGGTTTTTGTTTGGTATGTTCACGCTGATTCTACTGTGGGAAGAACTGTGGAACTTAGAAAACACGGCTTATCTATCGGGCTATTTATTGTTGCTGATTACGGCTGGAGCCGTTATCTTTTCTGTGTTGTTTGAGCGGCGATTTTGGTGTCGATATCTCTGTCCGATCGGGGGCATGAATGGCTTATTTGCTAAACTTGCCATGATTGAACTCCGAGCACAGCAAGGAATTTGTTCTGCAACTTGTACGACCTATCAGTGCTACAAAGGCGGGCCGCAAAAAGGCGAAGGCATGGAAACTGGAGGCTGTCCCATCTATTCACATCCAGCGCAGCTCCGGGACAATCGCGATTGTGTGTTGTGTATGACCTGCCTGAAAGCTTGTCCTCACCGATCGGTCGAACTCAACCTGCGTCCACCGGGAATTGAACTATGGACTACCCATCAACCGACTTATCCTGAAGTTTGCTTATTGTTTCTGCTGTTTGGAGCCGTGTTTTTGCATCGGCTTCCTGCAATCCAACAGCTACTGGATATCAATCTACATCTTGATCAATTTAGCTACCACGCGATCGTCTCGGTTCTTGCTTTGATGTTGCCCGGAGCCATTGCACTGTTGTTCGATCAAATAATGAGGCTGTTCAATCGACGATCGCGCCCTTTTCTTGAACTCGCATATGGTTATCTCCCGCTGGTTTTAGGGGCGAGTTTAGCGTACTACTTACACTTGGGACTAAACGAAGCAGGACGCATTCTTCCGGTGACGGCTGCAACCTTCGGCGGTAGCACAGAACTGATGGCAACCTTACCGATCGCAGTCGCTCATCCCGCTGTGATTGAATTCTTACAGGCTGTCACGATCGCGGGATCGTTCTGGTTGAGCGTCTTGCTCACGCAAAAAATTGCTCGACAGCCGATCCGATCGCTTCTCCTGCAACATAGCGCAATGGTGCTGCTTGGATCATTGGTATGGCGGTTAATCGTTGTTGCCTAGATGTTTGATGCTCAGAGTATCAATAATTCCACGAGTCTATCTTTGGATAGGTTGCAAAGATAGACTTATGCTGCAATATTGACCAATCAAAGAATTTCTCCTGTACAATCAGTACCCATCCATTCGATGTTGAATACATCACTGTTGAACACATCACTATAGATATGGGCAACCCAATTACTCCTGTGCAAAACGTCACCGCTCCTCGATCTGCAAAGCGTAGCCGAAAACCTACAAAGCCACCGTCAGCCGGGCGACTTCTACTGCACTTTGCACAACGGCATCCCTTCATCTGCTTGTTTGCGGTTTGGAGTTCCTTCCTGTTCTTTGGTTGGCTAGCGGTCTCAGGGTTAACCTACACCAATCCAGCCCCCTTAGAAGTCGTAGAATCGCCGCAACCGGTTGTAGAATCACCCGCTAATTCTGCTGACTCCAGCAGCGCCATTGGCTTACTCGCGATCGTCGTTGCTACTTGTGCAACCAGCTCTGTCTTGATTTCTCGACGCTTGCGTTCGGCGCAGCAGACATCTCGCCGCATCATTAAGCAACAAGCTGCACTCAGTCCTACCTCCGAGCGCAGAGCAAGCCGATCGCAGCCATCAGCGCGGGGTCGTCAATCAGGCGGTCAGTCGATCTCAGTGAAATCCGCAAGCCCTGCACATTATGCCGCGACTGCTGCCAAAACTTCGACTCGTTCCCCCGCCCTCACCCTTCTGCCAGACAAGACTCCACTAGAGTCAAACCCGCCACTTAGCCTGGCGGAAAGGCTTGATATTCGGCAACAAGACGGCACCTCTAAACGGATTCAATCAAACAGATAAACCATCCTTTCGGATTATTTCAAGCGAGGGAGGAAGTTCACGTTTGTAATTTATACGCTTGGGGAGCAATGTTTACGATAAGTAACAATGAAAACATCACTGAAGCGTTTAGTTACTGGATTATCTGTAGTTGGATTAGGCGTTAGCGTTGCCCTGCCCTCAATGGCACAAAGTAAATTCACGCCCAATGCTGAAACCACTCCGGCAAATACTCCCCAAACCCCCGCTCCGACAAATCGGGATGCTGGTATTCCTCCGGTTGGGGGTCAATCCGGTCAAAACACTCCTGGAAGCATCACCAATCCTGACAGTTCTGTAGATTCAGGCACGACTACCGCTCCTGGTTTGCCCAACAATCAAAGCGTTCCTGGCACCGTTGCCCCGGCAAACCGTCCTGAAGTTAACAATACTCCAACCAATAGCAGCCCGACCGGTGCAACCCCGACCGGCACCACGAACTACGCATCTACGGGTTCGTCTGATCAGTCTATCGATCAAATCGTTCGCACCAGCCCTTCGTTTGAATTGTTCAATGCGCTCCTGCGCGTGGCTGATGCAAACGGAGCATTCTCCTCTGACCTCGCAGGCAGCGGTAATGTCACCATCTTTGCTCCGACCGATGAAGCCCTTGCTGCAATTCCTCCGGCAACCTTCAAAGCATTAGTTCAACCGGAAAACCGCGCGTTGCTGACTCAAGTGCTGCAAAATCACATTGTCAAAGGCAAAGTCTCTTCTACCGATCTAGCGGCAAAACAAGTGCGATCGCTGAGTGGAAATCCGATCGCGGCTCAAGGTAGCAACGGAATGCTGATGATCGGAAACGCACAAGTCGTTGGTGCAGACATTGCTGCAAGCAATGGCACCATTCATGCAATCAATCAAGTAATTCTTCCCGCAAGCCTGCAAGGAAAGCTGACCAGCTTGGCTCCCACAGGAATGCCGATGACGCAGCCGTAGAGAATTTGCAGAGATGCACATTGCATCCCTCAGGCTCTGTTAGCGCATTAGAAACATTTGCAACAGTCCGCCGACTACGTTGATCAGGGTTTGCCCGAAGCCGCCGCCCGATCGCGCTTTCGGCGGATTTTTTAAGGTTTGGGCAAGCGTAGTTGCAGATTTGGCGCTGCTGGCATCCCCTTGCTGCTCGAATAACGCTGCTGCCTGTTCCGAGTCTTGAACTGCGCCTTTTTCGTCTCCAAGTTCGAGTCGCGCCATTGCCCGACCGATCAAGGCTGGAGCCGAATCGGGTTTACGAACTAGCACTTGATTGAAGTTCTCGATCGCTCGTTCATATTGTTTGCGTTTGCCTGCTTCCATTGCCATCTGGTAAAACATCTCCGGCGTTCCCGCTGTGGTCGGTAGCCCGATCGCGCCTTGAATCAGCGCCATTTCGATTTGCGTTCCGGTTAGGTCTGCGCCGACAAGATACGATCGAGTTAAATCGGTGCCTTGTAAGTTGGCGCTAGTCAATTTCGCGCCTGCGAGATTCGCGCCGCTTAGGGTTGCACCTGCGAGATTCGCGCCTGTGAGGTTGGCTCCGGCAAGGTTGGCTTGACTGAGATTTGCGCCTGCGAGATTTGCGCCTGCGAGATTTGCACCCGGCAATTGAGCCAGCACAAGCCCTGAACTGGTTAACTCGCAGTTCGGGCATTGTTTCGTTGCCAGCAGTTGGCGCACATGATCGAGATTTTCAGCTTGAGCCGGGAGAATGATGCCGATCGACATCAGCACAGCAATCGATAAATTTGTCCGCATCATATACAGGAACCTTAACCGGGAAGGGTGAGCAGGAAAATACTTCATACTACTGTCTCGTTGCGGTTGCGACGATCTTTTTGATGTCCAGACTGAGTATTCCTGAATTGAAGGCAAAAATCTAAAATGGAGGTATGGCTAAAAAACAAAAATTTCCTCATCTGGTTGGATCAAAGTGGACAGCACAGGAAGAAACCTGGGGCTGGCGGCACTTTCAGGTCGTTAATCGCAAAAATGAGGGCGAGTGGGTATTTGCGGAAGTGGTGGCAGCTTGCGATCCGTCGGTGCGGTTTTGGATGAATGCGAAATTGTTCAAAGACCGATCGCAGTGGCAAGCGGGCTGGAAATCCCTCAACGAGCAGGAAGAAGCGTGAAAGATGATTTTGCGAGAAGGAAAGCAGTGTCTATGATATTGACATCCTTCTGATTTAGCCCCTTCAGATTCATGGCAACGCTTCCCGGATTAAGCGATCGACAAGTGCGTGAGCGCGTCTTAGCAGGTGAGACAAATAATGTTAAGCTGCCGACGAGTCGATCGTATGCACGAATTTTTCAAGAGAATTTACTCACGTTTGTCAATGCCGTTTTCTTTGCAATTAGCGGTGTTTTCATTTTGCTGCGTCGTCCGAGTGATGCCATCTTCGTTGCTGTGGTGATTTTCAGCGGCGTGGTGATCGGGATTGTGCAGGAGATTTGGGCAAAGCAGAAACTGGATGAAATTGCGCTGTTGTCTCGTCCTCACGCGACGGTGATTCGCAACGGTGAAGAAATTAATATTGACCCCAGTGAGATCGTGCTGGGAGATACGCTGGTGCTGCGTCCGGGGGATCAGGTGTTGGTCGATGGGGAAATTGTTGGAGCAGGACGAGTTGAGGTCGATGAATCGCTGCTCACCGGAGAATCGGATCTGATTGTCAAGGTTGCGGGTAAGCCTGTGTATTCAGGCAGTTTCTGTGCGAGTGGTAGTGCTTGTTATGAAGCGCAAAAGGTCGGAACTGATACCGTCGCTTATCAGATAACGATGGGAGCGCGAGAGTTTCGCCAAGTCTATACGCCGTTGCAAGCGGAGATTAACTTAATTATTCGGATTTTATTGCTGCTGGCATCGTTTTTATGGTTGCTGATAGGAATCAGTTTTGTGAGTCGATCTCAGACCTTAAACGAAGTGGTACAGCGTGCCGCAGTGATCGCGGGTCTGATTCCTGCGGGATTAATTCTAGCAATCACGCTGTCATATGCGATGGGTTCGATTCGGATGTTGGGGCAGAATGTTTTGATTCAGCAAACGAATGCTGTCGAGTCGTTGAGCAATGTTGATGTGCTGTGTTTGGATAAAACTGGAACGCTGACGACGAATCAAATCGAACTGCATTCGCTACATCCGATCGCTCGTTCAGAACTGGAATTACGATCGCGCTTAGGTGACTTTGCCGCTAGCACCCAAGCCAGAAACCGCACCAGTGAAGCCGTTCTGATTGCCTGTGGTGGATATGCTAAACCGATTCGCGACGAAATTCCTTTCTCTTCAGCGCGAAAGTGGAGCGCGATCGAATTTGCCGATCACCCAGGGACTTACATTCTGGGCGCACCGGAAATTTTGATGAAAGCCACAACTTTAGATGATGAAAGTTTGGACTACATCGATCGCCAAGTGAATCACGGCTATCGCGTTGTGTTGTTTGCTTATACATCAGGGTCAATCACCTTGGAGTCGATCGCAGGCTCCACGCTGCCCGAATTGACTCCGCTTGGAATTCTTTGCTTTTCTGACCAACTCCGACCTTCTGCCCGTGAAACGCTGCAAGGATTCGTCAAAGCAGGCATTACGCTAAAGATTATTTCCGGTGATAATCCTCAAACGGTTGCAGCCTTAGCAAAACAAGCAGATTTTAGCGATGATATTCGATTGATTTCGGGTACAGAACTGGCGCAGATGGACGAAGCGCAATTGATGCAGGCGGCGCGAAATTACAATGTGTTCGGACGAATTACACCGCAGCAAAAAGCGCAACTGGTTCGGAGTTTACGCAAATCGGGTCACTATGTTGCGATGACCGGAGACGGCGTGAATGATGTGTTGTCGCTCAAGCAAGCGAATCTTGGAATTGCGATGGAGAGCGGCAGTAAGGCAACTCGCAGCATTGCCGATATTGTGTTACTGAAGGATTCATTTGAAGCATTGCCGCATACGTTCTTAGAAGGACAACGCATTCAAAATGGCATTCGCGATGTCATTAAATTATTTATGGTAAGACTGAGTTGCGTGGCGTTGCTAATTTTTGCGATCGCCATTGTTTCCGATAGTTTCCCACTGTTAAATAAACATAGCGCGATCGTCACTCTGATTGGTGTAGGAATTCCCACAACGTTTATTCCAATCTGGGCACAACCCGGAGAACTGCAAAAGCGCAGTTTAGTGCGATCGATGCTACATTTCGTCGTTCCTGCTACGATCACGATTACGTTAGTGTCGCTCACCGTGTATCTATTTTATTTAGTGAGTGCTGTCTTGGATCTACCTCCTAATGTTGGACTTGCTGAGATCGAATTTAATATTCCTCGGACTGCATTAGTCACCATTTTAGTGTTTTGCGAACTGTTGTTGATTCCGTTTCTCAAGCCACCCACAAACGCTTGGACAGGCGGAGAACCATTAAGCGGCGACTGGCGATATACGATCGTTGCCGTTGCCCTACTTGTTGTCTATTTGCTGATTCTTGCAATTCCGCCGCTGCGGGTGTTTTTTGAACTGTCTCCGCTGAGTTTACAGGATTGCCTGTTTTTGGGTTTGGTTGCGATAGAGTGGGCGCTAATTCTGAGATTGTCCTGGCGGACTCGGTTTCTCGATCGCTTTTTAGGCGTTGATTTGGAGTAAGAACAATGAGAGACCTCCCTTCTAGAATTCCGCAATACAAAGTTTCAATTTGGGAAACGCTTGCCGTGGTGCTGGGCGCGATCGCTACGCTGGGAGTCGGCTTAACCGGACTCGGATTAAAATTTCTCAGCAATGCTGCAACCCCCCAACGCGCAGAAGCGATCGCCAGCAATATCATGACTTATTCCCTACCTGGAGGCTCTCAGGGTCTGCTGGGTGTGAATATAGCAGGCGCAAAAGTTGCCCTTGTTGCCAGCGAAGGCAATGAACCCGATATTCAGCTTTTGATGGCGCGGGTTCCGGTAGATCAAGAATCAGGACGGCGGCGGATCGATCGCATCTTAGACAGCATTGCGCTGGGCGCGGACGAAGAAGAACTGAAAATCAAGACGGTGCGGGCTGAAAACCGGACGCTGTGTGGACAAACGACGGGAATTGCGGTTCGGGAGGGATTGCTAAAGTACCCCGATTCCCCCGAAAAAGCGACTGTGATTTACCGAGCAAACATCATTTTGGGTGACAGTCGATATGTGGTGAATCTGCTGGCAAATGACGCAAATTTAGATGTAGCGCGAAAGAAAGCAGACGATGTGTTTAAGTCGCTCCAGTGTCGTCAGTAAAGAAATTTTTGTGACCGCTAAGATCGATCAGTCCCTTTTCACTGATTTATGGTTCGTGCTCTCCGGCTCTCGCGCAAAGTTCCCGTTTTGCTGGCGATCGCATCGTTCATGGTCGCGATCGCGATCCACTCCATTTCAGAACCGATCGCATCGGCAAAACCTAACTGGATCACAAGAAGCAATGAAAATACAAACCTTCTAATCAAAGCTGAATCAGAATCAAACTGCACAGATCAACCCACACTCAGCCAATCGCTGCTGAAACTAGATACAAACTATGTGCAATGCTACGAGCGAAACTTAAATGACGCAGTTGCAACACTTCAGACAAAGCGAAAGCAGGAAACTGAGCCATCGGTCAAACTTGATCTAGAAATTCTGATTCAATCAGCAAACGAGGAATTGCGATCGATTCAACTCGATCGACGATACCGTTTGCCTTATGTGAATTTAGCTAGAGAAATTAACCGCAGCATTGATGATCTCAACAAGCGCGATTTAACCAAGCAATTAAAGCGAATTAGCGGAGAAAATACAACTGCGATCGCGACGATGGCGATTCAAAGAATGCGAGAGAGCATGACGCAAGAAAACGTTTTCTTTCCCGAAAAATCGCAGCTTGAAAAAGATTTAGCAAATACAGCCATTCAACTCGAACAAATCAAGCAACGCATCGAACAACAGAAAATCGATCAATCAAGTTACACCAAACTAAAAGCACAATTAACCGAATATACAAACTTTGTTCGGCAAGAAATTCTACCCAAAGCCAGAACCAGCTTCCGCTTACCGAGCGAACTTTATGCAGCAGAACTCGCAGAACGAGGAGTTGAAATCCCGATCGACGAACTCCTGCAAAATGCCCATTCTGCCTTTGCCGCCATTCAACAAGAAATGAACGTGCTTGCTCCACAAATCGCCAGACAAAAAGGCTTTCAGGCAAAAGACTATGGCGACGTAATCCGCGCTCTCAAGCAAGAGCAATTACCGAGCGATCAAATTCTGCCGCACTATCAGAAACGCCAAAAGGAAATCGAAGCCATCATTCAGCGTGAAAAATTAGTCACGCTCCCGAAACGCCCCTTAACCATTCGGCTCACCACTGATCGTGAAAACGCCATTTTTCCCGTTCCGCAATACCATGCTCCCAAAGCTTCAAGCAAAACGGCTGGAACCTTCATCATTCCCCTCCTAAAACCAGACCCCCAACCCCGTACCTACAACGACTTCACCTATGCCGCCGTTTCCTGGACGCTCACTGCTCACGAAGGCAGACCCGGACACGACCTCCAGTTCACCACGATTCAAGATCAAGGCATTTCTGAGGCTCGATCGAAGTTCGGCTACAACCCCGCCAACCACGAAGGCTGGGCACTCTACGCCGAAGCGATTACCCTACCGTTCATGCCGATCGAAGGGCAGTTTATCTCCCTACAATTTCAGCTATTGCGGGCGGCGCGTGCCTTCTTGGAACCCGAACTGCATTTAGGTAAAATCTCGACGACCGAAGCACTGCGCGTTCTCACCGAAGAGGCAGGCTACTCAAAGTTCTTCGCTCAGCAGGAAATCGATCGCTATACCGTCCGGCTTCCCGGACACGCTCCCTCTTACTTCTATGGCTATCAACGCCTGATGCAGCTTCGCAAAGATGTCGAACAACAACTCGGCGAGAAATTTGACTCCCAAAAGTTTCACGACTTCATTTTGACTCAGGGATTCATGCCACAGCGATTGTTGCGTCAGGCAGTGCTAGAACAATTCACTCAAGCCCGTCTAGGCGATGAATCGATCCCTTAGCTCACCAAGCGTTCTAAATACCGTTCGATCAGCAAAATCGCCACAATATCATCGATCGCTCTCGGCGGCGTTCGCATTCCTTGCGGGATCAACCGATTCAACCCTTCTGGCGGATAAAGCTGCCAATAGCGATCGCGAGCTTCTAAGGAACTATTGCGCTCATCCACCGTAATAATCCGCAGCGGCTCACTTAATTCATTCGCAATCTTGAGCTTCCAATCTTTTGAGGAAGTCTGATCCCCCATCACTAATAGCGAAATCGGATACCGCTCCCGCAAGCCTTGAATCGTCGCGATCGTGCTTTCGGCGCTGATCACTTCATGATAGTAGAGGCGGCGATCGACCCCCATGACCGCTAATCCACACTTTTGCCGCCCTGGATCAAACCCCAGAATTACTGGCTGTTCCGCCATGCTGCGTCTCTACTCCCCTATTCGCTGGATATGTTAGCTCGATGCTCTCAGCACCACTTGTCCGTTTTGAACTGCCACTAATTCTATTTTGAGCGGCCCAGCCGTGTATGTGGTATCCGATGCGATCGCTCGCAGTTCAACCGGAGTGGGATAGCGCCGCAGCTGGTCAATGAATGATCCTAATGTAAGCAGTTTTTCGATTTGAATGTTGTCGTTCAAAACGCCAGCGACACGAGCGCGAGTATTAGAAACAGCAAGCAGTTCTTGAATCGACCGTTGGAAGTCCTGCGGTGCAAGCTTGGAGGGATCGATCGTTTGGGCAGCGATCGTCTCTCCCGCAGAAAACACAACCCGATTGGGGACTGCACTCATGTAAACAAACACGGGTTTGTTTTCGCCTTTGACATAGTTTGCGAGGGCTTGTACCCGAACCAGATAATCTTGACCATTCCTGATTTGTTGAATCAAACTTTCAACTTCCGTCGTCCGAATCTGCACAATTTGCAGATCATCTCGTCCGAGCCGCAGTGCCTCAACCGCAGAACGATTTGCATATTGCAGGAGTTGATCGATCGCTGCTTTCGCACCTTCCGAATTTCCTACGCGCACCACGCCAGAAGACAACACTTGTGTCCGATAAATCGCCAGATCGCCGCTGCGAATTAGCTCGACATCCCGTTCAATTTGCTGCAGTGTCGCAGTTAGGCTGGCTCGTTGTGCCTCTAATCGCTTCAGATCCGTCTCACGCTGCCCAATCACCTGATCGCGCTCATTAATCTCACGATCGCGCTGTTCAATCAGTTTCGTGCGTTCGGCAATCTCTGCATCGCGCTCGGCGATCTGCTGCTTGACCTGATCGCGCTGCGTAATCAGGGTCTTTTGTTCCGACTGCAGTTGATTGATATCGCTGCGGAGTTTTAATGCTTGACCAGACACCGCGACCAGTTGACGACGCGTGAGATCACGCTGCGCTTCGGTGGTGCGGAGTTGAGCATTGGTTTCCCGTTGGCGATCGATTGAAGTTTTCAGATCGGCATTGATTCGCTTTAGCTGTTCCTCAACTTGGGCGCGTTCCGATCGAGCTTCTGTGAGTTGTTTCTCGACTTGCGCTTTCTGAGCATCGGTCGCCTTCAGATCGGTGGCAGCTTTTTCCAAATCGCGTCCGCGATCGCGCAGCTCGGTTTGGATTCGCCCAAAGTTCAGCAGCATTTCGCGAAAGGTTTTACTTGCCAGCAGCAGCACTCCTAAAGTTGAGGCAGAAATCAGCGTTCCGGTCAAAATGGTGACTACGACCGCGGTTTGCTTCGGACGAAGATTAAACAAGCTAAGCCGCGCTTTTCCCACACGAGTTCCCAAGCGATCACCCACTGTTGCGATCACTCCACCCAACACCAACACCACCAGAATTAAAATCAGCCCGACATCGGACATAAGACTCCCAAGAGATCCTTAGACCAGCACTTTTACACTGGCAAGGCAATTCTAGATCCGCCTATCATTATGCCTGTTCGATTTATACTTCGGGCGGGTCTTCAAGGAAAGAATTCTAGTCCAATTAGGTAAACTGCTGACTTAGCGTTACCGGGTTGTGAACGGTGATTTTTTTCTTGTGAATCGAAATCATTTTGTCCTGACGCAAATCTCCCAGTAAGCGCGTCACCGTCACGCGAGTCGAACCGATCGCTTCAGCGATCGCTTGATGCGAGAGTTTGAGGTCAATCATGATTCCCTCTTGCGATGGGACTCCAAAATCGCGGCAGAGAATCAGCAAAAAGCTCACCAATCGCGATCCCATATCCCGGTGCGCTAAGGTTTCGATCATCATCTCGGTTTGCAAAATCCGCGAGGACAAGCCTTTGAGCATCAGCATCGAAAGTTCGGGGTTTTCCTTCAGTGCTTTCTCGACTTGCTCGATCGGGATCGAAAGCAACTCAACCGGGGTAAAGGCAACGGCGTGATAAAAGCGATCGGCTCTTTGTCCGGTAATCAGTGACAGCACCCCGAATACGCTATTTTCTCTCAGCAGCGCCACCGTAATTTCTTCGCCTGCTTCGTATACCCGCGACAGTTTGACGGCACCCTTGACCAGAAAATACACTCGTTCTGCCGGATCTCCGGGAAAGAAGATTGTTTTGCCCCGTTCAAACGTTTCAATCACGGGAGGATATGCACTTCCTCCAATCTGACGGAACATTGCTGCAAGCGGTCTATCCTTGGTCACAACCATTTCTTTCCTTGTCGTGTCGAGTGCTGGATGAGTTTACAAGCCGGTCAGCGATCGAGCTTTGTAAACAATTGATGACTTTAGACCACTAAAACTGAGTCACCGAATGCTTTTTGTACACTGCGCTACATTTTAGCCGTGATCCTGAAAATCTCTGGGAATTTTCTACTTTCGAGCGTGTTTTTTTCGGCACGCTTAGATTCTCCCTCTCAGGGCTGAATAATTTTGGAAGATTGTACCGTAACTCGAATCGGATGGCGATAGTGTCACTTGCACCCATTCGAGCGGATTCCTTTGTGCTGCTGAGGTCGAGACGGTTGCTATGCGAAATGAATACTGCCAATGGTGTTGCCTTTGGCACAGGCTTACTCATTTACTTTCGCTGAGGTTTTAGTCTCTTCAACTGATGCCGCAGCGCTTCAATTTCAGGTTTTTCTCGTCCGTAGCGCCACTTCACATACGCTTGGGAAATGTCTTCGATCGCACCTGCTTGCTCTTGAGTCCGCATGGTTTTTGCTCGTCGGGCATATTCTAGCGGCGTATCTGCTGAAGATTTACGAGTGCCTTGCGCTTCGAGGCGAGACAGCATTTGCTGATAAAGCCGCTCCATCGGTGCAAGCTTCTGCAACCGCTGGTAAGTTCGCCATTTTTTCCAGCCTTGACCACACAGCCAAACCAGCAAGGCAGTGCTAATCATTAGTAAACACGCGGTCAAGAATCCACCTAATCCTTGAGTAAACAGCGCCAAAAACCAGCCGATCGCGCTCCCGATCGTCCGAATTACTTCGCTGATCCAAGCCGTTACAGGCAGAGGTAGCCATCCCGCGACCCAGTTCCAAAATCGCTGCAGCAGACTAAAGGGCTGATATTCCTCGATCGAAGGCGGAATCAGTTCACGTCCCGGAATCGGGTCGATCGTGAACCATCCCATGCGTGGCACGAAGACTTCTGTAATCGCGTAAGCATCGGTATTCTTCACAATGTACAGTCCGGTGAAGGGATTAAATTCTCCGGGCGCATATCCCGCTACTAATCGCGCCGGAATGCCAATCGATCGCAGCATCATCGTCAGTGTCGTAGAAAAATGATCGCGATCGCCGCCTTGATTTTGCAAAAATGCCTCGACGAGATCTTCACCCGGCTTCAGCAAATCCAGGTCTTGCCGAACCTGATAACGCTGCTTCAAATACTGCCCCAGATAAAGCGCCTTTTCATAATCGGACTCGATCGGCTGTTCAGAAGTTGCCAGGATTCGCTTCGTTTCTTTAGCGACATTCTGAGCAATTCCCGCTGGAATCTGTAAGTGTGGACTCTCTTTTGGATACTGCGCTCTGGACGAATACAGCCGCAGCAACGTGCGATCGCGATACGGCACATCCGACACCACGGTATAAGTAATGCCATCGCTTAACTCGATCGGCGCACGTAATCCTGCTTCGGGGTCGATCGCAATTTCATCGGTCGGGAAATAGATTTCTCTCGCCCTTGAAAGCGCCGGAATTAGATTCGGCATTGGGGCAATAATCGTGTAGGTCTGCACCACTTCGCGTGTTTTGCCGATCGTCACCGGAGTCGGCAGAAAGAACCGATATGACCAAGGTGAGCGTTTAACTGTCTGCGTCTTGTCGTTGCGCGACACTTCCCAACCCTGCCCTGTGTAGCGATCGAAAGCCATCACCCGCCAAAAGCCTTCGATCTGCGATCGCACCCGCATAATGACTCGCGGCTTTAATGGATGCCGCACGTTTTGGCTAATCTTGTCGCCAAATCCACCATAAGACAGGTCATCCGGATCTTGGCTTTGCCCTGCGCCTTTTCCGCTCCCCGATCGCATTCCCACACGCGGATCTCGACTCTGACCCATGCCCGGATTGGTAATCACTCGGTTATTAAATCGCTCCTGAACGCTCACCGGAGAACTGACCGGAAATATACGTAACTGATAGCCAGGAAGTCGCGGCATCAGCGCAAAAATCACCAATCCCAATGCCAGCACGATCGCAAAAATCGCAGGCAGCACTCGAAAATTGATTTTCTTAAAGCTGGTGCGCTCTAACTTGACCACATCTACGCCCAAGCGCGAACAATAATCGAGCATCAGTACCGGGAGCGCGATCGCCAAGAATACCAGCAGCATTGCGCCAAACAGCATCGTCTGACTCAGCGTACTTGCCACCGACAGCAGCACTAGCCCAATCATCATCGAATAGCCCAAATCCTTGCGGCGTGGCAAATCAAAGCTGTGCAGCACTTGGATCTGAATCAGAAACTCTGCCAGCAGCAGCCGATTATCACCGTTCTGAGCACCACCGAGCATCCTGCCAAAAAAACTAAACAGCACGATCGTCATTGCGATCGCCAACAGGAATTTAAACCCTGTATTTTTCTTGCGTCGTCGATGCCAACTCCAGTAGGCTCCGATCGCGCTTAAGGGAATTGCCCACACGCTCAACTGAGTTTCCGCAGCCAAATCTGTCGCCAAAATTCCCACGCTGACAAGCGACTGAGTGAGGACTCGCAGAAGAATCGATTCTTCTGGTTTTGCTTCTGGAATGACCTGAATTTTCGCTTGGATTTGCTGCCACCAGTTTTTCATGCGGAGAGAACGAAGGAATTTTACCTCCAGAGTACCCGTTTACCTGAAAAAGACGATGGCAGGGCGATCGCGTCATCGACTTAATCTAGCGGGCAAAACCGCACCCGCCAAATTTGCACCTCTGAGATTCGTGCCGGCTAAAGTTGCCCCAGTAAAATTTGCCTTGCCCAAATTTGCCCAGGACAAGTCAGCTCCCGACAAGTCAGCACCCGTGAAATCTGCCCCAAATAAGTAACTCCCGCTAAAGTGAGCGAACTTTAAATTGGCTTTGTGGAAGGTCGATCGATAAAAATGCGCTCCGCTTAATTCCGCCTCAACTAAATTTGCATCGCTCAAATTGGCTTCGGCTAAGTTTGCCTGAATCAAAATCGCATTGCTTAAATCCGATCGCCGCAAGTCTGCACCTGTAAGATCCGATCGCTTAAATTTCGCCCCCCGTAACTCTGTGCCAATCAAATTCGCCCGAATCAGATCTGCATCATTAAAATTCGCCCCTTTGAGATCTGCTCCGATGAAATTGGCATCGGTTAGATTAGCGTGGCGAAAATCTGCTCCAACTAAGTTCGCATCCACAAATTGGGCGTGCTGTAATGTCGCGTGCATAAATTCAGTTTTCTGAAGCACTGCTTTATTAAATTTTGCCGCGTTCAACTCTGCTTCATTCAGCACTGCCCAGCACAATCTAGAGCGACTAAAATTCGCTCCTCGTAAGTTTGCGCCGCGCAACTCAATCTCATCTAAATCCGCATCGCTTAAATCCGGCTCGATCGTCGGATAGCGCGATCGCCACTCCGACCAAATCACCGCGCCCTTATGCAGCGTCATCAAATGTGCCATCACCGCCACGATCGCTTTACTCCTTACGATCGCTGTAGTGTTCTCGTCCCGGCAGATTTTCCATCGTCTCGATCACTGCCTTCGATGCGGCGATGATGTCGCGCTCTTCACCGCCTAGATACAAGCGTCCAAAACTGCCCACGGCTGAGATTTGCAGAATATTAATGAACGCCGCTTTTTCGGCTTCGTTTGCAGCTAAAGCGGCATATGCCGCTGGTTCTACTTCAAACACATACAGCGTTTGTCCTGCCAAAATCATATTGCCGCGCCGCGTTCGGTTAATCAGTTGCGTATGGTGAGCATCAATATTGCGGATAATCTGGCTGGAGATCACACGCGGTCGCAGACAATCCTGTTTCTGCACATTCAGCGCCGCCAGAATTGCTCGCCCCGCCGCATTCACTTCGCCTTGATTGCTCGCGTGAATTTCGAGGACTCCATATAACCGCTCGACCATCTGCACTCCCGGACGCACCACTGCCGCTTTCAGTGCCACATCCATGATGCGATTGATTTCAATTCCAGGCGTGATTTCAATCCATAATGAAGCGTCACCGGGAAGTGGCAGAAATCCTAGCGCCTCGGTTCCCAGATAAGCTGCGTGCTGCGACTGCAAGCGATCGATATAAACGTAGCTGCGAAGATCGATGCCCAAGAGTAAACGATTGTAAATTGCTCTCTTAGTATACGATTCGACCCGTGCGATCGTATCTTTCAATTGATGCAGTTAAATTTTATTTTGTTTAGAAGAAAGCTGTCCTATCCTCGGGCAGATGACAGATGCCCACTATCACTTCAAATTTTAAGGAGTTGACGCGATTCGCCTGATGATGAATTCTACCTCTCCAGCGCTCTCAGTCTGTGTTGCCAGTCGTAATCGTCCTGATGATGTGATTCGCTGCCTGAATTCTCTTACCTTGCTGCAGCACGTTGAGTTTGAGATTCTGCTGATTGATGATGCCTCAGAAGCGCCGATCGTCGATCGGGTGCTTCCAGCGATCGATCCGATTTTGGTCGATCGATTACAAGTCTTTCGGCATGAAAACAATAAGGGTATCCCTGCCACCCGCAACGAACTTGCAGAACGAGCGAAAGCGCCTTATTTGCTGTATCTCGATGATGATGCTCAACTGTTGAGCGCGGAGAGTGTTGACAACGCCTTAACGGTGTTGAAGATTAGTCCTGAAGTGGGAGCAGTCGCGCTGTCTCAAAGCGACGAAACCGGAAAACTCTTGCCGGGTCAACCTTTGGCAATCGAGTATCGTTGTTATGCTCCGACTTTTGTAGGCTACGGTAGCCTGCTGCGACGAGACTTGTTTCTCGAATTAGGAGGCTATCGGGAAATGTTCGCCGCGTATTATGAAGAACCCGAATTTTGTAAGCGAATGCTCGATCGCGGCTTTTATGTGGTTTATCTACCGGATGCTTGTGTGATTCACTATAAGTCCCCGATCGGACGAAATAACTTAGTCGCGCTGAGAAACAACTGCCGGAACAAGTGTTTTGCTGCGATTTATAACGAACCTTCGGCGATGATGGTGTTCAGCGTTCCCCTGAGAATCTTGCTCTACGTTTACAAACATTGGGCTTATTGTCGTCAGCACAAGATCAAGAGTGAATTTGGGGCAAGTTGGATTGTTCGCGAAATTCAGCAAAATCTTCCGGCACTCTGGCGCGATCGTCGTGCCTTGAAGTGGAGTACCTATTACAAATGGCACAAAATCAAGCAAGCTCCCGCTTATCAGCCTGCCGATTAGTTCTTTAATGTCCTGCGGTGCAATCTATGAAGCTTTTGATCGTGAATCATTCTTGTACAGTCTCTGTGGTTCAACAGTTTTACGCTGAGATTGAGCAGCAAACCGGCTGGGAACTCACGATCGTCATGCCTGAAAATTGGAAAGATGAATACGGCATTCGGCGCAAGATCGAGCGCTGGAAAGATTTTCGCGGACAGATTATCAGCATTCCAGTTTGGCGCTCAGGCAGCATTCCTCTGCATAGTTATCGATCGTTCTTTGTAAATCTACTCCGCAAGCTCAATCCCGATTTTATCTACCTACATCAGGAGCCTTATGCGTTAGTGACGTTGCAGGTTTATCTCGCAAACTATTTCACGATTCGCAAACCGATTAGTTTTTTTACCTGGCAGAACATTCTTAAGCGCTATCCGATTCCGTTTCGGCAGATGGAGCGCTGGATTTTGAAGCATACTGATGTGATGTTTCCTGGGTCTTACAGCGCAGAAGCGGTGATGCGAGAAAAGGGATACACGGGGCAAAGTGTATTGATGCCGTCTGGAATTGATCCAGCAATTTACTATCCCCGATCGAATACGCTTAAAACTGAACTGGGTGCCCAAGCTGTATTAATCGGCTATGTTGGGCGCATTGTTGAACAAAAAGGACTGAAAACGCTACTCCTTGCTTTGAACGAGATCCGATCGCTCCCGTGGCGGCTGGTGATGATTGGGGCTGGAGAGTATGAGTCCGAGTTTGACGCGATCGCCCAACAGTTGAATTTAAACGATCGCATTCAGAAATTAGGTTTTGTTCCGTTTACCGAAACTCCGAACTATCTTTCGGCATTCGATCTGCTGGTGTTGCCTTCTGAGACGCGATCGAGTTGGAAAGAACAGTTCGGGCGAGTAATCATTGAAGCGATGGCGTGTGGAACTCCGGTAATCGGCTCGGATTCAGGCGAAATTCCTCATCTAATCACTGCCACAAAAGGCGGATTAGTTTTTCCTGAAGGAAACGCGATCGCGCTGTCACAGAAATTAAGCGAATTGATTCTAAATCCCGAACTGCGATCGCACTATGCAGCCACCGGACGACAAGCAGTTCTGAGCCATTACACCAATGCGTTACTCGCTCAGCGCTTTGCTGAAACAGTAAAGAATACAGTGGAGTTTGATCCGCGATCGCAGCGTTCAAGAGTACAATCGTTTCCGTCTCTTTAAGTTTGCGCTCTGGCTATGTCTGATCGATCGCGCCTCCCGGATCAACGTTGGTTTATTCATCCCGCTCAGCGCGATCGTGCGACACAGCTTGCTGTAGAAACTCAGCGATCGCCGCTTCTCGCGCAGGTTTTGATCAATCGCGGCTTCACTTCGCTCGAATCCGTCCAAGAATTTCTCGACCCAGAACGACAATCGCTGCCTTCTCCGCTAGAAGACTTTCCAGATTTAGCGATCAGCTTAGAACTCTTGATTAATGCAATCAACGATAAAACCCGGATTGCGATTTGCGGCGATTATGATGCAGACGGCATGACGAGCACTGCATTGTTACTCCGAGCATTGCGGTATTTGGGCGCAAGAGTTGACTATGCGATTCCGAGCCGCATGAGCGAAGGATACGGCATCAATCGCCGCATTATCGAAGAGTTTCACGAGGAAGGAGTCGGGCTGATTCTCACGGTCGATAATGGCATTGCGGCACATGATCCAATTGATCGCGCCAGAGAACTCGGTTTAACAGTAATTATCACCGATCACCATGATTTACCGCCAACCCTGCCAAACGCAAATGCAATTCTAAATCCGAAGTTAATCGCAGAAACCTCACCGTATCGCGGTATGGCGGGAGTGGGAGTTGCGTATGTTCTCGCCGTCTGTTTAGCTCAAAGTTTTGGACAGACCAGAGACTTACAGCACTCTCTGTTAGAGCTATTTACACTAGGCACGATCGCAGACTTGGCTCCACTGACCGGGGTTAATCGCCGCTGGGTAAAGCGCGGTTTGCAGTTATTACCAAAGTCCAAAATAGCGGGCATTCAAGCGTTAATTCAGATTGCAGGCTTGAGCAATGACAAAAACCTCAAGCCTGAAGCGATCGGGTTTCGATTAGGCCCTAGAATCAATGCGATCGGGCGGATCTCTGATCCAGAGATTGTGATTGAGCTATTGATTACTGATGATGATGGCGTTGCATTAGAGCGCGCAATGCAGTGTGAACAGGTGAATAAACACCGGCAACAATTGTGTGAACAGATCGAGAAAGAAGCGATCGAAGCCTATGAAAACAGTTCGCTAAATGCGAAAGACGATCGTGTTTTATTGTTAGTGCAACCCGATTGGCATCATGGCGTAATCGGAATTGTTGCCTCTCGATTAGTCGAACGCTACGGTGTTCCAGTCTTTATCGGAACGTATGAAGACGCAGCAAAAACTCATATTCGCGGGTCGGCTCGCAGCATCCCAGAATTCAATGTGTTTGAAGCGTTAGAGTGCTGCAAAGACTTGATGCTCAAACATGGAGGACACAAAGCAGCAGGCGGGTTTTCTTTTGAAGCCGATCGTTTAGACGACATTCGAGCAAGACTTAGAACCTTCGCCCACCGATCGCTTAAACCTGCGCACCTTAAACCGTTAGTCACGATCGATGCCCAAGCCGAACTCGCTCAACTTGATCTAGCGCTTCACGCCCAACTTGATGCCCTGCATCCTTGCGGTATGGACAACCCCGATCCGGTTTTCTGGACACCGAACGTTTGCATTGATGAGCAACGCCGGATTGGGAAAGGACACATCAAATTTGTACTGCGCTCAGGCAGCGAGAAAATTAACGCGATCGCATGGCGCTGGGGCGAATATTTCCCCCTACCAAGCACCTTAGATATCGCCTATCAGCTCAAGTCCAACGAATGGAACAACGAAGTTTCCGTCCAACTCGAAATCGTTGGGGCAAGACTACCGTCGCAGCAAACCGAATTTATCTTCAGCGATCGACCCTACACCTGCACACTCCTCGAACAAAGTGGGATCAAAGAGTTAAGAATTCAGAACACTAAAGGTGAAACCTTAATTATTCAAAAAGGGCAAAGAATTGGAACGCTTGGAAAACTAGATCAAGCAATGCAAGAAGTCGATGTGTCGCAAGCGCCCTTTTATGGCTTGGTAAAAGCTGCGGTAGATGCGTTAAAAGTCTAAAGATTTTATTCATATTCATTAGAAGCCCCACGCGCTAGGCTGAGACTACTTCCGTTTTTCTCTAAAATCTACCCCGCTACCTCCCATGAGATTGAGGAACACGCTTCACATCTCGTCCTAAAGTTGAGGCATATTGCTCGTGACCCATTCTGATTTCGCGCAACCTATGGCAACTGAACAACAAGTTAGACAGTATCTCGCCTACTGGTTTCAGCTAGGAAAGCGACTCATGACTCACAACGGACGGCAAGCCCTCAAGGTATCCTCTGTGATTGCGGGCGATCGCTACAGTGACGAGTTTGAAGCCTGCTGGAATTTGGTGCGCGCTCCAGAATCGGGCGATTGCTACATCGAAGGCACTACCCAAACGATCCGAGAACTGCTCTCGTCGGATTGGGAAATCAATCCCTGCGCCCGTTGTGCGATGCCTGTGCCCACGCGATCCCTGGGAATGCCTCCTTCTGACTGTCCTTGTGCGGATCTGCCGTTCTGGCCCGATAGCGAAACACCCCAGCCGCGATCGCCCGTCCGCACCTCCGATACGCTGCAAAAAATTCGCGATCGTCTGTCTCGCTCTAGCCACTAGCAGAGGCATCAAGCAAAATTCGTGTCACGGTGAGAAATCCTGGGTATTCTTCATACAAGAGCTATTCTCATCATCACTGTTCCATGAAAGCGCCCTCTGTTTCTGAAACTCCGAGCATTGCACCTCGGTGGCTGCAACCTTTGCTCATGCTGGCTCCGGGTAGTCTCTGGTTGCTGCTATTGCTGATCGTGCCTACGCTGATCATTTTCCAGCTGAGCTTAGTACCAAATATCAAGCCTGGCGATGTCGTAATTCCGTCGGGTCTTGATAACTACTGGCGCATTTTCCAGCCAGAAACCTTTTCGATTATTAGAAGATCGTTCCTGCTTGCTTCGGGTACGACGTTAGGATGCTTGGTTCTGGGATTTCCGGTGGCATATTGGATTGCGCTTTCTTCTCCGAAACGCTGGCGCAATCTACTGCTGCTCGGATTTACGCTGCCGCTCTGGACATCTTCGCTATTGCGATCGTATGCCTGGGCGAGCATTCTCCGCAGAACAGGCGTTTTGAATAGCATTCTCACCAGTATTGGTTTACCTGCGCTGGATTTGTTGTATCAACCGATCGCCGTCTTGATTGGAATGATCTACAGCTTATTACCTTATATGGTGTTAATTCTGTATGCGTCACTCGAAAAGCTCGATCGTCAACTGCTCGAAGCGGCAGCAGATTTAGGCGCAACACCGTTCCAAGCGTTTTGGAGGGTGACGGTTCCGCAATGTTTACCAGGAATTGCCGCCGGAAGTCTATTAGTGTTTATTACTGGATTGGGCGATTTCGTCAATCCTGAATTATTAGGCGGAACTGCCAGTCGAACCGCAGCGCGATCGATCTACGATCAGTTCCTTGGCGCGACGCAGAATTGGGGCTTTGGTTCAGCGCTGAGTATGATCTTAATTTTGGTGGTAAGTCTTGCGATCGCGCTTCTAATTAAATACGGGGATAGAAATGCAAAGTCAATCTAAGTTTCCAGTTTCAGCCCTATTCACGGTGCTGATGTTTGGCTTTATGTATTTGCCGATCGCAGTTTTAGCATTTTATAGCTTTAACGCAGCGCCGAATAGCGCTCAGTGGAAAGGGTTTACGTTCTCCTGGTATGTCAAATTTTTCCAAGATAATCGTATCTTATCGGCATTGGGAGACAGCTTATTAGTTGCAAGTTTGGCAACCGCAATTGCAGCCGTGATCGGAACCCTAATGGCGATCGGGCTTTCCCGCTACCAGTTTTATGGGAAAAAGCTATTTCAAGGCGCAGTATATTTGCCTTTAATCATTCCTGATATTGCGATCGCCGTTGCAACTTTAGTGTTTCTTGCTGTGATTGCAGTGCCGTTGAGTTTGTGGACGATCGTTGCGGCTCATGTGGTGTTTTGTTTAGCGTATGTTGCGCTAGTTGTTTCTACAAGGTTAACGAATCTCGATCCGAATTTAGAAGAAGCTGCTTTAGATTTAGGTGCATCTCTGCTTCAATCATTAGTTTTCGTATTACTGCCACAATTAGCGCCTGCAATCATTTCAGGCTGTCTTTTAGCGTTTGTATTGAGTATGGATGACTTTTTGATTGCGAGTTTTACGGCGGGAGGCGGTGTGAATACGATACCGATGGAAATCTTTAGTCGGGTGCGTACCAGTGTTAGACCCGATATGAATGCTTTGAGCGTTGTCTTAATGATTGCATCAGCCAGTGTCGCTCTGATTGCTGAAGTGATTCGCTATCAAAGTGAGAAAAAACGGTTTCAGTAATCAGGGCGATGATAGCTCTAGTGAATTCAAGTGCCCATCTTCCATATTGATAATACGATCGGCGATATCCAGAATCCGATTGTCATGTGTGACCAGCAAAATTGCCGCGCCTTGCTTTTTCGCCAAATTCTGCATAATCTCTACGACATCGCGACCAGACTTCTTATCAAGGGCGGCGGTCGGTTCATCTGCCAGCACGATTTTCGGATTGCACACCAAGGCACGAGCGATCGCAACGCGCTGTTTTTGCCCCCCGGATAATTCGTGCGGATATTGATTCACCCATTCACCGAGTCCCACTGCCGATAACATTGATTCCGCCATTTCACGCGCGCTCGATTGCGGAATGCCCGTGTGAAGCTCGATCGACATTTGGACATTTTGACGAGCCGTTAGCGAATTCAGCAGATTATGCGCCTGGAAAATATAGCCAATGTTGCGACGCAGTTCGACTAACTCCCGCTCTGGTGCATTTAATAACTCTTGCCCTAGCACTTTCATACTGCCTTCTTGCGTTGATCGCAATGCTCCGATTAACGTCAACAGCGTCGTTTTCCCAGACCCCGAAGGCCCCGTCATAATCACCACTTCACCCGGTTCGATCGCGGTTGTAACCTCAAACAAGATCTGCTTTCGCAATCGTCCTGTCCCGTAATAGTGATTGACTTTCTGAATATCGATGATGGAATCTTTAGCCATAGTTAAAAAATGTTAAAAAATATCAGCCGGATCAGCTTGTTGAACTTTGCGAACGGCGATCGTGCCAGAAATTACACACATGAGGATCGTCAAGCACAAAACCAGAATGCCCCGCGAAGTCGTCATCGCTAAAGGAAGCGCGGTTGCATTACGAGTAAGATTGTAAAGCCCAACACAAAGAATATAGCCAGGAATATATCCCATAACCGATAGAATTAACGCTTCCTGAAACACAACGGATAATAGGTAGCGATTCTTGTATCCCATTGCTTTCAACGTTGCATACTCTGCTAAATGATCCGCAACATCGGTATAAAGAATCTGGTAAACAATCACCGTTCCGACCACAAAGCCGATCGCTGCACCCAAGGTAAAAATAAACCCGATCGCCGTGCTGTCTTTCCAGTAGTTCTGCTCAAATGCAACAAATGCTGCTTTTGACATCACGCGCACATCCCCCACGACAAAATCTTCTTTTGTCTCCTCAATTTTCTTATTCGGATCAACCCGGCGCTCACCAGGGAGACTCTTGAACCGCTCTAACGCTGCTTCTAAGTTTGCTCCCGGCTCAAGCTTGATCACCCCCACATCAATCAGGGCTGGATCGCGGCTGGGAAAAATGCGTCGGAAATTCAGATCGCTCGTAATTAAGTTTCCATCTGCCCCGAACGAAGCCCCCAAACGGAACAATCCGCCAACTTCGACTCGACGCGATTCCACCTCAGTCCGAATCGCAGGATCAGAAGGACTCAGTGCCTTAAATTTCTCGGCAACGGCACCAAACTCAGGACGCGACGCGCTGTCGAACAGCACCACATCCGTTAACTGAATCTTCGATCGATTCTCTGCCACACCCGGAATCGCGAAGATATTGTCTCCTGGGTTTGTGCCAATCACCAAAATACTACGAGTTTGCGACGCAGGCGGCCCTTGCCAGAATGGATTCTTCCAAATCCCAAATCCAATGTAAATCGGGCTAACCGACTTCACTCCCGCAAATCCCAACGATTGATACAATCGCCGTTCTGGAAAGCTCTTCATCGAAATCAAGGAAGTCGATTGCGGACTGATGAGAAAGATATCCCCTTCAATATTCTGGTGCAGCGTGATTGCACTCTCAAACAGCGCATCCTGAAAGCCCAATTGCAGAAACATCAAAATGACTGCAAATCCAATACCCGCAAGCGCTACCAACAGCCGGACTTTTTCGCGCTTCAGTTGTAACCAGGCTAGGGGAATCGAAAACATACATTACTCATCAACATTACTCATCAACAGTTCAGAAATTTATCTGCTTTGCGCGGTGTATCAATCCCTAATCTCGCGTCAGACTCGGCAGTTCTAGGGCTGAATCGCAACTTTAACCTGCAAATTGGTTAAGCCCGCAACGGGTTTGCTATTGTCTAGGCGAATTCTGACTTCAACTACCCGCGTATCAGTTTTATCAACCGGATCAGTGTTGAGAACAGCATTCTTCCGAACTTGTAGCCCCACACGATCGACCGTTCCTGTGAGTTCACCCGGAAGCGCATATCCGGTAGTTTTGGCGCGTTGTCCCACTTTCACCCGGTTGATGTAATTCTCATCCACTTCCGCCACCACATACATCTGCTGGGTGCGCCCTAAATCCATTACGCCATCGTTGCCTGCGACTTCTCCTGGATCGGTGTGAATCTTCAGCACTTGCCCATCCGACGGGGAACGCACGATCGCTTTATCTAGCTCGGCTCTTGAGCGCTGAAAATTTGCCATTGCCACCTGCACATTCGCTTCTGCTTGCTGAAGATCCGTGGGTCGCACTTCTGCTACGCTGCTTAACGTCTGTCTTGCGCCTTCAAGCCCTAACTTTGCTTGCTCAACAACTTGCGCCGCTTGCTGACGTTGTTTTTCGGTCGTATTTAGGGCGAGCCTGCGGTTACTTACTTCTAATTCGTTCACTGCCCCTTGAGTGTAGAGAGCAGCAAAGCGATCGTAGTCGCGCTTCGCTTTTTGATATTCGGCATCCACTTTGAGAAATTCTGCTTCTGCCTTCGGTAATTCAGCTTGGGCGCGTAAAACTGTCGCTCGTTGCGCGTTGATATCACCTTGTTTTGCGCCGGCTCTGACTTGTGCTAAACGTGACTCCGCTTCTTTGACCTGTGCTTCTGCCTGCATCGCTGAAGCTAAAAGCGTCTGGTAGGTATCCAAAACTGCTAGAGGTTGATTGGCTTTGACGATCGCGCCTTCTTTCACAAGCACTCGTTCGACCCGCGATCCACCCAATCCGCCTGCCATTGAAGCAGACGGAGCAGAAATCTTGATCACGCCGCCTTCTGGCTCCAAGCGTCCCAGGGCGCTGATAGCGTCTACAGTGTCGGTCTGAGCCGTCGGAGTTTGAGCAGAAGACGGGGGATTGGGGCGAAAGATGGAATATGAGAAAATGCCAAACCCGGAGACAGCAAGTGCGATCACAGATCCAATGAACACTGCCCGCGCACCAGCGGGTTTCATCAGCGGTTTGAATTTCACAGAGAACTCCTATGCGGCAAGAGCGATCAGGGTAAGGTTAAACAGCAGCGAGAACAAAATTTAACAATTCTAAATCTATTATTACTGAATATGAAGACCTCGATCAGTGAAAGTTATGGAAGGTCTCAAGTTCTGCTGAAGGGTAGATAGCGTACCGCAATTTTCCCTGCCTAATGTCACTTTTGGTTCTAATACCGAATCAATTTGTTAATGCGACAGATCCTTCGCCCCCTAAATCCCCCATACTGGGGGACTTTGAGAATCCGAAACAGATTTGGCGTGAAGTCCCCCAGCATGGGGGATTTAGGGGGCTTCCAAGATCTGTCGCACTCAAAAATCAATTTGGTATAACATGGCTGAATCGCTGCAAATTCCTAAAAAGCCAACAAATGTTTGTGACAGATGATTCCTGAGTGGGAATACTGAGAGCATCGATCGCAATCGGGCAGCAATCAGATGTGGCGCGAACTCACGAACGTAGTCCTAACAGTCAGAACCTACCCGGATCTCAGTCCGGATCTCAGTGTTCGTCGCCACATTCAGCAGAACTGGCGATCGCGTCCCGCCCTTAGTTTAGAAGACTGGCATCAGGCATTCTGGCAACCCCTGAAAATCTCCCAAGATGTCTCTGCGTTTGTCTATCAGCAGATGGAATTTTATTCTGGGTTGCCGTTTAGTAAAGTCGTTCCTGACGATCGCCTCGTCGAAGATTTGCAGCTTCCTTTGGTGTGCTGGTTCGATTGGGAGTGCAACTTGCACGACGATTTTTGCGATCGATTTGAGATTGAGATTAGCGATCTCTGGGATATTGGTATGCTGTATACGGTTCGAGATTTTGTCATATTTCTCGATCGACAACTTTTATCGGTTAACCGCTGATGACTGCGACGACAAATTCGTATCCGAGAGACATGGTGGGCTATGGTCAACACCCACCGCACCCCCGCTGGAAAGACCAAGCCCGCATCGCGCTTCAGTTTGTGATCAACTACGAAGAGGGCGGCGAAAACTGTATCCTGCATGGCGACCCCGCTTCAGAAGCGTTTTTATCTGAAATTGTGGGAGCCGCGCCGTTTGTGGGATTGCGCCATATGAATATGGAGTCGTGTTACGAATACGGCAGTCGGGCGGGATTTTGGCGGTTGCATCGGATGTTTACGTCGCGTGGAATTCCCGTCACGGTTTACGGCGTTGCGATGGCACTAGAGCGAAATCCTGAAGCGGTAGCGGCGATGAAAGCAGCCGATTGGGAAATCGCCAGTCATGGATATCGCTGGATCGAGTACAAAGACTTTTCCGAAGAAGCCGAGCGGGAGCATTTGAAAAGAGCGATCGATCTGCACACTCGCGTCACCGGAAGCCGTCCGCTCGGTTGGTATACCGGACGCAATAGCCCACACACGCAAAAGCTAGTGATCGAGGAAGGCGGATTTCTCTACGATTCAGACAGCTATGCAGACGATTTGCCCTACTGGGTGCAAGGGAACGGCAAGCCCCATCTAGTCATTCCCTATACGCTGGACAACAACGATATGCGATTTGCCACGAATCAAGGATTTAATTCGGGCGATCAGTTTTTCGCGTATCTGCAAGATGCGTTTGATGTGCTGTACGAAGAAGGAGAAACCGCACCGAAAATGATGAGTGTCGGGTTGCACTGTCGATTGGTCGGCAGACCCGGAAGAGCAGCAGCACTGGCGCGATTTTTAGATTATGTGCAAGGGCACGATCGAGTGTGGCTCTGTCGGCGCATTGATATTGCGCGTCACTGGCACGAACATCACAAACCCACGGCCTGATCGGCTAGATTTAGAGCGATTTTACAGAGCAAAATCAGAGAAAAGCATTGGTATAAAACTCGCTTTTCTAAGGTTGCAAATCTTGCACTAATCTTGCTGATTGAAGTTCACGAAACCTTCTCCAAGATTAACGTCAATATCTTCAAAGCTTTGCTTAGATCAGTGCGTACAGTTTGTAACTCAAGCTCGATCGTATCTAATCGTTGAAACACAGATGTTTGATTAGGGATAGAAACCGTTGCTTGTCGATTCAACTTATCAGCCAGCGATGCCCATGTGTTTGCCTTGATTCCGAAATGTAATTTTGCCTGTTTCAAGGTTTTGAACTGCTGCTGAAGTTGTTCGATTGTCAGTGGTTCTGTTGTGGTGGATTGAGTATATCGCTCTAAATCTTCTTCCACCATTTCAACAACTTGATCAATTAAGCGATCGTGATTCTCCGAAATTTGGGCGGCTGCTCCTAAAATTCGTGAGGTTGCCTTAATTTGCAAACTGGTTTCTTGGCGCAGTTGATCGGCGATCGCGCGAATATGATCGCCAGCGTTTCCCGAATTTGCCATCTTTTTAATTGCACTAGAGCGATCGCTCATTGCCTGCCTCACTCTGCCAAAATTTCTTTTACTGCCTGCCAAATTCGCTGTAGTTTTTGAATCATGCCCACAGGGTTAGTCGTTGAATCTTCATCGACGGAATCGACTAATCGTTGAATGCGATCCATGCGCTCAGCGACCACATACAAACTATCAATTGCTTCATCTTTGCGCTCTAAGGAGTCGCGTAGCAACACAGTCATCTCTCCGATCTCCTGTTTCAAGCGTTCATTCTCCCGCTTACGTCGCGTCTCCCAACCTTTAATTCCTGCCTTTGAGCGGCGTTCAAACTTAAGCTCATTCTGGGACTCGTTGTAGAGTGTCAGATAGCGATCTCGTTCCGCTTGAATCTCCTCGAATTGAATCGATAGTTGATCGTTTTTCGTTTTCTCAGACTCGTAGAGCGCTAAATAGGATTCAAATTGAGTTTGAGCTTCTTGATACAACACAGAATAAGATTGAACCTGACTTTGAATCTCCTGATACTGCGTAAAATAAGATTTTGCCTGAACTTGAGATTCCTGGTACTGCATGAGATAGGAACGCGCTTGAGTTTCCACCTCTTGATATTGCGTAAACGTTGTTTCATACTTTTGTTGTACCTCCTGATACAGCATGTGCGACGCTTGATGCTTTTGCTGCTCTTCTAGATACAAGCGGTAGTTCTGTTCCGCTTCTTGCTTTCTCGCTGCTGCTAAGGCTTCTAACTCATTTTGTTTCGATTTTGCCAAGAGCCAATATTGCCTCAGTTCATGATAAGAAAGAGGTTCCTGTCTGCGAGACTGAGGATGATTGATTGCATGATCATCCGAGTTGCTTTTTCGATCCGCTCTTCGCATCGACATCTTTTCACTCCAGCAATTCGTCGTTTAACCTTAGTATCATTTTGTACTGCTATATTGATGACTCTAAGATTTCCGAAAAAGTTCATCTTGAAGCGAACTTCGTGAAGTACCCTTAAATCTAGCCCATTGATTTCTCTAGATCTATGCAAGTATTCGTCTTACTCTTCAACGCCGACACTGATAATCCAGGAATCCATACAATTAGTGTGGGCGATCAGAACCTCGTGTTGATGTTTGCCCAAGAAGACGATGCCACGCGCTACGCCTTGATGCTGGAAGCTCAGGATTTTGCGGTTCCAACCGTTGAAAAGATTGAGCAGGAAGAAATTGAGGAATTTTGCCAAGATGCGGGGTACGAGGCATTCCTGATTCCAGAAGATTTCATGCCGCAAAACGAGTTTGAGCGATTGCTGCTCGCGCCCCCGGAACGGAACATCGATGAAACCGATTGGAATCCGGAGGAGAAAGCCCAACAGGAAGAATCTGAGATGTCGAATCGGGATCTCGATCGCATTCGTCGCCAACTAGAAGGGTTGCTCTAAAGATATTTGTTCAGCAGCAATCCGAGCTTCTCTCTTGCCGCCGCAGGAATCTTATCTTTCGGAGTCAAAATGGCGTACTTTAACGCCGAATGCGCTTCGGAAACAGGCGGATTTTCGTTCAATCTTCGCACCGTCTCGCGGATCACTTTCTGGGCGTTCACGGCATTACGCTGGAGATTATCGATCACCATTTCGACTGTGACGCTATCGTGATCCGGATGCCAGCAGTCGTAATCCGTTACCAATGCCAAAGTCGCGTAGGCAATTTCCGCTTCACGCGCTAACTTTGCTTCGGGAAGATTGGTCATGCCGATCACCGACGCGCCCCAACTGCGATGTAGATTCGATTCGGCTTTAGTAGAGAACGCAGGGCCTTCCATACAGACGTAAGTTCCGCCGCGATGCAAATTAACATTCGCGAGATCTAAACTCTCAACCGCATCGCCCAACACTTTTGCTAATGCTAGACAAACCGGATCACCGAATGCCACATGAGCTACTACGCCATCGCCGAAAAAAGTTCCGACACGGTGATAGGTACGATCGATAAACTGATCTGGAATCACCATATCGAGCGGCTTTGCCTCAGCTTTCAGCGACCCCACTGCAGAAGCAGACACTAGGTACTCGACTCCTAAACTTTTCATCGCGTAAATATTGGCGCGAAACGGCAATTCTGACGGCATCAAATGATGGTTGCGTCCGTGACGCGCTAGAAAAGCGACACGAGTTTGATCCAAAGTGCCAATGATCAAAGCATCAGACGGTGAGCCGAATGGAGTGTTAATCGATCGTTCTTCTACCTCTTTGAGCGCTTCCATTTTGTAGAGACCGCTGCCGCCAATGATGCCGATTTTAACTTCAGACATAAGCACACTAGAACGTAAAATACGGGCTTATTCTAGTGTGTTTTGTCGGTGTGTCACAGATTCTTTTGTTTCTCTGTATGTTTTTGCTGCAAACCCGAACCACTGCACTTACAATCTGGAAGTGAATTTAAGCAGATTGACTCATGTTGAATGTCTTGCCTCTGAGGGCGATTTTATATCAGCTTTTCTTTATTGTGTTGGCGATCGCAGTCGAAGCGATCGTGCTGCAATTTTATTTAGGCATCGGCAAAAAATCCAGCATTCAATATGCCTCAACCGCAAATCTTTTCTCCACGGTCGTCGGCTGGCTTGTGTTTTTTTCGAGCGATCGCTGGCTGCCTCAACCCTGGCAACAACAGCTAATGAACTACATTTTTCTAGATGAAATTAGTAATTACTCCTTGTTAGTCGTGATTGCATTTGTGACATTTTTAGGAACGTTTGTGGTCAAACTTCAGAGCTTAAACTGGCTGGACTTGATTTTAGAGAACAAACCGACCAGCGTGACGGAAGTGCGCGATCGTACAAAATTTCAAGGTAAGTCCGCACAGCGCCAAGCCTTTCAAGAAGTACCGAGTCGGGCATTAGCTGTGCTGTTGGCGAACTCGGCAAGTTTTGCGCTGATTGCGTTGATTATTCTGATTCGGACAGTTTCTGAACAGCCCGTTGCGTTTTAGGGATAGAAGCCATGCTGTGGATGAATCAAGTCTTTAAGCAAATCCGCGATCGCGTCACGCTGCCGCAATGGGCATCCTGGCAAACGCTCTTATTCTTAAGCATTTTTAGCGTAATTGTTGCGGCACTCACCACATCGCCGCCGCCGCAAATTGCTCAACGGATTATTTCATCTTTTGGTTGGATATTCCTAATTCTCAGCGTGTGGTGGTTTGTCTACGAACCGCCTGTGAAAAAGAAATTGACTTTTTATAATTTCTTTATCGGTCCTTGGATTGTTGGGGCGATCGTATGTGTATATTTGTTCGGCACGATCGAAGGTGGAAGGATTCCAACTCAAACTTCATGGATCAGTTGGCCCCCGATTTCATCACTTATCTGGTCAGCTCCCAAATTCATCAAGTCTGACTCCAAAACCAAAAGCCCCGTTTACACCAATCCCAGCAAGGCACATCGTCAAGACATCATTTTGGTGATATTAGCCAATCTCATTATTAGCTGCTGGTTTCAGTTCTCCTTTCAAATTCAAAATTGGATTGCAAATAATCCCTCGCTGCAAGGCGAAGATTTCTCGCGCAGTGGGTTTGTTTGGCAACCGCAGCGCTTCGATCGAGATACGGCGCTCTCTCGTGGAGCCGATGTGCTTAACATTGCCGCCCAATCTGTCCGCACTGAACTCGAAGGCAAACCCTGGGGACAGGTCGAACGCTGGCTTACCAACCTCGATCAGCAAGTGCCGCGCTTGAGGCAGCAGGTCAAGGAGCAACTGCCGCGATCGTCACAGCCAGATTTATGGACGCTCAATGCTGAAGTCACTTCGGCAGCGTATGACTTAAAGCTTCAAGCTCTCTGGCGCAGACCCAACTCTCGTCAGGCAGGATCTGAACTAACGCGCACTTGTCGCATTACTCCGGTACGGCGAGAAAGACCCACACCAGAGTTTAGATTCGATGACTCGGCTCCGCCAGCTCCGGCTCCGGCTCGTGTGCAAGAAGTAGGAACTGTGCAATGTGGTTCGATCACGCCGCCTAAGCAAATTCAGCCGACCAGATCGTAATTCTTCGGGCAAAATGGGGAATTCGAAAGGTGAGTTTCTTGTGCAGGAGAATTGGCTATGAGTCAGGCGGTGCAGACCGTGAGCGGTACGGTCATTCGAATTCAGGCGATCGCGGCAAATGTGTTTCGAGAAGTGATTCGCGATCGTGTTCTCTATCTGATTGGGCTTTATGGAGCGGGCTTGTTGTTAGCGGGTCGCCTTTTACCCGAAGTGGCGGCGGCAACCGAAGCGAAAATTCTGCTTGATTTGGCGCTGGCAGCGATGCCCGTTTTCGGATTGATTGTGGCAATTTTTATTGGCACAGGATTAGTCAACAAAGAAATTGAAAAACGCACCGTTTTTGTCCTAATCGCAAAGCCTGTGAGCCGTGCTGAGTTCATCATTGGCAAGCATTTGGGGTTGTCGGCAGTTTTGGCAGTGTTGATTACAGCTATGACCGTGAGCGCGATCGCGATTCTATCTGCATTCAAGACTCCGTTTCCTTTGGCAAATCTTCTCTTGTCCTCTATTTTTCTATGGCTGCAATTGTCTCTAGTCAGCGCGATCGCGCTGCTGTTTAGTGTGTTTGCTAGCGCTCTGTTGGCGATGATGCTGACGTTTGGCATTTACCTGATCGGACAACTGAGCCAAGACCTGGTGCAATTCGGCAGATTGACCAAAAATCCTGCGATCGAAACTGCGACCCAAGGATTGTATCTTGTGCTTCCGGATCTAGCGCGGTTGGATTTGAAAAATCAAGCAGTCTACAACTTAATTCCCGCTGCCCCCACTTTATTCGCAAGCGTGTTGTATGCCCTGCTTTACATCACCTTGACTTTGGCGATCGCGTCGCTGATTTTTTCACGGCGGGAATTCTAAGCTTCATACTTGCCTGCAACTTCTTAAGGCTTTGATTAAGCTCACAGTCTTATCAAGCTGAGGGCTAGGTAGATCTCGGTAGGATGATCAGTAATTCCACAGAGACTCTACTTCAACCTCCGTAATGTCTAAATGATTCGAGAAAGCTGCATGACTTTGCAACTGCACCAGACCAGTCGGGAGGAATCGACCAGCGCCGCTTTGCGTCAATTCCTTACGCAGCCGGATTCCTGCATCGCGAATCCTCTTGCGGCTGCGTATTGGGTCGAACGCTTTCTCAATGATGTGAATGCTCGCCTGTTCGAGTGCCTTAACAATGCGCCCACCGAAGCAAAGCTCTGGCAAACCCTAGCCGACGAATTAGCCCAAATCCTAAACGGTGAACTCGTCGCGATCGCCCTTCCGACTGAAACTGGCGCGCTTAAAATTCAGCATCTCGCCGCCTCAATGATGTCGCCTGATCGCCCCGGTTGTATGACTCGTTTTGAGATCGAATTAGGTCAAGAATTAACGCTCTTAGATCTACAGTCCTTGTCTCCCCTCAAGGGACAAAGCACCTGGGAACTGTGCGATCGTACAATCACTTACGGATGGTTGATCACTGTTTCTCCTACGTCACCCCTGCCGATCGATACGGCTCTGATGCAGCTCCGGCATCAATGTATCAGTCGAGCGATCGCGCAAACCATTCAGCTCATTCACCACGCTAAAACTACGCAGGGACTGCTTCAGAAATGCCAAATGCTGGCAACCGACAATCGGGAACTCACGCAAATTAGCAAACTCAAGAGCGAATTTCTGGCGAATACGAGCCACGAGATCCGCACGCCTCTAAGCTCAATCCTTGGCTTTACGCACTTGCTGCGAGAGCAAGGTTACACCCCCTCTAATCTGCGGCATCAGGAATACCTCAAAATCATTCTCAGCAGTGGTCAGCACTTGCTGGCTCTGATCAACGACATCCTCGATTTGTCTAAAATCGAGGCAAATCAATTCACCTTGCAGCCAGAACCGATCGAGGTCAGTGAAGTCTGCAAACTAGCGCTGAAACTGGTGCAAGAAAAAGCCAGTGATAAAGGGTTACTCCTTAAGCTGGCGATTGCGCCCGGAGTCACTGCGATCGTCGCTGATCCACTACGCCTCAAGCAGATGTTGTTTAACCTGCTTTCAAACGCGCTGAAATTTACCGATCGCGGCTCTGTGGGGCTAGAAGTCAAAGCTGTCGCAGACTTGATCGAATTCACAGTCTGGGACACCGGAACCGGGATTTCTTCTGAGCAGCAGCAGATCCTCTTTCGTCCCTATATTCAACTGCGAAATGCACCGCCGGGTGAAGGTACAGGATTGGGGCTGGCGCTCACTCGTCGGCTGGCTGAACTGCACGGCGGCTGGATACGAGTCGAATCGGAACCTAATCGCGGCTCACGCTTTACGATCGCGCTTCCCCGTACTGTCCCTGATACCGTTGCCCCCCGTGCAAACGGCCCCTGTACGCCTCCCCCGGCTGCTTCCTGCTCCGGCTCTATTCTTCTCGTCGAAGACCACGCGATTAATGCTCGATTAATTCTTACCTACCTCGGTAAACTCGGATACACCGTCACTTGGGCAAAAAGCAGTGAAGAAATGTGGCAAGCGCTGCAACAATCAGTTCCCACTCTGATTTTGATGGATATTCACCTTCCTGATGTCGATGGTTTAACGCTCACCCAACAACTACGATCGATGACTCCCTATCAATCCATCCCCATCGTCGTGCAAACCGCAATGGCGATGAAAGGCGATCGCGAAAAATGCCTCGCAGCAGGTGCAACCGACTATGTGACAAAACCGATCGATCTCACCGCACTGGCACAAACCGTGGCAAAGTACAGTCAAAAACGTTGAAACTCCGGATTCCTTTATATACTGATGAAGCTAAACACCTGTTTTACTTTTTGAGCTATGCAAGATGTCCCCGCCTGGTTATCTTCAATCGTCTGGACAGATTACCGATTGGCAGTCTTGTTTACTGTCATCTTGCCGCTGGTGTTGCTGATTTGGGCAGTCGTCCAGCGTTCAGAAGCGATTCAAAAATTGATGTTGATCTACTGGCGCGTCTCCAGTTTACTGGCGATCACCGTGTATTTGTTAATCGGAGTTTTGCCGATCGGCTTTGTCTCCGGCTGGCTGGCGCGGATCTTAATTCCGCTGGGTCTGTGGTACTGGGTGGACTTGAACGAAGAAATCCGCGATTCGCCGCCGAGTGCCTTGAAGCTTTCGGTTGTGTCTTGGCGTTGGGCAGTATCGCTGTACTGCGTTTTGGGAGCGATCGGACAGATTCCCGTCTTGCGCTGTGCCACGCTTGCCAGTCAACAGATTCTAAATGATGGTGCTTGTCGAGTTTGGCTTGATCCACCTTTCCTGTTCCGCGAATATTTTCATGGGGGAGTCAGACCGTTTGTGCTCGGATTTTTTGGCATCCTCGGACTGGTGATTTACGTGCTGTATCTCGGCTATTTTGTTTTCTTCCGGTTAGGCAAGCGCAAGCGGACGGCGATCGAGAATTAAGTTTACCTGTTCTTTTTTGGGGTTCATGAAACATTCCATTGGGCATCGTTTAGAGCAATACACGATTAAGTGTCCGAATGAGGTCTTGTTGTTGTCGATCGACATTGAGGGTCAGCCGGATCAAGTTGCGATATTTAAGGGATTTTCTAGTTCGCTAATGAATCCGACTTCGTTTGATCCAGATGTCCCGGTTTTACCGGATTCTGCGGTGATTCAATCGATCGATCGGCTAGAAAGTCCCTATAACCCAAACGCGCCGCGCTATGTGGAACAGGGGCTAAGCTGGGACGCATTTCAGCGATTGCTGGATGCAGTGGGAATCTAACCAAGCGGCTAAAGAAGAACTAGCGCTGAAGTTAGAGTGACAGGGGTGCGATCGAATAACGTCAATTGTGTGAGGATGTGAACAACTTATGGTGTCATTGCCAACCAAGGCTGAGTTGCTTAGCCGTCTTTCGTCTCGTCCCCAGATTCATCATTGGGATGCGCTGCCGCTCCCAGAGTCTGCACTGTTTGGAACCGATGGTATTCGAGGAAAAGCAGGAGAGTTATTAACTGCGCCGCTCGCCATGCAGGTTGGCTACTGGGCAGGGCAAGTGTTGGGATCGGGCAATCATGCGCCTGTGATCATCGGTCAGGATTCGCGCAATTCGAGCAATATGCTAGCAATGGCGCTTTCTGCTGGATTGACTGCTGCTGGAATTGAGGTGTGGGACTTGGGTTTGTGTCCGACTCCGGTGGTGGCACATTTGACGCATCACAGTGAAGCGATCGGCGGTGTGATGATCTCTGCCAGCCACAATCCGCCCGAAGATAACGGCATTAAATTCTTCAATTCGGATGGCTCGAAGCTGGCGCTAGAACTTCAGCAGCAAATCGAAGCTGGATTGCGGGGTGAAGGCAAAATTGCGACGATTTCCCAGCAGTGGGGACAGCATTTTCATCGTCCAGAGTTGATTAATCATTACATTGACGCGATTCAAACGCCTTTAGTCACAGAATCTGAGCAACCGCTAGCAGGATTGCGCGTTGTCTTAGATTTAGCGTGGGGTGCAGCAACGCGATCGGCAACCGAAGTGTTTCGCGCTTTAGGGGCGGAAGTGATTGCCCTGCATGAAATTCCAGATGGCGATCGCATTAATGTAAACTGCGGTTCTACTCATTTGAATCTGCTGAAAGCGGCGGTGATCGAACAGTCTGCGGATGTCGGATTTGCCTTTGATGGCGATGCCGATCGAGTGTTAGCAGTCGATGCTCAAGGCCGCACGGTGGATGGAGATTACATTCTCTACTTATGGGGACAGCAGCTTTTATCAGCGGGTCAACTTCCAGGGGCGACGATCGTCGCAACCGTAATGTCAAATCTTGGGTTTGAACGTGCCTGGGAAAAGTTGGGCGGACAATTAATCCGGGCGGCTGTGGGCGATCAGTATGTTCATGCCGAAATGGTGAAATGCGGTGCGGCTCTGGGCGGCGAGCAATCTGGACATATTCTTTGTCCGCAGCATAGCGTCAGTGGCGATGGATTATTAACCGCACTGCATTTAGCGAATTTGATTGTACAATCAGGCGTTTCGCTCTCGCAATTGGTCGATCGCAGTTTCAAAACCTATCCGCAACTGCTGCGGAATGTACGAGTTGAAGATCGAGCCTTACGCATGAACTGGAATAAGAATCAGGCGGTACAGAACGCGATCGCGCAGGCTGAGGCGGCAATGGGCAACCAAGGGCGAGTTCTGGTACGCGCATCGGGGACTGAACCTGTGATTCGGGTGATGGTCGAAGCTGAAAATGCAGAACTCGCAACCTACTGGACAGAGCAACTGGTTTCGACCGTGCAGCGGCATTTAACCGTGGAGAAGCATCTGAGCTAGGTGATAGGCGCGATCGCAGCCGTAAGTTCGTAGCCGTAAGTGATGTCAATGCTCGATCGCTTACGGCTTGCGAGAGCGGGATTAAAACATTTGCCAATCCGGAGATTTGAGTTGCTTCAATTGCTCAACTCGTTTGCGAAAAAACTGTTCATCTAAACGGCTGTAATTGTGGCGAAGTGCATAAGTTAAGCAAATCGACCACATCCAAATATGGGCAGTTTGTGTAAATGCAGAAATCGCTTCAAGCTCAAACGCTTTGAGCGGGGACACCGATTGGTATCCTTGCAGAAAAGCCTCTCTGACTCGCCGACTGATGCCCGTACTCAACGCAACTTGACGAAACTTGCCAAGCTCAAACGCTCTCCAACCAAAGCCGCATTGATCAAAATCAAATAGAGTCGGCTGATCCGCCTCATTAAAGTGCGTGTTGCCACTATGCGGATCGCCCCAGCAAATTCCCCAGTAAGGTGCCGATCGCGGAAAGTTTTTCAGTGCAAACTTAATCTGCTCGATCGCCGCTTCGATATAAGCCTGATCCTCAAGCTGCAAAAAAGGCGAAATCTCACTCCAAGAATCGTTGAGCAAATAATCGAGCGTCAAGGGCTTACGATCAAATGTACAGTCAAACTCCAGCCCCGCTTGGTGTACTTTTGCCAGCGTCTCACCCAATCTTGTAGCTTGCCGAATACTCAGATCACCAATCGGGACACCTCCGGGCGCATACGTAAACAGAGCCGCATAGCGATCGCCCTCCGGCGCAGAAATAACGATCGACAGTTTGCCCGCTTCCGTCTTTAAAGGATATGCCACAGGCAAGCCGCGCTGATGTAGAAAATTTAGCAGTGCTAACTCAAAATCGATATCGGCTTGAGAACGCCAGTCCCAGTGTGAAATTCTTAGGACATAGGCAGCGCGATCGGTTTCGATCAGATAGACATCGCTCAATCCCCGACACCAAAACTGACAGTTTCTCACCGTTCCAAGGTCGTAGCACGATAAAATCCTTGCCACGATCGCCCTTGGATCGATCGTAGAATACAGGACAGGAAACAGATCGGCGGTGAGAGATCGCATTGATACAAGGAGCGGCAGCGCTTTTGTTATCCTCCATACTGCGCTAGAACTCCACCCACAATGGTCAAGTTTGATACGAAATGCAGTTAATTTCGGGCGATTAACGCTGCTGCAACCATGACGAGATGATCGGGTTCGACAGGTTTTGCCACATGTCGCGCAAATCCCGCTGCGATCGCCTGCTGTTGAGCCATTTCTCCGGCAAAGGCACTCAGCGAGATCGCTGGAACTCTTTGTTCTGGCTTGAGGCTTCTGAGCAATTGATAGCCATCCATCTCTGGCATTCCGACATCGCTGATCAAGAGATCGGTCTGATGATGAGCCAGAATCTTCAGCGCTCCGATCGCGCAGTCCGCCCGCTGAACGCTTGCTCCTGCCGATTCAAGCACATACGCGACAAAATCCCGCGAATCCAATTCATCATCCACGACTAAGATCCGAATTCCTTCGAGGCAAGGTCTAGGCTCTGGCGGGTCAAGGTTTGACTGCAACGCTGCGATCGCGTTACTTAACGGGAGCGTCACGGTAAAGACGGCACCTTGATTTTCACCCCCACTTTCGGCGCGGATGGTGCCACCATGGAGCTCGACAATCTGACGCACGATCGCTAAACCCAAGCCTAGCCCCCCGAACTTGCGCGTGGTCGCGCTGTCAGCCTGACGAAACCGATCGAAGACATACGGTAAAAACTCAGCATCAATTCCCTTGCCGGTGTCGATGACTTGAATTTGCGCCGATCGATCAAACTGCGTTAAGCGCACTTCAACCCGACCCCCTTCCGGTGTAAACTTCACCGAATTCGAGAGCAAATTACACACAACTTGCTGTAACCGTGCCGCATCTCCTAGCACGATCGCAGAAGCTTCGATGCGCGTTTGAATTTGAATCCTTTTCGCATTGGCAGCAAGCCGAATCGTTTCGATCGCCGTAGTCATTACTCTAGATAAGTTTACCGATCGCACATCCAGCATTAACTTACCTTGCAAAATTCGCGAAATGTCCAGCAAATCCTCGATCAATTGGGTCAGTTGTACCGCATTGCGCTCGATCGTTGCCAAGGCTTTATCCTGGCTTTCGAGGCTGACTTTGCTCGATCGTAGGAGTTTCGTCCAGCCCAAAATGGGACTGAGTGGCGTTCTCAGCTCATGCGATAAGACCGCGAGAAATTCATCTTTCATCCGGTTGGCGGCTTCGGCTTGCTCTCTCGCAGCCCGTTCAGCTTCTGACACTCGTATTCGATTGAGTTCTGTCGCAATTCGCAGCGCAAAAATGGTTAATAGCGACTCTGCAAGCTGTACATTTTCTAGCGGCTTGCTGTGCATAATCCCCAACAGTCCCAAAGGGTTTTCTCTTGAGTCAAAGAAAGGCACAGCGATATAGCCTTCGATGTTCAAGGGTGCAAGCAATGGCGCATTAGGAAACAGCGCTTGCACCCGACGCGGGTAAGAGCAAAGCCTGCGATTTGCGATCGCCTTCTTGCAAGGCGTGTCATCGATTAGATAGTCAAAGCTATCGACATTTTGACCATGAGCGCAAACTGCGATCGTTTGCACGGTCTGCTGCATGGGTTCAACTAAACGCCCGATGTAGACATAATCTACTGATAAAGCCTTAGCCAAGTGTAGAACCAATGCATCAAAAAACGCTTGTCCTGTAACGGCTGAAACGCCCTGCGTCACTTCCAATAATGCTGCATCGGTTTGAGCAATTTTTCGGGCGGCGAGTCTTAGCTCTAGTTCATCCATCACCATCGCGGCTAAATCGACGAGCGTTTCCCGCTGCTCAGCATCCAAGTCATCGTGCGGCTGGCTATCCAATAAACAGAGCGTTCCTAGGTTGTAGCCATCTTGTGTGATCAGGGGTGCGCCCGCATAAAAGCGTAAGCTCGGTTCTGCCATCGCAAACGGATTACAAGCGAAGCGATCGTCCTTGCGCGTATCGGGAATCACTAAAATTTCGTTATAAAGAATGGCAACGTTGCAGAGCGCGTCGTTGCGCGGAACTTCTGCAAGATTAAACCCCTGACACGACTTAAACCAAGCGCGATTTTCATCTACTAAAGAAACAATCACGATCGGGACATTGAACAATCGAGCTGCGAGTTTGGTGATGCGATCGAAAGCCTCCTCGGCAGGTGTATCCAGAATGTTGTATCGCAGCAGTGCTTCTATCCGCTCTGCGTCGTTTTCAGGTCGTAAGGATTCTGGAGAAGTCTCTTGAATCAAAGCGTCGGCCATAAGAATTGAACAAGAACCGTGAGTTCGGGAACAGTGGGTCAAACGATCGCTAGAATTTCTATCTTAGTATCAGAGATTTTTTGCTTGTATACAGATGTTTCTCAACCTACAACGTTCTTTTGTTCGTGGGACTCTAGCTAAGGGAGGGATCTCTACCAGTACACTGAGAGGAGAACATTCAAGGAATAGTTTCGTGATTCGAGTTGGACTGGTCGGAACCGGATATGCCGCGAAGCTGAGAGCAGAAGCGGTGAATCAAGACGATCGAGCAAAATTAGTTGGTGTAGCAGGACATCAACCTGATAAAACGGCGGAATTTGGGCATACGCACCAAACCCAAGCGTTTAATGCTTGGCAAGAATTGATTCAAGCGGTTGATTTAGTCATCATCTGCGGCGTGAACTCAGAGCATAGTGAGATCGCAGAATCTGCGCTCGAATCCGGTCGTCATGTCGTGGTCGAATATCCGTTGGCGATCGATCTTGAATCTGCAACGCGAGTAATTGAACTCGCTCATGCTCGAAATCGCTTACTGCATGTCGAACATATCGAGATTTTGGGCGGAGTGCATCAAGCCTTTTTGCGATCGCTTTCTCAAGTTGGTACGCCGTTTTATGCTCGGTATGCGACCGCAACGCCGCAACATCCTGCACCTCCGAAATGGACATACACGCGATCGCTGTTCGGTTTTCCATTGGTGGGTGCCTTATCGCGACTGCACCGATTGATTCATGCGTTTGGGCAAGTTGAATCGGTGAGCTGTCAGAATCGCTATTGGAATTTGAACGCCGATCGTTACACAGGTTGTCTCTGTAAGGCGCAACTGCAATTTAAGAGTGGGGTGATTGCAGATGTGGTGTACGGCAAGGGTGAAACACTTTGGACACCGGAGCGCAAGTTAGAAGTTCAGGGCGATCGTGGTGCATTAATCTTTGATGGTGATGAAGGTGCATTCGTGAATTCGGAAGGGGTGAGCGCGATCGAGGTCGGTGCGAGACGGGGATTGTTTACCAAGGATACGAGCGCTGTTTTAGATCATTTACTGAACGGAGCGCCGTTATATGTTCAACCCGAAGAGAGCTTATATACATTGAAAGTTGCGATCGCGGCTCAACGATCGGCAGAACAGGGACAAACGATCGCGATCGAATAGTTACTCAGGCTGGAATTTAATGATCGCAGCGATCGCGCTACAAATTTTTTGCGTTTGTTCTTCAAAGAGTTGTTCAATGCACCGGATAAATCGTTGAGCATCAACTTCTTCATAATTCTCATTCTTGCGTCTGGTGCTGAATCCCTTAGAATAAATATTTGGCTTGCGATTCTTCATCCTGTCGTGATTCTCAGACTCAACTCTCAGCATCTTGTGAGCATTCGTGTTCATGCCGAGCGCACCTATCCAGACGAGTGCTGCGGCTTGCTGTTGGGCAAGAGTGACCCCACTGGGAAAACCGTCATGGAAGTGAAAGCAACGGAGAATCGATGGAGTGACGACGAGAGCGGTCTGACCAGAAAGCGTCAATATGAAATTGCACCAGAAGAAATGCTGGCAGCGATGAAAGAAGCTCGATCGCAAGGTCTCGATATTATTGGGATCTATCACTCACATCCGGATCAGCCAGCAGTGCCTTCAGAATGCGATCGTGCAGCGGCATGGTCGGCTTATAGTTATGCGATCGTGTCAGTGTCTGAAGGCAAATCGGTTGACCTTCGCTGCTGGAGCCTCGACGATCAACAGGTTTTCCAACCGGAAGAACTCTTGATCACCTGAAGGAACTTCCCTAATTCGAGCGAACACGTACCTGTGTAGCAAAGCTATCGAATTGATTTTGTCAACTTGTTCAGCGACGCACCATGCTAAACCCAAATCTGGATGAAATCCAGTTAACCAATGATGATTACGCCCGATATTCCAGGCATATTATTTTGCCGGAAGTCGGGCTGGATGGACAGAAAAAACTCAAAGCGGCAAGCGTTCTCTGTGTGGGAACAGGCGGACTGGGATCACCGCTATTGTTGTATTTAGCAGCAGCCGGGATCGGACGGATTGGAATTGTCGATTTTGATGTGGTTGATAGTTCTAACCTGCATCGCCAAATTATTCACGGGACATCGTGGGTGGGTAAGCCCAAGATCGAATCGGCAAAACAGCGAATTCTTGAGATTAATCCAACCTGTCAAGTGGATTTGTATGAGACACGATTGAGTTCTGAGAATGCGCTGCAAATTGCGGAACCCTATGACTTGGTGATCGACGGAACCGATAATTTCCCAACGCGATATCTCGTGAATGATGTTTGCGTGCTGTTGAATAAGCCGAATGTGTACGGCTCGATTTTCCGGTTTGAAGGACAAGCGACGGTCTTTAACTACGAGGGCGGGCCAAATTACCGCGATCTTTATCCAGAACCCCCGCCACCCGGATTGGTGCCTTCTTGTGCCGAGGGCGGCGTTTTAGGCGTGTTGTGCGGCATTATCGGAACGATTCAGGCGACTGAAGCGGTGAAAATCATTCTTGGACAAGGCAACACGCTCAGTGGGCGATTGTTGTTGTACAACGCGCTAGAGATGAAGTTCCGGGAGCTTAAACTGCGTCCGAATCCGGTGCGCCCTGTGATTGAGAAGTTAGTGGATTACGAGGAATTTTGCGGAATTCCGCAAGCAAAAGCGGCTGAAGAACAGGCAAAAGCGAGTATGCAAGAAATTACGGTGCAGGAATTGAAGCAACTGATCGACAGTGGCGCGATCGGTCAAGAATACGTCTTGCTCGATGTCCGCAATCCCAATGAGTACGATATTGCTCAGATCCCCGGTTCTGTCTTGATTCCATTACCAGATATCGAGAACGGAAATGGCGTTGAGAAAGTGAAAGAACTGCTCAACGGACACAAGTTGATTGCTCACTGCAAAATGGGAGGTCGATCGGCCAAAGCGATCGGTATTCTCAAATCGGCTGGGATTGATGGGATCAACGTGAAAGGCGGAATTACTGCCTGGAGTCGCGAAGTCGATCCCTCTGTACCGGAATATTAAACAGCTTGAAAATGCAGTTGGGGCAATTTACAGCAATTGCCCCAATTTTTTGTGTTATCCAAACGCCAGCCTTGCTGCCCAAAATCCACCCAAAACAACCAACGCGAGCCAATCAAACCGCTTCAAAATTAACTGATGCCATTCCACTCGATGCTGATTCGGACTGGTAAATCCACGAACCTTCATCGCACTCGCAATCTGCTCTGCTCTCAGCAATAGATTTTGCAACAATCGCTCTGCAACCGATAAACACACCTGAATCGTGCGGCGAAATCCTAACTTCTTCCAATTGATAGCACGAGTGCGAATCGATCGAATCAAATTCTGAAATTCCTCCAACACCAGCGGAATGAATCGCAACGACAACGTTAATGTCAATGCAACTTCGGTCACCGGAATATTAAACCGACGCAACGGACGCATCAAATCTTCCAATCCTGCGGTGACTTCTTCTGGAGCAGTTGTAAGCAAAAATAAATTCGTACTGTAGATCAGCGTAAACAATAAAGTACCAACTCGGATCGCCAGATCCAATGATCGCCGAGTCACCCGAATCGGCCCACGCTGAAAGACCACATACTGATAGTCTGTCGGTTGCCTCAACTCTGGGCGCTTTAACTGATTGGCAAGTTGGGTTTGCTCTTTGGGCGCTGCTTGAAATGGATTGAACCAAGACTGCGGCGGTGCGGGTTTTGGAACCGTGTTCGGTTGCTGCACAAATGCCAGTTCATTTTCAGGCAGTCGAGGACGCGGCTCAACACTCAAACCATCAGGCGCGATCGCAACCAGCGAAAACACATAGACCGCCAGCAATAACAGCCAGCCCATCTGCTGCCGCCAGACTCGGAGCGGAATCCGAGACGCTAGAGTTAGTACAATCAACACACCCACGAGCAGCAACCGCCATTCTGCACTCGCCAGTAAGGGAGTTGCTAGAAAACTCATCAACCACGCCAGCTTTACCCGTGGATCGAGTCGGTGCATCCAGGTGATCGGCTGTTCGAGATACAACCCTAACGGCAGCGATCGCAGTAAATCCATACGCTAAACCTTCGTTGCTCGATTCGCTGTGTTCCGCTCGACTTCTCGTACTTTCTTACCGCGCCAAAGTAATCGGAGCGGCGTACCCTGGAAGCCTAAAGATTCACGGAATTTACGATCGATATAACGGCGGTAGTTGTCGTTAAACAGATGGGGATCGTTGACGAATAGCGCGATCGTCGGAGGTGCGCTGCTTACCTGAGTCCCGTAGTAGATCTTGCCCTGTCGTCCTTGTCTTGTGGTCGGTGGAGTATGCCAAGAAAGCGCATCTTCTAGCACTTCATTGATTACAGCCGTTGAAACTCGACGCTTGTGTTGTTCGGCGGCACGATCGACGAGTTCAAAAATCTTTTCGACGCGCTGACCTGTTTTGGCACTGATAAAAATGCTTTCTGCCCACTCGACAAAATGCAAGCGATCGCGGATTTGACGCTCATATTCATAAATGGTGTGCGCGTCTTTTTCAACTGCATCCCATTTGTTAATAATCACCACACAGCCGCGCCCTTCATCGTCAATTCGTCCGGCTAACTTTTGGTCTTGCTCGGTTACGCCGTCTAGGGCATCGATAACAAGGAGCACCACATCAGAACGATCGATCGCTTTAAACGCTCGATTGATTCCAAAAAATTCGGGGCCGTACTCTACGTTCTTTTTCTTACGAATCCCGGCAGTATCAATCAAGCGATACGTTTTATCGTTGCGCTCAACTACCATGTCGATCGCGTCTCTCGTCGTTCCTGAGATTGGACTGACGATCGAGCGATTTTCGCCGACAAACGCATTAAGTAAGCTCGACTTACCCACATTCGGGCGACCTGCGATCGCGACTTTAGTTTCAGGATTTTCTTCGATTTCAAGGGTGGTGGGTAAGTGTTCGACAACCTGATCGAGTAAGTCCCCTGTACCGCTTCCGTGAATGCTGGAAACCGGATACGGCTCACCCAGCCCTAATTCCCAGAATTCTGCGGCTTGGATAATGCCTTGATCTACCGATTCACACTTATTGACCGCCAGCACAACCGGAACAGGCTGCTGACGCAGCCATTGAGCAATTTCCTCGTCGGCTTGAGTTAATCCCGCCTGTCCATCCACAACAAAAATCGCCGAGGACGATTCTGACAGAGCCGCCATTGCTTGTTCTCGAATCAGGGGTAAAAACTCGGTGTCATCATCAAACACCAGTCCGCCCGTATCGACAACTTGGAATTCTCGATCGCGCCAAAACGCTCGTTTGTAGGTGCGATCGCGGGTCACACCGGGTTCATCGAACACGATGGCATCCTGCACCTGAGCAAGACGGTTCACAAGCGTAGACTTGCCCACATTCGGGCGACCAATAATGGCAACGATCGGCAATGACATATTTTTGAGAGACAGGGATTGACTTAAGCCAGCACATCATTGTAACGCAATCTCTCCTTAGTCAGCTTGCGTCAAGATTTCGTAGCCTGTGGAGGTTACGGCGATCGTATGTTCACATTGGGCGGAGAGTTTGCGATCTTTTGTTAAGGCTGTCCATTGGTCGGGCATGACTTCGACTTCCCAGGTGCCTTCGTTGATCATCGGTTCGATCGTAAATACCATTCCAGGACGCAACTTTTTCCCGGTACCGCGTTTGCCATAGTGGGGAATTTGGGGAGCCGTGTGGAAAATGTGGCTAATTCCATGTCCCACAAAGTCTTGCACGACTGAAAAGCCTTGAGATTCGGCATATTCTTGAATCGCTGCACCAATATCGCCGATTCTGGCACCGGGTTTTACCGCATCCATGCCTAGTTGTCGGCATTTGTCAGTCACTTCGACCAAACGCTTTGCTAACGGTGATGGTTCTCCGACGAAATACATTTTCGAGGTGTCGCCATGATAGCCATCGACGATCAGCGTCACATCAATATTGATAATGTCTCCATTTTTCAGCACTTGTTTAGCGTTGGGAATGCCGTGACACACAACCTCATTAACGCTAGTGCAAATGGACTTGGGGAAGCCGTTGTAGCCAAGGGGAGCACTTTTGGCTCCGTGGGCTTGTGTCCAGCGTTCGGCTTCGTCGTTGAGTTCTAATGTAGAGACACCGGGTTTGACGAAGGACTCTAAGTGATTCAATAGCTGCGCTGCAAGCTTTCCGGCTCGGCGCATTTTTTCGATTTCGCGACTCGAAAGGAGGGTGATAACTTCTTGTTCCATACCAACATTTTAGCGAGAACTGTTCTGAGCTTTGAGCTAGAGCGATTCGATTTTAAACGGTTTTCTATTGAACTGAACGATCGCCATTGATCCAGTGCAGCAAATCGGGTGTGAGGTCTTGCCGCGATCGCGTTTGAGAGTTTATACAAACATGGCGGGTGAGCGCTTTTGCTATCGTTTGCTCCTGAAACAAACGGTAAGAAATTTCAAATTCACTCGGTTTTAATAAGTTTGGAGTGAGCGCGATCGTAATTTCATCGCCACAAAACATCGGCTTAAAAAAATCGACTTCAGCGTGAACAATTGGAACCGCAATGGTTTGACCCGAAAAAAACGATCGCAGATTAATTCCACTTGCGGTCAAAGAGGCTTCATACGCTTCGTGGCAGAAGTTCAAAACGTTTGCAAAATACACCACTCCTGCTGCATCGGTGTCGGAAAAGCGAATCGATCGAGAATAAGTAAATTGCATCAGGAAATCATCAGTTCAGCTTTAAGAAAGTCGATAAATTGACGGGCAGTTCTGCCCGATCGTCCATTATGCCGAGTTGCCCACTGCAACGATCTGAATTCTAGATCTTCAGTGCTCAATTCAATCTGAGCTTGGCTTGCTAAATGATGAACAATTTTCAGATAAGTGGTTTGATCCGCAGGCTCAAACGTCAGGGTTAAACCGAAGCGATCGCTAAACGATAGCTTCTCCTGCACCGTATCCCAATGATGCACTTCGTCGGCATCTTTTGGACGGGGACGATCGTCAAAGAATTCTCGAATTAGGTGCCGTCGATTTGAAGTGGCGTAAACTACCACGTTTTGAGGTCGAGCGGTGAGATTCCCTTCTAATACCACTTTCAGTGCTTTATAAGCATCGTCATCTTCTTCAAAAGATAAATCATCCACGAAAATGACAAATTTCTGGGGGAGATCCCGCAAGCGTTCTACGATCGTCGGTAACGCTTTCAATTCGGATTTTGGCACTTCGATCAGGCGGAGATTCTCATAGTTACCGAGCAGCGATTTCACGAGCGACGATTTTCCTGAACCACGACTGCCATATAGCAAAATGTGCAGCGCAGGCAATCCAGCCAGCAGAAATTCGGTGTTTCGCAGCAAAGTATCGCGCTGAGTTTCATAACCGACTAAGGCATCGACTTGAATTGGATCGGGATTAGCGATCGCATTCAATTGCCCATCTTGCCAACGAAATGCACGGTACTCAGCAAAAACTCCTGCCCCAAAGCGGCGATAAAACTCGATTAATTCTGGAAGCGCGATCGACCAATCTTGCAGCGATTCAAGCTGTTTCTGAATTTGTCTAATTTGCGTTTGTTTTAAACTACTTGCTGCATTAGGAATGTAATCAACCCAAGGTGCAGTCTTGTGTTTCATTAATTGATAAAACTGCTGACTACCGCATTCATAAAACCGTTGCAGAATTCTTAAATCGTGCTTTGCTGCTTCCATCAGTTCTTTGAGAATTTCGCCGCGACGAAGCTGGTATGTCAGCGGATTTTCTGAAGCTAAAATCCGATTCAGCAAATAGTCGCGCCATCCTTGGTTGCGTTTTGCCAATTCTGAAAACCATTCACTGTAGCTCGCCGCTGCAATCTCTGGACGATCGAGCGCGCTCAAAGCGGTGCGAAATGCTAATAACACCGGATCATCTAACAAATCCCGGTAGATTAACAGCGACAGACATTTCTCAGGTAACGATCGTACTTTTACCATTCAACTACATCCCCAACACAGTCGTTAAAAATTTCGGCGCAGGTAACACCAATAGAATCAAAATCACCAACGCCATCAACCCCACCGCATTGCGAAAACCATCGACTTCAATCACATCATTCAGCGTCGGTTCATTCAACGCAGGCAGCAAAAACAATAACACTGTCCACAGCAACAAATGTGGATATACAATCGCAAACCCTAATAGCAAGAATCGAGAAATGCGTCCGATCCTGGCTCCGACCCGTCGCCCAAACACAGCATGAATCATCCGTCCGCCATCTAACTGACCGATCGGCATTAAATTAAACGCAGTAAACAATATCCCAACCCAACCCGCGATCGCCACCGGATGCAGCCGCAGTGCTGCATAGGGAGTTAAATCACGCCCGATCGCCAACTTGCTAAACACCGCAAGCACGATCGAAACTCTCGGATCAAGCGCTTGGAATTGAAAGAGTCCGCCCTGACTCGGTAGCGGCACAACCCCTGACTGCACCAATCCCCAAGCGAATAACGGAATACTCACGCTCAACCCCAAAAACGCACCCACTAGCCCAATGTCAAACAGCGCCTTACGATGCGGAATTGGAGACTTTAACTGCGTAAATGCCCCGATCGTTCCCAGGGGAAAAAACGGCAGTGGAATAATCGGAATAAAATACGGCAGCGTAATTGCAATGTGAAATTTACGAGCGGTGACAAATTGCCCAAGACTTCGTGCTGCAAAAAAGATCAAAACCGGAATCGAATAAGGCAATCCATTTTCTAAAAACGCCGCGATCGTCGGAACCCGTCCCACGATTTGCAGCCCTGCCCAAGTGGTTGTAAACACCGTCAAAAGCATCAGCGCGATCGCAAATCCGGGACGAATCAGCAGACTCGAATTCTTTGACTCAACGCTTGCCGCTGGATTAATCACCAGTTCAAAAAACGGCTCTCCCGGATAATACTCCTGAAAAATCACATGAAAGCGATCGCCGAACTGTGCCTCAACATTCTGCCGCACCGTTTGATAAGCGACTTCCGGTGAGGTACGTAACTGCCCCCGACAAACCACGCCCTGCGGATGATATTCCAAGTGCCGTAGATAAAACACCGACCAAGGAAAGCACGTTTGTAAACTGGTTTCTTCGGCGGGATTGAGCGGACGCAAGCTTGCTAGATTCGGCGGTTGTAGCTCAGAGGCAGGCTTGGGAGGCGCAGAGGGCGCAGTATCCAGCGCCGCCCAGCGCTGATCCTGCCCGGATCGGGCAATTCGCCCCCGCTGAATCAGATACAAATACAGCACCAAACAGCCCGCAAACAGCACGATCGTATATGGCATCGGCATTGCTTGCCCCCGAAACGCGATCGTCCACACCACCATGACAAACACAGGCAGCATCGCCACCAACCACAGTGCCCAAACCGGTGTGCGCGTCAGGCTGGCAACCCATTGGGTAATAAACAGGTAAGTGAGCAATCCGAGAAGCAAAAGCCAAATCATGACCAAAGGATGAGACAGGGGGCATAGATGGAAATCACGCGATCTGGCACAATCAACGATGGCAGACTTGCCATATTCTTTAGTTTGACCGATCGAGAAGCTTGTGCCACCAGAATCTCCGATTCCTTTAACGCCACAGTCCCGCACTCCGAAACAGCCGCGTCTAGTGTTTTCAGCGGAAACTTTTCCAGAATCTAGCGTCACGCCAGTTTTCGCGTTTCCGCCGAATCGGGATACGCTCGGTGGTACCGCGTACCTCATTGTAAGAAAAGATGGAAATTTATTGATCGATTGTCCGGCTTGGGATGAAAACACGCGATCGTTTCTCGATGCTCAGGGCGGAGTTAGCAAATTAGTCATCACGCATCGCGGCGGGATGGGAAAGGTGCGTGAGATCCAAGAAGTGTTTGGCTGTGAGGTGATTGTGCAGGAGCAAGAGGCGTATTTGCTGCCCAATATGGCGGTGAGTTCGTTTCGAGAGAGCTTGTCGCTCGCTTCGCTTGCTTACGGGGATATGTCGGAGATGCAAGTGATCTGGACTCCGGGACATTCTCCAGGATCAGCTTGTGTGTATTACGCTGCCCTGGGTGGGATTTTATTCTCCGGTCGCCATTTGCTCCCGAACGCGCAAGGCGATCCCGTCCCGCTCAGAACGGCGAAAACATTTCACTGGAACCGCCAGATTCGTCATGTTCGGAAGCTTTTAGAAATGTTCAATTCAGAGACATTGCACTTTATTTGTCCCGGTGCGAGTTCTGGGCTGCTGCGGGGGAAGTTTGCGATCGAGCAAGCTTACTCCAGATTGGCAAAACTCGATCTTGAAGCCTGTCTGATTCAGGCTGCAACCTTTTGAATCGTTTTTACAGAAGGCTTAAGCGCGATTTTCGATTTCGCGATCGTAGCAATTAATCGCGTTGCTACTCAATGAAGACCCTTCTCCCCTCGCCCCTTCTCCCCAAGGGAGAAGGGGAACTGGACTTCTGGCTTCCTCTCCCACAGGAGAGGGGTGGGGGCGGATCAGGGGTCTTATGTTTAGGCTTATCCACTGAAATAGTTGAAGCGGATGTCAACTCTGCAAAGTATGACCAAGCTTCTGCAAGACTATTCTGCAAGACTAGGTGGATGTAATGTTCTGGCGATCGCTCCTCGTTACTACCACGACACAAGGCTTGGGTACAGCGTTTGCTTTTTTATCGGGGAAGTTAGAACCGATCGGAACTTGGCGCGATTGGGTGAAGTCTTTGCCGTCTGTCGTTTTCATGGCAAATTTGCGGGTTTCGGACTTCATATTTTGACGAATGCCGTTGCTTTCTCCGGGGTGCTGAACAGCGAGAAAGAGGGATTGACGATCGCGGCTCAAAAACGGGCCAGTTAATTCAGCTTCCATCGGAGCCATTGCAAACAGATAAGCATTGCCAGCATTTGCGCCCGATGTGGGCACAAACCATAAGCTATTGTTGCCGAACAGTCCGCGTAAGTGGGATTGGCTGGTTGGGACTCCATTTTTATCAATCCGCCTTGGAACCGCTTTGTTTAACTTGTCTGAAGACATATCGGTAACAATCCAAATATGACCATCCGGATCAATCAGTAAGTTATCAGGATTTGAGAAGCCTGCACCACCCGCAGTCGGTTCGCCGCCCATTGCTAACATTGCCCACCGGAAAGACAGTGCAGCAGAGTCATTGTTGTCTTCAATTAAGTGCATGACAAACCCGTGTTCATAAGGGATTTCGCCTTTCGGGCCTTTAAACACACGCTTATCTGCACCACCATCTCGACTATCTGACGATCCAGAAGTAAAAGAAATGTACAGAGAGCCATCTGGAGCAATCTCGGTGTCTTCGGGTCGAGCCGTACAGGTGGCACCACACGCATTTGCAGCATAGTGAGCATCGATCAAAATAGCACCTTGTTTTTCTGTCGGACTGCCTTCATAGAGATCGCCCAGCGTTTTGAATCGCCGCTTGTACTGGTCGATCGCACCTCTACTGCGAATACTAATAAATCCACCTTCTGGGCGTTTAGGGAGATTGATCATACCCCCAACGATCGTGGCTGGATCTTCAGGATTAACCGCAGTATCAGGTTTAAGTGCAATCCAGCGTCCTGTACCATCTTCGTTGAACTTCGCAGCATAAAGCATTCCATCGGCTAATAAGCGGGAATTTGCTTTATCTTTCGGATCATTCACTGAATCACGACTGACAAACTTATAGATATGTCCACTGCGTCGATCGCACCCGGAATAAAACGCTAAGGGTTTTCCCGCCTCAACTCTCACCCCGACTGCCTCATGGCGATAGCGACCGAGCCAAGTATGCTTAGTTCCATAGTCGTTCGGGTTAGCTGGATCAACTTCAACAATCCAGCCGTATTTGTTACCAGACAATCCAAAAACATTACCTTGTCCAGAAACATCCTCATCGTTAATCCTGAACGTCACGCGATCGGGCGGAAACGATGTGCCATCAGCATAAACTGGCTCAGGAACTTGAATGTGAATGTTTTCTTCCGCACTCAAAACAGTTCCCCACGGCGTTGTACCGCCCGCACAGTTACCAAATGTCCCGATGATCCGATCGCCCAGTTTATCAATGTACCCTGTTCCCGTTTTCTTCTGAAACACAGCTTTTGCTGCGCCAGTACAGCTAAGGTAACGTTTATCTTCTAAGCCTGAGATTCCGGAGATGCGTCGATCGACGTTTGAGAAGGTTCGCTCCCACTTGCCGTCTGGAGTCTTACGAATCGAAATGACACCCATGCCCTGATCAATCAACGCTTCTTTGCAAATAGTTGCAATCTGAGCTTTGAGCGCACTTTTTTCGGGTAGAGCAAGGGCGTTGAGTGCTTTTTTCTTTTTGAGTTCTTGCTCAACTGCGGCGATCGGGAGCGCTTTGCCCAACACTTTTGAGTAAGATTGCAACCACGGAATCGCGCTAATGTACTCAAAGTTAATTGTCAAAAAGCCTTCATTCGGAGCTGTCTCGACAAAGGATAAGTAATCATTGTTGTAGCCAAACCGGGAATCACCAATTCGATCGCCCCAAGCCCCAATCACCTGATAAGAGAATCCTTCTGGAATAACCAAATCATCCACAATCTCAAACGCAGTCACAGCTTTAACATTAGTTAGCAGTGACATCGGACTTTGAATTGGCTTAAAGCTGAGATTCGTCAAAGTCCCGCTTGTTTCTGTCGATTGAAACGGCATCGAAAACTTTTGACTGTTTTTCACCAAGCTCCCGATCGCAGTTGTGCCAGCCGCAGCACCCAGAAGTAGAAGAAGATTCCGACGTTTCATCGGCATAGAGGGATGTCCCCAGTAGGTTTTCGCCTCAGTCTTAGCAGAAAACTTAGTCATTCAGGGTTAAGGCTGGGTAAAAGATAGCTCGTCTTACCCACTAGACTCTAACCCACTAGAAAAGGTAGCAGACTCTTCAGAAACTAAAATTAGTAGTAGACAAGAGACATCAAAGACAGCGAATCGCACTACAATCGAAGTAAATGCGCTTCAAATTAAGGAATCTACAGTGCCTCCTATTCTTAACGACTCCCTCAAAGCTGAACTAGAGCAAACCCGCGACCGTTTACTGAACGAGCAAGACGAAATTGTTCAAGCGGTTAGTAAGCAAGCTGAGGCAGAAATCGATCGCTTGCTCGGTTATATTAACTCACTTTTAGGAGACAGCCAGTCCAGCGCTTCACGGAGCAGTCAGACCGTACCGGCATCCCAGCCCGAAGCGTCGAACTCCAAACCTAAAGCAACATCTGCTAAATCTGATCAATCAGCCTTCGACGCAACAGCACTCAAGGCAAAGTTCAAAGGAGCCAAACCAATGGACGCGATCGTGCAGGTTCTTGCAGATGAGAAGCATCCGCTGTCGATCGACGATCTCATTAATCAGCTTTATGATGCGTTTGATCAAGCTGATATCTCAAAAGCAAGAAGAAGTGTTGCAATCACCACTAAACACGCAGAGCGGCGCGGTTTAGTTCGGAAGATCCAAGACAATCCGCCGCAATTTCAAGCGCCCTAAATGAGTATCGCGATCGCAGGACTACGCCAGCGGAAACCCTGCGGCTAACAGCCATGCGAAAAATAACGCACTAGGGATTGCAACACTCCAACTCTCTCGCACTTGCGCGGAGACGATCGACAACAAACTGATTAATACCGGGAACAACGGCAGCAGCAAAAACATAAATCCAAGCTGCGGTAGAAATTGCAGTACCAACACAAACCCGCCAATGAGGGCAATGCTTTGTGCAACTCCCCAAGCGATCCGTTGTGCTGGCGTTCGATTTTGCTGCGTCATTTCAGTTGCAAGAAACCAAGGCAGTGACGCGATCGCGATTGCTCCCCAAACAACCAACCGCTCCGGAGTCAACACCGACTGCAACCATACAACCTGTGCCATCGCTCCGACTGCAATCCATAACACTGTAAACACACCGATTCCCACGCCCACCGCTCGTAATCTCAGTGGCGGAATTTGGCGCAACACGCTCAGCCAAATTGCCCCTGCCATCAAGAACCAAAGCGCGACGGCTCCACCCACTTGAACACCACCCAGCGTTTGCAGATCAATCACACGATTCAGTAAAACAAGCCCAAGGGTCGGCACGATCGACGATAAAATCAAACCACCCCAGCGCTGTACTGCTGAAATCGCAGAAACTTCGCCCTTCATTCGTACACTTGGCATCACCGCAGTAAGCGCCATGATCCATCCCACGAGATGAACGCCTTGCCAAAGCATCCGACGATCGACGTACTGACTTTGCTGTTGCTGTCCAAAGGTGCGATCGAGCCAGTGGCGTGCCGCAGTGTGACTGACTGAATTAAATAAAATCGTGATGTGTTCCACATTGGGCACCAAGACAAACTCGCGCCCTCGTTCTGATGCGGTATCCGAATTGGTGCCGCCTGCTTGCTGAAGGATGCGTTCTGCATTGCGAATAAATCCACCTTCCCAAGTGCCCGCTTGTAGCTGTAGATTTCGGGGTCGATCCGCAGTTACAGTCGCGCCCGTGGGCGAGATCGCAACAGTTGCAGAAAAATCGCTCAGATGCTCGATCGCAGCATCCATCACGGCTCCACTTCCCATCGAATGCCCCAGCACCGCAAGTCGAGAACGGTCTACTTCTGGCTGCTGTGCGATCGCATTCCAAGCCGTTTGAAAGTTACGCTGGAGTGAACCAGAATGCAAACGATTTGGGTTTGCACCATGACCATCCCAATCCCAAAGCATGACTGCATAGCCTGATTGAGATAATACATATCCGTAAGTCAGCATCAACTGTTTTGAACCAGAGTAACCATGTGCAACTAACACTCCCGGAACAGACTTCGCTGACTTTGGTGCAAGATAGAGCAGTGGAACTCCTTCTTGATTCAAGGGACGCACAATTAATCCTGCGCGGGCTGTGAAGATGCCCCACCAGGACAGCGCAATCAGCAGCACCGCTAGAATAAGTAGGCCAATTCGCGATCGTTTCAAGTCAGGTGTTCCTTAATAAAAGCAGCGGAAGATATCAATTTCAGCTTAGTTGAATGGAGCTAGTCATTTGTTACCTGTGCCGTTAGCGGCGCAGTAAACACCAACAACCCTGGAATTTCTCGACCATTGACCTGCCGAGTGTATAACCTGGAGCCTTTGATCGCGTAACGCTGTGAAATCTCTTCTAATGCTGTTAATAGCGAGTCCGGTGCTAGATTGCCTAGTGATAGCCTTGGCTGTACATACAAGACACGATCGACCTGTAGGGGCTTAATCAAATAGTGAGATTGTTGTGGGCTACTTGCAGCACTCTGAGGAGCCACAAGGTTAATGGTAATAAAGAAGAGGCAGCCAATAAAAGCGGCAATCACAGGCGCGAATTTCTGAACTTTCATCACTCTTATCCTTTAGATTCTGCTCATTTTGTAAAGACTAAGCCCCTCCGTAAACCTGCCTTAGCCTTTAGCCTTTGAAGTGGAGGGTATCCACTCTGCCCTTGGTATGCCAAACAGGTATACCAAGGGCAGGGCTGCTGGGGCATTTTTGCAAGGATCTACCTAGAAGACTGTTAACTCTATTCACAAACCTTAACCATGATATTAAGAAAAGTAAAGTTCGCTGTAAGACTTTCTATCTAAAGACTGAAATATCAGAGCGATAGATTACAGTTTCGCTTTCAGAAGTCATTCAAAAAATAACCCAAAACCATCTCAAGCTCCCGATTTCCAGGAATTTTTACGCCTCAGTAGGATTCTATCCAGAAAGAAAAAGAGCAAGTTTTAGAGTCTTATTGCTTAAGAAGCCACACTGCACAGCCAGGGTCTCTTTATGTTTCTTAATGCTATAGTTAATGTAATTTAATACTTTTTCTCACAGCGCAACCCTAAACCTATGGCACCCTCTGCTTTTTTAACGACGCTTCTGAAACCGACTGTTACGCCTAACTTCTGGTCGCAAACGGTCTGGGCGATTTTGCGAACTGTCCTGGGCATTATGATGATCCACAATGGACTCGACAAGTTCGCCGATATTGAAGGCTTTGCTCATGCTTATGTCGAGGTCATCGGGCTACCCTTCCCGATCGTGTTTAGCTATCTCGCTGCCCTCACTGAAACGATCGGTGCACCCTTGCTGGTCATCGGCTTTTTGACTCGTCCAGCAGCCTTAGGATTATTCGGTACAATGTGTGTTGCGATGTATCATCACATCCTCGTAGCGGGCTTGAATCTGACTTATCTAGAGTTATCCGCAATTTACGCCGCTTGTTTTCTGGTGTTTGCCGTGAATGGAGCAGGGTTATTCTCGACCGATGCCTTGATTGCAAACTGGTTGGATACGAATGCTTTGTCAGCCCAAGCAAAACAGCTTATGCGCCTAGAGAAAGCTTATCAAGCTTCTAGTGCTGAGCAGAAGCAAACTGATGTCGCTAAGTCGTAAAGAGTCGCGATCGATCGAGCGTTGAATAGTCGGATGAGGCGCTGCTGGGTCTGTATGCTCCGCAGCGCCTCTATCTTTTTGGTAATACAAAAACAACAATACCTTTCAACCTATTGATAGAAGCCTTTTAGCTTCGCTTCATGCAAATCTCGCTATAGCTACTTTGCTCACTACATTTTTGCTCACTACATTGTTTAACTAAAAATTTTAGTCTGGAGACTTTTAGGCAGATCGATTGAGTAATTCCTTTGACGTATCCTGGATGCTTGTGATGTCGAGTAGAGTATGACCTCCCTATCGCTAACAGTACGCCCTGCTTTGTGATCGATCGATCGTCAAAAAGGTAGCCTTCATGGATCAACTGCCAGACCCCACAAATCATCAGTCCCTATGGAGCCGAATCAGCACGAATGCTTTGGTTCGATTTCTGCTGTTCTTTGCCTCTGGCTGGGTATTTGTTGCGCTACTTCAGTATTTTGAGTATGTGATTTTTGTATTTGCGTTATCAGCAATTCTGGCACTTCTGCTCAACTATCCAGTCCGCTATCTAGAGCGCTTTGTTAAAAGAAGTATTGCGTTGAGTCTTGTCATTGCGTTAAGCCTGATTTTTATTATTGTTGCCATTGTGACGATCGCGCTTACGTTAGCCGATCAGGTTCAGCAATTAGCAACCTTGTTGCTCCAGACGCTAAATAGCGCAAACAATCCGCTCGATCAGTTGCAAAATGCTCTGGTAGCCCGCAATATTCCCCTGAATCTGGATGCGATCGAAGCTCAAATTCGCAACGCATTTATATCAAGCTTAAATTGGACAATCCAGTCTCTACCAATTCTTTTCCAGAACTATGTGACCTTTATTATTGTGCTGGTAGTTGCCTTTTTCATGCTGATTGATGGTGCAAAACTGTGGCAACTCGTGCTGCAATTAGTTCCAACTCAACATCGAAGCCGCGTCGCTACCGCAGTACAAAGAAACTTTGTCGGCTTTCTTCGAGGTCAATTACTGGTTTCGTTTCTCCTGAGTGTTGCTACTTTTCTGGTTTTTGTTCTGTTTCAGATTCCATTTTCGTTTTTGCTTGCGGTTACTGTTGGAGTGTTTGACCTCATTCCTGGAATTGGAGCGACGTTAGGGGTGTCTCTTGTTTGCTTGGTTATCTTGGTGCAGAGTGGCTGGCTGACCGCGCTCAAAGTTCTAGCCGTTTGCGTGATTCTACAACAGTTGCAGGATAACTTCATTTCTCCGCGTATCATGCAAAGCACTGTTCATCTCAGTCCGGTCGTTGTGTTTTTTGCGCTCTTAGTTGGAACAAGGGTTTCAGGGCTACTAGGAATCTTTTTGTCGGTGCCGATCGCGGGTGTCATTGTCAGTCTGTTACATCTTGAAGAAGCGCAAGGAGATTAAAAGCTGACGATAAAGGTGAAGAACCAATCAGATAGAGCGATCTCTACTCCCCACTCTGATCGATTCCACCCCTAGAGCGATAGACAACAGCGTTAGTAATCCCTATTGTCAAAAAATATGCGGATTGAGAAGCGAGCCTGATGGCTGTAAATCATTCAGCGATCGTCCAGTCTGCCACATTATTGTTCACGCCTAGATTTTAAGCGAAAGTCCCCTATGCATGTTTCCGTATGGCCTGGTAACGTCTATCCCCTGGGTGCTTATTGGGATGGAAAAGGAACCAACTTTGCCCTGTTCTCTGAGAATGCAACTGCGGTTGAATTGTGCCTGTTCGATCGCGACGATCAAGAGACACGGGTAAAGCTGACCGAAGTGAATAACTTTGTGTGGTATGGGTATTTACCTGGTGTAGGGCCAGGGCAGCGATACGGCTATCGGGTGCATGGAGCTTATGAACCAGAACAAGGATTTCGCTTCAATCCTAACAAGCTTCTTATTGATCCTTATGGCAAAGCGATCGACGGAGATGTGCGGAACGGTCCTGAGATTTTCGGGTATGACTGGAATAGTCCGGATGCAGATCTATCGTTTTCAGAACTTGATAGCGCTCCATTGATGCCTAAATCGGTGGTGGTGGATCAATCCTTTGATTGGGAAGGCGATAAGCTATTGCGGACTCCCTGGCATGAAACAATTATCTACGAAGTTCATGTCAAAGGCTTCACGAAGCTACACCCAGATGTTCCTGAAGCGCTACGAGGAACCTATGCGGGCATGGGGCATCCAGCCGCGATCGAACACTTGCAGCGACTGGGAATTACGGCAGTTGAACTCATGCCGATTCACCACTTTCTCGCCTACCCAGGACATCTTGCCGACAAAGGACTGAAGAACTATTGGGGCTACGACTCGATCAACTACTTTGCCCCTCACGCCGCTTACAGTGCTGGTGGGACGCTAGGGCAACAAGTGGCTGAATTTAAGGAAATGGTGAAAGCCTTGCACCGAGCTGGGATTGAGGTCATTCTCGACGTAGTTTACAATCACACTGGGGAAGGCAATCATCTGGGGCCGACGCTCTCGCTGCGGGGAATTGATAACAGAAATTACTATCATCTGGTTGCAGACAATAAGCGCTATTACATGGACTTTACAGGTTGTGGTAATTCGCTCTCTGCTGGACACCCTCAAGTCTTGAAGCTGATCACCGATAGCTTGCGCTATTGGGTCACAGAAATGCACGTAGACGGCTTCCGCTTTGATCTGGCTTCTGCTCTGGCGCGGGAGTTGTATGAAGTGGACAGCTTGGCTGCGTTTTTCAACATCATCCATCAAGATCCAATATTAGCGGATGTGAAGCTGATTGCTGAGCCGTGGGACGTGGGCGAGGGCGGCTATCAAGTTGGAAACTTCCCGGTACTGTGGTCAGAGTGGAACGGTAAATATCGCGATACGGTGCGGGATTTTTGGCGGGGGGAAGACGAGACGTTAGGAGAGTTCGCTTATCGACTCACGGGCAGTCCCGACCTATACTTCCAGCAAAATGGCAGACGACCCAATGCCAGCATTAACTTCATCACAGCGCATGATGGGTTCACGCTGAATGATTTAGTCAGCTACAACGAAAAACATAACGAAGCCAACAGCGAAGACAATCGCGATGGAGAAAGCCACAATCGCTCTTGGAACTGTGGAGTCGAAGGAGCAACAGACGACCCGGAAGTCTTACAGCTCCGGGAGCGGCAACGGCGAAATCTGCTCGTCACTTTGATGCTGTCCCAAGGAATTCCGATGCTGTTGGGGGGCGATGAACTGGGTCGATCGCAAAGAGGCAACAACAACGGCTACTGTCAAGACAGCGAAATCTCCTGGTTTGATTGGAATTTGGTCAAGGGCAATCAGGATTTGGTCAATTTCTGCCGAGAACTGATTTATTTCCGCCGTCAGCATCCGGTGTTTCGTCGTCGCAAGTGGTTCCAGGGTCAGGCGATTCGAGGAGTTCCGGATATTGCTTGGTTTGACCCGGATGGAACAGAACATACCGAACAAGAGTGGCAAGAAGGCTATCCCAAATCGATCGGCGTGTTTCTCAACGGTGATAGAATTCCCAGCCCTGGGCCTCAAGGGCAAAAAATTAGAGATGATAGCTTTCTGCTGCTGTTTAATGCCTATTGGGAAACGATTGAGTTCATTTTGCCGCAAGCGCTAGCAGACAAAGAATGGCAAATGCTAATCGACACCAAAGAGCCTCGCTTTATTCAAGAGGAGCGGATTTTTGCCTCTAATCAAGCGGTTCCTTTGATGGCGCGATCGCTGATTGTGTTACGCCAACTCACTTGACCTCACTTGAGGTTAGGGAACCTCTTTCCTCTGAGTCCCCCACTCGTGGGGGATTTAGGGGCAACCCAAATGCAGCATCGAAGCGAGTTCTTTCTATCGAACTTTCGTTAATGGGGGGTTCGATTCAGCATCACTAGCTGGCTGACCGCTTCAAGCAGTTTATCCGGGTGAATGGGTTTAACAAGATGCTGCTGAAATCCAGCGAGAAGGGCTTGCTGCTGAGTCAGTTCAGACGCATAAGCTGTAAGCGCGATCGCAGGAATCCGCTGTGCCTCGTCGGAGCGCGATCGCACCGCTTGAATCAAGTCAAACCCATTTGCCTCTGGCATTCCTAAGTCACTCACAATTAAGTCAGGCGTGTAACGATTGAGCGCAGCGATCGCGGCTGCAACTGATTCTGTAGCAGTCACGATCGCGCCACTACTTTCCAGCACAAACTGAATCAGATCGCGGCTATCTTGCTCATCATCAATGATCAGAACGCGCACACCAACCAGGTTCACGTCTTTACCTGGCTCTAAAGAATGAGGAAACTTGATCACCTGATTTTCCACTTGAGGATTGGGCAGCGCGATCGCAAAGGTTGAACCCTGATCAACCCCGGCACTATCCACCTTGATTGTTCCGCCGTGCAGCTCAACTAAATTTCGCGTGATTGCTAACCCTAGCCCTAAGCCGCCGACTTTGCGCGTACTAGAAGCATCCGCTTGACGAAACGCCTCGAACACAAATGGCAGAAAATCTGGCGCAATGCCAGTTCCCGTATCTTGAACAGACAAAACCGTTTGCTTAGATTCACGGCGGAGCGTTACCTCGATCGTTCCGCCCTCTGGAGTAAATTTGATCGCATTGGTGAGCAAGTTCCACACCACTTGTTGAAGTCGCATGGTATCTCCCACAATCGGAGCAGCGCGATCGGTCTGTAGCGCGATCTCAATCCCCTTATTCTCTGCCATCAACCGGACAGTATCGAGCGCTGCTTGCACAATCAGAACGAGATCGACCGTATGCCGAGCGAGCGTTAATTTGCCGCGCAGAATTCGAGAAACATCGAGTAAATCATCGATTAATTGGGCTTGTAGGGCTGCGTTTCTGGCGATCGTCTCAAGGGCGCGTTGAACAGCCGCACCCGAAAGTCTGCCTTCAGCGAGTAATTTCGACCAGCCGAGGATGGGATTGAGGGGTGTCCGCAGTTCGTGGGACACCACCGCCAGAAATTCGTCTTTGACCCGATTTGCACTTTCGGCGCGTTCTTGAGCGTATTTGCGCTCTTTGGCTTCGGCAACTGCCCGATCGCGCATCTGACGATATTCCTGAACGCGAAAGGTTAAATCCGTCACGTCTTGAATCGAGATCAGCGCATAGAACCCTTCTTCCCCATCTGCGGGAATTGCCGTAATTGTGGTGTGCTGAATACGCTTGCTGCCATTTGGCAGCGTTACTGGAATCAAATAGTGATGCAGTTGTGAGGAGAAAATAGTCGGCGGGCCTCCTGCAAAAATGGGAGCCAAGCGATTGACATACAGGGCTTCAGCAAACCGGGGAAAAAATTCGCGAATCGCTTGTCCCTTAATGCGATCGCGCGGAATTTTTGTCCATTCTTCTAGACAGTGATTCCAAAACACCACTTGATAATCAGCGCGTAGAACGCAGACACCGAGCGGGATTTGATCTAATAGGCTGAAGCGATCGTGACCGTGGGACATGAGATTGAACTGCTCCTGCTCACAACGATGAGATTAGTCTCAGTTCTTCATTAATACAGATCAGGAGCGCATCGAAGGAAGCCATTTCAAAAATTAGAATAATTTCACCCATAATCTCAAGCTGTTCGATCTCAAATCTTGCTTGAGCCAGGAAAAAAACAGTATCGAGTTCAAATGGGTAATTTTCAGATAGAAGATGGTCAAGCTTGTCCTCGGAGTAGGTCGGCAGCGCATAATCCATTTGTCGCCGCAGTAAGTTACTGATTGATCCGAGCACTCCGTTGATCACGATGTTTCCCACTTCGGTCAAGGTACCAATTTTCACGGCATCCAGATCCGGAGAATCGCGCTCCTCACCGGTTAACAGCGAGACGAGCGCAGCAGCACTATCCGTGGGAAAGACTAATTCTGCGCTGCCAGTAAAGCTGCCTGAGAATTTTAATCCCACTGTGGATAAACAATGACCATTAAACTGCGCTGCTAGTTCTTGCTGCAAGGTTGTGCTATCAAACACTTGTAAAACTGGAACATTCAGCACGATCGGGGATGCTACCATTTCGTTCAGCATGGCTCCAGCTCGCCCAACACCAATGTTGATAAACTCCTGAAGCGCATCCAGTTGCTCGTCTGTAATCAGTGGCATCAAACATCGGCTCCTTCTGGCTGCAAGAGTTGGCGAATCGTCTGCCGCACTTGATCTTCTTTTGCGGGTTTGTTGATAAAGCTTGCGGCTCCCAGTGCAACTCCACGTTCGCGAGAGGCATCCTGGATATCCGCTGTGATAATTGCGATCGGAATTGTCTCACCTTGCTCTCGTAGCATTTGCAAGAGTTGAAAGCCATCTACATCTGGCATGAGCAAATCTGTCAGAATACAGCTTGGGTGATGTTGCTGCACCATCTCTAGCGCCTGTTGTCCGTTACAGGCTTCTAACACTTGATAGCCTTCCGCTTCTACATACTTGCGAAGCATCCGTCGTGAGAACGCTGCATCATCCACAATCAGCACTGAAGTCAAATTTGCATCGTCCACGGTTCCTACCCCTTTCACTATTGCGCATATTATTCTGTGGAGTCTAGTTCCTCTCCGCAAGATAGTTCCAAAACGTTCAAATCGACTCCTCGAAGCCAACTTAAAACGGTGGTGTGATGAATATCCGTCATTTTTTCGATGCGTCGGGTACTCATACCTCTGAGATACATCTGAATGCAAAGCTGCTTGATGTCTTCTGAGTAGCGAGTTTGTTTGTAGGACGCTAGAAACTGCCGTCCACAGCGTTTGCACTTGTGGCACTGAACGTGATTGCGGTGCCCATTCCGGTGGAGTTCAGTCGAACCGCAGGTTGGACAATCCATATCCCCCTATCAAGTGAATTTTCCAAGTGAATTTTCATTAGTGTTCAGCATTCCTTTTGGATCAACGTCTATCTTAGGGTAGATTGTGAGTCGTGTTCATCCTCCGTAGGATAGGAATAGTGGGCACCTGTTGAGTCCGGAGTACATGCAGCCTTTGAATGAAATCGATGCAGAAGATTTAAAGGTTTTTCTGGTTGAGAGTCACGAGATTCTTGCCCAGTTTGAGCAGGATGTTTTACACCTAGAAAATAGCTCTCTTGACCCCGCTCTGCTGCATCGGATGTATCGTGCCTTGCATACGATTAAGGGAAACTGTGGATTTATTCCGTTTCCGAAACTTGAAGCGATCGCTCATGCAGGAGAGGCACTGCTCGACAAGATTCGGACGGCTCAGCGCCGAATTTCTCCTGAGATTGCAACAGTGCTGCTGCAGCTCACAGACGTGATTCGACAGATTTTACGCACGATCGAAATTACCAAAACCGAGGGCAATCAGGATTATTCCAGCTTGATTGCAACGTTAACGGCGCTTTGCGCGGTGGATGCTGCGATCGATGGCATCAATCCTAGAGAAAGTTTGGAAGATGCCGAAGCAAAAGCTTTAACCCCGTTTAATTCTACGATTCGAGTTCAAATCGATTTACTCGACCATTTGATGAATCTAATGGGTGAACTGGTTCTCGCTCGCAATCGAATGCTGCAACTCACCGCAACAAGCAGCGATGCTGCTTTAGTTTCAACCTGTCAGCAAATTAATCTGATTACGAATGAACTGCAAGATCAGGTGATGCAGACGCGCATGCAGTCGCTTCATACGCTCTGGCGGACTCTGCCCCGATTTGTGCGAGATCTAGCAATCGCCTGTAGTAAAGAAGTGACGCTGGTTCTCGAAGGGGATGAAACCGAACTCGATCGTAGTCTTGTTGCAGCGATTAAAGATCCTCTGACGCATTTAATTCGCAATTGTATTGATCATGGGATTGAACTCTCAACGGCTAGACTGGCGGCGGGTAAATCGGCTGCCGGTATGCTCAAGTTAAGAGCCGCTCAAGAAAGCGGCAAAGTAATTCTAGAAATCAGCGATGATGGCGCGGGCATTGATCCCCAGCAGATTAAGGTTCGATCGCAGCAACTCGGCTTAATTAGCGCCACCGAAGCGGAATTAATCAGCGACCAAGAAGCGTTGGATCTGATTTTTCAGCCTGGATTTTCGACGGCGACAGAAGTGACCCGCTTATCTGGGCGCGGAGTTGGTTTAGATGTCGTGCGGCGAAACATTGAAGCGGTTAAAGGCACGGTCGAGGTTGAGAGCCAATTAGGTCAGGGAACTACATTTCGCCTGAAAATTCCCCTGACGTTAGCCATTATTCCGACGCTACTGGTGAAAAGTGGAGGTGAACGATTTGCAATTCCTCAAGCCAGCATCCAGGAACTGGTGCGAATCGAAGGGAAAGAACAAATTGATCAAAGCATTGAAACAGTGCTGAATGCTCCTGTATATCGACTGCGCGGACAGATTCTGCCTTTGGTTAATCTTGCTTCCGTTCTACAGCTATCAACCACAACAACTGATGTAGTTTATTTCGTTGTGATTACCGTCGATCGATATCACTATGGCTTGCTTGTGGATGAGATTGAAGATACTCAGGATATTGTGATTAAGCCGCTCAGTAAACAGTTAAGATCGCTGGAGATGTTTGCAGGCGCGACCGTTTTAGGAGATGGAACTGCGGCGCTGATCCTTGATGCTGCTGGACTTGCTCGATATGCAGGTGTTCAAAAGCAGATCCCCATTTCAACTGCGGTCTCTGAATCAGAACAACGCGATCGTCAATTGATTCTGATTGTGCTTGGGACTGAGAATACTCGGATGGGAATTGTTCTGACTCAGGCAACTCGACTAGAAACAATTTCCAGGACAAGGATTGAACAAGTTGGACAACAACTTCTGATGCAATATGGCGATCGCGTCGTTGCTTTGATTGATCTACAAGCCGTTTTCACCGGAAAGCCTCGTTCTCTCAATCAGTTTGAGGAGAGTATCCCGATCGTCGTGATCACACTTGATCAGAATCGCACTGTTGGATTAATGGTGAATCAAATTCTCGACATCGTAGAAGAATCGCTGACGGTGACAGGAGCGGCAATTCGTCCGGGTGCTCACTGTTATGCAACGGTTCAAGGTCAGATTACTGAAATTTTGGATTTAGCTATGATCGTCGAGCTAGCCAATCCTTATCGAGTTCCCGAACTCACAATCAGGAGGTGAAGCGATCGATGACGATTCAACAGGTATGCACTTTCTATCTCAAGGGTTCCTACTTTGGCATCGAGATTGAGCAGGTGCAAGAAATCATTCGCCAACCCCCGCTCACCCGAATTCCGCTCGCGCCTCCAGACATTTGCGGCTTAATGAATCTGCGCGGACAGGTGATTCCCGTCGTGGATTTGCCTTGTCGATTGGGACTGCGATCGGCATCCTGTGGCATTGGCGAGGAAACGACTTACAACGTGATTGTGAACACGATCGACGATGTGATCAGTTTCATTGTTGAGGACATTGGAGATATCTTGTCCTGTGACAGCGAAACATTTGAGCCGCCGCCTGCTAATTTGACTGCTCACATTCGAGGCTTTCTAAAAGGCGCATACAAACTTGAGCAAGGTGTTCTGCTGATCTTGGATACTATCAAAATCTCAGATTCAACCAAATTTTCAGATTCAACCCTAATCACGAGTTCGCTCAATTAACTAAGGATATCTCGATGGTTTCTAATTCAACCCCAAAAACAGCAAGCGCTGGATCGGCAACCGCGATGAAAGCACATATGCAGCAACTTTTACAGGCAATGCAAGCCGCAAACGCAGGCGATTTCTCGGTTCGTTTAGATGAGAACAACGGCTTCGGCGAGATAGCGCGAGAATTCAATCAGTTAATGATCCGCAATCAGAACTTGACTCAAGGAATGAGCGAAGCCGAGCAAGTGTTAAGCGCGATCGCGCAAGGCGACCTCAGCCAAAAAATGTCAACAAGTGAGGAATCTCTCCCAATCTCACCGATCGTCAACGATCTAATCGATCGGCTTAATCTTTACACCGCCGAATTTACGCGAGTTGTGAGAGAAATTGGCACCGAAGGCAATCTGGAAATAGTTGCAACGATCGCAGGCGCAACAGGAATCTGGCAGGAGCTGATCGAAACCGTCAATCAGATGGCTCACGATATCACTGAGCAAGTTCGCGGTATTGCTGAGATCTCTTGTGCTGTTGCTCAAGGAGATTTGGCAAACCAAATCGAAGCAGAAAACACCGGAGAATTTCGCACCCTCACCCGCAGCATCAACCAAATGATCGAAAATCTCCGGAGTTCGCTGCGGCAGATTACAGAAGTGGCAACAACGGTCGCGACCGCAGCCGAAGAACTTTCTGCTGTGAGTCATGAAATGACAGGCAATGCAGGACAAACGGCTGAACAAGCAACCTCGGCTTCAGCTTCGGCGGAACAAGTGAGCCAGAATGCAGCCACGGTTGCTACAGCGATCGAAGAAATGAACGCGAGCATCCGAGAAATTGCGAAAAGCGCAGCAGAAGCCGCAAAAGTCGCGAGCGATGCGGTCAGAACTTCCGATCAAACCAACGCGACGATCACAAAGCTGGGTCAAAGCAGCGTTGAAATTGGCAAAGTGATCAAAGTGATTACCTCGATCGCGCAGCAAACTAATTTGCTGGCATTAAACGCCACGATCGAAGCGGCACGAGCGGGAGATGCAGGTCGAGGCTTTGCGGTTGTTGCCAATGAAGTCAAAGAGCTGGCAAAACAAACCGCCGCCGCCACCGAAGATATTAGTCAACGAATTGAAGCGATTCAGACGGATACAAGCGGTGCGGTTGAAGCGATCACTCAAATTACAGCCGTGATCAACCAAATTAACGACATTCAAAATACGATCGCCAGCGCGGTTGAAGAACAAACGGCAACGACGAATGAAATCTCTCGTAATGTTGCAGAAGCTGCAAAGGGAAGTTCAGATATCGCCAAGAATATTGGAGTGGTGGCTCAAAATGCTCAGACGACCACGATCGGAGCAAGTAACACGGCTCAAGCAGCAATGCAACTGGCGCAGATGGCAGTCAACTTACAAACGATTATCAGTCAATTTCAGATATAAAGGGAATTTTGATACTCCCGAATCTGCGGTCAATCTGTTTGACCGTCGATTGAAGCTTTCTAGCGTTCAGGGGGAGCAAGATAATCGCTAGAACATGACCTAATGATTCAGCTGCCAGATTTTGGAACAGGATACTCTTCTCGTTTTCAGGTTTGACCTGGGGATGCTTGTATACGCATTGTGAAACAGAGGAAACTCAAAAAATTGTTCATTCATTAGTTCGGCAAGGACTTTGGCGGCACGGCGGCAAGCAGGAGCAAGCATAATATTTATAAAGGGACGGGACTGACGGCTTCCCCCACTCGAGCCGCGAAATGCCTAATATGAAGAAGAGAAAGGAAGGCGAATGAACAGACACAGAACAAGTCCCTTTCCCAAGTTTGGGGAAATGGGAACACGGATGCAGGCAATGGAGTGGGCACAAACGCCAGTGGGGGCTGTTGAATCCTGGTCGCAAAGCCTAAAATCAACCGTTCGTACGCTGTTAGGCTCGCGTTACCCCATGATCTTGCTGTGGGAGCAGGAGCTAATTCAGATTTACAACGATGCTTATATCAATCTGATTGGCACGAAACATCCCTACGCGCTGGGACGATCGATCCGGGAAACTCAGGCTGAGTCCTGGGATGTGATCGGTCCGATGATTACCGAAGTCATGACGACTGGGGTTCCCAACTGGGTGGAAGACCAGATGCTCGCAGTGAACCGCTCCGGCTACAACGAGGAAGCGCATTTTAGTTTGTCCTACAGTGCCGTTGAAGATGATGCAGGTGCGATTCGCGGCATGCTCTGTGTCTGTAGCGAAGTGACGCAGCAGGTGTTAGGAGAGCGACGGTTGCGTTTGCAGCGCGACCTGGCAGCCCGGGCAGGGGAAACGCGGAGTGTAGATGCAACCTGTCAGGATATTCTGGCGACGATCGCGGAATGTCCGCTGGATGTGCCTTTTGCCCTGATCTACTTGCGCGACTCCAACGACCAAACCCTAAAGCTCTGCGGCAGCGTGGGGATGAACGGCAATCCGGCGATCGTTCCAACCACTGTTCTGCTTTCAGAAGCACTGGTAGAAACAGCGGATCGATGGTCTCTAGCAAAAGCGATGGCAGGTCAAACCGCGATCGTCTCAGAGCTTGATCGGGACATCACCATTGCTGGCGGACCTTGGAACGAAAGCGTGAGCCAGGCGATCGCCTTACCGATTCCGTCGTCGAATGTGGCTGCACCGCTAGGAGTGCTGATTTGCGGCATCAGTCCGAACCGTGGGCTGGATGAAGGCTACCAGTCGTTTTATGAGCTGCTGGCTGGACAGGTTTCTGTGTCGATCCGCAATGCTCAGGCTTATGAAGAAGAACGCCGCCGCGCCGAAATGCTGGCAGAACTCGATCGGGCAAAAACGGTTTTCTTTTCCAATGTCAGCCACGAGTTTCGCACACCGCTGACCTTGATGCTGAATCCGCTCGAGGATTTGCTTCAGAGTGACCAGTTGCCTGCTGCTGAACGAGAACAAATTGCTGTGGCACATCGCAACAGCCAGCGTTTGTTAAAGCTGGTCAACACCTTACTCGACTTTTCTCGGATTGAGGCGGGGCGGATTCAAGCCGTTTATGAGCCAACGGATCTGGCAAGCCTGACGGCTGATCTTGCTAGCGTGTTTCGATCGGCGATCGAGAAAGCAGGAATGCAGCTGGTCGTGAATTGTCTTCCGCTGCCGGAACCTGTGTATGTCGATCGCGAAAGGTGGGAGAAGATTGTGCTTAACTTGCTCTCCAACGCGTTCAAGTTTACTTTTGAGGGACAGATCTCGGTGTCACTGCGTCCGGTCGACGCTGCGGTTGAACTGGTCGTTCAAGATACGGGAACTGGCATTCCGGCTCATGAGTTGCCCCGTCTGTTTGAACGGTTTCATCGGGTTGCCGGGGCGCGGGGTCGCTCCTATGAAGGTTCGGGCATTGGACTGTCGCTGGTGCAGGAATTGGTCAAGCTGCATGGGGGAACGGTGACTGCGAGCAGCGTGGAAAAGGAAGGAAGTACCTTTGTTGTGCGATTGCCGATCGGGTGTGCTCACCTGCCGTCGGAGCAGATTCAATCCGCCCGAACCCAGGCTTCAACGGCTACAGGCGCGGCAGCTTATGTCGAAGAAGCCCTAGAGTGGGTTGTGGAGCGCAGCGAAGACTCAGCAGCGTTACCTCCTCGCGCTTCTGCCCGAATTTTGTTGGCCGATGACAACGCGGATATGCGTCACTACCTGCAACGGCTCTTGAAGGAACACTATGAGGTCGAAGCGGTTGCCGATGGTCAAGCTGCCCTGGAAGCGGCTCGTGCCCAATTGCCGGATTTAGTGCTCACCGATGTGATGATGCCCAAGCTCGATGGCTTTGAACTGCTGCGGCAACTCCGGGCTGATTCCCAAACTCGCGAGATTCCAATTTTGCTGCTTTCAGCGCGAGCGGGTGAAGAAGCTGCCGTTGAGGGACTAGAAGCAGGAGCCGATGATTATTTGGTCAAGCCTTTTAGCGCGAGAGAACTGCTGGCACGGGTGGCCACGAATTTGGAGTTGGGTCGATCGCGTCAGGTCGCCAGCCAACAGCGTTTTCGCTTTCTCGCAGAATCGATTCCGCAAATGGTTTGGACAGCGGATGCAGGAGGTTGCGTTGATTATTGCAGCCATCGCTGGTTCGACTACACCGGGCTAACCCTGGCACAAACTCAGGGATGGGGCTGGCAGGAAGTTATTCATCCCGACGATCGCGCCGACAGCATCAAGAAGTGGACTCAAGCCGCTGAGCAAAAGACCAGCTATGACGTAGAACATCGCTTGAGACGAGCGGACGGCAGCTACGGCTGGCATCTCACCCGCGCTCTGCCGATGCTGGATGAGCAAGGTCAAGTCATTCGCTGGTTTGGCACTTGTACAGACATTACCGAGCGCAAACAAGCGGAAAAAGCATTAAAAGAGAGTACTGAGCAGTTAAGTTTGGCGTTGGCGGCTGCAAAACTGGGAGACTGGAGTTGGAACGCAGCAACCGACATTGTGACATTTACAGAGCAAGCGGCTGAGATATTTGGTATTCCACCAGGACCTTATATGACCTGGACCCAGATGCAAAAGCTCCTTCATCCCGACGATCGAGAGCGAGCAGGTTTACAGCTTGAACAAGCGATTGCTGAACGCAGCGACTACGACATTGAATATCGAGTGATTCATCCGAACAGAACAGAACGATGGATCGCTGCCAAAGGACGTGCTCAGTACGACTCGTTCGGGCAGGTTCTCGGAATGCTGGGAGTTGTGCAAGATATCACGCAGCGAAAGCAAGCTGAACAAGAGCGCGAAAAATTGCTAGAACGCGAACAGAACGCCCGAAGAGAAGCCGAACAAGCCAACCGGATTAAAGATGAATTTTTGGCAGTGCTGTCTCACGAACTGCGATCGCCCCTCAATCCCATTCTGGGATGGTCAAAGCTGCTGCAAGCGCGTCAGTTTGATGAAGCAGCAACAAGGCGTGCCCTGCAAACGATCGAGCGCAATGCCAAGCTGCAAACCCAACTCATTGATGATTTACTCGATGTCTCACGGATTCTGCGCGGCAAAATGATGTTGGATGCTTGTCCAGTTGATTTAGTCACGGTCGTTGATGCTGCTCTGGAAACCGTACACTTGTCTGCTGAAGCAAAAGGGATCGAAGTACAGAAGGTTATCGCCAGCGAGATTGAACTGGTCTTAGGGGATGTCGCTCGTCTTCAACAGGTGGTCTGGAATTTGCTCAGCAATGCAATCAAATTTACCCCGTCAGGCGGAACCATAGAGATTCGACTAGCACAAACCAATACTCACGTTCAAATTCAAGTTCAAGACACCGGTAAAGGAATTGCGCCGCAGTTTCTACCCCATGTGTTTGAATACTTCCGACAGGAGGACGGCGCAACAACTCGTAAGTTTGGGGGATTGGGGTTAGGGTTGGCGATCGTTCAGCACTTAACGGAACTACACGGCGGAACGGTTCAGGCAGAAAGTCCTGGAGAAGGATTAGGCGCAACATTTACTGTTCTATTGCCAGCGTCAAAAAATCGGCGTGGAGAAAATTCAGGTCAGCCTGAGCCTTTAAGCTCCTCAGTAAAAGCTTTTCCCCTGGCGGGTTTACAAGTTTTAGCGGTGGATGATCAAGCCGATATGCGAGAACTGGTTTCTGCCATTCTGGAACAAGCCGGAGCAGAAATAAAAGTGACAACTTCTGCGATCGAAGCTTTAGAAGCCTTAGATGTATTCAAGCCGGATGTTGTCATTAGCGATATTGGGATGCCAGAAATGGATGGCTATGAACTCTTACGTCAGATTAGAAGACGATCGCCAGAAGACAACGGGGATGTTCTCGCAATTGCGCTAACAGCTTACGCCGGGGAACTTAACCAACAACAGGCATTCGCAGCAGGATTCCAGGGGCACGTTGCTAAACCAGTGGAGCCGGAGAAGTTAGTGGATGTGATCATCTCCTTAATAAAAGAGAAGTAGAGAGTTGAAGTTCCACCTGGGCAGGAAATTAAGGGCAGTAGCTCGTTTACTCAGTAGACATTCATGACATTGTTATACCGAATTGATTTTTGAGTGCTACAGATCTTGGAAGCCCCCTAAATCCCCCACTCGTGGGGGACTTCAAGCCAAATCTGTTTCGGATTCTCAAAGTCCCCCAGTATGGGGGATTTAGGGGGCGAAGGATCTGTCGCATTAACAAATTGATTCGGTATTATCGGGTTATTCATGAACCGCTATGAATTCGGGCTTCCCGTTTAGAAACTTCCACAGGTCTGAACATTACCAGACTACGCTGTCTCGTCGTTTAACTCAGCTCAGTTTAGCGGTACATTCCAAAATCAAGCGCTGATTCTCGATCGCATACGGTTGAATCTCTAGCGCCTGCCGAAACGCAGAGATCGCCTCTCGATATTCCCCTCGTGCCGCATAGGATAGTCCCAATCCGTGCCACGCGCCGAAGTGAATTGGATTGAGCTCGATCGCTTTTTGGCAATCGGCGATCGCTTTGCGGTACTGTTGCTGCACAAAATACAATACCGCCCGTCGGTTCCAAGCCTCTGCAAAATCCGGTAATTGTTCAATCAACTCAGATAACACGGCTTCCGCCTGCATTGCTTCACCAGATTCGAGTAGCACCTGTGCTCGTTGTAGCGTTTGCAGTCCTGCGACTCCTTTTTGAGCAAACCAAATCTGCCACAACGCCTGAGTTGCATCCGATCGCACTTCTTCGTCTGGATCTTTTAGCGCTTCAAGTAGAATCTGAATTTCTTTCATAGCGGGTGGAACAGGTGACGAAACACAGGATAGCATTTTTGACTATTGCGATCGTGGGTCAAACCCGTCGCGCAATCCATCACCTAATAAGTTAAACGCTAGAACAATCATCGTAATCGCTAACCCCGGAAAAATTGTTGTCCAGGGGGAAGTCAGCGCGTAGCCGTTGCGAAACGCATCAGATAACAGGGTGCCGAGTTCTGGAGTTGGAGGTTGTGCCCCCAGCCCCAAAAAGCCTAGACCGGCTGCTTCGAGCGTCGCCGTTCCCAATGATAAAGAGGCTTGAACAATGATCGGAGTTAAGCTTCCGGGCAAAATGTGCCGCACAATGATTTGGGGTGCTGTCGCTCCGATGGCAGTTGCCGCCTGCACGAAATCTTGTTCTCGGAGCGATAGCACCAGACTGCGAGTGAGGCGAATATAAATCGGAATTTGTGCGATCGCGACCGCAATCACTACTTTTTGCAGACTCGTCAAGGTGTGATTGAAAATGACTAGATCGTTAATTCTGAAGGTGAATCTCTCGACCGTAGTGACAATGGCGATCGCTAGCAAAATCGACGGAAACGCCAGCAAAATATCTGTAAGCCAAACAATCAGCGCCTCGATCCAACCGCGAAAATAGCCCGCGAGTAAACCGAAAAAGACCCCGATCGCGGCTCCAACTCCCACCGAAACCAAGCTAATGAACAGCGATGTCTGAATTCCATGCCAAATCAATGTCAATAAATCGCGCCCCAGTCCATCAGTTCCCAGTAAATGACCGGGGCTTGGCGGCTGTAATCGGGCAATAAAATCGCGATCGCCTCCGGGAATGTAAGGTCTAAGAATCGGTGCAAGCAGCGCGAGTGCAAACAATACCAGAGTAAGAATCAGCCCAGTTCTGCCAGAAGTCGATCGCCAGAATCGCAGAAGAGAACGGTTTCTACTCATATCGAACTCTTGGATCAATAAGCGCATAAGACAGATCCACGACTAAATTAATCAACACGAAGACGATTGCCACAAACACCACTCCGCCTTGCACCACCGGATAATCTCGCGCCAAAATGCCTTCATAAATCCAAGAGCCGATCCCCGACCACGAAAAGATTGTCTCTGTCAAAATCGCACCCCCTAGCAAGGTTCCGAACTGAAGCCCGATCGTGGTATTAATCGGTAACAGTGCATTCTTCAACGCATGACGCAGAATCACTAAATAATTCGATAATCCTTTTGCTCTTGCTGTCCGGATATAATCCTGTGACAACACATCTAGCATGGCACTGCGGGTAATACGGGCGACGATCGCCAATGGAATTGTCCCTAACGTTAATGCTGGAAGAATCAGATGCGCGATCACATCGATCAATGCTGGAGCATTCAACCTTAACACTGTATCCAGCAGATAAAATCCGGTAATCGGTTGAAAGTTAAATCCAGTCTCAACGCTAATCCGACCGCTCGGAGGCAACCATCGCAACGTGATTGAAAATAGGTAAATTAGCAACAATCCCAGCCAATACACCGGAAGCGACACACCGAGCAATGACCCCGCGATCGTCACTTGGTCTTGCCAGCGATTTTTCTGCACGGCAGCAATGATTCCGGCTGGAATTCCGAGAATAATTGCAATCAAAATTGCCGCGATCGACAATTCAAAGGTTGCTGCCCAGCGTGATCGAATTTCATCGATCACGGGAATACCGCTCAAAATACTATTGCCTAATTTCAACTGCAATAGATTGCCCACAAACGCGAAATACTGAAGCCACAAGGGGCGATCGAGTCCTAGTTGAGTCCGCAAGGCGGCGATTTGCTCTGGCGTTGCCCGTTCTCCCGCAAGCACGATCGCCGGATCGCCCGGAATCAATCGCAGCAATAAAAATACCGCTAATGTAATTCCAAATAGAACAGGAACCAAGCCAAGAAGTCGTCTTAGAATATATTGCGACATAGATTTATGAATTTGCCTGTATCAAATTTATAGATAAATCTGACTGATAAATCATTCAATGCCGCATAAAAAACGGCATCTAAAGATTTAGAGCATCTTTAGATACCGTTCAGCCCAATCGCTCTAAAGTCCTAACTAAAGTCCTAACAAATCATCCAGCTCCTCGATCGCTTCACACGGAACTGACTGACTATCGCGATCAACCGCTATCATCGGTTGTGATCTTTGAATCACAGAGGTTCCTTGTGATCGTCCATACAGATAATCATCTGCATACTTGCGAAATACAGCTTCGATCGCAGCTCTTGCATTTTTCAATCCCCATTCTGCGGCAATCAATTCTGCCTTTTCGATCACATCCTTGCTGAGTCTTATTTTGTTGTCATACATAGCTGCCACCCTTCAGCGACCGGGTACAATCCTCGAACATTGGCAAACTGTGGATCAGGCATCACTGCAAATAACTTTCGCCCTGCGAGTCGTTCTGCAATTAGGTGTGAGCTTCCGCCTGTGACCAAAAACCGGGTGACGCGCGGCATATAAGGCGTGTACTGTGCTTTGATTGTTTGAAAAATTCCCTTAAACCAAGGATCAAGATACTCTTCCAGCCAGAGCGACCAGGATAATCCTGTATCCGCATAGGTATGCCCCGATTTGAATCCATCCATCACAATTGCCGGATCAACTGTGGTTCCCAACGCATCAATTAGCCGTCGATCGAAGCTAATCGCTGTTGCAAGCTCATACGATCCTCCTCGATCCATCACGTTTTCATCGATCACATCTCCTTCCGCATCAATCAGTCGTGTTAGCCACGTTCCACCACCGATATCAACGACGATCGTATAACCACTATCAGGAATGAGTCCTAACTGTTGAGCATAGCGATAAGCTCCAATTCCTTCGCGTTCTACTTCAACGTGCTCGACTGTGATTCTAAACGGAATACCATTCCGCTTAAATTCGTGCATTCCCAGCAGTTGAGATTTGATCGTGTCTGCATTGCGGCTCGGATCAGGCGTAGAGGCATAAACGTGCAGCGGAAACTGGCTCATCTCCTCATCCCGCTCAGACTCTAAACAGGCATATAGATGCAATCTTGCTAGATCAACTTTATTCTCTACAACCGTTTGTTGTTGACGGCGATATTTGTACGCTTGTGTGCCAAAATGATAGCGAGTTCCGTCCGGCAACTCAATCAGCGGCGACTGGTCAGAATAACGCACCGGATCGCGTCCTTGCGGTAATTGAAACCTCATCGATCGAATCGCTCTTGGATGTCCTGCTCCGTTCCAGAACTTGAGATCGTAGTTGCCAGCATCAAGCGCGATCGTACGATGGGACACAGTTCCAGTGGTTTCTTTCCGGGGTCTGCTGCGAGTGCCTAATCCGTTCATGGCGTTTTCCTCAACAAGATAAGGGCAATACAAGTGTATTTAGTACATCGGTACTATATTCGGTTTTGCTGGTAGTGTCAACCTGGGGACAAAGAATTTTGCGAAACTTGATTTTTAAGAATTGCGCTTGATCGATCGGAAGCAATCTGTGATATCTTTATAAAGATTCGGGCGATTGGCACAGGGGTAGCGCACATCCTTCACACGGATGGGGTCACTGGTTCAAATCCAGTATCGCCCATAGATTCCAGGTCTCCATAAAAAGTTGTGAATGCCCAGATTGATGCAGCCAACTTTGTTGTGTGAGAAGCCGACTTAATTAACTGGAACGCTTATAATACGGTTCTCACACACATTTGTTTGGGTTTGAAAAGTGTTTGGGTTTGAAAAGCGCAATGGCGTACAAACACAATCTGTATCTCAGGATGATTTAAACATGGACACGCTCGATCGCATCAGCCGTATTGTGCGTTCCGAAACAAGCAGTCGTAAATCTCAATCGAGTCATAGCTCGAATCCGTCCATGAGAGAACTACAAGAACAGGCTATTTCTCTCCGGCAGCAAATTGCGAACCTAGAAGCTACAAATAAAAGCTTAATGAGTAGCGCGTTGCGGCAAGAGTCATACGATCGTTATGTCATATAAGAGAAGCTGCTCGATATACCACATGGTATTAGTAGTAAAGGTAATTTAATGATTCGTACCCTATGCCTACGATCGATCGAACAGAGCTAGCAGATCTGGTGCGAGAAACACGACAACGCCTAGAACTCTCGCAAGCCAAGTTCGCTGTGAGGTTAGGAGTTTCATTCCAAAGCGTCAACCGTTGGGAAAATGGACGAACCAAGCCCTTGCCGATCGTGTTGAAACAGCTTGAACACTTGCTCGTTCAGATGGGCGATAGTGGCAAAGATTTGCTCGTCAA
>NZ_JAMPLJ010000006.1:0-330254 GCF_039962505.1 Leptolyngbya sp. DQ-M1
CCTTGTCGTGCTTCAAATACAAAATAGCCCTGCCCGATCTGATCGGGTTCTGCGGATTGCCCGTAAAGGTAGACTCCATCCGGCAATGTGGTTTTCTGTGTGGTTGCTTGAGCAACTGCGTTTTTCGCCAGAGTGCGGGGAGCTGCTTGAGCAGGAGCATTCGTCGCCACCAAGCTGGTGAGCGCAAGCGAAAAACCTGCGATCATCGGGGCTGCTTGTTTAACAGGGGCGAGGAGGTAAGTCTTCAATGCTTTCATGGAATGCCCTCTCATAAATAAAGTCTTTAGCGGGGGTTGAATAAAAAGTGTTGTAATACCCTGATTTCACCAGGGGGCTAGTGAACAGTATCCAACACCGTCTTTGTACTGCTACTCTCTCTGAGGATGTGATTTCGGAAAACGAAATGCAGAGATTTTGAAAAATGCCTCAGCCAAGTACGTAGTAGGGATGCGAGCAAGAAAGAGCCATTGAAAAAGCAGTGCAACTCCGTTGTGAAGAACCTTCAACAAGCGTTACACCTTGCCTTGCTTAACTATCAAATCATCTGTTGAGAGCCGTCGGATTTGATAGAGTGACAGTCTAAAATTTGGCAGTTGAGGTAGGTCGATCGCAACCTGTTTGAAGGGCTGAAATGCCTTACTTGCCCCAATTCACCGCGCTTTAGAGCAGCATCATGCTTAACTTACCATGCCTGATCCAAGCAATTTGCGTTTGCAACAATGATTAATCTCAGATTTGCTTGCCTAGAAAGCAACATCAAATGAATGTTGTCCCACCGTGAAATCTTACCCATTGGCGATGTAGGCACTTCGCTACATCAGACGGATTCACGCCTCTACATTTTCTAAATGCAAGAAAGCCTGATCGATAGGATAACCTTGCTCGATCAGGCTTTCGTTGACTTGTCATTATGAATTTAAAGTGGACGATAAACGCGGTAGTTGATGTCCGGGAAAATGTTGTCGATCGCTTCCACCTTCTCAACCCAACCAGAATCTACTTTGCCGTGATTCAGGTCTTCGTAGAGTTTGTTGAAGCGCATCAGGTGCGATCGAGTTCTTCTAATCGCATACGGAACCATTGTTCCGGTTCGCATGATAAATGCCCAGTCAGAAGATTGCGCTAACAAAAGTTCTCGCGCCGCTTGGTTGAGTGCTCGCCACTCCAACTCGTCTGCGGGTTCCCGTTTTGCAAGGTCAATCATGCGTTCTGCGGCTTTGTGCAGATGCGGATAAATCCACGCATTCGTTTCATTCAGCCAATACTCGTGGAAGCCCTTGTAGCCCCAGCTCGATTGCGACGGGCGACACACTTGCTGAGTCGGGTGCTTTCTCAGATAGTCCGCTAAGTGCGTCATTTCAAAGGTATCTTGATCAAACCAGGCCTTACGGAACAGGTAATCGATGAACCAGGGGCCTTCGTACCACCAGTGACCAAAGAGTTCGGCATCGTAGGGGGAAACAACGATCGGCGGGCGGTGCATAATGCCAAACAAATGCTCAACCTGGCGTTCCCGGTTGTAGACAAAGTTGGCGGCGTGTTCAGTTGTCTTTTCCCGCGCCCAGTACGGATCGTAGAGCTGCTTATCGCCCAGCCCTAACCCTTTACCCGTAATCTTGTGATACTTGATGCCCACATTCTTGCGCTGACCATTGGGCATGACATACGGCTTGATGTATTCGTAGTCTGCATCCCAGCCTAAATCGCGATAGAACTCGCGGTATTCAACCGCTCCTGGATACCCAACTTCTGATGACCAAACCTGCTGAGACGATTCATGATCGCGCCCGAATGCAGCCACACCAGGTTCTGTGAAAATTGGGGCATAACTTCCATACCGGGGGCGAGGACGCGCGTAGAGAATGCCATGTCCATCGGTGAGGAAGTAGCGCAGTCCCGCATCGGCTAACATCCGTTCAACTCCTTCGTAGTAGGCGCATTCGGGGAGCCAGATTCCTTTGGCGGGACGACCAAAGGTTTTTTCGTAATGTTCGCAGGCAACTTGGATCTGTGCCCAGACTGCTTGCGGATACATTTTCATCAGGGGCAGATAGCCATGAGTTGCCCCGCAAGTAATGATTTCGAGGTTGTTCGAGTCGAGAAACTGTTTGAAGGCAGTGATCAGATTACGATCGTACTTTTCCCAAGTATTGCGAACCGCATTGAATTCTTTGGCGTTGTGTTCTGCCAGATACTTCATGTGCCCAGAGTGAGCATGACGCTCAACCTCTAGTTCTGCCAGTTCTTCGAGTTGGGCGAGATGCTCATCGTAGCGCTCTTGCAGAAGTGGGTCTGCCAGCATCGAACACAACGGCGGGGTCATGCTCATGGTGATTTTGAAGTCTACCCCGTCGCGCTTTAACCCTTCAAAGACCTGAATTAGCGGAATGTAGGTTTCGGTAATCGCCTCGTAAAGCCATTCTTCTTCTAAAACGTAATCGCTTTCTGGGTGACGCACAAACGGTAAATGAGCGTGAAGTACGAGGGCAACATATCCGATACTCATAGAACTTTTTATCCGTAAGTGGACTGGGATCAGTTGCCAAAATTGTAAAGCAAAATTGTAGCCAATATAGTGAAATTCAAAACGGTAATTTGCTGCCGTTAGTGCTGGAAATTCTGGATGCCAAAAACAATCCTTCCTCCAGCTTTAGCCAAAGGAAGGATGAGATGATTTTATGCGGCGGTCTTGCGTTGCCCTTGGGCTAAGCGAAGCCTTCCGTAATTAGTAGCGATATCCTTCTTCGTCAGCCGGATCGCCATAGGGATCTTGACTTGCAGGCATCACATCACCATACCCCTGACCATATTGATTAGCCGGATCACCGTAGGGATCTTGGCTTGCAGGCATCACATCGCCATAACCTTGGTCAGCCGGATCGCCGTAGGGATCTTGGCTTGCAGGCATCACATCACCATACCCCTGACCATATTGATTAGCCGGATCACCGTAGGGATCTTGGCTTGCAGGCATCACATCACCATATCCCTGACCATATTGATTAGCCGGATCGCCATAGGGATCTTGGCTTGCAGGCATCGCATCGCCATAACCTTGATCAGCCGGATCGCCATAGGGATCTTGGCTTGCAGGACGGGGGCGACGCTCTTGTTCGGATGAATTTTCATCACCTAAAAAAGCACCAGCAACTCTTCTAAAAATATCGTCAACCATGATCTAATCTCCAAATAAGGTTTTACTCAATCTAGAAGCCTGCCGATCGCGCTTCGGGCAAACTGGTTAAATCGCGTCCGCTTGCTCGGTTGTTGTATCCCTGAAACTGTTCATATTGCCGCGCTTCTGATGCTGGAACCTGAATTCCTTCACGCGGCGGTGTCACCCACTGCACCCGTTTCTGAGCATCCCGGTAGTAAACCCGACCATTTTTCGACATGTAATACTGCGGTTGTTGACCCTTGGCGGCTTGGGACTTTTTGTGCTGGTTGTAGAGGTAATACAACGCTGCTGCACCTGCTAAGGTTACTGCTGCTTTTTGACCCGTCGATAGTCCTTGTTTTTTAGGTCGCGCTGGCGCATTCGGTGCACCGTTTGGAGCAGACGCGATTCGAGCGTCATCGATCCGAGTTTGTTGATTGCTACCACCACCACATGCAGCGACAAATGGCACCATCATTAGACAGGACAGAAACCATGAAGCAAGTTTTGTTCCTTTCTGAGACTTGAATAAAATCATTTCCTACCTCGCCACCTCGTTGTTCTGTATAAGAGTTTTTGTAGGTTGTACGCCTTTAACTGTGACCGGAAGTGAATTAGCTTCCCTCGCACTTGTGATAGAGATAGCGAAAGCCTGAGGTATGAGACTGTGGCGAGTCGCACCTGTACCAAGATCTGTAGTGCGGATCTAGAGACCTAGTATTACGCGGGCTAGACGGAACCTCAGACGAGGGGGATGATGGCTAGGAAATCAAGGAATTTCTTTCGTCAGTCCTGGAAGAGTGATCAAAAATCGCAAATAAAAATCCGAAGGTAGGATCGCTCCTGCCTTCGGATTAGATTGAGTTGAATTACATTCGGTTAATGATGTTCTGCACGATCAGCATTCCGGTTACAGCTTGCCATCCGAATAATCCAGTAATCACCACATTGATCAAGATATGGCTCATTCGTGCCCATTCCTGACCTTTCTGCATAAACGGGGTGAGTGAAGCTGAGATTGCAATTAAGCAGGTCATGCCTAGTCCTGCAACTAAATGGGGATTGACAAAAAGCTTGCCGCTATTAATGTAAGTTGCGCCCATTGCTCCAACTGAACCCACCACCATCAAAGTCAACACGATCGCACCAATTTGATGATGTTTGATGTTGAATTTCTGCTTGATGAGCTGTTTTTTCAGGTCGCCTTCTGCCGATCGAGTCCGTCGCCATTGGAATCCTGTGTACAGCGCATAGCTTGTCAGCGCTAGCAACACCCACATCAAAACGGGGTGAACAAACTGACTGTAGACTTTGAGGGTGTGAAGGATGTCAGGCGACATAGGGGATGTGTTTCGTGAGAACTGTAATAAAACTTAGCACAATTTCTAATGCAGAAAGTGACGAATTCCGGTAAGCACCATCACGATTCCAAGCTCGTTGGCAGCAGCGATCGAGTCGGCGTCTCTCATACTGCCTCCGGGCTGAACGATCGCGCTAATTCCCGCCGCCGCCGCCGTTCGCACCGAATCATCAAACGGGAAAAAGCCATCGCTAGCTAGCACTGCACCGTTTACTTTGTCTCCTGCTTGTTCGAGTGCAATTTTCACCGAGCCGACGCGATTCATTTGTCCGGCTCCAACTCCTAACGTGGTGCGATCGCGACTGACGACGATCGCGTTTGATTTCACGTGCTTACAAATCTTCCAGGCAAACAGCAATTCTGCAAGCTGTTCGGGAGTCGGCTTTCTCTCGGTGACAAACTGCCAAGTATTTGGATCAGCAACGATATCATCCGCCGCTTGCACTAAAAACCCGCCTGCAATTGGTTTAACGTTCTCTTTTGCACCATTGCTCAAATCTGGCAGAACTAACACTCGTAAATTCTGCTTTGCCTGCAAGATGGTTTGAGCTTCTGGATCAATTCCAGGCGCAACTACGCATTCTAGGAAGGTTTTGGTTAAGGAGGTTGCGGTTGGAGGGTCGATCGCTCGATTCAATGCCACAATGCCACCAAATGCAGAAGTCGAATCTGCGTTAAACGCCTTCTCATAAGCTTCGGAAATTGATCCGCCCATTGCTGATCCACAAGGGTTGTTGTGCTTGATGATCGTTGCGGCGGGATCATCGTGAATAAATTCAGCAATAATCGATCGTGCTGCTTCCAAATCAACCAGATTGTTGTAGCTCAGTTCTTTTCCCTGAAGCTTTGTTGCGGCTGCCCAGCCGGTTGCAACGGCTCCGGTTTGATACCATGCTGCGGGTTGATGTGGATTTTCTCCGTAGCGTAAGGCTTGAATTTGCGTTCCTGTTAGAGTGAACGAGGTTGATGCTGATTGTGTTTGCTTTTCTAGATAAGCTGCGATCGCTTGATCGTAACTTGCAGTATGTTTGAAGGCTTGGAGTGAGCAGTGTTGGCGGAATGCGATCGAGGCTTCTCCATTCTTCCGAAGCTCTTCAAGGTAAGCATTGTACTGATTTGGATTGCACAACACCGTGAGGTTTGCAAAGTTCTTAGCCGAAGCGCGAATCATGGCAGGGCCGCCGATATCGATTTGTTCGATCGCGTCTTCGAGCGAGACATCCGGTTTCGCGATCGTCTGCTCAAACGGGTAAAGATTGACCACGACCAGATCGATCGGGCGAATGTTCTGCGCTTCCAAATCTGCTACATGCTCCGGTAAATCTCGACGCGCCAGAATTCCGCCATGAATCCGAGGATGCAGCGTTTTGACTCGTCCGCCTAAAATTTCAGGAGATCCGGTGTAGTCTGAAACCTTTGTCACAGGCAATCCGGCTGTTTTCAATGCCTGAGCCGTTCCGCCACTGCTAATCAAATCAAAGCCAAATTCTTCGACTAACTGTTTTGCAAGCTCGATTAATCCCGTTTTGTCGGAGACGCTCAATAATGCTAAACGTGCCATCGATTTAGTTCCCAAGTAAAAAGAGATCTTTAAGCATAGCGTTACAATCAGCAGGATGAGTGATGAAATTCTATGGCACTGAACGCGATCGCAATTCCCGCAAAATCTGGCACTCCCAAAGGCTCGATCGTCATCCTGCACGGCTGGGGATCGAATGCTCAAGATGTTGCATTTCTCTGCTCACTTTTGGAGTTACCGGATATTCAATTTTTCATTCCTGATGCGCCGTTCCCGCATCCCTACAGCACTCAGGGAAAAATGTGGTATGACCTCTCGTATGCCAACTTTCAAGCTGATTTCACGCAACAATCAGACTTACAAACGAGCCGAAAAGCTTTGATCGACTGGCTGAACTCGCTCGAAGCGCAGTCTGGAATTCCTTTATCTCGCACGATTCTTGGCGGTTTTTCTCAAGGTGGTGCAATGACTTTAGAGGTGGGATTGTCGTTACCGTTAGCCGGATTAATGGTTCTGAGCGGCTATCAACACGGGGCATTGAATCCTAGCAAAGAAATTCCACCGATTCTGATGGTGCATGGACGGCAGGATCAGGTTGTGCCGATCGCTGCCGCCCATCGAGCCAAGGCGAATTTAGAGCGATTGAAGGCATCGATCGAATATCGTGAGTTCGATATGGGACACGAAATTTCGCCGTTAGTATTAAACGAAGTTTATGCGTTTGTGCAGAAAGCTTTGCTGTAAATGGTAAAGGTTTGCCGTAGATGGTACACATCCCCAGGAATAGCGTGATCAGGGATAGAGTGGCTGAAACGAATTCGTTAAAGATATGAAAAAGGTTTCATCTACTGACTTACCTCCTGAAGCTCAGGCAACACTCCAGCAAATTCAATCTGGAGGTAATTTTCCTTACCCTCAAGATGGTTCTGTCTTCAAGAACTTGGAGAAAAAACTTCCGATTAAACCCCAAAATTACTATTTGGAATATACCGTTGAAACTCCTGGAAGTGCTAATCGTGGACAGCGACGACTTATAGTTGGTCAAGGCGGCGAGATCTATTACACAGATGACCATTACAATGGCTTTCAGGAGGTTATCATTGCCTCTTAGTTAACGGAGGAAACCTGTGCAGTTACAGCAACGTTCCGCACTTGATCTGCAAGCGGAAGCCGTAAAGAGCGCTTCTCAACCGGAAGTAAAGGTTTTTTATTTAGATGGCAGAAAGATTGCCAGTAAGGAGGAATTTCTGCGAGAAGTGGCTGAAGCTATGGATTTTCCAACTTACTTTGGTTACAACTGGGATGCGTTTGACGAGTGTATTCGCGACCTAAATTGGTTGCCTGCTCAAAAATACATCGTCATTTATGATCGTCCCGACATTTTCGCAAGAGCGCAGCCCGAACAGTGGCAAATCGCTCAGGAGATTCTTCAATCCGCGGCGCACCACTGGCAGGAATCCGGTCGGTTAATGGAAGTTTGGGTTCTATCACTTCTAAACTAAGTCTTTTCCTTTTTCAAATCTTGAATTAGCTCGATCGTAAACGAACATTTTATTCTGTTAATCGCCTCCGTCTTCTGAAGTAGAATTTGAACTTACGGGGAAACTAGCGGGAGGTTAGTATGATGACTGCATTTCGTTCGGGACAACTAGATGTGTCCGCATTGACCGAAACAGATATCGCAGAACTGGCGACGCGCTTAGAGCAAGATGATTACACCGATGCGTTTGAAGGGCTGAAGGACTGGCATTTACTTAGAGCGATCGCGTTTCAACGTCCAGAATTAGTCGAACCGTATCTTTATCTACTGGATTTAGAAGCGTTTGATGAGTCGTGATGCCCAGTCAGCGAGTTTTATTTGGTATCACAGGCGGGATTGCAGCTTATAAAGTGTGCAATGTAGTTTCGGCATTGGCAAAAGAAGGGATTGAAGTCCGAGTCATTCTCACCGATTCGGCTCAAGCGTTCGTTTCACCATTGACGTTTGCAACACTGAGCCGTCATCCCGCTTATGTCGATCGCACGTTTTGGGATGCTTCAAACGATCGTCCACTGCATATCGAACTTGGTGAATGGGCTGATCTGTTTGTGATCGCTCCCCTAACGGCGAACACCTTAGCAAAATTAACTTACGGACTGGCAGATAATTTATTAACCAACACGGTACTCGCTTCAATTTGCCCGGTATTGTTAGCCCCTGCAATGAATACCGATATGTGGGAGCAACGATCGACCCAACGCAACTGGCGCGAATTGCTAATTGATCCTCGTTACCATTCGGCTGATCCAAGTGCGGGAATTTTAGCGTGCGATCGCGTCGGGACTGGACGCATGGCAGAACCGGAAGAATTACTTGTACAGATCCGATCGCTATTACACACAAAAGGAAAACGAGACTTAGCCGGAAAGCGCGTTTTAATCAGCGCAGGTGGAACGCGAGAACATTTTGATCCAGTGCGGTTTATTGGTAATCCCTCAACCGGGAAAATGGGCGTGGCGATCGCGCAAGCGGCTCTACATCGCGGCGCACAAGTCACCCTGGTTCATGCTCCGATCAACTCGCATCTCCTTGCTCCGCTCCGCAATGTTCGCTTAGTTCCTGTCATGAGTTCCGCTGAAATGCAGCAGGCAATGAAAGACCATCTTAGTGTTGCGGATTATATTGTCATGTCTGCTGCGGTCGGTGATGTACGTTCTGATCTCTATAGCGATACTAAACTTCCGAAAAATCAACTACCAACATCGTTAGATCTAGTTTCAATTCCTGATATCGTTGCTGAATTGTCAACTCTAAAGAAACCCCATCAAACTCTGGTCGGATTTGCAGCGCAGACTGGAGATTATGTTACGCCTGCGATCGACAAACTCAAGCGCAAAAACCTAGACGCGATCGTCGCCAATCCCGTTGATCAACCCAATAGCGGGTTTGGAAGTGATACGAATCAGGCGGTGTTGATCGATCGCTCCGGTCGCCAACTCACCCTTCCAACCTGTAGCAAACTAGAACTGGCGCATCAACTTTTTGACTTTCTTCAGGCTTAATCCTTTTTGCCTTGCCAGTCGGGACAATTTGAATCCTCCCAGCCGAACGGATGAAATCCGCAAATCAAAGGGGTGCGCTTCTCGCGGCTGTACCCGTATGCAATCCCGTGATAATTCGCACAACCGCGACACGATTTGGGACGCGATGACTCTACCTCGCCAAACCCTTGCTGCGATCGCAAAATTTGCTGATTACTCTGCTGACGATGCCAATTGACATAATCAGCCTTACGCAAAAGATAATCGATTCGTCGAAGCGGGGTTCTAGCTGCATCCATTGGTTTAGGTTCCGGAGTAAGGACAACGTAGCGAAAGCCGAAACTTCAGAAGCACTCGCGCCCTGAATATTTTTAGATTATTCGGATTGAATCAGTTCGCGCCTCACTCCTACGTCTAATTTTTGACGCTGGTTTAGCTCGGATAAATCATGTGCTCCGGTCGCACGATCTGATCGAATTCTTCCCCCGTTAAAAAGCCTAGATCAATGCAAGCCTGCCGTAAGGTTGAACTCTCTTGATAAGCTTTGTATGCAACTTTCGCAGCCCGATCGTATCCAATCTTCGGATTCAGCGCAGTAACTAGCATCAATGAATTTTCGAGAAATTGGGTAATGCGATCGCGATTCGGTTGAATGCCTGCAACCATATGATCGGTGAATGAAGCACAAGCATCTGAGAGAATGCGAATCGAATGAATCAAGTTATGAATTAACACAGGCTTGAACACATTCAGTTCAAAGTTCCCTTGACTGGCAGCAATGCCGATCGCGCTATCGTTTCCCATCACTTGCACACACACCATTGTCATCGCTTCACACTGAGTTGGATTGACTTTTCCCGGCATGATTGATGATCCCGGTTCATTCGCGGGTAAGACTAATTCTCCAAGTCCACATCGTGGGCCTGATCCCATCCAGCGCAAATCATTCGCAATCTTCATCAAGGCGCAAGCTAGTGTTTTGATCGCGCCACTGGTAAAGACGATCGCTTCATGCGCTGCTAATGCCGCAAATTTATTCGGCGCACTGACAAAGGACAATCCGGTTAACTTCGCGATTTCATCGGCTGATCGTTCTGCAAATTCTGGGTGCGTATTAATTCCAGTTCCGACTGCGGTTCCTCCGATCGCTAACTCATACAATCCCGGCAATGTTGCTTCAATGCGAACGATCGCTTGATCTAACTGTGCCACATAGCCCGAAAACTCTTGTCCCAGGGTGAGTGGAACTGCATCCATCAAATGAGTCCGCCCAATTTTGATAATGGTTTCAAACTCGGCTGATTTTTCCTGCAACGCATCCCGCAGCTTTTTGATCATCGGTAACAATGATTGATGAATCGCTTCTGCTGCTGCAATGTGCATCGCTGTGGGAAACGTATCATTTGATGATTGCGACATATTAACGTGGTCATTTGGGTGAATTGGATCTTTACTGCCTAAAACACCGCCAGCGAGATCGATCGCACGATTTGAAATTACCTCATTTGCGTTCATATTGGTCTGTGTTCCGCTTCCTGTCTGCCATACAGATAACGGAAAATGATCGTTTAGCTTTCCTTCGATCACTTCGTTTGCGGCTTGAATGATCAATTGGGCTTTTTCGGGTGGGAGCTTTCCTAGATCTTGATTGACGATCGCCGCTGCCTTTTTCAGAATTCCAAATGCCCGAATCAACTCGGTCGGCATCCTATCTTGTCCGATCGCGAAATACATCAAAGAGCGTTGCGTTTGTGCGCCCCAGTAGCGATCGTTGGGTACAGCGATCGCGCCCATGCTGTCTGTTTCAGTTCTAGTGGTCATGTGAAGGCTTCCTTGTGCGATCGGCAATCTCTAGACTACGGGATCTGTGGCAAAGGGAAAAGCGAGACCGAAACCGTATAATACAATCGCTCTGACAACTCTAAATTCGATCGTGTGACTCAAAACCCCTTTGATCAACTCGCTAAACAATATTTAGAGGAATTTCTTGCTCCGATTGGTACAGTACAACGACAGTATGAAATTCCAGGTGAGTCTAAATTTGTCGATGTTTGGTTTGTTCCCAACCCAGATGCAACTCAAACCGAAGATTTGGGACTTTTACGACGAATGGTACAACAGCCTTGCCTGTTCGAGCCATATCGCAATGTTCCAACTCGAACTGAGGTGAGAGTATCAGTCATGAAGTTGGTTTGGATACAAGAAGATGAACGGCGCAAAGCTAAACTCGATGAGCTTCCAGAAGAGGCTTTACCTTGTCTGTGGATTCTGGCAGCGACAACCTCGAAGCCATTGTTAGAGGAAGCAGAAGGCAGAGTCAAAGCTGACTGGATGCCCGGAGTATACTTCCTGTCAGGCATCTTTAAGAGCGCTATTGTTGCAATTGATCAACTTCCTGAAACTGAGGACACTTTATGGCTCAGAGTTTTGGGGCGTGACAGAACTCAGGAAAGAGCAATCCGAGAAGTATTGGCGCTACCGCCTGATCACCATCGACGAAATACTATCTTACGATTGCTGACAAACTGGAAGATTAGAATTGATTTAGGTGAACTGGTAAACTTCTGCGATTCGGAGGCGATCATGGCATTTTCAGAAGCGTTCTTAGAATGGGAGCGACAAACTCAAGAGCGAAGTAAACAAGAAGCGGTGGAAGCGATCGCGTTTAGAATGCTACAAAAAAATCTTCCCCTAGAGACGATCTCGGAAGTCACGGGACTAACAATGGAGTATCTCCAGCATCTTCAAGCTGAACGCGATCGATGAGCATTCGATGGTAGAGACAACGACAAATTAGAAGAATTTTAACGATCGACCACCAATCCATCCTTAACATGAATGACTCGTTGAGTTTGCGCTGCAACATCGGGTTCGTGGGTCACAATCACGATCGTAATTCCTTGCTGATTCAACTCGGTTAATAAACTCATCACCTCAGTTGAAGTTTGTGTATCTAACGCACCTGTCGGCTCATCCGCTAGCACCAGCGCTGGACGATTGACCAAAGCACGAGCGATCGCAACTCGCTGCTGTTGTCCCCCTGAAAGCTGGTTCGGGCGATTTCCTAACCGCTCTGCAAGTCCAACGCGAGTCAGTGCTTCTGCGGCACGTTCTTTTCTTTGCGATCGCGGAACCCCTGCATACACCATTGGTAACATCACATTCTCTAACGCCGTCGATCGATTCAATAGATTGAATTGCTGAAATACAAAACCGATGCGTTGATTGCGAATAAAAGCGAGTTCATCATTATCGAGTGTAGTTAAGTTCCGACCTTCCAGTACATAATGACCCTCCGAAGGACGATCGAGACACCCGATAATGTTCATCAAAGTTGACTTACCCGATCCAGACATTCCCATAATCGCAACATACTCACCTTCCTCAATGGAAAGATTAATGCCTTTGAGAACAGGAACATCAATATCGCCTAAACGGTAAGTCTTAATGATGTCTTCCATCCAAATCATGGTTGCCATTGTTCAGTCACTCCTGTTCAATCACTCCGTAGTGCTGCGATCGGATCAAGTTTGGCTGCATTCCGAGCCGGAATCACGCCTGCAATCAACCCAACAACCAAGGCAAGCGTTAATCCTGATGCGATCGCGAATCCCGAAACAATAAACGGAAAGCTAAACAGGCTGGATGCTGCGAATGCTAATCCCAATCCCGCAGCCACCCCGATCGCACCCCCCAGCATCGAAACTAAAATTGCCTCCGTGAGAAATTGGCTTAACACAGCGCTATTCGTTGCACCGATCGCTTTTCTAATTCCAATCTCGCGAGTGCGTTCGACCACAGACACTAACATAATGTTCGCAATTCCAATGCCGCCAACCACCAGGGAAATACCTGCGATCGCGCTCACTAATATTGTGAACAGTCCCACAACACTACTAAACGTATTGATAATATCTACCTGATTGCTAATACGAAAGTCATCCGGCGTCGGTGGATAGATATTGTGCCGAATTCTGAGTAGATTCGTCACTTGAAACTGTGCCGCTTCAAGTTGTTCTTGATCTTTCGCTTTCACCCAAAACCCGCTAATCGCACGACCATTTAGCGAGTTATTTCCCACAATTCGCGAAGACATGTTTGTCAGGGGAATATACACACGATCGTCTTGATCTTGTCCACCCACTGATCCTTTCGACTCTGCCACACCCACCACGGTATAGCGCCCATTTTGAATGCGGATATTTGCACCGATCGCGGCTTCTCCTGGGGAGAATAAACTATCGCGAACTGCGCTTCCCAGCACCACAACAGAATTTTCATTCTGCATATCGTCCTGAGTAAAAAATCGCCCCTCTTGCGGCTTGATCTCTTTCACATCGGAATAATTGAGATCAATCCCTAAAATTGAAGTCGAATCATTCTGATCGTTGTAAACAACCTGTCCACCGCGCTGTAAAAACGCCGTTACTCCTTCTGCTGCTGGAACCTGCCGCCCCGCTGCTTGAGCATCTTCGAGCGTCAGGGTGCTTGCTGATCCGGCTCCTTGGCTAATTCCACCCGATCGTGCCACGCCTGAAAGCACCAGCATCACATTCGTTCCCAGGGCTTGAATCTGCTGTTCTGTCGCTTTCTGTACCCCTTGCCCAACTGAAGTGACTGTAATCACCGAAGCGATTCCAATGATCACGCCCAGCATAGTTAAACTGGTGCGTAATCGATTGCTCCAGAGTGCTTCCACTGCCATCGTAAAGATTTCCAGCAGGGATACGGGATTCGATCGAATCTCTGCAAACTTTCCCATATCATTGACCTCCGCTGCGTCTACCGCCACCTTGAGCTCCGCCGCCACCGCCTGGCGCACCCGGAAAGACCGAAGGCGTTCTCGATTGCGGTCGCTCACCTTGCGGAAAGCTGATCAATACGCGATCGCCCTCTTTCAGCCCTGATTCCACAATGGTTTTATCATCCACGGTTGCGCCCGTTGTAATTCGTTGAAATCGGGGTCTTCCTTGCTCTCGACCGGAAAGCAAAACGCCCGTTCCTTCGGCTTGTCGCACGATCGCAACCGTTGGAACGACTAAAGCATTCTCAATCTGACCGACATTAAATTTCGCATTCACATTCATTCCAGCCTGCAAGTTGTTTTGTCGATCGTCGATCGAGGTCTTTACTTCAAAGTTCGTCACATTCTGATCGACCGTGGATTGATTCGCAACTTGCACCACCGTTCCGGTGAAAGATTTGCCCGGAAAAGCATCGGCATCGATCGTCACTCGCTGCCCCACTTTGATCCGAGAAATGCTCGTTTCTGGCACTTTCGCCACAACTTGATTCGTCGCCGCTAACGCCAAAATTGAAGAAGAAGTCGCAGATGAAACCGCACTACTCGAAGTGGTTGGAGTCACAAACGAACCCGGATCAGCAAACTTGCGCGTAATCACACCGCTAAACGGAGCGCGAATAATCGTGTCATTGATTTGAGTTTGAACGGTTTTGAGTTGTCCTTGAGCACTCAAGACCTGAGCGCGAGCCGCAGCAATATCCTCCGATCGACTCCCTGCCTGCTGTAAGCTCAAAGCTTGCCTTAACTGTTCAACTTGAGCGCGAGCCGCCGCAATTTCCTCTGGACGAGTTCCGGTTTGCTGAAGATTGACGGCTTGCTTGGCTTGTTCAACCTGAGCGCGGGCAGTTGCAAGAGCCGTTTGAGACGTATCAAATTCGCGCTGAGACAATGCCCCAGAGCTAAACAATCGCTGATTCTGGTTAAAGTTCAACTGAGCTTGCTGTAAGCTTGCTTCAGCCGCCGTGAGCTGCGATCGAGCCTGAGCAATTTCCTGCGGACGGTTGCCTGCAATCAGCTTATCTAAGTTCGCTTCAGCCGCCGTGAGCTGCGCTTGGGCTTGGGCAATTTCTTGCGGACGATTGCCAGATTCAAGCTTATTCAAATTTGCTTGAGTATTAGCAATTTGCGCCTGAGCTTGAAGCAATTGTCCTTGTAGGTTCGAGTCATCCATCCGTGCTAGAACCTGACCTGTGACGACTCGATCGCCCTCTTTCACCAGCAACTGTTTCAGCACCCCAGAGCTTTTTGGACTCACATTTACCGATTGGGCAGGCTGCACGGTTCCATTGGCCGAAATTGTAATGGCGGTATCAACGCGATCGACCGTCACCGTTTGCACGCGTCGTCTGGCATCTTGCCGCTGCGATGCCGTGTACTGGTTATAGGCAAAATAGCCTCCGGTTCCCAGGATGCCTGCTGTCAGTAGCCACACCACCCACTTCGGAAGCTTTGGTCTAACTTTCATCCACTGTTTCACAGATGCCATTTCCCCTGCCTCAGTCCGAAACCAACGTTGAACCATCGTGCTTATTAGTGTAGTGAATGCTGTTCCTATTAGACGGCACGATCGCGAAAAGCGTTCAAAGCAAGAACGCAGACGAGCAGAATTAGAGCGGCAGAGAGCAGAACAAGCAGAGCAGGAATTAGAAGCGGAAAGATCGAGAGCAGAGCAAGAAAGATCAAGAGCGGAAAGTGCTGAGCGTGACTTAGAACGAGAACGCTGAAAAGCGCAGCAACTTGCAGAAAAATTGAGGGCGTTAGGGCTTACTTAATCCTGATGATTTTTGAGCGAAGGTTCTAAGACCGGGGCTGTTGATTCGACAGGACTGAGCCAGATAATCCGATCGTCAATCTTCACCATCTTTTCATCACCAGGCACCTGGATGAAAAACCTCTCTTTGCCAAAGGTGATCTTCTCCACGGGCAGCCACTTCTTGCCCTCATGCATCAGCAAGGGAATTTTTGGCTCTGTGCTGTAGTGAACGCGCCAAGCTTTCCAGAGTTGGCGAAATTCAGTGCAGTTTGCTTGGTAGCCTACGGGTATCGGGCAGTGCTCGTATTCGATCAGTCCCTGCGGATTGATTCGAGTTGGGATATATTGCTGAGCTATCAAGATGCGATTGACGAGTTCTTGATAGGCTGTGGATTGCCGTACCAAAACAGCACGAATTTGCCCAACGAGTTTCGCAGTCGCAACCAGTTCGCCTTTTCTAGCTAAGAGTTGCTCAGTGTTAAACGCAGGCTCAATCCGCAAGTTTTGATTTGCCAAAAATGAAATCTTACCCTCCACAAATTTCTTGACTAATTCGGTGTCATCGAGGCTATTCATCGTTCTTAGAAATCAGTAAATACTCGGTAGCACTAATCATTCTCTTGCTACAGTATCGCTGATTCTACTTAGACTTCTTTGTGTTGTTCCAGAAAAGTTACATGAAGAAATCGTAAATTCTACAGTGCTGATAAAGTGCGATCGATAACCTCATAAATCGATTCGAGTTCATCGGCTGTAATGCAGTAGGGTGGCATGATGTAGAGCGTATCTCCGAGGGGGCGCAACAGAAATCCCGCTTCCAGGAATTTCGATCGCAGCAGGGGAGCGATCGCGTTAAAGTAGCCGGATTCGTCGTCGGTCTTGATCTCCATTGCCGCGATCGTACCGCAGACGCGGAACTGCTTTAAGCGCGAATGAGCCAGCAGATAGCGATCGAGAAATTTCCAATGCAGGTCTTCTAAGCGTTTATACGCATTCGGATTTTGCGTCAGTAATTCCAGGGAGACAACTCCGGTTGCACAAGCGAGGGGATTTCCGGTGTAAGAATGTCCGTGATAAAACGCTTGAGTGGGATCATCTTGATAGAAGGCTTGATAAATCGCTTCGTTTGCGATCGTCACTGAAAGCGGTAGACATCCACCGGATAGACCTTTGGATAAGCAAATAATGTCAGGGGTTGCAGCAGATTTCACACAGGCAAACAGTTCACCCGTCCGCCCAAACCCCGTCATAACTTCATCATAGATGAGCAACACATTAAACTGATCTGCTAATGTCCTCAGTGCTTGTAAAAATTGAGGGCGACACATTCGCATTCCACCCGCCCCCTGAATCAGAGGCTCGATGAAAATGCCAATGATGTTTTGTTGTTTGAGTAATTGTTCGATCGTCTCTAAAACTTCTGCTTCTTTGCGCTCGATCGTTGAATCCCCTCGGTAAGTTGCCGGAAACGGAACTAACGCAGTCTCGAACATCAAATCGCGAAATGGCTGCCACCAGGTTGAACCAGAACCGATCGACATGGCACCGATCGTGTCCCCGTGGTAGCCCCCCTCGAAGGTAATAAATGTGCTGCGTTGTTCTCCAAGGTTGCGCCAGTATTGATATGCCATTTTCAGCGCTACTTCTACCGAAGTTGAACCATTATCAGAAAAGAAAACTCGCGTTAGCTCAGACGGTAAGTGAGCTAATAGATTACGCGCCAATTGCTCAGCTGGATCATGTGTGAATCCAGCAAAAATCACATGCTCTAGCTGTTGAGCCTGTTGATAAAGCGCTTCAGCCAAAGCAGGATGACTATGACCATGAATAGTTACCCACCAGCTAGAAATACAATCGAGAATGCGGCGATCGTCTTCAAGTTCTAGCCAAACTCCGTCGCCCCGCTTCACTTTTAACGGTTCAGGGGTGGTTTTCATCTGCGTGAAAGGTCGCCAGATCGGAGAGTGTGCGTTCATAGTCGGTGTTAACTTCAGTGATGTTCATTGTCTCAATGACTGCGCGATAATATCAACAGAAAACTGGACTTTGATCAGTGAAAAAACGATTGCTCATTCTGGGCGGCACAACAGAAGCAACACAATTGGCAGCAAAAGCCTCAGAACTTCCCAATTTAGATGTGATTTCTTCACTGGCTGGACGCACTCAACAGCCACATTATCCTTTGGGAGACCTGCGGATTGGGGGGTTCGGGGGCGCAGTAGGACTGTTTCACTATCTGCAAGACCAGCAGATTGATTTACTAATTGATGCTACGCATCCGTTTGCGGCTCAGATTTCGTGGAATGCGGCAACCGCCGCCGATCGCGCTTCGATTCCAAGATTAGCGATCGTGCGTCCTGTCTGGGAAACTGAACCCCATTGGATCGAAGTCGAAAGCAATGAAGCCGCAGCAGGTTTGTTACCGGAGATTGCAAAGCGAATTTTTTTGACGATCGGGCGACAGGAACTCGCAACATTTGCTCATCTCACACAGCTATGGTTTCTGATGCGAATGATTGATCCTCCCGTTGCAGGAACGCCAATTCCACCGGGAGAGGTTTTGTTAGCGCGTCCACCGTTTTCAGTTGCACAAGAGCGATCGTGGATGCAGAGTTATAACATTCAAGCCATTGTCAGTAAAAATAGCGGCGGTGTTGCAACCGTTGCTAAGCTAGTTGCAGCTCGTGAGTTAGAACTACCTGTTGTGATGGTGCAGCGTCCAACGATGCCAGAGGGAGCCTCTGTTTCTGATGTTGATGCTGCATGGTTGTGGATCAATCAACAGCTTTGATCACAGACCATTGCGTAATCGGTGACATTGCTTTCCAGCCCAAGAACTTTCCGATCGGTTCTGCTCTCTGAACAGCAATTCGGCTAAGTTCTCCCCCAATTTGACTTTGCCACTGAAACAATTGTGCTTCGGTTTCAACTGTGACAGCATTTGCAACCAGTCGCCCACCCGAACGCAGCGATCGCCAGCAGGTTTCCACGACATCCGGTGTGGTCAATCCGCCACCGATAAAAATGGTGTCCGGTTGAGGAAGATGCTGAAGCGCGATCGGTGCTTTTCCCGCAACGATTTTGAGATTGGGAACACCGAGCGTATTGGCATTTTGAGCAATTAACTTTAAGCGATCGGCGTTCGATTCAATTGCGATTGCTTGACATCGGCGATCGGAGCGCATCCATTCGATCGCAATTGAGCCACAGCCAGCCCCCACATCCCAAAGCAACTGTCCGGGTAGCGGTGCAAGCGTCGACAGGGTAACGGATCGGATTTCGCGCTTAGTTAACTGTCCATCGTGTTGATAAGCAGCATCGGGCAGTCCTGGGACGCGAGGAGGGAGAGGCGCATTTGAGCAAGTGATCGCGATCGTGTTGAGATCTGCAATATCGGTATGATTCCAATCAGCAGCGGTACTTGCAAGAATGCGTTCTTGGGTTCCACCCAAATGCTCTAGCACGACCATTGAACTTTCCGCTAAGCCACGATCGCGCAGCATTTGAGCCACAATTCCAGGCGTTTGACGATCGGCGCTTAACACTAAAATTCGCGCCCTCGAATACAGCACCGCATTTAGTAACGCTGGATCGCGACCACAAAGACTCAGGGTTTCGACTTCAGACATCGACCAACCCAAGCGAGAACAAGCCAGACTGAATGCCGAAGGCGCAGGAATAATAATCATTTCATCGATCGCAATGCGACGAACCAAAGTTGCACCAATGCCGTAACACATCGGATCGCCGCTAGCTAATACACACACCGATCGCCCCCGATAGCTCAACAGCTTTTGAACTGAATCTCCGATCGGAGAACTCCAGCGAATTCTAGGGCGCGAATCAGCAGGCAGCATTGCCAAGTGACGATCGCCGCCGACCAGAATTTCAGCTTGCTCAATCCGCGATCGAGCGATTGAGGCAACCCCGTCTATTCCATCATCGCCAATTCCAACGATCGACAACCATTTCTCCATATCCGATCTCGATGTGAGCAGTTCTGATATGATGGTAGAAGATTTGTCGGATGACTAGCTCAATGGTAGAGCATCGGACTCTTAATCCGCTGGTTCTGGGTTCGAGCCCCAGGTCATCCATCTGTGAATTGAAATTTGCTGACACTCACAAGCGCTCGACCAAGTTTGCTACTACTGCAATAAACTCAGTTGGTTCAACTGGCTTGGGGACGTGGGATTGGAACCCTGAAGCTAATGCTTTGATGCGGTCTTCCGTGCGAGCATAAGCAGTCAGGGCGATCGCAGGAATTCTACCTCCCTGTTCTGGCGCTAAGGCTCGAACTTCACGAATCAGGGTGTACCCATCCTCACCTGGCATTCCAATGTCGCTGACCAATACATCAGGTCTTTGATCAACGCTGCTTTGAGTCATGAACGCTAAAGCTTCCCTCGCCGATGCCGCTGTTGTGACCACCGCCCCCCATTGCCTCAAGAGAGTCGCTAGCAGCTCTTGAGCATCTGTTTCATCATCTACGATCAAAACTTTTAAGCCATCCAATCTCGGTGCATTAGTCAAAGGGGCTGTATCACTGACCGTAGGGTGTACCCGTTCAAGGTTGGTCGATTCCGAGCGAAAGATGGTAACGGGAAGATCAACCATGAAAGTAGCGCCTTGTCCTTCACCGAGACTTACGGCATGAACGCTCCCTCCATGTAGCTCCACCAAATGACGAACGATCGCCAGACCCAGCCCGAGTCCGCCATGCGCTCTAGTGGTTGTACTATCGGCTTGCTGTAAGCGCTCAAAGACGTAAGGTAAAAATTCAGCACTAATTCCTTGCCCGGTGTCACTCACCGTCACTTCAACATGGGAATTGATGCGTTCTAGTCGGATTTGAACTCGACCGCCTTTGGGAGTGAACTTCACGGCATTAGAAAGCAAGTTCCAAAATACCTGTTGAAGGCGGTCGGGGTCGCCAGAAACAGGACCCGCAGCGGGGTCTAAAATACTTTGAAGGCGAATGTTTTTTGCTTCTGCGGCAGGGCGAATAGAGTCGATCGCCGCCTCAATGACCGAAACTAGGACGACTGGACGAACATTTAAGCGCAGCTTGCCAGTAATAATTCGAGAAACATCCAGTAGGTCGTCAATGAGTTGATTCTGTGCCCTAGCACTGCGCTCGATCGTCGCGATCGCCCGGCTTGTAGTGGCTTGATCAAGCTGTTTGGAGCGCAACATCGTGGACCATCCCAGTATGGCATTCAAGGGAGTTCGCAACTCGTGGGAGACGGTAGCGAGAAACTCATCTTTGAGCCGATTAGCACGAGATAATTCCTCAGCTTGCTGACGCAACAAAGCCTCAATCTGCTTACTTTCGGTGAGGTCTAAAACAAAACAGACCCAAGCGAGTTCGTCGCTTTCAAGCTCTGCGGCTCCTAGCAGAATGGGAACTCGGCTACCATCTTTGCGGAGGTACTCTTTCTCAAACGGGGCACAACTGCCGGAGCTAGCAAGTTCTTGTAATACTTGCTCGTCTTGCTGGACGTACTCTGGTGGTGTCATTTCAGCCCAGTTTATACTGCCATTGTGCAAGTCCTCACGGGTATGACCGATCATTTCGAGGAACGCATCATTCGCCTCTATAATCGCGCCCTCAGGACCTGCTAAAAACACGCCAATAATGTTCGCCTCAACCAAGCGGCTGAACCGAGCTTCGCTTTTCATTAGCTTAACCTGTTGAGATCTCAGATTCTCTGCCAAAGTTTCGGCTTGCTGTCGTGCCACAACCTGATCGGTCACCTCAAAGCTAAAGGTAATCACCCCTTCTACAGCGCCGTTGATGTCGAAGATCGGCTGGTAGATGAAGTTGAAAAATCCCTCTTCGATCGTCCCATTCCCTTGTCGATCAAATTGAACGGCGATCTCGTTGCCGACAAACGGCTGCCCTGTTACAAACACTTGATCTAAGAGTTCATAAAGCCCTTGTCCCTGTAGCTCAGGAAAGGCTTCTCGAGCCGTACGCCCAATCAGTTCGCGGTTCCCTACAAGTTGACAATAGAGAGGATTGGCAAACTCGAAAACGTGATCAGGACCGAACTGGGTACAGATAAACGCTGGAGCTTGAAGCAGGAGTGAATGAAGGCGGTTCCGCTGAACTTCCGCTTCTGAGCGGGCGGCCTGCTCTCTCATCAGCAATTGGTCTCGCTCGGCTTCTGCTTGCTTGCGCTCGGTAATGTCGCGAGAAATGACAGCCACAGATTTTGTGGATTGATCTGTACCCAAGGGGGTGAGAATGTATTCATAAGACCGCACTCCTTGATCGGTCACAAAATCGGTTTCGCCTTTTAGCGATCGACCCGTAGACATCACGGTTTCTCGCTGAGCCTCTACCGGCTCCATTAAATCGGCGGGTAACCCAATGTCTCGCCAAGTTTTTCCAATTAAATCAGTAGCCTGAAAACCCAGCACTTGAGCACCCTTATCGCTGACGTAGCGATATCGCCCCTCTTGATCAAAAACGTAAATATGATCGACGGAGGTTGCAAGAATTGCATTTAGCGTATTCGCCTGTTCTTGGGTTCGAATGACCGCTTGCCGATACTGTTCCTCGCTGATCCTTAAATTGGACAACGTGCGCTCCACTCGCCGCTTTGCAACTCGGAGTGCATTAGATAGAAGACTGATCAATGCGCCTTCTAGTAGAAATAAACTCAACCGTGAACCGCTCACCCAATTGAGAGACAGGGAATAAATAGGAGGAAGAAAGTAGTAGGTACTAATCAAACCCGACAAAGCAGTTGCAAACAGTCCCGGACCCAAGCCACCTGACCAAGCGCTGATCATTACAGCACCAAAGAACAGCAGGAAAGGACTTTGAGTCATGGCAAGCAATGGGTCTAGCAGAAGCATCAGCAGTGTTGCCAGCAAAACGCTGAGTCCAGCGATACCGTAATGCAATAGTTGAGCGCGTGTCAGATTTGGCATACCTTTCTTTGGAACTAGCCATTAATATACCTGCATCGAGGTTGCGATCGCCGTGATTTTGCAGAGCGCAGTGGATATGGTTTGCATTTTCTTTCCGTCCGCGCCGCTCGTGACATCGCCGCCTTGCCGAATCAGGCTGGTAATGGTTCACCGAGCTTTGCATTAGCGAAGAGTGGGGAGAGAAAGAATGAAGTGCGGCAATCAAAGCCCTAAAGTTGATCGGGAATGCCGATCGTTTCCGTCAATGGCTAGATCCGTTGAAATGGAAGAGAACGTCTGATTTGGACGCTACACCTGATCCGAATTCTGCATAAATTCTGCGTAATGTATGGAAGTCCATAATTCCGCTCATGGGAAAACCTCGAAAGAAAGTGCAGCGCGATCGCGATCTTGCAGAATAGAAACGCTAAGTAATATTCAAGACCTGTGGATGGCTTTCCAAAGATTTCCGTCAGAAGAGCCATTCAATCACGTTGATCCATAGATCTAGAATACGACTAATTTGCTCAGTCAGCGATCGCGCTTTTCAGCCTTATTTTCCATTGCTACTTAATCTTTACAAGAGCCTCTAAGCAGGTCGAAAATGACTTCTGTAACATCGCTAACAGATGTTCTCCTCAACTCCATTAGAAGAACAGCAGTTTGGCATCTATGCTTACTTTTTCTTATCTTTGCGCTTCTTTTTGCCCGGTTTTTTAGATGCCACAGGTTCAGTAGGATGCAATTTATCGATCAAAGTTTTCGCACCTGAAACCGCACCCTCAACTGCTGTCATCGTCGTGTTACCTGCTGTTCCAACTGCCTGCTGTACCGATCGCCAAGTCCCCACTTTAAGCGTATCCACCACGTCGTCTAGTGTTGGTGCCACGTCTCGAACAGCATCGCGAACTGCCTCAATCACATCTTGTACACCCAGTGGCGAAGCTCCCATCCCGGAGGCTAGGGTCATTCCAGGTTGCTCTACTGGATGCGCGATAGTATGAGGAAGTTCTTGACCATTGCTGCCGTTCTCAGCCGTTGCAGGCAAAGGAGCATGAGCAGGAAACTTTTGCAGGAGGCGTTCGATCGCCGCTTCTATAATCTGTCCAAGCAGCACACTCGCCATCACCATGCCCGCAGTCTTGATGCTTTGTCCAGCGCTATCTAAGCGGGTCTGATTCTTTTGATCTTTAGTCTCTTTGTCTTTAGCTTTTTTATTGTGTTTCTTTTTAGATTTTTTCTTAGTCATATCACTACTTCAATCATAGGTGTTCTACTCTAGCTCTCTGCTCTTGCTCACGCCTTCTGCATTAGGGGAGAGCATTTCCGGCAGTTGGGCAAGCAGCCGTTTGAGTTGAGGATGTTGCACCTTTTTGATTGCTTGTAAAACGCTAAACCAGCGCCGCTTTCTGACTTTCGCTTCTGCCCAATCTTCGAGAACGACTTCAACTTGCATGAGAAAGACTTCGACTCGACAAGGCAGCCCTAGCTTTCGGCGCTGATAGTCTCCGATCGCCGGAGTTTTGACTAAACCGCGAACTCCTGCTTCTTCGTAAGCTTCTTTTGCTGCCGAGTCCGCCGCGGACATGAACGGTTCAATCCAGCCCTTGGGAATGCTCCAACGATCGACGTTTTTGGCGGAACTCCGTTTAGTTGTAGTAACTAAGAGCACCTCAATGTTACCCGATTGAATACGGTACGGAATCACGCCAGACTGATGGATTACTGGAAATTCTTTTTGATCAGAATGAGACAGTTTCAACATGAGACAGTTTCAACGATCGTGCGATTGAACTCTTCTTTATTATCTTCTTTATTAATAGTGTTTGTTCAAAGGGAAACTTGCAATCCTGAGAAATTTAAACCATGCTACCTCTGTCTGTAGCTAGGTTCAGCGGTCTATCTCTGGCAGGTCGAGTAAAACAGTTCGTCTTGCTACGGTTTGGAGGTCGAATTGGTAACTACTTTATGACCTATACAACTTCGGGAACCGCAAACGATTTAGTCGAAGCGTTTCAGCAATTAGATGCTGATACTCAGCTTGCGTTGTTCTGGTTTATTTACAAGGAAATGGGCGGTGCGATCACACCAGCCGCACCTGGTGCAAGCACCGTTTCGCCCGCGATCGCAGAAGGTATCTTCAACCAAATTAAAGAACTCCCCCACGAAGAACAATTAAACGTACAGCGCGATTTGATTTGCCGCCGCAACACCCAACTCACTCGCGAATATGGCGCACTGGGTGATACAACCAAGCTGCTCGTCTGGTACTTGTTGGCGCAGGGTATGGAAAATGCAACGATCATCCCCATGCCGCCAGGATATCAGCTTGCAGAAGAGGCACAGTCTTTGCTCGATCGCGTGAAGCAAATGGAGTTTGAACAACAAATCACCTTCTTCAGAGACTATGTTGCACCGATGGGCGTTGATCCAACTGTGGCTGAAGTTGATCCTGAAACCGGACTGTAATTTTTAAGTTTCACAGGAAGTAAACTACTCCCTCCATACCCGCTTAGGGTTAGAGGGAGTAGTTTACGCTGATCTGGTTGAATTAGGGGTTGTCCCGTCTTAACTTCCTGGTTTTCCTCAACAAACACGTGATCGACCGTTCCTGAAACTTGTGAGCCGATCGAGCGAACATTTCCAGTAACAGTCGCATTATCCGTCGATTGATGCGCCAAGGAAAATTGCCAATAGAGTTAGCCGAATGTACCCGCAGCGATCGCATTGGGAGATCTTAGATGATTTGGGTTGATAATCATTTAACGAGGCAGCTTTCATTGGAAATCTCACAGTGAAGCGATGAACAGATTAGAGCTAAGGAGTATTATATATCTATTTATTTAGCGCGCTAAATATTTTAACTAGAAGGCTCATAGGCGAGGATTACCTAGCGTGCGTACTATTTAAGAAAGGGAAAACTGCACCCTTTAATCGGTTCTCCAACAGAAGCGGAGGTATAGCAATCCGAAATGAAGTGGGGAGTGGAGAGCGGGGTGTCGATATAGCTCAGCTCTCTCTTTCAAGTTAAAGCCTGCCGCTAAGCTCAAATATCGGGCTAAATCTCTGATAAAGTTTGCTATGACCCCTGGGATTCATGTCACATGGACGAGACTTTAGACCCGAATCCTCCTGAGCTAGAATTACGCATTCGTGCCTTTAAAGCACAGGCTCAGGCGTTTCAGCGATCGATCACTGCTCTGCCGCAATCCGTTCAACCCGCGATCGATCACTCTCTCTCGACTGTCCTTGTTCAACTCGAAACTCTGCTCAATCCACACTCTGCGTCGCTGCTGATCGCAACCCACCAAACCGAAGAACAATGGTTAGCACTTAGTGCCTGTCTACCCTTTGGCATTTTTAGCTGTAATGTGCAGGGACAGTGTACCTACATCAATTCCCGTTGCGAAGAAATTGTCGGACATACGCTCGAAGAAAGTATTGGAGATCGCTGGCTAAAGTATGTGCATCCCGACGATCGCGATCGGATCTTGCCTCGCTGGATCGAAGATGCCAAGGCAGAGCGACCTCACACTGAGCAATTCCGGGTTATTACCTCGGCTCAAGAAATCCGATGGTTGCACGTCAGAACTGCTCCGATGTTTTCAGAACAGAACGAGTTAATTGGGCATACCGGAACGATCGAAGACATTACTATTCAGAAGCTAGCAGAAGCCAAAGTCCAAGCGTCTCTACAAGAAAAAGAAGCATTACTCAAAGAAATTCATCATCGCGTCAAAAACAATTTGCAAATTATTTCGAGCTTAATTTATTTACAAGCACAGCGCATTCAAGATCCTGAAGTAAAACAAATTTTCAAGGATAGTCAAAGCCGGATTAGTTCGATGGCATTAGTTCACGATACTTTATACCGCTCTGAAGATTTTGCCAATGTCAACCTCTCAGAATACGTACAATCTTTGACGCTGAGTTTATTCAACACGTATCGAATTCAGCCAGAGCGCGTAAATTTATTGGTTCAAGTTCAGCCAAATATCGTAGTCAGCCTAGAGAAAGCAATTCCATGTGGTCTAATCCTGAATGAACTGATGACCAACGCTTTGAAGCATGGATTTATGGATGAAGAAATCGGAGAAGTAACAGTCATCTTGAACCATGATTCTTCTAAGGTTTGCTTAATCGTAGAAAATGACGGAAAAATTCTTCCTGAAAGTTTTGAGCTACAGGAAATTCGATCGATGGGGTTACGCTTAGTGAATGCTTTAGCGAATCAATTAAATGCTCAGATTACAGTTGAAAAAGCTCAAAAAACTCGGTTCAATGTCACATTCAATTGTGCTTAAATCTGTTGCTTAAAATATCTCAACAGAGCCTACAATAAGAGCGAATTAAGAAGTGAGAACGGTGAGCGTGAAAAGAATCCTTGTGGTCGAAGACGAAAGCGTTGTCGCTTGGCACGTGCAGGAAGTATTGCAAACATTTGGATACCAGGTGATTGCGATCGCAACCAGTGCCCGTCAGGCAATCCAGATTGCCACCACCCAGCGCCCGGATTTGGTCTTGATGGATATTTGCTTGCAAGGAAAAAGCGACGGCGTTTCTGCGGCAGAATATCTCTATCTCAAGCTGAATCTTCCCGTTGTTTATCTCACGGCTCACGCAGACGAATACACGCTCAGACGTGCCACCGAAACCTCTCCGTTCGGCTACCTGATTAAACCGTTTCACGAAGCAGATTTGCACACCACGATTCAGGTTGCCCTGCGTCGTCACCAGATGGAAGCGGCTCTTAAGGATGTCCAGCAATGGTATGCTACCACCTTAGTTAGCATTGGGGATGCCACGCTCGCCACCGATGTCGATGGATTCATCACGTTCATGAATCCTGCTGCCGAGTTCTTCACAGGCTGGACGCAGGAGCAAGCCTTGGGAGAATTTGCAGGACGAGTACTGGATCTAATCGATGAAGAGACCGGAGCGCCCATCAACAACCCGATTCTGGCAGCTTTATGCCAGGGTGATACAATTACATTGCCCGCTCGTGCAGTTTTACGATCGCGCGACGGAACAAAGCGCCCTGTCGGTGACAGTGCCTCTCCAATTCGCAACCGAGATGGGGAGATTATTGGTGGCGTTATGGTGTTTCAGGATATGAGCGATCGCTGCCAGCGCGAGTCGAGTCTAGATGCCCAAAAGCAAATTCTGGAGACCACGCAATCGCTGTTGAGCGCTCAGCTAAAAGAGCGTACTGAACAGCTTCAATTTGCAATCGCGGTTGATCGACTCCGCCAGCGTATTTTCGATCAGTGCGATACCGATCGAACGGAATTTCTCCAGTGGATGCTGCAAGAAATTGGGCAAACGCTAAACCTTCACTACAGTTGGATTGCCTTTCACGACCCAGCCGCGGCGATTTCGACGATCGCAGCGGAGTTTAATGCTGAAGATGCGGAACCGAGATCGCTGCTGCGGCGCACGGTAGAAACTGCGAAATTCTCGTCGTTTTATTCGCGGCTGTTTCAGCGCCAGTGCTGGCTCTGTCCACCCCTAGAGACCCTACCGCCGATTTATCGCGCCCTGGCTCAAGTGATTGTCTGCCCCATTCAGGGAAAGCACGGCACGATCGGCGAATTCGGCATTATTCTGTCAGAGTACCCGCGCTGGAGCGAGTTTCAAGCCGAGGCGATCGGACAACTGGTCAGCCAAGCGATCCGAGCCTATCAATCTGCCCAGCAAAACCAGATTGCACAAGCGCAGATTGTGGAACTGAGGCAGCTCAAGGCGCTCCAGGATGAATTTATTGAGGCGCTGTCTCACGAACTGCGGACACCGCTAACAAATATGCGAATGGTGATCGAGCTAATGCAGCACGGGGTTGCTTCTCTGATCGATCCAGACGTTCCCAACCCTCATGTTCAACGGTTAGATCAATACTTGAACATTCTGCGGCAGGGGTGGCAAGAAAAATTCCGCTTAGTGAGCGATTTACTCGTGTTTCAAAATTCTTCAAGTTCTTCAGATGCGATACCCCTGACCGAAGTGCAAATTCATGATTGGCTAGCGCTCTTAATCGAGCGATTTTCGCGAGACACCACGATCGTAATTCAGCTTAAACAAACTCTAGACCCAGTTCCCAAACTGCTCGTTCACTTGCCCACCCTGGAAAAAGCGCTGAGTCAAATGCTCTTGTATCTCAATCAGTTGACTCCTGATTTACCGATTCAACTCCACACACAAATCGATCTTGAGCAGCAAACGTTTTGCCTCTCCGCCAATTGTGCTTTGAAGAGCGGCAACGAAATCGGGCTTCAGCAAGAACAAAATATTTCTAGCCTGAGATTGGCATTGCTGCGGCGATTTGCATTTGATTTAGGTGCAGATTTAATCGTGAACCAGCAATCGGAAATGACGGTTCTGAAGCTGGCTCTACCCATCAGAATTGCCTAATCCTTATTCCAAACCTAGCTCTCGTCTCAGTAGATTAATCGATTTGCCCACAATAAAGTTTTCGCAGCAGATGACTTGAGGCGGGCGAATGATGTCATCGCGAGAAGCTGAGATCGTTGCTTTTACGCTTGCACAACTTACCTGATCAAAGCAGAAAATCGTTTGTGCCGTTCTCACCATTGCATTGAGTTTATAGCGATCGTCTATCTGTGCGGTCATGACTAACAGGTCATCGCCGCGCAAGCTGTGGATAATCACCTCCGCTACGCCGACAGTGCCACCGCTCAGGCTGACAATGCCTAAACAAGTGCCTTTTGGCATGACTTTGACCAGCTTCAATTCCTGCTCAAAATCGTAGATATCGATCGGAATAACTCGCGCTGCTTTCGGAGACGCGATCGCTTCAGCTTGGGCGATAAAGTAACGACTGGTCACGACGGTACTCGATCGCGTTTGATCGAGCACTTGTCCAAGTTCTTCCATCGGCACAAGCTGCATCGGAATTGCCAGAGCGCGTTCCAGTTCTCGCATCAAAACTTCCCCGTTTGCCAAATCATGCTGGGGAGCCGTCACGAGAACTGAAGCGCTACACCGCAATCGCCAATCAATCTCTGCAAGAAATAATTCTCGCGCTTGTCCGAGTGAACAGCCTTGTTTGACCAGTTCATCCAAGCTAGATTGAATGATTTTGTGGGCTTGGGGATATTGTTCAAGCAGGGGAGACTTGATGTGTGCCCCTGTATCGTGCCCTTGATCGCGCACATAAATTCCAGACCCCGCTTGAGCATCGACCACGCCTGCATCTTCTAGTTGGCGATACACTTTGCTAATTGTGTTGCGGTGTAGTCCGGTTTGCATTGCCAGTTGTCGAGTGCTGGGTAAACGATGTCCGGGTGGAAATTGCCGCGATGCGATCGCAAATAAAATCTGGTTATACAGTTGAGTTGATGCCGGGATATCGCTATCTGGCTGAATATGAAATTGCACCATGCCCGTGCCCTCAAACCTCAATCATGGAATCTTACTGGAAAAATCTTTTAGTGGTTGTGCTTTTAATTAGCCCACAAACGTTGTCCTCATTTTAGAAGAGAGAGGCAATGAGTTGGGTACTTCTTCGGGGTTGCGATCGGTCGTACTGAAATCAGAACGCATTATTCCTCAATCACTTCCGCTTCTATAAACTCAACTTTATCTGCTTGACATCAATTCTGCTGACCCTGATAGAGACAGTATAGCCTGCGATATTTTGATCGCTCTTTTGAATTTGTCGCGGTAGTTAAAGTTAGAACGGTCTATTTTCGTCGCTCTGGAGCTGCGTTTTTCGTTCAGAATACAGAGTGTTGGGTTGTGAGACGCGATCGTGAATTCCTCCTGGATCAAACTTTCAACTGGTTCGCTTGATATTGATGCCTACATCAGCGAACCGGATGTTTCCGCATCGTCTGCCATTATTGTGATTCAAGAAATCTTCGGGGTGAATTCGCATATTCAAGCAGTGACAAAGCGATTGGCGCAAGCGGGCTACTTGGCGATCGCGCCCGCGATTTTTCAGCGAACTGCACCCGGATTTGAGGTGGAATATAGCGAGGAAGGCACCAAGCTTGGGCGATTTCACAAGGATCAAACGACAGCGGATCAATTGCTGAGCGATTTGAGCGCGACGATCGCGTTTCTGCAAACCAAAGGCTTTAACGAAGTGGGCACGATCGGGTTTTGCTTCGGTGGGCACGTTGCCTATCTGGCAGCAACGTTGCCCGAAGTCAAGGTGACCGCTTCCTTCTATGGTGCGGGAATTGCGACAATGACACCGGGCGGGGGAGAACCAACGATCGCTCGAACGCCAGAAATTAAAGGAACGCTGTATGCTTTTTTCGGTACACAAGATCCACTGATCCCGATCGACCAAATCGACCAAATTGAAGCCGCGCTGAAAGAGCATCACGTTGATCATCGCGTCTTTCGCTATCCCGCAGGACATGGATTCTTTTGCGATCAGCGATCGGACTACAATTCAACTGCGGCGGCGGATGCTTGGGAACAAGTTAAGACGTTATTTTCGAGACTAAGGCACTAGAATTAGAAAGCCAGTTAAGTGGCGATCGTATTTTTCAGGAATCAGTAGAAATGCCAGATCGATCGACTAATGCTTCCTTTTCGATGGAAGATTTCGCTAAAGCTCTAGAGCAGCACGATTACGAGTTTCAAAAGGGGAAACGAGTGACGGGTAAAGCGTTTAGCTATGAAAGCGATGGTGCTTTAGTCGATATCGGAGGAAAATCTCCGGCGTTTTTGCCGACCGAAGAAGCGAGTGTGCGACGGGTGACGGATGTGTCAGTAGTGCTGCCGTTGGATGAGGAGCGAGAATTCGTCATTGTGCGCGAACAGGATGCCGATGGGCGCGTGACCATTTCTCTGCGTCAGCTTGAACTTCAGAAAGTTTGGGAACAGCTTGCGGATTTGCAGGCAACCAATCAGAGTTTACAGGTTCGGGTGACTGGCTCAAATAAAGGGGGTGTTACCGTTGATGTGCAAGGATTACGAGGCTTTATTCCACGATCGCACTTAGTCGAGCGCGAAAATCTCGATGCGCTGAAAGGGCAGACACTATCTGCGACGTTTTTGGAACTGGATCGCGATCGCAACAAAATCGTTTTGTCAAATCGTCTGGCAGCACGAGCGGCAAACTTCAGCCAGTTAGAAGTGGGTCAACTGGTCGAAGCAACGATTACCAGTCTCAAGCCGTTTGGTGCGTTTGCCGAATTTGATGGCACAACGGGTCTACTTCACATCAATCAAATTAGTAAGAACTACATCGAATCCCTTCCCTCGCTGCTGCAAGTCGGACAGGTGATTAAAGCGATGATTGTCGATTTGGATGAAGGGCGAGGACGAATTTCGCTTTCGACTCGTGTGTTCGAGAATTATCCGGGAGAAGCGATCGAGGACTTTGCCAAACTGATGGACGAAGCCGAATCGCGGCAGGAACGCGCTCGGAAAAATCTGCTGGGTTAAGGATAAAGAGGGCGATCGGGCTTGGACTAGAGCGATCGCCCGTCTAAGCAGCATTAAAGCCTCAAAGTTCTAGGGCTTTGAGCCATCTCGCAAAGTTTCTTGATTGTTGTATCGCTTCCAATATTCGATCAATCGATAGTCTGGCTTCTGGAACAAGTTCCACCTGCTAGATTTGAGCAACTTCTGATACTTTTTCGGAGAAACTATCTTTAATGCTGCTGCGGCTGTGCGTAAATATAGCGATCGTAGTCCGGTCTTTTGTAAAAATCTAGCAGCCGCTTCATTGCGATTGATTGCAGTATCAATCAAAAGGATCGGAAAGCGCGTGAGTGCTACATATTTCCAAAACTGTAGCTTCTCTCCAGGAGCAGCAAAGAACTCTGTATCGTGAATGTGTGTATGGCGCTCTTCGGGCGCAGGAAGTTCGGTGTAGTAGTAAAAATTGATTGCCTTACGAGTCATCCCCGCTGGCAAAGTGACATCAGAAACACTGTGAAAAGCATATCTTGTATTTTCAAAGACAACGCAGCGATTGAATAATGGCTCGATCACCACGTTTTGCTTGATTTTCCTATCCCATAAGTTCAGTTCGCCGCCATACCCAGGTTGCCATCCTCGATTGAAGTAAGTGAGCAGGGTGAGACGACGGTAGAAGTGGGTGTTTAAGTGACGATTGCGATCGCGGTGGATTTTATGTACGCCCCCCTTTTTCGCGGTTAAAAATCCGGCACCCTGATAGAGCGGATCGCAGAATAAGGGTTGCTCTACCCCAAAAACTTCTTGCATATACTTCCTGAATTCTGGAGATTCAAGCAGCTTGAACAAGCTTCTTGAGCTTGCGCGTTGAACGATCGTTTGGTGGCGGGGATTGAGGTGCCAACCGTCTAGCAATCCATAATCTGGGGAGTGACGTGGCATTTCCTCTGGCTTCGGAAAGTTCCGCTCGATTTGGTGAGCCAAGTCATCGTCTAGAAAGTTATCGATGATGATGTAGGGAAAAGGGTCACGAACGACTTGGATGTTGTTTAGCGTGTGAGTCAATGTCATAGCACTTCGTCAGGAAATGTACGTGTACGAAATGGTAGAAGTCCATCTGAGATGGCGGGAGCGATCCTTGCTTACAATTCTGCGCTCCAAGTTTGGGCATAGTTTGGGCATAAGTTCAATCCAGACAGTAGAGAGTAGACCCGCTGTATATATGAGGGATCGCTCTGTCTGATACTCCTACTTTCAAATTCTTCGATCGCATCCCTGCAGCCCTGAGCAAGCCTATCTCTATGAGTAAGCAACACAACCTTGATGCGGTTCAATGTATAAGAATTAATCTAACAGTGCAAGGTTTAACGCCAGCCTAAAGCGATCTCTAGCGTTATCTTTTTCTTACTGTAAATTCTTTGTAAAGAAGACCGAAATTCAACGGAGTAGATTGCCAAATCGCATCGTCCTGAATTATAAAAGCAAGATCAAGCTAAAACAGTTCGGTAGTAGTATTTTAGGTAGCGAAAAAATAATGAAATACAGTTGTGAATAGCGCGAGAGCAGGGTAGTGCTTCACCCTATTTCAAAAATTTCCCGTAATAAGAGTGTTATTACGGGAAATTATTTGTAAGCAATGCAGTGAGAATACGTAAATCGATTTACGTATTCTCACTGCCATTAAGTAGCAAGTCCTACTTCGTTTAAAGGCTGGGCGTTGCATCGCTGCTCGATCACACTTAACACCTCCGCTTCTTGGGAAGAAATACCGTCTTTGCTTTCGGCAATACGACGACACTGAGCAAGCAAAGGTGCAGCAAAATCGCAGTCTAACTGATCAAGTAATGCGCCGAGCGGTTGAGGCGATCGTAAGTTTGTCTCGATTGTTTTAAGCGAAGAAGGTTCTAGCTGTAGGGTCTTCAAGTCTGGAAGAATTGACTCCCAGGTTTTTCCTGGATAGCTAGCAAGCAGCATCTGTGCAAGAACTTGATCCATGATGGCTTGCTGATTGATGGCTAGATTGAGATAGTTTTCGCTCTGCTGATGAATGCGTTGGAGTATTTCAGTCTCGGGTTCATTGTTTGCCAGCTTTGCTTCATAAAACCGGCTGGCAGCATAGCCCAATGAGTAAAGAATCGTCGCATTGGTGCTAGCTCCGATCGCGGCTCCCGCAAACGGCACATTTCGCAAGAATCTTAAGCCTGCCTTTAAAGCATTGCTTCCACCCAGCGCTAAACCAAAAATTGCTAATACTTCTCCTTTGCGCTCCGGCTCCCGCAGATTCAATCCGTAAGCGGCTGCAATCTCATACACTAATGCAGTTTGTAGTGCCGTGGTTGCAGCGAGATCGAGCGCTAACAATGCTGTTGCAAACCCTGGAAGGATACTTGTGACAAAACCTGTGCTTCCAGCTTGTACTGCTTTTTTGACAATTAAACGATGTGCAATCTGCGCCGCAGTTTCATCGGGAAATTGGCGTTGAAGTTTTTTCGCTGCTTCCTCGGCTTTTTCGAGGTCAACTTGATTGCTAATTCCAATCAGCCATTCTAGCTTCAGAACACCTGCAAACCGTCTGACAATGGGATTTCGCAGGAGTGGAAAGTTCCCGACAAAATCTAAGACATGACCTGCGCGTCTGCTTAAACGCCCGATCCAACCGATCGAGCCTTGGGCGATCGTTCTTCCGAAGTCGAATACGTTTGCAGCGCTGCTTTTGCGGGTGCTTAAAGAATTGTGGGTGGGTTTGCTAGAGGGTGCCATCGATTTAGATTGCGGAACTTTAATTAACAATGATGACTGCTGTAAAGGGCAATTCCATCATTCTTAGTGAACAACCTTGAACAGCCCAGAGTATTAGAAACACTGGGCTGCTGACTAAAAGCGTTTAGTTTTTATTAGTCGTATGATCCTGCGTTATGTTTTTGCTATCAGGATTTGGAGCATCTGGCTTTGCTGCTTGCTTGGTTTTAACTTTGAGTTCAACGGCTTTGACCCCGTTAATCTGCCTAGCTAAAGTGCCGATTTTACCGAGTTGGCTTTGATCCACAACTGTACCGCTCACTGTAACCTTTCCATCTTTCGCATCTACTGCTAATGCACTGTTTGGCAGATTGGCTTCGAGCTTCGATCGCACTTCGCTCGCAAGGTCACTATCATCCCTTACATTTGGATCGCCGATCGCTTGATTGCGCTGCTCCCGCGATCGAATATCGGAATTCAGTTGCTTTCTGCGAGTTTCGTCAGTCGCATCATTCTGACTCGCTTGTGCAGCAGGTTTGTCTACGTTTTGACTGTCTGGCGCTGTTGTGGTGGTATCAGGTGCTTCACTACTCGTTTTTGCAGGGCCGCAAGCTGCGGTACTAATAGCCAACAGACCACTGAGGAAAAGAAGAGTAACTTTTTTCATGACTTTACAAAATAATTGGCTAAGGAGCGAGAGCATTCTTTCCCGCTCCTGATGTTGATTTAACGTTGGTCTAGATCACGATCGACGATCGCTTCGCCTTCGGTGTGGACATCGATTTCTTCACGACGCAGGGTTTCTTCGACGGCAAGAGTTTCTTGAACCACTTCCTTGCGAACAACCACTTCCTCACGCACAAAGGCTTCCTTCTGAATTTCGGGAGTTTCTTCGTACACTTCTACGTGAATTTCTGCGTTACTAAAAGCATCGCTTCCTGCCACCGCTTCTGTGTTGGTCGGAGTGATCCGCTCGATCACAACCCGCTCTTTCTCGATCGGAACCGAGACTTGACGAGTTTCGGTTTCAATATGCTTACCAATCGCGACTTCTCCGGTCTTATTGCGATCTTTGTCTACAATCAAGCGTTCTTCGTACAAGCGAACCGCTTCATCATCGGTTGCAGGAGTGCGATCGACAATGGGTGTTGCAGGCGTTTCCATTCTGGTGGGAGCGACGACCGGAGCCGTTGTCTCAACTCGCTTTTGGGTTGCGACCGGGGCATCGGTCAAGGCGGCACTGCTTTCGAGCGGCATCATTGCGGGCGTAACAGCAGCCTGATGAGTATTCGTGGGCTGATCATAAACTGCCCAGTCGTGCAGTCCATTTTGGTGATTGAGGATTGTTTCAGCACGTCGGATTTCTTCGTCTGTGCCATCCACAACCACAAGATAGTCGCCTTGCTGAACGCGATCGTTGTAGATCTTAGCTTCACGTTCAGGAATTCCGAGTCCAACTAAGCCACCAAGCAATCCACCCGATGCTGCACCGATCGCGGTTCCTGCGGCTGCGGTTGCCAGCGTGGTTGCGGCTGCACCCGCCAACATAATCGGGCCTACGCCCGGAATCGCCAGAGTTCCTAAGCCGACGAGCAAGCCTGTTAAGCCACCCAATGCGCCGCCAGATACGGCTCCAACACCTGCGCCTTTGTCCGCTTTGTTGCCCATGCGCTTGGTTGTCTCTGCGCCTGCAATGTTCTTGTCGTGATCTGCATCACGAGCAATCACAGAAACGTGATCCATATTAAATCCTGAAGCCTTCAGCTCATGCAGCGCGTTTTCTGCATCTCGGCGATTAGAGAAGATTCCAACTGCTCTTTTGTGGTTGCTCATAGGGGTGCTTTGATGACCTAAAACCATAATATTTAAATTCCAAAATGAGATTGATTAATGAACAGGTTCGTACAGATTCAATTAACACTAACTTGCACAGCAAACTCATCAGCTAAAGGAGACATTGATTAATAGAAAATCTATCCACCTTTAGAGAGATAACGATCTTCAATCAGTCGCGAAGTGGGGAGTAGAGTGCCGTTTCCTTTTCAACATCCCTACTCCCTACTCTTTTTAGCGCTCATTTTTAGCGCTCACACCTCAACCAGAATCGTTATAGATTCGGGGATCGAATTGGGATTAGCGATGACCGAACCATTTCGCTGCGATCGCACCGAGGGCTGCTCCTACCATTGGGTTACTCAGAAACTTCACCAACGCAGGCTGATCTGCCAACACTTCTTGGAAAATATCGGGATGGTTGTGGTACGCAAAACTCGCTAGCTTACTCACATCATCCGCGCTCATCCGGCTAGGATGGTGGGTCGAAAGACCCAGCTGATGTTCTAAATCGCGATCGTGAATACCGCGTTTTTTCAGATGGCTGAAGAACTCACGCGCAACATCATCGCGCTCGTTCGGTTGAATTTGCGCGATCGCTTTTTGCAATTCGGGTTCCATTTGCTGAGTGGGGACTCGATCGGGATGGAAAGACCGTTGGAACAATTGATGGCGCTGATCGCGGGTTGTTCTTTGAGCAAAATCATCAAAGTTTTGATAGTCCTGCGAACTGTCTGTATCTCCCAGGCTTTCTTTGTTTCCGCCTGCTAAGTCTTGCATCACCTGACGCTTGTATGCATCACTACTTGTCATTGTTTTATCTCCTAAGTCAAATCACAATTAATTACTAACCAGCTTGATACTGGATCTGCTTCGATTGCTCATCATATTGAGCAGTCAGAATCAGCTTTTTATCAGGCGCATAAACTAAAACTGTTAAATCTTGATTCGGAAAATTCTTGTGGAAGCCTTGAGCCAGCGATCGAGCTAAGTCTCTCACTTCGTTGGGTCGAACTTGAGGCGAAATCACTACCCCTAGCTTGTTGTTGTCCCGCACATAAGCATCCTTGATCAAGCCTTTACTGGCACTGATCACCCAGGTACCAAAGTCTTGACCCGCAGACGAATTGCCATAGGCAAGTTGTCCATAGCTACTGGTGCGATCGCTTTGCGCTTGAGCGGGGGGTTGTTTTGCCGTTGCTGTCCCACCACATGCGGTTGTTAGTGTTAACAGAAGAACGAGCGCGATCGCGGTTAAAAATCTACGCCCTTGTTGAAAAAAACTCACATTTACCTCCTTCTTTTCTTAAGTAATCGGAGTGCTTTTACTTAAGAGTAAAGAGGTTGCGCGATCGCAATTCACCAGTCTGTGGTGTGATCCCCAAATGCGTCTAACGAAGCCCTAAGATAGACACGATAGACAGATGATGCTTTGATGACGGATTCCTACGCTGAACATCAGTACACTCGTTTCGATGTTGTACTCAATAGGAATGATTGGATATTAATATGAATTCATTAAAGCTAAATTCTGATGAGTGCTCTGCTTTTGGTCAGCTTGTGTTGCAGTATTTAGAGGAAAATCCGCAGACGAATATGAGCCAGCTTGCAAGAGAGGTAAATATTTCGCGGGCGGGATTTGGGTGGATTTGCCTCAAGCAAAGCAACCCCGACGAAGAAACAGCAACTAAAGTAGCTCGATTAATCGGTGCAAATATAACCGAGGTGTCACGACTGGTGCATGAAAACAAGCTAGAGAAATTGGCACAGCGCCATCAGCTTGTCTATGCAACTCGATTCAGCAAAGATGGGTTTCACGCTGCGATTCCGCTTGAAGATGCGATCGCTGGATTGAATGCTCTGTTTCAAGCCTTTCACACGGTAACGCAGAGTATTCCAGAGCCTGAAAAACCGACTGATTTCCAGATTTATAAACAAGCTTATGAGATTATCAAACGAGATTTTTTAAGCCGAAAAATTTCAAGAAAGCACTACGATTCCCATCAGGATCGAAATTAAATTTGGGCGATCGCACTTTTCTGAATCTTAGGCAAGTTAGAAACCTGTCACATTGCCGATCCTCTTTGGTCTGCATCTCCTTTTAGATAGAGAAAGCACAACGGGGATGTGTTCTAACCACTTCACCTGAATAATCCCCGATTCAGGCGATGAGACAGATTATGTTGAGAAGATTTCAGCGATCGCTACAACAATTTTTTAGGCGGACTCGATCGATCAACAAACAACCACTGAATGCAGTGAGTTTGATTGTGATCATTTTGATCGATATCTTCATTTTAGTTAATGTATTTACGGGTCTGAATGATATTAGTAATTGGACAATCAGCCCGAATGAGGCTTATCCCTGCTATTCGGAGTGGCGCGACTATCGAACTTCTACCGCACAAAACAAAGATTTCGAGAGAGTTCGTAGCGCCGTGGTGAATAACTCTCCTGAGATATTGCCAGGAGAAACATCGCCGCGATCGCTGGGATTTCAGGAGCGATATCAGCAAGCGAATCAGGGAAGATTAGGAAGTGTTTCACCGACTTGTCTAGCGTTTGGAGGACTGAAAGACAAGGTTGATAATCCTACAAACCAGAAGCTTGTTAAAACGATCGACCAAAAACAAAACAGCATTGGCAATCTGGAGAATTCTAATCGCACCATTCGCGCTCAATACGATTCGACGCTGCTGGAAAAGATTGCAGGACAAGATCGTGACCAATCGATTAATAATGTGGGTGCCGAGAAAGCTAAAGCACAACTCGATCAAAACAATCAGCAGATTGCTCAACTGAGAGGAGAGATTGCCAAGCTTAGAACGGAATTAGTCACAAAACCTGAAAGCGTTGAGTTTTTTAATTTTCTTAGAAATGATGGAGCGTTCTCTGAGGTTGAGCGGGGATATAAACAAGCATCCTTCTGGTATCCCAGCATTCAGCTCGCCTTTCAAGCCTTGTTCCTTGTGCCTCTGTTGATTGGTGCAGGATTGGTCTACCGGTTTGCGGAGCGGAGACGCTATGGACTGGTTGCACTGATTAGCTGGCATTTGCTGATCATCTTCTTTATCCCGCTGATTCTGAAAATCTTTGAATTTCTGCAAGTTGGTGCATTATTCAAGTTTTTGTTCGATATCATCAGCGCGATTTTTGGTGGATTGCTGTTTCTGGTGAGCTATGCCTATATTTTGCTCATTCCGATCGCAGGATTTGCCCTGATCAAGCTCTTCCAAAAGATTGCCGTTCGGACTAAACTCCCGCCTTCTGCATTAGTGCAACAGTCTCGCTGTCTTAACTGTACGAGAACCTTGAAGCACAATGAAAACTACTGTCCGCACTGTGGCTATCATCAAAATTTAGAGTGCCACAACTGCCACCAGCCAACTTACAAGCACTTACCCTACTGTCGCAACTGTGGAACAGAGCAAGATTTGAGTCGATCGGACTAAGGCTTTAACCTACAATAATCTCGGTTTGCTTCTCAAGCTCCGAAATTCAGATTGCTCTAATTGATTCTACAAGGACTCTTTGTGTTCAGAAAAGCGATGTTCAAAAAAGCCATTATTCCAACTCTACTGCTGGCTGGAATTTGCGCCCTTCCAGGGATTTCAGAAGCACGTCCTTCTCGTCCCAAACCTGCTCAGCAAACTCGGAATGTTCCAGGACAATTCGATTATTATGTGATGGCGCTTTCTTGGTCGCCGGATTACTGTGCAACGAATGGCAACCGCGATCCTCAACAATGCGGCGCAGGACGGCAATTAGGCTTTGTCCTGCATGGGTTGTGGCCCCAGTACGATCGCGGCTATCCACAAAACTGCACTACCGAAGCATTTAACCCAAGAATGCAGCAACAGTTTCCGGGTCTTTATCCCAGTTCAAAGCTATACAGTCACGAATGGGAAAAGCATGGAACTTGTTCAGGTCTATCTCAAGTGCAATACCACCAATTGTCAAAAACGTTCAAAGAGAGTGTTACGATTCCCGATCGCTATGTCCGCCCAACTCAACCATTTCGTGTGACTTTGACGCAGTTTAAACAGGATTTTGTCAGGGCTAATCCTGGTTTTACAGCAAACAGTGTTGCTCCGAGTTGTTCGGGGTCAGGACGGTTTTTACAAGAAACGCTGGTGTGCTACTCGAAAGATGGCAAGCCTGGGACTTGTAGTGAAGAAGTGTTACGACGATCGCGAAGAAGTTGTGGTCAAGCGAACTTTTTAGTGCGGAGTGTTCGGTAAGAATTACAGATATACAGTTTTGCTGCGTTGCAAGTAGTTTGCAACGCAGCAAAAAAGTCGAACGGTAACTTTTAAGCGACGATCGCTTAAATCGCCTGAATCCATTCTTTAATGTCGTATTCCGTCCAGATTTGGTTTTGCCAATACGGATCAGACTCAATCAAATCACGCACGATCGCTTCATTCTCAGCCTCGTAAATCCCAAACACTTTAGTTACATCTTTGGTCGGGCCGATCGTAATCAAAATTCCATCTTCTTTTTGTTTGGCGAGTCCATCTAAATGAGCTTGGCGATATGGTGCTCTTTTTTCTAGCACATCTTCGCAATAGCTCCCCCAAACCACGTATTTAGGCACAATCTCACTCCTTAGCTTCTCAGTTCTACGCGGAATTTCTCGGTTAATGCTTCACGCACTTTCTGATGAACCGGATCGACATCTTCATCTTTCAAGGTGCGATCGTCCGCTCGATACACCAGCCGGAAGGCAAGGCTTCTTTGACCCGCCGGAACCCGATCACCTATGTACTCATCAAACAGTTCCACGGATTCGAGCAGCTTACCGCCTGCTTTGACGATCGTGCGCTCTAAATCGCTCACCGCAACGTCACGCGCTGCGAAGAACGCAATATCGCGATCGGAAGCGGGATAAGTTGAGAACGGCTTGAAGATCGAAACCATTGCTTCGTCCGTCTCAAGCTGTTGAATCACGACATCGAGATTAAGCTGGAACACATACACTTCATCCGGTAATCCGCGCTCTTGACGCAGTTGGGGATGGAGTTGCCCAAAGGTTCCTAAGCGTTCACCTTTCACCCACAATGAAGCAGTACGTCCCGGATGCAGTCGAGCATCACGACGATCGGGCTGGTATTCCACGGTTAAACCAACACGATCGAAGACGCTATCTAAAACGCCTTTTGCTTCAAACCAGGTCATCGGCTGGTCTTTACCCCCACGTACCCACTTACCCTGAGCCGGATCGCCGCCGAGAATGCCCGCGATCGCTTCAGATTCGATCAGTTCTTCTTCTTGAGCAAAGATGTGACCCACCTCAAACCCGTTCAAGGCTCCATTGCCTTGCTCTAAGTTGTATTGGAATGCCTCGATCAAGCCATTGATCAAATCAGTTCTCAGGGCAGAGTATTCCGTAAACAGCGGATTTGCCAGAACAACCTGACGTTCTTCTCCAGGTTTACCCAAGGAATAGTGCATCACTTCGGTTAAACCTGCGGCTCGGAATGCTTCGCGAACTTTGCGCTTAATCACCTGATCGATCGACAAATACCCTAGCTCAGTCTTATCCGGCAAAGTATCTGTGAACTTGTTGTATCCATAAAGCCGCGCAATTTCTTCGATCAAATCGATCTCGCGCTCTAAGTCCCGATAGCGATAAGGCGGAACAGTCACAATCCAGGTTTCTGAACCGTTCGACTGCAACTCACAGCCCAAAGCCGTTAAGGTGCGTTCGATATCACTCGCTTGGAGTTCGCCTAAATCCTCATCGAGTTCGACCATACCTAACACTTCGCGAACGCGCTCTAAGCGAAGCTCGATCGTTCTCGTTAAAGTACCTTGTCGATGGTCGATCGTGCTTTGCGCTGTGACCGTTCCGCCTGCCGTTTCGAGAATGAGTTCGATCGCTCGACGGCAAGCGGTTTCCAGTCCTGCCCAGTTGACCCCGCGCTCATACCGCGCCGATGCTTCAGTTCTCAAGCCTTGCGATCGTGCCGATTTACGAATTGCCGCAGAATCAAAAATCGCCGCTTCGAGCAGTACATTCTGAGTCGTATCGCTGACTTCTGTTTCTTCTCCGCCAAACACCCCTGCTAACATCGTCGGCTTGTCGTTCACTGTGATTAACAAGGCTTGCTCTTGCAGTTTGCGGTCTTGACCATCGAGTGTTTTCACCGATTCGCCCGATCGTGCAAATCGCACACCCATTTCGATTTGATCACTTCCAGCGACTTGAATCAAACGATCGAGATCAAACGCATGAAGCGGTTGACCCCATTCGAGCATGATGTAATTGGTCACATCGACAATGTTGTTGATCGATCGTACTCCTGATGCTAACAATCGACGCTGCAACCACAACGGCGACGGTGCAATCTTGACGTTCTCGATCATCGTTCCGATGTAGGTCGGGCAAGCTTGAGCATCGCTGATGTTGATTGACAAAGAGCGATTTTGCTCGACTTGCGGTGCGGCAGGTTGCGGGAGTCGCAGCGTTCCGCCTGTTAACGCTGCGACTTCTCGCGCAATGCCCACTAGACTAAGCGCATCAGCCCGATTTGCGGTCGAAGTCAAGTCTAAAATGGCATCATCTAATCCAAGCAGCGGACGCACATCCATTCCCGGCTGCAACGCGCCCGTCACAGTCTCATCAAAGATGTGAATACCTTCTGATTCTTTAGTCAGACCCAGTTCCGACAAAGAACAAATCATCCCTTTGGATTCCACGCCTCTGAGCTTGGCAGGCTTAATTTTTAGATCAACATTCGGTAAGTAAGTTCCAAGCGTTGCCACTGCCACAAAAATATCGGCTCGGACATTTGCCGCACCGCAAACGATTTGAGAGGGACTTTCACCGCCAATATCGACTGTGCAAACACTCAAGCGATCGGCATTCGGATGCTGTTCTCGCGTCAGCACTTTCCCAACGACGACTCCATCTGCCCAAGTGCGTCGATCTTCTATGTCTTCGACCTCAAACCCCGCCATCGTCAGCTTTTCCGCCAACGCCTCCGGGGTCATTGAAATATCTATCAGTTCCCGCAGCCAATTGAGAGAGATACGCATCCGTTGCCTTTAAATTCACGCTAATCAAGCCTCATTTTACCGCTCTTGTTGATCCTGCTGTCCGGAGAAATCAGAGGGCAAATAATTGCAGGTAGCTCGATAGCATCGCTTGACCATAAAACAAGCTCAAACCCGCCCCCAGTGCTAGAAACGGGCCAAACGGCATCGCTTGACGACGCGACAATCGCCCCAATTTTAGCGCGGCAATTCCCACGATCGCCCCCGTCAAACACGCCAAAAATCCCCCGATCAGCATCAACTGCCAGCCCAGCCACGCGCCGATCATCGCCATTAGCTTCGAGTCCCCGGCTCCCATGGCTGTTTGTCCCAGAATCATCGAAGCGACGATCGCAATGAGATCCAATAGCCAAATTCCGACGATCGCGCCGATTACAGCCGTAATGAATCCCCCAATTGCGCCGACGATGCCGCCGCTTAAAAAGCCAACGATCGTGCTGAACACCAACCCCAACACTAATCCCGATTGCGTCAATGGATTTGGTAACGTCATCGTATCGAGATCAATCATCGCCAGTGCAAGCAGCCAACTGAGAAATGTCCAGTATCCAAGCGTTTGGATCGAGATGCCGAAAATCCAGAACACGATGACAAATAAAATGCCCGTGATCGCTTCGATGAGCGGGTAGCGGGGTGCGATCGAGCTTTTACAATGAGCGCATTTTCCTTTCAGGCGTAGCCAACCGAACACAGGAATATTCTCGCGTTTTCGCAGGCGAGTGAGGCAGTGGGGACAGCGCGACGGCGGATAAATCAGCGAGAGTCCCGCAGGCAAGCGGTAGATTACGACATTCAGAAAGCTCCCGATCGAGGCACCCACAAAAAACACCAAAACCAGAGCTGGGACAGCAAGAAGATCCATACATTCAGCAAGCATCAGGGCAGACTTCATTTAACTCGATCGAGCTGAAATTCGTGCCCTTCTCTTGTGATTTTTACTCGATTAATTCAAACGGCACAAAACATTCTTGAGGTAGTAAAACTGGCTTGCCCGAAAAAATGATTTTGCCGCGATGCGTAATTCGATTAATCGCCACGCCCAACGGACGATCGATCTCAGGATGGACGGCAAAATAGGTTTCATAAATCAGCCGCGCCGACTGAATTAGAGTCGGATCAAGATAAGTTGTAAAGTCATTTTCATTCACGTCGTTTCCAGTCTCAACTTTCGCTAAAACGTTCATTATTCAAACTTGTCCATATACAGATTGACTGTATCCTATGTCAAAATTCACCATTGGTACAAAAAATCAGTGAAATTTGTTGAAAAGGAACTCTGCATATGCACAGAGTAGGATATTGCACAGATTACTTTTCATCAAATTTACTTTTCATCAAATGTCCAAGTGTCTGTCCAGTCTTTGAGAACTCCTCGATCGAGCAATTCCGTTACCCGATCAACATAAAGTTGTGCCGTGTAATCGTTAGGATTTGCCTTTAGAACCTCTTCAAAATGGCATTTTGCTTGATCGAACTTCGCTTCTCGGTAACACTCAATCCCCTGATCAAATAGGGGCTGAGTTTGCCGCTTCAGCAACCGATTTTCTTCTGTCTCTGCATCTAAAATTTCATACACGGTGATTGGTTCGTTGCGTCCTTTGACGATCGCTCGATCGAGAAAGCGAATTTGATATTGCCCCGGATTACTCAAATACTCCAAGGTTTGTCCAGAGATTAACATCGAAACTCCATAGTATTTGGTCAGTCCTTCCAGTCGAGAGGTGAGGTTGACGGTATCCGAAAACGCATCGCCTTGAATCCGATTCGTTTCCCCAACCATGCCCAACATCATGTGTCCCACATGAATTCCGATGCCAACTTGAACCGGCAAATCTCCCCGTGCCATTCGCTCGACATTGTATTCTTGTACCCGAAGCTGTTTCGCGACTCCAGCCGCCACCGCATCGTCTGCTCCTTCTGGAAACACTGCCATCATGCCATCACCGAGAAATTTGACAATAATGCCATAGTGATTGCGAATTTCTGGACTGACACGCTTGAGATAAGCATTGACAAAGTTAAAATTATCCTGCGGCGACATCGATTCTGAAATCGTCGTGAACGATCGAATGTCACTAAACATCACTGCCATTGTTTTACTGACATAATCGCCCAACTGCACTTCGGTGACAGACTCTTTGCGGAGAAATCGTAGATACTCAGACGGAAAGAATCGGGCAAAGGATTCATTCAGCCGCTTGAGTTCTTCCTGGCGAGTGTTAACCGTGCCGACCATTTGAACAAACACACGCGATAGCTGCCCAAGTTCATCATCGCGATCGCTGACTTCGCCTAAATCTTCGGGCTTAAAGGTATGTTCTTCAACCGAGACGGCTGCTTTGGTGAGCTTATTCACTTGCTCAATGTACTGTGCTTGACGCAGGTTCTCATCGCGCAGTTGGGCTTCGGCTTCTTGGCGCTTGCGGAGGTTATTGTAGGCTCTGGAGTGATAGCGAATCCGGGCAATCAGTTCAACCCGATCGGGCAACTTCACTAAATAATCGTTTGCACCCAGTTCAAAAGCTTGAGCCTTGATCAGGGGTTCTTCTTTGCTAGATAGAACAATCAGGGGCACATCCGCAGTCGGGGCATCTTGCGATCGCAAAAATCGCACCACCAATAATCCATCCATTTGAGGCATCACTAGATCCTGCAAAATCACAGTAGGATTGCATTGTGCTGCGGCTTTCAGCGCATAAAGTGGATTGTTGCAGTAGTGGAAGGCAATATCTGCTTCAGGAGCCAGCATCTTTTGGATGGCTTCGCTAATGATCGCTTGATCGTCAATGAGTAGAACTGTGATGGGATCGCTCATACTCATGATCAATGGAAACGGTGCAGTAAGGCAGTAGCGATCGCGTCAGGGTTGAGCACATCCACAGCCGCATTTAGCTCGATCGCGGCTTTGGGCATTCCATAGACCACACAGCTTTCCCCAGCTTGAGCGATCGTGTACCAGCCTCGCTGACGCAATGTTCTCAATCCTTCTGCTCCATCCCGCCCCATACCTGTGAGTAAAATAGCAGCACCTTGATCTTTTCCATATTGTGCCACGCTTTTGAAGAAGACATCGACGGACGGACGGTAAGGATAATCGGTTGGATAGGGCGTATAAGCTAAGGTTCCGTTCGATTGCAAACAGAGATGATCATTGCTACAAGCAAATAAGACTTTACCTTTTGTGGGTCGATCGCCGCTCATGGCTTTGCTGACAGGGAGCGCGGTTTGTTGATCTAACCAATCAATCATTCCCATCGCAAACTGCACATCAACGTGCTGCACAATCACGATCGCAGCGCTAAAATCGGGTGGCAATTGAGCAAGAATTGTGACAATGGCTTTTGGCCCGCCTGTTGAAGCCCCAATGACGACTAAGGGCGATCGTGACTGGATGGGAGTAAACTCAGTCTTTCCAATCAGTTTGCCAATGGTTTTGATCTTTGACAGCAGTAACCGTGCATCTTCGGGCGTTCCTGAACTGCTGAGAATAGGTGTATTGACAGCATCGAGTGCGCCATGTCCCATTGCTTCAAACACTTTTGCAGAACTATGCTCCACATCTGCTGTCACTACCAGAATGGCACAGGGCGATCGCTGCATGATTTGCCGCGTCGCTTCGATGCCGTCCATTTCTGGCATAAACAGATCCATTAAAATCAAATCGGGTTGATCCTGAGCGCATTTTTGTACCGCTTCTGCACCGGTGTAGGCAATCCAAGCAACCTGATGTTGAGGAGCCTGCATTAACACTCGTCGCAGCGCTTCCACGGCTAAGCTCATATCATTGACGATCGCAATTCTCATAGCTTACTGCCCGATCAAGTCAACGACTGCCTGAATCAAAGAGTCATCCTGAAAGCTATTTTTAGTTAAATAATAATCCGCTCCCGCTTCGAGTCCTTGCAGTCGATCAGATTCTCGATCGCGATAAGACACCACAATCACTGGAGTCGATCGTAGATGCGGGCTAGCTTTAACTTGCTGAATTAGCTCGATTCCGTTCATTCTAGGCATATCAATATCTGTAATCACTAAATCATAAGTCTGATTGCGAACTGCATTCCAACCTTCCATTCCATCGATCGCGACATCGACTTGATAGCCTTGTTTTTCCAGCAGCTTGCGTTCGACTTCACGCACCGTAATCGAGTCATCCACGACCAGAATTCGCTTTTTCGGCTCTGTGGTTTCAGTGTGGCGCGGAGCAGTGAGTCGCCCCGCATCGAGCAATGTGTTGATCGACCGCACCAAGTCCGAAACATCCACAATCAGAATTAATGAGCCATCCGTCATTAACGCTGCGGCGCTGATATCTTGAACTTTTCCTAGACGCGGATCGAGCGGACGCACGACTAACTCTCGCTCTCCTAACGTGCGATCGACAATTAATCCATACTGTGCGGATTGGTAGCTCAAAATCACCACGCAAAGAGAATCAGGCAGTGCAGGCGCGTGGGGTAAATCAAACACTTGAGCCAGAGAGATTAAACCGATGTTTTGCTCGTTGAACGTAAAGTACGGCTGGTTTTCGACCAGGGAGATTTCCGCACGATCGAGGCGGAGGACACGATCGATGCGCGAGAGAGGAAATGCATATTGTTCGCTAGAAACCTCGACCAGTAAGGTTCGGACTACAGAAAGCGTCAGCGGTAACTGAAAGTGAAAGCTCGTTCCGGTTCCCGGTGAAACGATGGCGCGGACAGTACCGCCGACTTCCTGCGCCATCGCTTTTGCAATATCTAGTCCAACACCGCGTCCAGAAAGTTCTGTGACTTTTTTAGACAGCGAAAACCCAGGGAGAAAAAGAAATTCCATCAGTTCTGTATGGGTCATGCGACGGGCCACTTCTGGAGGTGCAAGCCGACGGCGAATTACCTGTTGCCGTACCTGATTTGGATCAATCCCCCGACCATCATCGGAGACTGTAATGACGAGCATTCCACCCCGATGGAACGCTTCAAGCTGAATGGTGCCTTCGGGAGATTTTCCGGCACTGATGCGCTCTTCGGGAGGCTCTATGCCATGATCTAGAGCATTTCTTAAAAGATGAGTCAAGGGTGCTTCGAGTTTGGTGAGAATATCGCGATCGACGGCTGTGTTTTCGCCGAGAATTGAGAGTTTGACTTGTTTTCCAAGCTGTCGCGCTAGGTCTCGCACCATGCGAGGAAAGCTTTGCACTCCATCGGAAAACGGGCGCATCTGGGATTGAATGACTTCCCGGTAAAGCTGATCGCTGAGGTTATCTGTGCGGCGAATGTATTCACCGAGTTCAGCAATGCGATCGCTCAATAAATTCCGACATTCTCGCTCTTGTTGGCGTAATTGGTCGAATGCTTCAATTTCGTGAGACTGTTGAAGTTCTTCTAGCATTTTAGACAGGGCTAACTGTCTTGAGCGAATCTGCATCAATGACTCGGCAAAGGGTTGAAGCCAGTAAGCTTCGACCATTGATTCTCCGGCAAGTCCAACAATTCGATTGAGATTATCGGCGCTGACTCGTAGGACGCGATCGAGCTGGGCAGTGTTTTCAGGTTCAGGGGGATCGGGTTGGGGAGTGGGGAGTGGGGAGTGGGGAGTGGGAGTGGGAGTGGGGAGTGGGGCTAGGATAGGTTCGGATTGATCTAGCGACAGCGATCGGTGGATTGTTTCTAGTTCAGAGCGGTGATGAGAGAACCATTGCTGGACATCTTGCGTTTGGCTAATGGATTGAATTAAATCCACACCTCGAAACAAAGCATCGATCTGGGCAGCATTTAAGCTGAGGGTTTGTTTTTGAGCAGCGACGAAACAATCTTCCATCTGATGAGCTAACTCGACTGCAGCATCTAGACCCACAATGCGGGCGGCTCCTTTGATCGAGTGGGCAGCTCTCATCAAGGCTTCGAGTTCTTGGAGTGAATTTGGAGTCGCTTCGATCGCAACTAACCCACGATTAAGAATTGCAGTTTGAGCCTCGACTTCTTGCCGAAACAATGCCATCAATTCTGGATCACTCTGCATTAAGTTCTGAGCGGGTGCAGGTGGGGCTGTTTCTTTAATAACTTCGATTTGTTCTTGTGCAGGAGAAGCGATCGACTTGGGTTGTTCCGGCTGAAATGAAGTAACTTCAAATTGAGGGGGTCGATCGACGTGGTAGCTATCATCGATCAAAGTTTGCGTTTTCGCTAAATCCTCAGCGTGATTGAACAACCATTGTTTTGAGTTTGCCGGATCGAGCTGACCCATCTGGAGCAATAAAGTACAGCCATGCAGCAATGACTCAATCTTGTCAGGGGTGAGAGAAAGCTGACCAGCATGAGCCGCAGTGAGACAAGACTGAATGACCTCTGCTAAATGAGTTGCAGCATCGAACTCAATCAAATGAGCAACGCCCACGATCGTCCGAATCGATTGCAACGCCTTCTCAATTTCATGAATTAGATCGGGTTGTTGTTGGAGAGCAGTCAGGGATTGTTTTAAGCGATCGACTTGAGTTTGGGTTTCTTGCCGAAACAGATCGCGCATTGAATAGCTCATAGCAATCTCCGATCGAGCGTATCAATCAGCAATTCTGCATTCAGATAGTTCACCTTTTGATCGTTACAGATCACAATGCCCTGGGTATAGGCTGCATTTGTCTTTGTGATCACAACGGGTGGAGCTTGAATCTGGCGCAGCGGATAACGATGAATGCCATGCACTTGATCAACCGGAAACACCCATTTCCGCTGAGACGTGCCGACAATCAGCATTCGATCGTCATCCGAAGACGCAGCAGCTTCTAGATTGAGAAACTCTCGCAAGGATGCACAGAGCAGAACTTCACCCCGAACATTGGTTAATCCCAGAAATAACCGATCGCTCCGCCGAGGCAGCTTATGAATTCGAGTCGGACGAATCACTTCTTGCAGCGATCGGATTGAAATCGCAAACTGCTCCTGTCCCAGTCGAAACAGAATCAACGACAGCATTTCTTCCGTTGATCGATCGCTTAAAGCTGATCCGCGCTCAGCAATGCTCGTCGTCCATTCCTGAACATAATCGATCGGCACGTCACGTTCGAGCAGAAGCCGTCCGGACTCCGAATACACAGAGCAATTGTGGCAATGCGTCACCTGCGCCAGTCGCTCACAAGTCTGATTGCCTTCTACGCCAATTCGATTCCAGCAATCATTGATATCCTCGATCGTGATCATGGCTTTACACCTTGAACTGCGAAATCTCACGCTGTAAGCCTCTCGTTGCATCATCAAGCTGCCTCAGAGCGTGGTTGGTTTCTTGAATCGACTGGACGGTTTGTTGTGAAGCATCGCGTAACTGAGCGATCGCAGTGCTAATCTGCTCGGCTCCTCGATATTGTTCATCCATACTTCGGTTGACGGTGACAAATTGCGGCGTGAGTCCCTGAACTTCTGTGATAAAGCTTGCAATTTGCTCACTCACATTGCCAACTTCTTCGACGTATTGCTTCACTTCATTGCGGAATTTATCAACCTCAATCACACCACTGGACACAGAGGACTGCATTTCTTTCACCATCTGTTCAATTTCCAGCGTTGCCACTGCGGATTGGTCAGCGAGACGACGAATTTCACGCGCCACGACTGCAAATCCGGCTCCGTATTCTCCAGCTTTCTCAGCTTCGATCGCAGCATTAAGCGATAGCAAGTTAGTTTGATCCGCAACCTTTGTGATTGTGGTGACGACTGTATTGATATTGTTTGCCTTTTCGTCCATCACTTTCAGCTTTGAGGAGATCGAATTCGTGGCGTAAGCTAATCGCTGCATTGCGGATTGAATCTTGTCCAGATTCGTTTGACTATTGGATGCAGCATTGGTCGTTTCTTGTGCAGTTTTTACAACCTCATCCATCGACTTTACTAAGCCTCCAGCCGTCATCGCAATCTGTCGCGCTGTTGCATTCACTTCGTTCATTGACGCAAACTGCTCGTTGACCGTAGCTTCGAGTTGTTTTCCGGCGGCTGCAATCTGCGTGGTTGAGGTGCTGATTTGAATGCCCGATCGCTGAGCTTGCGAGATTAATTTATTCAAGCTTTTGATCATGTTTTGAAACGCATTCAGCAGTTGTCCGACTTCGGTTCGGTCTTTGGTGTCATCTAGGGAGTAAGCAAGGTTTCCGTCTGCGATCGCTTCTGCGGCATTCACGACTTTGGGAAGCTGCTGTCTTAAAGGCAGACTATTCAACAAGCCAACAATCAGGGTTAAAATGAGTGCGAGCAGCGTTCCAACAATAATTAATCTCAGCAAAAAACCTTGAGAGTCGCCAGCAGAAGCTTGAATCTGAGCAAGTTCGTTTTCAAGCTCACTCACAATTCGATTGCGCCGTGCTTGTAAGTCTGTAATTCTAGTGCGTAAAAGCTGTGTTCTTGCTTGAGGCAGATTGTTCTGACCCACTAAGCGAAAAACATTTTGGAAGGTTTCATCGGACTGCTCGATCAGTTGCGACAATTCATTCGCTGCCCCTCTCACTCTGGGATTGTCGGCAGTTTGTAGCTGTTGAGCTTTTTCGATCGCTTGGCTGCGCCCGTCGTTGTAAACTCTCGTAGAGTTTGCTCGTTGTTCTGGAAAGATATAGTATCCCCGAGCGGCCGCGACCATTCGATTGATGCCATCCACTAGGGCATCGGTATTTCTAATATTTTGCTCGGCTCTTTGGGCTTGGGCTTGGAGTTGAAAGGTGCGAGTAGAGGTACGATAGACGATCGCGCTTAAGATGATCAGAAAAATTAGCGGGATTGAGTATCCCAGTAGAATTCGATTGGTGATTTTGTTCAGCATAAACGTAATAACTATAAATTGAGAAGCCGTTGTACTCTTGCTTTTAGGCGGGTTGCTGTTGCGAGATCTCCTTGTTGTTCTTTTAAGACTGCTAATTCAATCAAAGCATCATAGAAGTTAGGGTTAAGATAGATTGCTTTTTGAAAGGCTTGTTCTGCGGGTTGAATTTGATTGAGTTCTTGATAGATTTTACCGAGCAATAAGTAGGCGTTCGCGTTCGTGCGATCGAGCGCAAGATGGGCTTTACAAAGCTGTGCGGCTTCGGTCAGTTGTCCGCGATCGACCAGTTGTTTAGCTTGCTCTAGTTTGGAAAGTGAGACTGCGGGAGTAGGCTTTGGTTTTGGCGGTGCAGCAATGGGTGCTTTAATAGACGCTTTTTGAGGTGCGGCTGGGGGCGGTTTAATTTTCTGATAAGCAAATGCGACAGGATGAGCCACAGGCTGATACTGTCGCGATGAAATCTGTAAGGTTTCTGCGGAGCCAACAAATAGTAAGCCAGAGAAACTGAGAGCTTGATCTAGCGTGTTGATTACCTGCGATCGTGCAGGTTGATCTAGATAAATCAGCAGGTTTCGACAGAAAATAACTTGATATTCATGCCTCAGTAAACTGTTCGGTTCTAAAAGATTTTTCCGCATGAATTGAACTGTCTCGCGAATGTGCGATCGCACCTGATATCGGTCTTCAACGGTTTGAAAATATGCAGGATTAATTGATGTTTCTCCCCGGAATGCTCGCTTAGTATAAGTAGCTCTTTTCGCTTTTTCCAGAGCAACTTGACTAATATCGATCGCGTCAATCCGAAACTGAGCGCTGCTTAGTCCTGCTTCGAGCAGAGTTATCGCGATCGAATAAGGTTCTTCCCCAGTTGAGCAAGGTGCCGATAAAACGCGCAAGGTAGAATTTGGATTCCACTCAGTTTTGATCCAATGTTTTAAGCACACAAAAGGTTCACGATCGCGAAAGAACCAAGTCTCAGGGACGACAACCGTTTCAATCAGTGCATCGAGTTCTTCAGATGAATGCTTCAGGCGATCGTAGTAATCTTTCAAGGTCGGAAGACCGCAACACAAACGGCGCTGATTGATCGCATAAGCGATCGAATTTGAGCCGATACTGTTTGCATCTAATCCGATCTTCTGTCTTAACATTGCTTCAATGGTTGTTTGTAGCATTCACCTAACCAGTTCCTCCCCCAATTAATGCAACGTTTTGAACATCTGAGACCAGCGCCTCCCACCGTAATCGCTGAATCATGTCTTGTTCGTGCATCAAGACTTCACCTAGGTAAGAGCCATTATCACTTTGAGCCGACGGCATTAGGTCAGGCTGATCGAGCGTTTCTGTGACTCGCTCGGCTAACAATCCGACATAAGCGCGATTACCCTTTTTGGTGGTGTAGTGCAGCATCATAATTCGGGTACTGTAGCGCGATCGGCAAGGCTCCCCCTGAATCAGTTGGCATAAGTCAACGACAGGCACAATACAATTGCGATATTGAAACACACCTGTGATGTGCTTCGGAGCTTGGTGAATTTTTCGCAGCAGCACAAGCGGCAGCACTTCTACAATGTGAGTGCTGTCGATCGCATAGATATCTTCAGCAATATGAAAAAGCAACAATAACATTGCTGTGGGCTGCCGAAATAAGTTCGTTGCTGAGCTTACCGCGAACTCAACTGCCGCAGTATCTATCTGGGGAATTAAAGATCGAAGATTGACTCGATCTGCTTGCGGATTAACTGAAATGGCGTTTCTTCTTTCGTCGCTTCAGTCACGGTCACTCCCAAACTTTTAAGCGCTTCTTGACGCTGAGACAGTGCCTCCGCAATCTGGTCGGCTAATTCATGATGGCTACTGAGTAAGCTCTGTAGATTAGCGTGATCCACGATAAACAGAATGGTATCTTCGATCGTGCGTAACGTCGCGCTTCGGGGTGTCCCTAACAACAGCGACATCTCTCCGATAAATTCGCCCGATCGTCGGACTGCCACTTGTTGATCGATCGATTCCACTACCACTTCGACCGCACCCGACAGAATCAAATAAAACGCATCGCCCGGATCATTTTCCCGCGCAATCACTTCACCTGCTGCTAGCTTTTTCCGATAGCCTTTTTCGATCACTTGGCGTAATTCGACATCAGAACAATGTTGAAAATAGCTCACTTTCTTCAGCAAATCGCGCAAAAGCCAGCCGCTAATCGGTTTGTCAGGTGCGATCGCTTTAGGCGGTGAACCATTCTGGATGCCTTGCAGCAGTTGAGCGATCGTGGGTAAATCGTTAAACACGATATCAGTCGGAGCCGCTTTCGTATCCAGGTCGCGATCGCGAAATTCGGCTTCGATCAGGAATTGTAGAGCGCTTTTGATTGAATCTTGCTCGATCGGCCGCTCGATCCACACCAGCAATTCAAACTTCAACATCGATTTTTCAGCATCCAATCCCTTAAAGTAGACTTCCGGTGAAGGAGCCGCTAATACTCGTGATTCTTGACGCGCCGCCGCTAGCAGGGCTTCCATGACCGTAAGCGAATCACTTTCATCAACGACTAAAATCGGGATCACAATGCGGCACTTTGGATCGCGATAGCTCCAGTTGACGACACCATTCTCTAGAAATCGACTATTCGGCACAATCACAAACACATTGTTAATTGTCCGGATAGTTGTACTGCGAATCGAGATGTCTTCAACAATCCCCGCTAATTGCTCAACCTCAATATAATCTCCAACCTTAACAGGCTGCTCAAATAACAATGTGATGCCGCTAATAAAATTACTGGTAATGTTCTGTAAGCCAATCCCGAACCCAAGCCCGATCGCGCCTGCAAACACCGTCAGTGAACTGAAGTTAATGCCCGTTGATTCAATCACCACGAAAAAGCCAATCAGCGTCACTACGTAACTGCCGATCGTGGACAGGGATTCGCTTGTACCGATATTCAAGCCAACTCCCGGAAACACTCGCTGTTTCAAAAGCTGCTTGGTTAAGTTAGAAATAACCAGAACAATGATGAGTTGGAACAACAATTCGACCATAGAGCCGATCGAAAATTGCTTCCCACCAAAGGTGAATAAGTGAGTTGAAAAGAAGTTAGACAACTCTTCAAATAATCCCTGAACAACGATTCCGTTGAAGAGTTCCTGAAATTCCATAAGCACAGCGTTTGAACCTACACAGAAATTAACCCTCTGACTGCACTAATCGTTTCCATCTGAAGAAGGATTTCGATCGATCTCGCGTGACTTGTTTTGGTGAGCTAGTGTAGGCTGAAATTGCTTTCCATGCTTTTTTATCAATTCAACGCGTGAAGAATGCACCTGCCAAAAAGCATGAGAACCAATTGTTCCTGAATCTCATTTCAGGTGGAACAATGGGGACTCTCACGGTGATTACCAGCGTTTCGTTTGGAGCAGTCATCTTTTCAGGTGGATTCTCTGAGGCGCTTCCCTGGGGAATTGGCGTGCTGTTGTTTAGTGCAGCAGTGATCAATACGATCGCTTCTTCATTCAGTTCGTATCCAGGTGTAGTTGCAACGCTTTCGGATAATTCGATTCCAGTTCTGAGCCTGATTGCGCGTCAGATTGTCGAACTGATGCCGAATGCAACGACTGAACAAAAGTTACTCACGCTGTCTGCAACGATCGTGCTGAATTCGATTGTGGGCGGTGCAATTCTAATGGCGTTGGGTAAGTTTCGGCTTGGTGGACTGATTCGATTTATTCCTTATCCGGTCGTGGGTGGGTTTATTGCCAGTACAGGACTATTGTTAGTTCAGGGTGCGCTTCAGTCGCTCAGTGATGTTGATTATGATCATTTAACCGTGTCAGTCTTTTTGCAACCGAATGTGCTGCTTCAATGGCTACCTGCGGTGTTTTTTGCGCTGGCGATGTATGTTCTGCCAAAGTCGTTTCAGCATTTTCTGTTGCTTCCAGGCATTATTGTGGCATCGATCGCGCTCTTTTATGCTGGGCTTGCACTTACCGGAACCACAATCCAAGAGGCAACAACACAACAATGGTTACTCGGAGAAATGCCATCAGGTGCATTGTTCCAATTTACTGCGATCCCAGCCGTTACCCACGCTGATTGGACAGTTATCACTCAACAGCTTCCGACTCTAGCCGCATTGTGGCTGGTTGAAGCAATCGCGTTATTGCTCAACGCCAATGGCATTGAACTATTGGTGAAACGCGATTTTGACCTGAATCAAGAATTGAAGATTGCAGGAGCAGCTTCGATCGCCTCTGGTTTAGGTGGCGGTGCGGGTGGGTTTTCGAGTTTGAATGAAACAGCACTCGCGATTCAGTTGGGTGGACGATCACGATTAGTCGGACGAATGATTGCGGCGCTGTGTTTTGCAATTGCGTTTGGTAGTGCTGAGGGTTTAGCCTACTGTCCGAAGTTCATTCTGGTTGGACTGCCGCTTCTATATGGAATTGAACCCTTGTATGAGTGGATTTATCAAGCTTGGTTTCGGTTTTCACGATCGGACTACGGGATTATTTTGCTGATTGTTGCGGTGACGGCAACGGCGGGATATTTGCAGGGAATTGCAGTCGGATTGATGGCTGCGATCGTGCTGTTTGTGATTCAGTATAGTCAACTTGCCATCACGAAACGCATTAGCTCAGGGACATATCATCACAGCAATGTTCTCCGAACACCCGAAGAAATGGATATCCTTGAAGCAAAAGGTCAGCAGATTTTGGTGCTAGAGCTACAAGGATTGATCTTTTTTGGCACAGCAAACAAGTTACTCAATCAAATTCGCGCTCATTTAGACCAGAATTCACAAGTCAGGTTTGTCATTCTAGATTTTCGATTAGTGAGCGGACTTGATGCTTCTGCGGTGTTAAGTTTTGCCAAACTAGGACAGCTTGCAACCGAGAAACAGGTGCATCTATTGTTTACGCAATTGTCTCGTGAAGCAAAGCAATGGTTAAGTCAGGGAGATTGTTTAGATGAAACTGCTCCGTTGTGTCATCGATTTGATGATCTCGATCGTGGCTTAGAATGGTGCGAACAACAAATCCTACAAGCTTACCCGTTAATCCAACTTGAACCCAGTTCAGAGTATCCCGATCGTGCCTTTCGTCGCTATTTGAAGTCTGCGTTTCTCGATCCGGAGCAGGTTGATCGATTGATGTTGATGCTGAAAACCTGTGTGCTTCAGCCTGGAGAGTATTTGTTTTATCAGGGTGATCCGTTTGATGGATTGTACTTTGTTGGTTCAGGGCAAGTGAGCGTGGTGATAGACCTGGATCAGAAGCAAACAAAGCGAATTCGGACTTATACGATCGGGAACACGATCGGTGAGATGGGCTTGTATCGCCAAACGGTACGCATGGCTTCGGTTGTGGCAGATAAGCCGAGTGTGCTGTATTTCCTCTCTTCTGAGGCATTCGAGCAGATTGAAAGTTCTAATCCGTTGTTAGCTGCGAATATTCATCGCTTTGTGGTGAATCTGCTAGCGGAACGGCTCGAACATCGCGAACAAGAACTCAAGAATTTGCTGAGTAACTGAATTGCAAAGTAGCTACCCCGGAATAGAGCAGCTACTGATGTTGACTGAACTCAATTAGCGAACAACTAACCCCGCTTTGGGTTTACGGCTAGGAGGTTTACGATCGGATTTGCGCTTGAGTCCGATCGCGAGTGCTTCTTTGCCATCAGAACCAAATTGCCCTTTGACAACTTCTTTCATCGCAAGAACCGCATTATGAAAAGCCTGTTCTGCCTGACGTGCAGCTTCGGCAGCTTCGCGGGCGAGCACTTGCTGTTCAATTTGGCGTTGTTGCATAGTCAGCATCGTTCGGTAAGCAGCTTGTAAGCCTTCTGGGGTTGCTTCTGTACGGTTTGTTTGATAGCCAGCAATGGTACTCAGCCCATTCATTGACTCGATATCTTGTTGCAGAATCTCGCGGGAGAGACGTTTAGTAGGCATGAATTTTCTCCATCTTTAAAAGGTGTATTGTTATTGTTCCCTGAGAGAGATTGAAAATTGGAAGGGCGTAGAGCCGGCTTGCTGAGGGACAATTTACAAGTTTTCCGTGAATTCCACAAAGAAATAAAATTCGCACGTTGTCGAATTCGATTGACACAATGAGATTATGTATATTCCGCAGCGCCAATCGAATTCGACGCAGAGAAAATCGAATTTGACGTAGGGAAAATCGAATTCGCGTGACAGAATTATGTATATCCCGCAATGCCGATCGAATTCGACACAGGGAAAATTCGATTCGCGCTTTTGGGGTTTTATCTCGCGATCGATCACTCTCTAAATCCCCTCTCGCCCTTAATTCAACGATCGATGTCCTCTAAGTTTCAGCCCTATCTTGAGTCGATCCGTGCCACTTACGAAAAGTGGTGGCAGCTTTACACGCTAACCGATGCTGCGGGAAAAGAACGGCAGGCAAAACAAGCAGCGCCGAAGTTTGATTTTGGGCTGATGGTTCAAACGGTGAAGAAAGAAGAGCGGCGTGAGGAGGAAAAGATCGAGCGCTTTCCGGTACTCGAAGGGATTCGGAAGTATGCAGAGCAGCACGTTTTGTTAGTCGGGCGACCGGGTTCGGGGAAGTCTACAGCACTGGCGCGATTGATGCTGGAAGAAGCAACGATCGCATCCTCAAAACTTCCAGTGTTGGTCGAGTTGCGGTATTGGCAGGGGTCGATCGAGCAATTAATCCGCGATTCGTTGATGCGACATGAGATGCCTGCTGAATTGTTTGAGGAAGCGTTAAAGCGATCGCTGCTTCTGTTCGATGGGGTGAATGAATTGCCATCGGAAGAGGCACGATCGCAGCTTTCCGCCTTTCGCCGCAATCATCGGCGCATTCCAATAGTCTATACGACGCGAGATCTGAGTTTGGGTGGAGATCTGGGAATTGAGGCGCAATTAGAAATGCACCCGCTCAAGCCCGAACAAATGGAGGCGTTTATTCGAGCATACTTGTCAGCAGAGCAAGCCGAGCAAATGTTGCGGCAGTTGAACGATCGATTGCGCGAGTTTGGGCAAACGCCGTTGCTGCTTTGGATGCTGTGCGAGGTGACCAAGCAGATGCCTGATGCGCGTCTGCCATCCAATCTAGCAGAAACGTTTCAGTTCTTTACAACTGCGTATGAGATCAGTAGTGTTCGTAAGCATGAAGTTGCCGTATTGAAAGGAGATGTGAGACCACTTAGCGATCGAAGGTTGTGGAAAAAGGCTTTGAAGGCTTTGGCATTTCTGATGATTCAAGGAAAAACGCCTGCTGATCCTAAATATGTGATTCCGCGAGGCGAAGCAGAAGAAGAGTTAAGTCGAATCTTTCCGAATGAATTATTTCCAGTCCGGGATCTTCTGGATGACCTGCTTAAATATCATCTGTTACAAATTAAAAACGCAGACCAAATCGAATTTCGGCATCAACTTATTCAAGAATATTACGCAGCAGAAGCGTTGTTGGAGCAGTTGCCGAAGTTGGATGATGAGCGATTGAAGTGGGAGTTTTTGAATTTTTTGAAATGGACGGAGCCGATCGCATTGATGCTGGGGTTGTTGAAAGATGAAGCGCACGCACTATCGATAGTGAAGCTAGGGTTAGAAATAGATTGGATGTTAGGAGCGCGATTAGCGGGAAAGGTATGCGAAAGCCTTCAATCTAAAACTATTGATTTAATTGTCAATCAACCAATTTCTGAGCATTTTCGCCTATACCTTTTAGGGATGGCACATTCAGATACAATGCTCCCTCTAATTGCTGAAGCTCTTGAGTCTGAGGATAACAACATCTGTCTAACTGCTGTCACGATTCTAGCAAATCTAGGAACTAAGTCTGCATTAGAGGCATTAGTTAAAACCTTAGATCACAAGAATTATGATGTTCGTAGAGCTGCTGCTGTTAAATTAGCAGAAGTTGTTGATCAATCTGTCAGCCAGCTTACTATCTCTACTCTAATAGCCAAGTTGCTGAATAAGACAGAAGCACCTGAAATTCGCAGTTCTTGCATGATTGCGTTAGGGAAGACAAGAAATCAGATTGCAAGGTGCATGTTGCAAAATGTTATTTCTGATCCTTTAGAAAAGGCTATTGTTCGCGCAAATGCTGCTAATGCTCTAGTTGAAGCTGATCCTCAATTAGCGCTTATTGCCTTACAGAAAGCATTAAAAGATAAAGATGATACTGTTAGCTGGAGTGCAAGTCTCGATTTAGGTAGAATTGGAGGACAGACCGTAGAAACAATCCTCTGCGAAGCGCTCTTAGATGAAAATTCTAATGCTCGAATGAATGCTGCGTTTGGGCTGATGTCAATAAATTGCAAAACTGCATGTGCATCTTTAACTAGAGCGTTGCAAAATGAGTTGTCAAATGCTGAAGAGCCTTATTCCTTATGGCACTTGCAGAACTTACGGGTTGTTCATGCCAATGTGTTAATTCGTCTAATCGAAGCTCTAGGGCACCTGGAATGTACAGAGGCTTCACAGAGTTTACTCACACTATGCGAGCATACAGATCTGAACGTTCAAGCGAGTGCGATTAAAGCCATCGGTAAAATACAAAAAAAGAAAGCTCTACCGCTTCTAGAAAACTTATTAAACGGAACAAGTTATTTTACGGATAGTGAGGATCATGAAAGCTATCGAAGGGCTATATTTTTAGCTCAAGCTGCTGCTGAAGGATTAGGCGAAACAGGATGTGTAGACGCACTATCTGTTCTAAAAAGAGCCTTAACTAGCCCAAATATCCTTGTTCGCGCGGACGTAATTCTTGGATTGGAAAAATTGAGACTTAAAGAAATCCTTCCAGTTCTGCTCAATGCTCTTGGCGATTCTGCTGAAATAGTCAGAGAAAGTGCTGCTATGGTATTTGATAATTTAGGGCAGGATTTCATTGACAAAGATGATCGTCAAATTATTTCTGCCTTATCAGATTATCTAGAGGATGAAAATAGTACAGTCCGAAAGCATATCACTCAAGCTTTGTGGAGAATTGGCGGCGAAGTGGGAGATATTGCTCAATTCATTAAAGCTTTGAAAGATACAGAAAACATGAGTCGAATGAGTGCAGCTAGAAGATTGGGGCAAATTGTTGGCAAAAGTGATGAGATCTCTTCTGCCTTACTCAATGCGTTAGAAAAAGATGAAGACGTTGGTGTTCAAACATGCGCTGCTGAATCACTAGGAAAGATAGCGAATCCGAAACTAGTGCCGCAGCTTTACCAGCTTCAGCTAGTGCATCAACGTGAATATGTTAGTGATGCTATTTTTGCTATTCAAGAAAAATGTGAATACTATGATGATGAAGTCTTTCAAAACTATCTAGAAGCACAGAAAGCCGATCGACAAACTCCCCAAAACAACGATCTAAACGCTATAACAAAACAAACTTCAGGAACAGTCATCATGAATCAGCCCGTTTTCAATCAACAAAATGCAAACATTGGCATCAACTATGCTGCTGAGGGCAGCAATCCCCAAGTCACGCAGCACAATTATGGTTCACAGCCTAACACCGAAGCCACTCAACAACTTGTACAACTTCTCACTCAACTTCAAGCTCAACATCCTTACATCACCACCAAAACGCAAGCCCTTGACATTATCGACGCAGAATTTACCGAAATTCGACGATCCGAAAATCATCCACTCGCAACCCTCCGCCAACAACTTCTCAATCCAGAACGACATTTTCAAGCCATCAAAGCGACTCTAGGAGAAGTTGCCAAACACTATCTAGAGGAAAGCGTTTGGGCAAAAGCAATCATCACCTACATCGACAAACTCAGCGAAACACCTGATTACGGAGTCTAAACGACAAACTAAATCTTTAGCGATCGCAGTCCTCGAAGATGTGAAATAGAAACATTGATAGGAGCCTAAAACCATGCAAGTTAAGATCGACATTCCCGACGAAATCATTCAAAACAAAACTCTCTCCCAAGCAGATTGGTTACGAGAGGTGGCAGTCTCATTGTTTCAGCAAGAATTAATCACTCTCGGCACCGCTAGCCATATTGCAGGAATGCAGCAGTTAGAATTTCAAGGATTACTCTTCGATCGTGGCATCAGTCTTCATTACGACATAGATGACTATAAAGCAGACATCGAAAGCCTTCGCAGCAATAATTGGCGATGATCATCATTAGTGATACGTCTCCAGTGAGTAATCTGCTTCAGATTGGTCAACTGTCCATCTTACAGAAACTTTATGGCACAGTGATGATTCCTCAGCGTGTTTATCAGGAGGTTTGTGCGCTGGAAAATCTGGGCGTTGATATTACATTAATTCGATCTGCGGATTGGATTCAGATTGAAACTGTCTCTGACGAGGCATTAGTTGCAACCCTATCTATTGAATTAGATCCAGGAGAAGCGGAAGCAATCACTTTGGCGATAGCGGTTCAAGCTGATCGATTGCTGATTGATGAACGAATAGGCAGAGGTGTTGCTCAACGCTATGGATTAAGAATTACCGGACTGTTGGGAGTGCTCGTTGCTGCAAAGAAGGAGAAGCTAATTCCTGAACTTAAACCTGTTCTAGATCAACTCATTACCCAAGCTAAGTTTCGTGTTCATTCTAGTTTATACGAGCAAATCTTACAGGATGTAGATGAATTACACCCTAATACAAAAGCATGAAGCCGATCGACAAACTCCCCAAAACAACGATCGCTCTCCCAGTGCAAACCATCTCAGGGAGATTCTTTCGGATATTGTTGCCCAGTGGGAAGTCGCTCACCAGACGATTTAGAAGAATTTCCAGCAGAATGGATTCATCACTGGCTCAACCAACTTCAAATCGATTCTTCAACCCCCATGACCCAATCTCCCAAAAACCAATCCATTTTCTACATCAATCAAGTCGGCAATATTAACTCCGGCGATGTCACGATTCAAGGCGATCAAATTAGCATTCAGCATCACTATGCTCCAGAGTCAAACGCTGAAGCGAATCAGCAGCTTGCTGATCTCCTTACGAAACTACGAACTAAATATCCGACCAAAACCGACGCAGAAATTTTTGATATCTTAATCAACGGCTTCGCCACCATGCCCCAAAACAATCCGCAAAACTGGCAGCGCTGGCAAGACATCTTCAGCGTCATCTTTGCAGGTGGCATCGAAGCCACTAAGATTCTCATCCCTGTTGCTGGCATCCCGATCGAAGTTCTCAAACGCCTCTACGAAGTCTACGATCGCAATCGCACACAACTTCCAGGAACCTAAGTCATCTGAGATACTGTTCAAAGTCAAAGAACTCTAGTAACTCTTTCAACGAAGTCCGATCGCTCGTCGGTGTCGTCGCCTCTACTTCTTGAATCGTTTCCGCTGTTAGATACTGAAACACCTCTCGACGCAGCTTATCGATCGCATCCTTCGGAAACGCTTCGATCTCCTGCTCAAACCTTGCCAATCGGCTTTTTGCCAAATTCACCTGAAATCTGCAGCGTCTTAACAAGCGTTGTCGAATGTTCTCTGCAAGTGCTGGATCAGTCGCTTCAAGATCAACGATCGCACCGGATTGCAACAATGGCACCACATCTAAGTTTTCTTCCAAAAACAATAGGCTGCCTTCCTGGTTGTACATAGCAATGCCATCTATTCCTAACGCACCTAAATCCGCAAGTGCGAGAATCCGAGCGACGATCGGCAAGTCGGGTTGATTGAGAGCAGGCTGATAGATAGATTGTTCTCTCACATCAAAATTACAAATTGTTGCATTGATCGCAGATCGAATGATGAATCGATCACCTTCAATCGAAACCGTCGAACAGTGCAAATCAAGATAGTCAAACAGCCGCTCAAGGGTTGCAGCCTCACTCATACCCATCGCTCGATATCTCGCCATATGAGGCTGTAACTGCACTTCAAACACTTGCACCATGTCGTGAGCAATCACACAAAGATCAAGCAAGCGTTCAATTTGATCAATCGCATCTGCGCCCAAATCAGATCGAATGGCTTCATAAATCAACTGCGATCGACGCTGCACCTGAGCAATATGATCGCGGGTGTGATAATACAGTTGATGGGCTTGAATCTGTCGATCGAACTCTTGCAGCGATAAGGCTTTCACCTTGTTAATACAATCGATAAAAGTCTGTGAAGATAAATCAGATTGCGGCACGTCGGGACTCGTCGAACAACGATTGGAGAGCACTTAATTGTAGTAGATGAGTCTAAAAATGAGTATCTTCCTAATGAAGTTCAAGCGCTTCCAAATCGATAACCTTTACCATAAACAGTCGTAATCAACGGGGTTTCGCCTTTCGCTTCTATCTTGCGACGGAGTAGTCGAATCTGCGCGACCAAAGCATTACTGGTCGGTTTCTCACTCTCGCTCCAGAGATACTGTGAAATTTGCTCATGCGTCAGAAGCTGATTTGGTTGCCGCATCAAATAGGCAAGCAGTTGACTCTCTTTTTCGGAAAGCTCGATCGCTCGACCATTGCGATATGCCACTTGATTTTGGACATCTAACTCCAAGCCATCGACCCGCAATCGAGGGATAACAGCAGGCTCGATCGTCGTCGGTCGGCGCAATAATGCTCGCACTCGCGCCAAGAGTTCTCGCAATTCAAACGGCTTGACGATGTAATCATCTGCCCCGGCATCGAGTCCCTGAACACGATCGTCGATCGTATCTTTTGCCGTGAGAAACAGCACCGGAGTCGCGTCCCTGCGCGATCGAAGATGCCGACAAATTTCTAAGCCAGAGTGCCCCGGCAGCATCCAATCCAAAATCAACAAATCATACTGATTTGCCGACGCAAGCTGTAAGCCACGATCGCCATCCTGCGCGACATCCACCTCATACCCTTCACGGGTCAACGAACGGCTCAGTGGTTCAGCCATTTCAATTTCATCATCGACCAGCAGAATTTTCATGCCCCAAGACTTAAAGGAAAAAGAATCGATCCGGATCTAAGATATAGATTCTGACATTTCTCTTAAAGAGTTTGATGTATGTTGACGGTTGCATTGCCGAAAGGCGGATTATTAAAAGACAGTATTCGGTTATTAAACGCGATCGGGCTAGATTTTAGCGCGTTTCTCGAACCTGGCAATCGACAACTGCAAATTACAGACCCAACTGGAACCGCGAAAGCTTTATTGGTGCGGAATGCAGATGTTCCGGTGTATGTCGAATACGGGCAGGCACAGCTTGGAATCGTGGGTTATGACGTGCTACGAGAAAAAACGCCGAATGTAGCGCATCTGGTGGATTTAGGGTTTGGGCAGTGCCGGATGTCGGTTGCGGTGAAGGCTTCGAGTCATTATCGATCGTCGTTAGAATTGCCGCTGCATGGTCGTGTGGCATCTAAGTTTGTTCACTGCGCCCGTGAGTATTTTGAGAACTTAGATTTGCCGGTCGAAATCGTGCCGCTTTACGGATCAGTCGAGTTAGGCCCAATTACGGGAATGTCAGAAGCGATCGTCGATCTAGTCGCCACTGGAAACACTCTGCGAGAAAACGGACTGATCGAAATCGATGTGTTGTTTCACAGTACAGCGCGGCTGATTGCTCACCCCTTAAGCTATCGGCTGGATACGGACAACGTGAGTCACGTTATTGATCAAATTCGGAATCAACTTACTGCCGCGATCGTATGATTTCTTCTCGCCGCCCCCAACAAACTGACTGGCGTTTATTTCTCAGCCTTGCGCCTTACGCCCGTCGGAATGCGCGATTTTTGCTGCTGTCGCTGGTGTTTCTGGTTCCGTCAGCGATCGCCAGCACCGTACAGCCGATTCTGATTGGTAAAGCAGTTTCTCTGTTGAAGCGTGAACCTTCCGCCTTCGATTTTCCCTTTGGTTTTTTGCGCGACTTCTCTCTGGAAACTGGATTAAATGCTCTAGCGCTTTTATTGCTTGCGACCGTCTTACTTCGATTGGTGTTCGATGCGGCTCAGGGCTTCTTAGTTCAGAATGTCGGTCAGCGAATTACTGCGAATATTCGGAGTGATTTGTTTACTCATGTGACTTCGTTGGCGGTGCGATTCTTCGATCGCACTCCAGTTGGGAAGTTAATCACGCGCCTCACCAGTGATGTCGAAGCTTTGGGAGAAGTCTTTTCAACAGGTGCGATCGGGGTCATTGGCGATCTGGCAACGATGCTGTTTATCGCGGGCGCAATGTTCCTGATTCAGTGGCAACTGGCGTTACTGTTGATTTCCATGCTGATTCCGGTGACGGGATTGATTGTGTATTTTCAGCAGCAGTACCGCAAAGCGAACTATCGAGCGCGTGAGGAACTTTCGGAACTCAATTCGATGTTGCAAGAGAACATCACTGGAATTGGAGTGGTGCAACTGTTCCGACGAGAGCAATTTAACAGTGAACTATATCGCACTGTGAATAAGCGCTATATCAAAGAAGTCGATCGCACGATCTTTCACGATTCTGCGGTTTCTGCCACCTTGGAATGGGTTTCGCTTGTTGCGATCGCAGGCGTTCTTGGGGTTGGTGGCTGGCTCGTCACAGGTGGAAATCTCAACTTTGGGGTGCTTTCAACCTTTATTCTGTATGCTCAACGTCTGTTTGATCCGTTGCGTCAGTTTGCCGAAAAATTCACCGCAATTCAAGCCGGATTTACCGCAGTTGAGCGCGTCAGCGAGATTTTGACGGAACCGATCGAGATTCGCGATCGGGCAGACGGACATATTCCTCCTTCTAAAAACGAAGGTGAAATCCGCTTTGAAAACGTCTCGTTCGCCTACAAGTCGGATGAATATGTGCTGCAAAACCTCGATTTCACGATTCGTCCGGGTGAGCAAGTTGCGTTAGTTGGACCGACCGGAGCCGGGAAAAGCTCGATCATTCGCTTACTCAGTCGGTTGTACGACCCCACTAGAGGCAGAATTTTACTGGATGGAGTAGATATTCGCGATTTGCCTCAGGCAGAACTGCGGCGACGAATGGCGATTATTTTGCAAGATGGCTTTCTGTTTGCAGGGGATGTGAAGAGCAACATCACGCTAGGAGAATCTTACAGCTTTGAGCAAGTTCGATCGGCGGCTGAGCAAACCAATGTCGATCGCTTGATCGAACAATTGCCCCAGGGCTACGACACCATGCTGCGGGAGCGCGGCACGAATCTCTCTGGCGGGCAAAAACAGCTTCTTGCATTTGCTCGCGCAGCGATCCGCGATCCGAGAATTCTCGTTTTGGACGAAGCGACCGCCAGCTTAGATGTCGGAACCGAAGCCCTGATCCAAGAAGCGTTAGAACGATTGCTAGTGAATCGCACTGCGATCATTATTGCTCACCGACTTTCGACGATTCGGAATGTCGATCGCATCTTGGTATTAAAACGCGGTCAGCTTGTCGAATCGGGAACGCACGACGAGCTTTTAGATTTGGGTGGACTCTACGCCAGCTTGTATCACTTGCAGATGTTGGAGAGTTAATAGATACCTGAGTTCGGCGGATTTTTCGCTTCGTTGATGTCCAGTCGTGCCCCCTAAATCCCCCATTTTGGGGGACTTTGAGAATCCAATCTTCTTCTTTGGCTTGAAGTCCCCCAAATGGGGGATCTAGGGGGCTTGCAAGAGCTGTAGCGATTAAAGATCAATTTGGTATGAGATTCATACAATCAGTTCGTTTCCCGACAACTCAAACGCAGTGAGAGAACCCAGCTCACGCTTGATAAAGTTGTCCCGCCTTCACCTCTAAAATCTGTGCTGAATCTATCCATTGAGCATCAAACGATCCTAGATGTGTTGTGGTAATCAAGGTCTGAAACCGATCCTGAATCGCTTCTAACAATTGATTTTGTCGGTTTAAATCCAATTCCGCCAACACATCATCTAACAATAAAAGCGGCGGCTCTCCGATCACATCTTCAATCAATTTAAGCTCTGCTAACTTCAACGCTAAAACTAAAGTCCGTTGTTGACCCTGTGAACCATACTGACGAGCAGGCGTTTGATTAATCAAAAACTCCACCTCATCCCGGTGCGCTCCCACTAACGTCGTTCCTTGATGTTGTTCTGCGATCGCTCTTGCCTGAATTTTCTCTAAAAATGCCTGCTGCAACGCTTCCGGCGTATCCGTCTCAGCAGTAACATTCGGCGCATAGTGAATCTCTAACTTTTCCGTACTACCACTAATTGCTTGATGCCACTGTTCCGCAAACGGCGCTAATCGACCTAACACTCTCGCACGCCGTCGAATTACTCTTGATCCGGCGATCGCTAACTGAGCATCCCACAGCGCTAAATCCGGTGATGAAACGGCTCTGCCTTCACTTTCCTCTTTTAATCGCGCTCTGAGTAAAGCATTTCGCTGCCGCAGCACTTGGTTATATTGTTGCAGCACATACGCATAAATCGGCTCAAGTTGAACTAAGAGCGCATCAATCCAATGTCTACGCTGATCCGGCCCTCCCCGCACTAAGTCCAGGTCTAAGCTAGAAAATTGCACCATGTTTAACGTGCCGAGAAAATCGAGTTGTCGCCGCATTGATACCCCATTTTGCGCGACCGATCGCCGCCCACTTTCGCGCAGCGTCATGCTTAGCTCAATTCCTCCAATTTCGCGCTTTAAGTTTCCGGTGATTTGAGACAGCGTTTCACCGTCGTAAATCAAATCACGATCGCGGGAAGTTCGATGCGATTTTAGCGAAGACAATAGCTCCACCGCTTCCAGCAAATTCGACTTTCCCTGAGCATTGTTGCCGAGCAGAATCGTTTTTGCAGCCGTAAAATCAATGTGCTGGTCGTGATAGTTACGAAAATTGCGAAGATGCAGGGAGCGCAGATACATATAAGCGACAGAACTGAGCATTCGGAATTCGGATAATCCCCGAATTCTTCCCAAGTGTATCAAATCAAGCATAAAAGCCGCCCTCGATCTGAGAGCGGCTTAAGGCTGATGAGAAATTGAACTTAGCGCTTCTGGCTGAAATAGAACCGGAAGAATAACTTCTCTAGTTCAATCCACACAAACATCAATGCACTCACACCCACACAAACCATCAATTCGTTGAACGGTAGATAGTGTGTGCCGAAGAAGGCGCGTAGCGGCGCAACATACACTAACAACAATTGCAGAATCGAAGTCAAAATCACCGCGCCCCAAACATAGAGATTGGTAAACGGATTCAGTTCGATCGTTAATCGATTGTTGGAGCGAATTGCGATCGCGTGTCCCATCTGTGCGAGACATAGAGTCGTAAACACAATCGTTTTCCAGCGATCGGCATCCAAGTTGCCGCCGAAGTTTGTCGTCGTGTAATTGTACGCCCAGACCATCGTTGAAATCGCGAGAATCGCTAACACGATCCCGATGCGAATCATGTACGTCCCCAAGCCGCGCGCAAAAATGCTTTCTCCCGGATTGTTCGGCGGACGGTTCATCACGTTCGGTTCTGCCGGTTCAACCGCCAGCGCCAACGCAGGTAACCCATCGGTCACAAGGTTCATCCACAGAATTTGTAGCGGTGTGAGCGGGACACTTCCGGTGGCAGCGACGGCTGGAATTAACACCACTGAAGCGGCGATCGTAATCACTTCCCCAATGTTCGATCCCAGAATGTATTTGATAAAGCGGCGAATGTTGGTATAAACCACGCGCCCTTCTTCGGTCGCAGCAACGATCGTCGCAAAGTTATCATCCAGCAGCACCATATCCGAAGCTTCTTTACTCACATCGGTTCCGGTGATTCCCATTGCGATCCCGATGTCTGCTTGCTTCAGTGCAGGGGCATCATTTACTCCGTCTCCGGTCATTGCGGCAATTTGTCCCCGACGCTGGAGCGCTTTTACAATCCGCAGCTTGTGTTCCGGTGCAACCCGCGCATACACACTGACGCGATCGACGTTCTGTTCGAGTTCTTGGTCGCTCATCACTTCAAGTTCGCGCCCAATTAGCACTTCATCTCCGGGTTTGGAAATGCCCAAATCCTGTGCGATCGCGCTGGCGGTCAGTTGGTGATCTCCAGTAATCATTACCGGACGAATGCCTGCGGTGCGGCATCGCTTCACCGCTTCGCGCACTTCAGGACGCGGCGCATCGAGCATATCCACCAAGCCTAACCAGACTAATCCTTGCTCTGAAGCTTCGTCGGCAGTTTCTGGCGGCACTTCTTTCAGAGGCTTGTAAGCGAATCCCAAGACCCGCAGACCGTTTCCAGCAAGTTCATTGTTGCGCTGAAGAATCTGAGCGCGCTGAGCTTGAGTAATTGACTCGACGCGATCGCCAATCTGAATCTGATGACAGCGCTCTAGAACAATTTCTGGCGATCCTTTCGTGAACATCAAGAAAGGCGTAGAGAGAAAGTCTGTTTCCGATTGCAGTAAGCCTGCGGCATCTTTGACGATCACACTCATGCGTTTGCGATCGGACGAAAACGGAAACTCTGAAACCCGCGGAAGTTTGCTGCTCCACTGATCGCGCTCTAATCCTGCTTTCGCCGCAGCCGTTAACAACGCTCCCTCAGTTGGATCACCGATAATAATCCACTGTCCGCCTTCTTGTTGCAGAATCGAATCGTTACACAAGGTACAAGCGAGAAGCAAGGCTCTCAATTCCGGCTGATCTGAGGGAATAATTCTCGATCCATTGATCAGAAATTCGCCGTCGGGTGCATAGCCTTCACCTGTAATCTTTGGACTGGAGCTAATCGTATGAAGCGATTGCACCACCATTTTGTTCTGGGTCAAAGTCCCAGTTTTATCAGAACAAATCGTCGTCACAGACCCCAGCGTTTCTACCGCAGGCAGCTTCCGAATCAACGCTTGCCGACGCACCATGCGCTGAGTTCCGATCGCCAACGTTACTGTAATGACCGCAGGCAAGCCTTCAGGCACGACTGCCACCGCCATACTGAGCGAGGTTTGCAGCAAGTTTTGCAGTTTGCTGAAATCGCGAGTAATGATCAAGCCACCGATCACGACGATCGCCACCAGAACCAGTGCCCCTGTCACCAGCGCTTTACTCAACTGATCCATCCGCTTCTGCAACGGAGTCGGCTCTGATTCCACACCCTGAATTTGTGCAGCAATTTTCCCGAGTTCCGTTCGCATTCCGGTTCCGGTCACTACCACCGTGCCGCGACCGTTGACTACTTCGGTTCCTTGATAGATCATGTTGATCCGATCGGCAGGCATCGCATCCTCTCTGACCGTAATATTGGCGTTTTTGTTGACGGCTTCGGCTTCTCCGGTGAGTGCTGCTTCTCGGATTTGCAGGTTTGCCGCTTCGAGAATCCGCCCATCTGCCGCCACCTGAACCCCTGCTTCCACCAGCATCACATCACCCGGCACCAGATACTTGGAATCGACCTCGGTGACTCGTCCTCCCCGCAGGATACGTACCCTCGGCGACGAAAGTTGCTTAAGTGCTGCTAACGCTTTTTCAGCGCGGCTCTCCTGAACATACCCTAATGCACCATTTAGCACGACGATCGCCAGAATCGCGATCGTATCCTTAAAAGGCACTTCACCAGGCTTGAGATTGTTCTGCGTTAGTGCGATCAGATCGAGAATTCCAGAGACGAGAGCGACACCAATCAGCATCAGCAACATGACGTTCTTGAACTGATCGATCAAGATTTCCCACGGGCTACGACCGCCAGATTCCTCTAGCTCGTTAGTTCCGTATTGATCCAGGCGGAGTGCCGCCTCTTGTTCACTTAAACCCGACTGGACATCGCTTTTCAGGGTTGAGAGCGATTGGGTGGTATCTAAGGTATGCCAAGCTGTGGTTGGCGACGGAAGTGAATGACCAGACATAAGAGACTCAGAAGTTATGGGATAACTGCCGTGTGGCACTTTAACATAGTGCCCAACAGACAAAGCATAGCACTAGCAATTAGTATTTTTTCCAAATCCGTTATAAAATCTAGACAATACCGTTTCAGGATACCGGTGTGAAGCGTCTGAAGGTACAGATCGAGCAGGTTACAGATTGAGCAGGTTACAGATTGAGCAGTGCAGATTTGCGACTTTAAATAATGGTGAGCCATCCGTTTCTTCCCCCTCAGTTAATCGGGCGAGATCAAGAACTCGATCAAGTCAGTCGAATTTTGCTCAGCGATCGCGATCTGCTCTTAGCAGGTGTGCCCGGAATTGGTCGGCGTACTCTGATTCGAGCGGCGGCTCGTGATTGTGGCGCAAAAGTGTTAGAAATCGACTGTCTCCGCGCTACAAATTATTGCCGATTCTTGCAGTTACTTGCAGACGCGATCGTCACGACGTTTGAATCTCCCGAAGAACTGACCTTTATCGATCTCTGGAGTAAAGATCATCCGTTCATTTTGCGATCGACGGGCGGCAGATCCCAGATTATCTGGCATTCGTCACCGGGTAAGGAATGGGCTTTGTTTGAGGCGCTTTTGAGGCTACCACAAGCCCTAGCGGAATGGTTTAACAGTCGGGTGGTGATTGTATTTCTGAACTTTCCGCATCTGAGGTCATTCGATCGGTCGAATAAATGGGAGCAGTATTTACGTCAGGAAGTCCGGCGGCAGAGTCGGGTGAGCTATGCGCTGATCGCAACTGTGGCAGAGCGTTGGACAGAGACGAAAGAATTGCCAGTCGTGTCGCTCAGTCCCATAGCGAATAAAACGATGCAAACTTGGATTGCTCAAGCGATGCTGACTGAGCGGTTAGAGCTTGAACCAGAGAGCTTAGTGCTGTTTCTCAACTATGTGCAGGGGCATTTTGGCGATGCGATTACGCTGGCGCGGCGGATTTGGCTGGAGTATGGCAAACGTGAAGCGGTTCGCAAGAATTTTGAGCCAGTCACCGTGATTCAGCCGCATCATGTCGATCGCGCTGCGATCGGGCTGATTCAAGATCTTTCGGTAACGTTTGAGTCGCTGATTTTGCTGTTGCCGTATAGCCAAGTCCGGGTGCTAGAAAGCTTGGCGCTTGATCCAACAGATAGCCCTCATGCCCGCGAGTATATTCAGAAGCACAATCTGTCGCGGGGGGGCGGGCTGCAAGGAGCGCTAGCAAGCTTAGAGCAGAAGGGTTTGGTGTACGGAGCTGAGTTGGGCTATCGGATTGCCTTGCCGCTATTGGGCGCGTGGCTGAGACATCGACTCACCTAAAAAATACTTCGACTACCATAGGTGCGATTCAATTTATTTGCACAGAGGTTAAAAACCGATATAGTCAAAGCATCCACTGTTATGCAGAGCAGACTATGTCAAGAGCAGGGAGCGCATTAAGGCAGGTGCTTGAATCCCACAGCATCACGCAATATCAACTGTCGGCGATGATGGGGGTGAATCGATCGAACTTCAGTCGCTGGCTCCGGGGTGAGCGTGATCCATTAGCTGAAGTTGTAGTTGAAATTTATAAGGCGTTAAAGTCAGTGAATCCGAAGGCAGCATCGGAGTTCATTCGCTTGTATTTAGAGGTCGCACCTGATGAGGAGATTTAACCTCTTTACCATTGCGGTACGTTCACCCAAGTTCCAGTCTCGTTTGATTCGTGCGCGAGATCCATCAGGAGTTGTGAATATACGCCTTCTTTTAAGGAAGGTGAAAGGGACTCTTGGCGATCGATCCCCAACACCCATTGATCAACGACGCGGATAAACGGCGCGATGCGTCCATCTGCAAACACTTGCTTAAACGCAAAGTGCGGCGGAATTTCGAGTTCTACGAGTTCTTGTCCTATAGGTGCGCCCCAGAGCTTGAATCCGTGAACGTAGTCTTTCTGATTGTCGCTGCCGAGAATGAGAGTGCCGCGATCGCCATACACCTCAATCCAATGGCCCCGTCCTTGAGCGGTAACGGAACTGATACAGATTTGGCAGGGAGTTCCATCTATCAGTTCCAGCGTGATATTACAAGTGTCATCGGAATCGACGGGTTTGAGTTCGCCTGTAGCGGGATCAAAACGGCTCGAAATGGCGGTACTAAGACTGGCAGTTAAGCGATCGACTTCACCAAACAGCCACGCGATGTAATCAAACGTATGAGAGCCGAGTGCGCCCAACGCACCGCCGCCTTGATCTTTGCAGGCGTACCAATTCCAGGGGCGAGAGGCATCAGCGCGACTAGAGACGAGCCAATCGATTTTGATTAAGCGTTTCTGTCCGACGTAATTTTGAACAAGCAGATCCGCGAAATGCTGCCAAGCGGGAACGAAACGGAACTCAAAGTTCATGCTGGTAACAACGCGATTCTTTAGCGATCGACGATACAAGTCTTTTGCTTGAATCACGTTTAATGCGGTGGGTTTTTCTAGCAGCAAATGTTTCCCGGCATCGATCGCCGTTTTTGCCATGTCGAAATGCAAAAATGGCGGCGTTGAGATGCTGACAGCATCAAGGTTTGGCAGTGCCAGAACTTCCTCGATCGTTGAGCAAGCGTGAGGAATTTGATGAGCGTGTGCGATCGCTTGTGCTTTTTGTGCGTCTCGATGATAGATTGCAACCACTTCAGTCCGTGGATGTGCTTGAAGTCCAGGAATGTGAACTTTCTGCCCAAATCCCGTTCCAACAACTGCTACACCAATCTTAGAGCCTGTCATTTTATTGAAGTTCGATCGCGTCTTGCTCAGTCTACTGCAAAATGGAATCGATCTCGGCGTACTTAACAACGGGCAAACTTATTCTCAGCTAGAATCACCATTAGCACTGGAGTTTAGGAGCAGGGTTATGCGGTTTTGGGACGCGTTGCTGAGTCAAAGTGTGGAAACGGTGATCAATCCGATCGTTGAGAAATTTAAGTGGCTGATTGTGAGCGCGATCGTGCTTCTGATGCTCGGTCTATTTGGTTTACAGTTCCTACCGCATTCCGCAACCACGGTTGAGGTGAGAAATCTTATCTTCTCAGGACTGCAAAACGCAGATCAACTCACCTCAGCGACAATGACAGCTAAAGCGACCATCCGTATTGAAAAACCGAGTGACGTGTTTGGCTTACAAGTTGGACAAACCAACCTGGTTTACGAAGGCGTATCCCAAGTGCAAGCAGGGATTGATCTGAAACAGTTGCAAGTGAAATCTGTAAGTCCGGGTAAAGTTCATCTAGTGCTGCCTGCACCTTACCTTCGAGACATCGGGCTAAACGTGGGACATTCGACCATTCTGGCAAACTATAGTGAATGGTTTGCCCCCAAAGCCTCTGCCGAACTGGAAGAAGAAGCGCAACTCAAAGCGATCGCAGCCATCCGCCAAGAAGCTTGTGAAAGCAATATTCTCGAATCAGCCAACAACAGCGCTAAACAATTGCTCACTGAAGTTTTGCAAAAACTAAACTATGAAACGATCGTGATTGAAACGCAGCTTTCCCACGATGGAGCCTGCGCCAAGTGAGGCTAACTTGATCTGATGCTTGGTTTGATTTCCTGGCATCTGTGCTGAGAGCTTTGGGCGCTGACCGTTTCTAACCCTCTTAACGTTTAGCCCTTTTGACAATTATCTTACGCAATCTAGTCAGTCCAATCACACCAAACCCCAACAATGGATTAAACGCAAAAGGAACTGGCGTTGGAGAATACTCGACCTGATTTAGCCTAAAGCTCCCTCTTGCAGAAGTTGTATTATCTCCTATAAACACAGAGTTAGGCGCTGCATAGATAGCTGAGACTCCTCCAAAAGCAGCTTCGGGTCGGTAGTCCCGCAAACGTCCTGTGAGTAGAGGTGTGCTGTAATCGCCATTAACATAGAGAAAATAGCTATTGCCTAAAAACGACAAGTCATAACGATTCACGCTTGATTGCGTATTAAAAGCAGCTCCTTCTGCTTGAGTGAACCGCGTTCCACTTGGGCTAATGGGTGTGGGTGGATTAAGATTTGTTGTACTTGGATCAGCCTTGACTGCCCCATCTTGCTGCGCCCAAATTCGATCTGTCCAAAATCCAAGCTCGATCGCTTTTGAAGCATCAGAACTGATCACAGTAATGCTCAAACCTGCACGATCGTCGGTGTTATCGACTGCCGTATTGTTTGACGCTGCGCTATTACGAGCCTCATTCAGCAATTCCAAATCAAACCGCAAATTAAATCCGCTATTTGCGTCTAAGCTGACACCCAAGGGAGCCAAACCAGGAGTCCGAGCGTAGCCAGTTCGGATACTAAAGTCCGTTCCACTACTACCATTTGTATCGAGAATTGTGCCGCCACTACTAAAAGATTGAGAGCCAGTTCCATTTGAAAACCAGCCTTGATTCGTTGGAAAATTGCCCGCAGAGCCATCGTAGAGAACGGTAAGAGCAGAAGCTTTTGCCGCCCCTAAGAGCAGAAAGGCACTGGTAAGAGTAGCTGTGAGTAGTTTGTTCATGCAAGTGCTCAAAAACGATACAAAATGTCGATCGTAGTTTTCCCATTGAGAGAAAGCTTTACCATAAAATCAGCGAGTCGTTAGCTTTGGTGTTTGTACCGGAGCTTCAAGTGAAAGCTCTAGGCTGAGAATTTTACATAGCTTACTTAATTGTTGTGCTGGATCACAAAGCGCGACTGCTCGATCGACACAACCTTGCGACAGCCGATCGCGCTCTGTTGCGTCCGTCATTAATCGCTTTAGAACTTGAGCGATCGCGCTTGGATCTCCCGCAGGTACTAAACACCCACAAGTATCATTCACAATTTCTGGTGCAGCCCCGATCGCAGTTGTAACAATAGGCAGTCCAGCATACAGTGCTTCAATAAAAGCAATCCCGAACGGCTCTCCTCCACTATTCGGTTGACAATGAATATCAGCAGCAGCTAACAAGTTTGGTACATCCGATCGCTGACCTAGAAACTTCACGCGACCATCAATCCCTAATGCTTTTGCTTCCGCCTGAAGCGAAGCTAGATAAGCTTTTTCATGCGAACGCTGTGCTCCTCCCACAATCCACGTCTCCCAGTTTGGCACATCTTTAAGTTGTCCCAATGCTGACAGCAACAATCGATGCCCCTTCCAAGGTTCTAAACGGCAAGCCTGAATCATCACAACTTGATCATCGGGGGTCTGAAACTGCGATCGCACCGATCGCCGCAATGAAGCTTGATCCGGATCAGCCGAATTTAAAACCGGATGATAGAGTAAGCAGCTAGGAGACGATGGATAAAGAAGCTTGAGCGTCGATCTAGTGAAATCACTATTCGCAATCACTAGATGCGGAACTGTTCTTTTAGCCCATTGCTCTAACCATCCACGACCCGATACCGTATCATGAGCAGAAAATACTAGCGGCAGTTTCTGTGCTTTCACCACTGCTCCAAAGATTGCCTGTACCCAGCAAGCATGAGCAATCACCACATCGAAATGCCCTTGCCGCAAGAGTGCTTTTAGTCGCGATCTCGCTGCCCACACTGTCCAAGGCTTGCGAACTTTCACCGCCCCCAGCTCATGCACGATCGCGCCTGCCTGCTGAAGCTCACTCATCAATCGCCCCGAAAAGCACAGCCCGAATTCATGCTGCATTTGTGGCATTAGTGTTTGAGTCTTGGCTAATGTCACTAAATAGGTCTCAATCCCTCCAAATAAATTTCCAGCATACAAATGCAGAATTTTCATCACCTATTCTCTCTTCATCTAAACCAAAATTGGCTGTACCACTCCTTGATGAATTGCCCGCTGATAGATTCGTAAACTTTCTTCCGCCATCAACACTTGGTCAAACTGCTGCGATCGGGTTTGAGCCGCGATCGCAAACTTACCACGCAGATGTGGCTCTCGCAGCAATCGATTCGCAGCATTCGCCAGTGCGTCGGGATCATTCACTGGCACGGTTAATCCCTCAACTTCATGACGGCTCACCCAAGTGACTCCACTATCCGGAATTGCTGCATTGATCACAGGACAAGCACTCGCCATTGCTTCCACTTGCACCAAGCCAAATGCTTCGCTCCGAGCATTCGACGGAAACCATAAAGCGGTCGCAGCACGATAAGCTCCAATCAGTTCATCCTGGCTGACATGCCGCTGAAACACCACACGATCGCTTACGCTACAGTCGATTGCATGTTGCCGCAGGGACTCAGCAAGCTCTCCTTTGCCCACAATGATCAAAGTTCCGGAAACTTTTTGCAAGGCTGAAATTGCAATGTGCAGCGCTTTATAGTAAACCAATCGTCCTACACAAAGCCAAATTGGGCCTGGATAGGTAGCTCTAAGCTTTCTCTCATACGCGATCGCAGCCGCACTCGGTTGTCGATAGACCGACAAATCAACTCCTAATGGCAACACTTCAACGCGCTCTTGGTACGGACGCAAAAAAGCTGATCCTGCTAAATAGCTCGGATTTGTGACCAGAACTCGCGCTGCACGTTCATATACATAGTTTAATAAGGGATTTACAACATGCTTAAGGACTTGCTGCTTCACAATATCACTGTGATGCGTCACCACAAGCGGCACAGAAGAATTTGCTAGCGCCCAATGCAATGCCATTGCCGGATTGGGTGCGTGTAAATGAGCAATATCATAGGAAAAATCCTTTCTGCTGAAGTGCTGAGAAAAGGCAGTAAACAAATCAAACCGTGCTACTGTTCCCAATCGCCCTAAGCGAATCACGCGAACATTGCGATCGACTTCTTCGATGGTAGTCGTTCGGCTCGTTTCTTGACCTGTTTGATCACATGCATTCACACAGACAACATCCACTTTTGCGCCTAATCCAGCTTGTGAAGTTGCCAATGCTCTAACATGAGTTTCGATTCCTCCAGGCTGGGGTGGATAGTATTTTGATAAGTGACAAATCCGAAGTGGAGCACTTGAATCACGTTCTACAGCGCGAATAGAATGGGACGATACAAGGTGATCTGAGGTTGGCAAGTAAGACATGGCAAGAATAGCAGTGTCACAATGTAGGCAACAGGCAAATTGCAAAAAATAGAGCAATGCAACACAGAAGCAGCAAGGCGGCGGCTGTAGAGACAATGCAGCTTGGTAGATGCTTGAACTCCAGTGATTGGATTGTACTGAGTGTCTTTTCTTTTGAAGCTACGTAAATGTGCGGTTATTTCAACTGCTTGCCGAAAAATCGCTCAAAATTCTAGTTGTTTCTCACAGTGTGCTGATCAAGCTCAACCACTGCCCTATCAATTCAGCGTCTGAACTGAGTAGAAGCATTGAGAACTGGGTAGGCATATTGCAAAGCAACGATCGCACAAACGATCACGTAAAAAACCCCGATCTTTTAAGTCGGAGTTTTTTAGCTCAGTAGAACCCGCTATTAGTTCCCTAATAAAAGCCGTAATAGTCCAAATGCTCCCGTAATCGGGCTAACAACCGCACCTAACAAATCAGACACCTTCGCGGTCGCACTGCGATTGACCACAATGACATCATTTTGACGAATCGCCGGATTAGAAGCCTCGTCTAATCCTCTTGTCACATCAAACTTGAACTCTCGCCGATCGACTTTCCCGTCCGGCATCAATCGAACTAGCTCGACCTTTGCTCGATTTCCTCGCCCTGGATTGATTCCTCCGGCAGCTAAAACAGCTTGCATGAGTGTAGAATTCGGACGCACTGCCACTCCTCCGGGTCGCATCACCTCACCAACAACATTCACCTGAATCTGCTCTGGTGAGAAATTGCTCATGGCTATACTGCTCACCTCGGTTGGATCAAGTTTAGTTGCAGTTGGAACAAAAATCGTATCGCCGTCTTTTAGCGGTACATCCTGCGCCAGTTCACCCGCTTGCAAATACTTCCACAAATTGATCTTGATTGTTTCTTGTGAACCATCGACTTGAGGGCGACGGACTTCGATCTCCCGAATGTTTGCCATCTGAGCAATTCCACCTGCGGTCTGAATCGCTTTAGAAACGGTGGGCCATTGGCTTCCCCCTTCAAAAGAACTCCGCTGCGCCAAACTGGACTGTGTGATTTCGCTGCCGATCGTGTTCACAATATAAGACCCCGGACGATTCACAGCCCCAATGATGCCAATCTTCAAAGGACGAGGTGCCAGCAAACTGACCGTAATCACCGGATTTTGCACAAATTTCTTGTAGCGCTCCTTCAGTTGTTCGGTTGCTTGAGCAATCGTTAATCCCTGTACCGAAACGCCACCAACCCAGGGCAAATTCAACGCGCCATCCAGCAAAACCGTATATCGCGGCTCAAAGGTCAACTCAGGGATATCAAACATTTCCACCCGCATCAGATCGCCTGCACCCAGCTTATAGCTGCTATCGACAGGTACGGCAACTGTCGCAGCAGTCGGCGCAGGCTGCACTCCCGGAGGAACAGGCGACGATTGCAACACAGGCAGCGGCATCGATCGGGCAGTCGGTATCGGAGACTGTGCCAGTGCTGCAAACGGTTGGACTGCGGTTGCCGTGAGCGCAAGACAAACGCGGGACATCAAGCGATTGAGAGCTTCATTCATAATGCAGTCACATCAACGAAGTAAGAAAGAATCAGGGGAGGCTGACTTACAGTAAGCGATCGTGTCCGACTCACACTCTGTAATATCCCTAGATTCTCCGTAATTCCAAGGGAGCAGGTTCAGTACTCTTACGGACTCTCAAAGCAAAACGGTATGAAATACTGGGCGCAACTTGATCAATACTAGGCGCAACTTGATCATAGTGTGATGTGTCAGCAGATGTGCGCGGGTGGCATCACGGATTACCCTTTCTAGGTTGCATGAGTAAAAATCCTTAAGTTGCATGAGTAAGAATCCCTTGTCGAAGTTGTATCAATCTGATCTGAGCCAAGAAACGGGGAACTCCCTGCACTTTCTCAGCTTTAAAGGCACTGATAATCGCCCTGAACTCGATTTGAAAAAAGTCTGGGACGTAGTGCGGCGACGTAAAGTATTTGTTGGGACGGTGGCGCTGATATTGTTCAGTACAACGATGGCGTGGGCAGTCACCCGTAAGCCCATTTACATGAGTACGTTTAGATTATTAATTGAACCGACAAAGTCAAGTCCGGGACAACAATTCGGAACGCCTTTAGGAGAGCAGAGTTCGGGCATTAACTATACAACCTTAATGCAAGTGCTCAGAAGCGCACAGATACTTGAACCTGCGTTAACTTCACTGAAAAAAGACCATCCTTCGCTGACACCGGATCAACTTCTGGGTAATCTCTCGCTCACACGTCTGAAAGACACCGAGATTCTTGAGGTGAGTTATCTGGATAACGATGCAACTCAAGGATTATTTGTAGCTCAAAAGCTGTCCGAAATCTATCTTCAATATGGGGAACAACTGCGAAGCCGCAATTTGCAGCAAGGCGTTAAGTTTGTTGAGAAACAACTGCCTAATCTCTATGATCGTGTGAACCAGATCCAGGGAAGACTTGAGTCGTTTCGGGAACAAAACAACCTTGTCAATCCTGAAGATCGCGCAGGCTACTTAATTAAGCTCAGTGGAGAGATCGAGTCAGAGCAGAAAGGGACTCAAGCGAAGTTATTTGAGTTAAGAGCACTATATACTACCCTGAGAAAGCAAGTAGGCAATAGTCCTGAAATCGCGATCGCGTCCTCTGCTCTCAGTGAATCAAAGACATTCCAGGGCTTGCGCGAACAGCTTCAGCAGATAGAGACACAGCTCTCAATTAATGTAGAACGGCTCACTCCCGATGCTCCACCAGTACAAGCTTTAATGAAGCGGCGAGAGGGCATTTTAGCGCAGATGGAGCGAGAAGCGAAGCGCACCCTCAGTACGACTGGCATGACTCAAGCTCAAGGAAACTTAAGCGGAGCGCTGATCGAACTGAATCGTCAACTGGTGACCGTGAGTAATGAAATTAAAGCATTAGAGGCGAGGAATGTTTCTCTAGTGAGAACGGCTGAACAGCTTCAAGCCAGCCTGAGAACGGTTCCTGCGCTCGTGCGTCAGAATGTCGATTTACAGCGAGAACTGAAAGTCGCCAACGATAGTCTCGATCGCTTTCTCGCCAGTCGTGAGAGTCTGCAAATCGAAGCCGCACAAAATACTCAGCCTTGGCAAATTATTGCTGCCCCGAGTCAACGCCCCGCCCCGATTTTCCCATCGATTCCGCAAAGTGCAGGTTTAGGACTGGTGGGGAGTCTATTTCTCGCGGTGCTTACGGCATTACTGGTAGACAAGCTCGATGATGTGTTGTACTCAGCAGATGATCTAAAGCAGGATACAAAATTCCCGCTGTTGAGCGTAATTCCCTTCTACAAAAACTTGGGCGAACTCAGCTTGCCTGCGATGACATCGCTGCGAAACTTGCCTGCGTCGATCGAAGCTTCAACTCACCCTGCTCAAACCTTCTCGATCGATTTAAGCGAAGATGCTGCAATTTTCCGAGAAGCCTTTCGGAGTTTAAGCCTCAGCTTATCAATGTCGAACTTGCAGGCTCCATTGCATTCGGTCGTCGTTGCTTCAGCATTGGCAAGTGATGGGAAATCTACGGTTGCGTTAAATATGGGCTTGGCAGCCGCAACGATGGGACAGCGGGTTTTGATTGTCGACGCGGATTTGTACCGCTCCAAAATTCACACTTATGCAAAAGTTCCGAACGAACAGGGGTTAAGCCAATGCTTAACTTCAGATATCTCGGTGCATCAATTGATTCAACCCTCGCCGATCGAGCAAAATCTGTTTGTTTTGACGGCTGGAACTGCTCAGAGCGATGCAAGTCGCCTGCTTTCTTCCGCGCGGATGAAACAGATGATGGAGGAACTCAAGGAACATTACGACTTGATTATTTATGATGCTCCACCCGTTTTGGGGTTTTCGGACAGCTTGATTCTCGCTGGTCAAACCGATGGCAGTGTGCTGGTTGTGGGGTTAGGAAATACGGGACGAACGGCATTGATCGAAGCATTACGAGGCTTGCAACTGTCTGGTAATCCAGTGTTAGGAGTCGTCGCGAACTGCCTCAAGCCAGGAACGCACATTGCCCATAAATATCATGAATACGTCCGACGCAACTACAACACAGCAGCCGTCGAGACAGCTTGATTCTTCACCAGAGGTTTGTACCATGAGGAACACGATTACCCGCGCAGAACAGAGTTTAGGGATTAGTAATGTCGCGATTTATCAAATGGTTGCACGAGCCTTGGCAGATTGTCCACACAGCTCTGTTCTGTTAGATGTGGGATGTGGAGCTGGAAACCTAAAGCCGTTTGTCTTAAAGTTCTGCGATCGCTATGTTGGGATCGATGCGGTTCGATATGAAGGATTCCCCGCAGGCACAGAGTTTATCGCTCAGAACCTGGATGAACCGATGGCTCAGCTTGAGGGCGGTTTTGCCGATGTAGTCGTGTCAGTTGAAACGATCGAGCATTTGGAAAATCCGCGCGCTTTCTATCGTGAACTGGTACGGCTGACTAAGCCAGGCGGACATATCATTGTGACGACCCCGAATCAGTTGAGTTTGCTGAGCAAACTCACGTTGGTGTTGAAGGATCAGTTTAACGCCTTTCAAGAAGCTCCGGGACTTTATCCGGCTCACATTACGGCGCTGCTCGAAATTGATCTTAGGCGGATTGCACAAGAGTGTGGTTTAACAGACATCCGGGTGGAATACAGCGATCGCGGACGAATTCTATTTACGTCTCGGAACTATCCAGCGAGTTCAATGTTTCGAGGTCGTTTGTTTAGCGATAACTTGTTGTGTATAGCAAGAAGACCAGTGTTCTAATTCCCTGTCTCTATCAATCTCATGCAATCTCCTCAATCTGTCCGAGTTCCTGCTTGGCGCGTTCGATTGCCACAGTTCTCATGGCTGCATGGCTTTATATTCATTCAATTTCTGCTACAAACTCTGCTGCTCTTTCCTGAAATTTCACAGTTTAGAATTGTGATGCGAGTTGGAGCGTTTGCACTGAGCTTGGGGTTATTATGGAAAGTTCCGAAAACCGGCATCAAACATCCAGCCAAACCTTGGGCGATCGTCATTCTTTGCATCATGGCGTTGCAGTTATTTTGGCACCCCTATCTCAGTAGTCTGACTGCGGGAGTCGCACAATGTCTGATGTATCTCGCGATTCTTGCACCACTGTTTTGGGTGACTCGCCTCGAACTGAACGATCGTGATTTTCGCTGGTTGATCTATCTGATGTGGGGATTTCACACGGCGAGTTCAATTGTAGGGGTACTACAAATTTATTATCCTGAAACGGTTCGGTTTGCGGTTTCTTCAGTGGTAACCGAAGGCGCATTTGAAGGAGAGCAGTTAAAAATTATTTTGGCAAATGGAACGGCGATCTTCCGTCCCTCTGGACTCAGCGATGTTCCAGGGGGTGCAGCTTCTTCTGGTTTCTATGCGCTACTGCTTGGAACCGGAATCGCTCTGCAAGAACGCAATCTACTCTTTCGCTTATTTGCCATTGCAAGTGTTGGAGCTGGCTTATTTTGTATCTATCTTTCACAGGTACGCTCTACACTGATTATGTCGCTGCTTTGCTTACTGGTGATTGCTCTTGTCTTGATTCAACTCAAACGAGTTTGGCAGGTGATATCGATGGTTGGTACGGCGATCGTGGTTGCGATCGCAACCACAAGCTGGGCAATGACGATCGGGGGGAACATGACAGCTGATCGCTTTCTCTCACTGATTGCAGAGTCTCCCGACACCGTTGTTTATCAAAGTCGTGGTCACTTTTTAGAAGCTACGATTACCGAACTGCTGCCTCAGTTTCCTCTCGGCGCAGGCTTGGGACGCTGGGGAATGATCAATAGCTACTTTGGCGATAACCTTAATCCGATCACTCAGCCGCTGTGGGTTGAGATTCAGTGGACAGGTTGGTTGCTCGATGGTGGCATTCCCTTGATTATTGCTTATTCAGGAGCATTGATTGCTGCCTGCTTTGGAGTTTGGCAAGTCGTTAGCAACCGACAGTCCTCGCTGCAATTGTGGGGGGCAATTATCCTTGCGTACAACATCGGTGCGGTCGCCCTAACCTTTAACTATCCTATATTTATCAGTCAGAGTGGCATGGAATTCTGGTTACTTAATGCCACTCTGTTTGTGGCAGCGCAGAACAGCCATCGACAACACATTGTTGTTTCAAATTTGGCAAGAAGATGAAACTGTTTCTGTTAGTGACAGGCGACTTGGTGAAAACGGGGGGAATGGATCGCGCAAACTATGCTTTAGTCGATTATCTCGTTCGACAGGGCACGGAAGTTCACGTCGTCTCCCATCGTGTGGAGCCGAACCTACAATGCTACGAAAACTTGATATGGCATCGCGTACCAAAGGTGGCAAAATCGTACTTTCTCAGCGAATTTTTGCTCGATCGCGTGGGACGATTTTGGGCGCATCGGATTACGCAGCGAGGCGGACGAGTGCTAGTCAATGGAGGAAACTGTGACTGGGACGATGTGAACTGGGTGCATTATGTTCATGCCGCTTATCGTCCAGAATCAAAGGTCAATGTGCTGCAAAAAGCAAAGATTGCAGCAACTCACGCCTATTTTCGTCACTCAGAAAAACGCCGCTTGCAGCGAGCGCAACTTGTCATCGCCGACTCAGAGCGAACCAAAGCCGACGTGATTCAGAATGGATTGGTTACTCCTGAGAAAGTGCGATCGATCTACTATGGCATTGACCCCACCACGTTCTATCCTGCAACGGCTGGAGAAGCACGATCGCTACGTCAGCAGTTGGGCTTGCCATTGGATTGCCCAATCGTAGTGTTTGTTGGTGCATTAGGAGATCGGCGCAAGGGGTTTGATGTATTGTTTGAAGCATGGCAGCAATTATGCCAAAATTCAGCCTGGAATGCTCAATTGCTTGTGATTGGCGGCGGTGCTGAGTTGCCGAGCTGGAAGCAGCGCCTTGTGGAAGCGGGATTGGTCGATCGTATCAAGTTTCTTGGGTTTCGCGCTGATGTTCCAGATCTACTGAGAGCTTCAGATTGTTTAGTGGCACCTACTCGGTATGAAGCGTATGGTTTAGGGGTGCATGAAGCATTATGTTGTGGAATTCCGGCGATCGTTACGGCAACGGCGGGAGTTGCAGAGCGATATCCAAACGAGTTAAGACCGTTATTGTTATCCGATGCAAATGATATGGCTCAATTGATCGATGTACTGTATCATTGGCAGAGTCATCAACGGGTGTATCAGCAGTTGGTGCAGAAGCAAGTTTCTTATTTACTACGGAGTGGAACTTGGGATGCGATGGCACAGCAGATTATTGATGTGATCAATGATTCAGCTCATTGTGCACTTGTTTCTGTCTAACTTCGCTAAGTTTGAACTTCTGTTCAGTCGATCGCAATTCCAGAATTTTGGGAAAGCCTAACCTATGACCAAAAAGATTGTCTTAGTTATGACATCGCCACCGATTCCTTTCGGCAAAGCCGATAGCCATTGGTACTATGTCTTACTCAAAGAACTGGTTGATCGAGGTCATCAAGTTTCCGCTTTTGTTGCGTGTGAAACGCCGCAAGAGATTGAGCGGACTCAAGCCCTATTTCCTGGCTATGATCTGCAATGTTATCTTTTCCGTCCGCCTCAAGGACTACTGGGAAAATGGCAAAGCTTCCGTCGTCCTTACTCTTATATGTTTGATTTAGCATTTCGCCAAGCTTTAACAAAGCGTTTAGCTGAGCCGTATGATGTTTTACAGCTAGAGGGGCTTTGGAGCGGATGGTTAGGACTAGATCAGCCAGAAAAAACAGTTGTTAGCGTACATTATCTATTTTGTGAAGATGGTACTTTTGAATCGTCTGCATGGAAGACAAAGCTTCAAGGGTGGATTAGTTATAGTGCAGAACGATATCTATTGAAGTCGTTGCCGCGATTTATTACGCTTTCAGATCGATTAGCCGATCGCATTCATCAGATTCACCCAGATGCAATTACGCATATCATTCCACTAGGATTTGATCTTTCACACTCGCCTTTCAATGAGGACAGGCCACAAGAGAGCCCGCCAATCGTCGGCTTAATTGGGAACTTCGGTTGGAAGCCGACCCATTCAGCAGCAGAGCGGCTTTTGACGCGCTTATGGACAGAGATTAAAGCACAAGTACCAAGCGCTCGACTTCAAATCGTTGGCCGAGCCGCTAAAACACGGTTTGCTGCTTTTGAAAGTCTGCCTGACTTGTCGATCCATCAGGATGTAGCGAATATTGCGCCTTACTTTCAGCAGATAGATGTTTTGCTTTATGCTCCGACTGCCGGAAGCGGCATGAAAGTGAAAGTGCTTGAATCTTTTGCGTTTGGAACCTCTGTGGTCACAACTCCCGAAGGAGTCGAGGGCTTACCTGCCAAAGATGGAATTCATGCTGGAATTGCGATCGACGATCGTGGACTGATTGAAAGAACGGTTGCGCTTCTCAACGATCCGATGCGTCGAGAAACTCAGCGTCACAATGCTCGACAGCTTCTAGAACAAGTCTGTAGCCCAACCGTGACAGTGACGCAGGTTGAGCAGGTTTATGATGCGATCATCGAGGCAAATTCATGAAGGTTGGATTTAATGCGCGGCTATTAACAGCCCCGACCTTGCGCGGCTGGAATCGTTATACCGCAAATCTATTAGCAGAATTAGCCCAGCTAGATGTTCAGTTAGTTCTGTACAGCGATCGTCCGATTCATCCTGCTCATCTAGAGCGCTTGCCGCAATCTGCTTACCAGGTGCGGCTTTCTCCCGCTATGCGCTATCTGCAATGGGAGCAAGTCTGGTTGCCTCAGCAATGCTCGAAGGATCAAATCGATGTGCTGCATTGTCCAATGAACTTTGGATTACCTGCTTTTAATTCATGCCCTCAAGTGTTAACGCTGCATGATGCGATCGATCAGGTTTATTATGCAAAACACCTGTCTTTGTTCCAACGTTTCAGCTTCGCTTATCGGCAAAGTCAGCTTTATCACTGGATTGCAAGAACTCGATCGACGCACATCATTACGGTGAGTGAGTTCTCTAAACGTGATTTAGTCGAGCATCTCAAGATTCCAGCCTCTAAGGTGAGCGTGATTTATGAGGCGGCAGATGATCATTTTTATCGATCGATTGCGGATGCAGTGCGATCGCAGTATCAATTAGCATCACCGTATGTGTTTTATGTCGGTGGTTTGGAGCAGCGCAAAAACATTCCCTTTTTGGTCAAAGCATTTGCTGAGGCGAACTTACAAGGCGTTGATTTAGTGCTTGCAGGAGGTCAAGTTCAAGATCAAAACCAGCTTCGTCTGCTTGCGGAGTCTTTAGGGATTGCTGAGCGCATTCGATTTCTAGGATGGGTCGATGATCGAGATTTGCCTGAGCTGTATGCGGGTGCGCTCTGCTTTGTGTATGCCAGTGAGTACGAAGGGTTCGGATTACAACTGTGTGAAGCAATGGCAGTCGGATGCCCAATCTTAGCAGCACAAGCGACTTGTCTACCTGAAGTATTAGGAGAAGGAGGCATCTTATTTAGTCTGGAGAACACACAAGAATTGTCGAACTGTCTGCGATACATCAACGCTGATCCGGAGTATCGATCGAGCTTAGGACAGCGAGCAAAGTTGCGATCGCAGCATTTTAGCTGGCAGCAGACTGCTCAAGCAACACTTCAGGTTTATGAGCGTGCTTTGGGTCGATCGACCAAATCGCAAGCATTTAAGCGTACAGCATCCCTCGCTAATCCAGACTGCTAAACAAGTAGGATGATCAAGATCGACTCATAAAATCAGTTTTCAGCTTATTTTCAGAGAATAGTCAGTAGTTTTGCGGAATGACCTGCTGCAAGTCCTAAGAAGTCGTAATCTTACGGACGACTTTTCACGGACTTACTGATTGAATGAACTGGAATTTGAGTCAGTAATCCTGCTGAGAAGCGGCTTTAAGCGCAGTTCATAATACTATGTCTGTCGCTCTAGCTAGTATCTTGTAAGTCTTGCTCAAAGCTCAAGCTCTGTCAGAGTATCTTCTGTGGATCTTCCGTTTCCTTAAGTACAAGAACTTTCAAGTTACCAGAATTCGCAGATATGCGATGAAGCTATACTTTTTCGGCAGCGATCGCATAACTCTTCCTAAGCCACTGATAGCTAAGGATGCGACCAAATGCTATCAAAGAGCAAATTCAAAAGAGCAAATTTACATCGCCTGTATCCCTGCGATCAAGCCAATCACACCCATAAACCAGATGAAGGAATTTCTGATGAGCAACTCTACAATCAGTCCGATTAACTCTGATTTAGCTTACGCAAACTATTGGAAGCGTAAGGAACTACTGACAAATTCACCTCATTTTCCAACAAAGCATTGGTGGGCAGACTCCTCCTTCTCCGAAATTGAGCAAATCATTTTTGATCGCATTAAGGCTAAATCCACAATTCTAGATGTTGGCGCTGGCGATCTACGAATTCAGCAGAAGTTTTATCGCGCAGGATTTCAAGGCGTTTATCATACTCAAGATATTGGGCAAGAGTTTACTTACACCTATTCAACTTTGGAAGAAATTGATCAGAAGTATGAAGCAGTGCTTTGTTTTGACACAATTGAACATTTAGAGTTACGTCCAGGGTTGGCACTTCTTCACCAATTGATTGATCGAGTAGAGACAGGTGGACTACTTGTAATTCAGACCCCGAATGCACGATGTATCTCTAATCCATTAAGCTGGGACATGACTCATCTGCATTGCTACAGCATTCATGATCTATGGGCTTATCTAACTTCGTTCGGGCTGAAAGTAGAAGGATACCGCGTGATCTTTGGAAAGCCCAGCAGAAATTTGATTGAAAAGTTTTCTAGCTTAGCCTCTCGACTGATGATCACTCGCTTGCTTGGACACGATTACGCTGCAAACATCGTTCTGATCGCTCAGAAGCTTTAGCAATACATTGCAGACTTATCAGTCTAGGCATCGAGAGTAAGAGATATAACTGAGGAATTGTCAGTCGTGGAAGCAAGTTTTATTCATAAAATTCTAAGTATTAATCTTCCTGCTGAGCTTCGTCTCAATCGGCGAATTTTTAGTAGAGGAAAATTTATCTGTCGAGGACGAATTCAATTGTCCTTAGCGAAAGATGCTTCAATCACAACTCCTAAGGGCACTTGCTATGTTGGCATAACTCATTTTGGCAATGCTACACCTAGAAATTCGGTTACAGTCGTTGTTTGTGCTTCTCAATCAACTTTGGCATTAGATGGAGAAGTTTGCATTGGGCGGGGGACTATCTTATCTGTGGCAGCTAAATCTAATTTAGGCATTGGTGAAGGGACGTATATTGCTGATGGTAGCCGTATTTATGCAAGTACTTCTATTCAAATTGGGAGAAGATGCGCGATCTCCTTTGGTGTAACTATTTTGGACGATGATGGTCATGGATTTGGCCTACCTCCATACACAGCGCCAATTTGTATCGAAGATAATGTTTGGATTGGCTGTAATGCCACAATTCTTAAGGGTGTGACGATCGGCGAGGGTTCAGTTGTTGCAGCAGGTGCCGTTGTGACCCGCTCTTGTCCCCCTCACTCGCTTCTCGCTGGCGTTCCTGCACGAGTAATCCGTGAGGGAGTAGTGTGGACAGATGCGGAGCGATTACATGAAGCAGCACTAGGTGCTGCCCAGAAAGGAGTTGATCAACTATGAGCCGGACACAGCGCTCTGCTGTCAATTATGCTTCATCATTACTGCTGCAAGCGATTACCTTAGCAACCGGAATTCTTAGTACTCCCTTAATCTTAAATTGGCTGGGTGACGATCGCTTTGGGGCACTCCGCTCTGCTGGTGATTGGCTCGGTCATCTGAAAATTTTAGAATTAGGACTGGGCGGATCATTGTTGCCTGTGCTTGCGATCGCAGTTGCTCAAGGAAATCGCGCTCAGGTTGAATTGACCGTTGCAGTTGGAATTCGAGCCTACTGCAAAGTCTTACTTCTGATGCTGGGAGCCGCCGTTATGCTTAGTTTTGCACTTTTGCATCTCGTCCCAGTTCAGCCATCCTTAGCGCTTGACCTACAAGCGGCTTATTGGATCGGAGTATTGGGTTCCTTTTTACTTCCTTTGACTCCCTTTCGCTTGTTAACCGAAGCATCGCAGCGCAGTGATATTGTCAACCTCTCTTTTGTTCTACAGAGCTTAATCATTACGGGTGCTTCTCTATATCTAGCAGCGCAAGGAATGGGAATGGCTGGGCAAGCCTTCGCAGTAATAATCGGTGTCATCGTTGCAACAATCTTAATCAGTTGGAAAAGCATACGTCAGTATCCAAGCGCTCTGAGGATAGTGTTTTCTGCTCCTACTGAAGCAATGCAGCCCATTCGCAAGCAACTTCAAAAGTTAAGCATTCCGACGCTGCTTTACAGCCTATCTGGACAAATTGGTTTATTCACTGACAATCTTGTCATTGCCTATTTTTTAGGGCCTGCAAGCGTGGTTCCATTTGTGATGACTCAGCGGCTGTTTGCGATCGCCCAATCACAGGTACAGAGTGTTGGAAATGCAACTTGGTCAGGGCTAGCTGACTTATATGCGAAAGGTGAACTGGGTCAATTCAATCTTCGACTTGTTCAGTTAACAAAATTAGTCGTTACATCCGGCTTGATGCTGATGATCCCGATTCTGCTATACAATCCGCAGTTTGTGCAACTTTGGGTTGGCTCAGAGCGATTTGCAGGGATGGGAGTCAGTACCCTTGCCGCAATCAACGCTGTAACGATGGGAGTGTTATCCCTTTGGGGTTGGTGCTTCTCAGGAACAGGAAATATAGCGAGGATTGCTAGAATGTCCATGTTTGCCAGTCTTCTCAATATCTCAGTCAGCCTACTTGCGACTCCTGCTTTGAAATTGACCGGGCCGCTGTTAGGAACATTTGTCTCCTTTTTCGGGCTGTATCTCTGGGGAATGCTTTATCACCTCAAACACCAGTTTGGCTCATCACCTCGCGCCCTACTTGCTGCGATCGTGCACCCTTGTCTTTTAGCAGCGCTGTATGTTCCTGAAGTAGCCTGGTTTGCTCACTCTTATCCTCCCAAAAGCTGGATCGAGCTTGGTGCCTCAATGGTGTTTACAGCAGTTATTTTCTTGATGCTGGCTTGGTTTACCCTGCTCAAACCAGAAGAACGGTATCAATGGCGTAAGAGAGTTATGCAGCTATCTCCATTGCCGCATTTGTAACCCTCTCTAGCACTGTGACCTCTCTAACACTGTGACCTCTCTAACACTGTGAAAAGCATTCACGGTTTGTATCTCTAATTCGTTAAATTAGAGATTCGATCGTAATTCTCGCGCCTGAAGTCCGGCTTTCCATCCTGCAATCCTTTGTTTCCAAGCGGATTGTAGGATTCTGAGTTCTTGATGTGGGTTTCGGTACAGTTGAATGGCTCGTAAACTTGCAATCAGCCCAGGTGCATTCACAGAACCGATTAAAAACAGATAGATAAGCCGCCAAAACTGCAAATATGCAGGGCTGTGTTTTGCAAGAATAAAAGATTGGTTGTAGCAAGCATTAAACACTTTTACCTGTAAATCTCCATCCCTTCCACCGCAATAAGCTTTATTCGTTGGATAGTGAGCTACTACATTGGCAAAATCAAACAGAACGCGGTATCCCCTCGCTTTAACCTGAAGACAAGCATCGAGTTCGAATTGTTGCCAGTAGGGTTTTAGTGCAGGTTCAAATCGATCCAATGCAGTTCGTCTGAGGCTCATGTTATAGCCGACTAGATGATCACAGTCGATCGCCTCACGCACTGTCCAAGCCTCAATTTGGTCATACATATTGCCGTAACTCTTGCCATACCACGTTAATCGACCAATCGGTTCAACCGATCGCTTCGGAAAACTGGAACAGTCGGGATAATGATTGTTCGCCGAGCCGCCCACCGCACCCACTGTGGCATCCGTATAGAACGACAAATGACGAGCAACCCAAGTCTCAGGCGCAATTACATCATCATCACACAACAGAATGATGTCTGAGGATGCAGCTTCTAAGGCTAAATTTTCTGCGCTCACAACTCCTGCTTCAGCACAGTGCAGTACTCGCAACACATAAGGTAGCGAGGATACAAGCGATTGAGCCACATTACGAGTTGGCGTGTCGTCTGCCTGCCAAACCACAATCACTTCATCCGGAAGTTGAGTTTGAGTCGCTAGACTGAGCAAGCACCGTCTCAGATGCTCAGGGCGACGAAAGCTGGGAATAAGAACACTAGAAGTGAAAGAGAGCATAGATATTGTCTACAATTTCGTTTGAATTCTGACTGATAAGGGCAAGAGAGGAGCCCGTAATTCTGCTTTATTTTTATGCGATCGTCGATTAAGTTCCGTGATTCTACGCTAGGTGAGATTGCATAAACATTGCATAGTTCTACTGACTGAAACTGCGATCTCACTACCTTCAAAGATTGATTGCTGCTCAAATCTCGGTGCTTGTAATGATCGGTTTTAGTCATTCCATTTAATCATACCGTTCTCCGCTGTCGAGGTGTGACGATGCCCTGTACTGCTCCAGCTTTCGTTTCTCTGTCCCAATGCGCGATTTGTGGGAATGAACATCTGACTCCTGTGAATCAAGAACATTTTGATATGCAGTATCAAACCAACGAGGTAATTGTCGCTTACGATCGTCAAACTTTTTGGTTAAATCAATGTTCACAGTGCGGCTTTATTCAACCTGAGGGCTTACCTGAGCCTTCAAATTTCTTTGACTGTCTCTACTCAAAGAGTCCCACGGATGAAGCGATGGCAGCACACTACGCTTGGCCCTACAAAGACTGGATTTTTCAGAGTATTTTGAGCGATTTGGGCAACCGTTTACCGCATGAGCGACGTACCTTACTCGATGTTGGGACAAATGTTGGGCGGATGCTCTTTTTCGCAAAGCAGGCGAGATGGGCAGTAGAAGCGATTGAACTGAATGCGGATGTGGCAAGATTCGCGGCAGAACAGACGGGTGTGACCGTTCATGCGATGAATGCCTATCAATTAGCACAAACAAATCGTCGTTATGATGCCATTACTTTAACGGATGTTTTAGAACATATTCCTGATCCAGTGACAATTCTCTCAGAGCTAAAAGAACTGCTTTCTCCCGGAGGCTGGATTGCCGTCAAGGTTCCGTGCGGGATCAATCAACTGAGAAAAGAGCAACTTCGACACGCGATCGGTCAAGCTCCTGATGCCGCGATCGCAACGAATCTGGTTCACGTGAATCATTTCAATCCAAAATCACTGAAGATGGCACTAACTCGTGCTGGGTTTGAAGCAGTGTCTTTGCAAATTGGTGTCCCAGAAATACCACCGATGTGGTCGTCCGGTGCGATTCTATCTCGTTTATTTAGAACTTCAGTTTACGTAGCTGGAGATTGCTGCCCGGAGGAGTGCATACGCCGTTAGCGCTCAATTTGCAGGCTTATGCTCGTCGCGCAGATTAAGGGGTAAATTTGCTCGTGCTGTTCATTAATTCAGACATTGAATAACCATGAAGTCTTCTCCGCGCAGGCTCTTAACTATCGGGCACTCGTACATTGTTCCGCTGAATCGCCGTCTTGCCAATGAAATGTCTCGTGTGGCAAAAGCGGACTGGGACATTACGATCGTGGCACCCTCGACACTCAAAGGGGATTTGCGTCCTCTGACACTCGAAACCGATTTGCACGACCGCGCAGGAGTCGAAGGAGTTCCGGTTTTGTTTGATCGAGTGCCACAGTTAAAACTTTATCGCGATCGCCTGAGGGAAATTTTGCAGCAGGGTTGGGATTTAGTGCATTGCTGGGAGGAGCCTTACGTCTTGTCAGGTGGACAAATTGCGCGGCAGGCTCCTCCCAAGACTCCTTTAGTTTACTTTACGGCTCAAAACAACTCCAAATGCTATCCGCCGCCGTTTAACTGGATAGAAACTCAGACTATGCAGCGATCGTCGGGCTGGATTGCACCGGGTCAAACGGTTGTGGCTGCATTAAAACATCGGCAAGGCTACGATCGACCCATGCGAATCATTCCGCATGGAGTCGATGTCGAGCATTTCTTTCCGGCTCCTGAGATGCAGCAAAGCATTCGGCACCGCTTGGAATGGGATCAAATGAATGCTCCGATCGTTGGATTTTTGGGGCGATTTGTTCCAGAAAAAGGGCTGACGATGTTGATGCGGGTGCTGGATCAGGTTGCTCAACCTTGGAGAGCTTTGTTTGTCGGCACAGGAGCAATGGAAGCAGAATTGCGATCGTGGGCAGAACGCTATGGCGATCGCGTTCGCATCTGTACAACCGTCACTCATGATCAAGTGCCACAGTACCTCAACGCAATGGATATCCTTTGTGCGCCAAGTCAGACAACGCGAAAATGGCGCGAACAATTTGGGCGAATGCTAATTGAGGCGTTTGCCTGTGGAATTCCGGTAATCGGCAGTGATAGCGGTGAGATTCCTTATGTAATTGAGAATGCGGGACTTGTGCTCGGAGAGAAAGATGAACAGGCATGGATTCAAGCCATTTCGATGTTGTTAGATAATCCGACACAAAGGGCGGCACTGGCTGAACGAGGACTCGATCGCGCCCATTCTGTTTATCAATGGTCAGTTGTTGCAAGACAGCATTTAGAGTTTTTTGACTCAATTTTAGGGGAAAAGCAAGTGAAGCAATACACTTAGTCCAACTTTCGGTAACTGATAAGACGAGGAAGTAAAAGCTGATTACTGCTTTGAGTGCACGTCACAAGCAAGCTATTCGGCTTCTATTTGTATACAGCTCAATCTTCAGGAGAAGCCCAACAATGTTGAAATCCAACCTTCGCAACTCGATCGCAGCAACCTTCAGGGCTTTACCTTACTTTCGGGGTAAGTATCGTTTAGCCCCAGCATTACTGCCTTTGATGACGGATTATCAAAATGAGCAGGATTGTTTAGTCGATATCAAACTGCGGGACGGCAGCTTGATGCGGATCGATCTGCGAAGCTTTACGGAACAAAGAGCCTTCTTTGCGGGGGATTATGATGGTGGGTTGCTGAAGCGCTTTGCCTCAATTCTGAATTCAGATAGTGTTGTGTTAGATGTGGGCGCAAATGTCGGGTTTTACGCGATCGCACTCGGTCGGAGACTACAACAGCTTGGAGGCGGCAAGCTCTGGTCAATTGAGCCTGTTCCAACAAATTACGATCGTCTGCTCTACAATACGCAGCTCAATCATCTAGAAGATATCGTGTTTCCGCTACAATCTGCGCTCGGAAACCATACAGGCACAATTCCTCTGCACTTAGGGAAAGGGACTGGCAATCTAGCAACTACGGGCAATGCTTTTATCTGCCAAGGCAACACTGCAACAGAAATCGCGCCAAATTGCTTTGCGCCCATTACAACTCTAGATGCGTTGGCTCAAACTCATAATATTACAAGCTGCACTTTCATCAAGGTTGACATTGAAGGAGCGGAACTTGACTTTCTTCAAGGCGGTCAGGAGTTTCTGGCTCGTTGTAGACCAATAATCTATGGAGAGTTTAGCCCGTATTGGTGTCAGGAGTTTGGCTACTCTTTCTTGGATGTCGCGACACTGTTCTCAGAGTGGAATTATTGCTTTTATCAACAAGTCGGACGCGATCGCTTTGTTCAAGTTAAAGCGATTACTCCAGGGCTACATGATGTTTTACTTGTTCCCCAAGAAACGAGTGCAGAGATTTTAGCCAAGCTCGGAGCGTCTAATTAAGTCATGCGTGCAGCTCTGATTTTCGACTATCCGGAGGAACAATGGCACAGTATGGATCTCTGCGCTCAAATGTTGTTGAACCATTGGCGCAGCGATCGTACTTGGCAACTCGATCGCGTTTGTCCCTCGTTTCGGCATCGTCTGACACGCTTTCCCAAGTTTGGAAGCCGTAGAGTTGCGTTTAATAGCGATCGCTTACTCAATCGCTTCTGGGACTATCCGAATTACATCAAGCGCATGGCCACGAAATTCGATGTGTTTCATGTGTGCGATCATACTTATGCTCAATTAGTGCATGAACTTCCTGCACATCGAACAGGAGTGTACTGTCATGATATTGATGCGTTTCGATCGGTCGTTGAACCTGAACGAGAACCGCGCCCTCGCTGGTATCGGGCGATGTCGCAACGGATTTTAGACGGATTGCAGAAAGCTGCGATCGTCTTTTATTCGACTCAGTCGGTTCGACAACAGATCGAACAGTATCAATTGGTCGATCCTGCTCGCTTAGTTCATGCACCTTATGGAATTTCATCTGAGTTTTCGGTTGATGTAGATGTTGCTGTACCTGTAAAAGCTCCGTTCGTTCTGCACGTTGGAAGCTGTATTCCGCGTAAACGGATTGATGTCTTATTGAATGTGTTTGCTGAGTTAAGCCAGTTGCATCCTGAACTACGTCTGGTAAAAGCCAGTGGAGATTGGACAAGTGAGCAACAGCAGCAACTCGATCGTTTAAACATTCGCTCTAAAATCATTCACCTGCACAATCTTCCAACTGCGACGATCGCAGCTTTGTATCGTCGGGCTGAAGCGGTGTTGATTCCTAGTGAAGCAGAAGGGTTTGGGCTGCCCTTGATCGAATCGCTGGCTTGTGGTGCGATTACGATCGCCAGTGACTTGCCCGTACTGCGCGAAGTGGCTGGAGAGGCAGCAATGTACTGCCCGGTGGCAGACATTTCAGCTTGGGTGAAAACGATTGGTGGGGTGCTGGATGATCCGAGACAGGCACCAGAGCCAGCACTGCGCCTCACTCAAGCCAGTCAATATTCTTGGCAGGCGCATACTCAAGCAATTACTCAAGCTTATTGGCAACTAGGAACACGATGAAGCTACTGTTTTTTAATCATGTCGGGTTTATTGGTGGTGCAGAGCGAATTTTGCTTGATGTACTGGCATCGATTCGATCGCATTGCCCAGAAATTGAAATTATCCTGATCGCAGGTTCTGCGGGTGCTCTAATCGATGCGGCAACTGATCTCGGCGTTAACGTGATCTATTTGCCCATGCCCGCTTCAATGTCTCAGTTAGGCGATAGCCATCTTAAAGGCGACTGGAAGCCCTTGAAAACACTCAAGACTTTAACGCAAGTTGCTGGCTCTGCTAATGCCCTGCTCCGCTACTTACGAAGATTGCGACAAACAATTCAGACTATTGAACCGGATCTGATTCACTCAAACGGCGTAAAAGCCCATGCTTTATTGAGTTTGCTCGGTCGGCTTAATTGTCCGGTGGTTTGGCATATCCAAGACTTCTACAGTACACGCCCAATTATGGCAAAGGTCTTGAGAACATTAAGCCGATCGACCACCAGCGCGATCGCGCTGTCTGATGCGGTAAAACGCGATGCCAACACTGTGATTGCACCGGTGCCGATTGATGTGATTTATCCGGCGGTGAATCACCACTATTTCCGAGAAGAAAGTGTGCGATCGCACGTGTTACGAATTGGTTTAGTTGCGACGTTTGCGCGCTGGAAAGGACACGATATCTTTCTGCAAGCAGCAGCACAAGTCATGTCAGAACTCAAAGATGTGTCGATTCAGTTTCAAATCGTGGGTGCGCCAATCTACAATACTCAGGGCTCACAGTTTTCGCTGGCAGAACTTCAAAGCCGTGTTGCTCAACTCGGTTTAGATCAGGTTGTTAGGTTTGTTGGCTTTCAATCAGATACAGCTTCGATCTATAACCATCTTGATATCGTTGTTCATGCGAGTACGCAACCAGAGCCGTTTGGATTAGTCATTGCTGAAGCAATGGCGTTTGGCAAGGCTGTAATCATTGCGAATGCGGGCGGAGCAGCGGAACTGGTGACAGATCAGCATGATGCGATCGCACTCCCGCCCGGAGATGTGAATGCTCTAGCGCAAGCATTGATCCACTTGATTCAGAATCCGCAAAAACGGCAGCAGCTTGGACAGAATGCTAGACAAACTGCGATCGCACGATTTAACAGTGATCGGATTGGTGCAGCGCTCTTGCAGGTTTATCGCGATTGTGGATGCGTCGATCGGAGCCTAGAAAAGGTCTGATGAAGTATGGAGCGTGAAGTGTAATTCATCAACGCCGAAGTGTTCTAGCCCGATCGTCAGCAAAAAAGACTCAGCCGCGGCTCTCAAGGATTCAATCACAACTCTTAAAGACTCAGCCGCGACTCTCAAAGATTCAAGCGCGACTTCTAAAGACTCAGCCGTGACTTCCGAAAGCTGAACGCCCACTATCAAAGACTCAGAGGAGAAATGCACAACTGCGACGATCGCGCTTGATCAAATTTCTTCCTTTCCTCAAAGTCCCCCACGAGTGGGGGATTTAGGGGGCACGCATCCGCTCTCAATTGCAAGCCCAAAAAAACATGGAGCAAGCAAAACGCCCACTCCACGGTAATCAACTCTCTATCTAAAAGCTTTCATTATCGCGTAGCAGCCATCGGACGGTTCCGAACCTTCTTCACCCGTGCCCAACCCGTCAAAGACCAAAGATAGAGAAACACAACGCCCGAAATCACCGCACCTAATGTCCACTTCGTCCCCTTCTTCAGTAGATTCTTAGTCTGTTGTTCCAACGCTGCCTTTGCTTGAACTTGAGTCTGCTGTGCCGCCGTTTCAAGTCCCTCTAGCTGGCGCTTACGAAACTCATCCGCATTGAAGTTCTGCAACCCTCCAACCGTCGATCGCGCTACCAGTTCTTTCACCTGCTCATCGCTCAGCTTACCGAGTTGCTCCTGAGCCGACTTTGCTCGTTCACGCTGCTGCGATAGCTGTGCAACCATCTCCGCATTGTTCTGATTATAAATCCGCCAGCCAGAACTCACCGTCAGCGGCACCAACAGGAAATACGCGATCGCATACACGAGCAATATCCAAGACAACAGCTTCAACAAAAACCGTTCCGCCTTAGTCCGATTCGTCTCTTCACCCAGAAAGATCAGACCTAACCCAATCAGCGGAAAACCCACTCGCTCAATCAAATTACCAGCCGTATTAAACTCCCATCCTGAGTTAAATAATTGTAGTGGATATAAGATATCAACCAAATCAAACAAACACAGCACTAAAATACCGTAACCAATCACGCGCAACCCAGAGATTGCTTTACCTGCCGAAGTAGACTCAAACTGCATCACAAATCCTCACGATTAAAGCTTTGGAAATCTTGGTAGCCACCAAGCGTAAACATCTTGCCAAACGGCTTCTAATTGTTGATGAACATCCTGCATCGAACGATCGTCGATCGGGGTCGAAATCGTCACCCACAAACACCGCGTATCGCGCACATCTTCAGCTCCCAGCACAATGGGTAAGATGCGATCGACGGTCAGATCATGAGCATTGCGATTCGCAAAAAATTGCTCTCGATTGATTGTACTGGAACCTTGTGAATTGATACAGGAACTTAGATAAGCAGTGCGATCGTGTTCAAACAGTTGGTAGAATCCGGTTTGTCCTTGTTTTGTCGTTGGATTAACCGTTACACTCTGATGATTCAAGCCATAGATGTCTAAATAAACTGGAATATCTCCATGCGTGGTGGTGAGATAGTGGACTTGAACATTAAAGGCACGATCGTTGACCTGATACTTATACTGATAGCCGTTTGCGCTCGGTGCATTGACCTGAGTTGGAAGCGGTTTCAACACCAGTGCAGTGCCTTCGACTAACTTAGACTGCTTTAAAAGCATCTGGCTCGGAAACGTGAAAGGTGTGTACTGACCAAGATTCGGATCAAACACCGCTCTACCAATCACTAGAACTGTGCAAAATAAAGTTAGCCTGAGCAGCGGAAAATACAGCGACTTCGATGAAATCATAAACTTAGTGCATAGACTTAGTGCGAGGAGTGTTCTAGCTCTTCTGGGGTTTCCGTTGCCTCAATAGAAGCCTCTGGCTCTAGCGTTCCGTGTTCGACCAAATACTGACAGTAACTCGTGAAAATCGTCATCGAGATCATCGAAAAGACTTGTGCTCCACCTGTGCCATGCCAGTAATCAAAGCTTGCCGTATCTTTCTTTGAAACGAGATACGCCAAAAACATGACGCGAAACCCATTAATGATGAATGCAGACAGAATCGCGATCGTAGGCACCATGAACTTCTGCTTCAGTGTTGTAGGAAAAATCAGCAGAAATAGAGCGGCTACCTTCAACGTCACGACGATCGCCTCTAGCCCAGAGCAACCCAAATAAACTTGGACAGCTCCAGTCGGCATAATTAGCTTAGTGCCTTGACGCTCCACCAAAAAGCCGAGATACCACATCAGAGTGTGAGCGTATTTTGCAGTAACCACACTCGAATCGACCAGACTTTCGGATATAACCATCAAGAAATGAATCGGAATGACCATCACAAGGATAATCCAGAGTTCACGCCGATAATACTTGAACTGCCTAAACCCGACTGCAATTAACCCGATCGCGCCTCCAATGAATAAGGGCGTTACCTCTAATAAAAGGGTATAACCGACCTGATAATTTAGCCCTCGCACTAGCAATAACGCAATCAAAAACCAGCCGACACATTGAGAGGGCTTTTCCCGCTTTAACAGCAAACGATCGCGCTTCTGCCATAGGGAGTAGCCAAGCGCAGACCATTCGACCATTTCTAGCGAAAGATGGCTAAAATCGCCCGACAACCGCCAATATAGCTGTAGGTGCAGTACCACCAAACCCAGTGCAATTGCCAACAGCCAGTAGTTTGAATCATTGACAATCTGGGTAAAACGGGCGCGATACTCAAGCAAACGCATGAAGCTAACTTTCCGTAATAATTTGCGATCGCATCCCAATCTTAATACCGGGATCTTCGTCCTCATCCCCTAACCCCTTCTCCCTGGGGAGAAGGGAACCAGACTCTTGCTCCCTCTCCCTGGGGAGAGGGTTGGGGTGAGGGCACAGATACTAAAACTCAATCACCCTATCAATTGCCCTTAGCTCGTGCATTGCGCGATTGGCGTAACACCTTACCCAGCGTTTGAAACTCTGAATTATTTGACAACGTGACCAAAACTTCTTCTCTCGTTGTCAGAACGACATTATTGTAAGCACGGATCGCGATCGCGAGTGAATTCTTACTGATATTCGTACAGGTTGGTGCAGCAATATCACTACCGCAGCCCGCTAACAATGACTCACTCGCAATCAATGATTCTGCAAGCCCTTGAGCAAGTTGCAGAATCTCAGTTGAACTCAAGCTGAGATTGCCTAATGAAAGCACAATCTTCGCTGCGGTCTGCATCGTTGGTAGTGAAACTTTTGCAGCATCCAAAGCAGGTAAAACGCCTGCTAGAATCGCCGCAATTTTTGCATTCTGTGCAGTAAACGACTGAATTATCGGTTTTCCGTCTGCGCCTTTGAGCGCATCAGAGTTCGAGGTAAATCGAATCTCAACTTGGCGATCGAGCTTAGGAATCAGAACAACCTCAATGTTGCGCGTCACTCCGAGTCGATCGTTGCCAAAAATCGTAAACTGTCCAGATTGAGTGTTCAATCTATCTACATAGCGCGAAAACCGTGCTGCGATACTGGCAGGTGTACTGCCTTCACGCTTGAGGTCTAAACGCACAAATCCCGGACGCTCAACCTCAACTCCCGGTTCATTCGGAGGCACCGCAGGCTGAGATACGATCGCTCTTAACTCGCCAATAATCTCGATAAAGCGACCTCCCCCAGGTGAACCAGGCTGCGGCAGAGATGGAGGAGCCTTTTCAGAGCCAGGATTATAGCCAGGAGTTCCAGTCGGGGTGTGTGCAGCAACCGGAGCTGCGATCGACAGCGTAAAGATTGCTCCTAACACCGTCGTAGACTTGAGTAGAACAGCAATTTGCTTCATCATCTTAGTATCGATATCCGAGATAGTTAAACCCATAGCCAACGCTAAAAGAGAACACGGTGTTGTTATCATTCCGATTCAGAACATTACCCACAACAAACGTGAGAAACAACGGCGTTGTTTTAATCGGAACATAAGAAACACCCAGATTTAAGTCTTGTCCTGTCCAACTTCCAATCACTGATGCTTGAGGAACAACACGCAGACCCGCACTAGCAAAAACTCCAACGCCACCGCGTCCGTTCACAGTGTTGTCATACGATCGAAACCGTCCTCCTCCTACACCGAGCGTTAAGGTCAGAGGCAGTGAATCTTCGACGTTTCCGGGGCGTAAGTCAAAGATTTTGCTGGCAACGCCATACAGGGACGAGTCAATTCTGCTGGCTTCATCACCCCAGCGGATGCCAGAATCAAATCCGAGCGCGATCGCAGCTTTGCCGGGAAGAGAGCGGTGTAACTTTAGCCCAACTTCACCGTTGGCACCAAAGCGACGAAGGCTACCGATGTTGAAGTTGACTTCTAAGCCAAGTTCGCGTTCAGAGTCACCCAAACCAAATCCAAAGCTGAGTGCAGAATCGGCTTCATTAATTCTCGGTCGGCGATTTGCGAAAAACAGTCCCACAAACGCATCGCCAAAATTTGCGCCAAACGCACTTGGAACACCGACAGTAGAACCCGGAGAATATGCAGGAATCCGAAGCTCTTCTAAAGGTTCAATCAGCAATTGCCTGCGGAGATCCTGAGAGCTCCCGGTTTCAGCAGCCTGAGCAATAGGGGAGTCAGCAACAGAGGGTGAGTTGAGGAGTTTTTCAGCACTGGTTTCTGGCTTCTGCTGTAAAAACTCTGCTCTTGAAATAATCTTTGGCTCCCGATCGATTGCTGCGCCTTGAACAGTTGGAGCGGCAACTGCTGGTTTTACTCTCTGTTCGGGTTTTACCTTTTGATTGGGCTTTACTTCCTGAGCAGGTTTTAGCCATGAGGCATTAGGAACCTCTAACGCGATCGCTGCTACTTTTGAGGCGATTTTGCTCGAATCGTTTGCGGCTGCAATTTTAACGCCTCCGAATCCCGCCAGAACAAAAGTAACTGCAAAACAACGCATCCAGAAGGTTGATATACGAAAATGTCGAATAAATTGTCTGTCCTTCATAGTGATCACAGCTTCAGAACTGTTCGTGGGGTGAAATCAGGGCAAAGCCTACTGCATCGATAGTTTACAAACAGTTTCTCTACGTATACTCCGTGAATATCTGTATCTTTTTTATGAATCACAGAATTAATTGGGTAATCTTACGGGTACGGTCTATAAATCAGAAGATTTCTGAGTAATTTTGCTTCTGGAATTTTCCGGAATAGCGCTCACTGTACTGTAGTGATCTCCACAAGCTTGCAAATAGAACTCACGCTGCAAAAACTTGAACTATTTTTTCAGGCTGCCTCTCTACTGCGATCGACGATTCTAATTGCACTTGTCATCCCACTTAATTTCGGGCTGGCATTATGAAAGATTTTATTCGCTCTAATTTATTTCGTTGCTCGATGTGCATTATTGCAACTGCTGTTTTTGCGGCTGCACCTTCTCAGATAGTGCAGGCTCAATCGACAGGATCGAACCCTACGGGAAGCGAACCTACCGTACGAGCAATGACAACTTACAAAAATACCAATCAACGTTGGATCGAGATTCGGCTCTCGACGCAGCGACTGATTGCTTGGGAAGGCAAAAAGCAGGTTCATGCGGTGATTGTTTCAACCGGAAAGGCAAGCACCCCGACTCCTCAAGGAGTGTTTCGCATTCAATCGAAGTATCGCGTTGCCCGAATGCAAGGGGATGACTATGATATTCCCGATGTGCCTTACACCATGTATTACTCAGGAGGCTACGGAATTCATGGGGCGTACTGGCACAATCGTTTTGGTACACCTGTCAGTCATGGTTGCGTGAATGTTGCAGTGGATCACGCACAGTGGTTATTCAATTGGGCACAAGTTGGAACTCCAGTGGTTGTTCGTTGAAGTTGAGCCGCGATCGCTGCTGAACTAACCACTGGAACGATTACAAGTTTAGTGAGATTGGGCGAGCGTTGCTCTAACTCCAGTTTTAGAGAGTTGGCGTAGCGCTCTTTCAGTAGCTTCTACAAATCGCAGAGATTGTACTAAATCATCGCCAAAAATCTCGCTTAAGCTGAGTAAAGGACGGACATCGGCTTTGTTAACTCTCGCTGTCAGTACAGTCGATAATGGGTCTTCAATGGCGATCGCTTGTCCTTGGTCGTCTTGTCCCATCAAACAGTAGAACCAAGCCGCGATCGTGAAACTAAGAGATTTAATTTCACCCTGTTGTTGCAGCAGATCGCGCAGTGAACCTAGTAGAAACTTAGGAACTTTAACAGAACTACTAGAGCAGAGACGAGAGACACGATCGCGAATCTTAGGATTTTCAAATCGCTCAATCAGTGTTCTCTTGTAATCTGTTAAACCTAATCCAGGAACAGGCTGAAGCGTCGGTGTCACTTCTTCCATGAACGCCATGACTGCATTTCGGCATTGCACATCTGCCATGACTTCATGCACATAGGTATAACCAAGCAATGTTCCCAGATAACCAATCAACAGATGGCTTGCATTTAACAGTCGAATTTTAATCAATTCGTAGGAATGCACATCAGTTGTGAATTGCACTCCGACTGTTTCTAACTCCGGTCTTCCTGCACAGAACTGATCTTCAATCACCCATTGCAGAAAAGGTTCCGCCATCACTGGAAAATCATCAACAATCCCAAACTGATCTGCAACCAAAGCACGATCGCTATCCGTCGTGGCGGGTGTAATTCGATCGACCATACTATTCGGAAAGGCTCCGTGTTCAGAGAGCCATTGTCCTAAAGCTGGATCATGGAGTTCAGCAAAGGTCGTTAGCATCTTTCGAGTAATGTTGCCATTGCCTTGTAAATTGTCACAAGACTGCACGGTAAACGGTGCCAATCCTTGCTTGCGGCGTTGATTCAATGCTGCTGCTAAAAAGCCATAAGTGCCGATCGGCTGATCCGGCTGCTGTAAATCATGTTGAATGGTGGGATGGTTGATTTCTAATTCGCCGCTGGCTTCGTTGTAGTAATATCCTCCTTCTGTAATCGTCAGAGTCACAATTCGACAGTCAGGCGATGCCATTGCAGCAATCACAGATTGGGGGTCTTCAGGGGCGAACAGATAGCGATCGATTGCTCCAATAATCCGAGCGCGATCGTGGTTGGGCGATCGCTCGACTAAGGTATAGAGATGATCTTGAGACTGGAGTGCATCGCGCATTCGTCGGTCTTGCTGTAACAATCCGATGCCACAAATTCCCCAGCGAAAATCAGAGGTTTGATGAAAATAGTTATCCAAATATAAAGCTTGATGCGCTCGATGAAAGCCGCCAACACCGATATGCACAATGCCGTTTTTCAGGAGATAGCGATCGTACTCTGGAACACGGATTGTCTTTGATAAACGAGATAAAGCTGCCTGATTAAGCTTGGTAGCTGAGTGGGTCTGACTCATGGATTGATTGGTGTAGAGAGAATAACAATGTTTTCTGCTTCCTAACAAAGCAAAACATTGCTCAATACTTCAGATCATAGTCAGCCTAAAGCTAGATGATCAGGACTAGAAATATATGTTTATCCCAAAATATAGGTTTATCCGATCGTCATCCAAGCCCTAAGCACTTCTGCAACTGTCCAAGCCTGGGCAATACAGCCATGCGGCATCATCGGGGCATCGCCATCAAAAATCTCACTCAGGCTTCCCAATCCCTGAGCGCGGAGGTGATTTGCCATCGGTTCAAGAAATTCCCGCGCTTTGGTTGAGTCGCCATACACTCGATAATGCGCGATCGCATACGCCCCAATCAGCCACCCCCAAACCGTCCCTTGATGATAAGCGCCGTCACGATGCAGCGGGTCGCCTGCATAATGTCCGTGATAGTTTGGATGATGCGGATCGAGCGATCGCAACCCGTAAGAAGTGAGCAGCGATCGAGAACAGGCATCGACCACCCCTTTTTGCTGGTTTTGCGTTAAAGGACTTTCTGGCAGCGAGACGGCAAAAATCTGATTTGGACGCAGCGCTGCATCATTCCCGTTTGCGGTATCGAGAACATCGAAGCAGTAGCCCGTGTCAGGGTTCCAGAAGCGCTCAAAGCGGGCAAGCACTCGTTCTGCCATTGCATCGTATTCGCGGTAGGGTTTACCGATGCGACGGGCGAACTTTGCGATGATGCGAAGCGCGTTGTACCAGAGGGCATTAATCTCGATCGGCTTACCAATCCGAGGCGTAACGACCCAATCGCCGATTTTGGCATCCATCCAGGTGAGCTGCGTTCCGGGTTCTCCCGCATAGAGCAAACCATCTGCGGAATCTAGGTGAATGTTGTAGCGAGTACCGCGACAATGCCAGTCGATGATTTCTGTCAACATCGGAAATAAGTTTTCGATCACGTCATGGTCATCAGTTGCGTTGTAGTAATCGAAAATCGCAACGAAATACCATAAGGTCGCATCAACGGTATTGTATTCGGGAATGATTCCAGCATCAGGAAAGCGATTCGGAAGCATTCCTCGATCGACATACTGAGCGAACGTGTAGAGAATCGATCGCGCAATTTCAACTCGCCCAGTCGCAAGCGTTAACCCTGACAGGCTAATCATTGTATCCCGTCCCCAATCGCTGAACCAGGGATAGCCTGCAATAATCGTTTTGCCGCTTGGAGGACGACTGACGATAAACTGATCCGCCGCCAGCACCAATTGGCGAATCCAAGCAGGAGAGGTTTCGACTTGCTTCACGCGATCGAGCCGCCAACAGTCGAATATTCGCTGCTCGTAGTTGCGCTGCGATCGCAAAGCAGTCTCGCCATCCAGATTCGGAGCCGTTTCGGTGCTCGTGACAAATGTGAGCGATTGACCCGGATATAGTGTGGCTTCAAACGTGGCGATGTGTAGGTGGTCTTCGAGATCACTGAGTCCTCTTGTCCGTTCGATCGCCAAATCAAATCCGTAATACCAATCGTGGGTTGGGGTGAGCGTTGCGCCCCGACAGAATAGATAAAAGGGTACTGCTTCGGGATGGGCAGAAACTTGTAAACCGTGTGCGATCGCTGCGGTTTCCATCCGCCAACCCTTACCGGAAGTATTGCCGTGATAGTCCCGATAATTGATAAAAGCTTTGAACGTTAGCGTTAACGGTTGTGTTGCTCGGTGTAGCTGATAATGCACATAGGTTGTATTTTCTCCCTGCTGCATCCAGATGCGTTTTTCTAAAATTGCATCGCCGCAAGCATAGCGCCATACGGGAACTGTACCTTCAAGAAAAAATCGCTCAATCTGTTTATATCCTTGGGGTTTCACGGTGCGATCGACCCAGCGATTTGTGCTGAGTGGATAGATCTCTGTCCCGTATTGAACTGATTCTTCGAGCTTTGTGGTGAGCAAGGTGCGATCGAGCGGTGGGTTTAAGGCTGCGATCAAAAGTCCGTGATAGCGACGGGTCAGGAGTCCCGCGATCGTCCCAGAAGCAAATCCTCCAATTCCATTTGTAACGAGCCATTCTCGCGCTTCTGAGGTCGGCAAGATGCCACAAATTTCCCGCCCAAAATCAATCACCATAAAAATATCCCAGCCAGTCTCATGATTCTAAAAGACGGAAGCGATTAGGGTCGGATCTTGCTATAAGAAATTTGGATTTCCAATATGGGTCAATCTTGGGGATCAAGATATTCTTCTGATTTGACTCTAAACTCAAGCATGGCGTTTGGGAGATAGTTTGGGAGATAGATTGTGACCCCGATCCTTTTTGTGACTGATTTAGACCATACTCTGGTGGGCGATGACTTCGCGCATGAGGAACTAAACGAATGGTTCCAACAAACACGATCGACCGGAAGTAAGATTGTCTATTCCACCGGTCGATCGCTGATTCGATACCAAGAACTTGCTGCCGAAGCCCCGCTGATCGAACCCGATTTATTAATCGCGTCGGTGGGCACAGCAATCTACTCGCGGCTAGATGGCGCGCCTGATTTAGAGTGGCAAAAAAAGCTCACGGTCGGATGGAATCGCGATCGAGTGATGGCTGTTACCGCCCATTTTTCAGATCTCGTCCTGCAAGCCGAAACCGAACAGAGTGACTTTAAAGCGAGCTTCTTTTTGACTGAAGAAGCCGCGATCGAGCTTTTACCGCAGCTAGATTATCAACTCAAACAGCAGGAGCTAGATGTCCAACTGATTTACAGTAGTGGACGAGATTTAGATATCCTTCCACGTCACGCCAATAAGGGATCAGCCCTGACTTTCGTGCGACAGACCTTGGGATTTGCACCAGAGCAAACGATCGTCTGTGGCGATTCTGGGAATGATATTGCCTTGTTTGCAGTTGGATCAGAGCGTGGAATTATGGTGGGCAATGCACAGCCCGAATTGCGGTCATGGCATCGCGATCATCCCGCTCCGCATCACTATTTGGCGAAGTCCTACTGTGCCGCTGGCATCCTCGAAGGGCTAGAATACTTCGGGTTTCGCTAGAATGAAGGCATGATTGGTTATCTCAAAGGCACGATCGCGGCAATTCAAAAAACAACAAACAATCGCGTCACCTTAACGCTTGAGGTGAATCAGGTTGGCTATGATGTGCAGGTTGTGCCGCGCTTACTACAGTCGCTTCCGTCTGAGGGCGAACAAGCCCAGATTTTTACTCACTTAAACATGCGCGAAGATCAAGTGACGCTGTTCGGGTTTGGCTCGGCAGCAGAGCGTGATTTGTTTCGGCAATTGGTTAGTGTGAGCGGCATTGGCCCACAGCTTGCGGTGGCACTGCTCGATACCTTAGGGCTGCAAGATTTGGTGCAGGCGATCGTGTCTGGCAATACTCGCTTGTTGTCGCGGACTCCGGGTGTGGGTGCAAAAACCGCAGAACGGATTGCTTTAGAACTCAAAACGAAGCTCTCGGAATGGCGACAACAGTCGGGAATTGTGGTGACTCCGGGTGCAGGCCCCGCCTCGAATATTCTCGAAGATGTGGAGATGACGCTGCTGGCATTGGGCTATACCGATCAAGAAATTACCCAAGCCCTGCAAGCGGTTGGGCAAAATACCGCCCTGTCAAAATCTGGGGATGCAGAAGCCTGGATTCGACAAGCGATCGCTTGGTTGAGTCAATAACGGAAGACGAGTTTTCTCGCTCCGGTTTAACCCCACGTGAGTTCGACACAAGTTCTTAGCTACGTTTGGATCTGCGGGTAGCCCCCTAAATCCCCCATTCTGGGGGACTTTGAAGGGAAGAGAATCTCTTGAGTTTGGAGAACCGCTTTTCTCTAAGTCCCACACTCGTGGGGGACTTAGGGGGCAAGAAGCCGACAAGAACGAAGCGAAAAAAACGTCGAACTCACGTTAACCTCGGTTCTATTCAGCCCAAAACCATCGCTTCAAAGATTTTGACGTGGGAAGAAACCAAAAGTTCTATGGTGGTGGGGATGAAACCGGGCTGTTGCGTTGAAGATCGCGCTTTTTCGGTATGATTGTCACCGCTCCCGATTTTGCTTTGGCTTACTCTTTAGCTTATGTTGTCGCTTCTCTCTAGTTTGATTGTGTCGCAAGCTACTCCCTCACCCTCTCCACAGTCTCCACAAACGATCGTGCAGCCGCAAGAAATGCGCGTTCTTCCGGGTGAACTCGATTCCGTGCTGGTGTTTAACAGTAACAGCCCTGAAGTGGTGCAAACTGAAGGGATTTTGCTATCAACTTTTCCACCAACTGGAAAGCAAGCTCCTGCGGCTCACCTCGATCAAGTCTTTTCGGGACGCTTTGACATTTTCGCGCATCACATTGCGAAACCTGTGACACCAACGGATTTGAGAACGCTTTATCTGGGAGTGATTGCGAACAATCCGGGCAAAGAGCCTGTGACGATCGACATTTTGCAAGCAGCAAGCCATCTCAGTCAGCCAGATGCCCCGTTTATCAAGCTTCCGACTGCGGTGGAAAATAACGATGGTAAGGCGTTTTCAGGCCCTGGAAGTCGGGCAGTCGGTGAAGTGTTACGCGGACTGAGGCAAGATATCTTTCCGGCTCAGGTTGTGATTCCGCCGGGAGAGAGTCGGATGCTGTTGAATCTGCCGATTCCGGTTAAGCCGCTCACACCGCCGCTCAACGGTCGATCGACGTTGATGAGACTCCGCAGCACTGGAGCGGTTTATCTTGCCAGCTTGGGAATGTTTGCTAAGCAAAATCCGGACGGAACCGAACGCGAACCGAGTTTAGCGGAATGGGAAACGCTACTGGATACTGCAACTCTTTCAACGCCTCGCGACAAAGTACCCACCCCGATCGAGCAGACCACGGGAAATGTAATCTATGGACGAGTGGCAGGCGTTGGGGTTGGATCTCAATGGAACGGGCGGATTTTGGATCAAGGGCAAGATTTTCTCAGCACACCCGAACCCGGCAAAGGGATTTCATACGGTTTAGCGACTTTGAATCGCGGCACATTGGGCACAAACCAAAACCAGAGCGCAAAACTGATTCGGCGTTACCCGGACACGGCTTATCAAGCGCATGGAAACTACGCGATTCAGTACAGCCTCACGATGCCTTTGAAAAATACCACCGATCGAGCGCAAACCGTTGTGGTGACGGTTGAAACCCCGCTAAAACGCGAAGACACAAACCAAGGACTGCGCTTTTTGCAGCCTCCCGGACCGCAAATGAACTTTCGCGGAACGGTGCGACTGTTGTACAACGACGATCGCGGCTTACCCCGAACTCAATATGTCCACCTCGTACAACAACGAGGGCAGCAAGGCGACCCGCTGATTACGCTACAGATGAAACCGCAAGAACGGCGTTTAGTGCAGTTTGATTTCCTTTATCCGCCGGATGCAACTCCGCCGCAAGTTCTCACCGTGAAAACCTTGCCGTAGTTAGCTTAACGACTTCAACTGCGGTAATAGCTCTTGAAAAGCTCTTCCACGATGGCTAATTTCCTGCTTCATCTCTAGCGGCATTTCTGAAAAGGGCATGCCCTTTTCAGGAACGTAGAAGATCGGGTCATAGCCAAATCCACCTTCGCCGCGTGGAGCCGTAAGAATTTCACCCGGACAAATTCCTTCAGCTAGAAGCGCGATCGTGCCATCGGGTTTAGCAAGCGCGATCGCGCAGACGAACTGCGCTCGTCGATCGGAAATTCCCTCTAATTCTCCTAACAGCTTGCCGATTCGCGCTTGATCCGAGTCGGCATATCGGGCTGAGTAAATACCAGGTCTGCCATCAAGCGCAGCGACTTCTAAACCGGAATCATCTGCGATCGCCCAGTGTCCGGTTGCGATCGCGACTTGAGTGGCTTTCTGAGCGGCGTTTTCTCGGAAGGTCGCTCCGGTTTCTTCCATTTCTAAGTCGGGTGGCTTCAGGTGCAATTCCCAATTCAGCCCTGCTAAGTAAGGCTCAATTTCTTTGACTTTACCTGGATTCCCGGTCGCTACTACTAAAACTGTCATGGTTCAATCCACTGCCGAAACGCATCCCAATTGGAAATATCTTCTAATAATGCCTGATATCCGCTGACATTAGGGTGTAAGCCGTCTTCGGTGAATTGCTGCTTGCACCAGTCTGACCCCCGCGATCGCCAAATTTCCAAGAGATTCAGGTGCGGGATTTGACGTGCTTCACAGGTCGATCGGATCGCTTCGTTGTAGCGCATTTGATCGGCGTGATTGTAGTACATACAATCGAGGAACGGCATTTTTGCTTCATCGACCGGAATCATGCCAACGAAGAGAACCGGGCAGAGGCGCAGAGAGCGATCGAGCAAGTCTGCAATCTCGGTTTGGAACACTTCAAACGGCAGCACGTTTTTACCATCGGGCTTGCTTAACCGGGGAGAATCATTCACGCCGACTGACAGAATAATTAAGTCTGGAACCCGATTGCGTAACTCCCCCCGATGGCGAAACTCATCTTCGAGCCGTCGCGCCACATGGCGCACTCCATCGCCGCGCACTCCCAGATTGTACAGCGCGTGATTTGCCTCACCGGGACTCATCCAGCGTCGTCTGAGTCGCTCGACCCAACCGCCTCCAACTGGGTCGCCAAATCCATAGACGATGCTATCTCCGATCGCCAAAATTCGCAGCGAAGCTGTAGGAGAAACGGTTGAATGAGCCGAAGGAGAAACCAATATTTGCATGAAACTGTGCGAATGAGACAGGTCTGCGTTATTAATAGAGTCTGAGCTAACTCGGACTTTATCACTGTAGACGGATTTTCTCAAAACTTTACACAAGGTTTGGAAATCTGTCACGATCGAGCTTTCTGTCAGTCTTTATGGGAGAGAACAACTAATGGCAAAATCTGGCTCTTTACACAAGCGTCCTACGTTCGATACGGTTCAACTGATGCGCCGCGCTGATGATTTGATTGGCGCTGCTTCTAACCGCTATCGGATTACGGTTCAAGTTGCCAATCGGGCAAAACGTCGTCGTTTTGAAGACTTTGACAGTGGCGATGATCCGATGATGAAGCCAGTGATGCGGGCGATTATTGAGATGTCAGATGAACTGACGCAGCCCGAAATTATTGGAGAATAATTTATTGGGGCGAGAGAAGCGATCTTTAGCCCCAGTTTTTTAGCGAGTGAAGCGATGAAGCGATTTTTAATTCTGACAAGTGTGGTGGCGCTGTTGGTCTGGGCAAGTCCGGTTGGTGCTCAAACTATTGTTGCTCAGACTATTGTTGCCCAAACCACGCCGACTCCTGGGCGGGTTCGGATTCAGGACGCATGGCAGCAAGTGTACAAGGATGTTCCCGATTTGGCGCTGGAAAATCAGTACGTCAATCGCGAGACAGGCAAAGCCGATCCGAGCAATACGCTGGTCACTCGTTTGATTCGATATCACTACTTCATCAAGGGTCGTCCGGTTAGTTTTCGGCTCGACTGGAAATATACACTCGCAGATTATTTAGGCATCAATGATCCGATGCAGGCTGAATCGTATCCGGGGTCGGATAATTTGCGTAAAAACCCGTTTGAGAGCGATCGAGCCATTATCAAAAAGCTCAATCGCAAACAGCGCGACGCGCTGGTTCAAGCGTTGGTGAATGTGTTTACTCGTCAGCAATGAGTCGAATTCTTAAAACTGGGAACGGTTGGCGGTTGGGTTGGGATGCTGCGGCTCCTGAGTTTAAGGGCTTAGTCGGTGGAAATGATTGGGCGATCGAACTTACTGAAGAAGAATGGAATGATTTTCGGCGTTTGAGTGATCAACTGCATGAAGCCTTACAGCAGATTGCTCAAGAACTGATGGACGAAGAACGGATTGCTTGTGAATTGGAGAGCGATCGCGTTTGGCTTGAGGCTGAGGGTTTTCCCGATGCTTACAGTTTGCGCTTGATTGTGCAGACGGGGCGTAGAGCAGAAGGGTATTGGGAGAATGCTTTGGAGTTGCGGCAGGCATTGAACACGTTGCCTTTAGGCACAGCAGAGCTGACCGGAGGCTTCTAAAAGGGTAGCTTTGTGCCATCCCAGGAAAAGAATTCGCCGCTATCGCTAGCCTGTAGCTTGTCGAGAACGGCTATCAGTTGTTGAACAGTTCGATCGACTGAAAATAGTTTTTCCGGCGGAACATTGCGCTGAAAAGGTTTCGATAGTCTGGTATCCGTTGTTCCAGGATGCAAGGTGACGACGATCGCATTGGGACAGGTGCGCTTGAATTCGATCGCAGTGGTTCGCATGAACATATTTAAGGCAGCTTTCGAGGCGCGATATCCATACCAACCGCCGATTTGATTGTCTTCGATGCTTCCGACTTTGGCGGAAATGGTCGCAAGAATTGCGCGATCGCGATGTTTTAACAAGGGCTGGACGTGCTTTGCTAACAATGCGGCAGCAATACTATTGATTTGAAAGTATTTCAGTAACTGATTGGCATTGAGATGACGCAAGCTTTTCTCAGGCTGCATCGCGCCATCGTGTAGAACCCCGACGCAGTTGATGACGTAGTGAAGTTCGGATGTTTCTGATTTGATTTGGGCGATCGCTTTCTCGATCTGAGTTTCATCAGTGAGATCAAGCGATAAGCGCTCTAAGTTGGGATGCTCAAGGTTGAAGAGGTCACACTCTGGACTGCGGTAAGTGGCGTAAACGCGATCGACTCGATTGAGAAACTGTCGCGCAAATTCTAGTCCGATTCCTTGACTCGCTCCCACAATTAGCGCTGTTGTCATCGTTGCAATTCTTTACAAACAAAAGTGTTTTGAGTATAGCATCGGAATTTGCAACACCTGCCTGATCACTGCAGGGTTCTATGGTAATGATCGCGATCGCATTGATGCTCCAGCAAGACTTAGAGGATGTCTGAACAGTATAGATAGTTCCTTTGCTGCCTTGCGTTCCCGCCCTAAGTTTATTTCAGGGCGGGATGTGGCAATGAGGAAGACCGCTCAAACATCCTCGTTGGAGATCAGCACGATAGAGATCAGCACGATCGCGCCTGTCATTCGATTATTCGCAATTCGCTAATCCTTAACGATTCTGCTTGGGTTTACGGCTTATCGATCGACTCACCAGCCGTCTGATTCTTCGCCGCGCCACACTTCTAAATCGAGTTCATCGAGATAAGACAGCGCCGCTTGAATATTCGCATGGCTGCCCTTGAGATCCAAATCAAACCAGCCATCTCCATTTGCGTTTGCGCCCAGAATTGCCGCAACAATATTCACCGTTAAATCATAGTGCGAGACTAACTGAGAAATCACAGGCTCTTGGTGGTAGTGCTTTGGAATGCGAAGGCGGACTCGCTGCGCCGTCGTGCGCTCATCATTCGTCGCGATCTGCATCTCTTTTCTCCAATTTACTTAAAGTCGATAGAATAACCGTAGATTTATTTTACCCGATCAACCCCGCCACAAAACCATAAAAAATCGGGACAACACTGAAGATCACTCAGATTGCCCCGATTTTACCGATGATAGATTAACTATTAGTGAGTAACCGAGTTATCAAGCTGAACTGCATTTTCTGGCGCTTTCGCTGCAATTTCCAGCAGTCCGGGCGAATCAATAAATCCAAAATAGAACGAGATAGCCGATACCGCTGCATACAAAGCAGCATTGCTACCAAACAGAGGCATGAAGCCAAAGAAAGTATTGGTCGGAGTTAGCGATCCGAGAATTGCCAGAATTGCAAACAACTCGAACAAGCCACGACCATAAAATCGCGCACCACCCAGACCCATCGAGCTAACTAAACCTAGAATACCGACGATCGCATATACAGTATTCAGAATAGGGTTGGTCGGGAACAGACCAAAGAGATAACCGAGTTGAATTTGAATTCCGTTGTGGACTTCCACAGCATTAATTGGGTGTTGTAGCTGAGGAATGAATCCTAGAATTGCTAATGCTAAGAAAAAAATGCCTGTGACAAAGGCGTAAAGTTGTCCGCGTTTCATGATATTTTTACCTGCTGAAAATCACCAATTTCGTGAATCAAATATTGAATTTAATTAACAGTAAGCACAGACGATCGAAACTCCATCACGATAAAGAAAGAGACTTGAATATTCTCTTCTTCAGATCTGACGATTTCCTTAAGACCTTTGGGGTATTTCGGAAGTGTGTAAGAGAATTTCAAGAGAACTAGAGATATCTTCACCGGAACTCTAGCCGTCGCGCTCTCTGCCACTGAATAGGGTAATGATAATGACTAGATACGGACTGCCAGCGAAGCAGGGTTTGTATGATCCGCAGTTCGAGCATGATGCCTGCGGAGTCGGGTTTATTGTGCAGATGAAGGGAAAAGCGTCTCATGCGATCGTGCGGCAAGCGCTGACGATTTTGGCGAATTTGGAGCATCGAGGGGCTTGCGGTGCGGAAACGAACACGGGAGACGGAGCAGGCATTCTAATGCAGGTGCCGCATCGATTTTTTCAAAGAGTTGCAGCGGAGTTGAATATCGTTCTGCCGGATGCCGGACAGTACGGCGTTGCAATGATTTATTCGTCTCCCGATCGTGCTGCGCGTGAACAAGGTCGGCGGGTGTTTGAACAGACTGTGGCAGAAGAAGGACAAACGGTTCTAGGTTGGCGCGATGTACCGACGAACAATTCGACGCTAGGCGAAACCGCAAAGTCGAGCGAACCCTTTATGCAGCAAGCCTTTATCGGGCGTGCTGCTGATTTAACGGACGATCTAGCGTTTGAACGAAAGCTGTATGTGATTCGTAAGCGATCGCACAGTGCAATCCGGACTCCGGGTATCGATAGTTATTGGTATCCTGCCAGTATTTCTTGCCGAACGATCGTTTACAAAGGCATGTTAATGCCGTTGCAGGTCAATGAATATTATCCGGATTTGAGCGATCCGGCTGTCGAAAGTGCTTTAGGCTTGGTGCATTCCCGCTTTAGTACAAATACTTTTCCAAGCTGGGAGCGATCGCACCCTTACCGCTACATTGCTCACAATGGCGAAATCAACACCTTGCGCGGCAACATCAATTGGATGAATGCTCGACAAGCCTTGTTTGAATCCGAATTGTTTGGTGACGATTTAAGAAAAGCTCAGCCTGTTATTAACATTGATGGCAGTGATTCCACGATTTTTGATAATGCTTTAGAACTATTGACATTATCGGGTCGATCGCTGCCTCATGCGGTGATGATGATGATTCCAGAACCCTGGACAGCGCATGAATCGATGAATTCGGAGCGCAAAGCGTTCTACAAATATCATTCTTGTTTGATGGAACCCTGGGATGGGCCGGCCTCGATCGCGTTTACCGATGGTCGGATGATGGGGGCGGTACTCGATCGCAATGGTTTGCGCCCGTCGCGCTACTATGTCACGAAAGATGATTTTGTGATCATGGCATCGGAAGCAGGTGTGCTACCTATTGCACCAGAAAATATTGTCCAGAAAGGACGCTTGGAGCCGGGACGAATGTTCTTGGTGGATATGGAGCAAGGGCGGATTGTTTCGGATGAAGAGATTAAGCAAGAGATCAGCACTGCTCATCCGTACCAAGAATGGTTAGATCAGCATATGGTCAGTCTGGCAGATTTCAAAGATGCACCAGAACTACCACAGACTGATCCCAACACAGTGATTCAGCGTCAACTCGCTTTTGGCTATACGTTTGAAGAGTTGCGATTGTTGCTGACCCCAATGGCGCGAGATGGTGTAGAAGCAACCGGAGCAATGGGAGCCGATACGCCGTTAGCCGTGCTTTCGGATCGACCGAAGCTGCTGTATGACTATTTCAAACAGTTGTTTGCTCAGGTGACAAATCCGCCGATCGATTCAATTCGCGAAGAAATCATTACCTCAGCAGAAACGACGATCGGATCAGAGCGCAACTTACTCAAGCCTGAACCCAAAAGCTGTCATTTGATCGAGCTAAAAACGCCAATTCTCAGCAATGAAGAGTTAGCAAAGCTTAAACACATCAATGAACAAGGGTTTAGCACAATCGTGCTGCCGATCGTGTTTGATCCGAAATCTGGTGTGACTGGGTTAGAGCAAACGATCGTGGATCTGTGCAAGCAAGCCGATCAAGCAATTGAATCGGGTGTGAATATTTTGATTTTGAGCGATCGGAGTGTGAATGCTGAGCAAGCTCCGATTCCTGCACTTCTCGCTGTGTCTGGATTGCACCATCATTTGATCCGAGCAGGCACAAGAACAAAGGTCGGCTTAGTGCTTGAATCCGGTGAACCGCGTGAAGTTCATCACTTTGCTATGTTGATCGGTTATGGCTGCGGTGCAATCAATCCGTATCTGGCATTTGAAACGATCGGTTCAATGATTGCTCAAGGTTCAATGGTCGGCGTAGACTACAAAACCGCTTGTAAAAACTACATCAAAGCCATTACCAAAGGCGTGATCAAAGTTGCGTCTAAGATTGGGATTTCAACGATTCAAAGCTATCGAGGTGCACAAATCTTTGAAGCGATCGGCTTAAATCATTCGGTGATCGATCGATATTTCACTTGGACTGCTTCTCGTGTAGAAGGAGCTGATTTAGAAGTAATCACCAAAGAAGCATTGTTGCGTCATCATCATGCGTTTCCGGAGCGTCAAACGAACGGACACACGCTCGATGTCGGTGGCGAATATCAATGGCGCAAGGAAGGGGAAGCCCACCTATTCAGCCCCCAAACGATTCACACCTTACAAAAAGCCGTCCGCGAAGGCAGCTATGATCTGTTCAAACAATACGCAGCTTTAGTGAATGAACAGAACCAGCAGCACTTTACTTTACGCGGACTGCTTCAGTTCAAAGATCGTCAATCGATTCCACTTGAAGAAGTTGAACCGATCGAAGCGATTATGAGCCGCTTCAAAACAGGTGCCATGAGCTATGGATCGATTTCAAAAGAAGCGCACGAAGCTTTGGCGATCGCCATGAACCGCATCGGCGGTAAGTCCAACACTGGAGAAGGCGGCGAAGATCCCGATCGTTATACCTGGACAAACGATCGCGGTGATTCTAAGAACAGTGCGATCAAACAAGTGGCATCGGGTCGCTTTGGGGTCACAAGCTTGTATCTCTCTCAGGCAAAAGAACTCCAGATCAAGATGGCACAAGGCGCGAAACCCGGAGAAGGCGGACAGTTACCGGGCCGCAAGGTCTATCCCTGGATTGCGAAAGTTCGACATTCAACCCCAGGGGTCGGTTTGATTTCGCCACCTCCACACCATGACATCTATTCGATCGAAGATCTCGCCGAACTGATCCATGACCTGAAGAATGCGAACCGAGCAGCGCGAATCAGCGTCAAACTTGTTTCAGAAGTCGGAGTTGGAACGATTGCGGCGGGAGTCGCGAAAGCCCACGCCGATGTGGTGTTAATCTCTGGCTACGATGGCGGAACGGGAGCATCACCGCAAACTTCGATCAAACACGCAGGTTTACCTTGGGAGTTAGGGTTAGCTGAAACGCATCAAACATTAGTCTTGAACAATCTACGATCGCGCATCGTAGTTGAAACTGATGGACAGATGAAAACCGGACGCGATGTAGTGATGGCTGCATTACTCGGCGCAGAAGAGTTCGGATTTGCAACCGCACCACTGGTCACACTCGGCTGTATTATGATGCGCGTTTGTCACCTGAACACTTGTCCAGTTGGGATTGCAACTCAAGATCCACATCTGCGCGAGAGCTTCACAGGCGATCCCCAGTACACCGAAAACTTCATGAGGTTTATTGCTCAAGAAGTGCGGGAACTGATGGCACAACTTGGATTCCGCACGCTGAACGAAATGGTGGGACGCACTGATGTTTTAGAACCGAAACAAGCGATCGACCACTGGAAAGCAAAAGGCTTAGACTTCTCGAAGATTCTCTATCAGCCGAATGTTGATCCGGCGGTGGGATTGTACTGTCAGATTTCTCAAGATCACGGTTTAGAAAAATCGCTCGATATGACGGTGCTGTTGGATCTGTGCAAAGATGCGATCGAACAGGGTACACCCGTTAAAGCAACCTTGCCGATTCAGAACATCAATCGTGTGGTAGGAACAATCCTCGGTAACGAAATCACCAAACGGCACTGGAATGGACTTCCTGAAGATACAGTGCATCTCCACTTCAAAGGAAGTGCGGGACAAAGCTTTGGGGCATTCGTACCGAAAGGCGTGACGCTAGAACTCGAAGGAGATGCTAACGATTATGTAGGTAAAGGATTGAGCGGTGGAAAGATTGTTGTTTATCCGCCGATCGAATCAAGCTTCAATGCCTCAGAAAACATCATTGTCGGAAATGTTGCCTTCTATGGTGCAACCCAAGGGGAAGCTTACATTAGCGGCATTGCAGGTGAACGGTTCTGTGTTCGCAACTCTGGGGTCAAGACAGTCGTTGAAGGGGTCGGTGATCATGGCTGCGAATATATGACAGGCGGTACAGTAGTCGTGCTTGGAAAAACCGGACGCAACTTTGCAGCCGGAATGAGTGGCGGAACTGCTTACATCTATGATGAAGCGGGCGATTTTGCAACTCGGTGTAACACTCAAATGGTTGCAATAGAAGCATTTGACGATCCAGAAGACATTGCGATCGTGCGTCAAATGATTCAAAATCACGCAACGCTAACTCATAGTCACAAAGCCAAAGAACTGTTGGAGCAATGGGAGGAAGTACGATCGCGCTTTGTGAAGGTGATGCCGAGGGACTATAAGCGGGTTCTACAGGCGCTGAAACGGGCGGAACAATCGGGGCTGAGCGGCGATGATGCACTGACGGCTGCGTTTGAAGAAAATGCGCGGGATGTAGCGCGGGTTGGCGGGGGCTGATTGAGCCGCATTGGATACGGAGGATCGCATCGCCCGATCGGACAAACGCGATTTTGAATTGACATCGTAGAGACGCGATTAATCGCGTCTCTACCGAATTATGAAACACAATCATTCTTGAATTATGGGAAAACCAACTGGATTTATCGAATTTCTGCGTGAACTGCCCTCGGAACTTTCCCCGATCGATCGCACCCGCAACTGGGATGAGTTTCATTTGCCGATGCCCGAAGAGAATCTTCGCACTCAGGGCGCACGCTGTATGGATTGCGGCATTCCGTTCTGTCATACCGGAACCGTGATCAGCGGCATGGCAAGCGGTTGCCCGATCAACAATCTGATTCCTGAATGGAATGATCTGATCTATCGCGGACTGTGGAAAGAAGCGCTCGATCGCTTACACAAAACCAACAATTTCCCTGAATTCACGGGGCGAGTGTGTCCTGCTCCTTGTGAGGGTGCTTGTGTGTTAGGCATTCACAATCCGCCTGTGACGATTAAGAACATTGAATACTCGATCGCTGAAAAAGGCTGGAATGAAGGCTGGATCACTCCTGAACCGCCACAAAAGCGCACCGGGAAAAAGATCGCGATCGTCGGTTCCGGCCCTGCCGGATTGTCTGCTGCGGCTCAATTGAACAAAGCAGGACATTGGGTCACCGTGTTTGAACGGGCCGATCGTCCGGGTGGATTGCTGATGTACGGCATTCCTAACATGAAGCTCGACAAAGAAAACGTCGTGATGCGGCGATTGAACGTGCTCGAAGCCGAGGGCGTGAAATTTGTCTGCAATACAGAAATTGGTAAGGATGTAACGACTGAGGATCTGTTGAAAAACTTTGATGCGGTCGTATTGTGTACCGGAGCGACTAAGCCGCGTGACTTGTCGATCGAAGGTCGTCAACTGGGAGGTGTTCACTTTGCAATGGACTTTCTCACCGCAAACACTCAAGCGGTTTTAGACCAAGCTGATCCAGCACTTTCCGCCCAAGGAAAAGACGTGGTGATCATTGGCGGCGGTGATACCGGAACCGATTGTGTCGGGACTTCAATTCGGCATGGTTGTAATAGCGTGGTACAGCTAGAAATTCTGCCAAAGCCACCCGAAGAACGCGCTGCCAACAATCCTTGGCCCGAATATCCCAAAGTCTACAAAATGGACTACGGACAAGAAGAAGCTGCTGCAAAATTCGGCTCTGATCCGCGTGCTTATCTAAGAACCGCAACCCGATTTGAAGGCGATGAAAGCGGCAACGTCAAAGCCATTCATACCGTTGAGGTAGAGTGGGAGCGCAACGAGCAAGGACAATTCATTCCGAAGCACATTCCAGGAACTGAAAAGATCATTCCCGCGCAACTCGTTCTACTCGCAATGGGATTCTTAGGCCCTGAGCAACCGTTACTCGATGCAATGGGACTCGATCGCGATAGTCGCAGCAACATCAAATCCAAATACGGCAAATACACAACTACCATTCCGGGTGTGTTTGCTGCGGGAGATTGCCGACGCGGACAAAGCCTAGTCGTCTGGGCATTTAACGAAGGTCGAGGAGCCGCACGAGAATGCGATCTCTATCTCATGGGCGAAACTGATTTGCCTTAATCAAAAAGCCAGAGGTGAAGTTTCACTTCTGGCTTTTCAAATGCTCTAAAATCACCCGCTAATCGCTCGCTATTGTGGAGCGATCGATAAAGTGTAAGGATTCTGACCTTGTGCGCGATCACCCACGAATACCGAGTAAGTTCCTCTAGTCCAGCGTCCCGGTATTTCGACCTTGCCATTCGATAAGCGATCGGCTTGAACACAAAACGCCTGTCCTTGCGCTCCAGTAATTAATAAAGTCGGTTGACCACTTCCTTGCAGGGTAAACCTCAAATTACTATCCGCCGTAACCTGGACGGTGTGATTTGGCTGATCGGAAGTAAATCCGGCACAGCTAGAATCTTTCTTTGTGCCACCAGATGTTCCATTGAGCATAATCGGCTGCGTATTCGGTGAAACTGACACCATTTGACCCGCAGCCATACCGGATATTGCTAAAACGGCTGCGATCGCAGTCGGAAAAATTGACCACCGTAGAGAAGCTTGCATCATATTCACTCCTAGAGACTCTGAACACCGCTTATCTTCAGTATGACGAGTGATACCTTCACTTTTTGAGGGACTGTTCCTGTTCCACAAGTGGCACGGGCATTACAATGCTCTCATTAAGTTCGAGACCCTTAACAATGCCATTAATCAAAGTTCAAACCTCGATCGCGAATCCCGATTCAAGCCAAGTCACTGACCTACTCAAGCATCTGTCTGCCGCCCTCGCAAACCACACCCGCAAGCCAGAATCCTATGTAATGACAGCATTTGAGTCCGGCGTACCCATGACCTTTGGCGGCACAACTGATCCAACCTGCTATATCGAAATCAAAAGCGTTGGCTCAATGACCCCAGACCAAACGAAATCAATGAGCCAGGATTTTTGTCAGCAAATTCAGCAGTCCTTGAATGTCCCTGTCGATCGCATCTACATCGAGTTTGCAGATGCAAAAGGTTATATGTGGGGCTGGAACAGTGCAACCTTTGGCTAGTGCCGGAAGAAGGGGCTAAAGCGGAATAGCGAATGATGGCTCTCGTAGATCGAAATCCGCCCAAAGCCAAGAAACTGACCGTAAGCAGGTTCCCCTTGCGGAAAGGCAGTCACTCCAAACAGGTAAACGCCCCCATAAGCTGGATTTTGGTACGGCTCAAGCGCGATCGTCACTCGTTTTCCGGGTGCAACAGGCGGATTGAAATTCACCGTGATCGCTCTGGTTTTGTCATCCTGAGTGACTTCTCCTAAGCCGATTTTGCGGTTTGAGTTGCGATCGCCCTCGAAGGCTTCGGTGTCTTTGAGATTAAAACGAACCCGATCCACACCCTCATTTTGGGCGATCGTCACTCTTTGCAAAGGTTCTCCCGCATTCTCTGGGACATCCAGCGTAAAATAATACGTCACGCTCCACGCATAAACATAATTCTGAGTGGTGGAAGCGCCAACCAGTCGAGGCGGAGACGTGAAATAGCTGGTGCCGCGAACTTGAACAGCTTGGGTCGGAAGCGCCACGCTGGAGACCATCGAACCTAAGAAAATTCCCAGCGAGACAACAAAGTGACGAGCAAGGTGGCTTTTCATAAAAGAATTTTCAGGCTAATAATTCTAGTGTAATCGATCGGACTTAGAGCCGAATTTGTACTCAGTTTAAGACAAGATTAACTTGTATTAACTTCGGTCTTTAACTATTAAAAGGGTGCTCCACGCTCGGTTAGGAATGCTAATTTAAACGTAGACACAGAGAGATATCTCCTCAATCTCCACACCACCGCTTTGAGAACTGTGTCTCCCGCCTCAAAGCACCTGCAACTGAATGTCTCAATGATTTCGATACGTTGCTGATTAAGTTCGTACTGTTAGATATCAAGGAGGAATTTGTATCTCTTCAGTTTGGATGTTGCAGGATTTTAGCCCACCTCGATTCACATTACTTTCATTTGAATAAAGGGTCTAGTTTTTATGAGCTAGACCCTTTATTGTTAAATCGAATCATTTGCTAAGTTTTCTATCCATGCCAACTGCTTACAGGGGGATTTGTTAGTCTGAATTTAGAACATTTCAAGCATAGGTTTAGGCGATGGCGATCGTTTCAAGAGCCGATTTCAAGTCTATTAGTTGGCACAAAAGTTTAGTGCTCGCTTTATCATTCTGGATCAGCAGTAGCATATTGCTTGATTTTGTGATCATGCCAAGCCTTTTTGCGGCTGGAATGATGTCGCAAGCTGACTTTGCAACGGCTGGATATGGAATTTTTTGGATATTTAATCGTTTAGAGTTGCTGTGTGCTGCCTTTGTTTTGACGGCGGTATTAGTCCGGCAACAATCCGAGAATGCACCCATTTCAACGGTGCTGGCAGGTGCTTTATTTGCAATTACGATCGCTTGCACTTATTTTCTATCCCCGCAAATGAGTTCGCTCGGATTAAACCTGAACTGGTTTGAACCCGCTCACATTCCAGCAGGAATGAATCAGCTTCATGTCGCCTATTGGGTGCTGGAAGCGTCTAAGTTGCTTGCAGGCAGCTGGCTGCTGAAGCGCGAATTTTAACAAGTTTGGATGCGGTGAACTCCATTAAAAAAAGCCTCCAGCATTGGAGGCTTTTTCCTTGTTATTTTGCGGCTTCTTCTTCGGTGCCGCTAAACCATAACAATCGAACCGCTAGAATCACAAAGCCGATCGCGGCAATAATCTTTGTCCACTTCGTGGGTAATAAGTGTGCTGTGCCTTCACCCAGCACGACCCCAATCAAACTCGCAAGAATCAGCGCTGTCACAGTTCCAAAGAAGATTGCTTTTGCGGAATTATTACAATTACTGCTGAGCGCGATCGCTGCAAGTTGACTCTTATCGCCTAGCTCCGCGAGAAACACAGTGACAAAACTAATTCCAATCAGTTGCCAGTCCATTGTCTACATCCTCACTACGTCTAGAACCAACAGCGCCGCGACCAAAAGCAGAATTCCGCCTGTTGCCTTCTCTAAGGTTTTCGGAGAGATATTCTGACACAGCCAGCGCCCGACAAGAACCCCGACCAAGCTGGTTGCAACCAGCGCAGAAGCCGCTCCCGCAAACACGACCCAGGGAGCGTGAGATTGGGCGCTCATCAGTAGCGTTGCAAGCTGTGTTTTGTCTCCGAGTTCTGCAAGAAAAATGGTGATAAACGTCGAGCCAAACACGCTAAGAAAGGAAGACTTTGCTTTCGCGGGTTGAGTCTGTTCGAGAATCAGCAGTTCTCTGGTTTCTGTAACGGGTAGGTTGGAAGACATGAAGCTGTTTTCATTTTCTTTTCATTATCTGTCACTATACTCGGATTTGCAAATTTTTGCTAGAGACCGATCTCTCGCTCGAATTTCAGCAGCTCTAGACTGCGATCGCCATAAACGCCTTCAATTTGTTCACGGCAGCAGTCGATCGCGAAATCGTTCACTGCTTCTGGCTCAACCCCAAACATTTCCTCGAACGTCTCCGGCGTAACGCGACAGAAGCGGGGGCGATCTTCATAAATGCTGCATTCGCGGGTAATCTTGTCGAAATTGACGCACCAGCCATCTTCGCCGACCATGCTGAGATAAAGGTGGAGTTCTTCGGGGTTGAGGTAGTCTTCTAAATCGGGTCGATCGCTCGGATCGAGATTGCAGCAAGCTCCACAATATTTGACGCAGCGCCAAGTTGCCATGACTAGATTCTCTAAAATTGGCTCGAACAGAACTTCTCTATCTTCTCGCTTTAAATTAGGTATTGCAACTTTCGGGGAGTTATGGTTATACTAGACGAGTTGGGAATTCGACGCGGGGTAGAGCAGTCTGGTAGCTCGTCGGGCTCATAACCCGAAGGTCCATGGTTCAAATCCATGCCCCGCCACCAAATTAAAAAGCTCAGTTCTTCAATGGAACTGGGCTTTTTTGATGATCATATTTTTGAAGCCCGATCGCTCAACTTCCAAAACGCTCCAGAAATCAGATTCGTTAGAACGTGCGCCACGATCGGAACTAATAAGTTCTCTGTCCAAACCGCACTCATTCCCAGCGCAATCCCGACGATCGATGCCCAGACCACATACGACCATTGCTTCAAATTGCTCATGTGCAGCACTCCAAAGCAAAGACTAGAGAGCAGAACGCCTACAAAATCCAGCCCAATCTCCGGCAGCATCACACCCCGAAATAATAATTCTTCGCTTAATCCAGGGAGCAGTCCCAGCCAGAGAATGTCCGGAAGTAGCAGCGGCTTTATCACCAGCGTCAGATATTCATTTGCACTTCTACGGTATTCCGCCCAGATGCGGTAGACGATCGCACTCGCAACCGAAATTCCAATTCCCAATCCAATCCCTTGTAGTAGCGATTGCACCGAAAATCGCACCGCAAGCAGCGGCACTGCGCTGAAGTGCAACCAAACTTTAGAGACAACTAATAAAACAACAGCAGTCACACCCATCGCAATCAGAACTTGGATGCGGGTGAGCGGCTGCATTTCGGGTGTATCAGGGATTTGTTCTGCCACTGGAGTCTTACCGCGCTTATTTCTAACTGAGCCTTGAATATAACTCAAGACTCAGAAAGGATACTAGGGCGTTCCACCCCCAAAAATTGCGATCGATCTAAAGGGCGAAGTGAAGAAATTTCTGGACTCAAAGCAGCAGGATTGATCCCCGCGCGATCGCAGATTAGCACCCCGATCGCTTCGAGATAAGACTTTACGATCATCGATCGAATTCCCAGTGCTTCCGGTCGAACCTGTAATTTTGTTTGATTGTCCTCAACTGCAATAATTCGCGTTTTAGACTGGCTCAAACTTAAGATTGCACTGCCTCCTGCCGCCGATGCCGGAATTACCAGCGCATTCATCTGATCCGCCCAAATCGCATGAGCATTCGGAAATTCCGTAAACTGGGGGGCGCGGCTCAGTCCAACTAACACACAAGGCAGAAAGGTATAACCGAGTTCTTCAGCAGCCGATCGCGGTGATAAGTTCGGATCAATCGGCAATGGAGACAACGCAGGTGCATGAGCGCAAGGCACTCGGAAGGTGCGAACAATCAAATGACTGATTACCGCCTCTGCTCCAGCTAAATGATCCACGCCTTGACCGTATCTATAATCCTGCAAAGCCTCACTGCTCGGATCATCAGGAAATCGAGCTACAACCGCGATCGCAGTCGCTCCTGCTTGATCAATCAATTTTTCAGCCGCTCTGAGCAAGCTATCGGGATGTCCGATCGTTCCCCAAGTTGCCCCCGATTTCGCTGTTCTCAGCTCTACATTCAACGGTTGATCCGTCACAACATAGTCTGTTAAATTGAGTCCCAACGTCGCCCTAGCCGCATCTGCAACCTGTAGATGTCTGAGTTGTAGATCAGGTTCGATCGCCCGATCGAGAATCAATCCAATTCGGTTCGAGGCTTGCGGCAATACGCCCCAATGCCCCGCTGCAAACTGATCTAAACCATAGCCTTCAACATAGAGAGCATTCGGCAGATTCCAGTAAAGCTGTGCCCCATTCAGGACATTGGGGTGCGTGATCAAGCGATCGGCAACTTCAGCGATCGCACGAGCAACAGGCAACGCATCGCCTGCATACCCGCCGATCGCGGCTCCGATTCCGGTTGGAACAATCAATCCGACAGTGTACGGTTTATTCACGAGTGACGACTGCTTCAATTTCAACGGTTTGCGAATTCACTCGCGTAATTGCCCAACGTAACGGCTCTCCGAAAGCGCGTAACTGCTGCTCGATCGAGTGATGCAGTTCGCCAACAGAACCTGGAAGGGTTAGCTCGATCGTAATGAAATCCGTAATCATCCTTGCTGTCCGAATTGTTTTTGATAAACGGTTTCTTCTTTTTCGGTTTCAAGCTTGATGTTCGATCGAGGATAAGCGACGCAAAGCAGCGTATAACCTTGAGTTTGCAGATCAGGACTGACACCCATTCCCTCACTTTGATCGACAGTTCCTTCTGTAATCAATGCGGCACAGGTTGTACAGACCCCTGCTGTACAAGATACTGGCAGCTCTAAGCCTTTCTCGTTGTTAGCAACGTCCAGAATAGTGCGGTCTTCGGGAACTTCGATGATGTGAGTCTGCCCTTGATGCCGAATTTCAACCGTGTATAGGTTAGCCATATGAATGCGCGTGTTTAATCAAAGATCACCATTATAAAGCGATGGTGATGCGGGTTAACTCTTCGAGCCATTGGGGAACTCTAGCCCCGAAGAGTTAACCAAGACGATGCGCGAATCGATTACCCCCATCGGAGCGACACTACCGAGTGCAATTCTCAATGTGATTGGCGAACTTCAACACAATCCAAACGCCGTCCGCATCCAAAAGCTGCTGTTTTATCTCTGTCGTGATCAATGGGAGGGCGATTGCACTCGTCTCGATGCACTGAGTTGGTATTCGCTGATAGAAGAAGTGAGACAAGCCTATCCGACGTTCGCACAGCTACGATCGCGCTTAACGTATCAAATCGGAACGCTGAATAAATCGGCTGAATATGCTTTGATCGGGCAGATTATTCTCTCCATTTTAGAACGAGCTTATGCCCAAGATGCCACCACGATCGTTACTGCTTCAACGCGAGCGACGACATTAGATCAAGATGTCAATATCAGCCGGATTAAAAAGCTATTAATCTATACTTGCCGGCGATATTGGGAGGCGAATTCATGCGTGATCGACCAGGTATCAACAGCAGAGTTGCTGAACGAGTTGATGCAACGTTATCCCACTCTAGAAGACTTACGACCGGGCTTGAGTACGATCGTCAAAACGCTGAATAAACCGGCCGAGTATTCGCTAGTTGCAGAGATTATTCTGCGCGAAGTGGAACCTTTTTATGGAAAAAAAAATTCAGGCTCTGAACCTGCTCAAGCAGAACGGATTGATCTGTTCGATGTGCGTCGAGAAATTTTGAAATACACAAACCCGTTGAAAGCAAAAATCCTTTTATTTTCAGCGGTCTATTATGTGTTTGAATTCTGTCCCCAAGACTGGTCAAACCTCAAGCTTTATAGTTTAGATGGATTGCTGAGAACGAGTTTGACTCAAGTAGAAACGATCGACGAATTTCAGCAGCTTCTAATTCACAAAGCTAGCCAGCTTAAAGAGCCAGAGACTTATTTAGAAATCGTGCCTGTTTTGACGCGATCGCTCAAATCAAGTTACTACACTTTGCGTCAAACCCTTTTGGTCTCACTGAGAGCCAGTAGCGTTGCAGATGCGACTCTCGCAAGCTCCACCCAGCCCAGCTTGTGAAACAAAGAGATCGCAACGGGCAAACTAGGACTGAGGATCTTCAAAAGCTTGCTTCGCCATGAATGCTCAAGAATTGCTGCAACGATACGACGCGGGAGAATTAGAGTTTATTGGCAAAAACTTTGCAGGCATTGATCTCACTTACGCAGATCTGATCGGCGCTAATCTCACCCAAGCCGACTTAAATCACGCAGTCTTGACCTTTGCCTATCTCAATCGCGCCACCTTAACTCGCGCCAATCTTACTCATGCCAGCTTGAGTGGTGCAAACCTAAGCCAAGCAACTCTGCTCAATGCCAATTTGCGCGATGCCGATCTACATGGTGCAATCCTCAAGGATGCTGATTTGCGGGGAGCCGATCTCTCGCTTGCCTCGATCGTAGATGCCAATTTCAGCGGTGCGGATTTACGCAACACCAACTTTAGCGGCGCTGATTTGCGCGGGGCGGATCTGCATGGAGCCAATTTTCGAGAAGAGAAAAGAAGCTACGAAGGCGCGGTGTTACGCGGTGCAGATCTGCGGGGAGCGGATTTACGAGGCGCGAACCTAACCGGAGCGGATTTAAGTCGATCGAATCTCGCAGGAGCCAATTTAAGCGAAGCAAATCTACGCCAAGCCACGCTAACCCAAGCCAGCCTCAGTGAGGCAATCCTGACCGGAGCGTTTCTCACGGAGGCTGATTTAACCGAAGCCAACTTGAGCCACGCGAACCTGAAAGACGCGAAGTTAAATCGAGCGATTCTCACTCAAGCGGATCTGCGATCGGCAATCTTGACCGAAGCCACGCTGAATCACGCCAAATTACATAAAGTTGTACTGACTCACACAACTCTTACCCGCGCTAAATTAAATCACGCTGATCTCAGCCGTGCGAATCTTCAACACGCTCAGTTGATCGATGCTGTTTTAGTCGAAGCTTACCTTGGACGTGCTGACCTGAGCTACGCCGACCTTACTCGCGCCAACTTTACCCGCGCAGAGATGAGTAGCGCACTCCTGAAGTCAGCGATCGTCCAAGACATGATTCGATCGGATGGCACTGTTGAAGATTAGGTGAAGATTAGGGCGTTTGCGGTTTCTGAGCGACTTGCATCGACTTAACCAATTCTGCCATCGCTGTTTCTAGCGATGCTCCCGCATCCAGCGCCACCCATCCGTCTGTGGTTTGCTGCCGCACTTCAAAGTGCAAATGCGGCCCAGTCGAGTTTCCGGTGCTGCCAACTCGTCCCACGACCGCACCCTGTTTCACAATGTCTCCAGGCTTGACGAAAATCTCAGACAAGTGAGCGTAAAGGGTTTGCTGTGCGCCCGCATTGTGTTCGAGCGCTACGGCTAACCCATATCCGCCAAAGAATTCCGCCATGATCACCCGACCTGTCAGCGCTGCTAATACCGGAGTTCCCAGTGGCGCACCTAAATCTGTTCCGGTGTGCAGTCGCGTATCACCGCTAATCGGATGCACCCGCCAGCCAAAAATCGACGTAATCGGAGACGGAATCGCTAGGGGGAAAATGAGCTTCAAATCCCCGTTGCCGACTCGACCGATCGGGCGAATCGTGCGATTGAAATAGGTTTGAACAGTGCTATAGGCGGAGCCGATCGGGTTTGAGGGAGCCACTGCATTCCACTCAATTCCCCTAGACGATAAGTTAAAGCCGCCGACTTCAACGGGAGCTGCGCTCACTGCTTCCGCCACTTCATATCGACGCGGAGCAACGGGGGCAGATGGCTTTGCGACCACCGCAGGCGTTTCGATGCGCTCGGTTGCTCCCAAACTGTAATCGGTGCGATCGATAAAGGCATCTCCGCTAGGCGGAGCCGCAGGTACGGCAGGTTCAATGTTTACGGTTGGAATTGGATCTGCGCTTTGCTTCGCCTTGGAATCGAGAGTTTGCGCCTGAACGCGGGCGATACCACTGACCCCGATCAGCCCCGACAGGATTAGAATCCGAATCATCAAAGCAGCATGAGAAAAAGAGTGAGTCATAAAACGAGTCGAGAGAACAACAGTGGGTCGAGAAGGCTCAGAACTATTGTGCCGAGAATTGAGCAAAATGGCTCAGGGACTTAAGTTACTCACGGCGCGTCGGAGCTGGGCAAGCGCGAGGTTGTAGTTGATGATGGCGCTAACGCGGTTGCCTTGGGCTTGGGTCAGGGCTGCTTCTGCGCTAATGCGATCGGTTTGTGTACCAACCCCTGCCTGAAAGCGCAAAATCGCCAGCCGCAGCGCTTCTTCTGCCTGTGCTACCGATTGCTGCGTGGTATTGATATTCGCTAGGTTTGCTTGCAGGTTGGCGAAGGCTTGCTCGACTTGGAAACGAACCAGGTTGCGGTTTTGGGCAAATCGAGCTTCAGCAATTTCGCGGTTGCGCTCTTGCTGAGCGATTTGGGCGTTGGTTGCGCCGCCGTCAAACAAGTTCCAACGGGCTTGCAGTCCTAGACTGTAGTTGTCTGAATTGCGGGCGGAGCTAGTGGTGGTGTCCGATCGCTGAAAATTGTAAGCCCCAACAAGGCTTAGGGTTACGCCATTTTGGGCGCGGGCGGCTCGAATTTGCGTTTGACTAATTTCGCGTTGTACAAGCTGCTGTTCTAGCTCTGCCCGATTTTTGTACGCTAAAACAATGCTGTCTTCGAGCGGAATTGTCCAAGTCCCGGCAGGCTGCACGGGATCAGCGGCGGTGAGCGTTGCCGTTTCAGCTAAACTAAGCCGCTGTGCCAGTTGTCGTCGCGCAATTTCTTGGTTGGCTTGGGCGTTGCGTAACAACTGAGCCGCATTGGCTAAGTTGACTTCGGCTCTGAGCGTGTCGAATCGAGTCCCTAGCCCTGCGGTTTCCTGCGCTCTAGAATCTCGCAGGTTTGCTTCAGCATTGCGAACCGCTGCTTCGTTGATTGCTACTTGAGAATCTGCGTTTTGCAGGCTGTAATAATCGTTCGATACCTGTAAGCGCAAGTCTTCGCGAGTTTGCTCAAGCTGGAGTTCTGCGCCCCGCGATCGACGCTCTGCGGCTTCGATCTGGGCAGGACGTAATCCTGATGTGAAGAGGTCGTAGTTGAGCTGTGCGCCTGTGCTGAAGGCGGTACGGGTGGCACCACTGTTGCCGGAATCAACGCCAAGCTGATCGAGAAAACTGTTTTGCTGCGTGTCTTGCGTGATGAAGACACTGCCCGATCGAGTTAAGTTTGCCGTCAGTCCGAGCGTGGGAAAATTACCTGCTCTGGCTTCACGAATCGCGGCGCGGCTTTGCTCGACTTGTAAACGCGCCACTTCTAAATCGCGGTTATTGCGTTCTGCCAGTTCTAAAGCTTGCTGGAGAGTAATCGGCTGCGTCGCTCGGACTTGAACTTCTCCGGGCTGGGTAGGAAACTGAAGGCGGTTGGGCGAGGGGTCGAGGGAGGCGGGGGTAGGAACGAGTTGATTGGCTCCTCCGGTTGCTGGCGTGGTTGGAGCCGGAGTGGTCGGAGTGGGAGTTGCGGCGGGTGCGGGATTCGGAGTGCGCGGCGATCCTGCTGGAGCAGGGAGGGGTGCAGAAGGGGATGGAGTCGATCCGCCTTGAGCGGTCGTCTGCGGCTTGAGCGTGAGTTTTGCGGGGTTGGGCTTGCGTGTTGCAAGAGCTTGCGTGATCGTAAACGGCGGCGTTGGATCGCCCTCTGCGTCGCGGCTTGCGGCTAGGGTGAAATTGGAGGTGGGAGGTTCCGGATCGGTTTGAGTCCGGGCAGGATTGGCGAATGCCGCACCGATCAATCCAAGGATCATCCAAACTCCCACACCTAAAGTCAGTAATCTAAGAGACGGTTTCATACGATTTCGGTTCGCCCACGGTATCACAATCAGCAAGAGACGAGTGACTGTGTTTTAGTTAACTCGCTCTCAGTTCTTCAGTCTTATGCAGGATACCGCTTGAAGCGGTCGATCGACAAAGTTCTTGCGTTTCTTCTATTAGGGATTGTGGATTAAATCAACCCTGAATCTACTCTCACTCAGCCCTCTTCCCGGAGAAGCTATCATGTCCACCCAAGCTCCTGTGGAAGAGAGTTAAGGTGAGGGCGGATCGGTTTTGATTAAGCTTGTCTACTTAAACACGTTGCGATCGCATCTCTAAATATTTTCCAGTGCTTCTCGTTTGGTCTCACCCTGACTTATGTACCCAAGAATACTCGGACACTCGACAATCTAAACGCCATCTACATCACGAGCGAGCATTACGCTAAATTTCACAAGCGAATTCCTTATCAAAAGCGGATGCCTCTATATTACGAGAACTCGATCGAGCAACTTCCAATTAATCAGAAGCATTGATCACAAACGATTTTCTCTACAGGTACTGTAAGCTTGACGAAACTCATGGCTCGGAGTCCGATGAATGTATGACGATCAGCAATTTTGGAGAATTGCTTTACTAAGTCTTAGGTTAGGAGCAGCCGGTGGGAGCGCTCCTACGTTACTACTCACGATTGTGGCGATAATTAAAGCGATTAATGTCTTAGTCATGGAGTTCGCTCTTATATTTTTTACACTCATACTTGGAATCATTACGGGATTAGTCGTAGGAGCTTTCGTTAGTACTCTGTTCGGCACACTCAGCAAGGTGCTGGATTCTCAACGAATTACTATTTACAATTGGGGACAATTTGTAGTTCCTGCTCTTTTTTTCATAATTAGCTTTCTCCTTCAGATTGTCGCTGTATACCCATGGCTAGGAATTATCCTTGATACTGAGTTAGGCTTGTTACCTTATGGATCACAAAAGTTACACTTAGCACACTCTAGTCACTTTTGATCATTGACAGATTAGAAATTCTTTTATCCTGAATCAAAAAAATCGCCCTATCGAAAGTCATTAAGTATTATTACCTCCACATGATATGATGACTCGTGGTTCAGCATTGTCGGGATCGCTCGGATATCAACCGAATTCGATCGTTATCATGGCAATGTAGACCTAACTTTGGAGCCGCGCCTGCTATGGAAGAAACGATCCACACTGGTACAGAAACACCAGAGCCGAGTGCCTCAATGGTGGAATATTATCGACTCCAAAACGAGTTGTTAATTACAACCATTGTCCTCACCGGATTGATCTTCTTTCCCGTCTGGTATTTCTATTCGCTCAACACTGCTCTGAATTATTTAATTGGAGCGTGTACAGGTGTGGTTTACTTAAAGTTATTGGCACGAAACGTAGAACGCCTCGGTACCGAGAAACAACAGATTAGCAAAACACATTTAGCGATTTTTGCGGGAGTGATTATTGTCGCGACCCAAATGAAAGAACTCCATGTGTTACCTGTATTTCTGGGATTTCTCACGTATAAAGGTACGCTGCTCGTGTACACCTTGCGAACTCTATTCACGCCTGATCAAACTCAGAGTTAAGTAATAGAAATTCGCAGAAAAATATTGCTCCTTGAATCTGGGAAAAGCCGCCTGAACTGAAATGCTAAATTTCCTCGACGCTCCCAACATTTTACCGTTAGCCAACCTAGAGGTGGGTCATCATCTCTACTGGCAAATTGGCAATCTAAAGATTCATGGGCAGGTTTTTATCGTCTCCTGGATTGTGATCGGGCTGTTAGTCGGCGCTTCGGTGCTGGCAACCCGCAACCCGCAACGCATTCCAAAAGGCGTTCAGAACTTGATGGAGTACGCGCTAGAGTTTGTGCGAGAGTTGACCAAAAACCAGCTTGGCGAAAAAGAGTACCGTCCCTGGGTTCCCTTCGTTGGCACCCTGTTTCTGTTCATCTTTGCCTCCAACTGGTCGGGTGCCCTCGTTCCCTGGAAATTAATCAAATTACCAGAAGGCGAGCTGGCTGCCCCAACAAACGACATCAACACCACCGTTGCTTTAGCGCTCTTAGTGTCGCTGGCTTATTTCTACGCAGGCTTCAGTAAGAAAGGGTTGGGCTACTTTGCGAAGTACGTTCAGCCGACTCCGGTTCTCCTGCCCATTGCGATTCTAGAGGACTTCACCAAGCCGCTTTCCCTCAGCTTCCGACTTTTTGGCAACATCTTGGCGGATGAGTTGGTGGTTGGTGTATTGGTGCTTCTAGTGCCGCTCTTTGTTCCCCTGCCTGTGATGCTGCTGGGTCTATTTACCAGTGCAATTCAGGCGCTCGTGTTTGCGACTCTGGCGGGTGCTTACATTCATGAAGCACTCGAAGGTCACGGCGAAGAAGAACACGCGCCGTAGACCCAATCTGTTCACCGTATTCAACTCAAAGGAAAGAACTATGAATCCTACCATTGCTGCTGCTTCTGTAATCGCTGCTGCTCTTGCGATCGGTCTTGCTGCAATCGGACCTGGTATCGGTCAAGGTAACGCTTCGGGAGAAGCGGTTGCAGGGATCGCTCGTCAGCCTGAAGCAGAAGGAAAAATCCGGGGTACTTTGCTGCTGACCCTCGCGTTCATGGAATCGCTGACCATCTACGGTCTTGTGATCGCGCTGGTATTGCTGTTCGCGAACCCCTTCGCATAAGTATGAAGCCTGAGATCTGGAAGGCATTCCAGATCTCGCTTTCTTATTCATCTTCATTCTTCTCCTCATCATGTTTGATTTTGACGCAACGCTGCCGTTGATGGCGGTGCAATTTTTACTGTTGGTCGCAGTGCTAAACGCTGTGTTCTTCAAGCCGCTCACTAAAGTGGTTGAAGATCGTAACGATTTTATTCGAGGCAGTGAAGCAGATGCGAAAGAGCGGTTGGCAAAGGCTGAAATGTTAGCGAAGCAGTACGAAACTGAACTCGCAGCATCGCGTCGGGCATATCAAAATACGATCGCCCAAGCTCAAGCCGAAGCCAATCAAATCGCAGCACAGAAAATTGCAGCGGCGCAACAAGAAGCACAACAACAGCGGGAACAAACTCAGAAGGAGTTAGACCAGCAAAAACAAGAAGCGCTTCAAACGTTAGAACAACAGGTTGAAGCCTTAAGCCGTGAAATTCTAGATAAATTGCTAACTGGAGTTTAACGAGGCTGCTGGTTAATCAAGGCTCCCAATGAATTTTAAGTTCCCCGTCCGGTTTGGGCCCAATGAACTTGGGATAGTCACGCGCAGTTTTGGATAAGTGTCATGGAAATATATTTGCGACTCGCCAGCGGAGTGAGTTTACTGGCAGAAGCAGAGGGGGGCGGTTTCGGATTCAATTTCGATATCCTCGAAACCAACCTGATTAACCTCAGCATCGTGATTGCGATCGTCGTTTACTTTGGACGAGGTTTCCTCGGTAAAACCTTGACCGAACGTCGCACCGCGATCGAGACTGCGATTTCAGAAGCAGAAACCCGCAAGAAGACGGCTGCGTCTAAGCTCGCTGAACAACAGCAGAAGCTTGCTCAAGCCCAACAAGAAGCCGCAAAGATTCGTTCTGACGCGGAAGCTGCTGCGAAGAAAGCAAGCGACGATATTTTGGCGAAAGCTGAACAAGATATCGTTCGGATGCGTGAAACCGCAGCCGCAGATTTGTCTTCAGAGCAAGAGCGTATCATTAATGAATTGCGTCAGCGAGTGGCAACTCTAGCACTGCAACGCGCAGAAGGCGAATTGCCGGGACGCTTGAATGATGAGTCTCAGCAACGGTTAGTCGATCGCAGTATTGCGTTATTGAGCGAGGGATAGAGCGATGGCAGAGAATATTTTAAGGTCAGAAGTTTTAGATCCCTACGCTCAGGCGTTGATGTCTTTGGGAAAGTCGAATGATCTCACCGATCGTTTTGCTGAAGATGTTGGCAACATTCTCGATACATTGAACGGTTCACAAGACCTGAAGGACTTTATCGCGAATCCTTTGGCAAAAGGCGATCTCAAGAGAGAAGTTTTGTCTCAGGTGTTCGGTGATGCGGTGCATCCGTTCATGCGGAATTTCATCATGTTGCTCGTCGATCGTCGTCGCGTGATGTTTCTCGAAGGCATCTGTCAGCAATACCAAAGACTGTACCGGAAGCTGAAGCAAGCTGTTTTAGCAGAAGTCACTTCGACGGTTGAACTGAACGATGATCAGAAGAATGCGATTCGCGAGAAAGTCATTGCAATGACGAATGCGAACTCAGTCGAAATCGAAACTAAGATCGATCCAGAATTGATCGGTGGTGTGATCATCAAAGTTGGTTCACAAGTGATTGATGCGAGTCTGCGCGGTCAGTTGCGACGGATTACGCTACGTTTGAGCAGTTCAAACTAACTCCCTTTTTCCTTTCATTTCTCATCCTTTAACAGAGGTTTCCAATGGCAGCAATCAGACCAGACGAAATTAGCAATATTATTCGCCAACAGATCGAAAGTTACGATCAAGGCGTGAAAGTTTCCAACGTCGGAACCGTGTTGCAGGTCGGTGACGGCATTGCGCGGATCTATGGGTTGGATAAGTGCATGTCCGGTGAACTGGTGCAGTTTGAAGATGGTTCCGTCGGCATGGCGTTGAACCTGGAGGAAGATAACGTCGGTGCGGTACTGATGTCCGACGGTCGCAGCATCCAAGAAGGAAGCTCTGTGACTTCTACCGGACGGATTGCTCAAATTCCCGTCGGTGAGGCAATGATCGGTCGCGTAGTCGATGCTCTGGCACGTCCTTTAGACGGAAAAGGCGACATCAATACGACCGAAACTCGCCTGATCGAGTCAATGGCTCCGGGCATCATTGCGCGGAAGTCGGTCTGTGAACCGATGCAAACCGGCATTACCGCGATCGACTCCATGATTCCGATCGGTCGGGGACAGCGCGAGTTGATTATCGGAGACCGTCAAACCGGCAAGACTTCGGTTGCGGTAGACACGATTCTGAACCAAAAGGGTGAAGACGTGATCTGTGTGTATGTTGCGATCGGTCAAAAAGCTTCGACCGTGGCAAACATTGTGCAAGTGCTGCAAGATCGGGGCGCGATGGAATATACGATCGTGGTTGCTGCAAACGCAAACGATCCGGCAACTCTGCAATACTTCGCGCCTTACACGGGTGCAGCTTTGGCTGAGTACTTCATGTACAAAGGCAAAGCAACCTTAGTTATCTATGATGACTTGTCGAAGCAAGCTCAGGCTTACCGTCAAATGTCGCTCTTGCTGCGTCGTCCACCGGGACGTGAAGCTTATCCGGGAGATGTGTTCTACGTTCACTCCCGCTTGCTCGAACGTGCAGCGAAACTCAGCGATGAATTGGGCGGCGGTAGCATGACTGCATTGCCGATCATCGAAACTCAAGCAGGTGACGTTTCGGCATATATTCCGACTAACGTAATTTCGATTACCGATGGTCAAATCTTCTTGTCGTCTGACTTGTTCAACGCGGGTCTGCGTCCTGCTGTAAACGCGGGTATCTCGGTATCGCGCGTGGGTTCGGCAGCACAAACCAAAGCGATGAAAAAAGTTGCGGGTAAGGTGAAACTGGAGCTTGCACAGTTTGCAGAATTGGAAGCATTCGCACAGTTCGCGTCTGACTTGGATAAAGCGACTCAGAATCAATTGGCGCGTGGTGTTCGTCTACGTGAAATTCTGAAGCAGCCGCAATACTCGCCGCTGTCGGTTGCGGAACAAGTTGCTGTCATTTACTCCGGTATCAATGGATATTTGGATGATATCCCGGTTGATAAGGTAACGACGTTTGTGAAGAGCTTGCGTGACTATCTGAAGACGGGTAAGCCGAAGTATGTGGAAATCGTTCAAGGTCAGAAAGTGTTGACCGATGAAGCTGAAGGTCTGCTGAAGGAAGCGATTACCGAGACGAAGCAAACCATGATGGCTGCTGCGTAGTTTATTTTGCTTCGTTGAAAACGACTTCTGCCCCCTAAATCCCCCATTCTGAGGAACTTTGAAAATCGAGACTTTCTTGGTTTGAGGTTCCTTACAAGTGGGGGATTTAGAAGGTAGACCCTAAGCAATTTGAACTCAGATAAACCGCTCTCTGAAACAGCTTCGGATTTTGGATTTTAGATTGATCCAGAATCCAAAATCTAAACTCTAAAATCGTTTCAAACTATGGCAAACCTAAAATTTATTCGCGATCGCATTCAGTCGGTCAAGAACACCAAAAAAATTACAGAAGCGATGCGGCTCGTGGCAGCAGCGAAAGTGCGTCGGGCACAAGAACAAGTGACAGCAACTCGTCCGTTCGCCGATCGCCTCGCGCAAGTGCTGTATGGCTTACAAGCGCGATTGAGATTTGAAGAAGCAGATCTACCGCTCTTGAGAAGGCGCGACGTTGGAACCGTTGGATTGCTTGTGATTTCAGGCGATCGTGGATTGTGCGGCGGCTATAATGCGAACGTGATTCGTCGGGCTGAAAACCGCGCCCAAGAACTGAAAGCGGAAGGCATCGACTACAAAATGGTTGTAGTTGGGCGTAAAGCGGCACAGTATTTCCAGCGTCGGGACTATCCGATCGTCGAAAGCTATTCAGGCTTAGAGCAGATTCCAACCTCAGCAGAAGCGGCACAAATCGCGGATGTGGTGCTGACTCAGTTCTTGTCGGAGAGTGTCGATCGAGTTGAGTTAATCTACACGAAATTCGTGTCCTTGATTGCGTCTCGTCCGGTGGTTCAAACATTGTTACCGCTCGATCCGCAAGGGTTGGAAGTTTCTGATGATGAAATTTTCCGGCTCACAACTCGCGGCGGACAGTTCCAAGTTGAACGTGAACGAGTCGCGGCTCCTGAAGTTCAAAGCTTCCCGCAAGACATGATCTTCGAGCAAGATCCGGTGCAAATTCTCGATGCGCTGTTGCCGTTGTATCTGAATAACCAATTGCTCAGAGCGCTGCAAGAGGCAGCGGCGAGTGAGTTGGCGGCTCGGATGACAGCGATGAACAACGCGAGTGATAACGCCAAGAATTTGATTGGTTCGCTTACGTTGTCGTACAACAAGGCACGTCAGGCGGCAATTACTCAAGAACTGCTGGAAGTGGTTGCGGGTGCAGATGCACTGACTTAAGACAATTCTCGAAATGTTTTAGAGCGTCCAAGGAAACTTGGGCGCTTTTTATCATGCGATAGCTAAAACCTTACCTGATCAGCATGAATAAAGCCAATTGATCCGCAAACGTCTGTTTTATACCAAGAGCCATCAGAGCCATAAATATTGATTGCTGTTTTCTCCTGCACAGAACATAAAATAGCTCCGTTAGGTGACACACGGACATTAGATGGGGGATCAAATACAATTGCCGTCCCTGCTGATGAAGTTGTGCTACTGGTAGAATTTCGGCGGCCACAAACAGTATCAAGCATATTTTGTGTGGCGGGAGATTGCGGCCGATTGACTTGTCTTTCTGGAAAAGTTACCCAAGTTCTATTAGAACAGTCTGCCTCGCTTTCTACTTGATCGCTGTTTAAGTAGTAAATGAAAGCCACAGACTGTGAATTTTTTACTCGGATTGAGCAAAGATCAACATTGATTTCCTGCCCTCCTACAGCCTTACCAGCCGCATAATTACAGGACGCATTGATCTGCTTGGACGATTGAAGAGATTTGTTAATTGGAGAAGGCGCTGTTTCAGTCGGTGTATTTGTTACTGGTGGATCTTTTGGTGTACTTTCTGCTTGGGGAGTTTGAGAGGATTGAGATGTTTGGGGTGTTTGCACTGTAACAGTTGTGCAAGCGTTGAGGCTAAGAGAGAGACTTATTAGAAAAGAGCCTAAAGATTTCATTAGTGATAGATATTAAAGAATACCAGTGATAATATACTCCACTTCTCTAGTGGGTATCGCGAACGATCGTCCTAACATCAGTTGAGTAAATACTTGATCGCTTTGCATTGCCAAATTGAACCAGGCACAATGAGGATAGGCAACTTAAGGGGACTTGCAATGTCTGAGAACATCCTGAAAGTAGAAATCTCCTGATCGATCGCTTCTAGAAGCTGTTTCTTCTCTAGACCTCTCAGAAAAGCGGCAATTGTGGCAAGTTCTCGACGCTGAGCTTTTCGACGATGAAGAAGATTCTCCAGAAGACATTGCTGAAATTCAAGCAGCTTACGCAGATTATGAGGCTGGCGATTGTATGACCTTGCAAGAGTATGCCGCACAACGGACGCAGTGAATTTCATGACAGTAATGCTCTAACTTGAGACAAAATATTCAAAATTATGTAGATCAAGCGTTCTAAGTGTGCTATCTATGATAGAAATCCGATGATTCTCGTTTAATTGTCGGATTCCGGGCTACACTAAACACTGATTTTTACTCAACCCCTGTGTACGTCAAGCGCGTTGAACTGACTAACTTCAAATCCTTTGGCGGCACAACGCCGATTCCGTTGCTGCCGGGATTTACTGTGATTTCAGGACCAAACGGGTCAGGAAAATCGAATCTGCTCGATGCTCTGTTGTTTTGTCTCGGTCTTGCTGGCTCGAAAGGAATGCGGGCGGAGCGCTTGCCGGATTTAGTGAATCATACGCAGGCATCGAAAGGTCGATCGACCGTTGAAGCCGCCGTAACTACGGTGTTTGATTTGTCGGATGAGCTGGATTTGTTTCAGGCATTAAGCAATCCGAACGAAGAAAACGCGGATGTTTCGCTGAATGAGCCACATCGCGAGAATGGACATCAACCGGATACCGTTTATGAATTGAATGGAAATGGCAATGGCTCGATTAATGCAGAATGGAGCGTCACTCGTAAGCTTCGTGTAACGCAGCAGGGAACCTATACATCAAACTATTACATCAATGGTGAACCATGCACACTAACAGAGCTACATGAACAGTTAGAACGGATGCGGATTTACCCGGAAGGATACAACGTTGTACTTCAAGGGGATGTCACGCGAATCATCTCGATGAATGGTCGAGAGCGGCGTGAGATTATCGATGAATTGGCGGGAGTCGCATCGTTCGATCGCAAGATTAATCAAGCCAAAGATAAGCTCGATGCCGTTAAGGATCAGGAAGATAAATTCCACATTGTTGAACGTGAATTAATCGAGCAGCGCGATCGCTTAGCGCAAGATCGAATCAAAGCTGAGAAATACAAAAAACTGCGATCTGAACTGCAAGCCAAAGAACAATGGGAAACTGTGATTCGCTACGAGCAGGCGGCTCAAGGCGTTCGCAAATTGCAGGAACAGATTCAAGCGGGTGAAAAAGAAATTGCAGATTTAACCGAGCAAATTGCTGCGATCGATCTGCAAATGAATGAAAAGACGGTTGAGTTAGAAGCACTCAATGCTCATGTGCGATCGCTCGGTGAAGAAGAATTGATCGCAGTGCAATCCACTTTAGCCACCCGCGAAGCTGAATTGCGACAATTAGAGCGTCAGCAGCAAGACTTACAGAAAGCTAGTCGAGAACTGAGTGAGAACTTAGCGAAATCGCAGCAGGATCTACAAGGAAATATTCAAACGTCAACCGCTTTAACTCGCGAGAAACAATTGATCGACACGCAAGAGCTAATTCAGGCAAAACAGCAGCGTGATCAGGCGCGGGAATTGCTCGATCGTAAACGCGATGAAGCGAATGCTTCTGCTGCAAATGCGGATGCTTGGGTGCAGGAACAAACGCAGTTACACCATCACATTGAAACACTGATTAAATCATTAGAGCCTCAGCGTACTGAACAAGCTGCACTAGGAGAGAAGATTAATCAACTCGATCGACAAGTTCAAGACCAAACCGAATCACTCAGAACAACTACCGCTCAACTCAGCGAACAGCAAATTGAAGAAGGCGAGTTATCACAGCAATTAAGTGCTGCAATGACTCAAGTTCAATCACTAGCAGCATCGCTTTCATCAGTTGAACAGGAATTACAAATTCAACAGCAAACTCAATCACGGCTCCTTGAAGAACAACGCGACAAGCAACGCAAGTTAGACAAACTAGAAGCACAAACGCAAGCGGTACAAGAAGCACAAGGAACCCAAGCCTCACAAGTCATTCTGAAAATGGGATTGACGGGCATTTGTGGGTTAGTCGCAGAGTTGGGACAGGTCGATCCGCGATATCAGCTTGCTTTAGAAACCGCAGCAGGCGCGAGATTAGCAAATATCGTGGTCGAAGATGACGCGATCGCGGCGGCTGCGATCAACATTCTCAAACAACGCCGCGCTGGACGTGCCACATTTCTCCCGCTCAACAAACTCAACCCGCCACACATTCCCAATCGGGCAACGATGCGATCGATGCAAGGTTGTATCGGTTATGCGATCAATCTGATCGAATTTGAAGAGCGCTACTACGATGTGTTTGCTTATGTGTTCGGGACAACGGTTGTCTTTGAAACTTTAGGCGATGCACGACGGCATTTAGGGCAATATCGGATCGTCACGCTTGATGGAGAATTGCTAGAAGCAAGTGGCGCAATGACCGGGGGAAGTAGCGGACATCGATCGTCGCTCAGATTTGGCACAGGTCACGCGGCAGAATCGCCCGAACTTGCAGCCCTCCGCCGCAGGTTGCAGGAAATTGACCAAATTTTGGGACATTGCGAAGGCGCGATCGCAAAAGCGACGATTGCCCACAAAGACCAGACCAAGGCTCTCAACGAAGCGCGTCAACAACACCGAGAATTAGAACTCAAACGAGAACAGGTACAAAAGGAACTGAAACGGCTTGAATCTGAGCAAATCCAATTCACTCGCGCTCTTGAAAAGAATCAGCAGGAGCTTTCCACGGCTCAGGTTCGCTTAAAAGTCCTAGATACCGAAGTTCCAACTCAAGAAGCGCAACTCGATCGACTCCGAACTTCTCTCGCTGACCTTGAACAATCCCAAACGCACAGCGAATGGCAACACATTCAGGCAGCGCTACGATCGCTTGAGTCTGCCCTAAATGACAAAGATGTTGCACTAAGAGCAATCGAGCAACGATCGCAAGATCTTGAAACTCGCCTCCAACGACTACAAGAAAAAATCGAGCAAGGACAACTCCGCATCCAGGAAGCGCGATCGCAGCAAACGCTTTTATTGCAACAACAATCTGAAAACACTACCCAACAGACCGCCGTTCAGAGTCAAATCACTGAGTTGAAAAACGCACTGGCTGAACTCGATAAAACGCTAGGTGAAGCAAGACATCAGCGCGACGCGGTTGATCGACAACTGCGCGACCTTCAAAACCGCCAGCAGCAACACGGATGGCAGCGTGATAAAACTCACGAAACCATTCAAGCGCGGCGGGAGCAACTGCTGACCGAACAAGCACAGCTTTCGGTTCAAAGCGCAGAACTTCCCGACCCGATTCCCGAAGTCCCTGAAACCGTTACTCGTGATCTGGGACAACTTCAGCACGAAATTCGCTCAATGCAGAAGCGCTTACAGGCGATGGAACCTGTGAATATGCTGGCATTAGAGGAATACGATCGCACCCAAGCCCGCCTTGATGAACTCACCGAAAAACTCGAAACGCTTCAAGAAGAACGCACCGAACTGCTGCTGCGAATTGAAAACTTCACCACGCTCAGACAGCGCGCCTTTATGGAGGCATACGAAGCCGTAGACATCAACTTTCAAAAGATCTTTGCCACCTTGTCTGATGGCGACGGACGACTCCAACTCGAAGATCCCAACGATCCCTTTAACGGCGGCTTAAATCTGATCGCTCACCCAAAAGGCAAGCCCGTTCAGCGGTTGGCTTCCATGTCGGGAGGAGAAAAATCTCTCACCGCACTCAGCTTTATTTTTGCCCTACAGCGCTACCGCCCATCGCCGTTCTACGCGTTTGACGAAGTTGATATGTTCCTAGATGGGGCAAACGTGGAGCGATTAGCTAAAATGATCAAGCAGCAAGCCCAACAAGCGCAATTTATTGTGGTGAGCTTGCGTCGTCCGATGATCGAATCTGCCCAACGCACGATCGGGGTCACTCAGGCGCGAGGAGCCTTTACCCAAGTTCTGGGAATCAAGCTGCCTCAAAGCGTTTAGAGTGCGTCTAACCCAAATTGCGTTCGGAATTCCGTATCGATCGATCCTTGATATGGTTTGATAATTAGAAAAAAGTGTAAGCAACAGGATTCGGCACTCAATGACAGAAGAATTTCGCCAACGCTCCGACCTTCTTGGAACTCAGGTGATTACACGCAGTACGGGCAAAAGACTCGGCGTGGTGAGTCAGCTTTGGGTCGATATTGACGCGCAAGAAGTTGTTGCCCTTAGTTTGCGTCCGAATCTGTTGTATGGCACCGCTCAACCAATGATGCTCTCCAGCATCCGCCAAATCGGAGATGTCATCCTGGTGGATGACGAAGACGTGGTTGAAGATGTCGATCTCGAAGGATACAGCAATCTGATCGGCTACGAAGTCATCACCGAAACTGGGGAATTACTCGGAAAAGTGCGCGGCTTCCGATTCAACATCGATACAGGCAAGCTGGATAATCTGGTCATTGCGTCGATCGGGCTTCCCCTCATTCCCGATCAAGTGGTCAGCACCTACGAATTACCGATCACCGAAATCGTGAGTAGCGGGCCTGATCGATTAATCGTAATCGAAGGTTCCGAAGACCGTATGACCCAGCTCAGCGTGGGTGTTCTAGAGCGGCTTGGCATCGGCAAAGCCCCGTGGGAGCGCGAACAAGACCAATACCTCGCCCCCGCTCGCCCGGAAAATCAGCTTCCGTCGGGTCAACCCACGCAGGTCGATGTGCGCCCGCGCATTCAAGAACCGATCGTGCAAGTTGAGGAAACCTGGGAAACTGACGAATGGGAGCGCGAGCCGATTCCACTGCGCCGAGAACAAGAACCTCCGCGTCAGCAATATCGCGAAGCCGAAATTTATCCGCCGTCTTCGGTCTATGACGACGATGAAAAAGAGAACTGGGAGGATAGCGACGACACGAATTGGGGACTCTCGACGCGCAACGACGAGCCTGAATACGATGACGAAGCGTATGACAATACCTATGTCGATGAAGAAGATGACGCGATCGCAGTAGAGTTTGAGGAAGTAGGATCTGAGGCACCTGCATCGCCAGAAAGCTTTGAGCCAGGAAATCTCGATGAAGATCCTTGGGCAGACGCGCCAGAAGAAGATATTCCTCCTCAACCCCTGCAAGAACTGAAGATTCCAGATAAGCCGAAGCAAAAACAGCCCGAATACGAGGAGGAAGGCTACTAGATATATGTCCGCCCATGAACCAAACTTGCCCGCGATGTCCCATCCGTTTGCTCATGGGCATATTTTCTCTAGTCCCGGTGGTCACTTCACGTATCGCGTGATTGGGTCTTGCTGTCGCTTATTCGATCGAGAACAACTCCCCTATCCTTGCTGCCGGATCGAATGGCGCGGCAAGGAACCAAGCTGGCGACGCATCGGACGAAGGTTTATTGTCGATTTGGCTTCTCGAAATAGCCCGTCTTACAACGTTGAAATCGTCGGGCGTGAGGCGCACGAGCCGATCGTGCTGACGTTGTACTGGGTCAAACTGCCTCAACCCCTGAAAGAATGGTGGCATTCTCGTAAACCTGCGACTGCCGCTTCAACAGAAGACAGATCTGCCGAAGACATCAAAATTGAAGGATAAACCGCACTTCCCCAGCGCGGATGCACAATTGTGAAACAATTTCCTGCAGGTGTGATCCCATATCCCAAGGTCGATCGCACCACTGCCACATCGTCGAGCCGTAAAGATCCCGCTTTCGACAAAATCGGTAATCCTGTTTTAGGGTCGAACAATTCCGCTAAATATCCGCGTTGACGCAGCAATTCTGCCACCTTGAATCCAAATTCAAGAAACTGCGATCGCAAAATTTGTTTTTGCAAATCGGTTTCCCAACACCGCTCGGTTAATTCTCGGTCAGAAGGCTGCAAAACCACCACGATCGAGCGAACTGGGGTAGACCATTCTGGAAGTAATTTCTCGGAATGCTGACAGATAAACTCGCTTGGTGGATGGACAGAATATTGCATGATTTAGCAAAAAGAAGGAAACGATCGGATATAGTGCTAATGCACCAATTTTAAGTGAAAAATTTTGAGTGAGAGATGCAGCAATTTGACTCAGCTATTGATCATCTTAATTCGCTCGATCGAATCATGATCAATTCAGATCAAAAAACTTCTTCTCCTAACCTTTTCTACGATCATGATAACGGTCAGCTTTGGCTTGGAGATGCGGTGGAATGGCTGAAATCACTCCCTTCTGAGTCAATTGATTTAGTGTTTTCCGATCCTCCCTACAACTTGAAAAAAGCAGAATGGGACAGCTTTGAATCTCAACGATCGTATGTTGAATGGTCGATGCAGTGGATCGAACAAGCTGCACGAATTCTAAAGCCCACTGGAACGTTTTATATCTGCGGCTTTTCTGAGATTTTGGCAGATCTAAGACTCCCGGCTTCACAATTTTTTCAAGGGTGCCGCTGGCTGGTTTGGCACTACAAAAACAAAGCCAATCTTTCAAATGATTGGGGTCGATCCCACGAAAGCATTTTGCATTTTCGTAAAACGAAGAAATTCACGCTTACAGTTGAAAACATTCGCACCCGTTACAACGAACATACGCTGAAATATCCCGAACATCCGCAAGCTTCCACCAGTCGATACAGCGATCGCGGCAAAAACGACACAAAACTCTGGCATCCGCACCCAAAAGGCGCAAAACCGCGAGATGTAATTGAAATCCCGACCACCTGCAACGGAATGAACGAAAAAACGCCGCATCCCACCCAAAAACCCGAAGAACTGGTGCGAAAATTCGTTCTCGCTTCTTCCCAAAGAGGCGATCGCATTCTCGATCCCTTTATCGGCTCTGGCACAACCGCCGTTGTCGCGGAACAACTCGGACGCAACTGGCTCGGCTGCGATCGCTCAGCCGAATATCTCACTTGGGCAGTCGAGCGGATCGAATCTGCCGAACACCGCAGCGACGAAGACTGGTTCTGGCACGATCGCGATCGCGAAGAACGCCGCACAAAAATTCGCCAAACATTTTGAAAAATTCAGTTGACGATCGTACAACTGCCGTATATCTTTTTCAGGCAACGACACAAGGAGTTTTTGTGAGCATAGTCATCGGCATTCTCGGTAGCATCGTCGGATTTATTCTGTTGGTGATGTTGGCGCTTGAAGTTCAGTACAGGCAGCGACCCACCCGCACACTCGATCTGAGTTTGGGCAAGTGGGAACTGGCAGTTTATGAGCCTCAGCGATACGTTTTAGTCGGACAGCTAGAGCTACAAAATCTTGCCCGCCGATTAGAGGTGATGACCCCGCGCATTGATGCAGAGGTTAAACTGCTGTCTTCTGGAAGTCTTGACGAGATCAAGGTCAAAACCCGCATCATTCCCCGATTCAAAGATGCAGAAGTCCGCGAGGATGGCTACTGGGAAGGGCGTGTCGTTAAGCTGGGAGCGCGTGATCCGATCGAAGCCGTGATCGAAATCGAAGGCGAAGATCTGCGCGACCTCAAAGTTGCCTGGATTCAACTGCATTATGTCTATTACGGCTCTCAAGGCTGGATTCCCAAAGTTCGGCATGTGATCGTGCCGCTTAAATTCCCTTCAGCCGAGGAATCAAAACGCTGGCGACCTGCAACCCATGCTGATGTCCTACCCATTAAAACTCACCTGCTCACTCACCTGGATGATCCGGTCAGCGTCGTTAAGCGCTACGTCATGCCTCACGCTCAACCCGGCGATATCGTGACGATCGGTGAATCCCCGCTCGCAATTATGCAAGGACGATTCCGCGATCCGCGTGAAGTGAAACCCGGCTGGTTGGCAACTCGGCTCTGCTATATGTTCTTCCCCACATCGAGCCTAGCGACAGCTTGCGGTATGCAAACTTTAATCGACATTGAGGGAGCGCCACGGGTGCTGGCTGCGTTTATTATCGGCTCGATCGCGAAACTATTCGGGGTCAAGGGGATGTTCTATCGCTTGGCAGGTGAGCAAGCCCGACTAATTGACGATGTAACTGGAACAATTCCGCCTTACGATCAATTTATCGTCTTAGGTCCAGATAAATCGCAAGAAATTGTGGACAGGATTCAGCGAGAAACTGGATTATCTGCGGCAATTGTTGATGTCAACGATTTGAAAGCAGTTAAAATATTGGCAGCGTCATCTGATATATCGATGCCTTTGCTCAAGCAGGCACTGATCGATAATCCCGCAGGCAACGCCAACGAGCAGACCCCTGTGGTGCTGATTCGTCCAATTGATGCCGCTGAAAAACGATCCGCCATTGGGCTGCAATCGGTGAATCAACCTTAAACGAATACCCCTTAAGGCTGTACCCAAAACCGATGTCCAATTCTTACTCTGGGGTTGAACTGCTGCCTTCCTTTCTTATGCCTCGACTTCCTCAGACTGCTAATGCCCTGATTCGTCCCGTGCAATACCGGGATCTCGATGCGATCGACCAACTGACGCAGCAATCACCGGAACATGAATTGCCGCACTGCTCTGCTGTTCGTGAAAAAAGCGTCTCAATTCGCAACTGGTATGGGGTGATGAAGCTCCTCAGTCTGTTTCCGAATCCGCTGCAAAACTTGCCCTGTGTTCATGTTGCAGAGCTAAATCAGCGGATTCAAGGCATGATTCAGGTTTCTCCGTTCAACCGGACTCGCAGCACTTGGCGCGTCGATCGTGTCATGGTTGCGCCTGCGATCGTCGAGTCGGAAGGTGCGGAAGCTCAAGTGATGACGCAAGTAGATATCGGTTCTCTGCTGATTCGCTTCTGTCTAGAGCGGATTTGGCAAGCTCGGACTTGGGTACTTGAAATCGATGTCAATGACAAAGCGGCGCTAGATCTATATCGTCATAATGGATTTCAGCCGTTAGCAAACATGACTTACTGGTCGATTTCGCCAGAACAGCTAGAAGAACTGGCAGAACGAGAGCCGGATCTACCGAATCTGCTTCCGGTCAGTAACGCAGATGCCCAACTTCTCTATCAGCTTGATACGATGGCGATGCCGCCTTTGGTGCGTCAGGTCTTCGATCGCCATGTTCAAGATTTCAAGGTTAGCGTTCTCGGTAGCCTGGTCGAATGGGCAAAGCAAGTCTTTACGCGGACTGAAGTGGTGGGCGGCTATGTGTTTGAGCCGCAGCGTAAAGCAGCGATCGGCTATTTCCAACTGCACCTCTGCCGCGATGGTTCACAGCCGCATATCGCCCATCTAACGGTAAATCCAGCTTACACCTGGCTGTACCCCGAACTGATGGCGCAAATGGCGCGGATTATGCAGGATCTACCTGCTCAATCTTTACAAATGGCATCGCCCGACTATCAACCGGAACGCGAGGAATATTTAGACAGCATTGGAGCCGAGCGAATTGGGCATACCCTGCTGATGTCGCGATCGGTGTGGCACAAGGTTCGAGAAACGAAGTCGATCGCCGAAGGACTGCAACTCGCAGAGATGCTTCAGAATCTTCAGCCCAGCCGTAAACCTGTACCTGGACGCATTTCAATGCTGAAATCGGTTAAGCTCCCGGCACCGGAGAAGGCTCAAGAAGCAGATAAATCTGCGCCGAAAAGCGTGCAAGAACTGATGAAAGCTGCATCCCAAGAACCGCATCGCGAAGATCCCTGCTGCTAAACATGGAGAGAGTTGCGGCACTCGGATTAGATGTGGGGCAGAGGCGAATTGGGGTTGCAGGTTGCGATGGTACAGGGCTAATCGCGACCGGACTCACCACGATCGTTCGTAAATCTTATCCGCAGACGATCGAAGCCTTGCGTCAAATTGTGCGCGATCGCGATGTCGAAATTCTCGTAGTTGGGATGCCCTACTCGATGGATGGCTCGATCGGCAAGCAAGCTCAGCATATCCAAAAATTCGGAGAAACGATTTCAAAGGCGTTATCGTTGCCGATCGAGTACGTGGATGAGCGATTGACCAGCTTTCAGGCGGAACAATCAATGATCACGGCAGGAATTTCGCTTCAGCATAATAAAGGACTGATTGATCGCAAAGCCGCCGCAATTATTCTTCAGCAATGGCTGGATGAACGGAGGGCGAAGCGCGATCTCGATCGTCTCGCAAGCTCTAATCAAGAGTAAACTTCATAGCTGCTCATAGTTCATTGGCTTTGAGCGACCTTCTGAAATTTCTTGTTTTGCCTTTCGCTGTCAATAAGTTATTCTGCGTCCCCTTGAACGAGGCATCCCAACGCTTTTCATCTTCTAGATCAGCAATGTAGTCCCGAAGATGTTCTACAACTTTTTCTTGCAAGTCATCTGGAAGAGATTCAATCATTTTTACGATCGTAATGATGGCAGGCGAAGACACAAGCACTCTAAGAAATTCAATCAAGAATTTTGATCGTATCAGAAATAATATTACTTCTCGTCAGGAAGTAGCGTTTCATCGGGTTTAGCAATTCGGAGTGCATGATCGGGATATTGCCCAACAAATTGATCGACCTCTCGTAAGCGGTCTGGTAAAGACGGATATGCTCCGCGATACCGATGAAATCGAAAGCCGAGCGCATACAACTTCTGGACTTTCTTCCACTGCTCACGATCGCCCCATTTAGGAGCTTTGAATGCACGCCCCATTAGATAAATTGTCCCGCCGCACTGGGGACAAACATGATCTGTGTGGTAAGTTAGCTTGAAGCTTTTCTGACAGTTAAAACAAGCATGAGCAATCAAGTAGGGATATGAAGACTGCGACGGCTGATAAAGTGATCTGATAGTTCGATTTCTGATGGTTCGATTGCCGATGTTCCGTCGAACTTCCATACGACGATACTTTTCTTGTTTGCTGACCATAAGCGTTACAGACTTTACTTTGCCGTAATAAGCGCAACTATAACTTATTGACTCATCTGCTCAACGTTTCCAGCCCGAACCCACCCTTCTTGACCATTGTTTAAGCGAATTTTTTGCCAAGTTTTATCGGCATTCGACTCCAGCACCGTAACGCGATCGTTGAAATCGACACCGCCGATCGATCCCCCTTCACTTCCCGGAGCATCGCGCACCACAAGCCCGATCGATTGCGTCACCCGTGCTGGAAATGCCCCGGCTGGAAGCGGTTTCGCAGCAGTATCAGGCTTATCTGATTTCTCTACCGCAGGTTTTGCAGCAGGCTTGGCGGCTAGATTTTTGGTAGGAGTATCATTCGGGAACGTGGGCTTAGGCGGCATGACGGAAAGACGCGCCATCATAACTCTTGCGGCAACCAAACCACCTGTCGCAAGAAGTGCGATCGCGAAGAACACGCCCAGAACAAATTTGAGGACTGAAGACCACCGCATAGAAACCGCCTGCGAAGAAGATCGCCCAGATTTTAGCATTTGATTTGAAGTTTGAAATCATTGACCGAGTTGCTTGGATCGATTCACGGCTGCTTTTACCGCTTCGATCAATGCCGATCGCACCCCCGCTTTTTCGAGTTCTGCAATTCCAGCGATCGTCGTGCCTCCAGGACTGGTCACACGGTCTTTCAGTTCCCCCGGATGGAGATTTGACTCTTGCAGCAGTTGAGCCGTTCCCCGCACTGTTTGAATCGCTAGCTTGAGCGCGATCGCTCTTGGCAATCCCACCGCAACTCCGCCATCCGCTAAAGCTTCAATGACGATCGCAAGATATCCCGGCCCTGAACCGGATAAACCTGTCACCGCATCTAACATCGATTCGGGCACTTCAACCACTTCTCCGACCGTGCTGAGAATCTGTTTCGCTTGTTCGATGTGATGTGGCTCAACACGCTGACCTGGGGCGATCGCGGTAATCCCAGCTCCAACGGCTGCGGGCGTATTAGGCATCGCTCGAATGACGGGCGCGTTGGGAAATGCCGCTTCAAGCTGCGCGATCGTCGTTCCTGCCAAAATTGAAATGACCAGGGCAGAAACCTGCTGATTTGCTAATTCCTCCGCAACCTGCGGAAATATCTGCGGCTTAATCGCGAGTAAAACAATCTCGCAATCTGCCGCTTGTCGATTTTGCTCGGTCACTTGAACGTGATATTGCTGCGCTAAGAATTCCTGGCGCGATCGATTCGGCTCGCTCACGACGATCGCAGCAGAATCAAACACGTTCTGAGCAACAAGGCGGGACAAGAGAGCCTCTCCCATCATCCCGCCGCCTATCAGGCCAAATTGTTTAGACAATCTATTAACCTCAGATAAAGAGATTAAAGGGTTCGAGATCAAACTATCTTTCACCCTTAACTATTTCTCTAACCTTGTACTGCTCTCGGTTCTGTGCCCCAAACGGGTGTCGGAGCGGAGGCGCGGGGACGAGCAGGAGCAGCTTGGGGCAATTCATTGATCACGCCTGCTTGGGTGCTGACTTGAACACAGCTTGGCGTGAACAAGAAAATGCTTTCACCGATGCGCTCTTGATGACCGTCGATCGCATAAGTACCGCCTGCCACGAAATCTACAGCGCGTTGAGCTTGATCCGGATCCATAATCGTCAGATTCAGCACCACTGATTTACGCTCACGCAATGCTTGAATCACTTGAGGCATTTCTTCAAACGTGCGGGGTTCAACCACCACGACTTCCGAAATTCCGTTTGCTGCTCCAGGCATTCCAATCACATTATTCATAGCGGCTCCTACACCAGTGGTTTCACTTGCAATTCCAACACTTCGATCGCGAAAACGATTTGCCCGCCGCGATCGAGTTTCTTCTTCGGTGGCTGCGACTGGAGCCGGAGCGCTCTCTTCTTGATAGAGCGACTGATAGTCTTGTCCGTCCATCTCGTCGTATTCGTACTCGTATTCGACAGGTTCATTGAGTCCAACGAAATCTCGTAATTTACTGAAAATACTCACTGTTCACGCTCCATCCGAATCGTTATTGAGTTTGCTTGGGAAAGGTACGGTCAAATCATTAGGAGTAGTAGATCGACCTCTGATGTGGAAAATCGTTCTCGATTCACCGCTAGACTGTTTCGCGGGTCAGGCAAATTCCATCTTTTGGGCTGACAGCTTAGAGAAATTCCTACACTGTCGCATAAATGATGAATTGAAAAATCAGTATACATCCAGCGATCGAACTTGAATATTTCTTTTGGAGTTTTTTGTCCCCGGCTGCAATTGTATCGGTAGTTTTAGAAGTTGGAGCATAAATCTAGAGATATTTTTTAAATTTGTTGCAATTCGGTGATGCAGACTGTTCTGACTGATTCAAACTATTGAGATAGGCAGCTCATTTTCAAACATAGGGAAAATTTGACCGCAAAAAAGTAGCTTAATTCAATAGAATTCCGGCGTATATTTTGAAAGAATAGAAACGGCACGATCGACGCCGAAAGCTGGGTCTTTATCCCTGACCTCTTCACATTCAGTACTATACGTAAGTGATCTTTATTACAAGATGAGAAGCGCACCACTGAAGTAAGGTTTCGATTCGTTTCTGATAAGTGGTACATACAGTACCACTTATTGCTGAAATTCTGCGATTATTTTTGCAGTCTTGCTCCAAACAGCACTCGTCCCGGTCGAATCATCGTTGCGCCCGCCTGAATTGCCAAAGCATAATCACCCGACATTCCCATCGACAGTTGATCGAGATTGAGCTGGCTGTGAGTTCGGATTTTTTCAGCAAGTTCTCTAGCTTGTCTAAACAGCGCGATCGTGGCCTCGGCTTCTAGGTCAAACGGTGGGATCACCATGAGTCCTCGAATGTGCAAGTGCTTTAATTGCTCAAGCTGCGGGATCGCGTCCCAAAGCTCTGAAACTGAAAATCCTGATTTGTTGGGATCGCTCATGAGTTTAGCTTGCAGGCAAATTTGTGGCTTGCGGTCTTGTTCTTCTGCAAGCCGATCCAGCCGTTGCGCTAGCTTCAAACTATCGACCGAGTGAATCCAATCAAACAGGTCGATCGCGCTTTTTGCTTTGTTACTCTGCAAATGCCCGATCAGATGCCACGTTACATCGGTTAAATCTTTTAATTCTGCGCGTTTAGTCTCAGCTTCCTGAACCCGATTTTCACCAAAATCCCGAATTCCGGCGGCATAAGCAGTTCGCATTGCTTCTACGGAAACCGTTTTCGTCACGGCAATGACCCGGATATGTGGTGGAATTTTGGCGCGGAATTCGGCAATGTGGTTCTGTAGAGACGAGATCATTGAAATGTGCTTTTGTGAACTTTCTGAAGCTGATCGTACTCCTTGTACATTCCCGATCGGCGTAACATTCTCATGCGATTTTCGACCATTACTCTTGCATCGCTGCGTCCGATCGATTCAAATTCCAGTCCGTCTGCACCTTGAGATACGACAAAAAATAACCGTTGCGCGTAGAGCGTACTAAATAATTCCCGATGTTCTTCAACCAGACACACCCGAAACAGCAGCCCAAATGTTGGGTGGTTCAAATAATTCTCAGTATCCATCTACCATCCATCAGCAAGAGAGTAAGCCCAATTCGGAATCATCAACATCAATAGGAAATAGGAATTCAGAAATTGTAATCATTAATTGCAATAATATGTCCGTCTTAGCCGTGAGTTGCACGAAGTAGGATTGGGGAGTTTTTGCAACCGCGAGAGTTACAGCATAAATTGAGTGACTCAGCTTACCCTGTCATCAAAATAAGTTGCTATCATGTCCGAGATTATTTTAATTGCTGCGATCGCCCAAACAAACGGAGTCATTGGAAATCGCGGCAAACTGCCTTGGTCGATCCCAGAAGACCTCCAACGCTTTCGGCAACTCACGCTGCATCATACCGTCATTATGGGACGGAAAACATGGGAATTTGATCTGCAAAAACGCCCATTATCTCAACGCACTAACGTTATCGTTTCCTCACAATCACTGAGATCTGAGTTACCAAATATCGAATTTGTACGATCGCTCTCTGATGCGGTTGATCGACCAGAAGAAAAGCTGTTCGTGATCGGTGGCGCATCGATTTACCGTCAAGCGTTGGAACTCGTGGATCGTATGGAGTTGACGATCGTAGAAGGTCACTACGAGGGCGATGTATTTTTCCTAGAGTGGCGCGATCGTCTAAATGAATTTGAATTAGTCAACTTGGAGTCAAGAGCTGGCTATCGATTTGAAACCTATCGTCGCGTTGTGCCCCAATAAAAAACCGATCGCAATACTGCGATCGGCTCATAGTCGAAATCAGTTAAACCCTAGCGAATGTACTCTTTCAAAACACTGTTGCGATTCGGGTGACGGAGTTTCCGCAGAGCTTTCGCCTCGATTTGACGAATGCGTTCGCGGGTCACGTTGAAGATTTGTCCAATTTCTTCAAGCGTTTTCATCCGACCATCATCCAAGCCGTAGCGCAAGCGCAGCACATCTTTTTCGCGTGGGCTGAGCGTTGCCAAAACGCCTTCGAGGTCTTCACGCAGCAGATTCTTAGACACTTGATCTTCTGGGGTTTCACCATCAGATTCGATGAAGTCGCCTAAGCGAGAATCTTCTTCCTTACCGATCGGTGTTTCTAGCGAAATCGGCAACTGAGCAGACTTGGCAATAAAGCGCAGCTTCTCGATCGTCATTTCCATCCGAGTTGCGATTTCTTCTTCAGTCGGCTTGCGTCCCATTTCCTGAGACAACAGTTTCGTTGTCTTCTTGATGCGGGAAATGGTTTCGTACAGGTGAACCGGAAGCCGGATGGTTCTCGATTGGTCTGCAATGGCGCGAGTAATTGCCTGACGAATCCACCAGGTCGCGTAGGTCGAGAACTTGTAGCCTTTTTCGTGGTCGAACTTTTCTGCCGCCCGAATCAGACCCAAGCTGCCTTCTTGAATCAAATCTTGGAACGACAAGCCGCGATTCATATATTTCTTCGCGATCGACACCACTAATCTCAGATTCGACTGCACCATTTTATCTTTAGCGCGACGACCTAAATGCAGGCGATGACGGAACTGCGGCAGGGGCATTTTCACTTCCTGTGCCCAATCTGCATCTGAAGGTTCGCGATCGAGCTTGTCGGCTAACTTGAAGCGAATGCGCTCTAATTCCAGCAAGTCCGCAATCTTACGGGCGAGTTCAATTTCTTCGTCGGCGCGGAGGAGGCGAATTCGACCGATTTCTTGCAAATATAACCGAATCGAATCTTCGGTGTAGTGCTTCTTCTTGGCTTGAGTCCGGCGACGAGTTGCACGCCCCTTGACGGGTTTTCCCTCTTCGTCATCCTCTCCTTGATCTGAATCGTCAAGATCATCAAGGTCATCGAGTTCTAACTCGATTTCTAGAGCTTCTGAAGGGTCAAATGCCTCTTCTACAACAAGTAAGTCTTTGGCTTGGGTCATGCCGCGTTCCTCGTGCTCCTTAAGTAATGAAGTAAAATGTCCCAGCACTGAAAACAGATGTTGGTGGTTCGATGCAGTCTTGCTGACCCAGAGGCGGTGTTGCTTGCCGAAGCAAGCTCTCGTTCGTCAACTGGTGTGCAGTAGAGCGATCGGCAAAATGATTCAGTCAAAACGAGCAACTGCTACAACTTCCGAGAAAATACGGTTGGCAGAGGCTGACTTTCTGAGATCATTATTTCTAAATGATTGGAATGACTCCCCGATTGTAGCCTTTCTCACAAAAGTTGCACCCTTTTCCTGATTTCTTTATTAATCATTCTTGATAAATCTGCTGTGTCTAGCATTCACGTTGCTGTTCCGATGATCGCGATCGTTTTTATCAGGATCTTTGAGTTGCACAGTGATTCATCTCTTAATGGGACAACCTCTCTGTTAGAGTCAGGCATCAATCTGATTCAAATCTATCGCAAAATTCTGGCGTGATCCACGTTTGTATCTCTATGTCACCCCCGAAAGTGATAGATAATTTGTGGCCTGTTGACAACGTTAGCCCAAAATTATCAGACTGAATCAATTGGCTAATTAGCTTACCTAATGCAACGCGATTCGATATTCAAGGCGCAAATGCCTACTAAATCGATATTTTGAGGCGTTCACTACGATTAACTCGATGATAAGCGGCAGTTATTGCAAACTAGGTTGCATGGAAAGAAATTCGCTAAGGTATTAGTTTTATTTATTTGGCTTGAGAACGAATTAAAAATGTCTGTCTTTAGAAAGATGCGAGGTTGAATGCTGAATCTGAATCTATTCAGATGAGAGATCGTTGACAGTATTGACGAGCAGAAGCAGAATGAATCAGTGAAAATAGTACATCTGGACTTAACGGTTTAACGAGAAAACCATCAACATCGGGGTGCTGCTCTTGATAAAGCCAGCTCGGAGAATCAGTTTCTGTAACGATCACAAGCGTCATGCGGTCTGCATGGGCAATCGTGCGGAGTTGATGAATTGTGGCTTCCGATCGCAGATGCTCTTGCAGAATGACAAGACAAGGGGGATTTTGGCTCACTCGTGCTAGGGCTTGATCAGTGGTGTCTACAATCTCTACGTCGAGTGCGACTTGCTGAAGGAGCGATTCTAGCCCGTGCAATTCTTCGATTTGTGGAGCTAACAGCAGAATGTAAGTGGACGGAAAGACCATGACGAAAGTACCAATCTGAAATTCAATATAGCGACTGGTTTATTCGCCTTTTTCAAGGTGAAACTCGCTGAATATCTTTCGATGCTTGAGTTTCAATCCTTTATTGCTTGTTTTTATGCTTCGGTATTTCTTAGCTTTTAAGCTTTTAGAAATACTTCCCACAAACTTTTTGTCTACAATTTCTATTCTCTTTAGAAACTACAAATTAGAGTTGCTCCGTACGCTCGATTAGGGACTATTGCTTGTGGTGCAAGGCTTAGGCAAAATAAAGTGATAGAGATTACTTCTAATTTTGTACTGATTGAGTGAGCCAAGACGGCCGCTAAATTAAAGCCGCTTCAAAAAGAGTTTGAAGATTTTTGACTTGCTCTTCTAACAGAATGTTTAGAGTATTTATGAGGCAAGAATCTACTGATTTCTTTTAGATTTCATCTCGTTTTTTCTAGAAATGAATACAGAATTAGCCCTACTTCAGATGTGCCGTTTTATTCAACTTTTGGAAGCAAATCTTAAGCTAATTAAGGCAAGTTTATTGAAACAATTCTTGACTTTGAGAAGTGGCAAGCTCCGGATGTCCAGCTTCAATGAGTGCTCGATCGCGGATTCGACAAGAATCACACACACCACAAGGAACTTCACCGCCTTGATAGCACGACCAGGTTTTGTCAATTGGCACTCCAAGCGCGATCGCTCGCTTCACGATATCTACTTTGGAATCCATGACCAGGGGGGCAATTAATTTCGGCGCTCTGCCTTCTAATCCTGCTTTGGAAGATAACTCAGCTAAATGTTGAAACGCAGTGAGATACTCTGGGCGGCAATCTGGATAGCCTGAATAGTCCACCGCATTGATGCCTAGATAGATAGCTTCTGCGTTTTGTGCCTCCGCTAGAGAAAGGGCGATCGCAATAAATACGGTATTGCGCCCTGGAACGTAAGTAATCGGAATTTGATCAGGCTGAATGCCTTCTGTCGGCACCTCAATTTCTGTATCGGTCAGTGCTGAGCCGCCCCACTGCGCGAGATTCACATCGATGACAAAATGTTGGGACAACTTGAAGTGCTGCGCGATCGCCTGTGCGCATTGGAGTTCGCGATCGTGTCGTTGACCGTAACGAAATGAAAGCGCGATCGGTTCATAGCCATCGGAGATCGCTTGTGCAGTTGTGGTTGCGGAATCTAAACCTCCGGAGAGTAAGACGATCGCTTTCGGCATAATATTCTTCCAAACTTGCCGTCTATGATCTTTGCACCATCTCCGCGTAATTCTCAACCACTAGACATTCATTTAGCGCTGAGCAAGTTGGGGAGTGCGTCCGGTCAAGCCTGACATGATGCGAAAAACGATCGTTCTTAAGGGCTGAAGGGTTCGCAAAATCCACAAGCTCAGGCGACGAAGTTGCACGATCGGGACAATCTGATTCGAGAAGGTGCGATTTAAGATGTCGGTGATGCTCAAGATCAGCAGGTTTTCCCACTGTCGCCAACGTTCGTAGCGCTTTAGAACGCGCAGACTGGCAATGTTTTCGCCGCGTTTTTTTGCGGTTTGTAAAACTTGTGCTAGGGCAGCAGCATCGCGGATTCCCATGTTGATGCCTTGACCGCCTAACGGATGGCAGCTATGAGCGGCATCTCCGATTAAGGCAAACTGCGGCAAGACATACTTGCGGCTGTGCATCAACTGAATCGGGAAGAGGTAGCGCTGTCCTTCGATTTCTGGTGTGCCGAACTTCGAGCCATATCGCGCTTGGAAGGCTTCAATAAAGGCGCGATCGTCAAGCGCTAACAGAGCTTCGGCTTCAGCACGAGGGGCTGTCCAGACGATGCGACAGCGATTACCGGGAAGTGGGAGAATGCCAGAAGGCCCTGTTTTCCAGAACCATTCATAGGCGGTGTTGTTGTGGGGAGCATCGAGCTTGAGTGTAGCGACGACACAAGCCTGCCAATATTGCCAGCCAAGCGTTTTAATTCCGGCTTGTTGACGGAGGGGCGATCGCGCGCCATCTGCTGCAACGACTAGGCGCGATCGGATTTGCTGCACTTCACCATTGAGCAGAACATCGAGAACCACATCACTGGACTGGTGCTCGGTTTTAATCACTTTGGCAGGACAGAAGCGATCGACATTTGAGCAAGTTTGAAGCAGATCCTGAAGTGCGGTAATTAAAACTCGATGTTCTGCGACATATCCTAAAGTTTCAGTGCCAATATCGCAGGGTGCAAACTGAACGGCAGTCGGATAGTCCGAATCTGAAAGGCGCACGTTCTTGTAGGTTTCAACTTGAGGGGAAATCTGTTGCCAAATGTTCAAGCCTTCAAAGATGCGGCTGGATAAGAGCGAAATAGAATACGCCTGAGCGCGAGAAACTGCCAGCGAAGACACTTCAGCCTCGATCAATGCGACTCGAAAGCCAGAATCTTTTAAGGCACACGCGAAGGTGGTTCCTACGACACCGCCACCGACGATCGCAATGTCATAGTCAAGAATTTTCGATTCAGCGATCTGCATACCCGTTGAGCGATACGAAACTTTACACCTATTCTCGCGTAGATTTTTGATGTGAGCAATCGTTAAGCGATCGATGCCATCATTAGTTCTTCAGCAATGTCAAAGTTGGCGGTCGCGTTTTGCACATCATCGAGTGCATCAAGCGCGTCCATCAGCTTGAGCAGAGCGCGGGCGTGATCGGGGTCGGTGACTTCGATCGTATTTTGGGGAATCCAGCGGAGTTCGACTTGCGCCACAGTGTAACCCCGGTCTTTCAGGCTTTGACTGAGGGATTCCAGGTTTTCGACTTCGGTAAAAATTTCTGCGGCTTGTCCGTCTTCGGTTTCGATTAGCTCATAAGCGTCGGCTCCACCTTCGAGGCAGGCTTCGAGGAGGGCTTCTTCGTCGATCGACACTGCTTCAATTTTGCGGCTGCGTCCGGTCTTTTGCGGAGCGAAAGAAAGTTCGACAATGCCTTTTTGCTCGAACATCCAGCCCACGCAACCGGGTTCACCCAAGTTACCGCCGTTTTTGCTAAAGGCTTCTCGTAAGTCAGCAGCGGTTCGATTGCGATTGTCAGTAAGGGCTTCGATCAGGATAGCCACACCGCCTGCACCGTAGCCTTCATATTGAATGGCTTCCAGTGGGGCATCTGTGCCAAGCTTGCCAGCACCTTTGGCGATCGCGCGATCGATATTTTCGTTAGGAATGCCTGCGGCTTTGGCTTTTTCGATCGCGGTTCTGAGCTGAAAATTACCTGCCGGATCAGGAACTCCATTGCGAGCCGCAACAATGATTTCACGGGAAACCTTAGTAAAGATGTTTGCTCTTTTAGCGTCTACTCTGGCTTTTTGGCGTTTAATGTTTGCCCACTTGCTGTGTCCTGCCATACCTACAAATCGAAACGGGTGCGATTAATAGGATATCGAAAAAGTTACGATTTGCCTCCGGTGAAGGTCACGCCCTGAATAAAATAGCGATTGAAGAACGCATAGATAATCAGGGCTGGCAGCGTGAAGACCATCGAAGCTGCCATGATGTAATTCCAGTAAGTGATGTATTGACCTTTGAAGGCGTTTAAGCCGATCGGTAGGGTGAACATTTCAGGATTTGACATGACAACGAGGGGCAATAAAAAATCGTTCCAGGAACTCATGAAGATGAAAATTGTTTGTGCAGCTAGAGCGGGTTTTGCTAAAGGCAGAACAATCTGAAAAAAGGTTTCAAATCGATTTAATCCATCGAGTTGTGCAGCTTCTTCTAGCTCTTTTGGAAAATTAACAAAGAATTGCCGCATCATAAAAATAAAAGTGGCGTTGACGACGGTTGGGACAACTAATCCTTGATAAGAATTGAGCCAGCCTAAAGATTTGAGAATTAGAAATTTGGGAAGTAATGTAATTTGGGCCGGGACAACGAGAACTGCCAGAACCAGAAAGAAGAATAAACGGTTTCCGGGAAATTGAATTCTGGCAAGGGCGTATCCCGCCATTGAATTGAATAGAAGATTAAACAGGGTGACAAAAATAGCAACGATCGCGCTATTGAATAACCATCTGCCAAAGAGCGGTTCTTGTGCAAAAATTGCTTTGTAATTCTCTAAAGTAAACTCCTGGGGAATAAAGTTAGCTCCACTCGCTGAGATTTCTGAGAGTGGTTTAAACGAAGCAGAGAGCGCCCATAGAAAGGGAATAAAGGTGACGATCGCATAAATGATCAGTCCACCATACATTAACCAAATCCACCAGCGAACTGTGTTTGTTTTTAACATGATTAATCTAAGCTCTCTTCTCTAAAGAAATAGCGTTGAATTAAAGTCGCTAACATAATGACGAGCGCAAGAATGAGTGTTAATGCAAGCGCATATCCCATGTCTAACCGATTGAAAGCGTATTGATAGATCAGAAGCACGATCGTTAATGTGGCGTTATCAGGGCCACCTGAGCCATTTGAGAAGATATAAGATTGATCAAATAATTGGAAGGTTCCGATAATGCCGATCGTAATCACAAAAAACGTTACAGGCTTGAGAAATGGCAGCGTGATACACCAGAATTTCTCCCAGGTTGTTGCACCATCGATCGAAGCGGCTTCATATAAACTTTCTGGAATATCTTGCAGTGCAGCCAAATAAATCACCATAAATAACGGTGCAGTTGCCCAGATATTCATCAACATAATTCCTTTGAGTGCAACTTGTGGATCACCAAGCCAATTATAAGTAGGTAAACCGACTGCATCTAGAAAATTATTTAACAACCCATTCGAGTTATAAATCCACATGAATATGAGTGTGAGAACGGCTGAAGAAGTCACAGTCGGTAAGAAGAATGCAACTCGAAACCAGCTTCGACCGCGAATTTTAGCATTAAGTAATAAAGCGAGGACGAGGGCTAGAATCGTTTGGATTGGAACAACGATCGCGACGTATTGAATTGTATTTGCAAGCGCGATCCAAACTCGTTCATCATCTTGAATCCGAATAAAATTTCTCAATCCTGCAAAGCGAAAATCAACCTCACCGAGTAATTGAACTCGATAGAAGGAAAGCACGATCGCATAAATCACAGGCAATGCCAAAAATACACCCAAGATTACGATCGCAGGTGTCATAAAGGCATAACCTGATAACGCTTCTCTAGATTTTTGTTTCATTGTTATTTCGATAAATAGATTTCTCGATTTGCAGTATTTTGAGCGCGTTTCATCGCTTCGGGTAAAGGTTGCTGTCCGAGCATCGCACTGACAAATTGATTATCAAAACTGGTGACAATGGTTGGTAAAGTTTCGCCCGCTTGCCAGAGTGTTCCATACTTTGCACCTGCAACAAAGGGTGAATAAATCGGATTACGATCGTATTTCATTTCCGCTAACACCGATCGCCGCGATGGCAGGGTAACACCCTGTTTTGCCCAAGCTTTCATCCCAGATTCGCTCGTTAGAAACTCAATTAATTTCCAGGCTGCTGCTTTCTGTTTCGATTGCCGATTCATTACATAAGCAACGGTATAAATCATCGTGCCTTGTTGATCGTTAATTTTCGGAACTTCTGTCGTTTGAAATTTCAGGTTTGGAAAGGTTTCTTTGAGATAGGGAATTGCCCAATTTCCATCGAGTGTCATTGCTACTCGTCCCTGTCCGAATGCTTCACTATTTGAATTAGCACCGACATCAGTTGCTTGTGCGGCGGTGCGATCGCGTCGATATTGCTCAATCACAAGCTGTAGTCCTTGAAGTCCCTCTGGACTATCAAATGCGGCGTAGTCGGTTTGATCCACTAGCTTTCCGCCAAATGCCTTGATCATAAAGGTTTGACGCGGCAATTCAGAGACAATTCCCATGCCGTACTGATCGATTTTGCCGTCCTTGTTTTCGTCGATCGTTAGTTTCTTGGCTGTCTGCCTCAACTCATCCCAGGTTTTAGGAGGTTGGGCAATTCCTGCACTTTTCAAAGCAGTTTGATTATAGAAAAGTGCGAGGGTTGAAAAATCTTTTGGAATGCCGTAAACGCTGTTATTTCGTTTAAACGCGTTTAATAAGCTGGATTCAAAATCATTCAGTTTGAATTCTGACTTAATGTAGGAATTAAGCGGCTCTAAGACACCAGATTTAATTAAGGCTGGTGCTTCAAATGCTTCTAAATAAAATACATCAGGGGCAACTTCTCCAATTAAACGAGTTCTAATCACATCCATATACTGGCTATTGATGACTTCTCGTTTGACTTTGATGTTCGGATTTTTTGTCTCAAATTCTCGAATCACTTGATCGAGTAGTTTTCCTTCGTTTGGATTACTTTGCCAGCCGCTTAGCGTGATTTCAACTGGTTTTGAATTAGAGTCCGATCGACACCCCACCGTAAAGAATAGTAAACTGATTGTGATCGCGCTTGGAATCAACTTTCTCATACACTAATCAGAGATTCGTAATTCTTTCATCCTAATCATGTCGCTGCGGTTTGCCCATTTGCTGAAATTTGTTTTTACGATCGCGATTTGCCTCAGTTTATTTGGATGTCAACCTGCTCAATCCTCTAATGTAACTCGATTAACGCTGTGGCAAGGGGTGAACCCGCCGCCGAATCGGGATGTTTTACAGAAGTTGGTCGATCGTTTCAATCAAGCTCACCCCAATATTCAAGTCGAATCGCTCTACGTTGGACAAGGCGATCAACAAATGCCCAAAATTCTCGCGGCAGTAGTCGGAAATGCTCCCCCAGATATGTTGTGGTATGCACCAATGATTACTGGGCAATTGGTGGAATTGGATGCGCTGAGGTCGATCGATGATTTTCTCACAGCTTCATCGGTTAAATCAGAACTCGATCCTGCTTTGCTCAATACGATGCAATATGAAGGAAAAACTTGGTCGATTCCTTTTGGTACGAACAATGTCGGTATTTATTATCGTCCGAGTCTGTTTCAAGCAGCAGGTGTGAAAAAACTTCCGCGAACTTGGACGGAATTTCGGCAAGTGGCGAAGCAGTTGACTCGCGATACAGATGGAGATGGAAAAGCAGACCAACATGGAATGCTTTTACCATTGGGCAAAGGAGAATGGACAGTCTTTACCTGGTTGCCGTTTATGTTTAGCGGGGCTGGAGAGTTGAGCAATGCGACTGTAACTTATGGCAACGAAATCACCCCTGAAAAGGTTATTCCCAGTAGCGCTTCAGCCGGAGTGAATATTGCTAATTCAGGAGCGATCGCAGCTTTACAGTTCTGGCGCGATTTGATGCAAGACGGCTCTGCAATTCTGTCTCAACCCGAACGCGGTTACGAACTCGATGGATTTTTAACCGGTAAAGTCGCAATGCAGCTTTCAGGGCCTTGGACATTGGGACAACTGCAAGCGACCCAGGTTGATTTTGGGGTATTGCCAATTCCAAAGGGAACTCAAGCAGGAACAGCGATCGGCGGCGAAAATCTATTTCTATTCAAATCCACGCCAGAGCGAGAACGAGCGGCGTTTGAGTTTGCTGAATTCGTCATGAGTGAGGAATTTCAGACCGAATGGGCGATCGGCACAGGATACCTACCCACCAATCTAAAATCGCGAGAAAGTGAAGCATACAAAGCATTCCGAGCAAAGCAGCCTGCGGTCGATGTCTTTCTCGGTCAGGCGCAATTTGGGCGATCGCGTCCGATTTTCCCAGGATACAACCGAATTTCGGATAACTTAGGACGAGCGATCGAGGCGGCATTGCTCGATCGCAATACACCAGAGGAAGCACTAAAAGCTGCACAGCAAAGATTAGATTTAATCTTTAAATAACTTCAAAACTTTGAGGGTCTGTATTCAAAAAATCGAGCAGTTGATTAAGTTGAGTATCAAATGTTGAAGAACAATGTGTTTTCCCACCAAAGCTGAGATGTGTCTTGTAGAATGAAATCAATGAACAGAGATAGTTCAAGCCATTAAAACCGCCAGCCAAGCTCTTTAATAGTGCTGGTTTATTAAAAATCAAGCCCAGATCGAGGATCGATCTGGGTTTATTGTTTGAATAGATCGAGCGGCAAATGCCCAAACGTTTCATTTACGCCATCCTCAAACGCAGATTGGCAAGAAATTAATACCCCCCGATGGTTTCCGCTGTAGGGTTCCATATGCGATCGACCCGTTAACGGATTGAATTTAATGTAGATGGCTCCAGGAATCGATCGCGTTTCTGGCACATCATATTTCAGTGCGCCCACATAGCTCGACAGCGCTTTCAAGCCCTCCTCAGCCGTTTCTGCACAGATTCCTAGAATTTGATAATCAGATAAATCTGCCACAATCAAGACTGCTTCTCGAATCGCTGCATAATCCAGCGGTTCAGAAGATCGTTCAGTACAGATAAATTGCCGCAAAATAGTTTCAGCTTCCGATCGCGTCATGATTTCGGTTTGAAGTCTACGATCGAACCAGTTTACCGCTTAAAGTAGTAGTACATATTCTCTACTAAACCTATGGCTGCTGATCCTGTTGTTTCCAGTGTGTTAGAGATTCGCGAGAAGCTATTACAAACGCTGCGGAGTACGCTGCGTCCGGGACAGCGAGAAATCGCCGATTGGCAAGGCGGGCGATTGGCGGTGTCGGCAGTTCCGGGGGCGGGGAAATCGACCGGAATGGCAGTTGCGGCAGCAGTCGCGATCGCGCAATACCAACTCCACAGCCGCCGTCAGTTAGTCGTCGTCACCTTCACGCGATCGGCAGCCGCAAACATTAAAGCCAAAATTCGTGAGTATCTGAAAAAATTAAGCCTTCCTCAAGGTGGGTTTGTGGTTCACACGCTGCATGGATTAGCTTGGTCGATCGCCAGAAGCGCTCCGGAGCGATCGGGCTTTAATCCCGATTCAATTTTAATCACACCCACGCAAGGAAATCGACTGATCCGCACCAGTGTAGAACAATGGTTAGGACTGAATCCGCATCTCTATCAGCGCTTGTTAGAAGGGCAACAATTCGACGGGGAAGAAACCGAGCGGTTACGAAGACAAGCTGTATTGCGAACCGAAGTGTTGCCTGCACTGGCAGAAACGGTAATTCGAGAAGCGAAAAGCTCAGGGTTGTTACCGGAAGATTTACGTAGTCAGATTGCATCCGATGACTATTCGATCTTGTCGATCGCTGCAGGACTGTATGAACAATACCAACTGCAACTCCAAAGCAGGAGCTTCATTGACTATGACGAGATGGTTTTAGGTGCGCTACGAGTGCTAGAACATCCGGGAATTAGAGCGCGTTGGCAATCTCAAGTGTTTGCTGTGTTTGAAGATGAAGCACAAGATTCAAGCCCCCTACAAACGCGATTATTAGAACTATTAGCAATCGATCCAGAACAGTTGCACAATCAAAACCTAGTGCGGGTCGGTGATCCGAATCAAGCCATTAATTCAACATTCACGCCTGCTGATCCGGTGTTCTTTCGAGAATTTTGTCAGACTTGCGCGATCGAAAATCGGCTTGCTGAAATGAATCAAGCAGGTCGCAGTAGTCGGATCATTCTCGAAGCTGCAAATTTTGTATTGAACTGGGTGAATCGAACTTACGGAAACGAAGACGCTGCGCCATTTCGATCGCAGATGATTCACCCAGTGTCTAACAATGATCCGCAAGCCGATGCAAACCCCAGTCCTGAAGGCTTAGGCTTTGAGATTCACACGCCTGAGGATGTGCATCAAACGGTGGAATGGATTGGTAAAAGAGCGATCGCATTGTTCAATCATTATCCAGAGCGATCGGCGGCAGTGTTAGTTCGCACCAACGAGCAAGGAAAATTTGTAGCACGAGAACTAGCGCGATGGTTCGATGACAAGCTTTCAGTCTTTGAGGTGGGAATGCGCGATCGACAGTCTCACATCCCCGCAGAGATGTTATCACTGTTGCAATTCCTCGATCGACCTCATTCTCCGGACAATCTCAAAGCTGCTTTATCTGTGTTTGTCAGCCGTCGCATCATTCCGAATCAAGATTTAAATGCTCTGATCACTTTTCCGGAACAGTTTCTTTATCCTGCTCCGCTTGATCCACCACAAGATCCACAAGTTCAACAAGCAAGCCGTTTCTGTACAAGCTTACTCAGAGCGAGATTAGAGCTACCCCTCTATCAATTGATTTCATTTCTCGCTTATACCTTGAACTATGAGCAAACAGAGCTTGCAACTGCTGACAAACTTGCAGAACGCGTCATGCAGCAAACCCGCGAGAACTCACTTACAGCAATGCTAGAAGTGTTAAGCGACGTTGTCAGTTCAGAGCGATTTGAACCTGTCGAAGCAGAAGACGACGATCGCTATGTTCGTCCCAGCCAGCTAACCGTGATCACCATGCACAAAGCAAAGGGTCTCGATTGGGACTATGTTTTCATTCCGTTTTTGCATGAAAACATGATTCCCGGATCGCTCTACATTCCGCCTGCCATGCAGTTTCTTGGCGACTTTACTTTATCTGAGGTCGCAAGAGCGCAAATTAGGGCGATCGTGCATCACGAACCGATTCCGACCAATGACGAAGCTTGGGAACGAGCCGGATCGCTCAAGACTGCTGAAGAGTTTCGATTGTTGTATGTTGCAATGACTCGCGCAAAACGATTGTTATGGATGTCTGCGGCAAAACAAGCTCCCTTTAGCTGGAACAAGCCGGAGAATTTGGACGATCGCAAACCTTGCCCAGCGATTCCTGCATTGAAGCAACAGTTTCCACTGTCGGTAATCGGAGAGTCTGATGAAGACGATGTAGAGTTCTAGAGCGATCGCAGTGCTACTCAGACAACCATCCGAACAAGGTTTGAACTGTTAATTGAATGTTGCTTGCAAACGATGGTACAGGCAAAAGCTGTTCTGGAACGTCAAAAAATCGGATTGTACGATCGGCAAAATAAACAAACACAACTTTCTCATCGGGATCAATCAGCCAACCCATCTGCGTTTGATAATCAATACAGTGCAGAATGTTTTTGATCACTTTCGTTGGGCTTTGATCTGGAGAAAGAATCTCGATCATCCAATCTGGAGCAATTTGAAAGGTATTTGCGACCTCACCATTTGCATCGCGAGGAATTCGATCCCAAGTAAACACACTGACATCTGGAACAATCGATCGTCCACCAAAAGTACAGCGTAATTCTGGGAACGCACGACCCAGGCGTTTAGATTTCAGTTCTGTATTGATGGCTGGTGTCAGTTCTCCCTGAACAACACTATGTTTTCCTTGCGGCATGGGTTTCTGGATGATTTGACCGCCAATATACTCGCTTGCTGGCTTTGTTTCCGGAAGCCTTAGAAATTCTTCTAGCGTCAAAGATTTAGCAGGAGTCTGAACCATAAACGCCACCTTTCAAGTATCTAAGACTTTCATTTTATTATGTTGATCGAGTTCTTCTCATCAGCGAAAGTAATAGCCAGATAAAAATCTACGATAGGGATCAGGTGACCCCCATCGTAGATGACTTAATTCAAGATGCCATCTTTTTTCGCCATCGTAGTCATCAAATCAATCACTCGATTCGAGTAACCCCATTCATTGTCGTACCAAGACACAATCTTAAAGAAGTTGGAATTCAGTTCGATACCTGCACCTGCATCAAAAATGCTCGATCGACGATCGCCCTGAAAATCAGTCGAAACCACTTCCTCATCGGTATAGCCTAGAACCCCCTTCAGCGTTGTTTCTGAGGCTTCTTTCATCGCTTCACAGATTTCTTTGTAGCTCGTTGGCTTTTCGGTTTTGAAGGTTAGATCGACAACGGAAACATCGGGAGTCGGCACACGAAATGCCATTCCAGTCAGCTTTCCTTTCAGTTCCGGCAGCACCAGCGTCACCGCTTTAGCAGCTCCGGTTGCAGCAGGAATAATGTTTTGAGCAGCTCCGCGTCCACCGCGCCAGTCTTTTTTACTTGGGCCATCCACAGTCGGTTGAGTTGCCGTCATTGCATGAACGGTGGTCATCAACCCTTCGACTAAGCCGAAGCGATCGTTTAACACTTTCGCCACTGGCGCTAAACAATTGGTAGTGCAGCTTGCATTCGAGACGATCGTATCTTTTTCAGGATCGAAAGAATCGTGATTCACGCCCATCAGCAGCGTTTTCACACGCTCTGGATCTTTCGTCGGAGCGGAGATAATCACCCGCTTTGCACCGGCTTTCACATGGTTAGAAGCACTTTCAAAATCGGTAAACAATCCGGTCGATTCAACCACGTAATCGGCTTCAAGATTGCCCCAGGGTAAATCTTCTGGATTCCGCATCGCAAAACACGGAATAAACTTGCCGTTTACCGCAATGCCATCGGGTTTTGCCTCGATCGTGCCCGGATATACCCCATGCGTCGAATCGTACTTGAGAAGATACGCCAAATTATCGGGCGGAACAAGATCATTGATGCCAACGATTTCAATGTTGGCATCGTCGAGCGCAGCGCGAAACACTAAGCGACCAATCCGACCGAAACCATTGATCCCTATTTTCACAGTAGCCATTGGAAGAACTCCAAAAACAAAGAATAAAGCGTGAGAGGAGAGTCACACTTCAAAATTTTTAGTACCTCATCACGCTATCGCATCTATCCGATGAACCGCATAGACGTAATCTTTTGATCACTGTTGAGGCAAAATGTTATCGAATACTCACTTTACGATCGTAAAAAATTCAACACATAAGTTCCAAATTTTTTAAAAATTTAAGCTATATCAGTAAGAGAACAATCTAAGAACAGAATTATGTCACGCACTAAACCTTATCAACCTTCACTGCTGCGCTTTCTGCACGGAGTCAATGCACTGTTGGTGATTGCGGCATTGATCAGCGGGTATTGGGTGTATGACACATTTGATGGACGCTTTGGAAAGGTTCCCTTACCCAGAATCAATCCGATCATTGACTACCACGGCACGATCGGACTGACGTTTTTTCTATTTGCACCGTTATTTGTGATTTATAGTCTTTGGTGCGGTCGAAAGAAATTAGTTCAAAAAGACTCGATCGCACAATTGTCGAACATTGGAAAGCCAATTTCGTGGATTAGTCTACAACGGCTAACAAATACAGTAATGTTGCTTGCGATCGTATTTGCTGCAATTAGCGGAAAACTAATGGATGAAACTTGGTTGCCCACAGGTGAACTGCATCATTTGGCTTATTCCTTACATCTCACTGCTTGGGCAACGATGCTTGTCTGTTTAGCACTGCATCTATTGATGAGCGCTAAAGTGGGAGGTGTGCCGCTTTTGTTATCGATGAGCAGCTTTAAGGTGCGATCGGACGACCACCCAAAATTGTGGATTCAACAACTCCGAAATCGAGTTTAATAGCTTAGGCTGCTATGTATTGAGTAGGCATCGATCTATGAGTTTTACGATTCAGAATGTTTTGATTGCAGAGGGTGAGGGGTATAAAACAGTCGATGTGCAAATCCAAGATGATCGCATTGTTGCGATCGCGCCTAACTTAGCGGTGATTGGAACTGCGATCGATGGCACGAATCAGCTTTTACTGCCTGGATTTGTGAATGCTCATACCCACTCCTCGGAAATGTGGCAGCGTGGATTGATTCCGCCTGTGCCGCTCGAACTCTGGATCGCAGAACTCTACGAAACTACACCGCTCGACCCGGAGCAAGCTTATCTCAGTGCAGTGGGCACCGCGATCGAAACTCTCATGACCGGTGGAACGAGTGTTGTCGATCATTTGGTGCTGATTCCAGGAAAAGAAATCGAAACCATTGCTGCGGTCGATCGAGGTTATCGGGAAGTGGGCATTCGAGCCTTCATCGCGCCGTTGATTCAGGATGAGGCGTTGAGCGCAGGCATTCCGACTGGTGGTGATGAAGTAAGACATAGCAACTTTGAACAGCCGACTCAGGCAGTGCTTGAACTTCTTCAAGCAGCAATTTACCAGTTTCATCGTCCGGATCAAGGAATTGAAGTTGTCGCTGCGCCGACTGGAATTCAGCTTTGCTCGGATGCGTTGTTTGAAGGCTGTATTGAACTCAGCGATCGATACAACCTGAGCCGCCATGCTCATCTACTCGAAACCAAAGCCCAAAAGATGCTGGCTGAAGAAAAGTATGGGTGTAGTGCTGTTCAACATCTTAAAGAGATTGGATTTTTGAGTGAGAAAACTTCCCTAGCACATTGTGTTTGGCTCGATGACCAAGATATTGAGATCATGGCAGAAACGCGATCGACCGTAGTTCACAATCCATTGAGCAACTTACGCTTAGGAAGTGGGATCGCTCCAATTCTGAAGTACCGTCAAGCAGGAGTGAATGTTACATTTGGGTGTGATGGTGCTGCAAGTAATGATTCTCAAGATTTACTCGAAGCGATTAAAATTGGGTCAATTTTGCATTCAGTCACAGACTTTGATTATCATCACTGGATTACTCCTCGACAATCTGTGGAAATGGCATCCCTAGGCGGTGCAACAGGCTTGGATCGCGCAGATCAATTTGGATCTTTGACGGTTGGCAAGAAAGCAGATTTGGTAATGTACGACCTGAAATCGTTGTCCTTGTTACCGCGAACTGATCCGATCGGCTTACTGATTCTCGGTCGCCCTGTAAATGTTGTAAGTTATGTTTGGGTGAATGGTCGGCAAGTCATTTCTGATCATGCAATCTGCAATGTGAATGTGAACGAATTGAGAGAAAAACTGTTTGATCGTAGTGAATGGACAACACAACGCAAATCGATCTCTGTTGCAGAAACTGAAGTGCGATATCGATCGGTGATGAGACTACCGGGATCAACGATCGGCTATTCCTGATCTTCGTTTCGCTGCCGCTTGAGAAACTCGGTGCGGGGCGATCGTGTGTCATTGATAACCCTGTTGAATTGTTCTTGTAATTCCCGATTACGCTGAATCTAAGCTTTAACGGTTGCCTGAGGGGCAATTTGATTGCGTTGATCGGCGTTGTTCATTTTGTCCCATTCTTTCGATGAGCGAATCATAGCAACTTCGGTTAAGATCTTTGATTCAAGCGCTGATGCGCTTGTAAACCCCTAACTCCCTACCCTGATCCTATGGCAACTCCAGCAATTGACCTCGCGAATCGGCTCGATCGCTATTACGAAGAAGTGCGATCGATTATCTTGAGTCGTCAGAACCCAATTTCTGGACTGCTTCCCGCCAGTACCGCCGTGAACGCTCACGGAGACTACACCGATGCTTGGGTGCGGGACAATGTGTATAGCATTCTGGCAGTTTGGGGGTTGGCATTAGCTTATCGAAAACTTGATGACGATCGTGGACGCACCTATGAGCTAGAACATAGCGTCGTCAAGTTGATGCGCGGATTGTTGTTTTCGATGATGCAGCAAGCGCAAAAGGTTGAGAAGTTCAAACATAATCAGAATCCGTTAGATGCCCTCCATGCAAAATATGACACTGCAACCGGATCAACGGTAGTCGGTGACGATGAATGGGGACATTTGCAGCTAGATGCAACTTCAGTATTTCTATTGATGTTGGCGCAGATGACCACTTCGGGATTGTCCATTGTTTACACCTGTGATGAAGTGAACTTTGTGCAAAACCTGGTGTACTACATTGGTCGGACTTATCGCACGCCTGACTATGGAATTTGGGAGCGCGGTAACAAGATCAATCACGGCAATCCCGAACTGAACGGTAGCTCTGTCGGCATGGCAAAAGCGGCACTCGAAGCGATGAATGGGCTGAATCTGTTTGGAACACAGGGCGGACAGAGTTCAGTGATTCATGTGCTGCCGGATGAGATTGCTCGCTGTCGGACAACGCTAGAATCATTGCTGCCACGCGAATCAAGCTCTAAAGAAGTCGATGCTGCATTGCTCAGCGCGATCGGGTTTCCTGCGTTTGCAGTTGAGGATATCGAACTAGTCGATCGCACCCGCGATAAGATCATCGATCTGCTGCAAGGTCGCTATGGCTGTAAGCGCTTCTTGCGCGACGGACATCAAACCGTGATCGAAGACACCACACGATTGCACTATGAGCCGTTTGAACTGAAGCAGTTTGAACATGTCGAGTGTGAATGGCCCTTATTCTTTACCTATCTTGCGTTAGATGGCATTTTTCGGGGCGATCGCGTTCAGGCACAAGACTATCTCGATCGTTTAGATGCGCTGACGGTCGAGCGAGATGGAGTGAAATTATTGCCTGAACTATTCATTGTGCCGGAGAGCGCGATCGCAGCCGAAAAAGCGAATCCTCATAGTCAAACTCGCATTCCCAATGAAAACATTCCCCTAGTTTGGGCACAGAGTTTGTACATGCTAGCGAAAATGCTGCATGAAGGATTGATTTCCGTTGGAGATATTGATCCCTGTGGGCGCTATTTACGTCGAGGACAACGCCGAAAAGCAACGATTCAGATTGCACTGTTAGCAGAGGATGAAACGCTACAGGCTAAACTTGCAGCAAACAATGTGACCACACAAACGCTCGAACAGGTGGAACCAATTCAAGTCCGTCATGCACGCGAATTGGCTGCTGCTTATACCCAGGTGGGACGCAACGAAAAATTGGCGCTGACCGGACGACCGCAGCGACGAATGCGGAGTCTCACCACTGCACGGGTGTATCGCATTCAAGGAGAAACGATCGTAGTCCTGCCTTCGTTTCTTGAGCCGGAACGGTTTTATCTAACGTTGGACTATCACTTTTTAGTATCAAACATCAAAAGCGATTTAGCCTACATTCATCGACATTGGCAACAAGTGGGTCGCCCGATCGTCACCTTGTTGCTAACGCATGAAATGTATGAACTCGGTCGAGAAGCATTGTTAGATTTGGTGCAAGAACTCCAAGCGGGGCGATGCGGAGACATTCCGGTTCAGTTGGGTCAGCTTAAACAGTTTGTCAGAACAGCAGGAACTGAGCGGATTGATTGGCTGCATGGCTTTCAGTTTGAATCAAAATCAGTCGCTGAAGTGGGTGTGCCTCGCTATTTCCTGGCATTTGAACCCGATCGTACCCATCCATTGAGCATTGCGCAGGAATTCAAACTAGAGTATGAAACTGATGTTCAAGTGCTGTTGGAGAGCTTACGAGCGTCACAGAACCTTTATGAGCAAGTTGAACTACTAGGAACATTGGCGCGGCTAGAAGGACTGAACTTTGAAACCGGATTTGCGGGGGCACAGTCATCAGTGACAGTTCGAGACTTGCTGAATGAACTATACACGAAAGCAAGTAAGGGGGATTCTACGAGATCGCCGTATTGGAGCATCTTACGGCGATGTGCAGGATTACTCGATAAGATTGATGTGGGCTTGTCGGATGCTGTCACAGATATCTTAGTGAGACAGAAACAGATTGCGATCGGACGTGCCTACAGCGAAGACTCATTGATTATGCAGCCGCTACCACACACGGAGGTCTTAGAAAAGATTCGTGAGTTCTGCCGCGAAGATATCCGCGATCGGGTACTGACTCAGGAAGTAATTATCTATCTCAGCTTATTGATCAAAGCAGAACCGAAACTATTCCAGGGACTGTTAACCTTACGAGTCGGCTATCTAATTTTGTTGATTACAACCGATTTGGCGCAAGAGTTAGAACTGACTCAGGATGAAGCTTACGAGAAACTGATGAGCTTAAGTCCGTTTGAAATTAAAACTCGACTGCGTGAGATTGTGGTCGGTTATGCCGATCTAAACAAAGCGCTGCTGAAACAAGAATCGCTGAAAGTGAAATTGCCTAACAGCGCGATCGATTGGGTGATTCTGGTTGATAAAACCGAAATCGAACCCAGTGCCCAAAACTGGTGGCGTAAACGTCAAGTGGATGGGGCACTCAATCGCGTTCCCAAAGACTTCTACCCAAGCGTATGGAAGCTGCTACATCACTGTCAGGGGTTAGTTATCGGAGACAAACTAGAACGGCGGAATCGGCTTGAGAGTGAATTTCTTACGACCGAAATGACCGCAGGTGAGAAAAACTTTGCACTAAAAATCGAACATTTGCTCAACAAAATTCAAGCTCCCGAATATCGTCAGGCGAATGTGGAAGCTTTGATGGAACTTTCAGCGATCGCACAACGTAACCCAGAGTTCAAAGTCGAAGAATACATTGTGATGGATGTTCTAATTGGTCACGCGGTGCGGTTGGCATGGCTTGATCGACATCCAGAGCATCGCGATCGCTATGATGAATACAAAAGCTCTGCTTGGCGATCGTTCTATGAGACTTCCCCTTACGATTGTGCAAGTTCAGTGGCAAAAGCAATGCAGTTCTTGACGCAGTTGGGAGGCGAATTCTCATGACGCAGGCAAAGCGGCGGTTTGGAACTTTTGAGGAATACCTTAACTATGACGACGGAACTGATACTCGCTATGAGTTAGTAAACGGAGAATTAGTAGCAATGGCTCCGGAGAATCCACTCAACGTTGTGATTGCAAGCTTTCTTTTTGCCAGGTTTTTAGAAATGGGGATTCCCTCTTATCGGTTAGCAATCGGGCATCAGATTGCAACCCGTTCTACCAAGGTAACAGCGCGACAACCCGACTTAATTGTTCATACCGAAGAATCTGCCGCTGCAATTCTTGCTGGAGGAAATGTGTTGAGGCCTGAAATGCCGCCTCCTTTGCTCGTGGTCGAGGTTGTTTCAAGCAGCGATCAGCAATCTAGAGAGCGCGATTACGTTGATAAGCGCAAAGAGTACGCTGAGCGCGGTATTTCTGAATATTGGCTGATTGATCCAGCGCAATCCATAATTACAGTGCTGCAACTTGAGAACGATCGTTATCGGGAAGTAGGGAAGTTCAAACATACCGATACGATCGTTTCTCCCGCATTCTCAACCCTGCAATTGACTGCTGAGCAAACTCTCAAAGCCGGACGTTAGCTCAGCATCAGTTCTATTTGTGTTTTGTACTATTTGTGTTTGTACAAAGACGCTAGAAGTTGAGGACGCAATTGTTTTGCCCAAAGCTCAAAGTTAAAGGATGGGCTATTCGGAGAATTTTCTGTACCCGATTTAGTGGCACGATCGTTCGATTGATCCAGAGTTTTTGTCATAATCAGAAGCTCCAGGGGGTTAGCTACAGGCGCGATCGTACTCACTGTTTTCTGAAAGCGGGTTAAGCTCTGGTCAAGAAGTCGTAAAGATTGTGCGTTCTTGCCTCGATCGCCATTCCCCGTTTGAATGGAAGGTAACGTTATTTTTTCTGTGAATGGACTTTACCCTGATCGTTTCTAACTTTCTGAATCCGCCTGTGTTGTTCTTTTTTCTAGGAATGCTGGCGGTTTTGGTGAAATCGGATCTTGATATTCCCGCACCCATTCCGAAGTTGTTTTCGCTGTATTTGCTACTGTCGATCGGGTTTAAAGGTGGCGTAGAGCTGGCGCGGAGCGGGATTAGCCAAGCGGTTATCGTGACGTTGAGCGCTGCGATCGTAATGGCGATTGCTGTTCCAATCTATACGTTTTTCATTTTGCGATCGCGCTTAGATCCCTATAATTCAGCAGCGCTCGCGGCGACTTACGGATCAATCAGTGCGGTGACGTTTATTACGGCTGGATCATTTCTCGATCAGCTTCAGATTGCTTATAACGGTTACATGGTCGCAGCATTGGCGCTCATGGAGTCACCTGCGATCATTATTGGCTTAATTTTGGTGAATGTGTTTACCGATCGTGCTAGTGATGAGCCGATTCAATGGTCGGAGGTGCTGCGAGAAGCATTTTTTAACGGTTCGGTGTTTCTGTTGGTGGGGAGTGTAGCGATCGGTTTTATCACTGGAGAGCATGGCTGGCAGACGTTGAAACCGTTTACGCAAGATATGTTTTACGGAGTGCTGACCTTCTTCTTGCTAGATATGGGACTGGTCGCGGCAAAGCGAATTCAAGAACTACAGAAAACTGGGACGTTTTTGGTGTCGTTTGGGGTGTTGATTCCGATGCTAAATGCGACGATCGCCATCTTTCTCGCAAAAGCGATCTCGCTGTCTTCGGGGGATGCACTTTTGTTTGCGGTGTTATGTGCAAGTGCGTCTTATATTGCGGTTCCCGCAGCGATGCGTTTAACGGTTCCAGAAGCTAATCCTAGCTTTTATATTTCTGCAGCGCTTGCGGTCACGTTTCCGTTCAATATTCTGATCGGAATTCCATTGTACGAATACGGAATTACTCTTCTTTGGTAAAGTTATGCACGCTGTTAAACGGATTGAAATCATCTCAGATTCGATCGAACTTCCAAAAATTCTCAATAGCCTGAAGCAATCCGAAATTGATCGCTATACTGTGTTCCGCAATCTTGAAAGCAGCGGGGTTTCTGGAAGCGACGAAATGATTGAAATGGTGTATATTATTGCGTTTTGTGCGCCAGAACAGTTGAAGGACGCGATCGAGAAAATCCGCCCAATTCTCAACCGATTTGGCGGATCGTGCTATATCTCGGACGCGATGGAGGTGCGATCGTTGAATTGTACTGCGTTGATTTAGTGGAACTTTGGCATAAGTTTTTCGCTTCGTTTTGGACAGCTTCAACCCCCTAAGTCCCCCATTCATGGGGGACTTTGAAGTAATATGCAACCCTGAAATTGTGTTAACACTCTTGAGAAGAACATAAATGAAAATTGATGACAAGTCTGCTTCCAAAGCTGATCAGATTTCTTCTCAAAGTCCCCCACTTGTGGGGGATTTAGGGGGCAAGAACTAACTAAAACGGAGCAAATCTGTTCTATCGATCGCCCTTCTCTAATCTCCCGATTCCAGAACGACTTCTCTCACCTTCAGATTCAACGGCACTTTCAACGCCGATCGCTGCTGCAAACTCATCTGATATCGCCCTAATGCTGTCAGTGAAAAATGCTGCTGATACAGGTGATACTTCAGATAAAAATGTCCCGGAAATCCTGTACCTGTAAAGCAGTCTTCATTCCACGCGCCATCTTTCTGAGTCTCAATCAGATAAGCGATTCCTTTGTCGATCGCGTCCCACTCATAATCCCCAGTGGCATCTCCCGCCGCCAACAATCCAATCACTGCCCAAGCGGTTTGAGATGCGGTACTGTCGCCTTTTCCTTTGAGCGCTGGATCTTTGTAGCTTTCGCAAGTTTCACCCCAGCCACCATCAGGATTTTGCGATCGCACAAGCCAAGTCGCTCCCCGTCGAATGCTGGTTCGATGTGACTTCGGAGCCGCCTTCGACAATGCCACTAAAACGCCACTCGTTCCGTAAATGTAATTCACACCCCAGCGCCCAAACCAAGAGCCGTCCGCTTCCTGTTCGCGCATCAAGTACGCTAAAGCACGATCGATTCTTTCCGGTGTTAAAGTTGCACAGCGTTTGGCATCTCCGGTTTGAAGCTGACCGAACATTTCTAAAACACGAGCCGTCACATCCGCAGTATTCGGATCAATCATGGCTTTGAGATCCCCGTAAGGCATCGCGTTTAGCCAGTCTTGATCGTTATCGAGATCAAACGCTGCCCAGCCTCCGGGCTTACACTGCATCGTGCTAATCCAATTCACACACCGAACGATCGCTTGTTGCTTCAAAGCTTCATCCGGCATCTGAAGCAGATCCAGCGCCATCACGATGACTGCCGAATCATCAACATCCGGGTAAAAGCGATTCTCGAATTCAAACGCCCAAGCTCCAGGCTTTCCTTCCGTATTCTTAACTGCCCAATCTCCGTAGCTGAGAATCTGCTTGTCTAAAAGCCATTCACCCGCTTTGGTTAATGCCGGATCAGACGGAGACACACCGGATTCAACCAGCGATCGAATCACCAGTCCCGTATCCCAAACCGGAGACACACAAGGCTGAATCCGATAACTATTCTCTTCTTCGATCGCGAAATTGTCGATCGCCTTTAATCCCCGTGCCACAAACGGATCATTCGCGTTGTACCCTAAACAGCGCAATGCCAGCAGCGAATTGATCATCGCGGGAATAATCCCACCCCAATCTCCAGTGGCTTCTTGGCGTTCAAGAATCCATTTTTCTGCCGCTTTGATGCCTTCCTCGCGTAGCGGCATGAAATTCAACTCTTCAGCAAACTTGAACGCTCGATCGAGATCCAAAAATAAGTCTGTCCAATCCGATTTTCTCGGCAACTCATACACCGCATTATGTACGCCCTCGGTGTAGAGTTCATCGAGCGTAATGGCTGGATTGGTAATGAAAACGGGCTTGCGATCGAACGCGATCAACAACGGAACGGTACTGCCTCGCGCCCAACTCGACATCTCATAAATGCTGAAGGTATGTCCTGAAAAAAGCGGCTCTGTACCAAACGGATTCGGGATTTCCACTTTCAGCGAGGGTAAAAACATAATCCAAGGCGGCAGCGAAGGAATACCGCGCCAATCAAAACACCCAATCAGCGCCAAATGAAACTTGGTAAAAATCCGCGTTTTGGTAATTCCGCCCCGCGCCAGGATAAATTCTTTGGCTCTGACCAATGCCGGATCAGCCGCCGCAACCCCAAGCAGCCGTAGCGCCATATACGCTTCAACCGTTGTACTCAGATCGCCGCCATCGTTGTAATACAATTCCCAACCGCCATGATCACGCTGCTGCGATCGTAAATAGTCCTCGGCTTTGTGCAGCGGTCGTGCTTGATCGGTTCCCCAAATCTTGTGCAGCAAAATGGTCTCAGCCGTGATCGTCACATTCGATTCAAGCTCTGCCCACCAGTATCCTTCTGGTTTTTGCAGCGATAAAAGATACTGCTGACTTGCTTCAATTGCGGTTAAGAGCGATCGTTCCTGCATGCCAAATTCTCCTCACACCCAAACATTACCAACCTCTACGGCTATGCTGCCATTCTGCGCTCGCTTCGCTATTTTTATTTCGGGGCAAATCCTCACGCGCATGAAGAATATCCCACAATTTATAAGCGGCTGCACCTTTGATCGCAACCACTTCGTTCTTGTCGCCACCTGTTAGGAAAATTGATCCTGAGAGTTCATCATTTTCAGCATTAAGTTTCCACTTTACTTTTACGATGTACTGGGTGTTCACAGTGATGTTTTCATCAACGCGAATGAAAGCCATTGCGATCGCTCCCCGTGTAATTAAAGCATTTATCGTGATTGTGACATGAGCGAAATCATTCTTGGGCTGTCGATCGTAAGTTTATTAATTTGGATCTATTTGCTAGGATTCCGGGGGCAGTTTTGGCGAATGGATCAACGCCTGCCCGATGGAGAGCTAGAAAGCGCTTCGGTTTGCGTCGTAATTCCAGCCCGAAATGAAGCGGATTTGCTGTCGATTACTTTGCGATCGTTGCTCACACAATCCTATTCTGGTTCGCTCCAAATCATTCTAGTAGACGATCACAGCACCGACGGAACCGCAGAAGTCGCCAAGGAAACAGCCGAATCGCTCGGAAAAGCCGCTCAGCTACAGATTCTCTCAGCGCAACCCCTACCCGCAGGTTGGACAGGAAAACTGTGGGCGTTGGAACAGGGCATTCAAAAAGGCATGGAGTTGCAGCCGGATTATTTTTTGTTGACGGACGCAGATATTGAGCATGATCAGAACAATTTGCGAGATCTGGTGAGTCATGCGATCGCAGACGATCGCGAGTTAGTATCGCTCATGGTGCGATTACGCTGTGTGAGTTTTTGGGAGAAGTTACTGATTCCAGCATTTGTGTTCTTTTTCGCTAAGCTATATCCGTTTCGTTGGGCAAATGATCCGGGTCGATCGTTAGCGGCTGCGGCAGGCGGATGTAGTCTCATTCGATGTGAGGCATTGATTCGAATTGGCGGTGTCGCGGCAATTCGGCAAGCGTTAATTGATGATTGTGCCTTAGCGGATGCGATTAAATCGACGGGTTCTAAAAGAATCTGGCTCGGATTGACTCCAACGACAATCAGTTTACGTCCCTACGATTCACTCGGTACGATCTGGAACATGGTTTCTCGTACTGCTTATACTCAGCTAAATTATTCTCCTCTGCTATTAGTGGGCGCAGTATCGGGAATGTTTATTGTTTATCTCTCTCCCGTGATTGGAATATTAACCGGAAATTCAATTAGCTTATTAACTTACGCATTAATGACTCTGGCTTACTTTCCAATCGTGCAGTTTTATCGCTGTTCATTTTGGTATGCGTTTTGCTTACCTGCGATCGCATTTCTCTATCTACTCATGACGATCGATTCTGCCGTCAAACATTGGCAAGGACAGGGCGGTGCATGGAAAGGGCGCACGTACTAGAGATTTGCGATCGCTTCGAGTTCGCTACGGCTGAGAATTTGAGCGTGACGAACATAAGCGGTTCCGCGATCGCTCCAGATAAAATGCAGATAATACGGCTGAGTTCCTGATTTCTCAACTTGATACACTCGCATTCCTACATCTTCATTGATATCTTTCTCAGTCACTTGATAGCCCTGATCTTGTAGCTGCTTCTCTAGCGTTTTCGATATCATTCTCCCCTGTGTTTCAGCAATTTCCCAGCATCCTTCGCGCCCATCACAGCCCGGAGTTGCACCATCGAGCTGTAAAGCGTCTTTAGGCGAGGGGGACGGCGTTGGGGTTGGAGAAGTCGTTGGCGTTGGAGAGGGTGATACCACTGGAGAGGGTGACACAACTGGAGAGGGGGTCGGAGTCGCAACGATAGGAGTCGAGGCACTTGGCTTAGGTTGAGAAAGAGTTACAGGAGGTTCAACTACACGAGGCTTCACCAACAGTTGCGGAGTAGGCTTGGGAGAAGCCTTTGCTTTGGGAGTCGGCGGCGTTGTTGCTTTGGAAGAAGGATTGGGCACATTGGCAACCCTGACCGTCTTAGGATTTTGCCGCTCTACGATCGCATCTTGGGAAGGAACCGGAACAATAAACATCAGTCCATGTAACCCAAGGGCGATCGGAACCATATGCCAAACATTGATTCTCGAAGACAGCAGCATGGTAATTGAAAATATTGTGCAACAAGCAAGGTTTTGATTACCTTACCACAGATTACCGGAGTGAACAAAGTGCCCAAAGCTCAAGTCCGTTTTTTCAACAAAACTCATTGGCTTAAATTGAAATGCAACCCTCTTCTTCCCAGATTCGGTCTGTTCTCGCGTTCTCGATCGCGCTTATGTGCGCCTTGCTCATTCACAGCCCGATGAATGCAACTGAACTAAATCCCGCTGTGTTTGTCGATATTCGATCGATCAACCCCCGGATCGCGCTCGATATTCGTTACGCCACCACTAACAATTTTGTCAAACGGAAGCTTTATCCCCAAGCGAGATGTATTCTACGCGCTTCGGTTGCACAACAGTTATCGCAAGTGCAAACAAACTTAGAAAAAGAAGGGCTTGGACTGAAAGTATACGATTGTTACCGCCCGTTATCGATTCAAAAACGCCTGTGGGAAATTGTTCCCGACGAGCGATATGTCGCCAATCCCGCCAAAGGATCACGGCATAATCGAGGAGCTGCCGTCGATGTCACACTGATCGATCGCACTGGAAAAGAACTTCCCATGCCGACTCAATTTGATGATTTCACAGAACGCGCCAGCCGGAGTTACACTGATTTACCCGCACCAGTGCTGAAAAATCGACAACTGCTAGAAAATGCAATGGTGAGAGCAGGATTCATCCCACTCTCGACCGAATGGTGGCACTTTGACGGCAAGGGCTGGCAGAACTTCTCAGTCCGAGATGTTCCGCTTGGCGCAATTGCCTCACCCCCGCTCAATAATTCCGCCCCCAAGTAGCACCTCTCCGTCATACCAAACGGCGGCTTGTCCGGGTGTGATACTAAACTGCGGCTCATCAAACACAATCCGCACCCGATTATCTTCGATCGGAATCACTGTTGCAGGAGTCGCTATCGATCGATACCGAATCTGTACATCGGCTTTGATCGGTGCGGTCGGTTGTGTGATCGACACCCAGTTAATCCGTCCCACCGTACATTCGGGGTTCTGCGCTTCCGATCGCTCACCCACAATCACCCGATTGCGAGCCGCATCTAAACCAATCACATAAAGCGGCTCTGTGTGAGCGATTCCTAACCCTTTACGCTGCCCGATCGTATAGTGATGCACGCCCTCATGCTGACCGAGAACTTTACCAGCGCGATCGACAATTTCGCCTTTGTGCGGCGTGATGTATTTATCAAGAAACGCTTGCATTGAACCGTTCGCTTCGACTAAACACAGATCTTGGCTTTCGGGCTTGTCTGCGGTGTGCAATCCAAACGCAGCAGCAATTTGGCGGGTTTCGGTTTTGTGTTTTTCACCGAGCGGAAAGAGCACCCGCGACAGAACTTCTTGATTCAGGTCATACAAGAAATAAGATTGATCTTTAGATCGATCGATCGCTCTCAACAGTTGATACCGCCCATTTTCAACCCGAATGCGGGCATAGTGACCGGTGGCGATTTTATCAATCCCCAATGTTTCCCGCGCATAGTTCAGCATCGGGGTAAACTTCACCGCTTTATTGCACTGCGAACAGGGCAACGGCGTAATTCCTTCTCCGTAGCCTGTCACCAGGTAATCGATAATATTTTCCTGAAATACATCACGGCTATCGACAATGTGATGTGGAATGTCCAACTCCTCACAAAGTTTAGCCGCATCGATCATGCCTTCAGAGCAGCACTGTCCCTTCCCTTTCATCAACCAAAGGGTCAAGCCCACGACTTCATAGCCTTGATCATGCAACGTGGCAGCCGCAACCGAACTATCGACTCCCCCAGAGAGTCCTACCACAACTTTGTTCATCGGAGTTTCGCAATCTAAAATCCCTTCTAGGCTAACATTTTGCCGCGAAATCGGTGTAGAATGCCCGACTCTAGCGATTGTTATTCGTGCAGTGGAATAGGATGAGCCTGAAACCTCCCACTTGACAATCAAATGTAGCCGTGCTTCGATTTATTTATGCAGATGAATATTAATTCCTAGATGTTCGTCTCATGGGCACTATCTCTGGTTCTCAGGTCAGCGCATACTTAGTATTTTGGTTTAGCGTTCATCCGAGATAAAAGAATTTATTTCAGGTAAAGGCTAGTTCAGCATATTAAGTATGCGCTGGTTTGAGGTTTGGAGATAGTGAGCTTGAGACGTTTACCTAGTGAGTGGCAGGTTAGTAGCTTTCTCTATTGGCGGGAATGCTGCTCCTGTCTGATATTCCGATGCTACTAAAACCTATAGCAGAGGAAACTCAACATGAATTCCAAGCAGAAACAATCTAGAAAGGCTCAACTCATTAAGGAATATGGCTCGTGCTGTTGGTGGTGTGGGAATTCCTATGACGCGAAGACTCTAACTCTCGATCATTTAAAGCCTAAAAGCAAAGGCAGTTCCAACTCTCTAGAGAATCTGCGACTGGCTTGTTTTGGCTGTAACAACAGTCGTGGCAATAGCCTTTATCCCCCGACTTTTCAGCTTTCAACCAACGTAGCGAGGAAAAAATGCACAAACTCTTGATGTTTAAAGACGAAAAGCTTCTACGTCGCTCTCTCACTCACCGTTCCTATGTAAATGAAAATCCTGGAGGAGATGGAGATAACGAGCGCCTAGAATTTCTGGGCGATGCCATTCTCAATTTCATCAGTGGCGAGTACCTTTATCAGCTTTATCCCGAAATGGGAGAAGATGAAATGACGCGACGACGAGCAGCACTCGTAGACGAAAGGCAGCTTGCTAAGTTTGCTACTGAGATTGGATTAGATTTTAGAATGCGGCTTGGACAAGGCGCAATTCGGGATGGCGGTTATCAGAATCCAAATCTTCTGAGCAGCACTTTTGAGGCAGTGGTGGGAGCTTATTACTTAGATCACGATCGCGATATTGAAGCGCTACGTCCTTTGGTGACAGAGCTATTTGACACTGTGCCCCAAGAAGCGATGGTAGTTCGCTCAAACGTGGACTCAAAGAATAAGTTTCAGGAGTTCGCGCAGGCAAATGGTGCTGCGGCTCCACCAAAGTATGTAACAGAGAAGTTAGGTGGAGCCGATCATGCTCCAGTGTTCGTTTCTAGAGTGTATGTGGGTGAAAAACTTTATGGTGAGGGTAAAGGTCGCAGTAAAAAGGATGCAGAAAAGCAAGCGGCTGAAGATGCGATGTCTAAGTTAAAAAAACGAGGACTGCTATGATATGCGAACGATCGCTGAAATCTGCTCAGATTTTACTCAGAACACTGTTCTAAACAAAGCTGACGAAAATGATCGCCCCGTTGCTCAAAGTTCTGATATTGATCAAAGCTGGCACAAGCGGGAGATAGAAGGACAACTTTCGCAGAATATTGTTTTGCAAGGGTGGTCGATCGCGCTACCGCCCGTTCCATTGTTCCAACATCTTCATAGTTCGAGTAACCAATCTCTTCAAGCCGTTTTCCAAAGGTCGGAGCAGCTTCGCCAATCAACAGCACAAATGCAGCTTTCGATTGAATTGCATTGAGCCAAGCTTGATCCTCACCAATTTTAGGCTCTCCGCCTGCAATCAGAATCACTGGAGCTTCGACCGCGACAAGTCCAACTTCTGCGGCATCATAGTTAGTCGCTTTACTATCGTTGATAAACTCGATTCCCTGCCAAGTGCAAATTCGCTCTAATCGATGTGGAACGCCTGGAAACTCTGCAACAGCTTGAGCGATCGCATCTTTATCAATTCCTGCGAAATGTGCGGCTGCTACAGACATCAATAGATTCTGCAAATTGTGCGCTCCCGGCATTCTTAGCGCATCCGCCCGAACAATCTTTTCTCCTTGGACGATCGCCCATGCCTCTTCAATGTAAGCTCCGAACGCTGGATTTCCTATCAGTTCAGACTTACCGGTTACACTCGTCCAGCAAGCATTCTCTTGAATCGGATAGGTTTGCTGTTGTCCGATGTTCCGTAGATAAGGATCATCCCCGTTAAAAATCTGTTGCTTTGATTGATTCAGTAGGCTCGCTTTAATGTTGAAATAGTTCTCTAAGGTTTTGTGGCGACTGAGATGATCGGGTGTAAACGTTGTCCAGATAGCAATTCCAGGCGTGATCGAGAGCGATGATTCAATCTGATAGCTACTAATTTCTGCGATCGCCCAATCAATCTTTTGATCTAACAATGCGACTTCACAAGCAGCATAGCCGATGTTGCCGAATGCAGGTGCATGATATCCCGCTTTCTGAAAGATTGCCGCAGTTAAAGCTGTTGTCGTAGTTTTGCCATTCGTTCCAGTAATTGCTACCCAGGGAGCATAGCTTAATGCCCTCCAGGCAAGCTCCATTTCGCCGATCGTTTCAATATTCATCGATTGAGCCTTGGCTAAACTCGGCACATCCCACGGTACACCCGGACTCACCACAATTAAATCTGGTTGCACTAATTCAGGATCGAAGTTGTCGCCCAAACGCACATCGATTCCTTCTGCGATCAGTTCTTGTTGTTGCGATTGGAGGGTATCGGAAGCACCGCGATCGCTAATGGTGACTTGCCATCCCTGGCGTTTGAGAAGTCGGGCGGCGGCGTTGCCAGATTTCCCCAACCCAATCACAGTAGCATTCGGCATAGTCACAGATACGATTACTCTTTTTGCATTTCTAATCCTACTGCCTAACGCTATGATTTCTACTCACTAAATTATTTTATTAGATGAATAGACCTATTTATCCGATCGCTCAACAAGAAAGAGAATGGTTTTTGCTTTGTCAATTGATCGCGACAATGTTGGTTCCAATTTATCGAACCATTTGGGCTCTTATTCATACGCCAAGCGCTTGGCGAATGCTAAAGCGCTTTAGCATTAAGTGGCTTATTCGCCTTTTGCTCGCACCAGTTGCCTAGTTCCTCTAGGTTTGTCCATCCCTCATCGTGTTAAAGAACGACTAATGAAAGAAGGGAAGCGGAACCTTAACTGCAAGATAAATGACACCCGCAAACGCAAAAAGTGTTGCAAACCCAATGTAAACCATCTTGAATTCGTGATGCTCGATCGCATCTTCAAGCTTCTGATTTAGTTCTTGACGAAACTCGTTAATTTTTTCCTTGCCGGTTTGATCAACTGGCAGACGTTGAGCTTTTCTAACCATAGCCTCTGTGTTTGTATAATCTTGCTTTGCATGAAGAGTACCCGATTCTGCTCAGAGAATTATCCCTCACCACCGTTACTCTAATATCGGCTTGGGAATCATAGAGCTATCTCTAAACCTTGCAAAACGAGTGGGGCGATCGCACGTGCTCAAGAACTTCTGGTATGCGGTTGAATTCAGTGCTGCTGTCACAGCCAAACCAAAACAAATCACGCTGATGGGACAGCACTATGTTCTCTATCGGGATGCAGATCATCAAGTGATTGCTCTCGACGATCGCTGTGCCCATCGTGGGGCGGCTCTATCTGGGGGGTGGATTGAAGAAGGTTGTCTGCGCTGTCCCTATCATGGTTGGAAATATCAATCAGATGGGGCTTGCGTCGAAGTTCCAGCAAATCAAGCAGACGTGCCGATTCCTAAGCGGGCACGAGTGGGGACTTACCCAGTGCAGGAAAAGTATGGTTTTATTTGGATATTTGTGGGGGATGCGCCAGAGTCAGAGCGTCCCCCAATTCCACCGTTTCCAGAGTACGGCGACCCCGCTTGGCGGCAGGTTCAAGGCGAATATGTTTGGAATGCTCACTACACTCGCGTGATTGAGAGCGGCTTAGATACTTCCCATGCACCTTTCGTTCATGCTGCTTTTTTTAATAACCGGGATGATGCAGAGGTTTGGGATTACGAAGTCAAGAGCGAGGAATGGAGTACAAGCGCGACTGTTCGCACTAAGCCACCCAAGCGAGTAGGACTGCTGAAATACATTGTGAAGCGCGATCGTCCTTACTCCAGTGCAACCTTGACGGTTTATCTACCAAACATCAACCGGATTGCACTAGACTTTAACTTCCGTGGCTATCAATATGTCTACTTTGCAACCAACATTCCCGTTGACGAAAACACAACCTTAACGAAGTGGATTGGAGTCCGCAACTTTCTCACACAACCTTGGGCAGACTATAACTCGATCAAAAATACAGTCGATACTTATCTGGAAGACAAAGCGGTGATTGAGGCGCAAGAACCTCGCGTTGTGCCTTATGGATTAACCGAAGAAGTTTTAGTGGCTTCAGATAATCTACTCGTTGCTTATCGTAAACTACTGCGTAAGTTCCTAGATAAAGGCTGGGGAATCGGCGATTACTCCACTAAAGCAAAGCACAAATTAACTTTAGAGCCTGAATCTAACCCAGGTTTGTTTGAGCATCCGATCGCTCAGCCATCGGAACACCCTGTAGAAGTTGCGAAGACTTAAGGAGCCTCAACGATGTTCAAAAATTTCTGGTATGCCGTTGAATTTAGCAAGGCAATCACACAGCGCCCAACCCTTGTTACATTAATGGGCAGAAAAATGGCGGTGTATCGTGACAGCCAGGGAAAAGTGGTCGCGCTTGACAATCGTTGTGCCCATCGAGGCGCATCTTTAGCGGGTGGATGGGTTGAAGGAAATTGTCTTCGCTGTCCCTATCATGGCTGGAGGTATGAAGCAGACGGCTCCTGTCGTGAGATTCCGGCAAATCCAGCCTCAACTCCCATTCCGAAACGAGCGAAAGTAGAGGCTTATCCGGTTCAAGAGAAATACGGATTCATTTGGGTATTTGTCGGTGACTTACCGGAACGCGATCGTCCCCCTCTTCCCTCATTCCCACAGTTTGAGAATCCAGTTCGTGAACCCGCTCAGAGCGTCTATACCTTTAACGCTCATTTCACTCGCACAATGGAGAACACGCTGGATGTTTCCCACGCTCCATTCATGCACGGGGGGTCAGTCGGGAAAAGCAAAACTCCTGAGAACACGGTGATTGAGGATTATGACTTGAAAGTGACTGAATGGGGATTATCCGCAACTTTAGGCATCAAGATTAACCGCATTAACGGGCCGATGCGATTTTTCTTGAAGGACGATGACCAAGATCCTTGGAAACAGTACATTTTTGCACCACCAAACATCACCTATTCCGGTGTCAATTTTGGTCAGTTCAAGATTGAAAGTATTTTGGCTCATATTCCAGTTGATGAAAACACTACGATCGTTAAATCGATCAATATTCGCAGCTTTCTCAATCATGTTCCTGGGCTGAGCCATTGGTTAGATCAAAATACAACTCAAGTCGGGACTCGCATTTGCATGGAGGATAACGTCGTTGTCCAAACTCAGATCCCTCGGCTTGCACCGCTCAATAACAGTACCGAATTAATGGTTGCCTCGGATGCGACATTGATTGCTTATCGAAAACTGCTGAAGAAGTTTTCGGACATGGGATGGATGATGGAAGCTTCCTGATCTGTTTCACACTGCGGTATTGCTGTCATTGTCCTCCACTGTGCTGAATCTATCGTGCAAAAACAAATTCCTCTCAAAACAATTAGCTATGGGCTAATCGGGGCACTCTCGATCGGGTCGCTGGGATTAGGTGCAGCGTATTTGTCTCAGTCTAAAGTAAAGCAAAATGCGGATGCAGGTCTATCGAGTCAACCTGCGCCTGTGCAGTCTGTGACTGCTTTAGGTCGAGTTGAACCGAAAGGCTCTGTGATCAAGGTCTCTGTTGTGAATGCAAGGGATAGTCGAGTGGATCGGCTACTGGTCAAGCAAGGCGATCGAGTGCAAGCAGGGCAGGTGATTGCGATTTTGCAGGGATTGGATAAGAAGCAGGCGGCACTCGAACAGGCGAAGCAAAATGTTGCAGTGATGCAAGCAAAGCTGGCACAAACTAGAGTGGGCAGTGCAACTGTTAGTGGACTGTCTGCACAAAAGGCAGCGATCGCACGGTTAACCGCGCAATTTGATACCGAAATGGCTGCAAGACAAGCAGCAGTCGCTCGTGCTAAAGCTGAAGTTCGGAATGCTCAGGCGAGTTATGAACGATCGCAGAAGCTCCAAAAAGAAGGAGCAATCAGTACCTCTCTCTTAGACAACGATCGCAGAAGCTTTGAGACTGCTACCGCATCACTGCAAGAGGCAAAAGCACAACTGCAAGAAACAAAGCTGACTTTATCTGCCCAGATTCAGGAAGAAACCGCTAAGCTGCAAGCGTTAAGTGAAGTTCGTCCAGCCGATCTCCAAGTTCCTCAAGCTGAGATAGAGTACGCGATCGCCCAACAAAAACAGGCAGAAACTCAACTGGGAGATTCGTATGTCCGCGCTCCGATCGCGGGTCAGATCCTAAGGATCAATACTCAGATTGGGGAGCAAGTTAATGCAGAGCAAGGCATCGTCGATCTGGGACAAACTGATCAAATGTATGTTGTTGCCGAGGTATATGAAACCGACATTCCCAGAGTGAAACGGGGACAACAAGCTCTGATCACGAGCGAAAACGGCGGGTTTAATCAACAATTACGCGGCACAGTTGAACAGATCGGACTTCAAATCAAAAAAACTGATTCGCTGAATACCGATCCAGCAGCAGACAAAAATGCGCGAGTCGTGGAAGTCAAAATTCGGCTCGATCCAGAGGATAGTAAAAAAGTTGCAGAACTCACCTATATGCAGGTACGAGTTCAAATTCGTTTGGACTGATTGGAATCTCTTACTCATTTAACCGCGACCATGCACTTTCTTCTTCCCAAACGACTGGTTAATCGCTTCGCTCAGGAGCCTCCCTTAGCTTGGTCGCAGCTTTCCCATCAGAAAGTGCGTTTAGTCGTCGGACTAGCGGGGATCTCCTTTGCTAACATTCTCATCTTTATGCAGTTGGGATTTCGAGCAGCGATGTTTGATGGGGTATCGCGGATTCAGGAGAACCTCAAAGGGGATCTCTTTCTGGTGAATCGAACGAGTCAGTTTCTTGGAAATAAAACCATTCCCAAAGCGCAACTATATCGAGCGAATGGAATTCAGGGAATTGCTTCTGTTGATCCGCTTTACTACAGCCGGACTTCCTGGGTGAATCCACAGACCAAAGAACTTGCAGATGTGAATATCATTGCTTTTAACCCAGCACGATCGGCAATGGATTTACCCGAAATTCGTGGGCAACTTGGGACGATCGCACAACAAGATACAGTTCTATTTGATAGCAAATCTCTTCCGTCTCTAGGATCTGTGGGCGAACTGTTCAGCAAAGGAGATCCGGTTAATAGTGTTGTAGGTGGGCGAAAAATGTCGGTTGGGGGGCTTTATAGCCTGGGCAGTAGTTTGTTCAAACAGGGACATATCGTCATGAGCGATACCAACTACTTACGGCTCTTTGGTCAAGCTGGAGCAGACGAAGTTCACCTGGGGATGATTACCCTGGAACCTGGTGCTAATCCTAACGCTGTGGCCCAAGGTTTACAAAAGCTGTTGCCGCAAGATATCAAGGTTCTAAATCGTCAAGAGTTTATCGCATTAGAGCAGGGATACTGGGCGAAACAACCGCCTGGAATTATCTTCAATTTCGGCACAGTGATGGGATTCATTGTTGGCATTGTGATTGTTTATCAGGTGCTATACACCGACGTGAATGATCATCTGCCAGAATACGCAACCTTGAAAGCGATCGGTTATTCTGATTCGCGACTGTTAGGAATCATTTTTCAAGAAGCGATCGTTCTAGGTGTACTTGGTTTTCTACCTGGATTTGCTTGTTCTGTGGGAATGTATGGGTTGCTTGGAACTTTAACTCGTGTTGCAATCGTGATGCGTCCTGATGTGGCACTGCAAGTTTTCATTCTGACGCTGTTAATGTGTTTGATTTCAGCCGCGATCGCAGTGCGAAAATTGCGGTCTGCTGATCCAGCCGATGTATTTTAGAGAGATCAGTTATGTCTCCAGCTCCTGTCATTGTCGCTAAGCAGCTCAATCACTCTTTTGGTAAGGGCGCACTCCAAAAACCCGTACTTTCAGAAATTGATCTGGAGATTCATGCAGGTGAAATTGTGATTTTGACAGGCCCTTCTGGAAGTGGAAAAACAACGCTATTAAGCTTAATGGGCGGACTGAGATCAGTTCAAGAAGGCAGTTTGAAAATTTTGGAGCAGGAACTCTGTGGAGCGAGTAAACAACAACTGGTGCAGGTACGGAGCCAGATTGGATACATCTTTCAGGCACACAATCTACTGGATTGTTTGACGGCTCAGCAAAATGTCGGAATGTCTCTGCGCCTGCACAAAGATCTGACCCTGACAGAGCGGATCAATCGTTCTGTAGCAATGCTACACGCCGTTGGTTTAGGACATCGAATCAACTATTACCCGAATGATTTGTCTGGTGGACAGAAACAGCGAGTTGCGATCGCTCGTGCCTTGGTCAGTCAACCGAAAATGGTTCTAGCAGATGAACCGACCGCAGCATTAGACAGTAAATCGGGACGAGATGTGGTGGAAATCATGCAGCGATTAGCAAAAGAGCAGGGCTGTACAATCCTGCTCGTCACACACGATAACCGAATTTTAGATATTGCCGATCGCATCATTCATATGGAAGATGGACGGTTGGCAGCAGCTTAAGCTGCTGCCAACCTTATGAACTTGCAGACTCGGAGGACATCGATTGTAGATTCATCCAGGTTGTTCCAAAGGCAAATAGGATGAAAATTGCTCCCAGCCAAAACGGAGAGAAGATCCCAACATGATCAAAACACCAGCTTGCCCACAACGGGCCTAGAATTGAAGCAATACTCTGTAGTCCTTGAGCATTCGCAAGGGTACGTCCCTGTTCTTGAGCAGAAACGCGATTAGAAATCAGTCCTCTTAGACAGGGCAGAATCAATCCCACACCCAGCGCTAACAATCCTTGGCTTAAATAAAGCAGGACATAAAGAGTTGGTGTTTCTGATGGAATGACCCCGATCAGCCCAAAGCCGATCGCCAACGCAACTAACCCCGCCAAAGTTAGCTTTCCTTCACCAAACGCAGGAATCAGCTTGCGAATCAGCCCACCTTGAATCACAGTCGAAAGCACACCAATAAAGACAAACACAAGCGCCGCTGAAGCAGGCCCCCACCCAAAACGCCGGCTCAGAAACAGCACAAAAACACTGGAGAATCCAGAGAACGCAAAGTTGAAAATAAAAGTCGTCCAAAGAAGCCCTTTGATACGATCGTGCTGAAATAAATCATTGATTTGACCGAGCGGATTCAAATCTTTTAAGCGCAGAGCACGACGGTTTTCTGGCTTTAGAGATTCGGGCAGGCTCACCCAGCCTAAGATGAAATTGAGCAATGCGACAGTGCCCGCAAAAAAGACAGGTAAATTGAGGTTAATTCCTGCAAGCGATCCACCCAAAGCAGGTCCTAACACAAATCCCAACCCAAAGGCAGCACCCGTCAGCCCGAAGTTTTTAGCGCGATCGGCGGGAGTTGAAATATCGGCAATATAAGCTTGTGCGGTTGCTGCAACACCCCCAGTTACACCATCAATCATGCGTGAGACAAACAGCACCCACAGACTACCCGCTAAGCCAAACAGGTAGTAGGAAAGAGAAGTTCCTAACACACACAGCAATAGAACAGGACGGCGACCATAGCGATCGGAGAGTGAGCCAATCAGAGGCGTAGCAAAAAACTGTGCTAAGGCAAATGAGGATGTCAACAATCCTAGTGTCAGTGCATCTGAGCGAAATCTTTCCAGCAAGAATGGCAGAATTGGAAATAGAATACTTTCCCCTAACTTATCTAGCAGAATCGTTACGAAGATGAAAAGTAAGGGAGAAACCTTGAGACTTTTCTTGAGATCTTTAAAGTGAGTGGGCATGAATTGTTTATTCCTTTCAAATCGTAGAAGCTTCGGGTTGTTCGTGTTGAGCTAGCCATTTTCGCAGAATTGGATTAACTAGCTCTGGTGCTTCATCTTGAGGACAATGCCCAACGCCTTCGAGTGGAATGAACTCTTTTACGGCTGGAAACTTCGCTAATTCTCGACCCTGCGCGATCGGCTCAAACGAATCTTCAGTTCCCCAGAGCATCAATACAGGGCAAGTAATTTCAGGTAGCAAATCTTCGGGCAACACACCCTTGGAGTGAGTAATAAATGAGAGAAACACATCCGCTGCACCAGGATGTTGAGCAGGTTTCAGCAAGATTTCTACTAATTCATCTGTCACCGCTTCATGTCGAGCATAGGCTTTTAGCAAGGCTTTACGAATAACTTGAGGTTGAGCCAGTTTTGCAAAGAAGAAATGCCCGATCGCTGGAGACAGCAGGAGTTTTTGCACCCACGGAAAGGTAAGGCGGCGAATTCCCTTGAGCTTGCGTTCATGTTGCAGGCGTAAGGCACAATCTAACAGCGCTACTGCTATCACTTGTTGTGGATTGATCACCGTGGCTTGCAGCGCTACTAAGCAGCCGATCGAATTGCCCACTAAAAAAACGGGTGCTTGAATCACCTCGCGGCAAAAATCAGCAATCTGTTGTCCCCAAGTTTCAAAGCGATAGTTCAGCGATTCGCTCGGTTTTGGTTTAGCAGACTGACCAAAGCCAATTAAGTCGATCGCATACACGCGATGGTTTTCTGCTAGAACTGGAATGCTTTTACGCCAATGATCACTCGATGCGCCTAATCCATGAATGAGCAGCACGATCGAACCTTGAGTTCCAGCAGTCTGATATCGAATTGGGTAGCCGCGCCACTGCCAAATCTGGGAAGAAGGCGATGTTACGGTCGGCTCATTTGTAATCATGGCAACTCCTGGCGAAACACTTGAGTTAATTTAGGAATCTAGAGCATTCCAAATGGTTGAAGGAACTTGACGACCACGTCTTGAAGCGAGACAAGGCTGATAACAGAGGTGTCCTTCGGCTTCTATTGGCTGCAAGAATCCTTCTGCTGCAAGCTTCTCTAGATGCGATCGTGCGATCGCTTCATCTTCAGCTAGATAGTTCGCAACCTCGGTCAGACTTGCAGAACGCTGACGCAGTAGCCAGTTCATTAAACCCCGTTCCAGTTCTGGGAGAAACAGTAGATCTGCCATCGTCTTAGTACCGGGTTTCTCCCGACCAGACGACGAGGATTGGCGAATACCCATCGTCATTTATGCTCCTGTGATCGTGATGTGTCGCGATAGACCTGCACTCAGTATGGGAATGATAGCGGTGAAACTATCGCTCCTGTGAAAATTAGCATTATGGAAAAGCGCACCTATTCGCCGGGTGAAACAATTTACTGTGAAGGAGACGAAAGCGAATCAGTCTATCTAATTAAGGCTGGTAAAGTTGAAATCATTGATACTTATCCTGAGACGGGGAATGTTGTCTCGAAGTCTCTGGGTGTTGGTAAAGTGTTCGGAGAGGTTGAAATCATTGATCGCAAGCCCCGATCGTCCACTGTTAAAGCTGTAGAACCCTTAAAGCTTCTGGTCTTCAGTCACACCGAAATCTTGGATATTCTATTTCGTCGTCCTGAAGATAGCTTAGTGATGGCTCGTGATACCTTCGATCGCTTGCGGCAACTCTACAGTACAGATAGTCTAGAGTCGGAAATGGCTAAGCTGCGCGAGGAGATGCACGAGACGATTAAAAAAGCGGTCGTTAGCCATGAAGCCCGTGTTGTGAAAAGTCATAACGGAATGGCAGCGATCGGAATTCCAATCGTGTTATTGGTTGCGATCGTGGTGGGAATTCAAATTTATTTGCATTAATAGATTCAGTGATTGCTGAAAGCCCCTGATACAAAGGGGCTTTTTGATGGTGCTATAGTCCTAAAATTTGGATTGACTTCTCAAGCACTGCGTCTGGATCAAAAGGCTTCGTCATATATAAGTCTGCCCCTACTTCTATACCTTTCTGTCGATCGAACTCTTGCCCTTTTGCAGTCAGCATAATGATGTAGACATCTTGTAGGTTCAATTCGTGTTTAACAGTCGCGCAAACATCAAAACCGTTTAAGTAAGGCATCATGACATCGAGAAAGACCAATTGGGGAAGCTCGGTCTGGATGATTTCTAGTGCTTCGCGCCCATTTGTTGCAGTCAGTAGCTCGATCCCTTGATCTTCTAACTCTTCTAAAGTCTGCTCCAGCAGCAGACGAATGTGAAATTCATCATCAACGATCAAGATTTTTTGTGACATGGCTGTTGTTTCTCCAGGAGTTGAGAGGCTTATCGAGGGTGGCTTAAAGCAACGTTGAATCAGATTGATTGTCTGCAATTAAGAGAAGAAAAACGTTTTCAAGTCCTTTTTCAAACTTTAGGGTTTTTACTGCCGTTGAATGTTCCCAAAACTTCGCGTTTGCAATCACCGTGTCGGGCTGAGTAGAGAGCGCTTTTTCAATCAATTCTGCATCGTTTGACGCTTCGATCGCAGTAAATCCCTGAGCTTGTAGCACTTCGACCAGGGTTTTCGTCGCCAATTCATTTTCATCCACTACGAGGACTTTGCGACGAGAGTTTCCTTGAGCAATCAGCGAATCGACTTCATGTAACAATAGCTCTGTGTTGATGGGCTTGGTTAGATAGCGATCGACTCCAATCTGCAAGCCACGCTCTTTGTCATCTACGATCGACAAAATGATGATGGGAACGCCCATCGTTTGCGGGTCATTTTTCAGCACTGCGGCAACATCGAAGCCTGACATATCCGGCATCATCACATCAAGAATGATCAGGTGTGGCTTGTGCTGTTTGGCGATCGCGACCGCTTCCCTACCATCTTTCGCTTCTAAAATCTGATAGTCTTCGGCTTCTAGGTTTTGCCGTAATAGTTCTCGAATCGGCGCTTCATCATCAACGACAAGGATCGTTTTATGCGAGCGATGGGTCTCAGAATCCTGGTGAATCACTTGTTCTCGAAGCTGCTGCACCAGCGTACTGAAATCGATTTTTTGAACCTGGTTTGATTCGATTTGAATTGGCAGCGTAAACGAGAAGGTGCTACCTTTTCCGAGTTCACTCTCAACCCAAATTCTGCCCTTGTGGTGCTCGACAATCTGTTTACAAATGGGCAACCCTAATCCTGTTCCTGTTGGCTTATCGGTTAAGGTGTCACCAACTTGCTTAAATTTCTCAAACACTTTTTTATGGTCTTCCGCCGCAATTCCAGTACCGGAATCAATCACACTAATACAAACATCATCTTCAACGCGAATCGCTTTACAGATAACAGCGCCCTGATCCGTAAATTTGACAGCATTGGAAATCAGATTGATTACTACTTGAACAATACGATCGTGATCGCCTATCACTTTCGGCAATGGCTCAATTTGCCGAATCAGCTCAAGATTCTTGGCTTGAAACAAGGCAGAGGTGGCTGCGATCGCACGTTCAATGACTTCGCCCACATCTAGAAGCTCCATCTTCCAATCGACTTTGCCCGCTTCCATTTTGGCAATATCTAACACATCATTAATTAGTGAAGTCAGGCGCATTCCTTCTGACACAATGATGTCAATGTTATCTTCAACCTGACGGATAGTTCGCTGCATTTTTCGGTCTTCGCTCACTACGGCTGGAAAGACCACTTCATCGAGTTTCTTTTTGATGATTTTGGCAAAGCCTAACACCGAAGTTAACGGCGTTCTAAGTTCGTGAGAAACTGTTGAAATGAAATCAGTCTTCATCTGATCCACTTCTTTTTCAGAGGTAATGTCGCGAATGAGGATCACAGAGCCGATCGAGGAGCAGCGTTGACCCCCAGACTGTTCAGCTTTTAAAATCGCAGTGGCAACTGCTTTACCAATACCACCAGGACTGAGGGCAAGCTCAGCCGTAAAAACCTGACCTGGATGCCTCTGAGCTTGAGCAATTAAATCCGTAATTTCTTGACTAAACACGGCTGTACAGTTCGGCTGAGCTAAGTTTGTTGAATCGATGTCAAACATCTTGGACAAAGCAGGATTACAGTGCGTGATTTTGCCAGTGATATCGGTGACCAATAATCCATCGACTAGATTATCAATGATGGCACTGAGATAAGCGAGAGCATCTTGGAGTTGAGTGCTAGTTTGAGCGATTTGTTTGTTTAACAAAGCTTCCTGAATCGCTCGATCGCGGGTTTCCCTTAGTTGGCGCACTCGTTGTAGCGCAACCAGAGTTGCCAGTCCTAACAATGTTCCAACAACTGAGGCAAGCAAGTTGAGGGCATTAAGTTGCTGCTCTAGATTCTCTCGCGGAATCACTAGTGCCACTGACCATTTTGCTTTTTGAATCGGTGCATAAGCAACATAGACCCATTGATTATCAAGCTGCATCAAATTAACCTTGTGCTGTTGATTGACCATTGAACGCGCAATGTTCGCTAATGCTGGATTATTGCTATCTAGAAAGCTTTGAGTGCCCTCGGTCAAATTGGGATCGGGATGTGCGATCGGAACACCTTTCGAGTCTAATGCAAAAGCATAGCTCCCTTTTCCCAGTTGAGTGTTGGCGACTACTTCCGAGACTTGAGCGATCGCAATGTTTCCGGCTAAATTGCCAATTACTGTTGGTTGTTCGGATGGATTGCTGGGAAGATTGTAGAACGCCAAACTACCAGAGCGGACATCAATTCTATCTTTAGGAAGCTGAGCGTAGTTTGCACGAGGAAATGACCATACAGGCGCTGAAATGTTGATCTGACGTTTGCCCGTGGTACGAGAAATGATCATATCTGAGACATTCGATTCACCCTTCATTGCTCGTTGAAAATATTCTCGATCGTTGAGATTTTTTCCTTTCGCAAATCCCAAACGAGTGGTGTAATATGTTCCGTCTGGATTCACAAGAATAAACATCCAGAAGTTAGCCAATCGATCCTTTTCTAACTGCAAATAAGGCTCTGCAATGTCCCAATTCATCGATCGGATTTCGTAACTATTTGCCAGTGCTTCAACACTACCCAGTTGTTGAGCTAACCAAGTATCGATATCACTGCCTGCTTTTTCCACCTTTAAAAGTGCATTGTTCTTTAGGGTATTGAGGATTAAGCTGCGCACAACCCAATAGCTTCCGAACGCGGTGGCTCCGATCGTGACGATCGATCCGCCTACTAAAAGCGTAGAAATAATTCTATTAGGATTGAATTTTGCGCTATTGAGTGAAAACTTTTTGCGTTGAAGCCAGGGTAAATGAATCATGTTGAATTTAGCTACAGGGGTTGTTTGCAGGAGAGTCTAGAGTCAGTGAATAGCAGGTATATAGCTCTTTCTGGTCGATATATTTGAAACAAAACCGAATTTGGTCTAAAAATTCCAATTCCAGCAATTTAATTTCTTTCTCTAAATGTTGAAAAACAATATCTAAGCTAATGAAATGACCATCTTTATGTTGACCTAATATAACCAGTACTCGCCCTTTGATTAGATATTGAATTTTTAGAGCAACATTGGGATCTTTAATCTCGGAATGCAGGTATCGAGTAACAATTTGGTTAATGTCTTTCAGTCTATGAAGATGCAATTGTGAACCTTGTACCTGTTTTGTCTCAATTGGAAGTGCTTTTTCTTTCGGATATTCTTGATTTTTTGGCTTCGGTTTAAACGAGCTTTTTAAGCTAACTACAATCGAATTTTGCCACTCGATCGACATCTGCCTCAATAATAGAAATAAACTGAAGATGCCTAAAAAGGTGATGCCTATCAGTCCGAGATGAACTGTTGAGCTAAAGAAGCTGCCACTAGAAAAGACGATTAGAAGAACCGCGATCGAAAAGGGAAAAGACATCGCCAGTAAAGCTGTAGCGAATTCAGTATCAAAGAATAATTGTTGATTCTTTTCCGAACTTTGTTGATTAATTCGAGTTCCATGAAGTAGTGACCATAAGCTACAGGATGCTTGTGGCAAAGCAATCATGAGCATCGTGATTTCTGAGGTAGGACGAATTAGCGCGATCGCAGCCGCACTTAACAAAAATCCAGCACCCGCCCTCGCAAGCAACACCATCAAAATTGTGCCCAATCGCAAAGACTTCAAGTTGAGCGAAACCCCTACATAAACTAAAATGAGCGGTGTTGCACAAAGCGCAAGCTTCTGGATTGTATCCAATACAGCAACCGGAAGCGAAACAGATTTGATCCCAGAAGTGGCGAGAATCACACCGAGAACGATCGCAAGATTGACAGGCTCACTCAGCAAAAACAGTCCAATCTGTTGCCAATGAGGTTTTATTTCAGAATTAGAACATTCTGCTTTTTTCTGATACCAAATTATTGCTAACGCATATAAACCAATTAGAACAAAAAATTTATTTCCCATATCTGCTAAAGCTGCCCAAGCCAAACCTTGAGTTCCTAAGAATTGCTCAACAAATGGGTACACCGTTAATCCAGGTGCAAGCGAAGGAAACAATAAAACAAGAGCGCGTCTTTTTGACTTCTCAGTTTTGGGAATGAGAAGATAGGTTAAACCAAAGCCAATTAGCATCAGATAGAGATTGACGGCTAAAGCAAACGAAGGCAAAAGTACTAAATCAAGACGAGTATCAATCTCGATCGTTGATAAAAAGATCGTTGCAGGGAGTGCCGCACTCAGAATAAAAGCTCGAATTGCTCCAACAGAAGTCTCACTGCTGAATTTGGGTTTGAGCAAATAACCCACCATAATCAGAAGAAGAAGTGAGATCGCTTTGTGAATAACTAAGTGTGACACGGGCTGTTTGCACGATCGATGTTTTGAGCAGTTCACTTTCAGAATGCCCATTGCAATCCGAGAAGACCCAAACTTTCAAAAGATTACGAACAGAGAATTCTACTTCTGTGAGAAATGGGCATACTAACCTAACTCAGCCCCACAATGTAGCTCAGCAAATGGTACGAGTTAATTTAAAGCGTGTTCTCAAACAATCAGAAGCAACGATCGCGGCATTAATCAGTACGCTGAATCTGCCTGTACAAATTCAGGATGACTCTGGAAAACTGTTGCAGGGAAAGCCAGATCCGGCTCAAACTGAGAAATATCCTATATTTGCAGGCGAAAGACTGCTTGGTTGGGTTATTGGCGCTCAAGATACACAAATCATCGCGACTATTTTGACCGACTTTTGTAATCGAGAATTAGAACTCAAAACGTTAGCCGATGAAGTGTTAGACCAGTACCGTGAAATTAACTTGCTGTATAACCTGTCTGAAAAGCTCACAACAAGCTTAGACCTAACGATCGTCTGTCAAACCGTTCTCACCGAAGTCCGTAAATTAATTCCTGCCACGGCTGCTTCAATTTTGCTCACGGATTCAGCGAATAAAGCAATCAATCGCACTTTTAGCTTTGATCACGTCGAACAGTCTACGATCGAACGCTTCACCGCAACTGTTCTTACAACGGCAAAAGGCGAAATTGTCAACGAAGTTGCGATCGATGCAAGGTTCAATCCCTCTTCTACTGAATCGCAACTGATTCAAGCGCTCATCACCGTTCCGCTCAAAACCGAGCAAGGCGTAATTGGTGCAATGAATGTAATCCATCACCAAGCAATCCATTACACGGCTCAACACCTTAAATTGCTTTCTACTGTATCGTCTCAGGCAGTGCAAGCGATCGCAAATGCTCAATTCCATCAACAGCAAGTGCAACAAGCAAAAGCCCGCGAAGAAAAACTGAAACAGCAATTACAGGAACTGCGTTCTGAGGTCGATGCTGCAAAGCGATCGCGACAGGTCACAGAAATTACTGAAACTGAGTATTTCCAACAGCTACAGCAACGTGCAGGACAGCTACGAAGAAACCGTCGGTAAACTTTCGGAATGTAATCTATAGCGATTCTAAGTCAGTTACACAGTGACAAGTGGGGTGTCATTCCCTTTTCAGTCCCCTACTCCCTACTCCTTTTAGCGTTCACGGCTCAAACAGGATCGCTATAGTTGAAACTTGATGAGCCAAGTTCTCCTGATAGTTTCATCGCGAGTTTTCCCATACTAATAGCAACTCACTTAGGCATACAAGGCATACAAAGTCATGTCTCAGATCATCTCCATTCATTCGTTTCGGGGCGGCACGGGCAAATCTAACCTCACCGCGAACATTGCCACTGCTGTTGCCAGCCAAGGGAAGCGGGTTTGCATTGTTGATACCGATATTCAATCACCGGGGATTCACGTCATTTTCGGCTTAGACGAAGAGAAGATGACATACTCGCTAAACGATTACCTCTGGGGAAATTGCACCCTTGAGCAGACTGCTTATGATGTAACTAATCACCTGAAAGATGCAAGCGGAGAATCGGCTACGATCGCTGGCAAAATCTTTCTAGTTCCTTCCAGCTTAAAGGCAGGCGAAATTGCTAAGGTTCTGCGCGAAGGATTTGATGTTGGGCTTTTGAATGATGGGTTTCAGGAGCTTTTGGATCGGTTAAACCTGGATTTTCTATTCATCGACACACATCCTGGTCTGAACGAAGAAACGCTTCTGTCGATCGCAATTTCTGATGCAATGGTTGTGATCCTCCGTCCTGATCGCCAGGATTATCTAGGAACAGCAGTGACGCTAGAAGTTGCTCGCAAGCTAGATGTTCCCAATCTCATGCTGCTTGTGAATAAGATGCCCAAAGCCTTCGATCGCGAGACCATTCGACAACAAGTAGAAGCAAACTACGAAGCAATGGTAGCAGGACTATTTCAAGAAAACGAGGAAATACTACAGCTTGCTAGTAGTGGCGTGTTTTGTTTACAGTACCCAAACCATCCGTTTACGCAAGAAGTTTATGCTGTAGCAGAAAAACTGATGATGTTCTAAAGACTGTTTAGAGCATGAAATGAGCCAGCCTTCATCCTGGTACGTTTTCCTTGGAGACTGATGCTATTTTAACCACCTTGAGTTCGGTAATCATGCTGTACAATCACCGAACTCAAGCCAAAGCCTGATCGGTTTTTCTACAAGATACTCAGTAGAGAAATGTGTCGATAGTCTAAGCAGTGTTAAGAATATCCTGAGTCTGATTTTGCTGTAAGCCTCGCTTGACGGGAGGTTAAGGCTGTTTTAAGCGAAATTCGATCGCGTAACACATCACAAAGCAAGTGCCAACGCATCCAGTTCCTTTGCGACAATGCTAAAGCAGTTCTTATACCCTTCACTGCACGATAAGGGAGACACCCGTTATGAAATTAGCTTACTGGATGTATGCAGGCCCCGCCCATATTGGCACACTCCGCATCGCCAGTTCCTTTAAAAACGTTCATGCCATCATGCACGCGCCGATCGGCGATGACTATTTTAATGTCATGCGATCGATGTTAGAACGCGAACGCGATTATACTCCAGTCACAACTAGCGTGGTCGATCGCAATGTTCTCGCCCGTGGATCGCAAGAAAAAGTTGTGGATAACATTACGCGCAAAGATGCCGAAGAACATCCCGATCTGATTGTCCTAACTCCCACTTGCACATCAAGTATTTTGCAGGAAGATTTGCAGAACTTTGTGGAGCGGGCACAACTTGAAGCCAAGGGCGATGTGATGTTGGCCGATGTGAATCACTATCGGGTGAATGAACTGCAAGCCGCCGATCGCACTCTGCAACAGATTGTGCAGTTCTATATTGCAAAAGCTCGTAAGAAAGGCGACTTGGTGACTGAGAAAACCGAAAAGCCTTCGGTGAATATCTTCGGACTCACCACGCTTGGTTTTCATCACAATCACGATGCAACGGAACTAAGGAAATTGATGGCGGACTTGGGAATTGAAGTGAATGCGATCGTACCTCAAGGTGCAAGCGTTCACGAACTCAAAACGCTTCCCCGTGCTTGGTTTAACCTGGTTCCGTATCGCGAGACAGGCTTGCTTACTGCTGAATATCTCAAGCAGGAATTTGGGACGCCCTACATCGACATTACCCCGATGGGAATTGTTGAAACGGCGCGTTGTATTCGCAAAATTCAGCAAGTGATCAATGAGCAAGGTGCAAATGTCAATTATGAGCCGTTCATTGATCAGCAAACGCGGTATGTGTCACAGGCAGCTTGGTTTTCTCGATCGATTGATTGTCAAAACCTCACAGGTAAAAAAGCGGTTGTCTTTGGAGATAGCACACACGCTGCTGCAATCACCAAAATTCTTGCGCGTGAGATGGGAATTCATGTATTGCTAGCGGGAACCTATTGCAAGTATGATGCGGAATGGTTTAGAGATCAAGTCGGTGAATACTGTGATGATGTTTTAGTTAGTGAAGATCACGCGCAGATTGCTGATGCGATCGCCCGTCTTGAACCTGCTGCAATCTTTGGAACCCAGATGGAGCGCCACGTCGGCAAACGGCTGGATATTCCCTGCGGTGTGATTGCGGCTCCGATTCACATTCAAAACTTTCCGGTTGGATACAAACCATTTGTGGGTTATGAAGGCAGCAATCAGATTGTGGATTTGATCTACAACTCGTTCACCCTGGGAATGGAAGATCACTTGCTCGAAATCTTTGGCGGTCACGATACGAAAGAAGTGATTACTAAATCGGTTTCGGCAGAATCAGATCTCAGTTGGAGCAAGGATGGACTCGCGGAATTGAATCGGATTCCGGGATTTGTGCGGGGTAAGGTGAAGCGCAATACTGAGAAGTTTGCCCGCGATCGTAACATTACCCAAATCACCGCTGAAGTGCTTTACGCCGCAAAAGAAGCGGTTGGCGCATAAACAGAAATTCCCGCGATCGTCGATGATGGGATTGGCGATCGCGGGAGTTCAATCATCCACTGCATTTGAATCGTTAGGCTGCGATGTCACTTCCAGGCAAGAAGTTACGCTACCCCAGCGAAGGTCAGTAGATCGGTCATCGTGAAATCGCCCGTGGTTCCGTCCCGTCGCGGCAGCGTCGGCTTCCAGCTCGGTGCCTTGAGGTATGACCCCGGTGTGTCTTCTAGCAGTCCGAAAAAAACCTCGGCGATGATCCGGCTTCCGACCTGCCCCAGCCGTTGCCCATCCTGCTGGAGCAAGGCTTCCTTCAACACGTAGTACCAGAGCGGTGTGCTGGTGTCGAACTCAAACTCCTTCAGTTCCTGCAACTCGATCGCCGTCAGCGGGGTATAACCGAACGCCTTGGCGATGTCTTGTCCGGACGCGAGTCCATGCTGGAGGTGCCGCTCCAGGTTCCGCCCCGCAAGCGACACGCGGCGGTCACCCGGATCAACCAGTCCCGGACCAACTGGCAGGTCGAACATCGGCGAGGAGATAAACGGGTCAATCCGCTTGTTCTTCTTAACCTTGTCCCGGACAGTCCCTGTAGCCGGATCGATCTCCTTCGTCCCGAATTGAAAGAACGTGTCCCACTCAACGAAGCGGCGGGCAGCCCGGCGACCCCCCCGGAGGTCGTTCGGATCTCCCTCTCGAGGATCAACCCGGGCATCGAAGATGGGGGCTCCAAACCCGATATTCACCTTGTACCCAGGGCGAATCTGGCTGTGTCCGAACCGATAGGCAGCAACTTGGAACTCACGGGGAATCTTCTGTCGCAGAGACCCTGTGTAGAACTTCGGTCCGTTGTTTCGGACATCGGCGAACACGGCCGGGTCGAGGGTCACGGCGAGGAACTGGTTGACGACGATCCACTGGTAGTGTCGGCAGACCTCCAGGCGGACTAACTCAAACAAATCTTCTGGTGTCTTCGATCGGTGCGATGGAACCAGGTAGTCGGTGACCTCGTTGTGAAACTTGAGGAACGCCAGGTGGAGCTGGGAGATGATGACGTTTTCGTCATTGCGCGGGTCGGCGATGATAGCCCGTTCCTGGCTCGTCCGTGGCAGGTCGCGGGGGGCATCGAAGTCGACGAAGAATTTGATCGGAGCCCCCCGGTCAAGTTCGGACGCACGATCATAAAGTAGCCGGTCTTCCCGTGGCCCGCGGCCATACACGCTATCCAAGTCGAAGAACCGCGATCGCAAGTTTGGGCTGGCCGTCTCCCCACACTTGATCGGCTTCGGATCGAACGTCAGGTCATGGTCAATGAACTGTCCAAGGAAGGTGAACCCGACGGTCATATCCGGGTTCTCATTGTCGACGTTGCGTTCCGCCAAAGTCGGATCCGGGTGCGGCGTCTTTTCGTCGTTCGCGGCGAGCGGGTTGGTGACGGTGACACGAGGGTCGTGGGCGTTCATCAGCCCCCCCTCCATCAGCCCCTCCTTCGTCCGCTTCCCCTTTGAGCCAAGTTCAACGACCCGCGAGATGTACGGCTCTTCACACGGCGCGAAGGGACGTAACTTCGGGAACAACTTGTTGAAGGCGTTCGGCACGTCTCGGATTGGGGGTGGCGCGACTCGATAGAGCGAGTCCTGGAACATCCGCACGTCTTGCAGGGGGCTACTCTCTCGCTTGCTCATTGTAATTAAATCCCTTTAAATGCAACTGTGAAATGCAAATGTGTAATTACGGCAGCCGGAAATGCAGCGTTAGTACGAGGCGGTGTAGAATTTCTTTTACAAAGAAGTTCCTACTCATAATTCAGTTGTGGCGGAATAGCTTAAAAGTTGCAATTCTAGCTAAGCAGTTCTGGCTAAAATGCTTTGCCAGATGCAGAGTTTACAGTTAGTTAGAAGTTTTGAATTATTGCTAAATTATTAGCTATGAAACAAAGCTTTTCAACCATTTCTTACCTTTCTGTACATAAATCAGTAAAACTCAATCCAAAACTTGGCAGTTTGCAAAGAAGTTTTAATACTGAATTTTTCTAGCTTCAATATAAAGGCGCACGCGCACCTCTTCTGAAATATCAATCTAATGTTCTGCTTCACCCATCGCTAGTAATCTCTCGAACTTAACCAATAATGCTGATAAATGCTAATACAGTTGGTGTACAAAGCGAGTTGTTATGCGGCGACAATATAGTCAAAAACAATATAGTCAAAATAAGTGGCTATATTGTCGCTGATTCGCAGTGGAGATTAGCTTATGTTTAGGCAACAGTTCTTACGCTTGGATGAATTTACTAGAGCAGAACGGCTTGGAATCACTGATCGTGTAAGTGAGGCGATTAATCAAGCAGGAGCCTGGATTACCGATTTCCACCTGTACTCAAATATTCTAATCTGTATTAACTTCCAGGTTCCGATCGCTAATTTGGACAAACTCTCTGCAAAGCTGAAGGAGACAGGGTTAGAGTTGAGCCAAGAGAGCCTGAAGCAGCTCATGCCTGTTCATGACTCGATGCTGAAAGAGCAAGAGCTAGTCGGGACATTGCAAATTACCTTTGTACACAACGAACCCGACTTGCTCCGAGATGTACCTGCTGTTCCAGGGCAAGGATTGGAGAAACTGTGTTCAAACATCCAGACCGGCATTACCTCAGTAATATTTTTTGCGATTGGCTTATCAACCTTCTGTCTTGTAAAACAGAAAACTTTTAGGAACTTCCACACCTGTAAATTAAGCCGCATAACGACCCAGCTCACCGGACGTGAATAGCTATAACTATTGCATCTCAACCACCGCTTTGCGGCGTTCCGGTGCAGCGACTTGTTAGGCTACCCATCAACTATAAGTAAAAATACTCACTAAATAAATTTCGTTGATCTCATAACCTCAAAACACCCAGAAGCTTTTTAAACGTGCTAGACTGATTTCAGAGCATAGATATCGGTTAGCAACATTTGTTTCTAGTATTAACGAGTTTTCAAGTTTTTCCATTGACAGACTTCTCTCCGAAAATTTACTCTACACATCCTTTAATCTTTGGAGACAAGCTATGTCAATTTATGTAGGCAATCTGTCCTATGACGTTACTGATGCCGATCTGACTTCTGTATTTGCAGAATATGGATCCGTAAAGCGAGTTCAGCTTCCCGTAGATCGTGAAACTGGTCGTATGCGCGGCTTTGGCTTTGTAGAAATGGGTGCAGATTCTGAAGAAGCGGTTGCCATTGAAGCACTAGACGGTGCGGAGTGGATGGGTCGCGATTTGAAGGTCAATAAAGCCAAGCCCCGTGAAGATCGTGGCGATCGCAGAAGCGGCAATAACTTCTCTCGTAGCTACTAAATATCGAAGCTGAGTTAGTAGTCTGCCTGTAGAGGTTAGACCTAACCAAGAAGGGTTCAAGCAGAAATGCTTGAACCCTTCTTGGTTCTAACTCAGCAATTTGGGGATGCTTAATTCATACCGCAAATCAGCCTAACGGTTCGGGTCAGCGGTTGCCAATACCTCTCATCTCACCCAAGCGGCTTCGGTCAACCCGTTGCACCGCAGTTGTTATACTGCGCGACCTAGGGTAGACAGCACCATTTCAAACAACTCATTTGACCTACTTGCACGTCTGATAACGCGAGGTGTAACGACTTCAGAAACAATATCTGCGGCTATTTTTGCTGCTTTCGCAGCACTCTCACGATTTGTATCTCCATCAGAACGAGACGCGGCTGCCGCTGCCAAAGTAGCAGAAACTTCAGCCTGTTTTCTCTTTAAAGAAGCCTCAAATCCAGCTCCTTTCAGGGATAACTCACCCAAACTTGAGAAGAAATCACGTAAGTCTCAACCAAATCGGATCAGGATGAACAGAAGCACTGCTGGCCAGATAAGGACGTTTAGCAGTTTCGTAACAGCATCTCTCTAGCTGAATTGGCTTCGGGGGTTGGTTTCTTAGGCTGCCTTTCACAAAATATTCGCAATCTAACGATCGTTCATTGCGGCTTGCGAATTTCTGCCGTCAGTCCGCGATTTTTTAATTCTTGGACTTTCTTTTGGGCAGCTTCTTCACTCAAGGTTGCTGCAAGCTGAATCTTACCGTCAGAGCGAACAAAGGCATCGGGTACCACTTGACGGGCGGTTGCTAAAGATTGATCTCCGGTAAATGGAATTTCAACTTTGTACTGCAAGCTTTCGGCTGCGGTAGGGGGAGAGGGATTCGGGGTCTTTGGAACAGTAACCGAAGGTAGCAGCATCGAAGAGCTTGTCACCGGAGCAGGAGACGGAGACGCAGCAGGAGCAACGATCGCGCTCGGTGCAGCAGGCGATACGGTCGGAGACGGGCTGGGAGAAGGCGCGATCGCAGCAGGTGAAGGCTTTGTTCTGAGTGCTGTTAGCGTGTCGAGTCCCAAGTCGGAAAACTCATCACGATCGAGGCGCGGAGAAGTCGGAAGGCTGTTGGATGCGGTTTCTTGGGGGGCTGATGTTTCTGTGGTTTCGGGCTGGGTTGTTTTTTGAGCAATGCCACTCAGAGCTGAGGGATTCATAATCCCATAGCCCAACATGGCGCTAGAGAGAAGCAGCGTCAGCATCGAGCCAATTCCAAGCGGAGTCGATAAGCTTTGCAGAAATCCGCGCTCGACCTCAACTTTGGCTTCTTCGCGCTTGAGGCTTTTTAGCAATTGCTCAGACGATTCGAGGTAATCTTCAGCAGGCGCTTGCTCACCGGGGTTGGCAATCTCAAAGAGGGCGGCACCTGCGATTTCTGGCTCGTAGGGAATCATTGCGCTCTCGTCGGTGTCTGCTGTGGAGATCGATTGCTCCGACATAGAAGAGGCACCGAGATCGAACGAAATCGCTTTTGGAGGGGCTTGAGGGATAGCAGGCGCTTCCGCCTCGTTTGCTGCTGCGAGTTCGAGCGGTTTTTTCTGCGGTTGCTTTGGACGCAGAACGATCGGGGCAACGCTTAATCCCGCACGTTGCCGACGATAGCGCGTGAGTTCATCTTCTAGGCGCAAATCTAGACAGCTTAGTGCTTGTTGCAGCTTGGGGTTTAGGGGAGTTGCGGATCGACCGTGACGCATAAGGTAGATTCCTCGATTGAAAGCCGTGATTCTTCGTTCGATGAAGCAAGATTTTGAAAATCTGAGATTTCAGTGTAATCGAGAGTGTTGCGATCGTTGCAAAAATATTCTGGTGACTTCCTGCGTTAAAAGATTGTATCAGTTGCGCGATCGTGAACTTGGTATGATCGCGCGGCTCATTTTGCTTTCTGTGCTTCGGTGGATTTAAAGCTTTGCAAAGGTTCGCTCTACTGTTTTGAACGTAAAGCGAACCGAACTGGAACTTATGCTTTCCGAGTTGCAAACTGCTTCAATGTGCGTTTGCCGTTTCGCAGACCCCAAGCTGCAAGCAATCCAGGCAATGGTGAAAAGGCAAAAGGAACAGGGACGGGGGGAGGGGGATCGATCGCCACCCCGGCGACAGTATATAATCCGGAAGGTGCACCAGCGTAATTGAGAGCAATGGTACCAGATGAACTTGATATCACAGGTAGAACATAGCTCTGCAAGGTTCTGGTGCTGTTGCCAACTTGGTTGTTAATAGCAAGCGTGTCTGCTGGCGCAGTCTGGAGAAAGCTTTGAGTGCTAGCGCCAGTAATGGTGACAGTTTGCTGTGAAACTCCACCCCCCCGCAGACCAAAGGTGTAAAGACCATAGGAGGTATTCGGCAGCAAATTTGAGAAGGTTAGCTGTAGTGTTGCGGGTGTTGCGCCATTGCTGAAAGCATAAAAGTTAGACCTTAAATTACTCAGCGAGGGAGCATCGCTAGGAATCGAACTCGACGCAGTATTGACGGAAAATGGCGTGGGGGAACCAGAGACGGTAAGACTGACTCCAGTTGGCGTTCCTGAGTCGTCTATAAGATTGCTAAAGGTTCCCGTTGTAGTTACTTTAGTCCAGTTGGTTGGAGAGGGATTTACACTCCCTCCAAAATTAATCCCTACTAAAGCAAGGGCTTGCTCGGACAAGAAAGACCATACGGCGATCGCACCAAATGATGCTAAGCCCAATTGCAGTAGAAGGGATCTGCGAGGCTTCAGATCCATCGAGACTTTTGTTTTCAACATATGATTCTCAATTCGACGAACACAAGGCGACATAGCCGAAATAACGCAGCTTTTCCAAGGAAAAACGTTTGACTTTGGACTATACCGCGTCCTAATTATTTCCATACTGGCTAATTCTGTCCTACGCAAATTCTTGGAAACATTGGATTGAATTTGCGTACATACAGGCTTAATACTCGTATATTTACTACTGCTTAAGTAGACTTTCTGGCAGTGCCTTGAAATCTTGCGGTCTACTTCACAGTATGCTAAAGCACTACTGAATTTTGCCGATACCGCATCTTTTTACAACTTGCATGATGAAGCGCTTTTTTCTTTCTGGTTTGATTGCTATCAGTGTTGTGATTCCAGTGCCGATCGCCCGATCGCAGTCGGTTCCGCTCGATCGTACTCGTCAAGGCATGGTCGCATCCGCTCATCCTTTGGCTTCTCAAGTTGGGCTGGATATTCTCAAACGGGGAGGGAATGCGATCGATGCAGCAGTCGCGACAACGTTAGCAATTTCAGTGGTAGAGCCGTTTAGTGCGGGGATTGGGGGCGGTGGATTTCTGCTGTTTTATCAGGCGCGGAACAATGAGATGAAAGCGCTTGATTTTCGCGAACGTGCCCCGATTAAAGCAACCCAGAATTTGTATTTAGATGCTCAGGGGAAAGTGCGTCCGAACGCGAGTACGGATGGATACCTAGCTGTGGCGACACCGGGAACGATCGCGGGTCTTTATCAAGCGCACCAGAAGTATGGAAAATTGCCTTGGAAGACGGTGGTTGCGCCTGCGATCGTTCTGGCGGAATCTGGATTTGCGGTGAGTTATCGATTCACCCAAGCAACCGAATCGCGCAAACTTCAGAACGCGGAAGCCCGCAAGATTTTTACGCGCAATGGCAAGCCGTATCAACCGGGGGAAATTCTCAGACAGACGGAGTTAGCCGCGACTTTGAGGGCGATCGCTCAAGATCCGAATAGTTTTTATCAGGGCAAGATTGCGAGTGCGATCGTGCGGGATATGAGAGCCAATAGGGGATTGATGACGCTGGAAGATCTCAAGCAGTATCGCCCCATTTGGCGTGATCCCGTTTGCGGCAATTTCCGACAAGCGCGAGTCTGCTCGATGCCGCCGCCTTCTTCGGGTGGAGTGCATTTGCTTCAGATTCTCAATCTGATTAGCGATACTGATCTTAAATCGATGGGTTGGCGTAATCCTGATGCGTTGCATTTACTGATCGAATCAATGCGAATTGCTTACGCCGATCGTGCGACTTATCTCGGTGATCCGGATTTTGTCAAAGTTCCGGTTTCTGCGCTGATTAGTCCTGAATATGCCAAAATTCGCCGCCGAGAAATCGATCCGAAAAAGGCTGCAACTCAAATTAAACCAGGCGATCCAGCAGTTTTACAAAAGCTATCGCGAGAATCAACGGAAACGAGTCATTTAACAATCGTGGATCGCGATCGCAATGCCGTTAGCCTCACTTTTACAATCAATCTCGGATTTGGTGCGGGGATTGTCGCGAAAGGAACCGGAATTGTTTTAAACAATGAAATGGATGATTTTGCGATCGCACCGAATACCCCGAATGCGTTTGGCTTGGTTGGAGGTCAAGCGAACGCGATCGCACCCCGGAAAACCCCGCTTTCGAGCATGACTCCCACAATCGTCACCGAAAATGGAAAACTCAAAATGGCGGTCGGTGCGCCAGGTGGCAGTACGATTATCACAACCGTTCTGCAAACCATTCTCAATGTTCTGGTGTATGACATGGATGTGCGTCGAGCGATCGCAACCCCACGCATTCATCATCAATGGCAACCGGATCGATTAATGGTTGAGCAATGGGGACTTGATCCACTCACGATCGCAGAATTGCAACGTCGAGGACATCAAATTCAACAACGCGGAAAATGGGGAAATGCAAACGCGATCGTGGTTCAGCCGGATGGGTCGATCGAGGGTGCGGCTGATCCGCGTGGAGAAGGCGTTGCAGCCGGATATTAAGTTCGCGTGAGTTCGACATAAGTTCTTGGCTGCGTTTGGAGCAGTGGGCAGCCCCCTAAATCCCCCACTCGTGGGGGACTTTGAAAGGTAGGAAACCTCCAAAACTTGGGGAATTGCTCTTTATCTAAGTCCCCCATTCTGGGGGATTTAGGGGGCGAACGGACTCAAATCGAAGCGAAAAACTCATCGAACTAAAGAGAGATCGAGTTCCTCAAATTGCTCCCAACTTAAATCGTGAATGACTTTTGCGGCTCTCGGATGAGACGGTAGCAGCGACGTTGCCATTAAATCCTCAACTTTGGTTGAAAAAGCTATTCCGTATAAAGACTATTATTTCCAGTTCTGCCAATTTGTGTTCAAAATCGAAGTCCCTGGAAACGCAGTCGGATTATTGTTTGCATTTAAGCGCTGTTGCAATTTCTCTAAATTCGGGCTGGGATTCGGTAAATTCTCCACCAGTTGAAACGGTGCAATGCCAGTTTCCAGCGAAAAAGTAGCCGTGGTTCCCGCCGCCGCACCCGCAGACCATTCGATCGAATGCACCCGATACGCTGCCGCCGCAATATGGCTCATCGCAATGCTTTTCCCCGTAACCAGCAGATTGTCTAGCTTTTGCGGAATCATCGATCGCAGTGGAATCTGAAATGGATAGGTTTCATCTGCACCCTGCCGCTCTCCCGGACGCTCTTGATTGCCTGGTTTTTCAGGCGGAGAAGTCACCATACAAGGGTGAAAATCAAGCGGATAATGTCCGATGCCGACACTATCTGGATAAATGTGCGATCGACCCAAGGTTTTCACAGTTTTCGGGTCAATGCGACCCCGAATCACGTCGATCGTTCGGAGTCCCGCGATCGCCGTTGCCAGATTGCGAAATGTGCGATCGCCCAAATTCTGATAATACTCTTCGCTAAAGTCTTTTCGAGATGCCGTGACTTCATCGATCGCAAAGCCTTCTGCATATCCGTAAGCCGGTCGCCCAATAATCCGGCGAGATTCACGCATATAGGGATATTTGGATAACCCATGCGCTGTGCCCATTGGGGAATCGAATCCAGTCAGATAGCGCAAATTTGGAAAAGGCTTCTTGGTCGAGAGTTTCGCATCCGTTGTGCCCGAATGAAACCAGTGGAAAAAGCCGATCGCTTGCTCTTCACCGCCGCGCAATCCGTCCACGCGCAACCCACCGAGCCAATTCCCCGAATTCAGTTGCCCAGAAGCCCGCAGTTGTTCACGCGACAAAATGTAGTTATCCAGGCTTGTTCCAGGTGCGTAATCGTTGCCCCAATTCCAGTTTTGCATTGAAATATCACCGGGATTCACCGATCGACTTCCTGCGCCCGGAACCTGACTTTGAATGCGGCGGTAGGTGAACACCAGTTCAGGTGTCTCTGCATAACGCTGGTCATTAAAGCTGTAGGACTGTGAGTAGCGGGGGTAAAAATCGGGAGGTGTCGCAGGTTGTGGAGTTGCGGTTGCCTCCATCGCAAAGGTGTAGGTGTAGCCTTGCGGACAGTAAGGATAATCCGTTTCGCTCGACGACGAGGGATTAACATACGATCGTGCATCTAACCCTAAACGGTAAGGCACATCGGTTAAAGCAACGAGTTCGCCGGTTTCGGTCGCCTCGATCACATACCATTTTCCTGAAGCCGGGGGAACGAACTGAATGATTTTCTTTTGCAATAACGGCGAATCTTGCTCGGTATAGCTATCGACGATCGTTTGTGATAAAGGATAAGTATTGAGGGGTGCGGCGTTGGGCGCGGGTCGGTGCTGAATCGCACGAATCGATTGAATTTGCGACCCAGTAGTTTCGATCGATTTTGCGACTGTATTTGGAAAGAAATAAAGCTTGCCTTTGCCTTCTTTTGCTGCTTCTCCTAACATCATTTGTAGAATTTCGTGTCCCTCTTTCGGCATAAAACACACGAGACTCACCCAACAAGCTCCCGGATTTCTGCTCCCATTTTGCGCTAAAATTTGCTGTCGAAATTCGGTGTAGCCGCGTGGAAAAAATAGCCGCGATCGCTGCGTTGCTCGCTCATCGAGTGCGGAGGTTCCTTGAGCCGAAACTTGCCCACCCATCCAGTCAGTAATCTCTGTCAGGCAAACGGTACGCCCTGCCTTTAATGCTTCGTAAGTTGCCGCGACTCCTGCGGTTCCAGCGCCCACGACGAGAATTTCACAGTTGACTTGTTGATCAATTGATCGAGGTGTGGCCGCCTCAACAAGCCGAGCCGAAAGTGGAAAAAATAGACTAAAGCCAATCCCAACTCTTAGAAAGAACTTCATCAGTGCGCCGTCCTTGCATTACTTTTGTATCAATTTATTTAATTACGCCTGAGCAATTCGCTTAACAGAATAGAGCGGCTTTAAATGTTACAGAGCTAAACATTTTGATGGAATAAAAGATGCATTAATTTAGAAGTATGCAAAAAATTTCTCATGAGAGCGTCTATCCTATCTTGCATTTTTCTAGCCTGCTGTATTCCAACTTTTGCCCTCGCACAAACGAGAGATTTGCGAGTTCGGGTTGATCGCTGGCTACTCGTTCAGCGAATGGTTGGCAGTGTAAATTACGATCGTCCCTCTGGATCAAGACCTGCGCGAGTAGGCGATCGACTTCAAGCGATCGGTGAGGGCATCACAACCGGAGTGAATTCGAGGGCTGATTTGCTGCTAGACACAGGGGTCGGAGTCATTAACGTTCTAGAATCAACTCGATTAAGGGTACGGCGATTAGAGGTCGCAGGTAATAACGGTAGAATCACTCACCTCAATGTCACACGCGGACAAGTGCGCTTGAAACTTCGGCGATTTACCAATCGTGGATCTCAGCTAGAGATTCAAACGCCTGCTGGACTCAGTGGAGTACGGGGTACAGATTTTGGGGTTGCAGTACAACCGGACGGTAAGACAGGAATTGCAACCCTAACGGGTGCGGTGGTGACAGCGGCGCGAGGGGGACGAGTTTGGGTGCCGCGTGGATTTCAGAATCTAACCATTCCGGGAGAGCGTCCCTCGCCTGCGGTGCCGTTGCGGAATGACACGACGTTAAGAGCGCAATTGGTCAGGAGGATCGATCGTGGAGTCCGCAAGGTTCAAATTGTCGGTCGTGTCGATCCAGTCAATATCGTCAGAATCAACGAAGTTCCCCAAATTCTCGATCGCAATGGTGCGTTTCGCAGTTCAGGGTTTTTAGTTGTCTCGTTTTTACGGGTTAAGGTGGAAGTAATCACTCCATTAGGCAAGTCTCAAACTTATGAACTGGCGCTTGAGTAGAGCTGGATGGCGCTTGCTTCCAGGTGCGATCGCTCTTGGTCTGGTGATGGGTTCGATCAATTTCGGGTGGATCAAGCCGCTTGAGCAAGTGGCGTATTCTGCCTTGTTTCGGTTACGGGGGGAGCGGCAATGGGACGATCGCCTAGTGCTGGTGACGATCGATGATGACAGCATTAAGCAACTCGGGCGATTTCCTTGGAAGAGAACGCAATATGTCAAATTAATTGATCGGTTGACCGAAGCAGATGCAGGTGTGATTGCGATCGACGTTTTGTTTTCTGAATTAACTCCGGAGGATGCTGCATTTGCAGCGGCGATCGCACGATCAAATCGAGTCGTTTTGACGCAAGCAGAGGGTAAAGGTGGTTTACCGTTGCTTCCGGTTCCGCAGCTTGAGGCAGCAACCGTGGCAAGTGGACATATTCGGATACAGTCAGACGAAGATGGAATTGCACGATCGATTGAGCCGCAGTTCCGTCAGGTTTGGGCATTTGGCATCGCAGCGACGCTGACTTATTCAATGCTGCGAGAGGCGATCGCGCTCCCTGATTTTAGTCAGCGCATTTGGCTGAACTGGGTAGGACAGGCTGATGCAGCGCCACAGTATTCATTTGCGCGGGTGATTCGCGGAGAAATTCCCGATTCGGCGTTTCGAGACAAACTTGTACTTGTGGGAGTGACGGCGACGGCGATCGATGCACATCCAACTCCGTTTGACCGCAATCCTGCTGCAAGCGGTGTGCATGTTCAAGCGACGCTGATCAATAACCTATTACAGAGCAATCTTTTAACTCCGATACAGCCCCCGTTCGTGCTGTTACTCTTGATCTCTGCGATCGGGAGTCTTAGTTTTAGTTTATTACTTAGCTATTGGCGCACAGAAATTCAACTTGCGATCGCGACAGTTGCGGTAGCAGGTTGGGTTGGAACAAGTCTTGCATTGCTAAACGCAAACTATTTGCCTTCAATTCTTCCGCCAATTGGGTTGATTACGATAAGTACGATCGCGACGGTACTGATTGAGCGATCAAGAATTCACAGGAATTTAGAACAGCAGATCAAACAGATTCAGCAACGCTATCATATCGAATCGGAACCCCAGGATGCGGAAAACCTGGCTCAGTTTGCATCAATGCAAGAGTTAACGCGATTAACAACGCTAGTGGATCAGTTAGGACGATCACAAGCCACGCAAGCTACGATTGTACATTGTTTACCGATTGCTTTAGTGGCGTGTGATTTAGAGGGGCGAGTTTGGTTTTGTAATGCGATCGCTGCTTCGATGTTAAACATTCAAGCGGGTCGTTGCCTTGAACCGATTTTAGTTCCGAATTGGATTAATCCTGAACAATGGCAAGAAGTTCTGCAACATCCCCATCGAATTGCAACAGAGCAATTGCGACAAGAGCGCTGGTTTCGGCTTCAGATCGAACCGCTAGAAATTCGCGCTGATGGTATTTTGATGACGCTAGAAGATATCACTATTTACAAAACGATCGAACTTAATTTAGACGACCAGGTTGAAGAGTTACAGCAGCTTAGCGAACTGAAAGATGAATATCTAAGTACCGTTTCTCATGAATTGAGAGCGCCGTTGACCAACATGAAAATGGCATTACAGCTTTTTAGGATTGCAAAGACGGAATCACAGAGAGAGAAATACATTAAAATACTGAATGCCGAATGCGATCGCGAATCCGAATTAGTGAATACGTTACTCGATCTGCAACGTCTAGAGTCCGGACGACAATTGATTGACGTGACCCCGATCGATCTCGAAACTTGGCTGCCCGAACTGCTAGAACCATTTTTTCGTCGCACAGAATCGCGACAACAAACGCTTGAACTTGAGATCAGTCCAGCGCTTCCCGTTTTGCATAGCGATCATGCAGCACTAGAGCGAATTCTGATAGAACTCATCAACAATGCTTGCAAATACACTCCACCGACGGAGCACATTATCGTGTTTGCAGACTGGATTGCGCCTCATGTGGAACTTAGCATCAAAAATTCGGGAGTTGAAATTCCCCCAGAAGCGCGATCGAGAATTTTTGAGCGCTTCTATCGGGTTCCTAACGCTGATCCCTGGAAACAAGGGGGTTCAGGACTAGGGCTTGCGCTGGTACAAAAATTAGTTGAATCGCTACAAGGCACGATCGGAGTCAGTAGCGATCAGGGTTGGACAAGATTCACGGTTCAACTTCCCATTCAACCTGGTAAAACCTATCAATAGCTAGAGAAGCTTAAAGATCCGATCACACTATGCTGAAGCGTTATTACTTACTTGTTCCTTACCGAGACAACATGGGAGTACCGCAGTCAGGATTCATTATTTTTCTGGTGTTTGGCATCTTTTGCACGATCGCGGGGATCGCCGCAGGGGCTTATATTCTGAAGCCAAAGGATCAACCGATCCAGTTTGACAAATGGGGATATGTGGTGATCATTCCGATCGTTGTTCCGATTGTCGCTGCGTTGTTGTTTGAAGTGCTGTCTTACTATCGAGTGTTCTAATCGCTGTTGGTCACTTTGCCTCTGAGCGCTTTGATGTGTCCTCGCTTAGTTTTGCTGTCGAGCCGCTTTTCCTGAGCACTGCGGCTTGGAATTGTAGGCTTCCGTTTTTTTGGTACGACGATCGCGCTCTTAATCAGGTCTTTTAACCGATTCAAAGCTTCTTCGCGATTTTGCTCTTGTGTACGCTGTGATTGCGCTTTAATCACCACAATGCCATCTTTGGTGATCCGATTGTCATTTCGCTCCAGAAGGCGAGTTTTGATCCGTTCTGGCAGCGAAGAAGCCGCAATATCAAACCGGAGATGAATTGCAGTTGCCACTTTATTCACATTTTGTCCGCCTGCACCTTGAGAACGAATCGCACTCAGTTCAATCTCCGAGTCGGGGATGGCGATCGTTTTAGAAATTTGCAGCATTGTTCCAGGAAGATACGCACTTCCATAGACTAACCAAATCGAATAAGACCTGCAAGAAAGCGCGATCGCGTGGGTTACGATCGCGCTTCATTCATCTATACGAGTTGACCCAGGAAAGCGGCTTTTTCTTCCGCACTGAGCGATCGTACCGAAGACAGCAATTCAGTTGCTTTCGGCGACACTTGAGCATTGGTCGGAATGCTGCTGCTAAATTCTTGACCGAGTTGATACCAGAATGCAATCCGAGAGTTTGCATCTAACGCTTCGTAGCGTGCGAGCGGCGGTTGAGTGCTACCGGGAAGCAGTTCTAACAGAGCTTTGCTCGGATGTGGATCGAGCGCAACGCCATCAAAATGATCAACCTTATTCGTCAAGAAATCTCCGAGCGTTTGGAGTTGTTCGTCTTGGCGCTGGGACTTAAGTTCGCTGATCAGCGTCGAAATTTCGTTGCTAGACGAGGTACTCAAAGCTGAGGACGGGACTGATCCAGAGACTTCTTTGAATAGCGTTCCGAGTGCGACAAGTTGCTCCTCGATCGGCAGCTTTTGAAATTCTGAGACGGCTCGATCGGTATTGTTTGTATTAATCGAAGTCATAAAAGGAGTCTCCAAAGTGTTGTGAGGAATAAAGTTTCCAAAAAATTCGTTGTCTTACGAATCGTTTTAAGGTTATCTCCCTCACACAGAGCGATCCCCTATAAAAAGGGGGAGACTGAATTAAGTACGACTTGATTCAGTACAACTCGATGATTACTAGCTCATGCGCTTGCTACTAGGAGGATGCTTGAGCAGTCTTCGTCGTTGCCACATCCCGCCCTGAACTGAAAGTTCGGGCTAATCGGCGCAAGTCCATTGGAAATGGACTCAGAACTCTAGACTTGCGCTCAGTCTACTTCTTAATCAAGCTCAATTCAAAATTCATGCTAGCCCCTTTAGCACACTCGCTAAACGCTCAACCATTTCATCAATGTGATGTTTTTCCAAAATTAACGGTGGCGATAACGCAATAATATCTCCGGTCGTTCTAATCAGTAATCCTTGCTCAAAACAATCAACCATTGCATTGTAAGCCCGGACTCCTGACTGTCCCGGAATCGATGCAAGCTCAATGCCTGCCACTAAGCCCAAATTCCGCACATCAATCACATGCGGCAATCCTTTCAGCGAGTGCATCGCCTCTTCCCAATAAGGCGATAAATCACGGGCACGATCGAACAAGCCTTCCTCTTCGTAAATATCCAGCGTTGCCATTGCTGCGGCACAAGCTAAGGGATGCCCTGAATAGGTGTATCCGTGGAAAAGCTCGATCGCGTTCTCCTGTCCGTGCATAAACGCATCATAGAGATACGATCGCGCAAACACCGCACCCATTGGAACTGCCGCATTGGTAATTCCTTTCGCGACACACATGAGATCTGGCATTACCCCAAAATATTCGGCTGCAAATCCCCGACCTAAGCGACCAAAGCCCGTGATCACTTCGTCAAAAATCAACAAAATGCCGTACTTATCGCAGATCGATCGCAGTTTCTCCAAATATCCCACGGGTGGAATTAACACACCCGTTGATCCCGCCACAGGCTCAACAATCACAGCCGCGATCGTCGAAGGATCATGCAAAGTGACGATGCGTTCTAGCTCATCGGCTAAATGCGCCCCCCAGGTGGGCTGTCCTCGACTAAAAGCGTTCTGCTCCAAATTGTGCGTATGCGGTAAATGATCCACTCCCGGCAACAAACTCCCGAAGAACTTGCGATTCGGTGCGATTCCTCCTACTGAAACGCCGCCAAATCCAACGCCGTGGTACCCGCGCTCTCGTCCGATCAATCGGGTTCGGCTCGCCTCACCCCGCACCCGATGATACGCCAGCGCAATTTTTAACGCCGTATCGACTGCCTCTGATCCAGAATTCGCAAAGAAGATGTGATCTAAATCCCCTGGCAGCATCTTTGCTAAGCGATCGGCTAACGCAAACGGAGCCGGATGTCCCATTTGAAACGTTGGCGAAAAATCTAATGTCGCGGCTTGCTGATAAATTGCTTGCACAATGCGATCGCGACAATGTCCCGCATTCACACACCATAAACCTGCGGTTCCATCCAACACCGATCGACCGTCTACCGTCGTGTAGTGCATATCTTTGGCAGATGCCATCAGACGGGGCTTGGCTTTGAACTGTCGATTTGCAGTAAAAGGCATCCAGAACGCATCTAAGCTTTCTGGTAAGGAAATATCTAAGACCATTGCAAAGTTAGAATTGTGAATGGGCGTAACAAAACTTTCGCGAACAGCAATCGCTTATCGCAGTGATCGATGCGATCGACACTCAAATCAAGACTAGCGCGAATGCCGATCGGTAAAGCGAGTGTACCTCACTAGCTGTCGGACTTTTTCCGGCTGGTTCCAGTCTTGGTCGTTTTAGCGGTGCTTGCCTTGGACTTGGCAGCCGTTTTGGTCGATGCTTTTTCGGTCGTTTTATCGGCTTTAGCGGTCGATCGGGTGCGCTTAGGCTTTTCGTCTGATTCTTGTTCTGAAGACGCATTCTCTAGGGCATCCGAACCGTCTTGCAACGCTTCAGCACTCATGCTAATCGTGCGACGACGGCGACGAGTTTTTGCACCGCCTTCTTCTTTGCGGGCAGACGATAGATAGTATTTCAGCGTCGAGGGGCTAATTTCTACACCCTTCGAGGAGAGCATCTGCGAAACTTCGCTGTAGTTGTAGCCACGATCGAGCGCGATCGTAATTTGATCTTTGAGTAGGTGAATTGCTTCTCTCAGCGACCAGATTTCCTTCGGCTTTTCCGGTAATTCTTGGAGCGCGGTGGATGCGCTGCTGATCGAATCTTTTGAGACTAGCGTTGATGTGGGTGATCTTCTTTTCGTTACAACCATTGTGTTTCTCCTACTAAATAGACAGGCAGTTTGCTTTGTTTATGTATTCCCATTCTTGGAATCTGAAACAAAATCTTTCAGCCAGTTGAGCAATCCAGACAATGATCGCTCTATTGCTCATCTCGATCAACGATAGTGATGGTGATGCTGTTATCACTATCGTCGTTAATTATAGAGACATTTTTGAATTTGGTAGCAAATCTTAAAAAATTTGGATCAAACTCAAACATATTAATCGTCAAGTCATCGGTGATGGATCTTTTATATAGGCGGACATATTACCGCTTCTGATTACGCCAACCGTTCGATGATTGCAGAGAACAACGGTGCAAGCAGCAATCCTGGCAAAAATGCAGCAACGCTCAACCGCGCAATTTCTAATAAGTTCAAACCCAGCCCAATCACCATTAATCCACCTACTCCCGAAGTTAACAACACGGCTGGAGCCGTGGTTGGATCGCTAAGCGATTGAGCGAGTATCCCGGCTGCGATCGACAGTCCACCTTGATAAACGGCGATCGACAAAATCGAAAACACGACCCCAATTCCATAACTACTACTAAGCGCGATCGAGGCGAGTCCGTCCATTGCGGCTTTAATCGATAACAGCGTATTGTTTCCGGTTAAGCCGTTATTTAAGCTGCCAACGATCGTCATTGGCCCAACGCAAAACAGCAAACTTGCCGCTACCCATCCCTCAGTAAAACTGCCGCCCCCTTTCACCCTGCGTTTAATCTGATCGCCGATCATATGCAGCCTTGCTTCGAGTTGCCACCATTCGCCCAGCAAGCCACCCAAAACGATCGCAAACAGCCCAATAATCACGCCATCGATCGCGCCGAGTTTGACTTTTAGCAAGCTCGATGCCATTGTGACACCCAAAAACAGCGTTAATAGCCCCAGCCCTTGAGTAATAATGCGCTGCATTCGAGCAGGCAAACTCCCTTGCAGCATCAGTCCTATTGCACTACCGACTAAAACCGTTGCGACATTGATCCAAGTGCCGCTGGTCTTGTCCCATAGGCTCAGCGATGCAAGATGGATTTCCCAAATTGAAGTGATCAGCATTAGCGGTAGCGTTTCCTCTGATGTAAATTGTGCGTGCAATCTCTGTATCGATCGTGCGATGTACTCATTTCGATCGCATCATATCAAACTGCGCTAATTCTTAGGGTGGAATGATTTCAAGTTGAGTTTTACCCAAACGGGGGAGTCATCTTTATCCTGATTCTCGTTATTCTGTCTGCAATTGGATTAGCGATTCATTGAAGCCTAGAGAGTGAATGCAAGCGTAGACAAAAGGAATTGGGAATTATGACCGCTGTAATGACGATGCCAAAGTTTAGTCCTGACCAATTTGTACGCTTCATTGGTGGGCAGGGAAAAGTGCGAGAGTTTCGTGCAGATTCTGGAAACTGGTCGTATTTGGTAGAAATGGAAATGGGCGAAGAACCGGAGATGGGCAGAATTGGCTTTGAGACGATGATTCTGCTGCCGGAAACAGATTTGAATGCGCTAGAGGGAGCGTGGAGCTAGAAGCGCGAAAAGTTTACTGTGTGGTCTGGTGCAGCCTTAGCGATAGGGCTGCTTTTTTACGGGTTCAATCAAGAAGTCTTTGATTTGCTGGATGTACCACTCTGGACTCTCAAAATGAATATTGTGTCCAGTGTTGGACGCGATCGCTAATTCTGCCGTTTCACAGAGCGATGCCATTTCTTGATTCAGAGCGACAAACTTACGATCGCGCTCTCCTGCCATCAACAATAACGGCTGCCGATGCGATTGTAATTTCCCCCATAAGTTCGGCTGCATTCCCGTTCCCATTTCAAGAAGTGATCGCGCAAGTTCAACCGGATTGTTACGCGATCGTTCTTTCAGCATCTGCTCAAATTGTGGATGCACTTTGATCGATTGAAATAACGGCTGATTGTACCAATCGATCAAAAACTGATCAAAATCCGTCCGAATCCGATCGGCTAACTCACAATCGCGCTTGATGCGCTCCGCTCTTTCTCGTTCTGTTTTCAATCCCGGAGACCCTGACTCGATGATTGCTTTCTCAAATCGCTCTGGATAATTTAACGCCAAGTACAGCGCCAATCGTCCTCCCATTGAATAGCCGACCAAACTCGCTCGATCGATTGCTAACTCATCTAGTAAGTTGACGATCGCAGTTGCTGTATTTTCCATCGTGTACTGATCTGAAAATCGAGTTTCACCATGACCCGGAAGATCGATTGTGAGACTTCGATCGCCTAATTGCGCCGTGATCGCATCAAACTCCATACCACTGCCCAGAAATCCATGCAGAAAGACCACGATCGACGAATCGCTCTGCCTACTTGGGTTAGAAGTCAATCGGAACGACAATTTGGTTTCCATGCACAGAGCTTAACTGCAAGGGGGAACACTATCAATGTCTCGCTTTTTGGAAGTGGGAATCAAGGTCGTAGGACTTTCCCCAGATAATCGCCTCCATGAACTCAGAAGAAGTCTTTCAACTTATCGATCGCGTCTTGCCGTTTGAAGCGTGTCTGTTTCACCAGATTCTGCCGCTCTCCATCCAACATGGCAAACTGCACTTGGGTATGGTGATGCTCAATGATGTTGCCGCGATCGATTATGCTCGACGGATGGCGGGCTACCAAAACTACTCACTCATTCCTCAAAGCCTCTCTTCAGAAACACATCACTCCGTTCTGACCGCCTACCTAAACTACAGCCAAAACCGTCCAGCCCCATCCAAACCACAGCCCACAGCATCCCTAGAAGCAGGCTTCCACGATAAAGACACACTGGTACTTGAAGTTCCTGACGAACAAACCGCATTAGAAACGGATGCACCCGAAGCTCAAGCAACCGTTCAGAATCCCTACATGATCCTTCCCGACTTACCCGTCAGCACCCGATACGCTGAAGAACCGATCGCGCTGCTTGCTCAACTTCCTCCATCACGCTTGCTCAAGGAACTTCTAGGACGAGTCTTAGGCAACGGGATTGGGCGATTGTTCTTTGAACGACGGGAAAGATACGGTCGAATTCTATGGAGCCAAAATGGAACCATTCAGTCTGTGATCGAAACTATCGCGCTCAACAAGTTCCAAGCCCTGATCGACGAACTCAAACATCTCACTCGTCTGCCGCTGTTTCCGGTCACTGAAATTCAGCAGGTCGAAATTGAGCGATCGTATCAGCGCGATCGGGTACTACTGCGCCTGCGAATTACACCGACGGAAGCTGGAGAGCAAGCAACGCTACAAGTTCTCCGGGGTGCAGCCCTAAAGTTTTATCAGCGCCAACAGCTCACAAGCTTAAGCCGCGATGCACTGACAATCGCGACTCGGCTCCAGCAAAAGATCAACGAACTCCATCACACAGCAACACCCCTCGCTGAACCGCGTAATGTCGTTCCTGAGATTGACCAGGTGATGCAGATCGTGGAGCAGCAGTTAACCGAACTCAAGCAAATTCGAGATTCCTATACTGAGAAGAATTAGCAGTTGTGCGGGTTTCAAGACTGCCGCAATCTCGTCAGACTGGAGCATCTTTTGGCTCAATCACAAGATCGGGTAAACCGTCGATTTTTTCAGTCGGAATTTCTGCCTCCGGATCGTTCATAAAAACGGTGAGTCCCGCCGGAACACATTCCACCTCGATCGGGGTTGTGCCGCTCATTTCGCCATCCAGCACTACTTTTTGCGGTGGATTGGTCGTGATTTTAAAGCGCTTCGATCGCAAATAGCCAATATCATCGCGTTCCGCTGGATTGCCGCTAAGAGCAGATTGCAGCAGATGATAAGTCGCAGCGATCGCGCTAGTGCGATTTGCAGGGGCAACGATCGTCAAATCCAGCATTCCATCATCGACAATCAACCCTGCTGGGCCTTGAGCGAGTACCGAAGTGGCAGGAGCGGCATTCGCCACGGTGAGCGCCGAAGCGGTAAACGAAATAATCTTCTCGTCGGTTTCGACTTCGGCTTCAAAGCGATCTAGATCCCGCAGCTTGCGGATACCTGCAAGAACATAGGCCAGAATTCCCAGCCGATTCTTGGCTTCGCGGCTGGCAAGCTGAATTGTTTCTGCTTCAAATCCAATCCCGGCGAGCAGAATCATCGGGTGCTTGTTGCAGAATGCTACGTCAATTACTTTCGTTTGCTGATTCAGAATCGTTTCGCAGGCAGCTTCGATCGTCGTGGGGATCGAGAGCGCATTTGCAAACGCATTTGCAGTCCCGCGTGCGATCACACCTAAAGGAATCTCCGTGCGGATCACAGCATTCGCCGCAGCAGAAACTGTACCGTCTCCGCCTGACACAAACAGCGCGTCTACACCTTCGCTGACTGATTCTGCTGCAAGTTCATCCGCATCGCGATCGGGAGAAGTTAATTTCGTTTCTAAGTCGAACTTTTCGCTTAATAACCACTGGATTAGCTCTAATTCCTGTTCTGCGTTTCCCTGACCCGCCACCGGATTAAAAATTAAATGTGCTTTCTGCATAGCGATTCAAGAATAATATATCTCCTGAATATCACGCACTGAGAGCGATCGGGGTCTGACTTGTGGGAGATTCTTCGCTCTAGAGGAGGGCAGAAGTGCAAAAATGGGAATGCTCTTGATTCCCTAACAAATCTTATGTCTGCGGCAACTATGTATGATGAGGAGCATTTTGTCGTGCTCGAAACGAACCAGCCTGAAGCGATCCTAACCGCGACTGAATTGAGCGAAAAGCTACGATCAATTCTCGCAGCTCGGCAAGACGAATTGCCCACAGATATCAAACAAGCGGGTGGGATCGACGATCAGATCCGCTATCTGATCGATACCACTTGTGAGCTAGGTATGGCTTCCGGCGAGTATTTGCAGTGGTATGCGATTCGGCTCGAAAAGTAATTAACCTGCCATCTGAACTTCTTCGATGCTTTCGCTGGGCAGTTCTAGACAGTAACCCGCACCATACACCGTTTTGATGTATTTCGGATGCCGGGGATCAGGTTCAAGCTTGGTTCTCAAATGGCGCACATGCACCCGAATGGTTTCGATATCATCATCGGGATCATATCCCCAAACTTCCTTGAGGATTTCGCTCGGAGAAACAGTCTGACCGTGGCGCTGAAGCAAGCAGTGCAGCAGTTCAAACTCTAGATGCGTCAGCTTTACGGTTTTGCCAAACCAGATCGCCTCAAAGCGTTCGGGCACTAGGATCAAAGGGCCATAGCTGAGAATTTCAGAGTGTTTTGCGGCTTGGGGAATGCGATCGGTACGACGCAACAATGCTCGGACTCGCGCCAGCATTTCATCGACTTCAAACGGCTTCTTCAGATAGTCGTCTGCGCCTGCATTGAAGCCCTCCACAATGTTTTGAGTTTGACTGAGCGCGGTCAGCATCAAGACGGGAATATCGGCGGTGCGCTCATCGCGGCGAATGCGCTGACAGATCGTAAAGCCATCGACTTGCGGCAGCATCAGATCCAACAAAATCAGATCGGGTTGGAGCTGGAGTGCGAGGGCTTGTCCGCGATTGCCATCTGAGGCTTGACTGACATCGTAGCCTGCCATCTCTAGGTTGACTGCGACGAGTTCCGCGATCGTTGGGTCGTCATCAATAATTAAGATTCTAGGCATAATTAATCTCTTCTTACTAAAGGAGGGTGATCGATCAGGAGTAGAGGCTCAAACTTTTATAAAGATTCCTGTTCAGATTATACGTAAGGATCATATTTTCTTCGCTATATGAAGCAAATTTGAGTCAGGAACCCATAAATCGATCGACGTAAACCACCCGAATTCTTTGTAATTAAAACGTAGAAGTAGAAGATTACAATTTATGACGGAATATCTTCTAAAGGAGCCATCTCTATGCCGCTCAATGTGGGCGATACTGCCCCCGATTTCACCGTAAAAGACACGAACGGCAACACCGTTAAGCTCTCAGACTATGCAGGTCGAGCGGTCGTATTGTATTTCTATCCCAAGGACGACACGCCCGGTTGCACCAAAGAAGCGTGCAGTTTTCGTGACAATTACACCCAGTACACCAGTAAAGGAATTCCTGTGTTTGGCGTAAGTATGGACGATGAAGCCTCACACCAGCGCTTCACCGAAAAATACAGTCTGCCGTTTCCACTCCTTGCAGATACCAATGGAGCCATCACCCAAGCCTATGATGTCGATGGCGGCGGCTATTCCAAGCGCGTGACTTATGTGGTGGGTGCAGATGGCAAGATCGTTCAAGTGCATACGACGATTCAGACGGATACTCACGCAACGGATATCTTGCAGCAATTAGCCCTGTAGCCCGTTATTTTCGATCGAAGCTCAATCTCCTGATCTCCTGCGATCGGGAGATTCTTTTTTGCAAATCGTGCAGCAGAAGTATAGTTGTCAGAACAGGGGCGCATCCGATCGCGCCATGTTTCGTCTTTGGTTTTTGCACACCGTTTTTCAGCGAAAAGAGTATGACAGACACGACGATCGCAGCCAATTCGCTAACTTCAGGAGGCGGGAGTGCGCCTCCAACCTATGCTGGGCCTTTAGAAGTATTGGTGAATAAGCCAGTGGTTCTCAAGGGCAGCTATGATGCTGCTCGTATCAGGCGGATCACATTGATGGCTGAAGATAAAGTGAACCTAGATGTGAAGCTCAACAATGGAACCTGGCAGGTCTCGATGCCGCGAGGATTCTCCACACCCGGAGCGCGTTGGCTGCGGCTCAGAGGATTTGATGCCAGCAATAAGCTCATCGAAAATCGCGTCTTTTACATTACTGTGAGCCGTAATCCGCTAACGGTGGGACAGTCTCTTTCTGTGAAACTGCTGCGAGACACCTTTTTCAAGGTTTCAACCGAGGATTCTGCGCGGCTCAACACTCAGCAAAAGGTATTAGTCAAAGCCGGACAAACATTTCCCGTACTGCGATACGGCTTTATTGATGGGCATTTGAAATTAGAGCTAGGGAGCACAATCGCGCCGATCGGAAATTTTGGTTATTTCTACGAAGACCATGTGCAACTGACGAAAGGAGCACAGATTCTCAGGTTTTCGCTTGATGATGTTCCCGATATTCCTTTAGCAGCACATCTTCTGATCACCCAAACCACCTTTTTCAAAACTTCTCCTGCCGATTCTTCGCTGCTGGCAGCTAATCAAAGAACAAACGTGCTGAAAGGTCAAGTCTTTCAAATTACAGGATATGCCTGCACTCGCGGACATTTTCGAGTGACGCTGAAAGATCCGATCCCCGGTTTTGGCGATCGTGGCTTTATCTTCTGGCAGTATGCCCAGATTGAGCGCAACGGGCGGGAAGTGCCCTATGATTCGAGTGCTTTAACGGTGACAGCGCTACGCGACACCGTGATCAAAAAGCGGCCGGTGGATTCGTCGGAGCTTCAACCGGATGAACGATCGACCTTTAATGCGAATGAGTTTTACGGGGTCGCAAGCTACATGATTGAAGGCGGACATATCAAAGTGTCACTGAATGAAGAATTGCCGAACTTTGGGAATACGGGCTATATATTCCCGGACTTTGTGCGGATGAGTCGGGGCAATCGCGCCTTTAATCCGATTCCCGGTTCTGTTGAATTGAATGTGCCGTACTTCTCACAGCGAGACAATCCCCGGTTTTACTGGTCTACTTGTAATGTGACGGCGATCGCGATGTGTATGTCCTATCTTGGAACTCGCGCCCGTGAAGGCGGTCAACTTGAAGATGAATTGTTGCAGTGGTGCTTCAACGAAGATGGAGAAGGATCTCAAATCAATCACAACACCTTATCGAAGCTGATCGATGCTTATGGATTTGATGGCACGTTTAGTACCGAGTGGACATTTCGGGACGTGCGAGAAGAACTGATCAATGGTCGTCCGGTGGTGTTGTGTGGCATGTTTACGTCTTATGGTCATATTGTGACGGTGATTGGCTATACGCCGAATGGCTATATTGTGAATGATCCTTGGGGGGATGCTTTAACTGGATATGCAGATACCGAGGGACGTAAGCTGCTTTATCCTTATGACTATACGAATCGCGTTTGCGGCCCCGATGGGAAGGTGTGGGCGCATTTTATCCGGCGTAGAGCCTAAGTGATGCGGTCAATAGTGATGCGGTCAATGCTGCTGAGGCGTTTCGCCGAAATGTCTTGGCAGCATTGGAAAAACGATCGAATTCTTCTAGGATCAAATTGATCCCAAATTATTAGACGATCGCTCAAAATAGAATCATGCTTTCAGTATTCCTGATTCTTACGATCGCGCTTGTTCCCTCGGTTCTGACGTTGCTGCTCCAGCATCGGCTGGAGTCTCAAGCTCAGCAGCGCCTTCGAGCAGCGATGGCAGCCGCAGAGCGGCGGCAACTCCAAAACTTGCTTCGCCTCCCCCCGGATCATCACCGTGTCGAAGGGATCGGAACCCTCGTCGGCGATTTTACCTGCATTTATAATGCGCGATCGCCCTATCTTCGATGCGCGGTCAATCCCTCCGGCCCTTGTGAAAATTGTCGATTGTATGCCTCAAAATACTAGCCCCCTGCCGACTCCCCACAGTGGTTATCACTGGAATCGAATTCCTCGCCGCTTTTTTGAGGGGTGGTATTACCGCGTCACCTTACCGGAAATCGGTCAAACGTTTGCGTTTATGTATTCGATCGAAGATCCTCAAGGCGGGCAACCCACAAGCGGCGGTGTGGCTCAAATTTTAGGCATTGATGATGAGTATCTGTGCCGGACTTTTCCTGACCCGAATCGATTTTGGGCAGCACCTGATCGACTGGCTTTAGGACATTGGCGGCAATCGGGCAAACCTCAGCTTTTAGATCCGCAAGCGTTCGATCGCACCATTTCTGAAGGATATCAAGCCACAGAAACCTGGCATCAAGGACGACTGAAAGAGCCAAACGGGAATTTTGCAGAATGGCAATATGCGATCGCGCCTGTGTATGGGTGGGGCGATCGACAATCCACCGCAGGCTTGCTCTCATCGCTCCAGATTTTTGAACCTGGATGGCAAATTCTCATGGCTCATGGACACGCCACAGGTTACATCAATTGGAATGACAAGAACTATGAATTTGTCAATGCTCCCGCCTATAGTGAAAAGAACTGGGGCGGAGCATTTCCGAGTAAATGGTTTTGGCTCAACTGCAACGCATTCGACAATGAACCAGATTTAGCGCTTACCGCAGGCGGGGGACGGCGCGGAGTGCTTTGGTGGACAGAATCGGTTGCGATGGTTGGAATTCACTATCGGGGTCAGTTCTACGAATTTGTGCCCTGGAATGCCGAAGTGAATTGGGTGATTCGTCCTTGGGGCTATTGGCGCATGGATGCTCGAAACCGACAGTATCGAGTCACCGTGACCGGAACCACAGATTTACCGGGAACACCGTTACGAGCACCGACGATCGACGGAATGCAGTTTGTTTGCCGTGACACGATGCGAGGGAATGTGACGGTGGAACTGTGGGATCAGGCAGAACGTCTGATTGTAAGAGCGACGAGCGATTTATGTGGACTAGAAACGGGTGGCGCTCCCTGGGATGAAACTTGGGCTTCTGGATGTGGGCTCAATTTTTAAGGAGGACAATCATGCAAAACTTGCTCGTGTTTGCTGTAGTTGTATTGATGGTTTTAGGGTTGATTTCGCTGGGGGAACTGATTGGGCGATCGCTCAAATCTCGCAATTCCGAACCTGTAGATTATACGCCTGTGAGTGAAGCGATCGGAAACGGACTGATCGGCGCAGAACCCGGTGATGGCTCTCATTTCTTTGGTGCGATCGCGGCTTTCTTTTCGCGCTTTCTCGAACATTTCTTACATCACTAATCCCGTTTTAGATGAGATTGCTATAATGCCACTCATCCGGGGCTGTAGCTCAGTTGGATAGAGCGATCGCCTCCTAAGCGATAGGTCGAGGGTTCGAGTCCCGCCAGTCCCGTAATACTCAAAGCCGTTATACAGTAAGGTTAAGGCTTAGTAGGAGTAATTCTAAGTAATTCCTGAAACGCCCTAAAATCGTCGCTATTTTCCAGCAATTTAGGTACAGATTTAGGGACAATCTTAAGAAACCTTGCCTCCCTCTCCTCCTGTTCCCTGATTTCTGAAAAAATTACTTACTCTAGAAAAGCGTCAACAATGTCAACAATTAAAGTTTTTTTCCTTGAAACTTGATGTAGCAGCGCTTTAACGGTGTTGACGCTTGATGTCAACATTTCTAAGGGTCTGTCAACATTTTTCTAGGAAACATCTTGAAGCCTAGTTACAGCAACGCTTTTCAACTGTTGTCATCGTGTCAACGAAGTTGTCAACATTTTTGATCTATGCCCCCAAAACTCGAATACGCGCTCGAAGCGGTGAATCAGCGTCTCAAGGACAGTCATGTGAAGGTGCGCCTGTTTCTGCGTGGGAATATGATTTGGATGAAAGCAACTCTTCCGCCTAAACCTCACATCGATCGACCAATGCCTTACCAGCAGTCGATTAGCGTGGGTGTACCTGCAACCGAGAAAGGGTTCAAACGTGCGGAGGAGGAGGCAAGGTTATTGGGTTCTCGGCTGATCTCGAAAGAATTTGACTGGAGCCAATACATTGATAGCGATCGCTTGCCAGAGAATCGAACGGCGCGATCGTGGATTAATGACTTCAAGCGACACTACTTTGAAACTCATTCGTTGTCAGAGAGCACATGGAAAGGCGACTGGGAGAAGATTTACAAGCGGTTGCCGCCAGACGAACCTGTGACCTCAGAATTGTTGACAAAAATTGTTTTTACTACCGAGCGCAATACCCGTAATCGTCTTGAAACCTGCAACAAGCTTCAGATATTAGCAGACTTCATTGGTTTAAATGTCAATTTGCGCCAGTACAAAGGCTCTTACGGAGCTTCTAAGGTGCAAGACCGTGAAATCCCTTCTGATGAAGATATCGTGCGCTATTGGCGCAAAATCCCTAACGCTAATTGGCGTTGGATTTATGGCGTGATGGCTGCATTCGGACTACGAGATCATGAAGTGTTTTTCTGTGAGTGGCGTGAGGATGGGTTGTTTGTTCGCAAAGGCAAAACAGGGCAAAGGCTTGTTTTTGAAGCGCTCTACCCTGAATGGGTTGATGAATTCGGTTTAAGGAATATTCGACTCCCAAAAGTCAAGGATGTCGATCGCCTGTATGAAGAACGAAAACTTGGGGACAAGGTAGCGCGTCAGTTTCGACGCTACAACGTCCCGTTTCCACCGTATGCGTTGCGTCATGCCTTTGGTATTAGGACTGTTAAGTTCGACTATCATCCGACTGTTGCAGCCGCTTTGATGGGTCATAGCCCTAATGTTCATCTAAAACGCTATCACCGCCACATCAGCGACAAGCAGAACATAGAAGCCTCACAGCGCATTATGAGTAGGGATGATCGACCGAAGCCGCCAATCATCCCCCATACTTAACGACTAGAGCGCTTTTCGCCGTCCTGCGTTAATCGCTTGTTTGCAAGTGCAATGTTGACTTGCCATTTAGCTCTTCTTGCGCCTGGTCTTCTACGATCACGAACCTCTTTACCCTCTCGGAACAGCCCGGATTGAACTGCTTTGTAGCAGGCGTGATAGCTCGGAAACCCAAGTCTCTCCCATGCTTGCTCAAGGTCTAACCACTGTTTAGAGGTGTCGGGCTGAACACCTCCACACATTTCGAGAAAGACTTCTCGAATGAGTTCCTTGATTTCGGCTCGTGATGGTGCGGTCATGCTGTTACCTCCGAGTTCAATAGCTGAAGTTCTTTTTCTGGAATCCAAGTTGAAAGGCGACCGTCATCAGTGAAACAAGAAACCCCGTCAGGGCTTGTCGAGTTCACTTTCAAAGTGCCTGAATACTGAGCTTTGAAGATTTCGTTCTCACCGACGTAACGCACCCGATCGCCCTCTTTCGGTTGCCATCTAGCCTTTTGTATCGGGATCGGAGTCGCAGGTTTCACCACCAAATCGGTCAGCGCGACCGATTTGGATTCTGCGATCGCAGGTTTTACCAATGTCGATTCTTTCACCGCAGGCGAAACGGGTTCCGTTTTATTTTTGGTTCGAGTCTCCGAATAAACCCACTTTGCGCGAATTCCCTCACCCTCGGTTGAACCGTGTCCCAACTCGACAAGCTTCGTAAACAATTCGCGAATCTGTGCGGGTGTTTGTTCTCGCAGTGCTCTAACACCGATTTTCGCCTCACGAGCTGTTAGAACGCCTTTCTTGCGTCCTAATTCAATCAGTGCCATCAAAGCCTTATCCTGCTTCGATTCCGGGTCGTTTGTACCGTAAATGATTTTTGCTTGGTTCAAATAGTATTGAGCCAGCACGATCGCTTTTTCCATCGTTTCACCCGAAATCGTAACGGCAGGATTTCTATCCACAAACATCGCATTTACAACGTGGAGCAATAACGCAAATCGGGCTGTATAGGTTTCGATTTTTGGGTACACAGCCGCTAATCCTGCGTGAGCTTCAGCACTGGCAAGATCAATTAAATAGTGTTGCCAGTGCTGAAAGTACTTTTTCGCTTCTGAAGACAGAAGGTAATCACGATCGGACATTCCTCGAAATGCCCCGTAAAGCTCTTTGAGAACAATCTGCAACTGTTGAGCCGAGTTATCCTCGTCATTCAAATCGAGGTAGCCTAGTGGCGAGTCCTCACAGCAAAATAAAAATCTCGCCATTAGTCCAGAGGCATCGTCGAATCCGAGTTTGGATTGCAGCTTTTCTAGAACTCCGGATTGAATTGTTCCCGTGATTCCCGCGCATGGACGATTCGCAACGATTGACTTGTCGGGATCAGCGCGATCGACAATCACAGGCTCGCCGTTGAACAGAGATAGATAAAACTGTTCTTCGTCCCCAACCTTCTTGTATTGGTTGAATGAGAATAATCCTCGCAGTTCGTCCGTGTACCGTAGGATATTCGGACTTTCACTGAGAATGCGGGCTAGCCCCTCGGGCGTTGAACTATTCGTAACGAATCTCTCTCGAACCGGCGCTTCAGGAGGCTGCTCAGGATCTTCTTGCTTGACCGAATTTTTGTACGACTGCACGGCGTTTTTGTAGCGCTTGAATGCGTCAGTTTCAAGTTCCATCAAAGGTTTTAGGATTGCGCCTTGGGTTGGGGACTTCTTTCTTCCGGATTTGGCAACGATCGCGCTCCAAAAAATCGGAGTGACTACGTAGCCTGATTTTGGGCTAACCACAAGCCGCTGCCCTCCTCCGACCGCGCTCCCAATTGCAGGTAGCAACGTCGTAATCAGCCAAGATTCCGCTGTTGGAAGTGCGATTGCGGTTTTTTCAATCAACTCTGCCAGTTCAGGGCGCAGAATGTCGCGTGCTTTAAGTGTCGATTTTTGCAGCGAAAGCAACTCGTTAATACTGCTAACGTTGTCTGATTCGCTGAGGTCTGTTTGCCTTGCGGTGTAAAGCCCCCAAACGTCTTTCGATTGGCGACCGCTCCGTTCTGCCAAAGAAAGGATTTTTGCACTTAGATCAGATTGTGACAGCGACAGTTCGCATAAGTCACTTACTTCGGCTTGAAGCTGCTCGATCGGCATTTTCGCGACACTCACCGCTTCTAATACAGGTTGAGCGCGGTTAGCCTTGACGTTTTCCCGCCTTGGAAACGGAGATGTCCAGCCATTCTGTTTTGCTAAATAGCCTAGCGTTCCCAGTGTGATGCTTCGTATCTTGTTACCCTTGATGTGCTGCCATACCGCATCAAACCCTTTATCGGTGTGCTTTGTGCTTCGGTTGGACCACGATCGCGCTTCATGTTCGGATAAGCCTGCTTCATGTGCAGCAAACAGACAATCTCGCCATGTATACCAATCAAGTGGATTTGGATCGATTGCACCTAAATATGAGTTCGCCCAATCCTGATCTGACCATTTCTGTAAATGCTGTTGTTGGCGTGAATGCTCTAGCTCCGGTTTGAGCATCTTTTCAATCACACACAACGGAGCTTCCGCGATTGGACCACCAATATCTGTCCATTCGTAGTTCCGGTGGGTTTCTGGGTGTTCCCCAAACACAAGTGATTGACACCCATTCCAACGCAATTCAATCTGTTCGTGCTTGCCGTCCTTATCAATTGCGCCTGTTCGGTACTTCCGGGTTGCGATTGCACCCCAATACGTTTTGGGAACCGTAAACGCTAGCTGATAATGCCCAGGTTTACCGCTGCTGACTTTCCAGGTTTGGGGGACTTGTCCCCATTCGCTGAGAAGCTTTTCGCAGCTAGAGCCGTCATGGTCAAGTAGCAGTAATCCACCTGAAACCTCACCGGAGATTACGCCAACTGCGCTGACCTGCCGATCCTGGTAAGTCTTACTGAAAAGCCTGATCACGTCTTGCCATTGAAAAGGCTTGTTCTGCCAACCTTGGCCGATCGGAGCTTTCCCTCCTTTCGCGATCGGGGTAAAGCGCCATTCTTGAGGGAAATCGCAAAAGTTACGATTAGAAGGGAGGTTCAAAGCACACCTCCCTTCTGCTGAAAGGCTAGGGCTTCAGCCAGGGCGATCAGCAGATCCTGCCGTAGACTTCGCTGTGGTGTCCAAAGCAGGTCGTAGAGCGCCCTGGGTGCAAGACTCAATGGGTATTGTTTCGCCCTCACTTGTGCCTTGAGCGGCTGGCTTGCTACAATTAGTTCAACAATTTTTTCTGACATAAAACTTGTTTCTGCGCCCGTTTGAGCGCAGGTTGTCTGATAGCAGGCTTGTAGGTACGCTATCAGGTTGATCAAAGGAGTTCCTCGATTGCTGTTTCAGCAGCAGTTGGGGAATTTTGCTATTAGGCGCAGAAGCAAAACACAAAACCCCCCACACTCAACTACGTAGCGTTCGGGGGGGGTTGATTATTCGGGTCAAGAAATTGCGCGATCGCCATAACCGCTAAAGTGGCGGGGCGCAGACCAGTTAGCTCAGACTTAGCCTCTAGTGCTAACTTGAGCTGCTCTGGCAATCTAATACTTGTTGGATGAGTTCGTCTTTTAACCATTGGGAAACCTCTCCTACTGCGGAGATGTGGAGATTAACGATTTGGCTTCCCAGTCTTAGGGCTTCCTGTCTAGCAGGCTTCGTGGATTGTAGTGGATTCGTACTGGAAAATCAAGCCCTTACCCTCGGAAATATCCAACCAAAAAGTGTCCGAAGCTCATTCCGTTTGTGGTGGATCAGGGGGAATCTTCCCGTCTGCCTTTGCTCTTTGAATCCCCTGTTCGATCAGAATTGCCGCCATTTGAGAGAGAGAGCGCCTTTCTGCATTTGCTAGCTTCTCCAAGTCAGTTTTCACGTCGTCTTGAAGATAAACGTTAACTTTTGGGATTCTTGCAGGCACTTGGACTTGCGGCTCATTGGCAGTAACAACCATTGAATCCTACCTCCATCAAAGACTTATTGCCTTATGATAGCGTTAAGTGACTTTCGGTAATCTACCGAAGCGCACCAAATTAAAAACCCAGTCCCCCACCTTCCACAGATCCGGCCTGGGCTACCCCTGGTTAATTGAGGTAGATCGATTATGAATGAATTCCTGCCAATCCTTGAAAAAGCTCAGTTCTCATCCGATTTTCAAGACTGGGCACTCCCGACCGCTTTAGTAGCTGAGGGGTTCGGGTGTACTGCTGAAGCTGTCAGATCTCACAAAACCCGGAACCGCTCCGAATTGAGGGAGGGGGCGCACTGGATCAAGGTCATTGACCCCGACAATATCGCCCGAATTTACTGGAGCAAGCGCGGCATCATGCGCCTGGGCTTCTTGATCGATTCCCCTCGCGCCAAACTGTTTAGGGATGCGGCAGAAAGTTATCTTGTCCCCTCCCTTGAACTTGAACCGGAACCCGTCCCCTCAACTGAACTGGCGGCAATCCCCCCAGTCGCCACAGATGCCCGTTGCAATGTGCAACGCAGATCCCTAGAGGCTGAAATCGCCGTTCTTACGGGCATTGGACAAACCTTCTTGATTGCGGTCGCGCTTTTCTATGCGGCGATCCTGACTCCGTTCTGGGTTGGGGGAGGGGATGCCCGCGAATGAACACGGCGAAGCGCCTCACCTGGCGCTTTCTTTGGCTGTACTTCCTAGCCAGAAGCGCCATCGACTTATCCCCACTCATTACTCAAAAGATGCAAGCTTATGCCCTCCAACAAATCCAGAAAACCGCCATCGAACGCCTCACCGGAATCGTCCGCGATCGCTGAATTCAATCGAACGCTGCATCATTCCATTCACCAGATTGAACTGCTGATCGAGAACGCGAAAGATGCCGCCGATATCTCTCGGACTTATGCAGCACAAGCCAAGGAAAGCGCCCAAAAGAGCAAGCCACATGATGTCTGGGCTTTCCTTTTGCTCTCGGTTGGAATCAGTGGTTTATTCACCGGAGCCGCACTTTTAGCGCTTAAGCACAGCATCGCAAACTCTATCCAGCCGCAGGTGAAGCATGAAGTCAGAAAATAACAATTCGCCACCCGGAACGCCAAACGTCCAACTGCAACTAGAGAGCCTATTTGGAAAGCGCGTGGAGGTCATCAAGTCGGATACAAACAGACTTGACCCCGCAAGTGAAGCTGCCGATTTGATGCGGAGATCGTTGATTCAGGCAAGATTCACCGATGCGATGCTGAATGCTGTTTCATGGGTCGCTGGTAGTGGCTTCCTAACTTCGCTCTGCTTTCATACGCCCTTTCTAAGCGCGTTCTGGCTGCCGTTCGGATTGCTTTGCTTGGTAGGTATCGGGGCAGTCGCCTATGGCTTATTCAGAGTGCCTGACGCTCAAATCCCCATTCTGCTTAAGGTTGCATTTGTCGTTATTGGGGTCATTATCGGAGGTCGCCCACTATGACTCATGAGTTGCACACGTCCCAAATTAAGCACTTCATTGATGCGAATTTCCGGGCGAACATTGCATCATGGGGACTTCTCGCGGGAAGTCTGATTCTTCTGGCTTGCGCCTCCAATGCCACAACGCCGCAGGGGAAAATGGGATTTTTTGCTGGCACACTTGCCACGGCATTGATCGCCCAGCCGATTCGTAAGATTGCGATCGACACCGAGCGAAGCGGAAATGATCAGGCTGACTTAAGCCAGACCGCATTTCAAAATGCTTTCTATGCAGCAATGAAGCCTAACGCGCCGACCGTTGCACTGGCTCCATCTGAACCGGAACCCGTCGAGCTTCTGCCGCTGTTTGATTGGACAGAGTTGAGCGATGCAGATGAACACCCGATTTTAGGCATCGTCTCCCCAATGGGCGGCGGCAAGTCCAGATTGGCGCGATATTTGGCGCGTTACATCCTGTTTCCGGGACAGAATCCAGAGATCAGCGTGTTCGATATCTATGCGCGACAAGATGACTGGCAGGGATGCTCGATTGTTACTGAGCATGAGGAAATGATCGAAGCTATGGGCGCTGATCTGGATGTCATTGCTACAAGGTTGCAAGAGTATCGCGCTGGCAAGAATGACTTCGTTGGAGTGTTCCGAGTCGTTGAGGAGGGGGCGGATACCTTCAAGACGTTGCAAGCAATGAGCAAGGATGCTCAAAAGACGGTTGATTCCTGGGTGAGCAAGTTCACCACAGTCACCCGCAAAATCAAAGCGCGGATGTGTATTGTTTCGGTCAAGTTATCCGGTGCGGACTTTGGGACGGGGGCAGAATCCCGAAACGATGCAACGATTATCTTTCCCGGACTGAAGGGGATTGCAAAAGCGATGACTGACGATCGCATCTTTAAGTTAGGAGCCAAGCAAAACAAGGAACTGCGAGAACAGTTAAAAGCTTCTCTAGCAGGTGTTAAGCGTCCTGCATTGGTCTATTCTCAGGGTCGTTGGTTTCCGGCATCAGTGCCCGATCTAGATGCAAATGGTAATCCTATTGGTATGGCTCCGATTGATTTTTCACCATCAATTGATCGCCTGAATCGACTGTATGAAATGTCAACCGATGCCTATGAAGAAGCTGACGATGAAGGCATCCAATTAAGCCCCATCCAGGAAGCGATTCTAGAGCTTTCAATCCGTCAAGGATGGCTGAAAGCAAAGGATTGTCAACGATCAGGCTGGGGGCAGTTTAGCGGCAAATCTGCTGGCGAAATTAGAAGCGAATTCCTAACATTAATTGAGCTTAGCTTGGGGGTCGGTCGGTTCGATAGCGATCGGCTGCAATTCTGCTCTGATGACTGGAATTCTGACGATGAAGGATGAGCCGACCGGAACCGACCGAAAGACTGAAACCCCTATATCTCTGAACGGTCGTGCTCCGACCGTTTTTTAATGGAGTGCCCCGACTGGTCAGTTAACGGTCGGGGGCAGTCGGGGCAGTAGTCGGGATTCATCCTACCGCTATTTGGGGAATTAGGACGGTGAATAAATGCAGGATGAAACTATTAGAAAAGCCACGATCAAATACGTGGCTTACATTTTTATATGTGGCTAAAGATCTCTGTGAAAATCGTCAGCGCGTCCTTATAACTTCGGTTTTAGGTTGTTCATCTCCCTGAAGTGTACGACCTTCATTGTTTGTTACAAAAGTATACATATTGATGTGTGGTTGGCTTCTCCACGTTTCTCCCCTGAGTATGAGGCAAGCACACTGACTAATTGGCTCCATTAAGTCAGAGAAAGAGAAGGACTAAGACATGGAACATTCTTCTAGTCAGGTGAATATTACTGGCAAAACACAAGCACATCAAACGCAACCCTTAGCAGGAGTAAAAGTCTTGCTGGTGGAGGATGAGTGTGATATGGCAGATTTACTGCTGTTTATCCTGAGTGAAGCCGGAGCAGAAGCTATCTGGGTCATGCAAGCCAATGACGCTTTGGTGCACCTTCATCGCTCTCGTCCAGATATCCTCCTTTCTAACATCAAATTGCCTGACCAGAATGGCGATTGGCTGATCCAAGAAATTCGTCAGGCAGAATCAGGAAGAATGGCTCACCTTCCCGCGATCGCCGTTACATCTTACACGCGAGAATTTGCCGCAAACACGGTGTTGGAAGCTGGATTTGATCGGTTCTTGCCCAAGCACATTGATTCAGAAGAAATTATCTCAGCCATTCTCGATCTGGTTTGACTGAGGGTTAGCTGTCTCGGTCGGGGCGATTGGCAACTTGATGATAAAGCTTGTCCCCTTGCCCTCTGCACTTTCAACCTCAATTGTTCCTTGATGCATTTCAGTTAAGCTCTTTGCTAAGAATAAGCCTAAGCCCCATCCTTTCTGCTCTCCAGCAGTCTTAGTACGACGAAATTGTTGAAAGAGAATGGATTGTACTTCTGGAGAAATGGGCTGACCTTCGTTATGAATAGTGATGTGGACTGTCGTTGCAGTGTGTTGCAGCGTGAGCGTGATTGGCGTATTAGGAGCACCATATTTCACCGCATTCACAGCGATGTTTTCAATGACTCGCCGTAATTCCTTGCGGCTGCAACGGGTTTCAACCGCACCACCAGAAACCAGCACAAAGCGTTCTTCATAAGCGAAGTTCAAGTCCTCCATAACTTCCTGAAGGAGCTGCTCTAAATCGCAATTCTCGAACGTTAAACTCAAGCCCTGCCCTGCCCGTAACCGACTCGTATCGAGCAAGTTTTGAATCATCCCATCCAGTCGGTCGATCGCACCGATCATTCGAGCTGTGACATCAAAGTAGCGATCACCGCGTTCAAATCGGCGTAAAACCAGGTGTGTGCCCATTTTCATCACATTCAGGGGATTTTTTAGGTCATGGGTCAGGGTCACCATAAACATCTCTTGAATCTCGCTCAACGTTTGTGAGAACTGCGTTGCTGCATCATTGACAGCTTGCTCAATGGAACTGATGATAATGTCTCGTTCCCGGATGGTTAACGGCGCTTCTTCCTCTAGCACCTGAAAAACCACCTGGCGGAGAATGTGATACTCCAGGATCAGTTGAGTAATTGAGTAATCAGCATATTCCGCGCGTTCCCGTCCATGCTTCCTGCCTATCCGATCGCTTTCCACTTTATCAGCGTTGATGCGGGCAGAGGTGCGTTCAATAGTGGTTGATAATTCAGTGACGAGGAAGCTTAAGTACTGCGGTAGCGAATCTTGCAAGATCAGCGAGGTGTGATGCATGGAGGGGCTGATTTCAGCGCGTGCCCGCTCCTCCCACAATCGCATGATTCGATCTGCATGCTCCTGAAGACGCTCAGATGCCGGATTAATCATCAAACTTCCCTTTTATCGTCTTGCCTAAGTGTCCAGGATGTTTAGCCCTTATGTTAAGCAGAGTAACAGCCTACTTTTCTAGTTGTCGAGCAACTTCATTCCTACGTCAAGAGGAATGAAGTTGTACTGTTCCGAAACAACCCTCAGCTCCAGACATGACGGTAAGAGAAGGGCGATCTCTTTTTGTGGATTAACGCTTACGAAGACGAGCAGAGCGGTTCTAGCGGTTGTTAGAAACTAAAGCGGTAGCCAGTCTTGTTAAGGCTTCAATATTCGCACTCTGTTGCTGTGCTAGTGCCAAATGACCATCTAGCGCTGTGATCATGCGGTCTAGCTTCCCATCCAATTTATCGATATTCGCGGCAGTCTGTTTCTGCTGTGCTGCCAACTGAGCAATGTTGAGCGTTAGAGCGTCGATCGATGCGGTGACGCGATCGAAGTTTGTCTGATCGTTGTCTCTCACACTTGCCAACAGTTCAACCAATGTTTTAAGCGTTTGTCGCTCGAATGACTCTGGCATTTGCTCTCCTCCTGCTGGTTTGAGTCTATCCGCTCAATCATGTTAATGCCACGATCTAGCCCTCATTCTCTAGAGAGAATCCTTTGGTTTGAGATCATGTTCTATTTAAGAAACAAAACACAACAAGCACTCGATCTTGGGTGCTTTTTTTTGCTGCGAGTCATTCTTACTAAGTCAAGCGCAAGTGAAAACCTATCCGATCATCCTAGGCTTCCGCGAGAAGCTAGGGCTACCGCCGGAAAAGTGAGCATACCCCCCGCCGCTACGCTGGCATGACCTGCTGGAACTGTCACACTGGACTTCAGGATTTGCCTTGGACTAAAAATGGCATAAATCACCATTCGGTTATGTTCTGAAACCCGCATTCCTTTGTAGAGCGACTGTCACAAGGGCAACGGCAGAATGGGCATTTCGGGTTGGACTTCTGCGGTGTGGGCAGCGAAGCGATCTCCTAGATTGCTGCGGCGCGAGCAGAAGGTTGGGTACATTGCAGCCGTTGCATTGAGCGACGATCGCTTGCTCAAGCTAGTGCATCGTCACAGCTTAATTTTAGGGTAAGCACACTTAGAAAGAGGCATCAAGCAGGACTTTTAGAGATCACTTTAGTCTTGACGCTGCACTAGAGTGTTAGACAGAAACCTTTCATCTGACTTCCTGACAATGATCGTATTTGAAATCGTCACTCCCGGAACCCGGCTTGATTATGAGGACAAGGACTGGGCGCATAGAATTCAGCAGCTTCTTAGTTCTCTTGAGTCGCAGTTTTTTGATGCCAATTTAGCACTGAACCTATTTCGCGATGCACAGTCAACTCCCCCATCGTTTGCAGACCTGAACGATTGGAAGCGCAACTCAATACGCCGCTCGGAAATTCAACGCGCTGTCGAACAGGAGCGTGGAGTCATGCATAGTGAAGACTGGGACAATATTAATTTTGAAACTGAGCTCCGCCTCAAGCGAGAAAAATGGGCGAACGGCGGACTTCCTCATACGTTCGAGCACAACTTGCCATTCATTTACGCTCGTGCATTTCTCTACGCACTTGATACGTTCGAGAAATTTCTTGGCGTTCTTGCTAAAGAAGTAAGCGTTCCAAGCCAGATCGAGGTGTTGCACAATCAAATGCTCATAGACCTTCCTAACCTTCGAGCTGTACGCAATTCTATCCAACATCTCGAAGATCGTTCACGCGGGCTTGGTGCTGGCAGGAATCCTCAACCGCTCAATCTCCAACCAATCGCAAATAACATGATCAGTGCCCCATCTGGAGGGGTAGTTTTCCTAAATAACCTAAATGGCTCTAAATACACCTGTACTATGGCAGACGGTTACTGCGGAGAGGTTGATGTCTCTATCAAGTCAATGGAGCGCTTGAAAACTATCTTCCAAGGAGTCCTAGAGTCATTCAGATGGTGCGGACCGAAGCAGCACCTGCCGAGCGCATGAGGAATAACCATTCATTGTTTCTGACAAGTTTGCAAGTGAACTCTACGTTGAGAAAGCATGAATGAAGTAGTTCAAGCGGAACGTCTGCGGTGTTTCGCAGAAACTCAACGATCGCGAATGTCGGTAGCGTTGCCTGTCTGGTTGCCAACATCGAAAAATTCCCCATTAAACCCGAATACACCAAAACGGTAGTTATGTTGTATTCATTTTGTCCTGAATGCTAGACAGAATCTAGACTTGTATAGACAGAGGTGTGGACTTCATGCGGGCATTTTGGGATTCAGAAAGATCGCTCAACTGAAGTCAGGGCTGTTAGACTGAGCTAGACAAAATCTAGACAAGTGCAACGATGCCTGAAAAGCTTGCGACATTCCGATGTGATGATGCCTTGTGGGAAGCCTTCAAGCAGAAGGCTAAGGCAAACGGTAGCAATGCCTCAGCCGTTCTCCTGCAATATGTTCGAGACCATGGGGACGAATCCAGCGACGATTCAGCCCGTCGTTCTGAACATCTAGACGCTCGCATAAATGCTCATTTAGAAAAGCGGCTTGCCCCTGTTCTAATGGAGTTGGCAGAACTCCGAGAAGAAATAGCAAAGTTCGCAGCTTGACCACCCGCATAGGGGAGAGTCATGCTGAATTGGGTGCTTCAATGAATGACCCTAGTTAATCCAGGTTGGATTACTCTGAACAACGTCAATTTGGGAGTCGATCAGCCTATGCCTGCTACATCGGAGGAACTTCGCGCAAGGATTCAGCGCACAAAGCCTTGGGAGAAGACCAGAGGCGCTACAACTGAACTCGGTCGCCTCATTGTTAGTGCAAATAGTCTCAAAAATGGGTTGCGATCCAAAAATGCTCTTATTAGAGAAGCTGCAAGACACGCTAGAAGGCTAAAGCTTGCTGAAGCGGAGTTAGAAGACTTCAAGCGCCTAGTTGTCCCCTTCGCCTTGTGCCGTCGCCCACTGCCACCTGTGTTCATTCAAACAATACGGTATCTGAATCTAGACCCGGAAGAATTTTGTGAGCAAATCCGGATAGGAGTGACTGAGCAATCCCAGCCAAGTGAATAGTAGGGCTAGGGGAGTTCTCTGGAGCCATAGGGAAGATCGGGGATCTAGCTGTTTATGTAGCCCTAATATATAGCAGCCCTAATATAGGATGTAACGCAAGTGTTAGTCTAACCTAGTCGAGCATAATATTCACTTAGCGCAAAGACCTCACACAAAAAGCATTCAAACTATGACCCTGGACAAAACGTAATCAATCTTGTCCGAGGTCGCAACCTACTCCAGTTGTTCAATTCGCGATCAAAGCCTTAAGGTGTTAAGGATCATCGATCGCAGCGCAGGCACAACTTCCACCTGCTAAGTGCCCGTCTTCCCCTTGCGAGTCTCGCAGGTGAAGGTGATAAAGCTTCCTCGAATCATTTCCGCTTTCAGTTGCAGCGCTTCACTAATCCGACAGCCGCAAAACATACAGATTGCGAATAGAGCACGATCGCGAAACGACTGAAATCTCTTCTCAAACAATCGCCCCAATTCTTCATCGCTCAAAATTTTCACTTGTCCATGCCCATCGCCCTTTGGCACTCGCTTCTAAATCTCCCAAATCAATCTCAAAACTAATCATTGCTGCATCCCTAAAACCTTCCCCGTAGCCTAACCTTACGATTTAGTATTTTGTAAGGTAGAGGCATAAAACCCTCATTTTCTCGTGCTTTCATCTCTGTCTCATCGAAAAGCGACGTGCTTATTGAGAATAACCCTTTGCTATTGCGAAAACAGCGATAGCATTGATAGCAGATGAGACTCAGTTCGAGAACGAGTGAAAAGCATGTAATGGTGGATTGTCGCGCAACTTCTTGACATCTAGGAGCATCAAAATCCATCGAATCTCTAGTCAAGATCAAGCCATAATGACTAACGGTAAAACCCTGCTCATAACACCTGCATCTGCATAACTGTTATATTTACGCCAAGCATCATGAAGCAAAGTTGTGGAATAGATGAACCAAGAGCAAAAAACAATCAACAGTCACATAGAAACGTACCTAGACTATTACTGTAATTTGTCACACGCACCCGGATTTGCTGTTCTTTTACAGGGTCAATGGGGATCTGGGAAAACATGGTTTATTAGTAGGTATCGCGAAAAGCTTAAAGAGAACAATCACAAGTGCCTGTACGTTAGCCTTTATGGAATGACCTCTTTTTCTGAGATAGAAAATGCTTTTTTTCAGCAACTACATCCTGTACTTTCTTCAAAAGGAATGGCAATAACAGGAAAAATTCTTAAAGGTTTACTGAAAGGCACATTGAAGATTGATCTAAATAACGATAACAAAGATGACGGAAGCATAAATTTGCAGACTCCGGATATTAATCTGCCGGAGTATCTTAGAGATGCCGATAAAAGCATATTGATATTTGACGATTTAGAGCGCTGTCAAATTGACCTGATTAATCTATTAGGATATGTCAATTTCTTTGTAGAACATCAAGACTTGAAAGTACTCCTTATCGCAAATGAAGATGAACTGGTAAAAGACGAGAAATATCAGGTTGTTAAAGAGAAATTGATTGGTAAAACTTTTGGTGTGTGTCTAGATTTTGAGGGTGCGCTTGAGAATTTCATTAGTATGGTAAACAATCTAGAGATCAGAAAGTTTTTATCTGACAATACTGACTTGATACGAGATTTCTACGAGCAAGCTGGGTATGAAAATCTAAGAAGCCTGAAGCAGATTGTTTTAGATTTTGAGAGAATCTTCAATGCTTTGCCAAAGAAAGCAAAAGAGGAAATAGAGCTAGTACAGGATCTATTGAAGCTACTTATAGCTTTTTCTATTGAGATCAAGCGCGGAAATGTGCTTCCGAAAGATATTAGCAGATTACGAGAAGCATATTCAGCTAGCTTAAGTAAGCGGATTGCGAGTCAAACTTTTGATTCCAATAAAGATGAGAATCAAGAATATACCAAGCTTCAAGAAGTACTCAACAGGTACCCCTCGCTTGACTTACACGCTCCATTCCCAAACGGATTATGGTGGAAAGCATTTTTTGATATGGGTGTTGTAGATACTGAAGAGTTAAATCAATCAATATCAAATAGTAGATACTTTCAAAACGAAAATACTCCGAACTGGGTTCGACTCTGGTATTTTTCTGATCTTTCTGATGACGATTTTGATAGTATACTTAGCAGCGTTCAAGTAGATTTTTATAGTAGAAATTATACTGAGATTGGAGTAGTAAAGCACGTTTTTGGACTCTTTCTCATGTTCTCTGACGTTAAACTTTACAACAAAGGAAAAGACGAAATACTCAGGGACACTAAGCGCTACATTGACCACCTGAAAAACACTAAACGGCTTACCATTGCTACTCCTTCAGTAATTGATTCCATAACCGAGGATAGTTACGGTAGCCTTGGATTCCAAGGAATAGAATTTAAAGAGTTTCAAGAGCTATCCTCTTATATTGGCGACGTGCTAGAGTCAGCACAAGAAGAGAATTTGCCTTCTGCTGGTCAAGATCTGCTTACAATCATGCAGAGTGATTCCTGGAAGTTCTCCAGAATGATCAGCCTAAGCAGATATCAATATGGAGATGTTCTCAGCCAGGAGTACCACGAACTCCCCGTATTAAAATACATAAAACCAACTACTTTCATAGCTACACTACTGCAATTGAACATTGAGAGCAAAAGACTCGTTCTTCGGTCGCTAAGGGAACGGTATAGATTTGAAAACATCAATTCAAGGTTAATTGAGGAATTAGAGTGGCTTAAGTCTGTCCAACAGCTACTACAAATAGAAGTTGAAAGCAGAAAAGGAAAAGTTAGTGGATTTGTTTTAGCACTCGATATTCAACACTATCTGGACGAGGCTATCAGGAAGCTTGAAAAAGATAAGAAGCGGTTAGAGGCAAACCAGCAGTAGATATTTCTGTTAAATCCTTAACTATTTACTGCTATTGGAGAACAATAAAAGATCTAATGGTCTGTGTCTGACTGTAGAAACTCAATTTCGATAAACGGAATTTGTGGAAGACTCTGAGTATCTAAAAAGTTCGTAATCACGATTCCCTGCCTCAATTTCTTGGAACAGATTTGCCTCTGCGATCTACCTAAGAACATTATCTAGAGCCTTGAGACTGCAAAAACCTAGAGCGCTCTTGTACAATGCCAAATTAGATGACATCAAAACAAATTCATGTCGCTGAGCAAATCCTCTTTATTAAAGGATTTCAGAACATGTTCGTTCAACAACCTAGCCTTAGATCACCAGGATTACCAAGTTGGCTTTAGGCAGAAAAGTAAGCCAGGTCTAGCTCTGTTTCTTGAGCGACACTAATGTGTCTCCACGACAAATAAAGGCTCTTACGCGATTTTGGTGAAAAAGGGAGAGATCGTACAAACGAGTTTTGTAAGCTCACAGGTTCAGGAGACTTCAATTCCAAAATCACCAAAATCGCGTAAGAGTCCAAATAAAAAGTCACTGTACACTGATCGAGATCTTTGAACTGTCCCGAACCTCAGTATTTTCGTTGAAGAGATTCGCGATCGTATCTTTGCTTCACCAAAAGTGGACAAGATCCTTTTGTTGACACGATGACAACAATCGAGAAGCTTTGCTACGACTGGATTTCAGGATTTTAGGCTTACAAACTGTTGACAATGTTGACGTTGCCCTGTCAACAAATTTAGAGCCTGAAAGTATTGATATATATAGGTTCTAGATGATTAGATGCAACTGTTGACATTGTTGACACTATTTTTGATTCTTTTGTTTTGACTCTCCCTTTTGTTTTTAGGTACAGATTTAGGTACGTCAGAATTAAGACTTGCCATAGATTCCTTCTCATCTACTTTATAGCCTTCTGATTTAAGGCTCGAGTCCCGCCAGTCCCGTAACACGCAAAACCTATATACAGTAAGGCTAAAGCCCGATATGAGCAATCTTAGGCAATCCTTGAAATGCTCTAAAATGGTCGCTATTTTCCAGAGATTTAAGCCCAGAATTAAGAACCGTTGATTTCCACTTCTGTTTCAGCCCATTTTTTGAAATACTTCTACTAACCCAAGTTGCGAGTTCAAGGAAGGAGGGCTACTGGCAGAGAAATGGTCATGAAAACTAGCCCGTCCTGGCAGCAATGAGAACGATGCAGGTCGTCGCTGATACTTCTGGTTATGGCATGAAAGCAGCTTCGAGCGTTTGGACGAAGATGAATGCAGTGAGTTTGGGCAGAAAGCCATCCATTGTCACAGCATGAATGGACTTCGGGAAGCGCAGCGTAATCTGACTAAAGACCGTTTCGATGGCATGACGGGTCGTTTGCTGGATGTATGCCAAGGCAGGGAAATCGGGACGAGTGGAATTGCGTTTGCGGGCGACCTGCAAGCAAATTTCTTCGGTGTTCTTGAGGTCATCTTCAGCTTGATAGTCGGTGTAGGCGGCATCGACATAGACTTCGCTTTCAGCTTCTCTAGACTCTACCTCTCAATCGCTTCCATCCTCAAAAAGCTTCTCAAACAACGCTGGCTGCAAGATTTCACCTTGCCTATCGATGATCACGGGCAACCTCCACCCTGCTAAACGGACTGACTTCCAAGGGGCATTGACAGAAATAGAAGCGGGGTCGAAAGCAGTCAAATCAAATTGCCCTGCACGCTCTTCACTCTCAAGCACGTTCGAGAGTTCAATCTCATGGCGTTTGGTGCCGAAAAATTCTACCGTGTTCAGGTAAAGGTTCTGTTCGGTATCATCAAAGTCAATGCTAGCCACATAGAACTTGCCATACAGCCACATACTGCCCGCGAAGACAGCACCGAGACTCCCAACAAAAGCACCGATCGCGATTCGTTCCGGCAGCGGTTTTAACCTGCCACCATCTCCTGGAGCCTCACCATAATGCTGCACTAAATTGGCGCCTGCGTATGTAGTTCCAACCAAGGTAGCGAGTGACAACAGCATGATGAAACGGACTTTCAGCAATTGGTTACCAGCGCGGAAGACGGGAATTCTAGCCATGTGATCGAGGATGAATGCTCAAGACTCTAGATAGTGATATCATCCCATGCCGGGCTGTCCTGCCGAACCAAGTCTCATCGTTTGTAACGGTTCAGGAGCCTATCGCGATAACGGAAGCGATCGTTGCTTGATGTAACGATTGCCTGCTACTTGATCCGCTTTGCAGGAAAACCTCTTTCTGTTTGGCGCGATCGCGCTTCTGTAGGGGGTGCAACTGTTAGCAGAAGCGCGATCATGCCTTCAGAGGTGGTAACACTTAGATTGCGAGGTGGTAACCCTGTTAAATCCTTGCGATTAGTAGATTTCAGGTATTGCGCTCAGTTAATTAGGATTACGCCTGTTACCACCTGTTACCACCTTAATTGTAGAGGTGGTAACGCTCAAAAGTATTGATTTTATTGGCGTTTTGACTTGTCGTTACCACCGTGATCGATCATGCAGAGTCTATCCACCATTCATCGCTTGCTGTTAGTTAACGTATCCGCAGGACATAGGGAAGAAAGGCGCGTCGTACTTCCGATGCACCCTTTAGACTTGGCTCGATCGTGGCTGTGAACCAGGATAAGTCACCACTCAGAAAATGAGCGTGGAGATCGATTAGTTGCCCGTAGCGGTGGGCAATGTCTGCAACCGCCCTGTTCATGCGCTCAAGATTTTTGCGAGCAACTTTTGCCTCAATGCCTAAGAAATTTCGATTGTCATCGCCCAGTGTAGGGTCATACACATTGCCCAGCAGAACTGGACGAATGGGTAACTGCTGCACGAAGCAGTCAAGCGCGTTGGCAAAGGTTGTCATGCCTACGCCCCGATCGCCGATTAATCCACCCAGAAGATCATTACCCCCGATCGTGATTAAAGCAATGGCAGGTTCTTGAACCTGCAATCCCTGGACTTGCAACTGTAGCCCTTCTACAGTTGCACCATCACGGGCACGATGGTCAAGGCGAGCCGGACCGCGTGATGCAAGATCCTGACCCTGAAATTCGGGAAACAAACGATCATCATTCTGAACGAGCAGTTGCCCTGGGTGAACTCCAGACTCGTTGTATCGTCCACAATCGAGAATCGAATCGCCAAACGTGTACAGCGTTACCATGGTTTGTTCTCGTGTGCAGCCTAACAGGGCTAGGACACTTGTCCCTGCGATCGCTTGCATAAACCGTCGTCGTGGGAATTGAACTGGAGCCATTGCCCTTCCCTAATTGCCCTTCCCTATTTGTTTGAGGCTAACACGAGGGAACAACAGGACATACTGATCAGAAGATGGATTTGCAAACTGTGACGGTAAACCCAAATTGAGTACACTCAAAGAAAGCGGTGGTAATGGCTATGACAAATTTGGGTGAATTGTCTCATTGATTTGGTATTACATTATTATCGCAATTTGCTCTGGTGTTGTAGAAATCAATAATTTGCTGTTCGTAGCTCATTTTAATGTCGTTTGTTCTATTCAGAGGCAGAATAGCAACGAAGACAACCCCCCTTTATGCTCTTCAGCCTGAGCCATTGATTGGTGCACCAATCCCTGTATTGTTGTGCAACCGAACCGACCTTTTGACGATCGTTTCGGTTTGCACTGCGTCCTCGTTCCACTACATCAATTCGCGCACGTCCGTTACTTTCCCGGTAATTGCGGCTGCTGCAACCATTGCGGGACTCATTAACAACGTGCGACCTGATGCTGATCCCTGTCGTCCTTTGAAGTTCCGATTCGATGAGGACGCGCTGATTTGCCGCCCTTGCAGCTTATCGGGATTCATCGCTAAACACATCGAGCATCCAGGTTCACGCCACTCGAATCCGGCTTCCACAAAGATGCGATCGAGTCCTTCCTGCTCAGCTTGGGATTTCACTCGTTCCGATCCCGGCACCACAAACGCTTTCACGCCTTCAGCAACGCGCCGCCCTTGAGCCACTCGCGCTGCTTCGCGCAAATCAGAAATTCGTCCGTTCGTGCAGCTTCCGATAAAGCAGACATCGATTTTAGTTCCCTGAAGGGGTTCGCCCGGTTTGAGATCCATGTATTGATAGGCTTCAAGCGCGATCGCTCTTTCGTCGTCCGGCATTACCTCTGGAGTAGGAACCGTTTCGGTTACACCAATTCCCTGTCCCGGAGTAATCCCCCAAGTCACAGTTGGAGTAATATCAGCCGCATCAAAAACAACAACATCATCGTAAACAGCATCGGCATCACTGCGGAGACTGTTCCACCAGGACACAGCTTTGTCCCATTCTTCGCCTTTGGGTGCAAACTCACGCCCTTTGAGATAGTCGTAAGTCGTTGGATCGGGATTTACATAGCCGCAGCGTGCGCCGCCTTCGATCGACATATTGCAAACGGTCATGCGCTCTTCCATGCTCATTTGCTCGAAGGTTGTACCTGCGAACTCGTAAGCGTAACCGACTCCACCTTTCACGCCAAGTTTGCGAATGATGTGCAGAATGACATCTTTGGCATATACGCCTGGATTGAGCTTGCCATTGACTTCGATTTTTCTGACCTTGAGCTTAGAGAGCGCTAGGGTTTGAGAGGCAAGCACATCGCGGACTTGACTCGTTCCGATACCGAATGCGATCGCGCCGAATGCTCCATGGGTCGAGGTGTGGCTATCTCCACAAGCGATCGTCATTCCGGGCTGAGTGAGTCCTTGTTCGGGTGCAATGACGTGAACAATGCCTTGACTGCCAGAGCCAACCGGATAAAAGCGAATATTGTTCGATTGAGTATTTTTCTCAAGTTCTTGCAGCATTTCTTCAGCAAGTGAATCGAGAAACGGACGGGCTTGATTGTCGGTGGGAATAATGTGGTCAACGGTTGCGACTGTGCAATCGGGAAAAAGCACTTTCAGTCCGCGCTCTCGCAGCATCGAAAACGCCTGTGGACTGGTGACTTCATGAATGAGATGTAGCCCGATGAAAAGCTGAGTTTGTCCCGATGGCAGAATCCCGACGGTGTGCAAGTCCCAAACTTTATCGAACAATGTCCCGGTACTCATGGTAGTGATGTGGTGACGTATACAAGCAAAGATTCATCTTATCGCACAGTGGTAGAGACAGGAGTGATTCAGGTTGGGACAAAATGATCAAAATTTGATAGTACAAAAACTCACATCACTGTAAAATGCCAGTGAATGAGCGAGGAGAAGGCTATGCGATTAGGCAAAGTGGTGAAGTCGAATTCTCATTGTGATTACATTGTGCAGGTAGATGATGTAATGGATTTTGCCGAAGCTCCACTGCCTGATGATTATGGCTTTGGAACATTCGTCAAGCTCGAAGATGAGTCGCGAAATGGGGGTAGTTCGCGCCATTGGGCAGTAGGAATTGTCTACAATTCGCAGTTATTCAATCCACTGTTTCTCAATTCTGGAATTCGCTTGACCAGTGAGCCTGATCCATTGTTCACACCGGATCAAGTGCAAGAAGTTCGGACGCTGCTCTGGACAGTTTTGGTGGGAGAGCTAGATACTCATAACGGTAGACGATACGGAATTCAAGGCATTCCGCGTGTGGTCGTTCCGGTGAATACCCCTGTACAGAGAATGACTTGGGAAGAGATCTATCACTTTCACCTGAATAAGATGGGCCGATCGCAGTTCTGTTACTACAGTCATTTACTGCACTGTGGCGGAACGTTCTCGGAACAGTTAACCCATCAAGTGCTAGAAGAACTAATCGAATCCAAGTTATTTCAGGGAGCTGAAGAAAGAGCATTAATTGTGCTGTGCAAAGAGCTTGCTTGGAAAACTACAATGGGCGCAATGAAATAGCTAAGACTTCACCTTTGGATACACAATGCGCTGATGGTTGGATTGTTGCCACACTTGAACAAACACTTGCGCGATCGTACTCATCTGCGATCGTGTGAGTCCCGATTCATCTAATTGACCATCTTTCCATCGTGCGGACAGAATCTTATTGATCATGTTCAAGGCTTCTTCGGGTGTGGCATCTTTGAGCGATCGCAAAGCTGCTTCACAAGAATCGGCTAACATTACAATCCCAGTTTCACGAGACTGCGGTGCAGGGCCGTCATAGCGAAAATCCGCCTCATTGACTTTGATCTCAGGATCAAGTTTCGCTTGTTGTTGGGCTTGATGGTAGAAATACGCGATCGTCATCGTACCTTGATGCTCAGGAATAAAAGCTTGTACTGCCTTGGGTAATCTGGCTCGACGTGCCATCACAATTCCTTCCGTGACGTGCTTTTTAATGATCGCTGCACTCCTCCACGGGTCATTGATCGCATCGTGCTTGTTCATACCACCCATTTGGTTCTCGATAAATCCTAGGGGGTCGTGCATCTTACCAATGTCGTGATAAAGCGTTCCGGCTCTAGTAAGTTCAACATTGCAGCCTAATTCTCGTGCGGCAGCTTCTGCTAGATTTGCCACAAACAAAGTATGTTGAAAGGTTCCGGGAGTCTCAGCAGCTAAGCGTTTGAGCAAGGATCGATTAGGATTTGCAAGTTCAACCAAGCGTAAAGTAGTCACAACATCAAACAAGTGCTCTAGATAAGGACTAATCCCGATCGCGACAATGCTCCAAGCTAACCCTAACAATGCTTCAAGTCCGACCCGACCGATCAGACCATACAAACTCATTCCCGACACTGCACCTAACAATAGATAGAGTAATCCTTGAGTTAGTCCTACACCTAATCCCAGCAAAGCTAACTCCTCACGCGATCGCACTCGCGCCGCCAAAGCTGCCACAATTAATCCGGCTGCTGCACTAGGAATCCATTGCATTGCCCCTAATCCCATGCCGATCGGTAACATCACCGTCAGCAATCCTACTCCGGTCACTGCCAACACCGAGCCGTAAAACGTGCCCATCAAAAACCCGATCGCCGGTAAATTTGTCGAAGGTGCATTAATCATCACCATCAACGGGGTACTAAGACACATTAATCCCACCAGCCAATAGTCTCGATATCGTAGTCCTTTGGGATGATAGCGCTGCTCTAGTCTCCAAAAGATTGTGACTGTTCCGGTAACTAATCCACCAAACACAATCAGACCAAACCAATTGGTTTCGCGCCGACTCAGGTTGAAGTAGTCCAGCAAGATGAAATCACGGGCTGAAATAACTTGTCCACTGGTAACGATCGTTTCTCCCTGCCGGATTTCGATCATCACTGGTTTAACGTCTTGCGCCGCTTTTTCAGCTTGCACATGAGTTTGTTCATCATCGCGCGTTAAATTAGGCTTTAGCGAAGCCAGCAACAATTTCGTTGCGATCGCTCTGGTTTCTGGTGGCATTGTGTCTTCGACGTTACGCTCGATCGCGGTTTCAAGCTGGTCTGGAGACAGTCCAGGTGCAATCCCCTGCGCTAGCATTCGATCAACAATTTGCATGACTTCGCTTTGGGTCTTCTGCCACATCGGATCAGAAATCTCTAGCACCGTCGAATCATACGGCGGTTGAATCAGCCCGATCGTCGTCGCATAGCGTTGTCGCACCATCGTAATCTGACGAATCAGGCTAGATAAGCGCTCGGCTGAATTTTGATTGCGGTAGCGAATGAGTTCGATCGTCGCTTGGCGCTGAATGGCATCATTGAGCTGAGTGCTCAGGTGATTCGTGCGATCCTGAGTTGCAGCAATCACTATTTCCCATTCCCAATCTTTCGCTTTGCGTAAGTATTGCTGAGCGGATTCTGAAAGTATTTGCGATTCGATGTAGGGGAATTGTCCAAGCTGCTGCCGTAATAAGACTCCTTTTGCGAGCTGGGCTTGTACGGCGTGTCGAGACTGATTTGAGGCGAGCGCATCCAGTCTTAACATTGGCATTAGGGTATCGCGAGCAGTTCTGCGCCGTTCTTCTGTCGCTTGTTGATTTTCAACGGCAGCATCGCTGGGAGCCTCGATCGTTTCAGGGGCGATTTTGCCCACGCTCAACCGGGGTTGATTATAAAACTGCCGTCCCAATGCGCCTGTAAATACGATCGAGGTGGCGATGATCAGGATGGGCGTTGGAATCGCAGGCTTGTGCGCGAGTTGTTTTCGCAGCCCACTAACGCGCTTGAGCGATCGCACGGACGCAGAGTGATGGAGATGTTTTTCTCCTTCGCTACAAATTCGCTGAAAGTGTTGCATCCAAGAGCGAAGGGAATTCATCACGCTGATCACCACCTGTTGTGACTTGTGTTGTTTTGCGATCGCACATGACCTCTCGACTCATTATAGGAGCCATTTGTTAAATGGATTCTGCTGCGATCGATTCTCGTTTACAAGTCTCAGAATTGAGATAGAACTATTAATTTTAGGGTATCAATGGGCTTGAACGTGCAGCAGTTCAGCACTGAGACGATCGTGAATTCTTCCATTCGTGGCAAGAATTCTTCCGGATGAAAGCTGCATAGAAGTTTGGTCATAGGCAGTCACTTTGCCGCCTGCTTCTTCGACGAGAACAATTCCGGCTGCGATATCCCAGATTGATAATCCCCGCTCCCAATATCCATCGAATCGACCGGCTGCCACGTAAGCAAGGTCGAGTGCTGCGGCTCCATCGCGTCGCACGCCTTGAGTAAGGTGGGTCAGATGTGCGAATTCTGGGTAGTTGGTGTCTGGAGTTTGTCTTCGATCGTAAGCAAATCCCGTCACCAATAAGCTTTTCTCTAGTTCAGTTGTAGAGGACACGCGGATCGACCGCCGATTACAAGTCGCCCCTAATCCTTTTGCGGCGCGGAATAGTTCTTGATGGATCGGATTAAATACTACACCCACTTGCGGCACTCCTTCGATCAGTAAGCCGATCGACACCGCAACAAACGGGTATTGATGCGCGTAATTCGTCGTGCCATCGAGCGGATCGATCGCCCAGAGAAATTCGCTTTGTCGATCGCCCAATTGCCCAGATTCTTCTGCCAAAATCGGATGCTCTGGCACATGGCGCTTGAGAACCGAGAGAACTGCATCTTCAGCAGCGCGATCGGCTTCGGTGACTAAATCTCCGGGGCGACCTTTTTCGCGAATGTCTTCGAGTTTGCCCCAATGGGTTTGCAGAACGGCTCCGGCAGCAAGAGCGGCTTCGGTGGCGATGTCGAGGAAAATTTCTAATTGGCGAGAATTCATAGAATCAAGGCTAAAGGCTCAAGCTATTCTATGATTTTGGGGAGAGATGCGATCGACATCGAATCATAAATCCAACCGCTTTTGCACTTCAGCCCAGGGCATTGTTCTCTTCGTTGCACCTTGAGCATACTCCGCCGCAGCTTATTCTCAAGTTCCCTAAACGATAATGTCGTGCGGCGGTAGATCACCTCGAAATCGGCAAATCAGTTTCTAAATGTCGAATATATTCAGAAATCTTATGCCTTTTGAGTGTGCGAGGAACATAGGGCTCGATTTCTATTTCCTTCTGCTTAAATATTTTCCTCTGCTTAAGGGCTCTGCGGATTCCCACCAGAGCGAGAACTGTGCAGATCAAGCGTGTTGCTTGCGATAACACAAACTCAAACATCAAGATTAGAAGGACACCTGTGTCTCCCAAAAAGCCTTTGATTGCATCGCAAAAGCCTTTGACTTCGTTTCCCGTTGCTTGTTCCTTATGACGGCGATCGCATGGGAAATAAACCAAATTCTTGATGTGACGGAAATCTAGAAGAACTGGAACTCGCGGTGGTAAACGAGGCACAACATCAATGAAATTCACAACCCGATGTGATCGGAAATTCACACCCCGATCCGATCGCTTTTCAAACTTCTCATTGATCTTGTCGGCTAGAGGTTGCTGAACAGTTCTGGGTGAGCCAAAGGTATACAGTGCTGTCACCTGAAAACTCTCTTTATACACTAGCAATTTGTGAGCTGCCAATGTAGCTAAAGCACCGCCCAAGCTATGTCCCGTAAGGTAAAGCGGAATATTGTTAGATTGCTTATATAAGTCAAGCAAGGCATTACTCACCCCCGGTGCACCAAGCCACTCTATCCCTACGTTTGGCTCGTTATTAAGATCTTCAATTTCTTTTCTTATAGCTGTGCCCCAGATATTTTCGATACCTTCTACAAAGCCCCCATGGGCATAAAGATTAGGAAGTTTCTCGGTTGATTTCTTTTCTAATTCTGTATTTTCCAACAGATTTTCATCTGGAAACAATCTCGTAACGCAGTTAATATCGGTCAAGATATCGATCGAGTCTTGCTCTGTTCCCCGAAAAGCGAGCACTGCAAACTTGCCGCCCCCATTCACGCCGGGATGACTTGCTAAAAACGCCTGTGTGCCCTTGGTATCAAATAAAAAAATGCGATCAAAGCCCACATCCTTTAACTCAGTGACAACGGTAATTTTATTCTCATAAGCTAGGCTTGAACATTGAGCTAACCACCAGGCAATGCCTACATCATAGGCTGTTTCACCTGCCGGAAAAGGTACTTCTAAAGGCGGAATCTGCGTATCAAATTTACCTCGTTCTAATTGCTCTCGATCTTCAAGCCTGCGAAAATATTTGCAAAGGTAGTTCATAACAATACCCCTTCAGAAATAGCTGTGTTCATCCGGGCGCGTATGTATCGATTGCACCCTAAACGAATGTATTTCACCAATAATCTTAAAGCACCGCTTGAGCCACCGCACTATTTACTTAGAATTATTTACTTGGACTGACTCTTTCTGTCTAACTGCTTAAGTCTAGACCATAGATCGAAAGGAGACAGCAGAATCAAGGCTAAAGGCTCAAGTTATTCTATGATTTTGGGGAGGAGAGCGATCGGAATTCAGCCATCTCTATAATTGAAGAATGCAAAAGCTCACGATTACCCGACCTGACGATTGGCACCTTCATCTACGCGACGGTGCAGCGTTGAAAGCGGTTCTGCCCCATACGGTGCGTCAGTTTGCCCGCGCGATCGTCATGCCAAACTTGAAGCCTCCAGTCCGCTCGGTGGCTGACGCAGCAGCCTATCGCGATCGCATCCTTGCAGCAGTTCCACAGGGACAATTGTTCGATCCTCTGATGACGCTCTACCTGACGGACAACACAAGTCCTGAAGAGATTATTGCGGCAAAAGCATCTCAGTTTATTAAAGCCGTCAAATATTACCCTGCTGGGGCAACGACCAATTCAGACCTTGGAGTGACGGATATTCGCAAGTGCGATCGCGTCTTTGAAGCGATGCAGCAGGTAGATCTGCCTTTACTCCTGCATGGGGAAGTGACCGATCACGAGGTTGATATCTTTGATCGCGAGAAGGTGTTTATCGATCGACATCTGATCCCGCTCAAGCAACGATTTCCCAGCCTGCGCGTCGTTCTTGAACACATTACTACCTCAGACGCCGTGCAGTATGTCCTCTCTGCAAACAACATTGCTGCAACCATCACGCCCCAACATTTGTTATTTAACCGCAATAGCCTATTCCAAGGTGGCATTCGCCCCCATTTTTATTGCTTGCCAGTCTTGAAACGAGAGCAGCATCGATCGGCGCTTTTGCAAGCAGCAATCTCTGGGAATCCTAAGTTTTTTCTAGGCACCGATAGCGCCCCTCATTCTCGAAATAGCAAAGAAAGTTCCTGTGGCTGTGCAGGTTGCTATTCGGCTTTGCACGCGATGGAGTTGTATGCAGAAGCATTTGAGAGCGTCGATGCCCTTGATAAACTTGAAGCTTTTGCCAGCTTCTATGGGGCAGATTTCTATCAACTTCCACGCAACACTGAACAGATTACTTTGACCAAAACGACCTGGCTTGTTCCTGATGAGCTGCTATTTCCAGAATCCGGTCTTGTGCCCTTACTAGCAGGTCAAGAAATGACTTGGCAAATGGCTTGACCCCAGCATGAAAGCTGCAAGTTGATTTGGATGATCGTGCTCGACTCGATTAATGCTTCAAATCTAATGATGGGTGAGGACGATCGTCACTCCATTTCTCAAGTGTCTGACCCAAGATGAATTTTCTGGTTGAGATAATTTGAGTACGATCGCAGAACTGTCTTGAGAAGATTTAGGAGTTGACATAATTTTGAAGAGCCATTGTTGTCTAGCCCGTCAAACTCCTAAAATTTTCTTGTTATCCTAAACTGGTACTGCTATTCTATTGCAGTTACAGCGCTCCAACACTTGGGGCATTCTAAGCAATAGCGTTGCTGACCCCCGAAATATGTCTACGTCCTTGCCGCTCGCACTCGAATCTCCATCGCTCGAAGAGGCACTCAAACATTACTTTGGGTATGACAGTTTTCGTCCAGGTCAGCGCGAAATTATCGAACACACACTCTCAAATCGCGATCAGTTGGTGATTATGCCAACCGGGGGCGGGAAGTCGATTTGTTTTCAGCTTCCAGCCTTGCTCAAACCCGGATTGATGATTGTGGTGTCTCCACTAATTGCATTGATGCAGGATCAAGTGGAATTGTTACGCGATAACGGGATTGCAGCGACGTTTCTCAATAGTAGTTTGTCGGCAGAAGAACGCCGATCGCGAGGACGCGCTGTGATGGAAGGACGAATTAAGCTGCTTTACGTTGCACCAGAGCGATTGCTAAGCGAGGACTTTTTGCAAGGTGTAATGCCCCATATTACAGAGCGCGTAGGGATTTCAGCATTTGCGATCGACGAAGCGCACTGTGTTTCTGAATGGGGGCACGACTTTCGACCGGAATATCGCCAATTAAGCATTCTGCGATCGCGCTATCCCAACATTCCGATTATTGCTTTAACGGCAACGGCAACACATCGAGTTCGAGAAGACATTGTTCAGCAGTTGAACTTACATGAACCACGAATTCATGTTTCGAGCTTTAATCGAACCAACCTTTATTACGAAGTCCGCCCGAAAACAAAGACCGCTTATCAAGAAGTGGTTAAACAAATTAAAGAAACTCCGGGCGCAGGCATTATTTACTGTTTGAGCCGAAAACGAGTTGAGGAAATCGCTGCAAGATTAAAGCAGGACGGAATTGCAGCACTTCCTTATCATGCAGGACTAGACGCAGAAACCCGTAAAGAGAATCAAACGCGATTTATTCGGGATGATGTGCGGGTGATTGTGGCAACGATCGCATTCGGCATGGGAATTAACAAGCCAGATGTTCGATTTGTGATTCACTACGATATTCCCAAAAACATCGAAGGCTACTATCAAGAATCAGGCAGAGCCGGACGAGACGGAGAACCTTCGACTTGTACCTTGTTTTATAGCTATGCTGATGTGAAAACGATCGAGTACATCATTTCGCAAAAAGTTGATCCAAACATAGGCGATCCGCTTGAAGATGAACAGCGCATTGCAACACAACAATTGCGCCGAGTAATCAACTTTGCAGAAGCAACCGAATGCCGCCGCACGATTCAGCTTTCCTACTTTGGTGAAGATTTTCCCGGAAACTGTGATAACTGCGATAACTGTAAATATCCAAAACCTGTCGAAGATTGGACAGTTGCTGCACAGAAATTTCTCTCTTGTATAGCGCGATTTGATCAACGGGGTCGAACCTTTGGAATGGCACATACGATCGATGTTCTTCGCGGCTCTAAAAACGATCGTGTGATGAAGAACAATCACAACACACTCAGCACCTATGGGATTGGTAAAGATATCAGTGCTGAAGAATGGAAGCTGTTAGGTCGATCGTTGATTCATCAAAGATTAGTGGATGAGACCACAGACGGTTATTCAGTGCTGAAACTAAATGAATTAAGTTGGGAAGTGCTGCGGGGACAGCGATCGGTGATGGTTGCCATTGATAAACCCAAACCTGCTTTAACGGTTCCGACCATTTCTGTGGTTGATACGCCCGAATCTGAAGCATTGTTCGATCGGTTGCAAAAACTACGGAAGCGGTTAGCCGATGAACAATCCGTTCCGCCTTATGTCGTGTTCTCGAATGCAAGCTTACGGTTGATGTCGCAGCAGCAGCCCCAAACTCGTCAACAGTTTCTTAACATCTCCGGGGTTGGAAGCCGCAAGCTAGCCCAGTATGGAGAAGTATTTCTGACAGAAATTCGATCGTTCCGCCAGGAAAACGGTTTACCCATTCAGACCGAAACCACACCGGAGCCAACCGTTATTCAGCTTGACCCAAAAGTCACAAAGCTCGACTCGGTTCCAGTTCCGCCGAGTGCGAATGAAGCAACTTACACTCAGCTTTACACGCTTGAACTATTTCAGCGCGGCAAGAAGCCTGCGGACATTGCCGAGGAGCGAAATCTCCGACTTAGTACAGTGATGACGCATTTAGCAGAACTAATCGAGATGAAATATCCGATCGATCTCGATCGCTTAGTCGCACGCGATCGACAAGCTAAAATTCTCGAAGCGGTTCAGCAAGCCGATGAATTCTCACTGGCTAAAATTCGTGAGCGATTAGATGAAACTTACGGATGGGATGAAATTCGACTGGTGCGATCGTGGTGGAATGCCCAGCAGCATTAGACTTTGAAATTCTGAAGGATTTTCCAGACTGTGAAGTGGGGTCTCGTGGTGCTGTCGCAAAGGGGTTAGTTGTTGGTTGTGAAATGAAGCTCTGAGAGGATTACGCGAATTTAATTCGCTGGGTTAGCTTCCCCGATCACTTAGATGTTCCTACAACCAACAACGTACTTTCTAGCGAGCGATCTCGCTGGCTACCGCATCTGGTTGAACTTTTTGATGGACTGCTGCCTCGGTTAAATAGCTAGCTAACTGAGTTTCTACTTCACTACGTACCAATTGACGGTAGTGAAGAAAATGCTCTAGCAAGCCGCAGTTACTCATGTATGGGACAAATGCCCCTGGATTGCGCCGCAGCATGGAAAAAAGCTGCCGCCAAAACTGGACACGCGTACTACGCTTGATTCCCTGTCGCCAGCAAATCGTTAGCACCGCCCGTAGTTCCACCCACTCCAACATCTGAAAGGGGCGTTTGTGTGGCGCTGGCTGCATATTCATAAAGTGGCGATACACTCGTGCAAGATAGCGGCTGGGTTCATACAGTTCCCAAAAACAATTGACATACTCCCGCGCCAGATCGTCGATCGGGCGAGTGGGGATAAAATTCATCAGCCCCATCTGTTGCCCGCTCAGATCTTTGCTTGATGCCAGCAAACGACCTTCCTTTTCCAGCCGATGCCACAAAGCGGTATTCGGTAGGGCGTGAAGCATCCCAAACATGGCTTTGGGAATCGCAGTTGCTTCGACAAACTGGATAATGCGATCGCCAGCCCCCGGTTTCTCGCCATCAAACCCCAGAATAAAGCCCGCCATCACAGACAAGCCCTTCCGGTTAATGGTTTGCACCGCTTCGACCAGCGAATTGCGCGTGTTTTGAAACTTTTGGGTCATCGCCAAACTCTCTGTATCGGGCGTTTCAATCCCCAGAAAGACCGCCGTGAAGTTTGCCTGCACCATCAGGTCTAGTAGTTCTTCATCTTGCGCCAGATCCACTGAGGCTTCTGTACTTAACCGGAACGGGTACTTGTGCGCTGCCATCCAGGGACCCAGCTCACGGAGCAGGAGTTTGACGTTGCGCTTATTGCCAATGAAGTTGTCATCGACTACGAAGACCGATCGCCGCCAACCGAGATCATAAAGAGTTTGCAGTTCTGCCAGCAGTTGAGCCGGGGTTTTTGTGCGTGGCTTCCGTCCGTAGAGAACGATGATATCGCAGAATTCGCACTGAAAGGGGCATCCTCGCGAAAACTGAACAGACATCTCGATGTAGGCGTTGAGGTCGAGCAAGTCAAAACGGGGGATAGGAGAAGCAGATACATCTGGCTTTTCACCCAAAGGAGCGCGAAGAATCCCTGATGTTTCCCCCCGTTCCAGTGCCTCTACCAGCATTGGTAAGGTAATCTCTCCTTCATCCAGCACCAAAAAGTTAGCGCCAGCATCACGGGCTGCATCCGGTACAGAGGTGACATACGGACCACCAACCGCTACTAATTTACCCCGCCGTTTTGCTTCGTGAATGAGATGTAACAGGTCAGGCTTCTGCACAATCATGCCCGATAAAATCACCAAATCGGCCCATTCCCAATCGGCATCTGTTTCCGATCGCACATTACGGTCAATCAACCGAAATTCCCAGGTCTGCGGCAAGATAGCAGCAACGGTAATCATGCCAAGCGGAGGCAGAGATGCCTTGCGATCGATCAGTTCTAACGCTTTATTGAAAGACCAGAACGACTCTGGAAACAGCGGGTAAAGAAGTAAAACTTTCATTAATCAAAAAACCTCACACCAAGACTGATGACTGGTACGGAGCCACTCAAGCTTACCCCGTCCTGCAAATTTTCGCGATCATGCCAAAACGAGCGGCTTCGATGTGATTCCGTCAAGATTAGCGTAAGCTAGAGCATTTCTTGTCAATCGTGACGTGACCAAGCAAATTGAAAGAGACTGAATTTTCCCTCATTTCATCCTAAATGGCTCCTCAAGCGTTGTTCAAGAGGTGCCGCTTTCTCGCGCATCCTGCTAAATGTGCAGTGGTACAGTCGTTATCCGTGAATGATGCGGAAAGGATCGCGATCGCCGCTCAACGCTGACGCAAAGCTTAACTTTAACTTTTGTTAAGTGTAAGCTAGTTTAAAGCAAGAAATCCCCCAGCCAAAACTGAGGGATATCTTTCAATCAAGGGTTATGTTGTGGAGAGTTACTTGCAAGAGTAACCTCCACAATTTTTTATCAACTAGCCGTTGATTGCCGGAGCTTGTACTGCAACAGGTGTTTGATCCCCTACAGCCAAGTCAAGCGGGAAGTTGTGAGCGTTACGCTCGTGCATCACTTCCATACCCAAGTTCGCACGGTTGATCATGTCTGCCCAGGTATTGACCACGCGACCTTGAGAATCCAAAATCGACTGGTTGAAGTTGAATCCGTTCAGGTTGAACGCCATCGTCGAAATACCCAGTGCAGTAAACCAGATACATACGACTGGCCATGCACCCAAGAAGAAGTGCAGTGCGCGAGAGTTGTTGAACGATGCGTATTGGAAGATCAACCGACCGAAGTAGCCGTGCGCTGCCACGATGTTGTAGGTCTCTTCTTCTTGCCCGAACTTGTAGCCGTAGTTTTGCGACTCAGCTTCGGTGGTCTCACGTACCAGCGAGGAGGTCACGAGTGAACCGTGCATCGCCGAGAAGAGCGATCCGCCGAATACACCAGCAACGCCGAGCATGTGGAACGGGTGCATCAAGATGTTGTGCTCGGCTTGGAAGACGATCATGAAGTTGAAGGTTCCAGAGATACCGAGGGGCATTCCATCCGAGAACGAACCTTGTCCGATCGGGTAGATCAAGAACACGGCGGTTGCAGCAGACACTGGAGCGCTGTAAGCAACACAGATCCAAGGACGCATACCGAGACGGTAGGAGAGTTCCCATTGGCGACCGAGGTAAGCGAATACGCCGATGAGGAAGTGGAATACCACGAGTTGGTAAGGGCCACCGTTGTACAGCCACTCGTCGAGCGATGCGGCTTCCCAAATCGGGTAGAAGTGCAGACCAATTGCGTTCGAGGACGGAACAACGGCACCGGAGATGATGTTGTTGCCGTAGAGCAAGGAGCCGGCGACGGGTTCGCGGATGCCATCGATGTCTACAGGAGGAGCAGCGACGAAGGCGATGATGTAGCAGATAGTCGCCGAAAGTAAGGTGGGGATCATCAATACGCCGAACCAGCCGACGTAGATTCGGTTATCGGTTGAAGTTACCCAGTTACAGAAGCGCTCCCACACATTGCCGCTTTCGCGTCTTTGTAATGTTGTGGTCATGGTTTTGATGATTACTAAAAAATACAAGAAGTACGATTCGGCAAACTTCGGAATCCGTTATTTACCTGACCTCATATTATGGATATCTATCTTTATTTTTCTAGTGTCTACTTATGAAATTTTGTGTCTAACTGTCACTTACTTAATCAATCTTATTTAGCAAAAGTTCGTAAGTAGAAGCTAGCGGCTATTTTGACTGCTAAGAAATGCAAACAAAATCGTTTTGCTAATACGAAGGCATTGATTATTAAACCTTAAGTACACCTATCGATAAACTTCTTTACAAAATAAACTTACATTTGTTTGTGAAATAGCTGTTACATAAAGTAGAACAAATAATTAAGTTTATTTGGAAAATTTTCTTAAGATAGATGAGGGTTTAGTTAACTTCATAGCTCGCATCTTTCCAAAAGTCCTGTGATAAATCAGCCTCCTCTGTGTAACTCCTAATCGCGTCTTTACCCAGAGCTGTAGCGAGACCGAGATCTGTAGCGAGGGTTTGGAGATTTGAGATCACCTGGTAACTCTTTCCGACTGTGCTTACTCTAAAGTTAAGCTATGACTCTGCACTAGCTAAAATCATTCCTATTTCAGCAAATCATCACTGACTGTACCGATCGATCTGCTCATCATCCGATCAATATCCGATCAATACTGTCGGCATCTATCAGGCAGAATGGACACCGCTTGAAGCGTAGAAGTTCGGTTTGCTTTGAATTTCGCGTGTATAGTGATTACAAGTTTGTTGTTGGATGAGTGTGCTTATGCGCTTGAGAGTTTCTGCCCCGCTGAGCGTCCGGTCTCGGCAAATTTTATTTCTACTGAGCTTGGGTCTTGCGATCGCGTCAGGATCTGTCGGGAGCGATCGCTCCATTGCTAGCACTCCAGCCACCGCCCCCCAAGAACTCAGACAAGCATTAACGCAACTCGATGCTGCTGCAAACCGTAGAAATGTTCAAGAGGTGCTCCAGTTCTATAGCCCAAACTTTACGCATTCTGATGGACTGAATCGCCGATCGCTGGAACAGTCTCTCGCGCAACTGTGGAAACAATACCCGAATCTGACCTATAAAACAGAGCTGACCTCCTGGCGATCGAGTGCAAATGGAATTCAGGCAGAGACCCTCACTCAGATTACAGGAAGTCAGACAAAGGACGGACAGCAGGTCAAATTAAACGCAACTCTGCGATCGCGCCAACAGTTCCAGAACCAGAAGATCGTGCGCCAGGAAGTTCTGTCTGAGAGCAACTTGATTACAACTGGAGAGAAGCCGCCCTTGGTGAAGGTGAATCTACCGGAGCAGGTGCGAACCGGACAGGAATTTAACTTTGATGCGATCGTGCAGGAGCCGCTTGAGAATGACTTGCTGCTGGGTGCAGTGGTGCAAGAGCCTGTCAATGCCAATGGATATCTCAAGCCTGCAACAGTCGATCTAGATTTGCTGACTTCTGGCGGATTGTTCAAAGTCGGTAAAGCACCGAATACTGCTGGATCTCAATGGATATCGGCTGTGCTGGTTCGGCATGGCGGCATGACGATGGTGACACAGCGATTGAATGTGATTGCGGCAGGATCAACTCGTCCGGCGCGATAACCGATCGCCGACTTTGAGAACTTTCCCGGCTTCAGCAGGGGCGATTCGAGTGTTGACTGCCATACGATAGTAGTGATTGAATTGCTCTTTTGGCACCCAGTCGGGAAGTTCTTCTTTGCGTTGTGTGTTGAATATTTTTTGAAATTGGGGATAAGGTTCTCCTGAAATGGCATCACGGGTCGGGACGATGCAGCGCTGACAGGAATTAATTCCTTGAATTTCGACTTCACCAACCTGAAAGGTGATCGAACGTTTATCTGCTGAGTAAAGCTGTTCTTCCCAGAATGCCGGAACTTCAGAGAGTTCTAAGTTTGTGCGGAGGCGCGATCGCATTTCTGCAAGCGTCATTCCTTCAAACCAAGAAGCGGCTTGTTTCAGGGTTGCAACGCTGACGATCGTCGGCCCTGGCGATACCGGATCATCTGGAAATCCAGTTGTGAGATCTTGCTTGAGAAACACCCGAAAGCCAAAATAATCACTCAACCAGCCTTCGATGCCGCTCCGACCGTGATCGAGGTGAAAGCTCACCGGACGATCGTTCTGCACCGAGAGCGTCACAAGTCGCGCTTTAAGATCGAACTGCGATCGAATTTGGTGAATCTTTGCGGTACGTTTGCCGTTTACCCAGTTGTCGGATTGATCGACAATGCAGAATTCTCGATCGTGTTCCAAGCTGCCGCCCGGTAGAATTTTTGCCTGGCTTACCGAGATTGCATCGAGAGACTTGATTGGGTAAATCAGAATTGTTTCAAGTTTTGCCATAAGAATCACACTGCGTAACCTAATTCATTGTGCGTGATCGTTCCGCTGCACGAAGTAGTCGCGTGATTCAAAAAATTCACCAGCCACTCTTTCACCTGATAGGTGGCACGGCAGTCATCCTCGTTATAAATCAAAATTGACTCTAAATAACTGCGATCGCCTGTCGTCAACCATTGGGCGTACCAATAGATCGACTGCGCCCCATTTGCACTCGAATCGCGCCAGTCAAACCCAACCCAACGAGCAATATGCTTGAGCGCATAGCTTTCCACAGGAAGCGTCACGGTCTGAGTCACACAATCATGCAAGTCAATAAATCGGGCTAACAACGGTCGAATTAATTCCTCTGGCGTTTCAAACAGCTTTCCAAGTCGTTCAACGGTTTGCACTTCATAGGGGCAAAAATGAAAAATGGGCGCATTCGGATACGCCCATAGTAAGTCAATTAGTTTTTGCCACGCTATTGATTCTTCTTCAGGAGTTTCTGCCAGTAAGGCGTGGAAGGTTTCGGTCTGGCTTATCCGATCGACGACTAATATTCCGTGCAGGTAGACTAGGTTCAAACTTGGCTCGGCTTCGATATCAAAATAAAGCTCGATCGCGGCAGTGGGGATCGTTGGCATTCGGAATGGTCGTTTACCAACGGTGTGAGCCGCAAGACTTTCGCCTAAAAGTGCGGTATCTTGCAGCGTCGATCGCGCCTGTCGGACAATTTTGTGCGCCGTCTCGCTGCCAAAGCCAGGAAGTGGTTCAAGACGGGCAGGAGGCGTTTCTGCAAGAGCTTCGAGGGTCGTGAGATTGAGGGCTTGCAGTTGAACGTAGCGAGGTTGCGTCACCCCTGGAAGTAAAGAAAGATGCTGTTCAGATTTGGCGATCGCGTAGCAATGACTAAACCAATGGCACAAACTACAGCGACTCCGAGAGATAAAGACTTCCGGTTCGTGTTGCTGCGCTATGGTTTGAATGCAATTGGCAAGAATCGCCTCCATGCGGGGAACAGTTTCCCATAAGTCCACCGAAAACGCGCCGCGCTCTTTCAAAATTAACCAAGCTTCCTCGACCCAAGCCCCCTGAACTGCTGCGAGTACCTTGGCAAAATACGCCACAACAATTTGATACTCTTGCTTTGGGCGCTTGCTCAATTTAATTTCGCTTGGTACATAAATCCAATCGCCAAAGATGGATTGTCCCGGCTGTTTTTCTAGCAGGTCAGGATTGGCAACGAGCGTAACGCCTGCTTCCTCAGCCAGCAACACAGGCTGATAAATTCGCTCGACTCCTTCCCGCATTAACTTTAAAGTTTCTTCTGCGCCTTTTTGCCAGTCGCCTGATTGATACCTAGGCTCTCGATGCTCGTGGCTCGAAAGGACTTGTCGCCGATTTTCTGCACTATCTTGTATCAGCTTTAGCAGGTAATCGTTGGGGGGGTCTTTTTGTTCCACATCCCCATATCGATCGAGAAAAGCTCGGCGGCTACAGCGTTGATAATTTAGCAGCAGGTCGGCGGTGATGAACATCTCTATAAAGGTAGAAGGTAGCGGACTGCGGCATCAACCAGAGGCATCGATTATGTCTAATTCTAAAGCGAGAATTGCAGAAAGTTAACGTTAATCGTGCTCATTCTCCCTATAATAGCAATTCAAAATTAATGAGGGATTAAGCGATACCTTAATGAAGTTTTGTTTCTTGATGCAAAATTAACTGGACTGCTAGGAGTGACAGAGCGCGGTGCTGCTCCTTTTGTTATGTTTAGAAAACAGATCAATTGCCTTCTACCATGTCGTCTCAACTCGATCAGCACCGCAGCGAATTTCCCTATCTCAAAGGCAAAGCTTATTTTAACTATGGTGGACAAGGCACAATGCCAAGACCTGCGATCGCGGCGCTGCACCAAGCCCACGATCGATTTCAGGAATTAGGCCCGTTTTCGAGTGCGGCGAATGCTTGGATTGTGCAGGAAGGGAATTTAACGCGGGAAGCGATCGCAAAGGAACTTGGCACAACTGCTGACACGATTACCCTCACTGAAGATGTTTCTGTCGGATGCAATATTGCGCTGTGGGGCATTGATTGGAAGGCAGGAGATCACATCTTAATCAGCGATTGTGAACATCAAGGAATTGTGGCAGCAGTCCGCGAACTTCAGCGGCGCTTTGATTTGGAAGTAACGCTCTGCCCCTTGTTGGAGACTCTGAATTCGGGTGATCCTTGTGCGATCGTTGAGCAATTCCTGCAACCCAATACTAAATTGTTTGTTGTTAGTCATATTCTTTGGAATACTGGGCAAGTTTTACCGCTGAAGCAAATGGTTGAAATTTGTCATGCGCGATCAGTGCAAGTTCTGGTTGATGCGGCACAATCTGTCGGAGTATTGCCGCTGAATCTTACAGAGTTGCAGGCTGATTTTTATGCGTTTACGGGGCATAAATGGTGGTGTGGCGCAGCGGGTGTGGGCGGATTGTATGTTCGCCCTGAAGCGCGAGAAAGATTGAGTCCGACGTTTATCGGCTGGCGGAGTGTGATTACGGATGCTACTGGAAATCCGGTTCGGTTTCAGTCCGATGGTCGCAAATATGAGATTGCCACTTCAGCGATTCCGTTATATTCAGCATTGCGTGAAGCGATCGAGTTTCATGCTCCCTTTGCTCAGGAGCGGTACCCGATGATTTGCGATCGGAGTGCTTATCTATGGCAGCAGTTAAATCAGCTATCAGATGTGAAATGCTTAAAACAAATTGCTCCAGAAGCGGGATTAATTTCATTTCAGCTAGTAGATGGAAAGCATTCTCAATTAGTTCAGTTTCTTGAGGAGAAAAGCATTTTTTTGAGAGTGATATTAAATCCGAATTGTATTCGTGCTTGCGTTCACTACTTTACAACGGAGAACGAAATTGATTTGCTAATGAGTACGATTCAAAAGTTTATTGGTTGATAAGTAGACAAACCTAATTAAAAAGAAGACCGTCAATCTGCCCTCACCCCAACCCTCTCCCATAGGAGAGGGAACTAGAAGTCTGGTTCTCTTTCTCTCCAAGGGAGAAGGAGAGGGCTAACGCCACGCTCCGCAAGAGGGAATGAGGGTCTTTTTTAACAAACGAGAGACTAATTAAAGCTCACAACTTCCCCATACTTTTTGCATATTCTGACGATGGAAGTTTTTCAGGAATATCGAGCTTCTACGCCCTGAGCAACTCATTTCGTAACTGATGTAGAGATTAGCTTTCTTGTACATCATCAGAAGAATTGTCCCTGAAATACGATCGCCGCTATCACTTTGAACCAGTTGATTTTGAATCAGGGTGTAGCTATGACAAACTTTCATCCAAATAACTCTCGTAAAATACTTGATCCGAACCGCCCTACTATTCCTCAAGTTTCAGATCCTCAAGTTTCAGAACCGCAAGACTCGTCTGAGCCATTCACATCGGTTGAACCAGCACAGACAGTTGCTTCAGACCAAGAATTAGAGACACTCGCCATTGCCAATCAGACCCAACTTCAAAAAGCCGACCCGTCGATCGAACCCGCTAGAGCGATCGTAATTTCGCCATCTGCTCCAGCAGTTCAAAAACGGCGCTTTACTCCAAAGCAGGTGATCATTGCGCTTGGAATCACAACCGCGCTTTTGGGAAGTGCGATCGCATTAAATATCCTCTAATGAACAACACACTAGCTCAGAAGAGCGGAGGTGATTTGGTGCTGATAAAAATCCTACTTGAGATCGGCGCTTTATTTGCAGTCGCGATCGTCGCGCTACTATTCACTCAAGCGAAACACAACGCAGACATCGCACAAGCTTGGAGAACACTGCAAACTAGGGCATCCTCGATCGAGCGTTTTAGCAAAGAGATGATTGCAGATCAACCGGAACCTGTGCAGCGGTATTTTCTTCATGCGTTTGAAGATACTGCGCCTGAAATTCCGATTGCTTCCTCAGTTCATCTCAAAATGAGCGGAACCCTTCGACTGGCACCGACCCAAGAGTGGATGCCGCTGCAAGCTGAGGAATTGCTTTCAACTCAGGGATTTGTCTGGAAAGCAACGGCAGGGAAAGGTTTAATGCAGATGCAAGGAGCCGATTACTACATGCATGGAGCAGGACGATCGCGCTTTTCGCTCTGGGGCTTGATCCCAGTCGTGAACGCTCAGAGTCCTGATGTGATGCGCTCGTCGATCGGGCGCTGGATGGGGGAGTGCTTCTGGCTTCCGACGGCGTTGCTGCCGTCTCGTGGAGTTAGTTGGCGAGCGATTGATGCCAACACGATTCAAGCAAGCTTGAAGGCAGACGGTGAACTGCTGAGGCTGACCTTTGTAATTGATGCCCAAGGCAGACTGCTGCGGAGTTCTTTTCTGCGGTGGGGTAACCAAACCGAGGATAAACACTACGCTGAAATTCCCTTTGGTGCAACATACGAAGCTGAACAGACGTTTGATGGCTATACGATTCCATCGCAAATCAGTGCAGGGTGGTGGAGCGGAACAGACCGCTATTTCGAGTTCTTCCGTATGACGCTTGAGCAGGCAGAGTTTCGATAAAGGAGTTAAGAGATGGTTTTCAAAGCAATGCTCATTTGGCTCATGTTTATTATGGCTGAAAGTTTGAATGGAACAATTCGTGAGCTTTGGTTAGTTCCAGTTCTAGGTGATGTTCGAGCACATCAAGTTGCTTTTATCACGGGCTCAATTTTGATATTGACGATCGCGGCTCTATTTATTCGTTGGCTAGGAGCATCACGGCTGTCTCAATTGTTCACGGTTGGCTTTCTGTGGATGGTTTTAGCAGTGGCGTTTGAGATTGTTCTGGGTCGCTTTATTCTGGGCTATTCTTGGGAGCGAATTGCTGCGAATTACAACTTGTTTCAAGGGGGTTTGATGTTGATCGGTCTAATCCTGCTGCTTCTGGCTCCATGGATTGCTGCAAAGCTCCGACCTATTCAGGATCAGTCGATCGCACTCAAATAAAGCAATTCTTAGCAGATTATTCCATCAGCAAAGGCTGGACTCTACCCACTTTCCAAGCAAGTAACGCTCCCAATCCAAGTAGGCTCACAATAAAGGTCACAATTCCGCCTAAAACTGGAACCAAAGACAGGAGCGTGATGATGAGCAACCCAATCAAGAACTGTTGCAATCGAGTGCGCTGGTCGCTTTTTGTAATTTGCTGACCCACCCCCAATGAGATGCCCAATGTTCCAACAAAGGTGGCGAGACTCGCAACCAGAATCAAGAGTGGGATCAACGGAATACTAATTAAAGTAATCGCAAGAAAGAGGATGAGAGCAACCAAAGTGATAGACGCTCCAATCCCCCATAACGCACTTTGGCTAGGATAGCGGTGGACGGTTGCCGCCAAATTAGGCAGAAATGAGGGGGCAGCGCGGAGGAGAATCACGCCAGCAATGGCAGAAACGATCGCGCTCATGATCCGAAAAATACTTTGAGCGGCGTAACCTGCCCAAAAGGAATGACGATCGCGCTGCATTCCCCGCATTGCATCCTCATTAAACGTTTGTTTCGCGCCCCCAATCGTGGCTCCTTCTTCCTGCACCACATTACCGCCAACGGCATAAGCATCACCATCTACGCGTGCGCCTTTCTTCAGGGTGACATCTCCGCCAATTGCGATCACGGTTTGCGTCACTCGTGCATTCGGTTGTACTGTCACCGATCCTCCGATTGCATGAGCATTTTCTACGACTTGTTTTTCCGGAACAGTAACATCTCCACCCACGCGAATTAAATTCTTATTGTTGATGTTGATATCGGTCTGCGCGATCGCGCTGCTGGTTAATAGCAGCACGATAGTTAAAACAAATGCTGAAAGCCATTTCATAGGAAAAACCTAATGCTGTTACAACCTCTATTTCTCAGCGCGGAGCAAAGAATGCACAATTAGCCGAACCAGTGAGAAGGCGCTAACCCAGCATCTTCCTCTTCAGGTAAGCAATGTTCGATTTCTTGCTGATTCTGCACCAAAATTTCTTCAATGCCCTGACGAATGACGAATTCGGTACAAGACTGCGGATCGCTACAGTAGGGAGCATAGGTTGGATGAACACTGACTTCTTGAGTGTCCTCAACCAGGGTAAACACACTCGGAACCCGGTTTAGAACCCACACTAACAATTGCTGACGGAAGTCAGGATGAGAAAATGCTTGTTGATATGGGTGTTGCGGATAGTCTTCTACGACTCGTTCGATTTCTTGAAGAATATGATGTTCTGTTAAGTTAACGATCGTTTTTGACATAAAACAGACCTCGCTTTAAGCAAAGATGGAATACAGAAGCACTTAAGCATTCCAGTAGCCTCTTGCTTCTCTTATGTGCCAAGGATAGATCGCGATCGTGAGAAACTTGTGAAGATTAAGCTGGTTGCGAAATGTAGTCATTCGCCTATTCATCGACTCAGTATCTTCATCGCTAACCGACGATTTGATCGGCACCATAAAGTGCTTGAATGAAAGGGATGAGCTTGATTAACCCTGTGTGACAAATTATTTAGACGAAACGAGTGTTTCTCCACTCGAAGAGCTTCCCGCACAATTTCTGACAATATCCACTTCAGTTCCCTCCACTCTCGCTACAAAACCTTCCAAAGATGAAATTCGATCAAGCCTCCGTGCTTCAACGCTGGATGGTGTTTTCGCAACAATTTTCTCTAATATTACGGGTGGAGTGTTACTGAGCAATTTTCTTGTCGAGCTAAAAGCAACACCAATCCAGATCGGAATGTTTGCTTCCATTCCGATGCTGGCAAACTTACTGCAACCTTTAGGAGCTTATTGGGCAGATTCAACAACTAGCCGACGGCGCTACAGCCTATGGATTTATAGTATTTCTCGCTTACTTTGGTTGCCGTTAGCGATCGCAATCATCGTCTTTAGTGTTCACCCCACACACCCTCAGCAAATGATTGTGGCAACGTTAGCAGTAATGTTGGCAACCCATACTCTGGGTGCACTGGGTGGGGCATCCTGGCTGTCTTGGTTAGCAACATTAGTGCCTCGACAACTGCGCGGACGATATTTCGGCTTTCGCAATAGTACCTTCAGCCTCACCAGTTTAGTGGCTTTGCCCTGTTTGGGGGTGATGGTGTCGCGCTGGAGCGGTGGCAGCATTGAAGGATATGGCGTGATGGTGATTGTGGGAGTTTTGGCTGGGTTAATTAGCTTAGGCTTTCAGTCTCGAATGAGCGATGTAAATCCGCAAGCTCGTTGTTCGCAGACATTAGAAGTTGATCAGAACTGTGCAATTGCTGGGGAAGTTTTTACGATCGATCCACCAGAAACCGCATCCCGCAGCATTCTAAACAACTTCCATTTTCTACTGTTCCTGCTTTATTTCAGCATCTGGGCGTTTGGCATTAATCTGAGCAATCCGTTTTTTAATTTGTACTTGCTGGATAATCTGGCTCTTGATTTGAGTTGGGTCACACTCTATAACGGTTTGGGGGCTGGAGCCAATTTATTGATGCTGTTCTTTTGGGGCAAATTAGCGGATCAAATCGGCAATCGAGCAATTCTCTTGCTAGATGGAATACTGGTTGCTGTTACTCCGGTGCTGTGGCTAGGAACTGATGCAAGCTCGTTGTCAATCTGGCTTTGGTTTCCCATGCTGCATCTATTAGGCGGTGGAACGATCTCAGCCGTCGATTTGTGCATCAACAATTTGCAGCTTGAGATCGCACCCACTCAACATCATACGAAGTATTTCGCAATTACTGGTGCGATCGGTGGTGTTGCTGGAGCAATGGGCGCTTTAGTCGGTGGGTGGTTCGCGCAGTTTGCGGATGTTGGCGGAATGACGGGATTGTTTGTGTTCTCTAGTGTGTTGCGACTTTTGGCACTGTTGCCTTTGATTTGGCTACGGGAACCACAGCGACGATCGCTCAAACAGCTTCTGCAACAGTTGATTCATCCTTCTCAAGATACCGCTATTCTGCCGTGAAGATCTTTAGTTGAGATGGGCAGGCAGTAGGGACAGTGCCACGATTGCCAAAAATAACAATGCAGAACTGGTTTCAAGCATGGCAACATTTTGAATTGCTGTTGTTTGATACCAATTGCGTCGTGCCAAAATCAAAGTAAACTTCAGCAGAACCACACCAAACCCGATCGCTGAATACAAGCTCAACCAGCCGTAGTACCAAAGTCCACAAACCATCAAAGTTGCGATCGCGTGATAAATCAGTGCTGGCGTTAATGATGCTGTTTTCGGTTTACGCAGCTTTACCGTAAAAATGGCACTGCTAAAGAATAGAGTGTTCAACAGCCACAGTCCTACAATTGAAGCTGTCAAAGCTCCACCTGTTGCAATATGAGCAAATGGTGCGGCAAGACAAACGGCTGCAAAGGTTAATAGTTCGTTGCTAAATGATTTTTGCTGTCGGTAAAAGACTGAAATTGCATCGATCGCAAAAGCGACGATCGCACCTAGATACAACCACAACAATTCAGAAGCTTGCAGAGATAAATAAGCTGCAATACTAAATGAGACAACCGCATACAGTCCGCCCCAAGCTAAGAGTCGAGGTTTCCAACTTCGTCGCTGCTTGATTTGCAGCACTAATGGATGTTCTGCCTGAAATCCTGCAAATGCAGAAATTAGCGCGAGTGTAGTTGCCCCTGTCCAATGTTGTGCGGCTGCCGCTCCAGTGAGAAATGACACTAGCAACATCACATAGACTCCATGTTCGGGTGACACGATCGGACGATACCAAGCCTGACCAGAAGAGTGAGAAGCTTTTTCTGGAAGCGAACTAGAGCCTGGAAGCGTCATTGCACTATCCTTTGTGATTACAGCACCTTGATCTCTAACCTAGCCCACCCAACCTGTCCAGACGGTCGCTCCTAGAGTATGCAGAATGACTAGAATTTTGAACAGCATTAATCAGGAGTGGATAAACTTTTGCTCTAATGCGATCGCACCCGGAAACAGCGCATTGTTTTCTTTGTGGACGTGCTGGTGCATATCTTGTTCAAAAGCCTCTAGCGCGTTCAGCATCGATCGATAGGTATTACATGCCCATTCTGGCGGAGTGTAATTGTTGGTGAGTTGGCGCAGTTTTTCTAATGCACGTCCAGCAGCATCATGCTCAAGTTCCATCCGAGAAACAGGATTGCACAAACTACCACAATGAAAGATAGGGAGAACATTACTCGCTTCTAACTGTCGAACTATCGGAAACAAAACTTGCTCTTCTTTAAGCAAATGGGTTGTCAGGTCTGCCGATAGCTCTAGAAAGACGTTTCTGATTTCAAGTAAACGAGGTTCTTTGTCTCCATGCACCGCAGCAACTTTTGTCACCATCTTTTCGAGGCGTGGAAGTTCTGTATGCAGATAGGCGTGATGAGTCTGCTCGATATGATTTGCTAGGGCGGTCAACGATAAACCACTCAAATTCATCTCCGAGGCAGGTTCTTTAGCTGCATTGTTCTCTAACTGCGTTAGGAATGCTTCAGGATCGATACCGCGTTGACGACAGGCTTCTTCTAAAGTTCTTTTGCCGCCGCAACAATAGTCAATGTTTACTTGTTCAAACTGACGCGAAAGAGCAGGATAATCACGCACGACCGCGCCGACAGTGTTATTAATCTCGAAAGTTGTCATTGCTTTGTCCTTGAACCATTCACAATTCAAGCGTAGGGGAATCATTGTGCGAATGCCTTGACTTAGATCAAAAATAGGCTTTGTTTTTGAATGATCTTCGTAACTTTTAATCGTCGATTGCACGGAAACCCGTGATTGCAAGAGCAGAATTGCTAAAATAGGGATATAACCAGTTTCAATTGGGATTTCGTAGGAGCGATCGCATGACTCAAACTACTCCAGCTACTCAGCCCCAGCGCGGCATTCAAATGAGCGAATCCGCCCTAAAGCACGTAATGATGCTTCGAGAACAGCAAGGTAAAGATCTGTGTCTGCGCGTCGGTGTGCGCGGCGGCGGTTGCTCTGGAATGTCCTACACCATGGATTTTGAAGATCCAAACAACATTCGCCCTGATGATCATGTTTCTGATTATGACGGCTTTAAAGTTGTGTGCGATCCGAAAAGCTTACTTTATCTCTATGGCTTGATGCTGGATTACAGCACTGCTTTAATCGGCGGCGGATTCCAGTTCACTAACCCTAACGCCAATCAAACCTGCGGCTGCGGTAAGTCATTCTCGGCATAATTCTTCAAGCGGGATCAGGCATCTAAATCTAATCCCGCTTCATTTTATTTAGTTCGCGATCCTACCACTTCACTGTTACTTTTTGCAGGCGAACTTGCACTCTGCTTTAAACGCACTTCAATACCCGATCAAGGTCGCTTGAACCGCTCTTTTGCTAACTGAAACGATTCTTTCATCGCAGCTTGAATCCGCTGCGGGTCGGGATTTTTCCCGCCGAGCAAATCCCCAAAATACACGCAAGCTGCTTCTCCCAGTGCCCAAGTGTACGCACTCGCCCAAGATGCCGCAATCACACTGCCAAATCCCGGCACAAACTTAATCAATTCTCGCCCGATCGCTTGCGCCACAAATCCCCCCGCGATCGCGCTCACAACTCCTCCTGCCTGCGATGGCGTTAAGGTCTGACCGTACAACTGCCCCAATGCACCAACCATCGAAACTTGCAGCGCCGTTAATACAGGCATCGTCGCCAGAGGTATCGGAATCGCAGCCGCAGCCCCCGCCATCACGGAAAACGGCAAAATGTAGCGTCGTCCGGCATCGCGATAGAGTTCACCGATTTGTTTGCCTTCATCTCGATCGTTCAACAGTTGCGCGATCGTTCTTGCTTCTGCTTCGGGTAATAGTTCCGACAACGCTTCGATGAACGCTTCCAATCCATAAAACGGCGAGTGAAATTCGTCTTCTTCTAGGGTGAAATCGATTAAGACAGCGCGATCGAACAATCCTGCAAAGTTCTGCTGAATTGTGGAAAAGGCGCGATCGACATTCGCAAAACTGGGTGGATAGTCAGGATGATCACTCACCTCGGCTGGATACAATTCGTGCAAACAGGTGACAGCAAGTAAGCAAGGGACTTCAGAGTGTTTAGCGCGAATTTGGCTCGCGATTTGTTTGAGAGTATCGGTGGCAAAGTCACTGATCTTTACGGTGAGAATCAAAACCTTAGCACGAGTTTGATCAGGCTGGAGTTCGCCGATTAATTCGCGGATCACCTCTGAAGTTTCTTGCATTCCGTCGCCTAAACCGACCGTATCCGTAAACACAAGCAAAGGTAACTCTTGAGTGGGATAGCTGTACTGCTGCGTGTACTGCGTATGCGGGCGGAATCCTTGACCGACGATTTCGGCTGACACCCCGGTTAAACTCCGCACGATCGAGCTTTTCCCCGATTGCGGTTTTCCGACTAATAGCGCTTCAGTCGTCGGCAGTTCTGCTCTCACTTGTCGCAAAATTTCCTGCACTTCGGCTTCGTCCACTCGAAACCAACCGGAAACTGATCGGGAAAGCGACTCGATCGAAACTCGTTTGCCCGCTTCCGAAACGCCTTGTCCCACTGTTTCTCGAATCTGGTTCCACCAAGAAGGGCCGCCTGTCATGATTCACCCCCACAGAATAGAAAAGGCGCGATCGTCATCGATGCGCCTTACTCTAAATTATGGCTTTTGTGCTTGGGGCTAGTCGTCTCCCGATGGGGCGGATTCCCCACCCGGCGAAGATTTATAAATTGCGTCCAATTGCTCACGCGCATCTTCCACGCTCATCGATCGCATCACCAACAGCGGTTCATTGATCATTCTGCCGTTTTCGTCGAGCAGTTCAGGATGGGGAACCGGGCGATTTTGCGATCGTGCAGTCGGCGCATACTGACGCTGCGACTCAATTCCCAGGGCCATCATATTCCGAATCAAATTACCAACGGCTAAGAATGCCAGTGTTGTGAACGCCAGAATGTAAAGCAGGTGCAGTATCATATGCCTCTTTCCCAAGCCAAGTGGACGACGAAATAGAGATTTACCCAAACAGAAATTAAGTCAGTCCCGTCTGGAAGTATGAAAATTGGTTTTCTAATTATCTAATAGTCTCTCAGATTTTGTTAAATCCTGGCATCCCATTTAAGAGAGAGTTTGAAGCCGCTAGGAGGATCTCTGGGATCGCAGCTTCATACTCACTTGCCAACATTCGCTCACGAGTTGATGCCAAGCGACCAAAACAGAAGTATCAACACCTGCTTGTCCGTCGGTCGCTTTGAGCAAGGCTTGAACGGCGTTAACTTCCTGCTGCGTCTGGATCACACGATCAAGCAGGTTGGCTTGCTCTTTGGGTGAGAGAAAGAAAAGGGTTTCGGTTTCGAGCAGAGTGCGCGATCGCGAAAACCAATACTGAAAATCATCCAGCAGCGGTTCTAAGACAGTTTTGAGTAAGTCTCGGTCGGGTAGATTTGAGTTAAACATCGTTAAAAACAGAAGCCTGCGTCAGAGTTTCCTTATTTTCTTTACATTTCGTAACCTTTCCTCATCTTACCCCGAAACCCTACAGATTGAGCACGCGATGATTGAACACATAATGATTGAACACACAATGACAGGGGATCGGTAAGATAGATGAGGCATTCATCCATTTACTCGTTCTATGTCAGACGCTTCTTCTCAGTCGGAAAAAATTTACTTGCCTAAAACTAGCGAATCCGAAGCCTTACAGAAGATTCGTCATACGACTTCGCACGTAATGGCGATGGCGGTGCAAAAACTTTTTCCGAAGGCGCAGGCGACGATCGGGCCTTGGATCGAAAACGGGTTTTACTACGATTTTGATAGCCCGGAGCCATTTACCGAAAAAGATCTCAAGGCGATCAAAAAAGAGATGGCGAAAATTATTCGTCGCAATTTGCCTGTGACCCGCGAGGAAGTGAGCCGCGAAGAAGCAAAAGCCAGAATTCAAACGATCAATGAGCCGTACAAACTAGAAATTCTCGACGACATCAAACAAGAGCCGATCACGATCTATCATCTGGGCGATCACTGGTGGGATCTCTGTGCAGGCCCACACGTTGACAGCACCGCCGAATTGAACCCGGATGCGATCGATCTCGAATCGGTTGCGGGGGCATACTGGCGCGGCGATGAAACCAAAGCCCAATTGCAGCGCATTTACGGTACGGCTTGGGAAACCCCAGAGCAGTTAGCCGAATACAAGCGCCGCAAAGAAGAAGCGATGAAGCGCGATCATCGCAAGTTAGGGAAGGAACTAGGGCTGTTTATCTTTTCGGATTTAGTTGGGCCTGGTTTACCGATGTGGACACCGAAAGGAACCGTGCTGCGATCGACCCTGGAAGACTTTCTCAAACAGGAGCAAACTAAGCGCGGTTATCTCCCGGTTGTTACGCCTCACATTGCTAGAGTTGACCTGTTCAAAACTTCGGGACACTGGCAGAAATACAGCGAAGATATGTTCCCGATGATGGCAGAGGATGACAAAGCCCGGACTGAGGAGCAAGGCTTTGTGATGAAGCCAATGAACTGTCCATTTCACATCCAGATTTATAAAAGTGAACTGCGATCGTACCGCGATTTGCCGATGCGCTTGGCTGAGTTTGGCACCGTCTACCGCTACGAGCAATCCGGTGAACTCGGTGGATTAACCAGAGTGCGCGGCTTTACGGTGGATGATTCTCACTTGTTCGTCACTCCTGAACAACTTGATGCAGAGTTCCTCAGTGTTGTCGATCTGATTCTCTCGGTGTTCAAGAGTCTGCAACTGAAGAACTTCAAAGCGCGTCTCAGCTTCCGCGATCCAAACTCTGATAAATACATCGGTTCAGATGAAGCGTGGGAGAAAGCTGAGGGTGCAATTCGTCGTGCGGTTGAAACGCTTGGCATGAACTACTTCGAGGGTATTGGGGAAGCGGCGTTTTATGGCCCGAAACTCGACTTTATCTTTAGTGATGCGCTCGATCGCGAATGGCAACTCGGAACCGTTCAAGTCGATTACAACTTACCAGAGCGCTTTGACCTCGAATATGTCGCAGAAGATGGAAGCCGTAAGCGTCCCGTCATGATTCACCGTGCGCCCTTTGGATCATTGGAGCGACTGATTGGAATTCTGATCGAAGAGTATGCGGGAGATTTCCCAGTGTGGCTCGCTCCAGAGCAGATTCGACTGTTGCCGGTGAGCGATGAGTTTCGATCGTTTGCAACCGAAGTGGCTCAGCAAATGAAGCAAGCAGGAATTCGGGCAGAAGTGGCTCCGGCGGGCGATCGACTCGGTAAGCTGATTCGCAATGCTGAAAAAGACAAAATTCCGGTGATGGCGGTGATTGGAGCCAAAGAGGTCGAAGCGAATGCCTTGAGTATTCGGACTCGTGCTTCGGGTGAGTTAGGTGCGCTTCCTGTCGTGGAAGTGGTCGATCGACTTAAAACCGCGAATACGGAGCATGGCAACTTTTAGCGGCACTTGATTGCGAAAAGGTGTTGAGTGGACAAGAGCGATCGCTGTAATCGATCGCTCTTGTTAATCAATCCAGACAACTCACAAGCTTCGTCGAGGCTCTAGCAGAACTAAGCCTCGATTTTAGTGAACTTGTTGTGAAACAGGATGAAGTGACGAACCCATTGTCCATTTTGCCACTGGGCTGGATAGCGACTAGACCAGAAGCAAGTGCTATATGGCAAAGGCTTAAGTGCAGCAAACACTTATGAAGTCACTTATGAAATAGTGCTGCTTTAAGATGCTCATTCCAAACTCAGAGAATGCAATTGTTGATATTCGTAAGCTACGCGACTATTGCCTCAATTTAGAGCATGACGATGGCAAGCACAAAGCGCGACTTTTTTCGTCAATTCTTGAAATGACGGCTGATGATGCTGAAGAGTTGCGTCAAATTCTGCTTGAGGTCGTCAAAGTTCAGGAAGCCCAGTTAGGAAGACAGGATGAGTTTGGGCAACGTTACACTCTAGACTTCACAATTGAATGGCAAAATAGAAGTGCAACTCTCCGCAGTGGTTGGATCATTGAGCAGGGTTCAGAGATTCCCAAATTAACGACCTGCTATCCTCTGTAATTGGTGGAGGTAACAAGCATGATAAATAATACAGTTAAGTTGCTAGATGTTGTCGCTCTGGTCGTTGACCTTCCCCAATACAATTTGTGGCGTGGGCAGGTTGGTACAGTTGTTGAGACACTAGCGGAGGGTGCTGCATTTGAAGTTGAATTCAGCGATCGCAATGGGCGTACATACGAATCTTTAGGGTTGCGTCTAGAGCAAATCATGGTTTTGCACTTCGAGCCAGTACCACCCGGTGCAAAAGCTGAAATGATAACAGCGTGAGCGGTACAACAATTCAAATGCAGCGGACAGTTAAAAGTTACTGGTGCTGACTTCGAGATTATTAGCCGCCGCTGATTTGAACCGTTAGCTTGCTGCTCAGTAGGTGATGGGCATCGTTATGCCTCTCAAAAACCTCGAATTCTTAAGCATCGTCAGGAAAATGCTCAAAATCTCAAAATGCAGAAGAACTCCTGGAAGCTGTCAACTGACAACAGAAAGCAGGATGAGTCATGCCCATCCCGCTGTAATCCGTAATATACGGCGAACCTCTCCTCTATTTAAGATTTAAGGGGATCAGTTTATCGCTGTTCTATCAGGACATCAACCTCAAACGAAGCGAGATCTCCTCTACCAGAAGGTAATTAACCCTTCCCGTTTTCGTCCACCATCGACAACATTCCTTGCAACGTCGCCGGAATGCTGCGCGGATCCATAAACATCACCTTGCTGCTGTCGCTCTTACCGACTGTCGTACCCATATCCAGATAGCTCATCGCGAGCAGCACTTTACCTGCTTCCGCCGCACGCGGATCACCATTCAGCGCTTGCGTCACAATTTGAATCGCTTCTGCGGTCGCTTGAGCTTTCAGGACGGCTTGCTGACGTTCCGCTTGGGCTTTGAGGACGATCGCTTTTTGCTCCGCCTCAGCCGCCAAAATCGCCGCTTTCTGACGCGCTTCAGCGTCTAGCACTTGAGCCTCTGCTTTACCGCGTGCCGAGTTCACCGCCGATTCTCGTTCCCCTTCAGATGTGAGAATTGCAGCCCGTTTGCGGCGTTCTGCGGACATTTGCAGTTCCATCGATTCTTGAACCGCTTTCGATGGAACAATGTCACGCAGTTCGACACGGGTCACTTTTACACCCCAAGGATCAGTTGCCGTATCGAGTTCACGCAGCAGAATCTCGTTAATCTGCGATCGTGCCGTAAACGTTTCATCGAGTTCTAGCTGTCCCATTTCAGCGCGAATTTGCGTTAGAACCAGATTCACCATTGCCGATTGTAGATTTTGCACCTTGTAATAGGCTTTCTCCATATCGACAATGCGCCAGTACACGACAGCATCCACCGTGATCGAAACGTTATCGCGAGTGATACAGCCTTGTGGCGGAATATCGAGGACTTTTTCCCGAATCGTTTCTTGAAAGGCAACGCGATCGAGTCCCGGAATCACAAAACTCAGACCCGGAGAAAGTTTGCGATCGTAGCTCCCCAATCGCTCAATCAGCACCTCGTTTCCCTGCTGAATAATTTTGACGCTTGAAATCGCTCCACCGCCAACCACAAGTGCAATAAACCAACCCCACATAAAACCTCTCCTTAAAATTCTTCTGGCATCACTATCAAAGTTGTTCCCTTGCGTCCCACGACGTAAACGCGCCGGCCTGCGGGAATCTCAATCAGCGAGCCTTCACACTTTGCCGCCCAAGAATTCCCTTCATACCGAACGCGGCCGACTTCTCCGGGGGGAATTGCCGTGAGGGTTTCGGCTTCGGTAGCATCGAGCTTAAACGAGGCGCGACGATTGACAAACCGACGAGACACCCACATCAATACGATCGACAAAATCACCCACAGTACCACTTGTGCCCCAAGCGGCAAGAGGTGAGCGACGATCCCAACCAGTAAAGCACTCAAGCCCAACACAAAGGCAATAAACGCAGTCGGCAGAACGAATTCAACCAAACAGAGTCCCGCACCGACAATCAGCCAAACCATCGTAGGAGTCATAATTTCAGACCGTTTTTCATCCCAATCCAACGTGCAGCGATCGCGTACTGGAAAGTCATGCTTTAATACAAACTTCAAACCGTGAATGCAACATTCCGGCAATCTGTTGATCATTTCGGCACAGTTGGCGGTAAGATTCGTTGCGATTCGCCCCTTCATCCTAGCCTGGCACTATGAACCTAACTGGCAAACTCTTTGATCGTCCTTCCACCCTTGCCGTGAGTCGCGCTCAGCCTCAAGGGTTTCATTACGTCTGGGCAGTGGGAACGGCTGCACAGCGCAAAAAAAATGGAACGACGATCGGCGATCGCTACGAGGTCAAGACTTCCCAAATTTGGCTAGATACGCAACCGGAAAGCGATCCGCAAGTGCCGCTCCTCGCGTCAGAATTGGCACAAAACTATCTGCTGCTGTATCCGTATCGTCTGCACATTCCCGAGGTGTATGGAGTCTGCCGCGACGGGGGCGACGAGATTTTACTGCTGGAAAATGTTCCGATTGCCGAAACTGGGGAATTGCAGCCTTCGATCGCCGAAGCGTGGTATCAAGGCAGCCCTACACGACAAATTTACTGGCTGTGGCAAATTTTGGAACTGTGGACACCGCTCCAGGAGTTGGGAGTTGCTTCTAGTTTGCTTTCTCCAGATCACATTCGGGTTGAAGGCTGGCGAATTCGGTTGAGAGAATTAGTTCTAGATGAAGCCAACACCGAGGAATCGTTCCATCAGCCGACGCTGGCAAATCTGGCAGAAAGTTGGCTGATGTTGCTCTTGGATGCCAAACCTGCGATCGCAGACTCTCTACAAGCGATTTGCGCCTTGATGCAAGCGGTAGATGCTAATTATCGCGACATTTCCAGACGGTTGAATCAGCTTCTACTCGAACAGGCTGCCCAACTGCCGCTTAGAACTCAGGTGTACGGTGCAACGGATATCGGTCGCCAACCGCATAACGAAGACACCTGTTACCCGATGACTTCTAAAACTCAGACGTTTGATGACTTGTCAGCACGGTTAACGATCGTTTGTGATGGCATTGGCGGACATGAGGGCGGAGAAGTTGCCAGTCAGTTAGCTGTACAGTCGATTCAATTGCAGGTAAAAGCGCTGCTTTCGGAAATTGCGGGACAGCCAGAACCCTTGCCACCGGATTTGATTGGGGATCAGTTGGCAGCGATCGTCCGAGTCGTAAACAATCTGATCGCCGCGCAAAATGATGCCCAGAATCGCGCAGCGCGTCGGCGCATGGGCACAACGCTCGTAATGGCGCTGCAAATCCCGCAGCGGGTCACGCTACCCGGAGGAACGATCGCGAATAACGCTCACGAACTTTATATCGTCAGTGTCGGAGATAGCCGCGCTTACTGGATTACGCCGGAATACTGTCATCAGCTCACTGTCGATGATGATGTCGCGGTGCGGGAAGTTCGGATGGGTCGATCGCTGTATCGAGAAGCGCTAAAACGTCCGGATTCCGGCGCACTGACTCAGGCAATGGGAACCCGTGCCGGACATCACCTGCATCCAAGTGTGCGGCGCTTTATTCTCGAAGAAGACGGAATGCTGCTGCTGTGTTCGGATGGCATGAGCGATAACGGCTTTGTCGAGCAGTCTTGGTCAGACTATGCAGAACTGATTTTAGTGGATAAGTTCTCGATCGAAGCTGCCGTCAAGTCCTGGCTCGATTTTGCCAATCAGCGCAACGGACACGATAACGCTTCGATCGCTCTCACTCATTGCCAAGTTTCCGCCGCTTTGCCAGAAGTCCGAGTGCCCGTTTCGATGCCGTTACCGAGCGCAGAAGCTCCGGACATTCCACCCCCGATCGTGATTCCACCGACTGAAATCGTGAAGCCGAAGCGCAAGAATCGATTTGTGCTGAAAACTTTACTGGTTTTGATGTTGGGTGGGGGTGCAGCATTAGGAACTTGGTACTACCGCGATCCGATCGGAATGCAGCAGCGCGTTAAGAGCGAAGCCGGTCGAATTCAGCCGATGCTTGAATCATTGCGTCAGCGCATCAATAACGATTTGCTCAAACGATAGAGCGATCGACACGCATTATGCAAAGATTAAAAAGTTGTCTATCCTGCGGTTAGGTCGAGTAATTGTGGTGAATCTTGCGGAGAGAGGAACACTCAAGGTGATGAAAATTGGCGATCGTGTTCGGGTGAAAGAATCAGTCGTGGTGTATCACCATCCAGAACACCGCAATCAGCCGTTTGACATTCAGGGTCAAGAAGGCGAAATTATGGCGATCGTAAAAGAATGGCAAGGTCGTCCGGTGAGTGCAAATTTTCCGTATTTAGTGAAATTTGAAGGAAAATTCCGCGCTCATCTGCAAGAGTTTGAACTTGAAGCGATCTAACTTCTGCGCCGAAACCAACCGAATACATTGACATCGCCGCGCATTTTTTCAAGTTCGCGGCGATGTTGTTCTGATGCCGCAGCATACCATTCACAGTAGCGATCGTGCGCTTCACGCGACTGCACCTCTTGATAAAACTGATGCGTCGAGCGGTAAATCTCGAATAATTCTGGCTCGATGTGGACAGAGGGAAAAAACCATCGATGATTGTGAGTCGGCATGAGTCAAATCGGCGGACAGATTCTGACAATCTAGCGCATTTTACTAAACATTCCGTGATCAGTCCTCACGATAGAGTCAAGAATCTATAGGATTTGTAATGATGCAATCTAGGAGTGGCAGCCAAATCCGCCTAACGCAAACTTAAAATTTCGTAAGCTTGAGTGGCTATTACACCCCACCTATGATCAATTCAGACGGATTGCTTCTGATTTTTAGACAGCGAATTTAGATAAATCTTTTTTAGAAGACTTCGATCGTAGAGTTATGAATGAATCAAAAAATATCCGCGATCGGCAAAAACTAATACAACAATTAGAAACCGTCGATCAACAATTTAACCAACTTTACCAAGCAGCTGATAAAACACCTTCGGCTACATCAGATGCCTCATTTCCAGAGTATCTTTCTGCCCTATCAGAAGCTTTAGAAGAGCTAAAAGTCATCGAAGAAGAGATCTGTGAACAAAATCAACAACTTTCTGAGACAAGACAAGCCTTAGAAGCTGAGCAGCGGCGTTATGAAGAGCTATTTGATTTTGCTCCAGACGGATATTTGATTACCGACAAGCACGGCAAAATTCAGGAAGCAAATCGCGTTGCATGTGAGCTATTACAGATCGAGAAAAAGTATATTGTCGGGAAAGTTTTAATTAATTTTATTGCAGAAGAACATCGCAATGTTTTTCAATCCCTTTTGCTGCAACTGCAATCGATCGATCGAGTACGCGAGTGGGAGATTTCATTTGTCGCCCGTAATGGCGCGCGATTTGAAGCCGCATTAACGATCGTAGCCGTCAAGACAGAAAGTGGAGAAACGGTCGCGCTTCGCTGGTTATTGCGTGATATCACAAATCGTAAGCAAATTGAAGAGCAATTAAGAAAAATCCAATTACAAAATTTAGAGCTGATCGAATCCGATCGATTGAAAGAGCAATTCATCGCAACCATGTCTCATGAATTGCGAACCCCTTTAACTGCGATTCTTGGATTTTCTGACCTGCTACTACGGCAATTTCATCGCCAAATTCCGCCGCATCAAATGAAGTTGATCGAGCGGATTTTTGAAAATGGACGACATTTACTCAGTTTAATTGAAGATATTTTAGATTTTTCTAATCTGCGCACAAAGCAAATTGAACTTCAGCTAGCAGCCTTTGACTTGAATGAGTTAGTGACACAAACCGTTCAAGAAATGCACTCGCTAGCGGCACAAAAAAACTTATCCATTCATACCCATCTTGCTCCAAACAATCCCATTTTGATTAACGATCGTGCCCGCGTCAAACAAATTCTTGTGAACCTCATCTCAAATGCAATTAAATTCACGGATTCTGGATCGGTTTGCGTTCAAGTTCAGTCTGGAAAATACGACAGGATTCAGATTGTGGTTCAAGATACTGGCATGGGTATTGACGACTCTGAGTTCGCAACCATTTTTCAGGAATTTCGGCAAATCAATCAAACTTCAACGCGGCAGCATGGCGGCACAGGGTTAGGACTTGCCATTACCAAAGCGCTGACCGAGTTAATGGGGGGCGAAGTCTCAGTCCAGAGCAAACTTGGACTCGGTTCTACATTTACGATCGAACTGCCATCCCGCGTCTCCCGCCCCTAGAGAGAGCGAGATTACAACTTTACTCTGTCAGTGTGTAGATTTAGAAGCTTTTTGAATTGTCTAAAGTAAGGCTGATTAGACTGGCTTAGGAGCAAATCATGCCCGATTTAGATGATCAAGCGATTAGTAAAGTTGCAGAAGTAGGAATAAAAAGTCAGCTTGATGAAGTTAAAAACTTAAACGTTGAAATTGATATTGATCCCCTTAAAGTCATCACTGGCACACTCAATTCCGTCGCGATCGCAGGCGAAGGAATGGTGATGAAGCAAGACCTCCGCATCGAGAGCATGGAGTTTAACACTGGGTCAGTTGCGGTTAATCCACTCAGCCTTGCCTTTGGAAAAATTGAGCTAACGCATCCCACCGAAGCAGAGGCGATCGTCACCTTAACAGAAGCCGATATTAACCGGGCATTTCGATCTGATTTTGTTCGTAGCAAGATGCAGGATTTGAATTTAGAAGTGCAAGTTGACAGTGAAACGGCAATCGTTGATACGGAAAAGATCAACTTTGGGCTACCCGGAGACGGCAAAGTTCGCCTGAGTACAGAAGTAGTTTTACAAAACTCACAAGAACGAAAAACAGTTGCTTTTACTGCTGTTCCAAAAATTAGCTCAGACGGGCAGCGAGTGGTACTCGAAAATGTCGAGTATTTAGACCATCAAGAATTACCCCCTGCCTTTACCGAAGCGATGCTAGATGAAGCGAAAGAACTACTTGACCTAAAAAACTTCGAGGTCGGAGACATGTCGCTCCAGATCAAACGATTGGCTGCATTGAAAGGAAAATTAATCCTTCAGTCAGAAGCCATCGTCCATCAGTTTCCGTCATCTTAGAAGCTAGATTACTCTAACAGGAGAACACCATGTCTAGAACCACTCCAAATATTCCGCTATTGATTGAATCGGATGAGGCAGAATTGCGCGATAGTGGCGTTCCCAGTACCGTTCATGTCGCCAAGCACCCGCTGCACCCGCTGATTGTCACCTTTCCGATCGCGCTGTTAACCAGTACGCTGCTCACCGATGGCGCTTACTGGCTGACCAGTGATGCTTTCTGGGCGCGTGCTTCTTTCTGGCTCCTGATTGGTGGCTTAATCTCAGGTTTGGTTGCTGCGGCAACAGGCATGAGTGATTTTCTGCGAATTCAACGAGTGCGCGAACACAGTGCAGGCTGGGCGCACATGGTTGGCAATATTGCAGCACTGGCATTATCGGCAGCAAACTTGTGGCTTCGTTGGGGCAATCAAACGGGCGCAATTTTGCCGACTGGAATCATTATTTCAGTGCTTGTTGCAGCCACTTTAGGCATTACCGGATGGTATGGCGCTGAGTTAATTTATCGACACAAAGTTGCAGTCATTGGAGTTGGACCAAAAGGAAGACCCTAATCAATTCAGCCGATTTATGCGAATGGACTTCACGCTTTTGGACGATTAGTTAACTCATACATTTGAAGGAGGTAGTTACTGCCTCTTTTTTTTATTTTTATATCAGATAGAGTTCAATTTTTTACTTTATGAATAACGACTCAAAACCTGCTGACAATAGTGGTGAAATTAATCAACCGATGACTCCTCAAGAGGTTGATCCTAAACAGAAATTAGCGCATTTAAAAGAGCTTGAAAAAGGTGGTTTGACGGCAAATCCTGGCGATCGCATCGATGAATCGATGTCGATCGAAGAAAAAGCACAACAAGTTGCAGTCGATGCCCCTGACATTACAGGCGACCATATTACCGTTCCGACCTACTTCGTGGTTGACACGCCCGAAGGTGAAAAGAAAGCGCTGCACCACGTCAAAGATGCTGAGGAAATCTCTGACATGATTCGTATGGCTCGTCTGGACGAGAACGGCAATCAGGTTTGGCGGTAGTTTTTCACATTGGGTGATCCTCTCAGGATTGCCCAAGCCGCCAATGTGCAACATTACAGGAGGATCCAATGGTACAAGCCTCAGAGAAGCAACCAACACAGCCCGCTCAACAGCAAGACCAGCAACCGGGGCGCGAGTCCCAAATGAATCCACTGCCTCGGAGCCAGGACTCTAAATACAAAGGCAGCGATAAGTTACTTGATAAAGTTGCATTAATTACAGGTGGCGATAGTGGAATTGGTCGCGCTGTTGCGATCTTCTTTGCTAAAGAAGGCGCGGACGTCGCAATTTCATATCTGAACGAACATGAAGATGCCAAGGAAACTGTTCGCCTAGTTGAACAAGAGGGTCGTCGCTGTATTGCGCTTCCGGGCGACATTGGTGAAGAAGCGGTTTGTCAACAAGCGGTACAAAAGACGCTCGAGGAATTCGGTCATCTTGATATTTTGGTGAATAATGCGGCGGAGCAACATCCGCAAGAGACGATCGAAGATATTACCGCAGAGCAGTTAGAGCGCACCTTCCGCACCAATATTTTCAGCATGTTTTTCATGACAAAGGCAGCCCTGCCGCACCTGAAAGCGGGAAGCGCAATCATCAACACAACTTCTGTAACGGCATATCAGGGGAGTCCCTCGCTGCTTGATTACTCTTCGACTAAGGGCGCGATCGTGGCGTTTACGCGATCGTTATCTCAATCGCTGGTTGAGAAAGAAATTCGAGTGAACGGGGTTGCGCCAGGCCCAATTTGGACACCCTTGATTCCGTCTACCTTCCCACCGGAAAAGGTCGAATCGTTCGGTCAGCAAGTACCGATGCAACGAGCGGGACAACCAGAAGAAGTGGCACCCAGCTACGTATTTTTGGCATCGGATGATTCGAGTTACATGTCGGGTCAAATTCTGCATCCAAACGGCGGCAACGTTGTCAACGGATAACGCAACGCTAAATTAATGCTAGGAAAAAAGTAATTGGTAATAAGTTGTCTGCTTGTTGCTGATTACTTTTTTCATAGCTATATCTCTAGAAATCTAGATAATGTTTCAGAAGGTGTCTCTTAAGTATTAATTGTACCGAATTGAAACTATTGCTACAGCTTTAATCAAAAGCATTTCATAAATTAATTATTAACTGACCCTTTTGTTTAAACCTTTTAACTAACATCAATTTTTTACTGTTTGCATCGAAGAGTAGCTTCTATGGTGCGATCGCAGTATCCTTAGAAAAATAATAACTTTTGTTAAGAAATGAACTGGAGAATTCTACTTGAGCCGGAATGGTTCAGCTTCACCTCACCCTTACTGAGAAGAAAGCGATCGGCGTTTGAAATCGAAGATTTACCAGGGCTGTGGCGAGTTCACTGGCAATTAGGCGAAAAAACCGTTTTGTCCACGTTTTACACCCGCATCGACCAAGCCTGTCTCTTATGGGGAATAATCTCGACTTTGATTTTCTCGATCGCTCAGTTTTGGATGGTGGATTGGCAACTGCAAGCAGTGCTGTGGACAGGGTTGACGATCGTAGGCACGATCGCAATGCTCAGGCTTTCCCGGCACTGGCGCACGATTAAACCGCTCAACGATGTCATCAACGCTTGGGTGTTTCTGATGGTGCTTGGAGTGGTGCTGACCGATTTAGGAGTTTTTTTGGGCTGGGGCTATATTCTGCTGAATCTATGCCCACTCTGGCTTGTGATCGATGGCGTGGGCTATCTTTACACCGGCGTAAAAATGCAGTCGCGTGCTTTCGCTTTTATTGGCTTATTAAATCTGGCAGGGCTGACTGTCTTGCCGATCGTGAGCGAGTGGCAGTTTCTCGCGACGGGATTAATTACGGGCATCAGTACGCTGCTGCTGGCAGAACTTCAGTGGGATTCTGGCGATGTCTGCGCCCACTTAAAGAGCCTCCAATCGCAGGAGTCAGATTTTTGAATGTTTCTTAAGGAGTATTTTCTATTTCCAGGCTGTCGCATAAGATACAGAATATATTTAAGTTGCTCATCCGGTTTAGAGCAAGTCAGTTAGATAAAATTCTGAGTTTTCTTATGCGCCACTCCCGTTTTGCTCAATCTTATCAATATTCTGCTCCGAGCATCGAAGTCACCGAAGCAGAAATGCAGGATCGCCGCGCTCCCAAAGGCTGGACTTGTCAGACGATCGCTGAGATGAATATTCCTCGTGCAGACTGGTCGGAAGCACCGCGACCCCGCAGTACAGTACAACCCCTGCAAGCTCCGACGAAATTCCGGCGGTTGAGTCTTGTGCGGCGATCGCCCTCGGTAAGCGATGCTCACCGCATCACGATTCAGCGCAACGTGACCCGTCGAATGCAGGCGGCAAAAGAGCGCGGCGATGAGAAGCTATTACGCGCTCTAGAGGCAGAATTGCGAGAGATGGTCTCTGCATAAGCGCGATTCAAGGTTTGTAGGTGAAGGTTAGCAGGTGGCGTGACTCAAAGGTTGCGCCACCTTTCTTGTTCCTTTTCTTGTACGTTTCTTTGAGCCAGTGAAACTACGATCAGTATTAATCAGTATTAAAATGTTTTCCGTAACACAGACACTACAAATAACTAAGCTATGCTGAAGTACAAGGCAGACTTTGTTAGACTATTGCTTCTGCTCTCAGCCTGAACGGTCTGCTTGCTCTCTCACACCAAGGTATCTCATGGCAAATTCTCCCTTTTCGGCAAATCCGACCGACCCAGCTCACCTCAGTGATTCTCAAATGTGGGAAAGTCTGAAGCTTGCGATCTCAGAAAGTTCGGGGTTCCAGCGGTGGCAGCTCGATCGCAGCCTCCAGGAGATCGATTTAGATGCGCTGGTACATCAATATTTGCGCGAAACGCTTGAGACCTTAGCGTATTAACAGGCTTTTATCTCGGTTAAAGCAGTCGATCCGGTTGTAGATCGACTGCTTTGTTTTTAGCGCAGAATCCGTTCTAGCGGACGTAAGCGATCGGCGAACTCGTTCAACTGTCGATATGTTCCTTCAATCCGATCACCATCGAGAACCACGTCTTCCGTTGGATAGTTTTGCAGAATTTCAATAATTGAAATCGCTCCGTCTCCGCTAGCAGACAGCACTAAAGCAGCCCGTAGCGCTTGGCGTTCAGCTCCACCTTTTGAGGTCTGAATTCCCTGCCCCAATTGATCGAGAACCCCATTTCCAATCGGGCTATTGAGAACGCGATCGAGCAAAACTAGGTTGACCTTGATTGGTCGAGTCAAGGTTTGTTGAACCGCTTGAGGATTCTGACGCGAGAGCCGAAGATAAGTTTTCAAATCCCTGGAAGCCTCGCCGGTTCTAGCAAACTGAGCCAGTTCTTCAACCGAAACTGACTCGCGCAGAATTTTGTATTTGAGCACAACTCGCTTTGCCGCGATCGCTGGAGAACTCGCGACCAAAAGCGCAATCCCGATTCCTAGACATGATGCAATTGATTTTTTTAAGTAAGACATCACAAATAACGCATTAGACTCTTTCTATTACAGACGACCCTAAAGCCTCAAAGATGCACAACCCCAAAGAATCTATCTTGCGATAGGCTGTTTTCCGGTACGATCGAAACCTTAAGCAATTAATGGATCAACCAATAGATCAACATGGGCAGTACGTTTGGACATTTATTTCGCATTAGCACCTTTGGGGAATCACACGGCGGCGGTGTCGGTGTCGTAATCGATGGATGCCCACCGTTGATCGAGCTATCTGCAGAAGAAATTCAAGTCGAACTCGATCGCCGTCGCCCCGGTCAAAGCAAAATTACGACTCCGCGAAATGAAGCCGATCAGTGTGAAATTCTCTCAGGCATCGTAGATGGCAAAACGCTGGGCACGCCGATCGCGATTCTGGTACGCAACAAAGACCAGCGATCGCAAGACTATAGCGATATGGCAGTGAAGTATCGTCCCTCTCATGCCGACGCAACTTACGATGCGAAGTATGGCATTCGAGCGGTGGCAGGTGGCGGACGATCGTCGGCGCGAGAAACGATCGGACGAGTCGCAGCAGGCGCGATCGCTAAGAAAGTGCTTCAGCAATCCGGCATTGAAATTGTCGGGTACGTTAAGCGGATTAAAGATCTCGAAGCTGCGATCGATCCGAACTTGGTCACACTAGAGCAAGTTGAAAGCAACATTGTGCGCTGTCCAGATCAAGACTGTGCAGAACGAATGATTGATCTGATTCAGCAAGTCGGGGGGCAGGGAGATTCGATCGGCGGCGTGGTCGAGTGCGTCGCGCGTAGCGTTCCGATGGGATTGGGTGAGCCTGTGTTTGACAAGCTAGAGGCAGACTTAGCAAAAGCAGTGATGTCTCTGCCCGCGACGAAGGGATTTGAGATTGGTTCGGGATTTGCCGGAACGCTGATGACCGGAAGCGAACACAATGACGAGTTCTACACCGATGAAGCAGGCAAAATTCGCACCGTGACGAATCGATCGGGCGGAGTACAAGGCGGAATCTCAAACGGAGAAAATATCGTCATTCGTGTAGCATTCAAACCGACCGCAACCATCCGCAAGGAACAGAAGACCGTGACCAATACCGGGGAAGCCGTAACGTTAGCAGCGAAAGGTAGACACGACCCCTGTGTGTTGCCGCGTGCGGTTCCGATGGTTGAAGCGATGGTTGCCCTCGTGCTATGCGATCACTTTTTAAGACAGCGCGGGCAGTGTGGTTAGCGGAAAGCCTGCTTTCTACCGCAACGTTTTGCGGTAACGTCTAATACCCTAAGATTTGCCTAAGTATTGCAGAATATCGGGAATCTTTACTAGGCGAATTCTCGTATGAGTCTTATTGGTGAATCACAAGTCCCTGATCGCTCACAGGCGAATCAGGACTATCCCTTGTCTGCCGTGCCCCTGTCCGATCGTAAACCGATCTGGTCGTTGGCTCCTTTATTAATGGGGTTTGCGCTGACTTCGACGACGCTGCTTGCAGGGGGCAAACTCGGATCATCGCTACGCTTTGCGGATATGCTCTGGGTGATGGTCATCGGGAATGTGGCATTAGGGTCATACTGTGCTGCACTCGCCTATATCGCGGCAAAAAGCGGGTTGAGTACCGTGCTGATGGCGCGATTTAGCTTCGGGGCGATCGGGTCGCGCTGGGTCGATTTTATTTTGGGTTTTACCCAAATCGGTTGGTATGCGGTGACGAATGCGTTTATTGCAGATGCGTTGCTAAAGTTGCTGAATCTGCCAGAATCGCTAGAGTGGTTTGCGATCGCGTTTTTCACCTATGCGTTCTGTGTGACGGCTTATCTGGGGTATACGGCAATGGACTGGTTAAGCCGATTAGCCGTCCCCGCCATGCTCGTTCTGATTGCCTTAAGTCTGTCGATCGGGTTTCGAGACGCAGGCAATCTGTTTGCTTTAGTTCCAACTCAGTCAATTGGCTTTACAGAAGCGATCGCCGTTGTGATTGCAACCTTTATCTCTGGTGGAACTCAGGCAACAAACTGGAGCCGCTACGCAGATTCAACCAAGAATGCAGTCTGGAGTACCTTGTCTGCGTTTATGTTGATCAATGGCTTGCTCATCTTCGCGGGTGCATTCTGTACCTTGGTGTACGGTACCAATGATTTGATCGAAGCGATGGCAAAACAAGGATTGCTGCTGGGTGGATTAATTCTACTGATCCTGAACGTCTGGACAACTCAGGACAACACAATCTATGCGTTTTCGATCGCCGGCAGTAACTTTTTCCGTACTTCAAAGCGAACCGCTTTTGTGTTGGGGGGGTCAACCTTCGCATTGATTCTTGCGCTAGGTGGAATCTACGGACAGATGATTCCGTTTCTGCTCTTTCTAGGAACGGTGATTCCTCCAGTGGGAGGCATTATCATGGCGGATTATTGGTTTTCCCGTAAGGGAAGTTTCCCATCGCTCGAATCACCGCTCCCTGCGTTTAATTGGGCAGGTGTGATTGCTTATGGGGTCGCGGCTGCGATTGCCCAGTTCTCTAGTGCAACAGGGTTTGGGATTGCGCCAATTAACGGAGTGGTTTCAGCAGCAGTGCTGTATGTGATTTTGAGTCGGGTTTTGCCGAGTTCACTTCGAGCTTAGAGTGAGACGGACGATCGTTAAGAGCGATCGTCCTTGCAGCAGGTTCGCTAAAACTCGCCATAATAAAAGCAGCCAGCGAAGCACGATCGGGCTAAATTCGCTGTATTCTCAAGAAGCGTTTTAGGGATGAACCATTGTGGCTGCGAAAGGAGAACCAGTTTCTAAAGGCTTTGCCGTTGGGCTTCAGATTTGGCTATTGTTCCTGATTAGCTTTTACGGGCTTGGCTACCCTGCATTATTTAGCATCTTATTAGGCGCGCTTGGGGGGCTGGCAAGCGGGTTTATTGTCGATTGGTGGTTGACAAAAGACGAGAACATCGAACCCCGCAAGCGCCGATCAGATGAAGGTGTCGAGCAACAGACGCGATCGCGCAAACGCCAGCGTCCCAATTCTGCTTTAAATCATCGCAAACGCCGTCGAGAGCGCGAACCTGTGACGCTGAAAACGGTGGCGAATTTTTTCCAGCGTCCGCAACCCGCAAATCGTGATGAGGACAGTTAGAACAGCCGAGAACCGAGAACCGACTAATCTATTCTTCTAGGTTAGGTAGTATTCTCAGGTTCGTGGGCTGTGATTTGCTGAAAACGGTATCGCCTCGCGCACGATCGAGTATCCAGGTCGTTTGTAGGGCTTGAGCGTCAGCCTCACCTCGCTGAGAATGCATGGCAGCCGTGCTAAAACTGGAGAATTTCTCGATCGTACTGCGCTGCGATTGGTTCGGTTTCCCAGACAATCCCTTCTCCGGGTTCTAAGGCAACGTCGATCGACAAGGATTCTACTGCTGTTGGTGCGATCGCCTCATTGCCTTCAAAGGGCTGTAAATCCTCGGTTAACAAGCGCAGCTTAAATCCGCCCGGAATCATTCCGCCCGGTAGCGTATTGCTCAGCTCAAGCCGCCACGACTCGTCAGGCTGTGGCATCACGCGCAATTCATAGGATTGTCCGGCAATTTCTAGCAAGCGAGATAGAGCCAGTGTGGGAGTCTCAAGCTCTGTGCTGCGGGCGGCGGCGTAGCTTGGCTGAAGCTCGACCCGCTCCCATCCGAAAAGATTCGTTATTCCGGTTTGCAGCCATTCTAGAATCGAGGGCTGAATTGCTAGACCCTGACGAGATTGATGCAACCGTTGTCGCCAACCACCATGCTCCATTAATGCACCCCACAATGGGAACGGAATCGCTAGGCGCGGCATGAGAATATCGGGATTACTCACGCGATCGATCAAATTATTCGCATGCTCGATCGACATCGCAGGTAATGGCGCGACTTCGGCTCGAAGAACCGGGGCGCATAGCTCGGAAGTGAGCCAGAGAATTTCGGGATTGCTGAGTTGATCGGCGGTGAGGCTGTAGGTGCGATCGCTCCCCTCGAATCTGCCCTGAGTTTTGATCGTGTGATGGGTGGCGTAGCCCCAAATGCTGACTCGTCCTTCGTCGGGTTCAACCTGTGCCGCGAGGTAATAGTCGCCTGCCCAAACGGGTAAATCGATCCACTCTTGGGGAATGCGGAGTTCGTCGTGGTCGATCGCTTCAGTTGGAATCACGACGAATCGAAAGCCGTTAACGGTGAAAGCCGTTCCGGTGACGAATGCCCAGATGCTTTGGCGGGCGCTGGTGTTGAGTGAGAGCCGCACATTTGATGATTCTGCCTCAAACCAAGGAAGCAGCGCTGTGAGAGAAAGCTGATTGAGATAAGCAGTCCAGTTGGGCTGCTGGAGTTGGACGGGATCGGTGTCGAGAAAAAGATCGAAGGACATACATTTTAGGGATTGTTAGGGATTGCGCTTAGGGAGTGTAGTGGGATTGCAGCCAGTCTTCGAGAACTGCGCTCATGGTTTGAAGTAGGGCAGGGGTGATGGAAATATGCAGCGTGGTTTGGCTCCAAGCGGCAAGGGATTTTAGTAGGAGTTCTTTGGCTTTGGTAAGCCGACGAGAAATCGTGTATTGCTTGATATTGAGGCGGGTTGCCATTTGCTGCTGGGTGCAGCGTTCTGCGTAGTAGAGGTGCAAGATCGATCGCAGTTCTGCATCAAGTTCAGCGATCGCAATTTCGAGGACTTGGTTAATTTGCGATCGTTGGTCTTGCCGTTCTTCTAGTTCTTCTTCAGCGATTAGATCAGAGATCAAAGATTCTCGCGGACTTTCGGGCACATCGTCTAGCAATTCACCGGAATCGTATCCGGGTTTGGGCGTGTTGATGGAAACGACCGAGGGGTTGAGATAGTTTCGGGCTGAGTTTGCACAAGCGATAAGCCATTTCTCGATCGCCGGAGATGAGGCTTCCGGGAGAGATTCGCGCTCTTTGTTGTACAGATGAGCGATCGCGCTCCAGGTTCGCTCATCTGGGCGCGGGAGTTTGCGCGTAGAAGCGTTTTGGGGTGGAGTGTAGAGTGTTTTGAAACAGTTCCACGCGAGGATGTAGGATGCGATCACTCCTGATGATAATCCTGCATTCTCAAGTGACTCGATTAAGCGTTTTTGACTGACTTTTCTCAGTAATGCCCAGTTTGTACAAATATCAATTTCTTGACGTTGGCGCAGCGTGTCTCGGATTGTGCTTGAGAAAATCGCGCTGGCATAGTTTTGCAGATTAAATCCGTGTTGTGGATTAAAGTTCTGTAAGATTTTCTCAACTTTGGCGATCGCAACTTGAAAGCAGTCCGGTAGCGTGTATTGCACCGCCGCAAAGCTCAGCAACATTTTGTGCGCTGACCAGTAGCAGGTTTCTTGTAGATATGCGGTGAGATGATCGATCGACACGCGATCGCAGGATTCTCGCCAGAATTTGTACCAATACAATGCCCAAAACTCTGACGATCCGGAGGCTGTCTCCATCCGTTTTTGCATACTGCGTCGCAACCGAGCATCGATCGCCCAAGTGGTAGCTCGATCGCCTTCAAACTGCAAAAAAGTGGAAAACGTTTCTAAAGTTTCGTGACGCGATCGCATAAGCCTGCATAACTCGCTGAAGTAATTCCTACTGAACTGATGTGAGAGCGATCGCTGCGTTTGTGGATTCGGGTTAGCCCCCTAAATTCCCCATTCTGGGGGACTTTGAAGATTAGAAGGTTTCTTCAAGTCGGGGGAATTCCTCTTCTCTTAGTCCCTCACTCGTGGGGGATTTAGGGGGCAAAAAGCCGACCCAATCGCAGCGAAAATCCACGATTACTAGATCTTTTAACTCAGATCGATCGCCTTAATCCGCTTCATTCAATTTCTAAAAGGATTTCGTTATGAAACGTAAACTAATGGTTCTACTGATGACGACTGCGGCGCTGATTCCCGCTGCTGTTAAAGCACAGGAATATGGCATTCCTCAGAATTTATTAATTGAACAATTCAGCCAATCCTCAACCGACAGCCAAATTGTGATTCGGGTGAGAAAAGCGGGAGACCATTCTAACCTTTGTGGCTCGGAGATTCGCCGCGCTAGAGCCTTACCCGGAGATGGCTTTGATTTTCCGCGTCCGGGAGGAACGAGCAACCGCGATGATTTTCCGCAGCCGGGTCGCTCAAATTATTTTCAGTTGCCGACAGGCACAAGAAATCCTGACATTATTGGCTGTGTCGATCGCGCTCGCAATATTCTATTTGTCAACATTTTTAAGACAGCAGAGCAACCGTCTGCTAAATCGGAACCCGCGCCCTATAATCCGTATAATAATCCCCCTCACTTCAACCGAGCGCAATGATTCAATTGACGCAATTTCTACACGCTGCGATCGTTGTTTCTGACTTAGAGAAATCCGAGCATTTCTATGGCACGGTGTTGGGGTTGCAAAAGGTTGAGCGCGTCTTGAAGTTTCCGGGGGCTTGGTACGAAATTGGATCGTTTCAGATCCATCTGATTGCTGATTCGAGCCGGGCGACGGAAGTTTTAAATGCTGAAAAGTGGGGAAGAAATCGGCACTTAGCATTCTCGGTGGCAAATTTGGAAGCCGCGAAACAGCAGTTAATTGCCCATCATTGCGAATTTCAAATGAGCGCATCGGGTCGGGCTGCATTGTTTGTCAAAGATCCTGATCACAATATTGTTGAACTGGGAGAAGCATAATCTCTAACATGAAAGTGATTGCCTATCTCTACAGCGATCCTCTACTGGAAGAAACGCCAAATACAACGCTGTGGGAACAGAAGATTGATCAGATCTATCAGGATTTTGCGGGTGAGACGGTCGATCGCGCTCAATTCAATCAACTGCTTCGGGATTGTGAAACTGAAACGGTGCAATTACTCATTCGACGACTTGAAGATCTGGGAAGTTCGATTGCAGAGATTCGCGATCGTTTAACTCAACTCGAATCTCTTAACGTTGAAGTGATTTCTGTTGAATCAGACGAGTTATCAGCGGCGACATTACAACAATTACAGGAGCTACAGCACAATCAGAAAAGCCGAAGAATCCGCCAAGGTCATGCCCGTAACCGCATCAAAAGCCTTGCGCCACCGGGAAAAGCCCCTTACGGATATCGGCGCAGTCGCAACCGATATATTCTCGATCGCGCCACTGCTCCTGTGGTTAAAGAATTCTTTGATCATTTCTTGCTGTATGGTTCTTTACGGGGTGCAGTTCGATTTTTAGAAAAGAAATACGCCAAAAAAATTTCCGTCTCCACGGGGCAGCGCTGGCTCACCAATCCGGTGTATCGAGGCGATTTAGAATACCAAACCGGTGAAACGATTCCCGATACGCATCCCGCAATTTTGTCGCGCGACGAAGCCGCCCAAATCGATCGCTTACTCCGACGCAACCGCCGATTGCCTGCTCGAACTGCCAGCGCTCCTCGATCGCTGGCGGGGCTTGTCACCTGTGGCGATTGTCAATCTGGCATGACCGTAACGCGAGTGACATCGCACAAAAAAGGCAAAAAAGAATATTTATATCTACGCCCGATGCAATGTCCTAAACAATGTAAAGGAATTGCCTACGAAGAAATTTTGCAATGCACGATCGATCAGATTTGTGAAGACTTACCCCGCGCAGTTTCAGAAATGGGGACTCCAGATATTGATGCAATCAAATCGAACATTCAAGGCGCGATCGGGCAAAAGCAAGCCATCTTAAATCAGATCCCATCATTGACTGAAACCGGAATTCTAGATGCGGAAACCGCAGACCTGCGATCGTACAAACTTCGGAGCGAGATTGCGGAACTACAAAATAAAGTGTCTCAGCTACCGCCCGTGAATTTGAAGGCGATCGCGCAAACGGTTTCGATTCCGCAATTTTGGCTGGATCTATCCGAGGCAGAACGCCGATTTTACTTTCGCGAATTTATTCGTCAAATCGAATTGATCCGCACTGAAACCGGATGGAAATTGAAGTTGAATTTCATTTTTTGAGCCGCTTTTCAATCTGTAACGCCAGTGTGATCAACTGAAAAAACCGCCTCTAAGATACAAGCATCGCTTGTGTTTATATCTTGTTTTTGTAGGAGCTTCCGATCGTGCCGCACCCGCGTCAATTCGTCCAGCCACCTTTAGAATTCATCCCGCCTGACCTCGATCGCAACATCCTGCGCGTGGCACGATTGATCCTTCCAGTGTGGATGCGTCGCAAAACCTCGATCGCCAAAATCGATGCGGTGAACGTCGAACAGCTTGCAGAACTGTATCAGCAATTCCAAGCTGGAAAGATCCGGCTATTGCTGGCCTTTCGGCATCCCAGTGCAGACGATCCGTTTTGCTTGATGTATCTGGTTCACTATCTTTTACCGCGAACGGCACGCCAAACAGGAATTCGGCTCCAATCTCCCACTCACGCCCACTTTATGTACGATCGCGGCATTCCTTTGTGGGCGGGTGCTCACATCGGCTGGATGTACTCTAAACTCGGCGGCACTCCTATTCATCGGGGCAAGCTCGATCGTGTCGGATTAAAATCCGCCCGCGATCTCTTAACAAATGGACAATTCCCGCTAATGGCAGCCCCAGAAGGCGCAACCAACGGACATAACGAGATTGTTAGCCCGCTCGAACCCGGTATCGCGCAAATGGCTTTTTGGTGCGTTGAGGACTTGCAGAAAGCCGATCGCTCAGAACAAGTTGTGATTGTTCCAATTGGAATTCAATACCACTATGTGAAACAAGATTGGAAACCTGTAGATCAGCTTTTGAAATCGCTAGAAGCAGACACAGGAATTAAGCCGAATACCTCAGATCGTTATGCGAGATTGTACGCGATCTCAGAACATATGCTAACGGTCATGGAATCATTCTACAGAAGGTTTTATCACCAGGATTTACCCTCCGTTGAAAACGCTGAACCGAATGCAAGACTGGCACTCCGGCTTGAGATTTTACTCGATGCCGCTTTGACGGTGGCAGAACAGTATTTTAACTTGCAAACAAAAGGCAATGTGATCGATCGCTGTCGTCGGCTAGAGCAGGCAGCCTGGGATCTCATCTTCCGCGAAGATCTCAAACTGGGCGAAATTCCTCCGGTCGATCGCGGACTTGCCGATCGCGTTGCTGAAGAAGCGAGCTTAAGAATTTGGCATATGCGACTGGTTGAAAGTTTTGTTGCTGTGACCGGAAAGTATGTGCTGGAAAAACCGTCGCTCGATCGCTTTGCCGAAACCACGCTGCTGTTGTGGGATATGATTACGCGGATTAAAGGCGGCAATGCGTTTAAGCGACCTAAGTTAGGGAAACAATCAGTTTTAATGACTATTGGCGATCCGATTTCAGTTAGCGATCGGGCTGCTGTTTATCAAAGCAGTCGTCGTGCAGCTAAACAAGCGGTTGCTGATTTAACTCAAGATTTGCAAATTGCAATGGAAAAAATGATCCTGTGATCAACCAGAGTAAAGAAACTTACTCGGTAAATTTTTTGAACTGCGATCGTGTCGCTCCTACGATCGCAGTTCATACCAAATTGATTTTTGAGTGCGACAGATCTTGGAAGCCCCCTAAATCCCCCACTCGTGGGGGACTTCAAGCCAAATCTGTTTCGGATTCTCAAAGTCCCCCAGTATGGGGGATTTAGGGGGCGAAGGATCTGTCGCATCAACAAATTGATTCGGTATCAACCCTAATTTGTTCAGCCCTAATTCGTTCTCTGTTCTTCTTCAGCGGTACGTTTTGGTTTGCCACCCGAATTGCGAACATTCACCAACTTACCGAGTAAATCAAACCAAAACGGCGCACCCATCGCGATCGCAAGTCCGCTCACTGCCCAGCCTGCAATCATTTGCAGCAGACCCAGCAGGAGGTTCAGCGGATTTGAAGCAGCAACAGATTGCTGGGACGTGAAACAACGGTTATAAACATCATTCCAGGCTGCGGCAGTTCCAGAAACGGTCTGACAGCCCAGTTGCCGCGTTAGATTAGCTGGACTCCAGCCGATCGGAAACGGAATGTCTTGCAGCGCTTGATCAGTTGCGGCTTTTAGCTCATTAAGCTGTGCTTGAGTAATCACCGGATTTTGAGCGTTCTGAGTTGTCACTTGAGCAGCACGATTCGTAATGACGCGTCGTAGACTGTCATCACCTGCTAAGCGACTGGAGATATGAAATGTATCAGAATTTGTCGTCGTCGCTAGGGCAAGACCGAGTATAAGCGCGACCCCTTTTGCGTTGCGTTTATACACTCCAGAAGCGCGAGACATCGATCGATCGAACCAAGTCGCAACCTCATCGCGAAACTGATTAATCTCGTTTTCTGTTCTCTGCACCCGCGTTTGTGCCCGTCGCGCCAAAATTGACATACTTTCCTTCACTGTATCCGGCAGACGGCTCAGTCCATCGCGAATCTTTTTATAAGACTGATACTCTGTATACATCTTCTGCTCTTCCGGGGTGAGATCCTTCACTGCATTTGAGAGAAAGATCTGCTGGAGGCCATAGTCTAAGTCTTCAAATTTCGTCGGTTGATCCAGAGCATTCGGATCAAGCCCCATGCGGTAATCTTCGATCTGAGACCGGAGTGAAGCATTCACCTGAGCCTCGATCGGGCGAGCTTGATTGGCAATGCGATCGTAAGCAGCAGCGACTTCTTGATGCGTCGTGGTACCTTGATTGACGAGTTCTGCAATCTCGGCAATGCTCGGTCTCAATCCGCCAGCGAGGACGGCGCGATCGTTGTTTTGACCAAATAGGCTTGATTTATAAGACTGCAATCGCCGCACATACAGCTTAGTGTCAGAAAAGCTTTGATCTAAGTTGGAGCAAGCAGCGATGTAAGCATCTAATCCTTCTCCGAGTCGCGCAATGCTCGTTTCGAGATCGGCTTGTCCAGATTGATAAGCTTTGAGGATGTGATCGTAATCTTCAACCAGCAAGCGGAAGTTTTGATCGGCACTCAGGCTCGGTTGATTTGACTTGGCAGCGATTTCTCGAATTGCGCCGCGCTCCCAGCCATCCTTAAAGGTGTCATCCGAGGGCAATTCCACTTCTCCATACTGATTCACCCAATAATGCCCCGCAATGCGATCGACAAATTTCTCAAATCGCACTGCTGAGAGCTTATCGACCATTGAATTCACACCCAAACGCTCGATCAGCGAAGTTGCGAAAGTCTCCGGGGCGATGTAGGACGGGCCTGTTGCTTGATTGCCAAACGCTCCAGGTCGATTTCCGGGAACCAGGGCGCGAGTAATTTTCCGAAACCCTTGCGCCATTACGCCTTTTGCTTCTTGATTGACATTCTTGAGCAGAGGATCATCATACAATTGCGCCACTAAATCCCGAACGCGCTGTTCTTCTGGGGAATGAATGCCGCCTCCAAGCAGCACCTCGATCGAGTCTCTTAAGTGTTTGGCTCGCCATTGCAGCACTGTTGCGATTAGCTCTTGTATCTCTGATGCCAACAAACTCAAAATTAGATAGGTAAACACCAATCCGATCGCAATCTCTAAAACAAAAGGTAAACCCATTGATGATTCTCCCTGACACCGATTAAACGGCTTACATGATACACCTGACCTTGCAGTGTATCGGCTTATTCTCAGTACAGCAAAAGATCGAAGCAAAACGTAAGCGATCCAGATCGATGCGGGTTCCGAGAAGAATCTCAACCTGCTACTCTGAAAAAGAGAGGCGCGGGATCAGGGCATGAAACGTCGATCGCTATTGCAAGCAGCCGGAATCTTTTGCGGAGCCTGGGGAGTCGATCAACTCTTACTCGGTCGTGCGGCTAGAGTTTTGGCACAGCCCACGCCGCGCAAACTCGCGCTCTTGGTTGGGATTAACCAATATCGCAATTCATCGTTAAATGGTTGTTTAACCGATTTGGAATTGCAAAGGGAACTGTTAATTCATCGCTTTGGGTTTCATCCCAGTGATATCGTGGTTCTCACAAACCAGAAAGCCACGCGATCGCAAATCGAAACGCATTTCATAGAGCATTTGACTCGACAAGCGCAACCCGATGATGTGGTTGTGTTTCACTTTAGCGGATTTGGCAGCTTACAAAAACTGGGTACGACCGCAGATGATATTCAGCCTGTTTTGCTAACGGTAGATGATCCAAAAGAAGACGCGATCGCCAACGCGCTTTCTCAAGACACCTTATTGTTATTGCTGCGATCGCTTGCAACTTCACAAGTCACAACGGTTCTGGATGCAGGATACTTTTATCCTGGCTATTCACAGCGCGGTAACTTAAAGCTGCGATCGCGCCCCAGTGACCCAGCTTCTCAACTGATCGCCGCAGAACTGGAATTCCAAGAAACGCTGCTTGCCAGTACCGGACTCGATCGCACTCAAGCGCGGGTGAGATGGCGATCGGGACAACTGCCCGGAGTTGTTCTCTCGGCTGCAACAGACCAACAGTTGACGGCAGAATCGCTGTGGAATGGGTTTACTGCAGGATTGTTTACTTATGCGCTGACGCAACAACTGTGGCAAGCAGCACCCGAAACCACTTTGCGGATTAGCCTGCAACAAGCTTCGGAACTGATTGCGAAACGGGTGGATAGCAGGCAACAGCCAACATTAATAGGGCAAAAAAACCGCGATCGTCCCCTTAAACCTTTCCACGTTGCCGCGATTCAACCACCCGCAGATGGGGTAATCAGGGAGATCGACGATAAGCTAGTGCAACTCTGGCTGGGAGGACTACCGCCACAAGTGTTAGAAGCGTATAGTCCGGGTGCGGTGCTGCGGGTCGAAACGGACGATCGTCCCCTGTTACAAATTGCTGAGCGTAATGGATTGGTTGCAAAAGCGCGATTGCTAACTGAATCAGCAAATTTACAGATTGGGCAACGAGTTCGAGAAAGAATCCGCACCTTTGCAAAGGATGTCAAATTAGAGATCGCAATCGATGCCGCTTTGAATCGGGTTGAGCGGGTGGATGCGGTGAGTGCGCTGTCTGGATTGCCAAGAGTATCAGCCGCGATCGCGGGAGAACAAGCGGCAGACTATCTATTCAGCAAAGTTGAGGAAACGACTCAAGTGGCAGCGCTGACTTCTGATGCGATGAAAGGCACGATTCCACCTGCGAGGTATGGCTTATTTTCGCAAGGACGGGACGCGATCGTAGGCACATCGGGTGAATCGGGTGAAGCCATAAAGTTAGCGGTTCGCCGCCTTGCACCACGACTGCAAACGCTTTTAGGGGCGAAGCTGCTGAGCTTAACCACAAATTCTACGGTTTCTGAGTTGGCGGTGCGAGCATCGCTTGAGGTCAACGATGTTAAGGTAGCAGCGCAACACACCGAGCGATCGTCTGCGGCAACGGTTATGCCTTCAGATGGAAAAGTTCTTGCGCTTCCTGTCGGAACTCCGATTCGGCTACGGATTGAAAATGGAGAGTTGAGTCCGATTCATTTTTTGGTGTTGGGGCTTGATCACCAAGGAGCAGGTATTCTGTTAAATTCAATGCAGAATGGACAGGCGCAAACGTCGATCGCGCCGAGCGAAGCCGCGATCGTTCCGCAGTCTCTTACAGATTGGATTATTCAAGCTCCCTCTGGACTCGCTGAAATTTATCTAGTTTGCAGTCGCGTTCCGTTTCAGCAAGCGCAGGCAGTACTCGGTTCAGGAACAGGATTTGTGCGCTCTTTGCCTAACTTTCTTGAGGTTGCACAAGCAGTTTTACAAGATCTTCATTGTGCAAGCGGCACATCCTCCTGGATTAACGCTTCTGAGCTTTTTGCGCTCGATGTCAGTGTTTGGGCAACGTTTTGCTTTTCTTACCAAGTAGTTTGAGGGCAATAATTAAACGGCTTTCAATTTAGACTGTTGCGTCGATCGGCAATTCGATCCGCATGATCGTTCCTTGCCTTAATTCGCTCTGCGCTGCGATCGTGCCGCCATGAAGCTCGACGCATTGCTTGACGATCGCGAGACCCAAGCCGCCCCCCGCGATCGTACTCACGTTCTTTGCTCGATAGAATGGCTCAAACACCAGAGCCACCTCTTCGGGTGGAATGCCTAGACCGCGATCGCTCACGATCAGCGTCACTCGATCTCCGCAGTATCGAACTTCTAAATCGATGTCTTCTTCTGAGAATTTGAGCGCATTACTGAGCAGATGAGTCAAAATCAGCCGGAACAACTCAGCATCAAGATTAACTTGTGGTTCACCAAAAAATCGAGACTGGATGCGGTACTGAGGCTCGACAGTAGAAAGAATTTCCAGACACAACTGATGCAGATTGAAGGGAGCGGACTGCGCTTTGAGTGTAGCTGCGTTCGTTCTTTCAAGGGTTAGCGTGTTAGTCAAGATGGTTGTCATGGCTTGAATCGCATCGCGGATTTTTTGGAAATAGCGCGATCGTCGTTCTGATGAGCAGTCTGCACCGAGCCGCTCGATCAATTCAGCCGAAGTGAGAACGATCGCCAAAGGTGTACGAAGTTCATGAGAAACGGTGGTGACAAGTCGTGATTTGAGGGCGTGCAGTTCGTCGAGGGCTTGGGGAATTTCGCTCTCTAGACGTTGAGATTTTGCAGTTTCTTGCTGCAAGCACAGACTCATGATTTCTAATTCAGTCGTGCGTTCCTGAATGACTTTTTCAAGGTGCTGTTGATACTGATACTTTTGCAGTGCAATTTTGATTGCGCCATAGAGAGCAATGGGATCAATTGGCTTTACTAAATAGCCGAATAAATCTGCTGTTTCGGCAGAATGAAGTATGGCTAGATCAGGATAACCTGTGAGAAAAATCACTGGAATTCGCCAGCGATCGTAAATTATTTGAGCGATGTCAATTCCGGTTTGATCGCCTTTTAATTTGATGTCTAAAAGAACAAGATCGGGTGCCGTATTTTTAACAAGTGATAGCGCGGAAGATGCACAGTCAGCAATTCCAGTGACCGCATAATTCGCGGCTTCTAATCGCGCTCGCAAACTAAGTGCAACAATCGCTTCATCTTCGACAATAGCAATTTTTTCGCCCGCCATTTTAGATTGACCTGTCGGCAGAGGTGTGCGGAATAGCAGGATTTCCAGAACCGAAGACTGCGCGATCGCAGAACAGTTTGATAAAACTAAGGGCGAAATTCATGGCGCTGAATCAATGCTTAAATGCGAAAAAATATGAGTAAAAAATGCTGATGAGGGTGCTAAGTATCACTAGAACAGACTCTGCCTAAAACATTAGCAAAAACTTCACTGTAAGGCTAACTCAACTCAATAAAATTTATTCTAGTGACAAAAACTATTTTATTGAGTGTAGTTTATCAGGCAAGTAGCGAATTCTGACACAAGCTTGTCACAAAACTTCTACGAAAGATTAGCATCAGGTAATTCTTTCTATCACCTTAAAGGCGTGTTACTACATACTTCTGGAATAGAAATATCAGCTTTCAATGCTATCTACTTCTAATGCTATCTACTTCTAAGGTAGTGTCCCAGCGTTTTGCAAATCCAATACAGCGCCGAATGGTTGGATCATTGTGTTCTGCGTTCGCTGGATTCGGGTTCAGTAGGACAAAACCAACGCGAGGCGCAGAATCCCAAGACCGCTAAAGTGCATAGCGATACGTTTGATTGGGATCAAAAATTGCGCCATCACCCGATCGGCACTCGTCCCGGTCGCACTGCATGAATATATTCACTGCCTGACTCTGGAAATCCTCGACGGTAAACAGCTTCTTCAGGCTTACCCCAACCGAGTTGCAAGATTAGTTCTAGGGTTTCCGCTTTTCCCTGCTGGCTCAAGACTGCCCACTCCGATCGCGCATCAATTCGCTCAATGTCTTCCTGAGTCACCCGTTGATGCAGTTTGCCGCTATTCAGACTCAGATAAGAATCAAATCCGATCGTGACGGAGCGCCAAAATTCGATCATCTTTGCTTTCTCAGCTTTGAGAATTGCCAAATCAGACGGCAAGCTAATTAACTGCTCGTGGATTCTGGGGCAGCGGCACGTTTTACCTTCGATCGTTAGAGCCGTCCAGACGATGCCCGAAACTTGATGCTCGATCTGGTACTGGTGAATGGCACTCCGGAAGTCGCGGTAAGCCGTAAAGCGCTGGATGCCGTCTGAGTTAACAAAGCGATCGAGCAGTGGATTAATTCCAGACGGCATTGCGGCAAGATTTAAGCGTTGCCCGTTGATGCAGGCTTGCCGCTCTCGTGACAGAATTTGGAGTAGTTCCTCAGTGCTGTAGGTGTCGGGCATCTCAGGAAGAGGGGCTAGGTGTCCTACTCGAAATCTTATCGAGGAAATCCGCTCGTGTGGGCTTTCTTGACGTGATTCTTAAGGATCAAGGTTATTTCGTCTGCGGAACCAGCTCCGTGTTGATTTCGTTCACCGGACGGCGTTTGAGAATCACGGACTCCGATCGTGGCAGAAGATCAAAAATGCTTCGGAATTCATCATCGATCTTTTCGTAAGGGATGGTTCCGACTTCGTTGAGCCGCACTTTGCCGTTTTGGTCAAAGACCAGAGTTTGCGGCACAAAGCCTTTGTAGTAGTAGCCAGGTTCTTTCGGGTCAAACTTGTCTTTCACAGGAAGCGAATCGACCCGGATCGGCATAATGTCAATCACGCGACCGTAGAAGGCTTGCGCCTGCGAAACGACGCTGGAGTAACGTTTACAGTCGCTGCTATCGTCGGTGTAGAACACCATCAGGACAGGTTTTTTCTGGTTGAACGCATCCGCTAACGTGACTTTTGGCGGCACCAGTGAGCCGTTTCCGGCATAAAGCGCAAAGATTTCGCCATCAAAGCGATCGTCGTCGAGACTTGCCCAAGCGGGTTGTGCGATCGTGAAACAAAAGAGCGCGATCGCGACAAACGCCAATACGAAGCGGTTAAACATAAAGGTCAGAGAAATGAACGTCACTATGAATCCATTGTGACGGAAGAGGGGAGCAGTTTACTGATCCTGTTTTTCAGGCTTGCGGATGGTGAAGGAGACTTCGCGGGGGAATTTTGGGGTCGAGGATTGAGTGAGGGTTGGGGATTCGACTGGAGGCGCTTCAGGTGTTGGAAGATTGATTAAGTTGAAGGGAAATCCTGCCCGTCGATCGAAGTTTGAGGCGATCGATAAAGCTGCTCCCGCCAAGATAAAAAATGGCAGAGGCAGCGTCAGTTCTTGCGCCCATTGAAAGACTTGAGATAGAGCAAAGAATACCAAAAAGCAAATCAATCCAAACTGTACGGCTGAACTCATGCGTCTTTGTTTCGCGCTACAAGCTCTTATAGTACACCTGATTCTGAAATCAGGGCTTCTTTCTGAGTGATCTCAGATAAGTCGATCGCATATTTCACTTCAGCAAAGTTTGTAATTAAAAGTTCTTCATCTAGATGATTTCCGGTGCGTTTATCGATGCGCGATCGCCAAATCTCATTGGAACGATAAACGCGATCGTTCTTTTGAATAAAGCGATGATTCCGCTCAAAGACATGATAGGTATAGGGCCAATTTGGATCAGTGTAAACTGCACCTTTTAGATGATTTTCTGTGAGCCACACTCGGATTTGAAACGGCTGGTCAGTGGGATTATAAAATCGAAGATCAATGTAGTTGTAAAAAATCCCGGCTCCACTACCAAAGGGTAAGGTACGATTTTCATCGGGAAAGGGATCAAAACTGTGATGATGACGCTCAATCACGGTTAATGGCGTATGAAGCGCCATCCAATATAAAAGGTTGGCTAATTGACACAAACCGCCACCGATCCCGGTTTTGACTTCTCCACGCGAAAGCTGCATTCCCTCAACATAACCCTTTTGTGCGGTCGCCTCTCCGACACAGTTCCAGAGCGAGAAGGTTTCACCAGGTTGGATCACAATTCCATCGATCGTTCGGTGTGCAAGCTGTAGATTCGTAATTTTATTTTCCTGCAATCTTGGGTCAGAATCACCTAACTTCCGCCGCAATAACGATTGATGTTTAACACAACTAAAGGGTAAGGATTCAGTGCAGATTTCTTCGGCGAATTGACGACCTTGGAAGCGATCGTTCATTTGACGAAACAAGCGTTTTTGATGAATACGAGTGTGGTAAAGCAGGGGATGTAATTCAGAAAGACGGGGCATAATTTGATTGTTATTTTGTAGGATGCAAAAAATCCTACAGTAGTAGATCATTAAATTCGGAACATAAATTAAAAACTACAAACTTTGTAACTTACGCTCCAAAAATCTCCTTCCGAAACCGGGAATAAATGACAGACTATAAATATCCTCTGGTTTTAGTGAGGATATGTGAATCTTCTTTGTCATTTCCTGCTGTGAGGAACATGACAGATTTGAGAATGGAACTGTAAGAGATTAAGCACTTGCCCCGAATCCCAGATTATCTATTGGAGACGTTGAAGTTATGGTGAGTCAGGCTTTTCATGACCGTTACGAATCTCAGACGCAAGCGATCGCACGCCAACTCCTCAGTGCGACTCGTGAGTCGCGATCGTGGTTGGCTCAGATGCGGGATCAGATGCAGTGGGATGATAAGCTGCTGGGCTGGGCAATGGGCAATCCGGGATTGCGGGTGCAGTTGTTTCGCCTGATTGATTGTTTGCCGTCGCTGCGAAGTAAGCCCGAAATTGCTAGACATTTACAAGAATACATGAGCGATCGTACCGTCGAACTTCCGGCGGCTCTGAAAAGTTTGCTTAACTTCGCTAATGCTGAGTCAATGCCCGGACAACTGGCTGCAACCACGCTTTCTACTGCGGTGGAAGCGTTGGCGCATAAGTACATTGCGGGTGAAAATCTCAAGCAGGTGTTGAAAACGATCGAGCGGCTGCGAAAAGAAAAGATGGCGTTTACGGTCGATCTGCTGGGTGAAGCGGTGATCACTGAAGCGGAGGCGCAATCGTATCTCGATCGTTATCTCGATTTGATGGCGCAACTAACCGAAGCCTCGAAATCCTGGTCAAAAGTTGAGCAAATCGATTTTGCCGAGGGTCAACCGCTGCCGAAAGTTCAGGTTTCGGTCAAGCTCACAGCATTCTATTCACAATTCGATCCGTTGGATGAAGAAGGCAGTAAAGCGCGAGTTGCCGATCGTGCTCGAACCTTGCTGCAACGCGCTCAAGAGCTAGGAGCAGCCGTTCACTTTGATATGGAGCAATATGCTTACAAAGATTTGACGCTCTCCACGCTGAAAGATTTGCTGCTAGAAGACGAGTTTCGATCGCGCTCTGATGTGGGCATGACAATTCAAGGCTATTTGCGCGATAGTGAGCAGGACTTACAAGGCTTAGTTAATTGGGCAAAAGAGCGCGGAACCCCGGTAACAGTGCGATTGGTTAAAGGAGCATACTGGGATCAAGAAACGATCAAAGCGGTTCAGAAGGATTGGGATCAGCCTGTGTTTAATGACAAAGCTGAAACCGATGCGAACTATGAGCGGTTAACAGAACTATTGCTCGAAAATCATGCGGTGTTGAATGCTGCGATCGGTAGTCATAATGTACGATCGCAAGCTCATGCGTTAGCGATTGCCAAAGATCTGAACATTCCCAAACATCGAATTGAGTTTCAAACGTTGTACGGAATGGGCGATAAGTTAGCGAAAGCGATCGTCAATCAAGGCTATCGCGTTCGGGTGTATTGTCCTTATGGCGAACTGATTCCGGGAATGTCGTATCTGATTCGTCGATTGTTGGAGAACACGGCGAATAGTTCATTTTTGCGGCAGAACTTAGAAGAACGCCCGATCGAGGAACTCATCGCCGCTCCGAAAGCGAACGGACAGCTTGAACTGAAACCTTTAGATAAGTTCGAGAATGCAGCCGACACCGACTACGCCGATAGTGCCAAGCGCGATCGCATTCAAGCAGCACTTCAATCAGTGCGGCAACAGTTCGGAAAAACCTACTTACCACTAATCAATGGTGAGTTTGTTGAAACCGATCAAAAGCTCAAGTCCGAGAATCCATCGCGATGCAGTGAAACGGTAGGCACGATCGGCATGATCAGCATTGAGCAAGCAAATCAAGCGATCGACTCTGCGAAAGCAGCGTTTCCCGCATGGCGACGGACTTCTGCTAGTGAACGCGCTCAAATCCTTCGCAAAGCTGCCAACCTATTTGAACAACGGCGCGAAGAATTGATTGCTTGGATGACCTTTGAGGTGGGTAAGCCTGTGAAAGAAGGCGACGGAGAGGTTTCAGAAGCGATCGATTTCTGCAACTATTACGCCGATGAGATGGAACGGCTCGATCGAGGCGTAGACTATGATTTCCCTGGTGAAACGAACCACTATCGCTATCATCCTCGCGGAATTGTTCTAGTGATTTCTCCCTGGAACTTCCCCTTAGCAATTCCATTGGGAATGACGGTTGCAGCTTTGGTGGCTGGAAACTGTGCTTTATTGAAGCCTGCCGAGACTTCCTCAGTGATTGCTGCCAAAATTGCAGAAGTGCTAATCGAAGCAGGAATTCCTCGCGGAGTGTTCCAATTCATTCCCGGTGAAGGTCATACGATCGGCGCACATTTGGTTAAGCATCCTGATGTCCACATGATTGTATTCACCGGATCGCAAGCCGTCGGATGTCAAATCTACAAAGATGCTGCCGTTCTACAACCCGGACAAAAGCACTTGAAGCGCGTTGTTGCTGAAATGGGTGGTAAGAATGCCATCATCATTGATGAAAGTGCAGACTTAGATCAAGCCGTTCAAGGTGTGGTGCAATCTGCTTTTGGATACAGTGGTCAGAAATGTTCGGCTTGCTCTAAAGCGATCGTCCTAGAACCCGTCTACGAAACCTTCCTATCGCGATTGATCGAAGCCACACGATCGCTCAATATCGGAGAAGCGGAACGACCAAGTACAAAAGTTGGTCCTGTGATCGACGGTGAAGCACAACAGCGCATCCGAGACTACATCGAAAAAGGACGGACTGAAGCGGAAGTTGCGATCGAGCTTCCCGCTCCCGAAGGTGGCTACTACATCAGTCCTGTGATTTTTGCCAATGTTCCAGCCGATGCGAAGATCGCTCAAGAAGAGATTTTTGGCCCAGTGTTAGCAGTGATGCGAGCAAACTCGTTCCAAGCAGCATTAGAGATGGCAAATGGAACGCCTTACGCCCTGACGGGTGGATTGTATTCGCGTACTCCTTCGCACATTGAGCAAGCACAGGCAGAGTTTGAAGTCGGCAATCTGTACATCAATCGCGGCATTACAGGCGCGATCGTCGCTCGTCAACCCTTCGGAGGCTTTAAGCTCTCCGGCGTGGGTTCTAAGGCAGGCGGAGTCGATTATCTGCTCCAATTCCTAGAACCGCGCGTGGTGACAGAGAACGTTCAGCGTCAGGGATTTGCGCCGATCGAGGGCGCGGAATAACTTGATTACCTGCTGCATGAATCCTGTCAGAGATTCCTGCAGCAGGTCTACTCAAACAGCAGAGGGTTTTGCACACCTAAGCTTTACCGTTTCCAGATTGCAAGATAACCAACGATCGACCCATAACCGGAACATTCTTCGTCCCTGTGAAGATAATCTTTTCATCCAGGAAGCGCGGCTCTTTTGTATTGATCAGTGCTGTCCACTTGCGTTGGCGTAACCGCTCAGGCAAAACAAAATCAATCATTTCCCAATGAGCATTAAACAGAAGTAGGAAGCTATTGTCTTTAATGCGTCCACCTTTCGGGCCTCGATCGGGCAGTTCACTACCATTCAGAAACACCGTAATTGCTTTGGCGTATCCATTACACCATTGCTCAGTGGTCATTTCATTACCATCGGGATTAAACCAAGCAATGTCACTCACACTCGAACCGTGAATTGCTTGACCTTGGAACCAGCGCTGTCTACGGAACACAGGATGCGCTTGGCGGAAATGAATCAATCGCTGTGTGAAATTGAGCAAATCTGCATTACGATCGCGCAACTCCCAATCTAACCAAGACAGTTCATTATTCTGACAGTAAGCATTGTTGTTGCCGGATTGAGTCCGACCCATTTCATCGCCCATGACGATCATCGGAATGCCCTGCGACAACATCAAGGTTGTGAGAATATTGCGCTGTTGTCGATCGCGCAGTCTCAGAACTTCAGCATCATCGGTTTCACCTTCCACTCCGCAATTCCAGGAGCGATTGTGGCTTTCACCGTCGCGATTGTCTTCACCATTTGCTTCATTGTGCTTTTCGTTGTAGCTCACCAAATCTCGAAGCGTGAAGCCATCGTGCGCTGTGATGAAGTTGATGCTGGCGTGAGGTCTTCTACCATTGAGTTGATAGAGATCTGGACTCCCTGTGAATCGATAACCAAATTCGCCGAGCTTACCATCTTGTCCGCGCCAAAAGTCGCGCATTTCATCGCGATATTTTCCGTTCCATTCTGACCAGAGAATTGGGAAGTTACCCACTTGATAGCCACCATCCCCAACATCCCAAGGTTCCGCAATCAACTTCACACCTGCAAGAATCGGATCTTGATGAATAATGTCGAAGAACGACGCTAAGTTATCTACCGCATACAGTTCCCGCGCTAGTGCCGATGCTAAGTCAAACCGGAAACCATCAACGTGCATTTCTGTTACCCAATAGCGCAAGCTATCCATAATCAGCTTGAGCACTTGGGGGCTTTGAACATTCAGCGAATTGCCACATCCGGTAAAATCCATGTAGTACCGCTCATTGCCTTCGACCAAGCGATAGTACGTTTTGTTATCAATGCCTCGCAGTGAAAGCATTGGGCCGCAGTGATTTCCTTCCCCGGTGTGATTGTAAACCACGTCCAAAATCACTTCGATCCCAGCTTCGTGCAAAGCTTTGACCATTTGTTTGAATTCTCGCACTTGTCCACCTAGGCTCTTATCCGCACTGTAGCCGGAATACGGCGAGAAGAAGTTAATCGAATCGTAGCCCCAATAGTTGCTTAAGTCTTTGCCGGCTAGATGCCCTGGATGCGCCAGGAAGTGATGCACAGGCATGAGTTCAACCGCAGTCACACCCAGCGCTTTCAAATGCTTGATCGCCGCTGGATGTGCAACTCCGGCATAAGTTCCCCGTAGCTCTTCGGGAATATCAGGATGGTTCTTTGTGAATCCCTTGACGTGCATCTCATAGATTACGGTTTCATTCCAAGGGGTTTGTAGGAGTTGATCGCCCTGCCAGTTAAATGATGGATCAACCACTACACACTTAGGCACTAAATGAGCATCATCTAAATCAGAAAAGCCTAAATCTTCTGCTGGATCGCCCCATCGGTAGCTAAAGATTGCTTCACCATGTTGAACATCGCCGTCGATCGCTTTGGCATAAGGATCAATTAAAAGCTTATTTGGATTAAACCGGTGTCCGCGCTGAGGTTCCCATGCTCCATGAACTCGAAAGCCATATCGCTGTCCAGGTGCAACTCCCGGAACATAACCATGCCAAAGAAAGTTCTGTCCTTGGTAGAGCGGTAAACGCAATTCTGAACCATCTGGATCAAATAAGCAGACCTCGACACCAGTGGCGTGTTCGGAAAAGAGGGAAAAATTGGTTCCTTTTCCGTCCCAAGCTGCGCCTAAGGGATAAACTTTTCCTGTCCAGATGGGTGCATACATAGTGAATAAATCCTAGTGTCTTAAATGAGATTCAGTGCGTTATCTAATGATTTTTTGTGATCGCCTAGCAACGTGATCTTGGTAATGCGGCACAAAGGTTTATTAATGCAATTAATCTAGTTGAGAAGCGTTTAGGTTCCCCTCTACCACGGGTGCCAAGTCGCTTTCTGTCCGAGGGGATGTCTCACTGTTGATCCCCAAAACTCCCTATCTCTGAGGAGCTAATCTGTTCGCCCTTAGGCTATCCCTTACGATGATGTGTTAAATCAATAACAATGCAGCGATCGCTGCATTGCTGGATAAGCTGCCAACAATAAAACGATCGCTCACTAAAATAGCGGTCTTTTCTCTTAGCTTCTGGGTTCCAAAGACATGGCTGTTTCCTCGATTGACTCTTCGATCGCGAGTTGTTCTGCTTCTTCCTGCGCTTTCAACTCATCGAGAGTCTGCCAAACTTGCCGCATTAATGTCTCAAGTCCAAAATGTGATACGGCTGAAATTTTGAACACGGTCGTACCGCTCAGTTGTTCTAATTCAGAAACGATCGCGTTCACTTCCTCGCTTTCTGGATCGACCGCATCAAGTTTATTGATTGCAAGAATCTGGAGACGATCGCTTAACCCTCGTCCATAAGCATCAAGTTCGCCCTGAATGGTTTGATAATCTGCGATCGGATCATCGGCAGTGACATCAACCAGATGCAACAGTAATCGAGTCCGCTCCACATGGCGCAAGAAATCATGTCCGAGTCCAATTCCCATGTGTGCGCCTTCGATTAATCCCGGAATATCTGCAAACACAGTGCCATCTCCGGTTGGTTTGCGAACCACTCCCAAGTTTGGAACCAGGGTTGTAAACGGATAGTTGGCAATTTTCGGACGTGCTGCCGATAATGCAGAAATCAGCGTAGATTTACCTGCGTTCGGTAAGCCAATAATTCCAACTTCGGCTAATAGTTTGAGTTCGAGTCGCAGCGATCGTGCTTCTCCGGGTTGTCCTGGAAACGCATTTTCCGGCGCACGATTGCGATTACTCAAAAAACAATGATTGCCTAAACCGCCCCGTCCGCCTTCTGCGATTTTTAGAGTCTGACCCTGCTTGGTTAAGTCTCCGATCACTTCATCGGTTTCGGCATCATAAACCACCGTACCGCAAGGAACTTCGATGATGAGATCGCGCCCCGATGCCCCGGTGCAATTATTCGAGCCGCCTTTCTGTCCGTTATCCGCTTTGAACAATCTCATGTAGCGAAAATCGAGCAGGGTTTGAAGATTTTCGTTGGTTTTGAGAACGATGGATCCGCCGCGTCCCCCATTGCCGCCGTTTGGCCCACCCGCAGGCACATACTTCTCCCGCCGGAATGACACCATGCCATCTCCGCCATCGCCGGCTTGAACCTGAATTTCTGCTTGATCGATAAATTGCATAGCTTTGCGCTGATTCCCAATACTTCTATGTTAAAGGTATGGCGATCGATCAACATTCAATTCTTTATGATCGAGAAAACACACAGATTTCGCATCCTAAAATGAAAGCATCTGCTTTAAGGAAGTTCTCATGGTGTTGCAGCAATCCAAACAACAATCCGTTCCGCCGCTAGCGAGCGGCGATCGTCTCACTCGCGCCGAATTCGAGCGCCGATATGCAGCCACTCCAGAAAACTTTGAAGCAGAATTAATTGAAGGAGTGGTTTACGTGGCATCCCCTGTTAGCGCCTTTCATGGCGATCCGCATTTCAATCTGATCACTTGGCTGGGTATTTACTCTATTGCAACCCCTGGTACACAGGGATCTGATAACACCACAACTCGACTGGATCTTGATAATGAACCTCAACCCGATGCAATGCTGCGAATCGTGCGAGGCGGAACTTCAACTTTGAGCGAGGACAGGTATGTTGAAGGTGCGCCAGAGCTTGTGGCGGAAATTGCAACCAGTAGTGCAGCCATTGATCTCGGTGCAAAAAAGAACGCCTATCGCCGGAATCGCGTTCAAGAATACCTTGTTTGGCAAACGTTTGAGAATCAATTGAGCTGGTTTAGACTGGAAAATGAACAGTATGTTTTAGTGGAACCGAATGAGAGTGGCATCATTCAGAGTCAAGTATTTCCGGGATTGTGGCTAGAAGTGGCGGCATTGTTAAACGGTGAAATGTTTACTGTTATGAATACCTTACAACTCGGACTACAATCTCCTGAGCACCAAATCTTTGTCCAGGAATTAGCAGAACGGTCTTAACGAGTTTTCCAGAAGAAATCGGCAATTGCTTCTTCTTTCAAAAAATGTGCAGGTGGATTCAGCAGCACGGTGGACTGTTTAACCTGCGGAATGCGTCGCGCCACTCGATCAGGAATCCCTTCACCATAAACAATGTGACCTTGACCAACCAGCACAATCATTTGGCGATCGGGATTCTGGTTCAAAAACTGCGCGATCGCATCTGCCATCGTTTCATCCCACAGTACCTGCGCCTGAAAGAATCGCTCAAACCCGCGACTCCTACCTTTGCCAGAGTGAAACGCATTGAACAGTTCCCGTAAGCGATCGCGATATCGCCCCGGCTCTGCGCGAATTTCAGCGATCGGCGGAATGTAGCGCTTTTCTGCCTCGGTGAGACTTTCTAATCCTTGCCGCGCCACTTTGCGAGTGACTTCAGTAGGTGTATTCAGCGCAATTACCGGTAGCTGATTTTGTTTAGCGAAATTGACGATAGGAGAGTAGAATTCCCACGGGAATCCCCAGCGCTTATCGTATTCGGTAAACTCCCGCAGCATCGTCTCGGTTGACGCTCCTGCTAAATAACGATCTAAGCCTGATTGAAAAGGACGCTGAAACATTTCCATGCCGATCGCGATCTTGGGATTTTGTTGATAGAGCGATCGAACAATTTCTAACTGAGCGCGATGATCCGCTTCGCTATCATGCGTTTCGCCCAAATAGATCACTCTCGAAGAGCGCAACTGTTTGAGAACCGCTTGAGGATCTAATCTTTGCTGTGTGGGTGTACTGACCGAAATCGCAGCCGGAAGAGTTTGAGCATCGCTGGGTGCTGTCCATAAAACGAATAAGCTCAACGACAATGCACAGAAGTTTGCAATTGATTTCCGAGTCATGAACCTTGCTCCACAATACTTTCAACCAAACTTGGATCAGTTGGTAGCGCAGCACTCAGCACTTCTGAACCGTCTACTGTCACCAACACATCATCTTCAATCCGAATGCCCCGGACATCAGCAAAATCAGTTAATCGCTCCCAGTTCACCATATCGCGGTATTTTTCACGCCGTTGTGGATCATTGAGAATCGCTGGAACTTGATAAAATCCAGGCTCGATCGTCACAACCATTCCTGCTCTTAGGGGTCGATCCAATCTGAGATACCCAAGTCCAAACCGCGAACTGCGCGATCGACCTGTTTCATATCCTGCTAAATCGCCTAAATCTTCCATATCATGCACATCTAAACCCAATAGATGCCCGATTCCATGCGGAAAAAACAACGCATGCGCATCTTGATCTACTAAATCGGCTGCATTCCCGCGCAGAATGCCTAAATCGAGCAAGCCTTCTGCCAGCGTTTCACAAGCTAATAGATGAATATCGCGGTACTCAACACCAGGACGAATTTCATCAATCGCCCGATCGTGCGCTGCTAAGACAATCTCGTAGATTGCCCTCTGAGTTGGCGAAAATCTCCCACTCGCTGACCAAGTTCGCGTCACATCTGATGCCCAACCTGATTGAGCTTCCGCGCCCACATCGGCAAGAATCAGATCAGAAGGTTCGATCGCATGATGGTAATGTTCATTGTGCAAAACTTCCCCGTGTACAGTCACAATGCTGTTATAAGCACAGGTCATGTTATGCGAAAGAATCACACTTTCCATTGCAGCTCGAATCTGGGATTCCTTTTGCGCCTTGAGAGTTGCCTGCATTCCAGTCCGTTGAGCTTCAACCGTCACAGCAACCGCTTTACGAATTTCAGCGATCGCGCTTTCGTCATGAATTAAACGCAGTTGTACGATCGCAGTTGTAAACTTTGGATCATCTGATACTGCTGCAAACTTTGCTATTTCAGATAGCGGGTAAGCTTCATCGGCTCCAATCTCCGCAGCAATCTGATCACAAGTGGGTGATTCACCATGCCAAAGGGCACTCAAAGGATCAGGATCGTCGAGAAACAGCGTCAAGCGATCGCCTTCGATCCGAATCGCGGCTTTTGGCAAAGACAATCCCGCAAAGTAGAGAAAATGACTGCTCGCACGAAATGGATAAGGATTCGCCGGAAAATTGCGGGGTTTTGGATCTCCCGATCGCAGCAGCACCGGGAAATCAATTAATTCTGCAAGCCGTTGTCTTCTAGACTTGAGCGTGTCAGCCAATCGACTCATGAAGTTTTTTCTGCAAGGACTCCATTTAAAAAGATATCGGCAATTCCCTCTGCCATCTCTTTCATTTCATTCGGAGAACTCCCCGGAGCCATAATTGTATCTTGACTAAATCCAGCGACCGTAAACATTCCCAAAAACACCCGTGCGACCATTCTTGGATTCATCGGGCGATAAATGCCTTGATCCATTGCCGTTTGAAAGAATGCTTCCGCTACATCGGTCATTTTATCAACCACTTCGGATTGAATGCGATCGCGCAAATCCGGATGAAACTGCGCCTCCATGAAACAGACCTTAAACAGATCTGCATTCTGATGCATATTGAGCATTCGTTTCCGCATTACTTGAGCGATCGCTTTATAGCTACCCATCTCACTCAATTCAGTCAGCAAATCGGTCAGGATCTCGATCCAACCCTGCGTTGCGACTTCAATCAGAATTGCTTTTTTATTCGTGAAATGGCGAAACAGTGTTCCTTCTGCCACCCCCGCTTTTTCTGCCAAATCCCGCGTTGTTGTGCCATCGTAACCTTGCTTTGCAAACAGTTTCAACGCCGCTTTCAAGATGCGGGTGCGAGTCTCAACTTCAGCTTGTTGGGGCAGTCGGTTTGTTATTGCCATCGCTTCAATGAACAGAGCGGGATCACAAATATCGCCTGTTATTTTAATTGTGCAAGCAATTGTTTGAACTGTACCTTAAGTGTTATGGAGTTTACAGATTTCAAGAAAGGAAATTGCAAATGCTCAATCGATCGTTGCAAAAGTTGATATCTTCATAGTGCTGTATCAATTCTCTTCATAAGCTTGTAAAAACTCTTCGCGTGAGATATTAGCTTGTGTGCAAATCGATCGCAGCGTTGAGGCTTTGATTTGACGATGATTTGGCAGCGTCAAGGGCGTTTCTGTTCCATCTTCGTTTTTTCAGCTCATCGAAATATGCTGCTTCTCCCGTACTACTTGAAAACCAAGCGATTCAAGTGCCCGAAGCACTCTTGCTTTTGGCGCATCTTGTGGAAATTTGGGCATTTAGAGCGCTGCCTCAGCAACAAAGGCTTCTAGCACGAGCGACTCAGGATCGAGAACCTTCTTCCCAAACGTCTCAATATGAGAACGAACTGCCGATTTAACATCCGCTAACGCCTCTTCATAGGTGTCGCCTTCTCCAACGACAACACCTTCGATTCCTAGAGGATAAGCAATATAGCCATCTGAATGTTTTTCAACAATGATCTTGATTGTTCTCACGCTAAAACTCCACGTTTTGAGGTGTTCGAGGGAATGGAATCACATCGCGAATATTCGCCATTCCTGTCATAAATTGCACCAATCGCTCAAACCCTAAACCAAATCCAGCATGAGGCACAGTTCCGTAGCGCCGTAAATCCAGATACCACCAATAAGTTGCAGGATCTAATCCTTGCTGTACGATGCGACGCTCTAAAACGTCCAGCCGTTCTTCTCGCTGCGATCCGCCGATAATTTCCCCAATTTTAGGTGCGAGAATATCCATCGCCCGAACTGTTTTTTCATCATCACTGAGACGCATATAAAACGCTTTGATTTGCGTTGGATAATCAGTGACGATCGTTGGTTTTTTAAACAATTCCTCAGCTAAATATCGCTCATGTTCCGACTGCAAATCCAAGCCCCATTCAACGGGATACTCAAATTTCTTGTCGGCTTTTTCGAGGAGTTCGATCGCTTTTGTATAAGTAATCCGCTCAAATTGATTGTTAATAATATTCTCTGCGGTTGCTAATACTGAGTCATCAATTCTCTGATTGAAAAACTCCATATCTTCCGGGCAATGCTCCAATACATAGCTGAAAATATATTTCAAAAATGCCTCAGCTAAGTCCATATCGCCTTCGAGATCACAAAATGCCATCTCTGGTTCAACCATCCAGAATTCGGCTAAATGTCTCGAAGTATTAGAGTTTTCCGCTCGAAATGTGGGGCCAAACGTATAGACATTGCTAAACGCCATCGCCATAATTTCCGCTTCAAGCTGTCCGCTTACTGTTAGATAAGCAGGCTTACCAAAAAAGTCTTGCGTATAATCGATGTCTTTTTGTTCATTCAACGGCGGTTGTTTCAAGTTCAAACTTGTTACCGCAAACATCTCACCCGCGCCCTCACAATCGCTTGCTGTAATCACGGGCGTATGCACCCACAGAAATCCGCGCTCTTGAAAGAATTGGTGAATTGCAGTCGCACAGGCATTTCGGACTCGGAACACTGCGCTTAATGTGTTGGTGCGCGATCGCAAATGTCCAATTTCCCGCAAAAACTCAAACGAATGTCGCTTTTTCTGCAATGGGTAAGTTTCGGGATCCGCTTCCCCGTAAACCGTGACCGAGCTTGCTTTCAATTCAATTCGCTGCCCTTTCCCTGGAGACGGAACCAGCACTCCCGACACCTCAACCGATGCCCCAGTGCTAATTCGCTTCAGACTCGCCTCGTAATCGGGTACATCCTGATTAATCACGACTTGCAACCCCGCTATCGAAGAACCGTCATTCACTTCAATAAACGAAAAGCCTTTTTGTTCTCGCTTGGTACGAACCCAACCTTGAATCGTCACGGTTTCATCAGGTTGACCAGCGCGGAGGAGTTCTGCAATACGTCGAGTCATAACAATACTAAGGGCTAGACAAACTATTAGAAGGAGTCGAGGAATTGGTGGGAGTCGGCGTTTTAAGGGTAATGAATGCCAGCGACCAGCCGATCGCAATGCCCAACCCCCCAAATCGTACCGCCTGCCAGAATACTTCTTTCAAGCCAGACCAAGAAAACAGCCGACTTTCCAGATTCAATTCCAGTTCTTCTAATTGTTGCTCAATTTCTCGTAATTCGGCTTTGAGCGCGGCAGATTTTCTCTGAGTTTGAAGCGTTGCTTTTCGCTGCTGTAACGTTTCAAGCTGCTGTTCGTCCTGCTGAACCTGGGCATACCGCCCTTTCAGTTGATCGAGCGATCTCTCAACGTTCTCTAAAGCCTGCTCAAAGTTAATCTCGTCGGAAGAAGCCGCCATGCGTCAGAATAAGTGATGAACGCTTCATTCTACTCACTCTGAATCATGTCAGACACTCTTTCTTCTCAGCCATCCCTCTCCGAAATTAGTACGATCGAACTCGCTCAAGCCCTCGTCGAACGCCTCAGCATCAGAGATCGCGACTGGCATCGCCTCAAATCAAATCGGAAAGCAAGAGCGATCGAACAATCTGCGGTAGCGCTGGTTTACCTACTGAAAGACAACCCAGAAGAAGCGTTACCCCGATTGCAGCAAGCGGTCGGCTGGCTCGATCGCTCGATTTCTGCGCCACCTTGCCCCACCCACGGCAATCGGAGTTAACCGCTTACTCGCCGATCGTTTCCATCGGAATCATCGCCAGTGCGGTACCTGCTTGCACTCGAACCTCCATGTCCGCATCTTGCATGAGTTGATTCAGCAGAGCAACGACCCGATCGCTGGCTTGCCCTTGTTTTGCCATCTCCCCTAGCTCGACCGCAACGGTTAATCGCACTAAATGATCTGAATCAGTTGCCTGCTGTTGAAGCTGGCTGAATTGCTCCTCGCTATGGTCTAGCTGTCCAATTTCTTCGAGAACTGACGTATGGTGATGTTCTTGTGGCTTAGACTCGATCGACAAGTCCGATTCAACCACATCTGAAATTCTGAGTGAAGTTGCCAAGGAAATATCTGGCTCTGCAATCGGCATCATTGACGGAATTGCGATCGTCGAAGCTTCAGAACCCTGAGCAGAAGCTTCAGACTCAGAGAACTCAGGAGCCTCAACTGGTTCGGGACGCTCTGAATCTAGATCAGGTTGCAGTTTGGTTTGATTTGCCTGCTCAAATTTCGCTTCTTGTACAGTATTGGGCTGATAAGAAGTCATCTGGGATTTTAGTTTTGTAGCGGTGCGTGCGGCTGCACTGAGAGCGCCTGCGATCGCGGCGATGATTGTGAGTAATAGTGCAATAGTCATTCTTCTTTACGGTGCAAGTTGATCCTTCTATTGCACTGCAATTTATTTAAGCAATACATCTGACTTGATGCGGACTTTTCTCATGCAAAAAGCCCCCGCACAGGGCGGAGGCTTAGATTTGACCCAAGACTAAAAATTAGTCAAGGTTCGGCATCGACAGCACGGGTTCGGTTTCGCGATCAATTCCTCTCTCGAAGCCTGCAACTGCCGCACGAGCGCGACCTGCATGCCACAAGTGACCGACCAAGAAGAAGAAGCCAACGATGAAGTGGAAGCTTGCCAACCAAGCGCGGGGGTTGACGTAGTTGAACGAGTTAATTTCTGTTGCAACACCACCCACCGAGTTGATCGAACCCAGCGGAGCATGGGTCATATACTCAGCCGCACGGCGCACCTGCCAAGGCTGAATATCGTTCTTGATTTTGTTCAAGTCAAGACCGTTCGGACCACGCAGCGGTTCCAACCAAGGACCGCGGAAATCCCAGAAGCGCATGGTTTCTCCACCGAAGATGATTTCACCCGTCGGAGAGCGCATCAGGTACTTACCAAGACCGGTCGGACCTTGAGCAGAACCCACGTTCGCGCCCAGCTTTTGGTCACGGATCAAGAAGGTCATTGCTTGCGCTTGAGACGCTTCAGGACCAGTCGGACCGTAGAATTCGCTGGGGTAAGCCGTGTTGTTGTACCAAACAAACACCGATGCAATGAAGCCCATCAAGGACAATGCGCCCAAGCTGTAGGACAGGTAAGCCTCACCCGACCAGACCAGCGCCCGACGTGCCCAACCAAAAGGCTTGGTCAGAATGTGCCAGATACCGCCTGCGATGCAGATGAACCCGACCCAAATATGACCTCCAATAATGTCTTCCATGTTGTCCACGCTGATAATCCAGCCTTCGCCACCAAAAGGAGCTTTAGTGAGATAGCCAAAGATTTTAGCGGGGTTCAACGTGGGGTTGGTGATTACGCGGACATCACCGCCACCTGGTGCCCAAGTGTCATAGACACCCCCAAAGAACATTGCTTTGATAACAAGCAGCAATGCACCCAGACCCAAGAGGATTAAGTGATAGCCGATGATGTTGGTCATTTGGTTTTTGTCTTTCCAGTCGTAACCGAAGAAAGACGAATATTCCTCAAGCGTTTCCGGCCCACGAACTGCGTGGTAGATTCCACCCAGACCGAGAACGGCAGAAGAAATGAGGTGAAGAACACCCACAACAAAGTAAGGGAAAGTGTTAATCACTTCGCCACCCGGCCCAACGCCCCAACCTTGAGTTGCCAAGTGAGGCAGCAAGATCAAACCTTGCTCGTACATTGGTTTTTCAGGGATGAAGTGCGAGACCTCAAACAGGGTCATTGCACCTGCCCAGAAAACGATCAGACCAGAGTGGGCGACGTGAGCACCCAGTAATTTACCAGAGAGATTGATTAAACGAGCATTACCAGCCCACCAAGCAAATCCAGATGATTCTTGGTCGCGGTTGCCTGCGAATGAAGGATTAGAGAGCGTTACCACGGGGGAGAACCTCTTCAGGGAATACAAAGTGTTCATGCGGCTGATCCTGAGAAGCCATCCAAGCACGGATGCCCTCGTTCAGCAAAATGTTCTTCGTGTAGAACGTTTCAAATTCCGGGTCTTC
>NZ_JAMPLJ010000007.1:0-218341 GCF_039962505.1 Leptolyngbya sp. DQ-M1
GGCATCGCAAACCCTGCGATCTGTTTTTCAAAGGCGGGAAGGGCTTCGCGGATTGCCGCGATCGCGTACTCTGGCAAGCTCGATCCCAAATCTCCTAAATGCACACCCGGCGCGTAGGACGGCAACACACTGCCAAACTCGCGCGACGGTCGATCGGCAATAAAGTCTCCCACTAATTGCCCTGGAGCCTCATAGGTTCTGCCCCCTAACTCAAACGCCCGCATCTCCAACTGTCGCTGCAAGGCAATCCCGCCTAAAGGACTGCCTGGATAATCTTCGGGCGTAATGCCAACGACAATTCCACTATTGGCATTGCGTTCATTGCGAGAATACTGGCTCATGCCATTCGTGACGACATGACCTGGCTCTGAAGTCGCAGCAACGACCAATCCACCGGGGCACATACAGAAGCTATACACCGATCGCCCATTTTTGGCATGATGCACTAACTTATAATCTGCTGCTCCCAATCGTCGATCGCCTGCATATTGTCCGTATCGGGCGCGATCAATCACGGGCTGCGGATGCTCAATCCGGAACCCGATCGAGAACGGTTTCGGCTCAATATAAACGCCTTGATCGAACAACATCTGGAACGTATCGCGGGCGCTGTGTCCAACCGCTAGCACCACATACCGACCTTCAAGGATTTCTCCACTGTCTAAGCGAACGCCCTGCACCTGCCGATTCTCGATCAAGACCTCTTCGACTCGATTTTGGAAGCGAATCTCACCGCCCAAGGATTCGATCGTGGCTCTCATCTTCTCAACGATTCCCACCAGCTTAAATGTCCCAATATGCGGACGATTCACATACAGGATCTCCGGTGAAGCGCCCGCATTGACGAATTCCGTCAACACTTTCCGCCCATAGTGTTGCGGATCGCGAACTTGGCTGTAGAGTTTGCCATCGGAGAACGTTCCTGCTCCGCCTTCGCCAAACTGGGCATTTGATTCTGGATTAAAGTCGGCTCTCTTTTTCCAAAAGCCAAATGTATCTGCCGTGCGATCTCGGACTTGTTTCCCCCGCTCCAGCAGAATCGGGCGAAATCCCATCTGCGCCAGCATCAGTCCCGCAAACATCCCACAGGGACCCGTGCCAATCACGATCGGGCGCTCTGTAAATCCTTTCGGAGCTTGAGCCACGATCCGATAGCTCATATCTGGTGTCTCTTTCACCCGCCGATCTTTCTTAAACCGTTGCAGCACTCGTTTTTCTTGCTTTATTTCTACGTCCAGAATATAGACCGCAGTAATCTTTTCCCCTCGATTGCGGGCATCATAGCTACGCTTAAAAATGGAATACCCAACCAATTCTTCCGCTGTAAGGTGCAGCATATCGAGAATGGCGCTTTCAATTTCCGCTTCAGTATGATCTAACGGGAGCTTTATTTCACTAAGTCGCAGCATAATCCAGAGTCCAACCGACAAAGTTCAGGATAACGTCTCCGCGACACAACCTATACAACACCGTAGCCGGTGTAGGGGCGCTTACGGCATAGCTCTGCTCGGTCTTCAGATTCACAAGTCTAATCAGCGATACTTCCAACCCCCTTTTCAGCCTGACTGGCGCTGCCATTGTAGTACCAGTCAGGCTGAAAAGGGTCGTTTTGCCACTTTTGCGGATAAATGAGCTATCCATCACTCCAAGGAGACCTTGCCCGGTTTCAAGACTGACTTCCACAATGCTTAAGTTCAATTTCACAAAGTCGAAGGAGTGCTCATACTGCCGTCGATAGGTTTTCTCATTCGAATCGCTGTATCGACTGAGATTGCTAAAGTTCAACCTGCCGCACATCACCACAATCGTCGTGAATAAGGTCACGAGCAGCTTCAATTGCGGTTTGCAAGATGACCCACTTTTGCAAGTTGGCTCTGTACAATTTCCATATGGCTATTCGTCCGGCGCGTTTTTACTTATCAGCACCTTAAGGGACGAATAGTTTTCCTGTCGAGTCTCCCTAAAAACTGTCCGAAGTATTGATTTAGAGCGAAATCTAGTTAAGTTGACGATGCTGGCTAAAGATATAGATAGGAATTGGAATTTAACTGAGCGGTTTCGGCTTCTGGTTGCACCAAGATATTGAACGCCGTTTCTGCAATAAGTTTATGAGCAGCAGTGGTAATGTGAATGCCATCCCAGAATAGAAAATGCTCTGGGGATTGATGATTAAACTGACCGCTGAGATAAGCGTGCTGAGTATTCGTCAAGCCAAACGGGAGGGGATTGGTCATAACGCGCTGATAGAGGTTACAGGCATCCAGTAAAATAATTCGGGCAGCAGGTAATTCCTCCTGAATTCGCTCCAAAGCGCGACATAGATTGAGATTGTGTGCCTTGGACAATGCACTGAGAGCTTCAGCATTATCACGAATGCGTGTGGCGGGAAGTTGTCCCAAATCCGGCAGGTTTGCCACCAGGATTCTTCTACCTCCCAATCTTGCCACTTCAGCGATCGCCCTGGTCAACGCCTCTACGGGTAGGACTGGGTTCGTTTCTCCCTGAAAATAATCGTTTGCACCAATCCAGAAGATATACAGTGCAGATGAGCTTATCTGGACATGGGACTGGAGAAACGACTGCAACTGCACCCCAAGATTGGGAGCGAGCATACTGACCCGGCTTGCGGTTGCTCCACCTCGCGCATAGTTAGTGATATGTTCTGGAGCAATGCCGAACTGCTCTGCCAGATATTCCACCCAGACGCGACCATTAGAAAACCGTCCTTGAAAATAGGGGGGATCTGCCGGATAGGTTCTACCGTTTATCTCAAACAGACTGCCACTATCTGAAAGACTGTCCCCAAAAATATAGAAGTGGTCGATTAGGCTAGGCATTGTTTCTTGAGCTCCTGGTTCTGGGCTGCGGTGGCAGTAACGGCTCGTTTGGCAATCCGATCAGTTAACGCTGGGATGAGAAGCTTAACCCATCGCCCAAATTGGGCACGGTTGGACATCATGAGTTGCCGTCTACGGGAGGCGATCGCTCGGAGCATCTGCGCGACACAGACCTGGGTTGTCATTGCCTTCTGATAGTTCACGGTATGGCTGATATCGTGAGGCTGACCATCTGCCCCAATCACATGACTATGCATTCCCGTCGCTACAATATCAGGAAACAAAACAGTGACGCTCACTCCTGAATTCATCAGTTCAATTCGCAGGGAATCAAAGAATCCCATCATGGCATGTTTGCTGGCAACATAGCCGCTGCGAGTTGGAACCCCATTCAAAGCAGCCACACTGGCAACTGCGGCAACTCGTCCACCCGTCTGTTTAAGAAAGGGTAAGGCGTAGTAGGTACAGTAAGCACTACCCAGATAGTTGATCTGCATCAGGTGTTCCAGCAGATGAATATCTTCAATCTCCTCGACAGTGGAATACATCGTGATGCCCGCATTGTTGATTAAAGTGTCAATGCAACCGTAGGTGACGATCGTTTGCTGAATTAACTGTTGACACTGATGGCGATCGCTGACATCGGCCGGAACAGCCAGTGCCTCACCGCCACGCTCTCGACACCGGGACGCGACTGCTTCTAGCTTTTCAGTTTCCGGGGAAGCCAGCACGAGTCGAGCCTGCTGAACTGCAAGCTGGTAAGCCAGTTCTTCGCCAATGCCGGATGAGGCTCCGGTAATAATCACAACCTGATTTTGAAACGATCGACCAGAAGGACGAACGGAATGAAAAGGTTGGTGAATCATAGTGGTTTTTTGAGACAAATTTGAGGGTTTTGTGCCTCCTGAATCCTCCAATTCTGTGGAACGTTGAAGGGCTTGGAGGCAAAGTTGGAAAGTTCTGGCAGGTCTTGTACTAAGCAATCAGCTCAACAGTCTGGGGCATAGCGTCTATTTGGGGTACAGTGTCCTTTTCCTGGGCAATTCTGGCTTCGTTGGCTTTAAATTCCTCTAGCTGCTGGCTAATCTCACGGCAAACAATTTCGCGGTAGTCCAGAAAGTGTTCAAGCCGGGCACAAACCGCAATAAATTCTGCCAGACGGCTACGCTTGTGACGCATAATGCCGAAGAAGTTTCTCCAGAATAGCCTGCGTGTTTGGCTAACGACACCTTGTCGCCAGAGGATCTTAAACAAAGCCTTGACTTCTAGCCACTGCATTTTCGGTGCGCTGGATTTGTGATTTGGCTCTGCCATCATCAAGTAGTGGCGATATGCCCGATCGAGAAACTTAGCAGGATCATAGAGTTTCCAGAAGGAGTCAATATATTCCTGAGCAATTTCCTCGATGGGGCGAGTGGGAACAAAGTTCATTAGCGTGGTCTGGTTCACATCGCCAGATTGCAGCCGCAACCGTTCTTCTTTTTCCAGGCGATGCCAGAGGGCGGTGTCGGGAAGTGCCTGCAACATACTGAAAAAGGCGATCGGAATACTGGTTTCCTCCACAAATTGAACGATACGATTGCCCGCTCCCGTTTCTTCTCCATCAAAGCCGATGATGAATCCAGACATGACCATTAGCCCAGATTTGATAATGGCAGTCACAGAGTCGTAGAGCGAATTACGAGTATTTTGATGCTTTTTCGTCAGATTCAGACTTTCCTCATCGGGAGTCTCAATTCCCAGGAACACGGCATAGAAATTGCAGGCAACCATCAGATCCATTAGCTCCTGATCTTCTGCCAGGTTGACTGATGCTTCGGTGAAGAACTTGAAGGGATAGCCATGTTCTGCCATCCACACTTTCAGCTCCAGCAATAGCAGTTTGACATTGCGCTTGTTGCCAATAAAGTTATCGTCCACCATAAACACGCGACCCCGCCAGCCCAGCTTATGAAGGGCTTCCAGTTCTAGGATCAGTTGCGACGGCATTTTGGTGCGAGGTTTGCGTCCATACAGCACAATAATGTCGCAAAATTCGCACTGGAAGGGACAGCCCCGTGAGAACTGAACCGCCATCGAATCGTAGGCTGAAAGCTCCAACAGGTCGAAGCGAGGAATGGGGGTTTGGGTGATATCAGGCTTTTCTGTTGCCCGAAATGTTCCTTGAAGCGCGCCCTGTTGCAGTGCCTCCACAAACATGGGAAGGGTAATTTCTCCCTCATCCAGAACCAGGTAATCTGCGCCCATTGCCTTCGCTTCCTGTGGAAGAGCCGTGGGATAGGGTCCACCAACTGCTACAGATTTCCCATGCTGCTTTGCGAGATGAATCTGACGGCAAAAATCCTCCTTCTGCACAATCATGGCAGAAATAATCACCAGATCCGCCCACTCCCACTCCGCCTCCGATACTGGACGCACGTTACAATCCACCAGCTTAAAGTTCCAGTCCTGGGGAAGAATGGCGGCAACCGTAATTAGTCCAAGCGGGGGCATGAGAGCTTTTTTGCCCACTAACTCCAGGGCTTTTTCAAACGACCAGAAACTTTTCGGAAAGAGCGGATATACCAGCAGTACTTTCATTAGAGCCTCATTTTTCCTGAATTAAAAATTAAACAAGATGCTCAGATACAGTTTCATGACCCGTCTGGGATACAACACGCGATCGCGGCTGTTTTTTAGCCTTGCGTTTCATTTCTCGCTTGATCTGATTAACATAGGGATGCCAATCCACTTGCATCGTATGGCGTGGGGAGTCTACATATTGCTGCTTGACGCGCTTTTCTTCGATCTCCATTTCCCGTTTAATTTCCACCGGACTAGGCAATACAACCTCGCCTGCCAAAATGTCAGCAACCCATTTAGACTGCCATTCTGCGATCGGCATAATTGCTCCAATCGGTTGAAATAGTCCGATGAAGTAGAGATTGGGATAGCTGGGATGAATGACCCGCTTGTAGAGTGGCAGATGATTGTTCTCTGGATTGATAAAGTTCTTGTCAAAGAAGGGGAAAGAAATCTGGTAGCCCGTACCGTACACAATCACATCGATCGCTTCTTCTGTGCCATCTTCAAACCGAACGCGATCGCCTGCTAGTTCTTTGACATTGGGCTTCATTTTGACTCTGCCATAGCCCACCATGTTTAATAGATCCGATGTGATCGTGGGATGCTCGCTGAGGAACGGGTGTTTGGGAACAGGGACACCCAATTCAGCCTGGGAACCTCGCGAGAGGAAGAGCAGTATTTGTCCATAAATTCGGCGCATCCACAGGGGCATTGCAAAGAAGAAGGGGGTCAGATAGCTGTCTAGCGGGCGACCTAGCATATACTTCGGTAGGATGTAAGCACTGCGCCGAGTTGATAGAAAAGTCTGATTGGCAATTCGAGCGGTTTCACAGGCAATATCACAAGCAGAATTTCCAATCCCGACCACCAGAATGTTTTTATCTGCCATACCATCCGGCGTTTTGTAATGGTGGGAGTGCATCACCGTACCGGAAAACTCGCCAGGGAAGTTAGGATACTTGGGATGCCAGTGATGTCCGTTCGCCACAATCACAGCTTTATAGGATTCAGTTCGTTCACCTGCATCATTCCGGGTTGTAACGTTATAGGTGCCATCGCTGAGCGGTTCAACTCGAACTACCTCAGTTTTAAAGGTAATTTTGTGGCGGAATCCGAAGTGATCAACATAAGCCTCGAAGTAATTGAGAATTTGGCTGTGTCTCGCATAATCGGGATAGTCATCTGGCATCGGAAAGTCTGAATACTCCATATTCCGCTTCGAGGAGTTGATATGAAGCGATTTATAGGCGGAAGACATCCCGTTATCATTCAGGTAACGCCAGTTGCCACCCACCCCCGAACCTTTTTCAAAGCAGTCGAAGGGAATTCCTTTTTGATGCAAAATCTTGGCTGTAGCAATTCCAGAGGAACCTGCACCAATAATACAAACGCGATCGAGAGTCATAGCTACTTTCTCCTGAGAATAAAAAGGGTTGCAGAGTGGGATTTCTATTTCTGTAAACTTGTTAGAGTGGCAAAGGTCGATCGCTTGCAGAGCTGTTTCCAAGCGTCTCCAATGGGGATCTGATTGTACTGTTCGGGGAAATGCTGCTTCAGCAGTTGGCTCACCAGAGGATAATAATCCGAGTGCATTGATGGGAATAGATGATGCTCTGTGTGATAAGAAAAATTGCTGTGCAGCAGATTAAAGATTGGATGAACGATAACAGACGTTGTGGCGGTCAAGGAATCATTTTCTAGTGTAACTGGATTGAGAAAATGATTGGTTTTAATGTAAACCATGAGAAAAGAAGATGCGAATAGCGGAGGCAAAATACCAATAAAGAAATACCTCCTGAAATCACAGCCTAGGCTTACAAAGAGTAATGCTTGCAGCGCAGTAATAATTCCAAGTTCTCCAATGACTGCAAGCCGCTCCTTCTGCGTGTAGGGCTTTTGATAGGGAACAAAATGATAGGTACTCTTCTCTGTCCAGAAAACTCCAATGATGTTGCGGCTGATATAGCTCACGAAGTGGATCATCTGAATGGGATTAAACAGCCAAGGAAACCGCTTGAATCCTTGAGGATAAAAAACCAAGCTGTAAACTTTTCGCAACCAAGTTTCCTCAAAGTCTAACCAGGGACGATCGGGGTCTTTCAATGTGCCTGTATAGGGGTGGTGCGTCTGGTTATGAACATGAATCCACATTGTTCTTGGAATAAGACTCAAGCCCCATGAGGGCACTTCTAAGCAATCTTTCAATAATCCCTGGGGCAATACGGCACCGTGGCTTAAATTATGAGCAAAGAGGGTTAATCCGGCTGTACTGTGAGCATAGAGCAAGGAAACGAAGACGAGCAAGACTGGGTTTATAGTCGATCGAGCAAGAAAAATACTAGCCACAACAAGAGCAAGCCAAAATAAAAAGTAGAGAACAGAACTTGGCTTGCGTTGAAATGCCTCTTTTGGAAGCAAGGGACGGATCACTCGAATATAGTCAGCATCCGTATGGTGATTGGTAGAGTCAGCTTCAGAAGAAGTTGCTCCAGACGATGAGAAATTTGAAGCTGTATACATGGCTGTAGTCTAGTTCTGGGTAGCACCTATCAACTGGAGAAAAAGAAGGGAGAGGATGTATTGCCCTGTATTGTCCTTTGTTCAAACATCCTCTAGAACTGATCAGCGACTATGATGCTGACTCATGAAGCAGTCGCGTCTGCATAAACTGGAACTTGGGGCTGGAAGGTTTCTACCCGTTCCCAAATCAGGTAGCCTACTTGCTCAATGCCATAAACCATCATTTGAGGCGTGCTGAGGGTAAGACGATCGCCATCCAGATCAACAAAGCGAACCTGATCAATGCCAACCCAGTTCGGGAAGAAACTGATATCAACGTGGTGAATCACTTTGTTATTTTCCAGCTTGTAGCTGCCGCAGTAGGAAATATAGGAATCTGCTGCTGCAATTTTTTCTTCCGGCGTGCCTCCGGCAATATCTCCCGCTAGGAATCGTTGGCGGTTTGCCTTCATAATTGCTACCGACACAAAGCCATTTTCGGTGTAGACGATATAACCTGCGGGATCAGATCCCAAGGGTTGAAACACTCGACCGTCAGTGGTTCGAGTTTCGCAGCTTACCAGTTTCCAGGTTCCAACGATTTGATTAGACATGATTTCCTTTAGGCTATAAGTTGAGAGATGAATTCAGAGATGAGTACAAGCCTTGCACTTGCAAGCTTTTCGGTCAATCAGACCTACTGAAAGCAAATTTGATTCGAGTGTGGGCAGCAAGTCCTACGATCGCCCATTACCCAATGCGCCGCAGAGTGAGACGCAACAGCAGCAGATCGCCAGTCAGAAATCCAAGCAGTGCCAGATAGAGGTAACGTTCGTAGCGCCGGAACACCGCCTCTCCAGCCGCCTGAACTACCTCGGCGCGATGTGCTCTCAGATTCTTCAGCCAAACTTCCAGCGTTTTTACATAATCCAGGCGATCGTTTCTCACCGTGACGATTTCAAAAATGCCTTCTGCGGCTTCTGCAATCTCTGCCAAGCGGGGTGAGTCCGATTCAGGAAAGATTTCTTCGTTGGCGAACTTTGCACCCGGTAGCTTCTGCACTTCTTCCGGTTTGCGCTTTCCGTAAGCAATTGTTTGCAGCGACATCGAACCACCGGGATTCAGCCATCCGTGGCAGCGTTGAAAGAACGATCGATAGACCTCGATTTTTTCTGCACTGGATAGTTCTGGCTTCACAAAATGCTCAAATGCACCAACCGATGTAATGGCATCAAACGGGGCAGTCGGCTCATAGTTCTGCCAGCCTTCCAAATTCACCTCGATCTGAGGATGATTCAGTGAGCGCACCCAGTCTGCCTGTGCTTCACTTAGGGTCAGACCGATCGCCTGTTGAACACCATGTTCATTGACCAATCGCTTGAGGATACCGCCCCAGCCGCAGCCGATATCTAACACCCGCTTTTTCCCTTGCGCTCTTGCCTGTTCGATGTGGTAATCAATTTTGCGGATCTGTGCTTTCTCCAGATTGGTAGTTGGTTCGTTTTCTTCCCAAAGCGCACAGGAATAAACCATCGTAGGGTCAAGCCAGAGTTGATAAAAATCATTGCCGACATCGTAGTGATGCTGGATTGCAGCAGCAGAAGCTCCGGTAGAGGGTGACAGTGTAGAAGTTGCAGCGTTCATAGTTTTGCCTGTGATGCTTGATTGGAACTATTGTTGATTGAATGTTGATTGAACTGATGAATCATCTCAGTTTGCGAATTTAGTCAAGGTTGAGACTGATTGCGGGAGCTAATCCGCAGCAAGGCGTTGAGCCAAAACTTCGATCGACGGAAGATCATACAGGAGGGTAGGATTCAGTTCATGTCCCAATTGGTCTTCCAAATAGCAAATCAAACTAATTGCGGTTGCTGAATCTAAACCGTATTGATCAAAAGCAGCTTTCGTATCAACTTGAGCAGGTTCAATGTCCAACACTTTTGCAACGAAATCGACAATCCAGCCTTGAATAACATCTGCTGTAGGAGATGCTTGAGTAGAAACAGAAACATTAGCTTGCATGGTGATTCTCCTAGAAATGAGGAATTAATTTGAGATCGAATGAGAACCCGTTTGGGTGGGAACTTTCTTGAACCTTTGTTCAAATCTTTTTGGCTTGAATCATGGCTTCTGTGGGAACAGTCACATCCCATGCCAGTCCAGTCATTTCCAGTAGCCGAATTACCCAGTAACCGAGATCAATCTGCCACCAGTCAAGTCCAAACTTTGCGGAGTTCTGGAAAGCGTGGTGGTTGTTATGCCAGGATTCCCCAGCGGTTGGTAACGCTAACCAAATGTTATTCACGCTGCGATCGCTGGTTTGAAAAGGACGCTGCCCCCATAGATGACACACTGAGTTAATGCACCAGGTCGTATGTTGGGCGAAGTAGAGACGAATCACACCTCCTAACCAGAAGCCGTGCCAAGCTCCAATCCAACTTTGCGTAACGATTCCAGTGACGATCGCAGGAAACACCAGCCCTAAAACAATCCAGCTATAGTACCAGCGGCTTACTTTCAGAATTGCCTGATCTCGCAAGAGTTCCGGTGCATAGTAGACAGGATTTGGATATTCGTACTCCCATTTCCAGAACAGATGGGAATACCACAACCCCAGTAACTTATTAGGCGTAGTATGGGGAGAATGGGTATCTTCAGGTTGGTCGCTGAAGCGGTGATGGTGACGATGGTTTGCAACCCAGGACAGAACTGGGCCTTGAGCACTCATCGAACCCAGAATAACTAATAGCTGACGAATGACGGGATGAGCGTTGAAGCTACGGTGGGTAAAGAGCCGATGATAACCAACGGTAATACCTGTGCTAGTCAGAAAACACATTCCAAGAAAAACGATGCTGTCAATCAGAGTTAGCGATTCATGCCACAGTAGAGCGATCGCGATCGTACATCCAATCAGAGGCACGACATCACACAGTAAGAAATGGCGCTTCTGCATCAGTTTGATGTAACTGTTACTGATCAGTCTCTTCTTAAGGGGCGTCTCCTCTGAATCGGGAAAAACTGTAGCTTGCATATTCGGGTTCCTCATCGGCTAACTGCTAAATCTAAACGGGAGCAGGAATTTGAGTTTGAGTGGGCACAACTTCTAGCTTCTGTGCAAGGAAATATTTGCGGCAGGCGAAGCGACGAATCTTACCACTGGAAGTTCTGGGAATACTGCTCGGTTTAATTAGCGTGACGGTGTGAATCTGTAATTCATGCTCTCGTAGGACTGCCTGCCGAATCTGACCCGTCACTTCCTCGATATTGAGATTGCGGAAATGCTGGCGATTCACTTCCTGCACAGCGATTAAGCGTGTCTCACCGTGATGCTCGATCGTAAAGACTGCCCCGCTACCCCCCTTACAAGCTGGATGACTCTGCTGCATCGTTGTTTCAATATCTTGGGGATAGTAGTTGCGCCCTCGAATAATAATCAAGTCTTTCAACCGTCCAGTTATATAGAGTTCTCCGTCTTGCATAAACCCTAAATCACCTGTACGCAAGAAGAAATCTTCACTTTCAAAGAGGGAACCGCGAAAGTAAGCGATCGTTGCTCCAACATTGTTCCAGTATCCCTTAGCAACACTGGCACCAGAAACCCAAATCTCACCAATTTCATTCGGTAGGCAGCGCACTTGCATATCAGGATTCACGACAATGACGTTAAGGTCAGACAGAGGTTGACCACAGCTTACTAAAGTTTGAGTTTTTGTTTCTCCAGCAGGAGCAAGAATGATTTGATTTTGACTCAGAGCATCCTGATCAACAGATTGCATCTTAGGAACAGTTGCCTTATTGCCTCCCGAAACAATCAGCGTTGTTTCTGCCATACCATAGCAGGGATAGAAAGCTTCTCGGCGGAATCCACAAGGCGCGAAGAAATTAGAGAACTGCTCGATCGTTTCTGCCCGCACGGGTTCTGCGCCACTAAATGCCACTTCCCAACGGCTGAGGTCAAGGCTGGCACGCTGTTCTTCGGTCACGCGCTGCATACAAAGGTCATAGGCAAAGTTGGGTCCACCACTGGTGGTTGCTTGATACCGAGAAATTGCCTGAAGCCAGTAAAACGGTCTGTACAAAAAGGTAGTTGGAGACATCAGCACGACAGGGAAATTGGCATACATCGGTTGGAGAATGCCTCCAATCAATCCCATATCGTGGTAGGACGGCAACCAGATTACACCACAGCTCTCAGATGAATGCCCAAATGCCTGATGAATCAGAGATGAGTTGTGCAACAGATTACCCTGAGTAACCATCACGCCCTTAGGAGCTGCTGTTGAGCCAGAGGTATATTGCAGAAACGCGATCGACTCTTTGCTAATTTCCGGCATTCGCCATTCAGACCGCGAGATTTCAGAGAGTCCGTCGGTGGCAATCCATTGCAGATCGTGTAGGTCTTGTAGATTGTTCAATTGCGGTTTTACAATCGACAACACCTGCTGATTCGTCAACGCAAACTTAGGTTGGGCATTCTCAACAATGGCTTGCAGGCGACTGAGTGATCGATTCGGACGAGGTGGGTAGGCAGGAACCGCGATCGCTCCTGCGTACAAACAGCCGAAGAAAGCAGCGATAAAGTCGAGTCCAGGTGGATAGAGTAGAAGCACACGCGCTTGATTAGCGCCCTGACTTTGCAATGCAGCAGCGATCGTTGTTGCTTGCTGATGCAGTTCCAGGTAAGTCAAGCTAGATTGTTCAACTCCAGATTCATCGAGAAAACGGTAGCCAATGCGATCGGGATAACAGGCGGCGCGTTCCTGTAGCAGATCCACAAAAGTTGAGGGTTCGGTCATCATGAGCCAATTCGTAGAGCGGGAGTGAGTGAAGAGGAGGAAGCATTTGAGGCGGTTTCTGAAGTGAAACTGATGGAAGTATCAAGGTTGGATTGTGCCAGTGTCGCTTCGATTTCAGTGGACAGAAAAGGATTGATATTCAACTCAGCTCGAATTTGATCGATCGGCATTTCCCAAAGTTCTTGCCAAGGAATACCAAACAGAGATTTTGCCCGTCTGCCCATAATCCAGCCCCGCACCACGGCTGCCATCAATTCTTCGCAAAGTTCAATCTCGTAAAGCGCGATCTTCAAGAAGTTCTTGGCTAACAGGGCAACCCAGAAACGAGAAGGATAGAACTGTGCTAGCGAGAAAGTTTCAACCTGAAGTTCCCCTGCTTTTGTTGTATCGCTGCCTGTCACGATATGCCAGATGTCATGAGTTTCAGAAACATAGTTGAACAAATAGATGTAATCGTTGGGCGCGGGTTCACGAACCGGAGGAGGCAACAGCCCATTGCGCTTCATGTGTGCCGCATAGAGGTGACCTAATGTATCAGAAGGAAGCTGGAGCAAGGCATCGAGATCAACTGCCCCTAAATAGCGGCGTTCTGCTAATGCCTGTTTTCCTTGAGGCGTGCGAGCAAGGCTTCTGATCATGAGCTGCATACCATGTTCATCCATCAAAGCATCTGCATACTTGCCGATCTGGATGAATGCCCCGTAGGGAGCTTGAACAACCTGCATGAAGCGATAGCCGATGACAAGAGTTTTAAGCTGGTGCTTAAGGGAATTAATGAAGTTCATGCTTTAAAGTTGATAGAGAAGGGAGCAGAGTGCAAATCAGCAGACGAAATTAAACCTGTTCAAACTTAGTAGTTAAGTAGCGATGGAACCTTGTAAGTGAACCTTGAACAGATTTAGAAGAAGTGGTGCATCAATCATCTAAAAAATTTGAGTGAGGATTATTTCGTGGTTGATTTGAATTACATCAGGCAATCGAGGAGAACTAGGGGAGATGCCAACGAAAAGTAGGGAATAATCGGGGAGGAGGATTGCTCCCACTCGCAAATCAAAGGAGACTTTTGATGAAGCACAACTAGTTGGCAAGTCGCACTACTGAACTGCTAGGAGGGATAATACTATGTCATAAGAAGTATTGTCAAATATTGCCAAATGTGATGTACGGGAGGATTACGCTGCATCTTTCCGTTGCTTTAAACGTTGCCTTCGGCTCACGCTGCGGCGTGCCCATGCTCATCAACGCGAATTCCGTCGGTAAATTTCACGCCTTCAATCACCTCCGCCAATTGATTAAATTTCTCGATTCGCAACCATCGCTTCTGATCTGACGGCACCAACTTGAACAGAGCGATAAGATACTGGCTTGGGAAACGCAACCCCTGGTTTTATCGGTTCTCAAACGCACGGTTGCAAAAGTGGATTCAATGGGGTTGGAAATCCGAGTGTGCATTCAATGCTCCGCTGGAAAGTTATAAAATGCCAGCATTGCTTCTCGGTCTTTGATCAAACATTCGATCGTTTTGGGATACTTCACCTCGTAAGTTTCAATGAAACGGTCAAAGGCAATTTCTGCATCTACTTTGGTTGCCGCCAGATAGATATCTTTGAGTGCTTTCTTTGCCTGTGGTTGTTGCGAACTAGGTAGCACATTGAGAATATTCGCCGTTTTATGCACCCAGCACTATTGCACTTGAGTTTGCGGAGAGACTTGATGAATGCTTTCCAAAATCCTAATGCTCCATCGCCAATCGCAAGTTCTGGAGCTTCCTTTAAGCCCTGGTCTTTCAACCGTAACAACAAGCTTTTCCAGTTCAACTCAGCTTCTCGAAATCCGATTTCGAGCCCAAGCAGTTCTTTATGTCCCGTATCCGTCGCCTCAATCAGCACCAAAATACACTGTCAGTTATCTTCGGCTCGGATGTTAAAGTAGACCTCACCTGCCCAGACGAACACATAACACTTCCCTTTGAGGCTGCGGTTTTGCTAGTTTTGATGTTCGTCCACCCACTTTGCCTTCAGACGACTGATAGTACTCGATGGCAATTCAGTCGCATTCACCCCTAACAATAAACTCAATGCCTCTTCAAAATCTCCAGTCGAGATACCTTTGAGGCACAACCACGGCAAGACTTCCTCAAATGAGCGGGAGCGCTTCAAGTAGGGCGGTAACAAGCTCGAATTGAACTTAATTCCGCTCTGGCTTCTATCGCGCACTTTTGGCACTTGCACGGCAACTCCTCCGACTCCGGTGGTGATAGTGCGCTTTGGTAGATGCCCATTTCGCATCACAGCTTTGCGCCCTTGTTCATCGCATAAATGCTGATACTGATCCAGAAAGGTTTGCAGTCCTGCTTCGACCACTTGAGCAATGATTTGTTGTGCGCCCTGCCGAATCAATGCTATGAGTGCATCTGTGAATGTTTTTTGTTGTCGCTGGTGTTTTTAACTCAATCAAGTTATGGTTGTTCATGATGTATTCTTCGCCTGATCTTTTTTGTTTTTCAGCAAGATACGCCTTATTTTTCGTACACTAGATCGAATCATAACTCGATGGCACAACATAGTATTCAGACCGATGGTCATTGTCTATCAATTCTTACACACAACGAAGAATACTCTAGTATTCCTGTTGTGTTTATCCATGGCATTACATTAGTAGCTGATTTCTGGCTCCCAACGTTACCCCCTACCCTGGCAACAACCCCCTGTTACTTCATCAACTTGCCTGCCCATTATCCATCCCAGATACTTCCTGAGACTAAGGTTCTTCCCCTTACCTGTGAGCAACTTGCTACCCAGCTTCACAGAGCAATTCAAGCAGTTGTGGGCGATCGTCCTGTCATTTTAGTTGGGTACTCGGCAGGGGGACTAGCAGCTCTCAGTCTAGCGACTTATTATCCTACTTCAGTCAGCCGTGTTCTCTGCATTTCTGGCTCTGCAAATGGGCAATGGAACGGTGTCATGGGAGGGCTTCAGCGATTGTGTTGCATGGGATATTTAGGCATTTGGCTCTTCAAGCTGATATACAAATTATCAACGTTAAATCCAGTACTCTATCGATGGATAAGTGGACTGTTTGCGGGCGATCGCTCCACTTACTTCGATGCGCCTAGCCTAGAGCCTACCCTCACTGCAGTTTATTCCAAGGCTATTCACCACAACCCTGACGATTTAGCTTATCTATTTCATAGCTTTGCAAGCATGGATCTATCAGAAGAACTGTCTCGCATTCAGTCGCCCGTATTAATCCTGGCAGGGGACTGCGACTCTGTAATTTCTCATCGTCAGACTCAGCATCTCGCGAAAACGATTCCCCAAGTAGAACTCCAAGTTTTACCGGGAATGGGGCATATGTTTTTTGCAGAACGTTTGGCCGAGTATCAGCAAGTTCTAACAAGCTGGGTCACTCAAGCAAGTTGAACAACGTATCACGATCGCCGGCACCTATTAGACCTAATTTAAAGATCAAGAGCCAACGGGGTGCTTGAGCGCTAGCAAATGGATCAGAACGGCTCTTGATCACAGAATCGTTGAATAGGAGTGTAGGGAAAGAGAATTGCGATTGAGCGAGTGGAGCCGTTTGAATTGTTTTTGTGTTGCTTGCGAGCCGATGGGGACACTCGTTGCACAGACACTAATGCTTCTGGATAGCGGGTATGATGAATCGATCGCGTTTTGCTAGAAGTTTAGACTAGAAGAATCGTCAGACTGAAGAGACGACTGAGTGATCGACGGTGGAACCATCCATTGATGCGCCGTTGTAAGTAAGTCCAGCTTTTGCGATCGAATTCGGACTTTGCCGGAAAATGGTTGTAAACTTTTCTGCGGTTGTGTCGCGGCCACTATTGGTCTATTACCTCAGGCTTTCTGGAATATGCAGTCAATTTCTAATTTGTTTCGCCAATTAGCATGAATGCTGCCCAATTTAAGGGGGCAGGATATTGCTTCATCGTCGCCAACATAGCTTGACGTAAGGCTTGGGCTTTATTTGGCTGTTGCTGCAAATTCCGATAAAACTCCGTCATTAATACTGCGGTTGATTCATCGGGGACTGCCCAGAGCGAAACGACAACGCTTGGGACTTGGGCGGCAATCAAGGCACGAGATAAGCCAACTACGCCATCTCCGGTGATTCTGCCTCGTCCGGTGTTACACGCGCTCAGAACGACTAATTCAGCCTTCAGTTTGAGGTCGAAAATTTCATTTGCAGTCAGCAATCCATTTTCTTCTAAAGAAGGGTTTCCGGTGGCGATCGTATCTGGCGCAAGCGCGATCGCGCCCGGCACTCCCAATCCGACAAAATCACTCATCAAGCCATGAGTGGCAAGATGAATCAGGCGAGAGCGATTTATTCGTTGCAGTACGTTCGATTTTTTTGCGGCTTCGCCAACCAGTGCAGAAGATTTGAGCATTTGAGCGATCGTCTTTGCCTCTTGCTCTGATCCGGGTAAAGGTGGCAGTTGTTCAGGAGGTTCTCCGATTTCGGTCACTACTTTTGGCATGACCGGATTTCCAATAATTAGAGCTTCGGTTAATTTTTTCTCTGTCTGTTTCTTACCAAAAGTTTCTAGTTTTTTTCTTAATTGATCAGTGAGCTCCAAAACTTGAATTGATGACGAGACCGAGATAGTATGCTGTTCAATCAAGAATTTGCCTTGCGCATCTTGTAAGGCAGTAAATGGCACAAGCAGGAGCGATCGGTGAGGCACAAAGGTGACTTGAGCATTCGGATCTTTGGGGAGCAGATCTGCGATCGGTTGAATCAAAAGTTCATGCAACCGTCGCAAGGGATGTGCAGCGTCTTGAGTGGCTTTAATGTCCTCATTCAGTGTTGCCCGACCCAGCGAGACTAGATCAGATAGTTCTTCAGGAGCGCAAGACTGAGTATTTTGACATTGCCAAAGCGGTTTTAGATCAACTCGACGTAAGGTAATGTTTCCAGTCGGTTGAATCACCCAGATCAACAGCTCTGATTCGCGCGTTTCTAGCTTGCCATTTACATTAAACTGGGCAGGAATGATCGAGTATTCGACCAGAGTAGCGCGGCGCTTTTGAGCGATTTGTTTGATTTGCGCGATCGTCAAAGAAGCGAGTGGCGATCGAGGTGTTTCTTTTCGGGACGAAAGCACAGAAAGACGGCGATCGAGGAGTTCGGCAAAGGCGCGGGCGCGGGCGCGTTCAGAAATTTCGAGGGCAGCTTCGGGTTGATTTTGAGCGACGAGAACACTTTGGAGATTGCTAAAAGGCGCATTTTGCGTTTCAAAGATAGAAACTTTGAAACTGTCATTGTTGCCAAGCCTTGATCGCAGCGATTCCCAGGTCTCGATCGCTGCTCGAAGATTTTTTGCGGCTGCGTCTAAATTACCAGATTGGAACCGGACTGCGGCAGCGTTGATCCTGGCAATTCCTTCTTCTCGTCGATTGCTGCGTGAGGAGGCGTAACGCAAATATTGCCCGTAGAACTCTAAGGCTTTATCAGGATTACCCATTTGCGCGTAGATAAGCCCTTGATTGCCCCGAATTCGATAGATCAGCTCGGCATCACGGAGTTTGTTCCAGGCAATGTTCCAGGCTTGCTCATATTGGGCGATCGCGCCTTGATAATTTCCCTGAAAATAAGCAATCCCGCCCAAATTTCCCAAAGCTTCTGCTTCTCCTCTTAGGTCTTGAATCTGACGGGCTAGCGTGAGACGTTTCTGCTGGTACTCAGTTGCTTTGGCATAGTTGCGCTGAGATTGGTAAATTACGCCTAAATTTCCCAGGGCTAACGATTCTATCGATTGATTCTTGATTTTCCGTGCTAGGGTTAGCGCCTGTTCTTGATATTGAATCGCTTTGGCACGCTCTCCAAGCGCTTGATAGACAATGCCCAGATCACCGAACGTTTTAGCTTCGCTTACTTGATCATTGAATTTGCGAGATAGGGTAAGACGCTTCTGGTGAAGCTCGATCGCCTTCACATATAGATCTGCTCCAAAGTAGGCATTAGCTAAATTTCCGAATGCTTGGAGTTTTTTATGATCTTGAGTAGCAGTTATACCGAATTAAACATAGAATGCGACAGATCATACTCAAAGTCCCCCATTCTGGGGGATTTAGGGGGCGAGAATCTGTCGCATCCACAAATCAATCTGGTATTAAATACTGGTCTAAATAATCAACGGCTTCAGCATAATAATTTCCAGACTGCACATGAGCCAGTCCCAGATTGCCTAATAGCGTTGTTTCTAAGGTTGAATCTAAGTTGTGGGCAATTTTCAAGGCTTGCTGATAGTTGTAGATCGCCTTGTCATACTCACCTTGAACATGGCGTGATAATCCTAAGGCAGCTAACGTCTTAGCAATTTGCTTTGGATCTTGCAATTTGCGAGCTACGTCTAGATCAGTTTCAGAAATAGAGATGTCTGGCAATCCTTCGATCGGAAAGTAAGCAATTCCGGTTTTACTTGCTTTTTCTCCTTCCCATTGCAAGCGCTGGAGTGGTTGATAGAGTGTGAGAGGTTGCGCGATCGGGCGTGAAATCGGTCTAGACTGAGCGATTTTCTCGGCTTTGCGCTCTGCACTCATCGCTGTGAACTGTTGGCAAGACAAAGGCTGCCAGGTGAGGAGCAGCGTAAAACAGATAGAGAAGCTAATTTTCTTGAGTAACATAGTTCCTTTCCGGATGGATTTATGTCGATCGTGTGACTGCATTGCTCGCTCGGAGCGATCGCTCTACTGAGTTTTAGCTTCAATAGATGCCGTCGCAAAAGTTTCTAATTTCAAGCCTGTAATAACTGTTCCCAATCTTTTGCTAACTCTGCATCTTTAGGATTCACAGATCGCGCTTCTGCTAAAGTAGCCACCGCGTCAAACCAAATTCCATTTTCCGCATAGAGCCGAACTTTCTGTCGAAACTCTGCTTGCTGAATCTGCTGACTCAAGGACGGATTAGGACTAACTCGTAACCGAAGTTGCACAACCCTCGCTCCGCCATTATCGAACGTCGGAAGCATTCACCTACTTCGCTTCTCTCCGTATACTCCTACGGAAACTGGCACAATCTGCTACTTCCCAAACGTCCTCCAACGGTATAGATTTAAGCTCTACCGAAGGACTGAGGAGCGAATCCAGCGATGGGAGCTTTGACATTCATACCGAATTAAACATAGAGCGCGACAGATCATACTCAAAGTCCCCCAGAATGGGGGATTTAGGGGGCGAGAATCTGTCGCATCCACAAATCAATTTGGTATCAGACCGTTCTAGCTTCTAGTCGAACCGATTTTCTCAAGTTAGATTTAGTTCAGCTATTTCAGGGTTAACTGGGTATAAATTGATGCTCTTTTCTCTAATTATCCTTAATCCTCAAGCAGGCTTATGCCCGTTCAGCACAAACCTTTGCCCAGGGTAGCCGTTTTCACCGCGCTGTCCCTAATAGCTGCTCCACAACGATCGTCCCCTCCAGCGCGGTGAGTTGGGCAGCGCCCAAACCTGCTAATTTACGCCAGCCTGCTCATCCCACTTTAGAAGCATCGCTCAGCTTGAACCAAGCAGAAGACGATCTAGACAATGGGCAATATGCAAAAGCGATCGGGCGATTTCAAAAATTGCTTCGTCAGGCTGAAGCACTAAAAGATGAGCGTCAAGCGGAAAGAGCGAGAGAGGGAATCGCAAAGGCGTACTTCTTACAGGGACAGCCAGAGATTGCCGCTCGGCTGTTTGAACAGCAAGTTGCACGACAGCGAGCAAAGCAGGAAACACCAATATTGAGTCTGCTGCTACACCATCTTGCTTCTGCCTATTATCAAGTCAAACAGTATTCCAAGGCGGAACACGCACTACGAGAGGCGATCGCAGCAATCTCGACATAGTTCAACGTTTTATCGGCTGGTTCTTTTTGCGCTCCTGCTCCGTAACCTTCTCAAATCCCACTTGATCGAGCAGTGACAGGAGTTTGTCAGGAGCCGTTCGATCTTTGGGATTCGCCGTAGCCGCTTTAGAGAACATTGTCACTGCGTCATACCACAGATCTTGGGCTGCGTAGACTTGACCCCGCTCCTGATCGGATTGCGCGATCGCCAATCGCTGTTTCACCTCTGGAATCAGCGCAACCCGTCGGATCAACGCCATTCTCAAAGCATCCTTCGTGCCATCTTCACAAACGACAGCGATCGACCAGCGATAAACTTTCTCAGGTACTAGCTCAGGCGCAGTTTTCGGTAATTCAAGTGAGACGATACCAGGCTTATCTACTTGTACCGTAGTGACAAACACAGGCTTTTGCACGCCTGGCTGCATTAGCTTAAGTTCCACAGTTTGTCGGCTGGATAGATACCAAAATAAAGTTGGACGAGATGAGATCGTTTCTCCAATATGGTTGGTCGGTGCGAGGGTGGTAAAAGAAGCCGTCTTTCTCTCACCGCAAAGGCGTAATTTGTCTCCTCGCGTTCCCGTGCCTTCACTACTTCCGAAGCCCGGACGTTTAGGGGGATTGTATTGAGCGTTTGCGGGGGAAAGTTGCAATGAGCTGACAGGACTGGGTAAGGGGAGATCTAGCGGCAATACACCTTGTAGAGCAACGAGAGAAAGTGTCCCGATTCCAAGAAATATTGGGTGAACCAGCCTGAATTTGGGGGAATCAGAAGTCATCGTCTTGTGAGTCAATAGAGGGTGATTAGCTGGCTCGGTTGCAAGGATGGGCAAGTTTTGGAGTAATTCCCTCCTGTCGTACAGACGCTAAACTCTGCCACTCTCACTCTTCGAGGATTCCCATAAAACTTGATAAACGTTCGTCGGTTGTTCACGCCCTTTCAGTTGAACTGTCCCGACGGCTTGCACGGGAAATTGACCTTCAACCCGCGTAAACGTCTCTTCGCTGATTAAAATTCGGCAGAGTCCGCCCTCGATCGATTTATCAAAACTTTCGAGCCGTGCTGCCACATTCACACTATCGCCGATCGCGGTATAGTCCATGCGCTGCTGACCTCCTAAGCTACCTGTAACGACTGTGCCTGTAGAGATGCCTGCCCGCATTTGAATCGTGGGATGTCCTTGCTGTGCCCAGCGTTGATTCAGTGCTTCTAGTGCAGAGGACATCTCGATCGCGCATTGCACAGCACTGTAAGCATCTTGAGCAATGTCTTGACTGGTTTTACGAGCGATCGGAACACCAAAGACCGCCATAATCGCATCCCCAATAAATTTATCTACCACCGCCCCATGCTTCAACACCACTTCCGTCATCGCTTCCATATATTCATTCAGCCAAATCATCAGCGTTTCGGGGTCGGTACGTTCGGCAATGGTGCTGAAGTTTTTAATATCGGTAAATAGCACCGTTGCCGTGAGTTTTTGTCCCCGCAGGCGACCTTGGGACAGTAGTTGATCTCGATCGCGCCAAATTGTCTCAGCAATCGTCGGGGTTACATATCGCCCAAAGAGATTCATCACGGTTTGGTGATCGCGGCGTTCTGAGTGGGCAATGTGAACCGTGACGACCATCGCAGACGTGAGAAGCGCTAAGGCGGGTGGGACAACAGGAATCCACCAGGAAAAGCCGAATGCTGCAAAGCTCCCTATCCCTAGCCCTCCGACTGCAATTACCATGCCTGCTACTGCCCAACGCGGCGAGCGCACCATCCAGCCTAACGCCGTTCCCACACCCGACCAAAGCAGAATCCAAACTGCTTCAATTGCATCTGTCCAAACTTGGAAGCCCGAGCGCCCGTCGATCGCAGCGCTAATAATTTGACTGGCTAGATTCGCCTGTACCTCAACGCCTGCCATTCTCTCTGGAGTCGTGATCGAGTCACCGCTATAGGGAGTGTAGAAGACATCTTTGATGCTTCGAGCCGTCACTCCAATTAAAACGATTTTGTCTCGAAAGGGTTGTTCTTGCGAGTCACGCATCAGATCAGCAGGCAGTCGGTCTTGCAGCACGTCCATCAGCGACACTGTGCGGAACTTGCCAGAAGCACCTCGATAGTTCAGCAAGATTTGATAGCCGCCTGCATCCGCTGAGACATAGCTACCATCGTTTGATTCAAAAATGGGAAAGATGCCGCGCCCAAGCTGGAGATACTGTGAATTGGTTGTCGCTGGCTGGGGTGTGATTCTCTGAGCTTTTAAATAGAGCATTGCAAGGCGCAATCCCAAACTTTCCAGGGATTGCTCTCCATTGGGGCTTGTCCAATAAAGTAGACCTCGACGCAGTTTCCCATCGCCGTCGAGTACCACATCGTTTGAAGCAGTTTGATTGCGCTGTTTCAGGATGGGGGGAGGTGCAACCTCGACTTCTGTACTTCCGCCTCTTTTTTCAATGCCAATTAGGTTAGGGGTTGTCTCGAATACTTTAGCCAGCTCTGAGTATCCTGGTTCTACTGGGAGATCCCGATAGATATCTAAACCGATCGCTCTTGGTTTTTGCTGCTTAATCTTCGTCAACAACTTGGCGAGGGTAGCATCATCAAACGGATAACGCTTGAGTTGCCGAATGTCGTTTTCGTTTACGCCAACAATTATGACGCGATCGTCGGTTACTTCTCGGGGACGCAGCCGAACATATTGATCAAATGCCATCCATTCCAAAGATTGTAATGCCCCAGCAGACCGCAGAAGCACGATCAATCCTGCCGCGCTGGGAATTGTGATCCAAAGCACACCAAACTTTCGGATTGTTTGAGCAAGTGATAGCAGCATAAGGAAGCGGGAAAAGGATGATTACCATTCTGATAATTCTTCCCCAGCAAAGCTTACTCTTTCAGAGGAAAGGAGTAGTTTATATATTAAGTATAATTTGTGAGTGATGGCTGTAATTGCTTTTGGTGCTCCTAGGCGAGTTCGCAACCGTCGATAACACGCACCGAGAGGCAGATCGAACGCCCGAGAAAAACCAAAGAGCTTACTACAGTGGCAAAAAGCGAAAACACACGCTGAAAGCGCAAATAGTTGTCAACCAAGCGATCGGACAAATTATCCGCACCGCCTTTGGCAAATGTTCGCTCTACTTTGATAGTTTGTCCCAGGTTTGAATAATAGACTGGAAGGATCTTGGAAGATTCTTTGTTTTTAAATCAATGTACTGTAACGATTTCTTTCTGCTTGTGACCCGATTCGAGCACACTTTCACCCCAAGCAACATGAACAGAGTACAACACGATACCGGGAAGAACTGCGCCACCCCTCAAAGTGTTGGCGAGAAATCACTTGCTTGAAAGTTGCTGTGTAAATTGAGCGAACTGAGCATTGAGGGGCATTGAGGGATTGTTGTGCTTATTTCTGATGATGACCGGCTAAGTTGACAGTACCCTCAAAGCTAGATCACCAAAATTGGACAAGTACCGGTAGTTGACGTTTCATACAGGATAAAACGTTGAAAGCAGAGACTGAGCTGCGGCAAGTCAAATACTTGAGCAACACCATTGAGCAAGACCGTCGCAACGTGAAACGAATTGTGAAGCCGATGCTGTGATTTCGGCCGTTCAACACGGCAAGGAGAACATTGCGAGGGATTGTAGTGATGAATATGATTCGCAAAGGACAAGTAAAAGAAATCAAACGAGGGGACAGTGTATCCCAAGTGGACTTCATCAATGAAATCTTTGGGGTGAGTGCTTAAAGCAATGTAAACGAGACCAGTTCGTTTGTCACTTTGTTTGTCACTTTAAAGTCTTTGCGACACAACCCTATGCTTTGCCACAGCAAAACTAAATTTGTACTTTATTCGATTGATGCTCAAACGCCTGACAATCAGCTAGCTCTCAATAGGCTTCATCAGCATTTACACGGGTTAATCTTAATTTTTAACATCAAAAGTTACGAAAAATATTAAGTGAATACACTATTGTAATAAAAAATATAAGTGAAATTACGGTTTGCGCTTTCGCAATAGATCATTAAAAATTTGTGAAGACAGAGTTATTTCCTGAAGTTAAGTCGTAGTTCCAAGATTTCGCAGTCCTTTACTGTACTTAGGGCAACTTCTAGTAATTTGACTGAGCCAAGATTGAACATTTGAAGACTAGTATTCTCAGCCGAGTGCAGGATCGTCCTACCTTTACATTGCAAAGGTGCTGGTTAAGCTCATGCTTACCTCTTGATGGAAACTTCAATCGAGCAGGTTGACTGTGACTAGGAATGTCACGACTAAATATCGCAATTTGAGGTAGAAAGCTGGCATGATTACAACTCAAAGTTTCAAGAGTTCACTGGATGTTCCATCTGTTAATGCCGTGATGGAAGCAGCCTGTAGAGAAGCCGTTTGCAGCCCAAAAGCGTTGTATCTGTTCATGCACCGATTTGTCCACTATGGCAGAAGCTATAGTTTTCTAGTGCCGCGATTGGCAGGCATCATTGGATCTAGTAAATTGCTATATGATCCAAACTGTGCAATTGCAGCCCATGCAGAGCGAGCAATGGATGTAGCAGCTAACGTACTCACTGCTGCCCTGGAAGAGTTTCGTGATCCGAGAACGAATGTCTCTCATAGAACGCTTTCTTACGGACTACTGGATAAATTGGCAGAGTATGCAGGTCTATCCCAAGCAGAGATCAAGGATGTAGCAACATCCGGCGATTGGCTTGCAGGGGTTCTGAAAGCTGTAAATGAGGGATACGATGCCCAATCCGACGATCTTAGCAGCATGGTACGAGCAATGGGCTTCCATGTTGGAGCCGAAATCGTTGGAGAATACGAATGTAGCATCATCAATGAGGTGCTTTATTCAGAGCAACGTCAGACGCAATTCGGTCAGTTTATCAAACAAAACAAGCTGCACTTTGAGGCGGGAAGCGTTAGCCCTTGGTATTGGATTGTGATTCATGGAACCTTTGGAACAAAGGGCGTGGAATTAAAACATTCAGACGGAGCGCTGTTAGCACTGAATCAAGTGGTGCAATATGCTGATGCTTCCGAAGCACAAATTGTAGAGTGGGCAGATCAGGGATTTGCTCAATTCAATCAGACTCAGCAGAGATTCTTTCAACTGGTGCATCAAGAGTTACGTCGTTTATCACCACTCTTAGTAGCAATCTAAGCCCAGTCAGTTCTGCCTAATTTAGCAATCGCTGCTTGTTATTCCATAAGCAGGAGAGATTTTGTTGCCCAATACTGCATGCATATTTCATACAAAATCTATTGCTGCAGCGTTCACATTTCAATTGACATTAGTATTGCCATTTGCAGGCAAAATATACTAACCTGAGAGCGAGCTTGAGAATTGGGAACGTCACTAGCGAGATTGCAACGTTTGTTTGTCCTTTCATTCACTTACCCTATGTCTACTCAATCTATTTCGTGTCATAATCATGCCTCCATGCTCAAAGTTCAAGAGGTGGAAGGCAAAGGGAAGGGTGTGTTTGCTCAATGCTTTATTCCATCTGGAACATTGGTTTGTGTCGGTTGTCCGATCGAAGTGACATCAATGAGAACTGAACACTCCTTTCAGGTTGACTGGGAACGCCATGTGGAGTTAGATGAACCTGCTCGATTGATTAATCATGGCTGTGATTTCAACTTGGTCATCCGAGACAATGAGTTGGGTGGATATAGCTTCTACGCAACGAGAGATATTCTCGTAAGTGAAGAACTGTGCTGGCATTACGGAATGACAGAAGCTCTGTCGATCGCAGTTCAGAGCTGCCGTTGTCGCTCTGCCCATTGTGAAGGGCGTAGTCTTGGATTTACAGAGATGTCAAAGGTAAAACAAGAAAAGCTGCATCAAAACGGCGTTGCGAATTACCTTTCCAAATGGTACATCGGACAGGCTAGAGAGTTAAACATTTTGCGAGCATCGTAACCATTAACATCAAGCGTGTTGAGAGTGATGATGCTATATCGTTGCTCTTAACACACTCGATCGCGGCGTTATTGCTCGCTTATGCAAGATGAAGGGGAAACTCAATCACAAATTCTGTCCCCTGTCCTGGGACAGAGTGGCAGTACAACTTACCCTGATGTTGCTGAGTAATGATTTGGTAACTAATTGATAAACCTAAGCCAGTTCCCTGCCCGATAGGCTTGGTGGTAAAGAAGGGGTCAAATAGCTTTAATTGCATATCCTCCGGTATCCCGGTGCCATTATCTGCGATCGCAATTCTGACCCATTGTTGCTGAATCACCTCAGTCCGAATCTGAATTTGATCGAGATGAGCTTCTCCTCCCAGGGAGCGGTGTTTTCGCTGTTCATGGATGGCATCGATCGCATTCGCCAAAAGATTCATAAACACCTGATTGAGCTGTCCTGCATAGCAAGTTACAAGTGGTAACTCACCGTAGTCTCGGATGACTTGAATTTCTGGAGAATCATGTTTTGGTTTCAATCGATTTTGCAGAATCAACAGCGTACTTTCTAGACCTTCGTGGATGTTAACGCTTTTAAGCTCTGCCTCGTCCAAGCGGGAAAAGTTACGCAGTGATAGAACAATGTTGCGAATTCGCTCTGAGCCAAGCTTAACTGAGTCAAGGAGCTTGGGTAAGTCCTCTTGTACAAATTCGAGATCGATCTCTTCAATTTCAGTTTGAATGGCTGGAGTTGGTTTGGGATACTCCTGCTGATACAGCGCAAGTAATTTCAGTAGGGATTGAGCATAGTCGGATGCAGGGGCAAGATTACCATGAATAAAGTTAACAGGATTATTGATTTCGTGAGCAACGCCTGCCACTAACTGCCCCAAACTAGACATCTTTTCGCTTTGGATCAAATGGCTTTGTGTTTGCTGTAACTCTTGCAAGGTTTGTGATAGTTCTTGTGTCCGTTCTTGTACACGAATTTCTAACTCATCTTTCTGTTGCTCCAAGGATGCAAAAGAGCTTTGAAGCTGATTTGCCATCTTGGTAAAAGTCGTAGTTAAGCGACCAATCTCATCTTGCCGTTTAAAGCTGAACTCAATCTCAAAGTTGCCATCTGCGACTTGCTCGGTTGCAACCAGTAATTGCTTGAGCGGTTGCGTGACCTGCTTGTGTAATATGGAATACAGCAGTAGCACTTCAATCACCAGCGCAATTAAGCCGACCATTAGAATGGTTCTAGCGTTATTTAGCGCAATTTCATTAATTAATGCTTTAGGATAAACGACGACAAAATACCAATCCGGCCCACTTAGTTTTGTGACTGCAAGGAACTCGTGCTCTGAGGGATTATCAATAATGATTTGCCCTGATTTTGCAGTTCTAACAGCCTCAAAGATACGTCTGAGATGGGCATCTCCAGTATCGAGAATGTTGAAATTACCTTGCTTCTGTTTAATTTGCTCCATTCGAGCAGTATCGACAATCAGTCTCCCATCTTCACGAAAGATGATGTTGTAGGTTCCTCGAAGCGTATTTTTAACAGTTCGCTCCATCAGATCGTTTAACACAACATCATGGGCGATCGTTGCAATATGGTTGCCTTGAGCATCATCGATCGGAGTCGCGGCTGTCACCATCCAAAGTTTAGCAACGTCATCAAAGAAAAGCCCCGTCCATTTCGTCTCGCGAGCTGGATTCTGCTTTGGAGTTGAAATGTGGAAGAACTCTTCTTTGGGCAAGTACAAATCAGGTTTTGCCACTAAGCCCCAAGCAAAACCAGGAAAATACCCAATTTCCACATTTTCCGGGGTAATAACATAGGTGTTTGTGAATCGGTTATGCCAAGCAGCACCGTAATAACTCAGCAAATCATAAGCGACGATCGTGTGACGACGTAACTCTGCGTTAATTGAAGTATTTTTGCCAATGAAGAGATGCGGATAAAGTTCTGTATCAAACGTTTCAATGGCGCGACTCTGAGGAAAATTGCGGTGAGTTCCATCAGACCACGGAATTGCTAATTCAGCGAATTTCTGCTGTGGGTCTTGTTCTCCCATCTTCTTGAGATTCTTGAGAAATCGCTGCTTAAATTGTTGATGATTATCTTCCGCAAGCTTAAATAGAGTTTCCTCGTGCTTGCCGCGATCAAGGCTATACTTTTCTAAATCCGACAGGATGATTGTTTGGATGGAGTGTGTTAGATGAACATAGCTGATCCCGGTTGCAGCAATAATCACACCTGCTAAACTAAACCCCATCTTTATTAAGGTACTACGGGTGAGGGACTGGTTGGGTTGATGGGAACTCGATTTCATAGAGCAGGGCAAGTAGAAATTGTAGAACTATAGCGATCCTAGTTGAGTTATGAAATCGATCTGCCCTCATCCCTAGCCCTTCTCCCTAGAGGAGAAGGGAGCAAGAATCTAGTCCCTCTCCCTGAGGGAGAGAAATTTAGGGTGAGGGCAGGATTTATGCAATTTACAAACCAATTAGAATTGCTATATTGCTGTCTGAGGGCTAATTCGTGTTCTACTTCAACATTGAAGAGAACCACTAAAGCGCCGATCTCATCAATCAACATTCCCTAAAATCAGGCTACTCTCCCACAGAATTTTACAAAGCAGAATTTCGGAATAGTGTTAAATCTACATGAGGCGGCAAAAAGGGTTGTGTCGCAAAAATGGTAGGGTGGGGAGGCTCAATTTTCTTTCACTTTATCTTAAATGGTTGCCCAATCCTTGTTTAAGTGGCGGCACTTTCTGCCAGAAATCATCCTGCTGAATATACGGTGGTATTGTCGCTATCCCTTGAGCTATCGGAACCTAGAAGAGATGATGGCGGAGCAAGGGGTGGAAGTGGATTATTCCACCATTTATCAGTGAGTATTGAGCTACGCCCCAGAACTGGACAAACGAGTTCGATCGCACCTGAACCAGACCAACGATTCCTGGCGGGTGGATGAGACCTACCTCCAGGTGAAAGGAGCATTGTGGGTTTCGATAACCTTCTCGGACTCAACAATTCAAGAAATACTGTCACGGCTGTAACTTTGGGCGTTCAACTCTTACAAAATCAAGCGGGAGGGGTGCGTTTAGAAACAACGGTGATGCGAGGCTTGCGTCAGCCTGTTGGGAACTTCAATGCAGGAGAGGTCGTGGATGCAGAAGAGAGTCGTGGTATTGGCTTTCGCTTGCTAGCAAATGATGCTTCTGGTCGCTTCAAAGCGGATGCTGGATTTGTACGGAGCACTTTCACGAATCCATCAAGTGATCCGCAACTTACAGATCAGTTAGACATTGTGAAAGTTGAACCTGTCACGCGAAACGCTTGGTATGCTGAGGCAAGTTATGACCTGCTTAAAGATGTCAGACTTGACGCAGCTCGCACTTTAGGACTGTCGCTGAATTTTCGTCACGAACGGGTTGAACCACAGTTCGGTACGGTTGGAGCCAGTGTTACAGCGGATCGGCTACAAACTCAGTACGGCTTTAACGCCTCGATCGCAGGTGCAACGATTCAATATCAATCCAGTCAAAATGAGGACAACTTAGCCAACATTCCTACCGTTCTCAAAACTCAAACACGCAATACTTCGCTGAATGTCAATGTTCCGCTACAGACCGTGCTGAATGTGCAGAATAACTTATTACCGACTTTAACTTATAGTTTTCAACGAACCCGGCAAGTTGGCATCAATAGACTTCTTGCGTGAATCGATGCGGGGGTAGTAGAAATAGGTCAAGGAGGACAAACTCATGACCTACGAACAACTCAAGACGCTCAAGCCGAGTGCTTTCAAACGCAGATGCGGGGTGCATCCTGAAACCTTTGAGCAGATGGTTGAGGGGCTGCGCCCCGACCTTGACCGAGCAGGAAAACGGGGCGGACAAGCCAAGTGCGGCAAGAAGCGCAAGCACACCCTAAAAGCACAAGTCGTGGTGGATCAATCGACGGGGCAAATTATTTGTACCGCGTTTAGCAAGGGACGAGTGCATGACTTCCGAGTCTTCAAGCAGTACCGCAGCCCCATGCTTCCCGAACAGTTGTGTCTCGCTGGCACAGGCTATCAAGGGTTAGCGAAATTGCATCCCTACAGTTGCACCCCGACCAAGAAGTCAGCAAAATCAAAGCTCGACAAGGAGGAGCGGCACTACAATCAGATGCTTGCGAGTTTGCGAATTGTGGCAGAACACACGAATCGTCGCTTTAAAATTTGGCGGATTCTGGCAGAACGTTACCCGCACTTGCTTGCGTCGCGCAGTGCTCGGAGACGACGGTTTGGGTTGCGGTTTAATCTCATCGCCGCGATCGTCAATATTGAGCTTGCTCGCAGTTCTTGATTCACGTTGATTCACGCAAGAGGTCTAATGAAGAAGTGAACTTTAGAAACATGAAGTCAAGATTTGTCAAAAATTGGGCAGTTTTTCAAGCATAGCTGCTGGTCTTCATGATGACATCGCTGTTATATTGACGCACTAATTCAGCGATCGCACCTAAACCGTTTAACCGGTCGCCGCTTGAACGGTTTAGGAACGCTTTAAGAACGCTACTCCCGCTAACTTAGGTTCAACACTATAGGTTCAACGCTCCAGGAGAAGATGGCGATGCGAATTCAATTTACGAAACAGTCGGGTAAGCACGATCGCATGACGTGTCTCCAGATAAATGGCACCACTACATCCTGCCCAATGCCCAAGGGAGTTCTGCAACAATTTCATAAGAACACTTAGAACTAGGTCGCGGCTCCAAGACTTCTCCTAGCAATAGCAACAATTAGCCATTGGAGAAACCTTAGAAATTGAATTCGTATTTGCAACTTGGATTGCATAGGTAGATGAAACCGAACGTGTAAAGCATAACCGTCTCAGAAATAATTAAAACTCAAGAACAATCAGGAGAACTAACATGGCACAATATCGAGCTAATTTACCGCAACTCTCAAATGATCTATTCCTTACCGATGGCGGACTAGAAACTACGCTCATTTTCCAGGAAGAAATCGATCTGCCTGATTTCGCTGCTTTTGATTTGTTGAAGCACTCAGCAGGTTATCAATCTTTGACTCACTACTTCCGCACTTACGCAACAATGGCTCAAAACTATCAAGTTGGACTCATTCTAGAGAGTGCAACTTGGCGGGCAAATCCAGATTGGGGAACTAAACTCGGTTACTCTAGTGCGGAACTCGTAGAGATGAACCGCAAAGCGATCGCGCTCTTACACGACATTCGACAGGAATACGAAACTGAGCAATGTCAGATGGTGATTAGTGGCTGTGTTGGTCCTCGCGGAGATGGCTATATTCCTGGGGATGCCATGACAGTGGATGAAGCAGCAGACTATCATCGGAGCCAAATAGAAACGTTTCGCGATGCGGATGCTGATTTAGTAACAGCAATTACGATGAACTACGTTGAAGAAGCGATCGGTATTGTTCAAGCAGCTCAAGCGATTGGGATGCCTGTCGTAATTTCATTCACCCTAGAGACAGATGGCAAATTACCGACTGGACAGAGTTTGAAAGATGCGATCGCACAAGTTGATGCTGTAACGAATCACGAGCCTGCCTACTACATGATTAACTGTGCCCATCCAACTCACTTTGCCAGCACATTAACCCAAGGTGAACCCTGGCTAGAGCGGATTCGTGGATTGCGAGCTAACGCTTCGACTAAGAGTCACGTAGAGCTAAATGAATCAGAAACGCTGGACGATGGAAACCCCGAAGAACTCGGTAGCCAATATCGTTCGCTAAAAGCTACGCTTCCAAACTTAAACGTACTGGGAGGATGTTGCGGGACGGACGATCGCCACGTCGAAGCCATCTGTAAAGCCTGCCTACCTCTATTCTGGACATATGTTTCATCTGCAACATTGATGCAACGAGTTTAACCAATCTACAGCCTTCTCTGACTATTGGAGAACAACCTATGCACTACCCTGTCTCACCTACGGACACCACAATTTCCTACGACCCATGACGCTGCATTAGATTCACTGTTTCAGCGCATCTTTCAAGCTCTTGCCCCCAGTGGCATCTTCACTGTTGATGTCGTCGTTCCAGGGCAGATCATGTCAGGAGAAATTGTGAAAAGCTTTACCGAAGAACAATTCAATCTTGTCCTTCGGTAAAGCAAGAAGACCCAATTCAGCAAATGCAGTTCTGTCGCAAAGATTTTAGGTAGTCTTAAACAGGTAGGATGCGTTAATTCGGTTTTGGCTTTCAATGTTTTATCCTGCTTCAATTGGTCTTGTACATTTGGCGTGTGAGCAGCAAACGAGGGCTTTATCATCTATTCAAGAAAAAACTTTGAGTTCATGGTATCTGAGGTGCTGATTGTTAAATACAAACTTTTTACCCCACTTCCTTTGCACTGATCAAGTAATTATTTGAGTTTGTCCTGCATCAACAGGTGTTTAGTTTCCCCAAGCTTCAACTGTATGGCATCTTTTCACGAGTCAATTAGGATTGCTATAGCAATCGCGACGGTTAACAGGTGTGGCTTTGTTGCAGACTCAGAGTAAAGAGTTGTTCTAGATGAAGCTTCACGTAAGGACTCCTTGCTGTGAAATAAACCTGAATTAGTCCTGTGTTCAATGAAACTTTCAGGACTTTCACATAAATATCTTCCTCAGCAAAAGCTGGTTCATCTGGTAGAAAAAGATTAAGCTTGAGATTGGTTTGCACTGCGGGAAATGTCTCCGGATTGAGGTCGGCGATCTGAATTTCTCCACCCCGTTCAGAAAGCTGGATCAAAGCTCCCTTAAACCAAGTGCCATTAATCTGTTTACCGTCTAAAACGGCATATTGAAGCGGAATCGATCGGGGCAGTGAAACTAGGGACTCTTGGCGTTCTGGCAGAGCTAAGTTGTAAGTTCCCCGAATTGCACTCACATCATAAACTGTAATCGGATGCTTAATGCCTTTCGCTTGCACCTGCTGCACTTCTCGAAACACGAGAGCATCGCTGACGTCCTGTGCAGTCGATTCTGAAATCAGAATCTGTCCGCCGATCGTAAAAGATTCAATCCGATAGGTTAAATTCACATGGCTCCCAATCACGCTGTACTTCGTGCGCTTTTCTGAGCCGATATTACCAACCACAACCTCCCCGGTATGAATCCCAATGCCCATTTCTAAAGCTGACCAGCCCAGTTGTTGAAGTTTTTCGTTCACCGGGATCAAGGCTTGCTGCATCGCAATGGCACAAGCGATCGCTCTTTCGCTATCATCAGCTCGGAGCGTTGGCGCACCAAACAAGACTAAAATGCCATCCCCCATGAATTCATCGATCGTGCCTTGATAAGCTGTGATCACATCGGTCATTGCAGCGAGATAAATGTTTAGAATCTTCACGACCTCTTCGGGTGGAAGTTGTTCGGCAGTTGCGGTGAAGCCGCGTAAGTCCGAGGTCAAAATCGTAATCTTTCGCCGTTCTCCGCCAATTTTCAGCCCCTCCGGATTTTCGAGCAAACTGGCGACAACTTGATCGGTTAAGTAGCGACCAAAGGTTTTACGAATCTCTGCCGCAGTTCGAGCAATATAAGCAGTCACAAACATTGCTGAACCCGTCAAAGCTATCAAAGGCGGTACTACTGGAATCCAGAGTCCTTGTAGAAATGCAGCGTAGCCCACCAAGACTAACCCGCCTCCAGCCGTGAGAATGCTTGCGATAATCAAACTTAGACGATATCGATCGCTCAGTTTAGAGGATTGATTGGTCGATCGATTGCACCAGATCAAAAGCACCCCTAGACCCGCCCAGCCGATGATCCAAGCGCTCTCAACTGGCTCGTTCCAAGCGTGAATCAACGATCGCTTCTCCAGTGCAGCACTCAGAATTTGGCTAATTGCGTTAGCATGAATCACCACGCCTGGCGTGCGTTTGGGTGCAGTGAGCAAACTGCTACTATAAGGTGTGTAGAACAAATCCTTGAGACTCTCAGCCGTACTGCCGATTAATACAATGCGATCGCGCATCAACTTAGCCGGGATGCGATTCCGTATTACTTCAGTCAACGAAATCGTTGGAAACTGCTGAATCTGCCCGCGATAGTTGAGCAAAACTTGATATCCTCCCGCTTCTGCTCGTTGATATCCACCATCATCTGAAGCAAAACTGGGAAAAATTGCCTGACCTAGCTTGATTTTCTCATCTGGAGTCAGTTCGGGCTGAATACCTTGCTTTTCCAGATAGAGCAAAGCCAGCTTAAAGCTAAAACTAAACACCGTATTGCCTGCTGAATCATCCAAATAAAGCAAACTGCGGCGAATCTTGCCATCCCCATCGATCGGTAAGTCATTCGCGCCGACTTGATCGCGCTGCTTCAAAATCGGTGGTGGCGCAACTGCGGAACTATCGACACTTTCAGCAATCTTCTGAACTCCAACTAGATTCGGAGTAGTTGAAAACACTTGATTGAGCTTCTGGATACCTTGTTCAACAGGCAGATCCCGATAGATATCTAAGCCGATCGCTCGCGGCTTCTGATTCCGAATGTTGGTCAAGACTTGAGCAAGCATTGCATCTGAGAGTTGCGTCCGCTTAATGTTGCGTAAATCCTGCTCTGTGATTTCGACAATAACAATCCGAGACTCTCTCGACTCAGATGGGCGCATCAAGAAGAACTGATCGAGCATTGCAAGTTCTAACATTTGCAGTGCACCCAGAAACCGCAATCCAAGCACTAGAATCGTTACGCTGGGGACTGCAATCACTACACCGCGCCAATGCCAGAGTTGTCGTTTTAATCTCGTCCAAATCATCGCGTTTGCTCCTAGTGCTTTAATGTTAAGCCGTGATTAGAGATAACTCAAATTGTTGTCCTCGTCGAACAAACCCTAAAAATCCATCTTTTTGAGCATCAGGTAAGAGTCCAGGCTGATAACCATACAGCCACATTTTGCGGCGAAAACGTTCTGGTAATGTGATCAGTTCGCTGTAATGAGCATGAACCGGAGTTCGGGCGATCGCGGTTTCACAATCATGAAAAATCAGGTCAGCTTGCTCATAAAACGGATAGTTCTGCTGTAAACAAAGCTGTGAATCTCCTGAGATAAAGACTTTTACGCCCTGAACTTCAAAGAATAAACCGTAGCTCGGCATGACATAAAATCCTGTATCGACATGAATCATGCGTACGAGTTCAAATCGAATTCCTTCCCACATGAACCCTTCTCCTTTACCAATGCGATGAACTGTAAAGTAAGTGTCCAGTGTTGCAATATCTTGATCAATCGATCGCATTCCACCGGATAAGGTTCTGTCCCAAAGTTCACTCGCAATATCTTTGCTGAGATAAAGATTGGCACGATCGCAGCGTGGATCAAATCGCCGCGTCATGCCGATAAACTCTAGTCCGCCCGCGTGATCAGCGTGCAGATGGCTAATAAAAATATCAGTAATCTCTAGATAAGACAGTCCCGCCGCATAGAGTGAAAAGCGAATATCAGAGCCGCAGTCAATTAAAAGTTTTCGTCCGCGATCGCTCGTTAAGAGCATATTGGAGTGAAAGTTATCTCCGCCAACCGTGAATGCTGATCCTGATCCGAGAAATAGTAGGTTTGGCATAGTAAAAGCAACATAGGGCATCTAAAATTCAGGCAGCAATCAGCATTGCAAGACTTGAATGTTGCTAGTCTTCACTAGAACAACATTCAAGCGCTAAAAAGCTACACTAACGTTGGGTAGATTGATGACTGTTAACCATAGATTGACAAGTATTAACCAAGGGTTCAGACATCACAGCAGAAAGGTCGACCGATCGCAGCAACTCTCTCCAACTCATGTTCAGCCTGAGATCGCTCGGTTGCCTCAAGCGTAATGCAGCGAGTATCGTTAAGGCTTCGTGCCAGATTCCTGCTTCTGCGTAGAGCCTTACTTGTTCTCTCGGAGTTGCTGTTTTCAGTGCTTGGGTGAGTTCTGGATTGGCTGCAATTCGCTCAATCCACCCATCGACGCTGATTTCGTTGCCTGTGCCGTCTACCTTACAGTTGATACTCAGAAACCAGCGATACTGCTGACCCACTTCGAGCGCGGGAGCATCCGGCGGCAAAGTGAACTGAAAAATGCCTGCCGTTTTTGGGAGTGCGATCGTCGTTTCATACACCACACGACTTTCTTTGTCACCCAGAATCGTGAGTTGAGCAGTGCCGCTCACCGCTTGAGGTAGTGACCAAAACAGCGTGGGACGGTCTGAAACCGTTAAGCCAAACTTATCTTTGGGCAGTAAGGGAGTTAGGCTCTTACGGCTTGCATCACACTGTCCTCGCGTCGCTCCACCTGCTGTAGTCTTCGGCGCACCGCGCTTTGGTGGTTTAAATGCTTGGGCAATCAGAGTCGGAGTGGACAGTTGCGACGATCGCGGCTGAGTTGGAGCAGCAACGGTTGGAACCGAGAATGCTCCAAGCGCCAAGGGAATCATTAAGAGAGATTGAAACAGTTTCATAGATTTGTTTAGTGACGATTTGCGAACAGAGCGCTGCTGTCATCCTAGAAAGGACAGCAATCAAAGGTCATCGCGAGGGCTACTCAGGTTAGAAATTCAGCCGGATCAAAAATGTGGAAATTTCGCAGGACGGATGAGGCGATCGTGAGCTATGGCATCCTTCACCAAGGACTTCCAATCATCGTAAAACTCGACCAGTAGTAGGGATGAGAGAATGTTTGTTTCGTTGCCGACTCATCAGAACGTAAGCTGTCTTTTTCTTTTAGAAGTTGAAGCTGTGCTTGTCGGAGTGCTTCTGCTTTGATCGGTGAGGTCTTTAAAGCTTGGTAAAACTTTGTCATTAACTCTAGTGTTCCTTGATCATCGACCGACCAAAGACTTGCCATTGCTGTTTTGACCCCAGATTTAACAGCGAGACCTGCGAAACCCAGTTCTGCGTCTTCATCGCCTAACGCCGTTTGGCAAGCACTCAAGACCAGCAGTTCAACGGGTGGCTTGTTCCAACCGAGTTGTCGGATTTGATCGAGCCGGAGCTTTGTGTCCGAGAGTTGGATATAAGAATTTTTTAGTGTGCCGGGTTGAAATTCGGCATGAGTTGCAAGATGAACAATTCCATAAGGATTGCTGTTTCGTTGAGATTTCAGGTTTTCTAGCGTGAATGCAGTGTTCAAAAAGCCTCTTCCGCGCCACAGCGTCGTTACGGTGTTAATTTCGAGCGGGACAGCAGGCAAAGGAGCTTGATCGGTTTGAGGAAACTGCGATGCCCCCATCGCCAAAATTTCAGATTTTCTAATGTCGCTATAGCGAGTGTCGGTGAGACTGATACTCGGCATCAATCCCAAACTGTAACGCTCGATCAAGAAGCCCGTGCCATCATGCAAGGCAGCAAAGGGCAGCGATCGCAGTCCTGCATCGGTGATGAACACTAAGCTTTGAATGTCGCGGCGCTTAAACTCAGCTTCTAGTGGTGCAACTAACCATTGGTAAAGTTGTTGTGCTGGAGCAAGGTAAGTTGTCGTGCGGACTCGATTGCGATCGGAGACTTCTTTTTGAAACTGTCGCGCGAGTTTGACCACTGTGCTGCGCGTTGCTCCAGGAATTCGCTTGCGAATCGGAGCGCCCTTTGCGGTGACAATAAACAGTTCTAGCTGGTCGCGATCGCGATCAGCCTGAGAGCGCCTTGTTGATTCCGCTTGAGAAATATCGCTGGGTACAAACAAGGCGTAAACTAATGCAGGCTTAATGCCAGTATTGGTTTCTACATCTGAAAGATCCGATCGAACATCTGGTAGCTCTTTCGGTTCAACTTCATCGAGTTCTAAATAATCCTCAAACCCTTGTGAAACCTCCTCATCAATTTCACTCATGAAGGGATCAACTTCTAACGAGTCTGAACTACTCACCGTGGGAATTTCATCTAAACTCTCCTCTGACTCCTGTTCAAACTCATCCGGATCAATATTGGGTTTTGGGGCTTCTTGTGGTGGATTGCTCGGCTCAGTTGGGGTATCCGGTTGAGGAATTGGTGCGGCTGTAACCGTCGCTTGCACAGTCACAGGGTTAGAGGTCGCGACAGCATCGGATGCAGTAAGCGTAAAGGCTGAAAAGCTGCCTGTTGTTCCAGACGGAGGAGTGTATTCAAAGGTTTGAGGAGTTTGAGGATCTGCGGAGATTTGCACGGTTGACCCTTGGACTGGAACGCCATTGATTCTCAAAGTTGCTCCGGGCGGAAGGTTCAGAAACAATGTTGTTGCATCACGATCGACATCTGTGACTAGGGGAGCGAGATCGCGAGTTGTAAAAGTAATTGACTGTCCTGATTCAACCGGGAACAGTGTTGTGTTTGCGCTGAGAGTCGGTGCATCATTTTTAAACGTGAATGTCACATTGCTTTGAGTGACTGATCCAACTGTTCCGAAGGCAGTTGTCGGCGAGATTGTAGTATCGGTTGTGATTGCGCCTGCGGTTCCATTTGTTGCAGCATCTCCAACCACAAACGGAGCATTGGAAATGCCACCATCATGACGAATTTCGACGATTCCACTCGACGCATTGGACTGTGTATGAATTGTGTCTGCTGGAAACAGGGGCACGAATTTAGTTCCTCGAACAGTACCATTTAGCGCAAAGAGTTGAACACTGCCTCCAATTCCTGATGTCGATGGTTCCCCTTCTATTGGTAGTTCCCCTTCTATTGGTGATTCCCCTTCTATCGGTAGTTCCCCTTCTGTTGGTAGTTCCCCTTCTATCGGTGGTCGCTCCCCGCCTCCAAAAAAACCACCCCCGGATATTGCGCGAGTGTTAATACTTTCAAAGGTGATGTTTCCGTTAGTGGAGGTCAAGCTCACGGCTCCACCGACCGTAATGTTGGTATAGAAAGCACTCACCGCAGAAGTGTCGATCGCCCCTGTCACAATATCTCCGCCTGCACTAATATTCACCCCGCCACCAAGTGCATCGATCGTGGTATTTGCAGAGGTATCGATCGCCCCTGTAGTGACCGTGCCGGGAGCTTGAATGATTACCGTATCTAGAGAAGTAGAGCTAAAAAACAGTCCTGTTCTAATATTGCCAACGCTGACATTCGCAGGAGTGGTTGGCGCGTTCTGCTCGAAAGTTGAGGTTTCCGCTGTCACCGGGAAACTACTAACCGGATTCGCAAGTGTGCTTAAGCCTGCTCGAAGAATGACAGCAGGACGAGTGCTAAGAATTTCAATATCTGGATCAGATCCAGTAAGCCCCACATCGGGCTGAGTGATCGTAATGTTGCCGCCTCTAATGCTGCCTGTCGCTTCGACTTTGAGAGAGGCTCCGGTGTAATCTCCGAAAGAGACATCTCCATTTGCACTAATGATCGGATCGTACAAGCTCAGGAATGTTCCTGGATTGCCGTTCAGGGTTTGCAGCGTGAAGTTACCCCGACTGGCAAAATGAGCATCTCCAGAGATGATGCCATCACTCATCAGAGTCAGGTTGCCACCACTGACAAAGGGCGTTTGTTGAAGATGATTGAGCGCCAGAATATCAATTCCTTGGTTGCCGCGAAGCCAGAGATCACCTTGCGATCGGATCAGTACCGGATTGGTCACGCTGTCTCGCACTCTGACAGTATCATTCGCAAAGAGGCTGAGATTTCCAGTGGTTTGAAACTGGCTCTCAAACAGGGTAAGCGTTTGAGCGGCGGATAGGGTTGCTGCTTTAGCGGTAAGAGTTCTCACTGCAACATCACCATTCCCAATCCGTAATCCTGATCCGGTTAGTTCAACTTCCCCGTTTTGATTGAGCGTCAAGCGAGTTGCATTCGTGCCCGTTCCGCCAGTGAGCAGTTGCGGAAGTGTGGCAACCGATGGAGCAGCAAAGACCAGAGATGGAACAACTTCCAAGCTGAGAGAACTTCCAGTTGGATTGAGGCGAACCAGCGATCGTTCTGGAACTGTGGCGGCTAACAATTGCCCATTCGGAGCCGCAAGCGTGCCAGTGCTAACGACAGTTCCCCCAAGCAGCGTCAGATTTCCGTTGGGAACCGTGAGGTTTCCGGTGTTGACGATCGCGCCACTCAACGCAAAGGGAAAGGCAAAAGCATCAGGATTGCCGTTTAAGGCTGAATAGTTCGTGGTGGTTGCACTGAGCCAGTTTCCCCCAAAACCGATTCCCGGAGCAGTCGTCGCAGTAAAAGAACCCGGAACATTGAGCGAAGCCGTATTGCCAAAGAGAATACCAGACGGATTCATCAAAAAGAGATTAGAGTTGCCGCCTGTCACTTGAATCAATCCATTAATGATGGATGGATTGCTCCCGTTCACACCCGCCAAAATATTCTGAATCGTGGGATCAGAGAGAAAGTTGGCAATCTGGTTCTGATTCAACCCAAACTGGGTGAAACTGTGAAACAGGTTCGCGCCATCCGTCGATCGCGCTCCCCCAGTAATATCAAATCGATTGCCGTTGAGTGTTGAAATTGTTCCTCCGGTTGGAACAATTTGAGCCGTTGCAGTCTGGCTTAGACCCGCTACACCAATGAGTGCGATCGCGAACGGAAGTTTTTTCAGGACAGTCATCAGGAAGCTGGAGTAATAAGCAATCATCGGCTTTATCGATAATCAGGACAAGCGACTCTGGGCAGGCAACCAAACTGCGATCGCAACTGTCGCTCAGTGTTCCTGTAGAGCTAGAGTTGTTTCACAGCGAAGCTAGATACAGCTTTCGTGTGTAGCGAGAGCCATAATGACAGATATTAAGGAGGGTTAGCAGATGGGAGAGCAACCGTAGAAACGCTTAGAACTAAGACGCAGAGTTAAAGGAATTCTGGATATTTTACTGTTGAATGCCCTTGAAATTGCAGTCGATCGCTGCCTCTCCTGAGAATCAAGGAAAAGTGCGCCAATTATCAGTTTTCCGAGTATCTTGAAAGCCGAATCCAACAATCCCGGTGTGTTTCTCTGGATTATATATGAGGCTTCTATGGTACGGTGTCAGCTTTTCTTGTTTAGTACGCTGTTGAGCTTATGGTCGATTCGTCCTGCTTCAGCAGAATCTATCTCAAGTTATCTTCTAGCACAGGCGCTACCAGCAACAAACCCGTTACAACAGGCTTTACCTAACAATCAGCAACCCGCACCCACTCCAACGAACGAAACAACTCCAGAATCGTCTAAAGTTCTGGTGCGTCGAATTGAAGTGCAAGGTAGCACAGTGCTTAAGCCTGAGGAGATACAGCGCATTACTCAGCCGATCGAGGGCAAATCCGCCACAGTAGAAGACTTGCAATCGGTTGCAGATGGGATCACACAGCTTTATCTGGAGCGTGGATTCATTACCTCTAGAGCAATTCTTGTTGATCAGACCGTCAAAGAAGGCGTTGTTCAGATTCGAGTCATTGAAGGATCGATCGAGACCATTGAGGTTCGAGGTTTACAGCATTTGCGTGAACAGTATGTCCGCGATCGCTTACAAATCGGAACAAAGCCACCATTCAACAAAAATCGCTTAGAAGACCAACTGCAATTACTTAAAGCTGATCCATTATTTGAAACCGTAGAAGCGAGCCTCAAACCTGGCGAGAATCTTGGACAAAGCATCCTAGCCATACAGATCAAAGAAGCCGCACAACTTCAAGGCTTTATTGGTGCAGACAACTTTTCTCCAGCAAGTGTCGGATCTGAACGATTCAGTACGACTGTAAGCTATCAAAACTTAGCTCGCTCTGGTGACGAATTGAGTGCATCTTACTATCGCACAGCGCAAGGCGGCTCAAATTCGTTCGACTTTAGCTATCAACTGCCTGTGAATGCAATGAATGGTGTTGTTCAGTTGAGAATTGCACCAAGTCGAGGCAGGATTATTGCTCCCAACTTCTCTGCATTTGGTATTCGCAGCAACACGGCTCTCCATGAAATTAGCTATCGACAGCCCTTGATCCGATCGCCGCGTGAGGAACTAGCGCTCTCGCTCGGCTTTACTGTTCAGAATGGTCAAACCTTCTTGTTTCAAGATACGCCTTTTCCATTTGGGATTGGTGCGGATGCAGAAGGCAACAGTCGGACTAGAGTTTTGCAGTTCGGACAGGACTATGTGCGCCGCGATCCGCGAGGGGCTTGGGTACTGCGATCGCAATTCAACTTCGGTCTAAATGTTTTTAACGCGACCGTAAACGACTCCCCGATTCCAGACGGGCGATTTTTTAGCTGGCTCGGACAAGTTCAACGCGTTCAGCGATTGAGCAATGATCATCTTTTGATTGCTCAAGCAGCAATTCAACTATCACCGGATAGTTTGCTGCCTTCACAGCAATTTATCATCGGGGGCGGACAAACGATTCGCGGCTTTCGTCAGAATGCGCGATCGGGAGATAACGGGTTTCGAGTTTCAGTTGAAGACCGCATCACCGTTCAACGGAATGCAGCAGGACTTCCAGTTCTACAACTCGTTCCATTTGTGGATTTTGGCACAGTTTGGAATCGCTCAGACAATCCGAATCTGTTGCCAAGTCAACGTTTTTTATCATCAGGCGGAATTGGGCTGATTTTGGAGCCGATTCCGCGTTTAACGATTCGAGCAGATTATGCAGTGCCCTTTGTCAAACTCAGCGATCGTGGAAACAATGCTCAAGACCAAGGATTTACCTTTAGTGTGGGTTATCGTTTTTGACTTAAATTGAGGGCATTGCTGAATTTGAGTATGAATTTCGGATTCGCCCTCACCCTAGCCCTCTCCCCAGGGAGAGGGAACAAGAGGTTTCTAGCTCCCTTCTCCTTAGGGAGAAGGGTTGGGGATGAGGGCAAACCATACTTGCATTCAGCAATGCCAAATTGAGTAGGTTTATCATTGACGAGATTCAAGAAAAGCGGAATATCAGCTTCAGATACATTGGAATTGCCTTGAGCCAAATCAAGCGATTCAAAATTTATCAATCCGGGTATTATGAAGACCTCAGAAGCCTGAAAACTAACATTACTCATCCAAAAACTTACTGCTCTAGATCATCGTGAACCAACTCACTTCATCTCTCCCGGTGCTTCGTATCCTGCACGATCAGGATTTAGAAGCCTTGATTCAGTTCTCGCATCGATCGACTTACGCACCCAACACGCTGTTGATCCAAAGCGGCACAGCGATCGATCACATCTTTCTGCGTCTGACAGGTCAACTCGCTGCATCTTGGGCGAACTATGAGCATTCTGAATTATTTTCAGTCGGCGAACTTGCAGGAGCAACAAGCTTACTGAGCGATCAACCTGCGCTGATCAGCATTCTTGCAGAGCAATCGTCAGAGGTGTTAGCCATTCCAAAAGCAAGACTTAAGACCGAGTTGAGTCGCGATCGTGGATTTGCTGCCCGTTTTTATCAACTCCTCGCCATCAACTTGTCTGAATACCTGCGCGATTTGAGTACATCTTTGGTACATCGGCAGATTCGAGAAGGAGAACCGCTCCGCAAAGTTCTGATGTTTTTTGCAACGCTGAATGATGCGGATATTGCTTGGATGATGGCAAATGGCAGTGCTGAAAAATCAACAGCAGGCACAATCTTGATTCAGCAAGGTCAGCCTGTGCCCGCCGTGTATTTACTGCTTGATGGCACGGTTGGCATTGATATTTCGATCGCAGGTCAAACACGAGAACTGGCGAAGCGGGGGAAAGGCGATATTTTGGGAGAGATATCGTTTGTCGATGGCGGAGTTGCTTCAGCGAGCGTTAGAGCGGTAGATGAAACCTGGGTGCTCCGGATCTCGCAGGCTCAACTTGCCATGAAACTTCAAGAAGATGCAGCGTTTGCAGGACGGTTCTATCAGGCAACCGCACAAGTTCTGTCGAGTCGCTGTCAAGATCTGCTAATTCGGAGCGGCATTGCCTCTGCCGCGATCGCACAAGATGCTGAAGAACTCGAAGAAGACGAACTTGATTTGGATATTCTTGAGGGCACTGCGATCGCAGGGACTCGCTTTGACTGGATTATTCAGCAACTCCGTCGGTGAGAAGTGAGGGATGGTAGAGCCGTCTCTACCGCCATGCTCACATTCTTTCACGTTAACGATCAATGAGCTTAGAAACCACTCCAACCCATCAGCAAAGATTGAATGGAGACGGGGGAAGGATACAAACGCTGTGCTTCCGCTTGTAAAAGGCTTTCATTGATTGCATCGAAATTTGTGAACGCATACATCTTTTGAATGCTCGTTGAACACAACCGACTATAAATCAATTCAAACAAGGCTTGTAGGGCTTGTGCTTTAGCAACAGGCGTTGGGTAAATCTTGTGATAAGCAGACTGAATCTCCTCGAAGATTGCTGGATGCTGTTGAGCGATGAAATGAGTTGCAAGGTTCTGTAAGTAAAAATTAGCGTGAAGTTTATCTCCAAAAAATCGAAGTTGCTCGGTTCGACCAAAGCGCACGCTAAACGACATTCCCGTCTCGCAGTATTCTAAGTAATGCCAAATGCCAGCAGGCATAAACACGGTTTCACCCGGACAAAGTAGAAAATCATAGCCGTTTGCATAGTGAACAAAAGCAGTTTTGTCGGATTCAGAGAAGTTTTCTAGAAAAACATTACTAAAATTGCCGATGGGACTAAGCTTCTGCGCTTGGTTCGCAGGAATCAGAATCACCCGCTTTGTGCCAAATACTTGATGAAGCAACACTTGACGATAATCCCCGTCAAAGTGGAGATGAGCATAGTTACCCGCATTCCCAAGAAACAGCAGCGATGCAACATCAGAGAAAGTCTCATCTCCATTGATTCGAGCATAGTCCGGGAAATCGAAGCGTTGTCGGATCTCAGGCGGAGTCAGTCCTTCTGTCGCCATTAAGCGAGTGTCTGGATTAGCTTCAATATAGTCAAGATACTGTTGAAATGACCAAAGCTTCTTTTCACGCTGATCCAGCAAAATCGAGGTTTTGAGAACTGACGAAGTAAACTCTTCCTGGACTTCTAACGGCATTGAGCTTAGGTGGATTTTGGCACTCTCGATCGTTCTCAATTCATTCATTGCATCCGATGCAAACAAATCGGTGAGAACGACAGGTTTCTGTTTGAGAAGATAGTCTTGTTCAAACACTTGCACTGAAAGCGCGGAAATTCGTTCAATGTTGTCTAGCGTTTTCATCCTGACTGCTCCGAACTGAGTGATTTTGTAGCTCCTTTTGTTAGTGCGATCGAGGTCATATAAGGAGCCATCCGATTTTGCACAAAATTAAACATGGCAGTATGACGAAGCGGAACTGTCCAAATTCCGTTGCGAATTCCTGCTTGCGCTTGTCGTCGAATCGCTTCAACATAAAGCGGAATGATCCGCCCTCGACGCTGAAAATCCGCCCGAATAAAGCTACAGGTGTAGCGGATTGTATCTGGGTTTAAGCGATGCGTGATCACCCAGCCCACGATAGTTTCTTGATAACGGACTCCTAAGCTATTGAGCGATTCGATCGGTTCTTGTTCTAAAGGGGCAAGATCGGAGGGAATCCAAGTGGCGGTGGTTTGTTGGTGTTGCAAGTACGATCGATCTTCATGCGTGAGTTGATCCCAGGGAAAAATCGTGAAGGTTGCAGGCAGATGAGATTGAGCCATCCAGGGGGCTTGAGCCATTCGATCAATCGTCGATCGTCCCACAAGCATTCGAGTTTGCGGGACTGTCCAACAATACTTTTCTAACAATCGCTCCAGAATCGAAGCCGAAGGTTTCCCGGTCATGTAGACAAGCTGAACTTCAGCACAACCTTGATCGGCTAGAGATTGTTCCAGCGCTCCGAGCAGTGCGGTTCCAATGCCTTGATTTCGAGCCGATTGCATCACAAAAATCGATCGCACTTCTGCTCGCTTTAAGTCTGCTGAAAGTTCTGCCAGAATTAACCCGACCGGACAACCCTCTTTTACCGCTCCGATGGCAATGCAGGAAGTTCCTAAGCATTGGAGGTGCGATCGAAATGCAGGAAAGGTAAAGGCTTGATAAGGAAAGGCTGTAATCGAATTCAGGCGCTCTAGAGTCAGCATATCAATTACCAATACAGTTGCCAAATACCGCGACACTTTAATCCGTGTCCTTGCAGCGTGATTCTGACATCATCCGGTTGAGCTTGCCAAAAGGGTGCAACTTGGTGATAGTAATATCCAGAATGCACAGCCGCATCACCAATCTGATAGCGATAGAGCTGTTTGTCGCGGGTGTCTAGAAGGTTGCGAACTTTCTCTTGAGAGAGACCCAGCGTTTCGCTGCGATGCAAATCCCAAACATACATTCCAGCACCGTTTTGGGGAAGTGCGATCGCCAGGGTAAACGAGATCGGATGATTGAAATCAATGTCATTGTAGGAGGCGCCCCAGTTAAACAATAAATGCGGCGTATCACAGTGAATGGGCGTAGCAATCACACCTGGATTGTACCGTTGCTGAAACCATTCGTCATGCAGCAGTGATTGCGGTTGCTCAAAGCCAGGAAACGATTCAAAAATGTGAAACCCTGGAAGGGCAAAGCCCTCCGGATAGCAAACCGGGGCTTGTAGCATTTGAGAAAGTGTCTCAGCAAGTTGGTCGTAGAGCCAGCCTAAATGATTCCGTAAAACAGGATTCGCTTGAGCAGCAATGTGAGGATAAGGACGCTCTAGATTGTTAGCAATGTCGTAATAGTTGGATGCTCCAAGCGTATAAAACGGTGCGATCGGATGACGTTGAATCCAGTGCGGTCGTAGTGCTGCGATCGTTTCCCTGACCCGCGCACAATCTGATGCCGCCAGAATGTTGATCGATTGAACGACTTCGGAATTGAGTGTGATCATAAACTGGCAACCAGTGCGGGGAAGGTTTTTGTTGATCGGCGATATTCATCCATTGAGGTGATATAGTCTGCCATGCGATGTTTCACAAACTGCACCATTCCTGGGTGGATATAAGGCACAACCCAAGATGCATTTGGAATATCAGGTCGAGTGCAATGGCGGTTAATGGCTTCGGCATAGAGGGGAATGATTCGCCCGCGTTGCTGCAAATCAGGACGAATGTAGCTAGAGCTATAGCAAAGTGTATCGAGGCAAAGCCGCTGAGTAATCATCCAGCCGACAACTTCGCCTTGATAGCGTAATCCTAAACTATTGAGGGGTTCCATTGAGGCTTCATACTCAAATGGACTCAAGCTAGAGGGATACCAATCTGCGCCTAACAATGCGGCTCGGTCTGCTAAAGTCAGTTCCGTCCAAGGAAAAATCTCAAACGATCGTGGTAAAACCGCTCGTTGTACCCAAGATGCTTGCTGCATGGCTTGCGGAGTACAGCGACAAATCAGCATTCGAGGTTCAGGATCAGCCCAACCACATTTTTCTAAAACTCGTTCTAGTGCTTTAGCCGTTTGCTTACCCGCTGCATAAACTAAGTAAGTTTCCTGACAACCGAGGCTAATTAAGGCTTGCTCGATGCGATCGATTAATCGAGTGGCAATACCTTGATTGCGATACTCAGCTTTGACAAACAGAGAAAGGATTTTTGCGGACTGTGCTTGAACTTCTGCGAGAATCAGTCCAACAGGTTGATTATTCTCGCTGGCACCGATCGCGATCATCTGACGACCTAAGCCGACGCTTTGCAGCATTGCTTGGAACTTCGGGAAAGTCATCGTCCGAAACGGAGGCGCAGAAAACAAGTTTAATGATTCAAAGGTAATCATAGTTAAACCTAGAGAGATGAAATCATTTGAGCCACGCTATTCGGCACGGTTAGATCAATCGGTTGCACTATCTCAGGCTTCTTAAAATCAAGCAGCAAAACAATCCGATTTGTGTTGCCGCGATGCCAGACTTCATGTTCGATCGTGTCATCGAAGACCAGACATTTCCCTTCTTGCCACTGTCGAGTTTCAGTTCCAACGCGCATCGAACAGCCTTCAGGCACCACTAATCCCAGATGACAGCGCAGAACCGCGCTGGTATAGCCTGTATGCGGCAAAATGTGGGTTCCTGGCTGTAAACAAGAAAATCCTGCGGTGGTCAGGTTGGGAACTTGCTCAAGGATTGCTGTAGTTTGAGGGCAACGCTGACAATTCTCATCGAGTCTGCGTCCAAACGCATAAAAGCCGAAGACCTCCCAAGCCCCCTGATACAAAAATCGTTCTGCCCACGGCATGAACTGAGCCGCTTGAAGTTGCTCAAGCTCCTGACGAATGATCAACCAATTCGCTTCGAGCAAAGCAGTAAATGGAAAGTGAGCGGGGTCAAAAAACATAACAATGTACCTTTGCGAATCACCAATATAGTTGCCAGCATCCACGACTGAATAATCCGTGTCCTTGTAACGTAATTCGATCGTCATCTGGTTTTAAGTTAGAACCCGGTGCAGCCTGATGTAATGTCAATCCAGAATGCACAACCAATGATCCAATCTCATACGGGTAAAAGCGCTGCTCACGAGATTGAATGAGTTGCTGCAATGCGGCTGAATCGGGCATTTCTGATTGCTCAACATTCCAAACATTCAACCCTCCACCCGACTGCGGGAGTGAGATGGGTAAGGTGAAGGAGATTGGATTGGTAAAATTCGTATCCTCTGCATCCCACTGCAATTGTTGATACTGTAAATCGATGTGAATCGAAGCGATCGGAAACTCAAAAAGAACGCACGATAGATAGATATGAAACCCAGGTAGTGCAAACGAGTGATTGTAGTTGATTGGTGCTCCTAAATGTTGAGCAAGAACAGTTCCTAAGCGTTGATACAACCAAGCAAACCGACTAGAGAGTAATAGATTCGATCGCTGTGCAGATTGCGGATATTGCTCATTTTCAGCAGCATCGAGATAGCTTGCTGCTCCCAGCGTGTAAAACGGTAGAAACGGATTGCGCCGTGTCCAATCCTGCTTCAATTCATAAATCACTGAGCGAATCGTTTGACATTCGGATTCACTCAACATCGGAATGCTGTGAAACGTTTGAAAGGCATCTATTTGTGTCGAGGGTTTCATCATGCCAACATCCAAGCTTGAGAAGTTGATTTTGGATCAAGTAACCAGAGCAACATCAACCCGATACCAGCAACGCCATCGAGTAAGCCAGGAATGATTCTGCGTTCTGAAAACTCGTGCAATCGCCAGTAACCGCGCCGCTCATAAAATGTCGTAGTTGCAACTGCGGCTTGGATTGCAGCTTCCCACAATTCCGGGCGATTTAATTGCTGGGCTGCTTTTGCCAGAAACACAATTCGCCCCGCTTCACCACAGCATAAATGATGTTGTGCTTTGCCAAGATGCTTTTGAGTTGCTGCGATCGCTCGTTCGATATCCATCCAAATCTCCGCTTCATCTTCCAGCACTCCCAAGCTTCCCAATCGTGCTAAACCAATTCCCGGAGCGCCTGCACACCAGCCTGTCATAAACTGAGTGTGTCCAATCGGCTGACGAAAATCCGCCCAATCTTGCTGCTCGATCGCAAAGTTCTGCTGCTCGAATGCGATTCCGCGCTGAGCCGACTCCTTAAAGCGTGAATCACCTGTTATTGCATAAAGCTGCAACAACGCATAGCTAATTCCTGCCGCACCATGTCCCATTCCCATCAACGGACGCTCAAACTCAGGAATAAACCATCCGGCTGCTGCTCCCGAAGCTTGGGACTTGAGAATCGGAGTGGCAAGATCAATGGCTCGATCGACTAATCTTTGATCTGGATGCAGTCGGTGTAGATGCAGCAAGGTGAGCAATCCTCCAGCCGCGCCACACAGAATATCTGGATTAGTTTCTCGCAGTAGCTTCTCTGGGGTTAGCTTGAGAGCGATCGACAGAGCTTGCTTAATCAAGCTGCGATCGTTGAGGCATCGCCCGGTTTCCGTCAAAGCATAGATGCCTAACCCAATCCCGTGATATCCCGAAACGGGAAGGTCATTCCACAATCCCGCTTGGCTGAATTGCTCTAGCATTGAGAAAGTAAATTTCATTCCTCCTCGCGCTAAACGGGCGTATTGTTCGTTTCCGGTGTGTCGAGCGAGATTGGCAAACAATAAGCTTGTTCCTGCTGCTCCCGCTGCGTGCCACGGATAATGATGCACTGGAGCGACCATTGCAGAGTTGTTAGTTCGTCCTAAACTAAGCCAACTACTACCCTCCATATGATTTAGGGCTAGATTTGTCAGAACTTCTGCGATCGCGCTTAGGTGCGTCTCTAACTTCAGTATCGGATCAGTGGCTTCTGTTTCGGCTACCGCAGCATTTAATGGAACCCAACCATTGAGTTGTAACCATTCAGCATTCAATGTTTGATTCAGCCAAGCGGGTTTTGAGGTTTGATTCGGGGCTGCTTCTAGATTCAGTGCCATGGCTAACGAAACCCGCAAAAGTTCCGCTTGCCAAATTAAGTCTTCTTCAGAAGCATCTTCTAAACGCTGCTGCATCTGTTGAAAGCTTGGCTGTTGAACAAAGGCAGGATAGAGGGTGCCCTCACTAGAATAAATGTCGATCGAAGCAGGCGACCCATAGAAACTAGGAATGTTGAGCCAGCGTAAACACTGCCGTTCTTCATCGACGATCGCTTGAGTCGGAGCTAGACTGGCACAGGTCGGACTCAGTTCACTCAAAGACTCTAATGCCACAAAAAAGGCTGCACCACTGGTAAGCTGATCGGGTGCTACACTCCAGGCTAGTAATCCAGAATAATCGCTCGTGTCGCGCACTAAAACACGAGTTTGAACCGAGTAGAATGCCTGCAATGGGCTTTCTTCTGAAAGTAAATACTTGCGATGCTGAAGTAACGTTCGATAAACCGCAGCAAAACCTTGTACAACATTAGGTAAAAAGCGATCGACCGAAATTCGCTGATCATTCAATCGCGGTAAGCTCTGATCAAAATGCAGAGGTTGAGCGGTGCGTTTGAGTGTTAGTCGATCGGTATTGATGTTGCTCCAAGCTGAAACCGCAGTATGCCAGGGGCGATCTCCACTGCCATTGATCCCACTGGCAGCAAAAAGAATCTGATCAAAATCTCCAGACCGCCAATAGGTTGACATTCCGGTTGATAGCATCGAAAACAAACTCGAAGGTAAAAGATACTTCGGCAGATGTTTCCATTCACGTGCGGGAACATGAACTCCACTCGTCAGTAGCGCTTCTAAGTCGATCGGAACTGGATATTCACCACATGGAATAAAGTTTTCATAGTGAAAATCCACGCCACACAGGAAGTAAGCCAGCGCAACATGCCCGCCTTGACGTTGATAGTATCGAGCGATCGCTGCTTCAGAATCACAAGATTGAGTCGCAACAAATTCTGTCCAGCCATATTCAACACGATCAAGAATTTTGAGTGTCTTAAATGTCGGTGTGCTTCCGGTTTGATTTAACCAATCGATCAAGTGATAGAAGGCATGATCGATCGCTAAGCTCCGAGGCTTATAAATTAGTTTAGTTTGATCGCTCACTTGAACAAGACAGACTGTTCGCCCTCCTTGATGGGAATCAGACAATCCGGGAAACAATGCTGCGATCGACGAAGTACGATCACAGTCAAAGACTTGAGCCAGATCGACTATATCCTGCTTAAATCGTGTTAGTAATTCGATGATTGAACTGGCAACTTGTTGAGTTGCAACGGCTAAAAGCCGCCCTAATACTGGATATTGCAGCAATAGCTCTGTGAGTCCTGCTGAATTTCCTAAAACTTGCTCAGCAAAATATTGATACCGTAGCTCTGGAGTGTCACCCAGCAGTTTGCCTTTGAAGCTGTGTTGCTTGACTTCATAAGCAATAGTGCGTGCTGATAGCTCCGACAATCGCCAAACTAGATATCGTCCGATCGTTTCGATCGCATTCCAACTTAATAAGTCTGGTTGCTGTGACTGAATTTCCCGCAGTGCCCATGTGACAAAAGGATGTAGAAACTGTGGAAACAATGGCAGTGCGTCAAGATTGATATCATACTGCTGCAATTCTGCTTCTGTCCAGGCTTGCAGTTGTGCAACACTAAGAATCGGTTGCTTAAAGTTGTCAACTTGTAGAATGGCTTCTAACACGATCGCCCAATCTGGAAGGGATGCATCCTCAGGAAGCTTCCGTGGTGTCAGAAACGCGATCGCACTGTCTTGATCCAGTTCTAACTGCTGTAAACGTTTCTCGAACGCATTTGGATCAGCCTGTCGCATCCCTAACCGTTTCTGCCAGCGAAGGAACAACTGTTCCGCACCCTGTCGATCGCTCGATAAATGAGCATCACAAATCGTTGACCATTCATCGGGAAGTAAGGCTTTTTCCGTCAGCGATCGAGCAATGGAAATTTGCAGGGGTTGGGCAATCATGGGCAGCTAGGACATATGTTGATCGATCATGCGATCGCAAATTGATCGCAAACTGGCACTATCTGTGAAGGTTTCTTCGTCATAGACAATGTAGCCACGAGGAACTTCTGGTGTTGCTTTACAAGGACTGATTAATTGAATCGATCGCGTGACGAGATTGATCAAAAATCCACTCACACAAGCGATCGTGCCGTCGATCACAGGTTGTTTTCGCACTGTCCCGAATGTCCGTCCTGCATTAATTTTGGGAGCAAGTTCAGCTTTAAACGGAAACTGCGTGATCACAACTGCTTCTGGATTTTGTGGCACAATCCCGACAAACGCCAACTCTTCAGCCGTGAATTCTTTATACACGCGATCGAGCGTTTTGGCTGACAAAATTGATAGCCGATTCAACTTACATCCTTTTTCGAGCGAATGCTTGAGCAGCGATCGCAACCGTTCAGGATATTTCGTTGGTTGTGCTGTGGTAGTTTGCGGAAAAATTCCTAAAACATCATGAAACTCAGCCGCAAATTGTTCATAATCAGGATTATCAAGCGGATCAGTCGCCCAATAGCAAAATCCTGCACTGGCAGCCGTTCCAAGTAAATCTTGTAGTACCTGAAGCATCGATCTCCAGAGCTTTGCATTTTCCGGTGTGTAGTAGAAATTATTTTGTAGCGACGAAGCGGAGATCGCACAAAACGAGCAACCCACTGAGCAACCTTGACTCAGTTCAAAACACACAGGAACGTGCGCTAGATTTGCAGCGATCGCAGGCATCTCGCACTGAGTGCGCTCAATTCGCCGCGATCGCCAAGCTCGATACTTGGCATGACTCGATTGAGCGCTGATTGATCGGAGTTCCGACCAATGTAATCGCTCTTGACCAAATGCAAAGAAATGCTGAAGCGTCTCGGAAATCGTTCCAGACTGATGCGTCCAGAGTGATTCAACATCTTGTATCGCTACGGCAAGTCCAGCTTGTTGAATCGCCTCACCCGGATTGCTTTGCAGCGCTTCCCGAAAGCTACGATCGACGCAATATTTTTCCAAGAATCGTTTGAGATGGCTCGTAGTCGAGAGGCGTTGTTGCAACGCTGCATCCGACAGATCACACCAAGATTGCGTCTGTGTTCCTGCCCATTGCTTCAAATTCTGGCGCAGGGATACCGCATCAATCAAGCCAATGTTACTAGAAAAAAGGGAAGCACTCATAAAAGTCATCTGATTAAAAATAGCTCCCCAATTTCAAACACTGATTTCAGGGAGCTAGGATTCAGCACAATGTCTGACTTGGCTCGAAGGAACTCATTCAGACGATCGAAATGCTGCTTGACGCAAGTTAGGGATTAGCACTTGCCCTTTGAACTTGCAACTGTGCCACCTGCTGTTGAGATACCCGATGCTACACCGCCTGCAACTCCTAAACCGCCAGCAATAATTCCAGTGACGGCTGTTCCAACTGCACTAAAGGCTAAAGCAGCAGCAGCGATTCCGAACCCTCCGGCAGCGACTCCTGTAACTGCACCAGCAGATCCACAGCCGACGCCCCATTGTGCGCCTTTAGACAGTCCACCCGCAACCCCTTCAAGATCCATATCGCTCAGTTCTGAGTCATTCGGGTTCGCAGGCAAAATCATGTGGCGCACTTCTGGAGTGTTTTCATAGACATTGACGGTCATCTCTTCTGGGAGCGTTACGCCCGTCGCATCTTGAATTGCAGCTTTCGGCTCAGCTAGCAATTGCGTCTTGAACTCACTGTCTGCCCAGGCTCGCTTCATCACTTTCCCTGCAACCGGATCAAGCGCTTCAGGGTCAGCCCCTTCAAAAATCGCTTGCTCAGGCAAAATAAAGTTGAGGCAGTTTGCCGTGTTCTCATGCACTTTAACGTCAACTTGGTCGGAAATGTCCAAACCAAACTCAGACAAGACAGGCTTCGGATCGCTCAATAAGCGATTTTTGAGCGCTTCATCGCTCCATACCTGCTCTAGTGCTTCTTGAATTGTTTGCATTGTCAAGCTCCTAATATAGATTGAGGCTCTTCGCTATTAAATGCGATCGCACTCATTCCAGTGTTGCGTTTCCTTGGTTAAACATTGCATTTCTTTCGATCCCGTTCGAGAACTAAGAAATCGCAAGTCCCTCGGTGTTGATTTCGCCACGATCGAGGGGTTTGTCCATAGATTTGCCGAAACTGGCGAAAGAAATTGCAAACATTCAAATAGCCCACCGATCGCGCAATCTCCTCAATGGAGCGATCTGTTTCAATCAATAAAGCCGATGCAGCTTTCATTCGACGCTGTATCAACCAACTATGCAATGATTGCCCAGTTTGCTTGCGGACAAGGTGAGTTAGATAAGTCGATGAATATCCAACCGCCTCAGCAACATCTTTTAGCCCAATCTCTTCTGTGTAATGCGCTTCGAGAAAGTCAAATACAACTTGAAGCCGGGCAGACACAGTGGGAAAAATCGTTGAATCTGATGGAACTGTCGATTGAGCGGCATACCATTGCTTTAGTTTGGCTTGGCGATCGATGCGGACTGTGATCACTCGCAGTAATTCTGCGATCGAAGGCTGAATCAGATAGTCATCTGCACCGAGTTCCATCCCCCGGCGATAGTCCTCTGTAGTCGCTTGATCGCTTAGAAAAATAAAAGGAATAGGTAACGTTGCGGTCTGTTGACGCAGCGAAGCCAAAAGCTCAAATCCGTCCAGATTCGAGGAATTCACGCCACAGAGAATCAAATGAGGCAACCATTGATGTGCTGTTTGCATTGCCATCTGTGCGGTTTCACAGCCGATCGCGTGAAATTCTTCAGCTTCAAGACATTGAATTAACTGTTCTCTAGCTTTCCTCTCAGTTTCAATTACCAAGATTTTGTTCATTTTCCTACACCACTTGCCGAGCAATTAACTGAGAAAACAAGCCATTCTGCTTTGCTAACTGATCAAAATTTCCGACCTGCACGACTCTCCCTGCCTGCAAGACATAAATGCGATCGGCATTACGAATCGTACTGAGGCGATGAGCAATCACAATCCGCGTTACATTCAGTCGATCGAGGCTTTCACTAACGATCGCTTGAGTCCGGTTGTCTAGCGCACTGGTCGCTTCATCAAAAAATAAAATCCGAGGTTTCAGCACCAGCGCTCGTGCAATAATCAATCGCTGCCGTTGTCCACCAGAAAGATTGCTGCCACCTTCGCTGATGACGGTGTGCATTCCCATCGGCATTGCCTGAATATCTTCGGCAAATCCCGCCATTTGTGCGGCTTCCCAGGCTTCGTCCATTGTGACTTGAGCGCCAGACGCAATGTTGTCAAAGATTGAGGCAGAGTTAATTCGGGCATTTTGTAAAACAACACCAATTTGACGACGCACTGCATAGATATCCAACCCTGCCAAATCTTGTCCATCATAGAAAATGCTGCCTAGCTCTGGAGTATCAAACCCCAGTAAAAGTCGCAGAATGGTTGACTTACCACTTCCAGAAGGGCCGATCAAGGCAATAAATTCACCGGGATTTGCTTCTAAACTGACATCATCAAGCGTCAGTGCTCCGTCCATTCGATAGCGAAACACTACATGATCAATCTTAATACCTCCAGCGAGTCTACCTGGATCAGCTTTACTTTGATCGACTTCTGGAAGTTCTTCGAGAATCGGCTTGGCTCGTTTCCAAAGCGGAATTACTGACAGAATACTGAGAGTGGTATTGCTCAGACTGGTAGCACCACTAATAAAGGTTCCAAATGCAGAACTAAATGCTAGAAATGTACCTGTTGACATTGGCTCTGCATCTAATGCAGTCTCAGGTTTTGTCAGCATTCCTACCACAAACCAGTACAGCGCGATCGAGGTTAAGGTCGGCATGATTGTATTGAACAATATCACCACATCTTCGATCAATTGAGTGCTTATCTCTAGCTTAATCTGCTGACTATATCGACGACTCCAGTAAGCGAACGCTCGTTCTTCAGCTCCGGCAACCCGCAGCTTCGAGATGCCATTAATCAATTGCACAACCAAACCAAAAATGGTTCCTTGTAGCTCTAGCAGCGGACGCTGTTTACGAAGCAGCAGCACGCCTGAAACAGTGGTAACAATGATCGAGATCAGCGCGACGACGATGGCTACGATCGACAGCTTAAAGCTATAGAACATCAGCAATCCCAGATTCAGCAGCGAGAAAAATCCGCTAAACAGGGTTCTTAAAGTCGTACTGCTCAACTGTTGCCGAATGCTACTGATTGCGGTGACGCGAGACTGCAAATCTCCAACCGAGTACCGCCGAAAAAATCCCATGCGGAGATTAAGCAATCGATCCCACACCGCAGCTTGCGTGGTTGCATCTGAAGCGGTTTCCGATCGCAAACTTGCAAACGTTTGAGTAAGCTGAAACATCGTCGAACCAAATGCAGTCGCTGCGAGTCCTAATGCAAGCTGAAGCACTAAGCTACGATCGCTGTTCGGAATTGCTGAATCCATCAAAATTCCAGTCGCTTGGGGTACAACCATGCCCAATACCGACCCCACAATACCCATCACGATTACAGTGGCAAAGTCTTTGAAGCGTCCTCTGCCTGCAAATCGGATTAAATCGCCCGCATTCAGCAATGTTGCGGGTAGGGGGCGGTAAAACATCACGCTTTCCGGGGCTAAAGTTGCAGCCACTTCAGGAGTCACAAGCGATCGGGATTGGTCTGTGGGATCAAACAAGTCGTAACGCGCTCCCCGAATCGGTAACAAAGTGACCGGAGATTGATCCGCCTTGCGATAGGCGAGCAGTGCGCCCGCATCTTGCCGCCACCAATCACCTCGCAACAACACCCGACGGCTGCGAATTCGAGACGATCGCACGATCGCTTCTAAGGGATCTTTCAGCCGCGATAAATTTTCTGATTTTGCCGGGGGACGGATCTCGATGTTGAGCGATCGACCAATTGCACCCATCGCAATCAGTAAGGCATCGCCTTCAAAAAAAGACCGCTTCTGTTTCGGGATCAAAATCGAAGCTAACTCACCAAAGGCAGATTCGGTCACTTGCTGATTCAGCCGTTCTTTTTCCGCAAAACGCTGAAGTTCTGATTGGGCTTCTTGTTGTTCTAGGCAAGCAATTGCATCGAAGACAACCGCGTGGAACACGGCTAGGCTGGATAAAATTTGATTCCAGTTCAAATCTTGAGTCGCGCTGATCGTCAGGGTCGATCGCTGTTCTGCTTTAATCCAAGCGTGATGACTAAGGGGAAACCTACCTGTTTCTACATCTAGCGACTTTAGCCCCATCCAGGAGAAGCATCCGGTCTGCACTTGCAACCAATCAATCTCAGAGGATTGGTAAGTCTGACCTGCTTCTAATTCCAATGATGAAAGAGATTGACCAGTCGCTGTGTTTTTTGTGTAAGCGATTGTATTTTCAGACTGAAGGGCAGCACTGAGATGATCAATCCAAGCTTCAAGAAGTGCAGTCGGGTTAATCTGAAAATCGCCCTTCTCAGTTGAAATCGTATACTGTAGCAATTCTGTTGGTTCGATCGGTACCACTAAAAGCTGTCGATCGCTCTCCTCCAATTCAGAATTAAACAATGCCGCGCCCGCTTCTAAGCTAAACAAATAGCGTCGAGCCGCCGCAGGAGTTCCCTGTCCGACCGACACTGCAAACACTGCCACAGAGCCAGACCGAATCCACCAGAACGTTTTATCTGAATCAGCGAGAAATAAAGGCTGATTCGCAGTGATGTTTTTAATGCTTCCAGTCGCTTTGGCAAAAAATGAGTTCAGCATGAATCAAATCGCAGATAGAACTTTAATCAAACACAGGTGACTACTCTCCCTGTAATGCTTCGCCCTCAGTCTTAATCAACCGAGCATAAACCCCATCTCGATCGCGCAATTGCTCATGAGTTCCACGCTGTACCACTCGCCCTCGCTCTAGAACAATGATTTCATCACAATCGCGAATCGTACTCAATCGATGCGCCACAATCACGCAGGTACAACCCCGACGACGCAAATTTTGATCAATGATTTTCTCGGTTTCAGTATCTAATGCACTCGTCGCTTCATCCATCACCAAAACACTGGGATTGTAAACGAGCGATCGAGCAAGTTCCAATCGCTGTCGCTGTCCCCCGCTTAAATTCACGGCTCCTTCTAACAACAAAGCATCATATCCCCCTGGAATCGATAGCACCGTGTCATGAATCGCAGCATCCTGGCAAGCATGAATCAGATAGCTATCCGGTACAGTCGCATCCCAAAGCGTCAAATTATCTCGCACAGTTCCCGCAAACAAGAAAATCTCCTGCTCGACCATGGCAACCGAGTGAGTTAACACACTCCGAGGGATCTGCGATCGTGGCTTTCCATCAAACAACACTTCACCCGACCAAGGTTCGTACAGTCCCGTGATCAATTTCGCGATCGTAGATTTGCCAGAACCGCTACCGCCAACTAAGGCAACTCGTTGCCCTGGTTTGACCGAGAGATTGAAATTTTCAATCAAAGCATCCGACGCTCGACTATAGCCATAAGTGATGTTTTTTAGCTCTACATGCCCTTGTAGCTTTGGTGTTTGAAAGACTACAGGCTGTTGTCTGGGTTCAACCTGGGGATCAGTTTCATTCTGAAGCACATCATCAAGCCGATTCAGGCTTCCTTCCAATTCCTGCAAGCTGCTTCCAAAGCTCACTAAACTATTGACAGGTCCTTGAAAGCTTCCCATCAATGATTGGAACGCAATCAGCATTCCAATACTCAAATTGCCATCCATCACTCGAAAGCCACCGACGACTAACAGCAACATCGTAGTCAATGATGAAAGCAATGAAGGTAAAGCTTCCAAAACTTGTCCGACCGTATCTAATTCTTGTTGAGCGTTGATGGCTTTGGCATAGTAACCCGCCCAGCGCGAGAAAAACTCTGATTCTAACCCCGATGCTTTCAAAGTCTCCATGCTTTGCAGTCCCGCGATCGATGCTCCTGCAACTTTGCCATGTTCTTGTACCAGCCGCATATTTGTATCAATCCGCCGCCGCGAAATCCACTGCAACGCAGATACATTGACGATCGCAAAAAACACACCAATGCTAGTTAAAACCAAGTCATACTGAATCATGACCCCCAGGTAAAAAATTAGCATCACGACTTCAATTACGGTACTCGCTAACCTTCCAGACAAAACATCTGAAACATTGTCGTTTAATCTCACTCGGTTACTAATTTCGCCTGCAAATCGTTGTGCATAGAAACTAACTGGTAATCTCAGAATGTGCCAGAGAAATTCACTCGACAGTTTCACTGATAGCTTAACTCTCAGCTTTCTCAGATGGCGCAGTTGCAGTAACGTGAGTAAAGCTTGGAGTAAGCCCGTAATCAGCATTCCTAAGATTAATGGTCGTAACCATTCATACCGACCTTCAATCAGCACATTATCGACAAAAACCTGGCTGAATACAGGAATTGCTAGTCGTGGTAACACCAAAAAGAAACCAGCGATCACACAATACAAAAGTGCACCCGTCGAACTCGACAAGCGATCGACCAGTGCTAGCATTAAACTTGGCTTTCGTCCGCCGCGCTTAAATTCATCAGTCGGTCGAATCACGAGCGCAACTCCCGTGAATGACTCATCAAACTCTTGCAGCGAAACGGTTCTAGGTCCTGTTGCCGGATCGTTGAGATAAACTCGCTGTTCCTGAATGCCCTCAACGACGAGAAAGTGGTTGAAATTCCAGAACACAATGTATGGAGGCGTTAATTCACGAACGGCTTCAATACTTTTCTTGAACCCTTTCGCGCTCATTCCATAGTTTCGCGCTGCCTTCAGCACATTTGAAGCCTTACTGCCATCGCGGGAAACGCTGCATTCTCGACGCAGTTCAGCAAGCGGCACAATCCGTCCGTAGTACGCCAAAATAATTCCTAAAGCGGCGGCTCCACATTCTACTGCTTCCATTTGTAGCACTGTGGGCGTTTTCACACGGCTTGAGGATTGGGAAGATTGGGGGAGCTTGAGCTTAATAAACACCAGTGTACGACCTCAAAATCGGGAGCAAAAATGTAATCGGCGCACGTTCTTCCACCACCACACGGGCGATCGTTGTTGTTCCTGGCGTGATTTTTAGGTCTGGTCCTTTCGATGAAGACCATTCATAGCCGCTAAAATTTCCAGCACCGGGCTGTAGTTCTGCTGTGATTTCAAGCATCGGTCCTTGAGCAGACAATCCTTTTACCAGTTCTTCATTTCCCAGTAGCGCCACTGCCCCAGCTTGGGTCACTGGAAACGGCGATACACTTTTAACCTTGGCAATAATGCCGCCAAACCGCTCACGCTTTACCGTTTGCGGTGTGATTTGAATTTGCATTCCGGGTTTGACTTTTTTACCGTCTCCAATGCTGAAGTAAGTAATGCCTTCGAGTGAGCCAGACTCATTCTCGGCAGCAATCACTCCCACCCGCAGTCCCATTGAGACAAGCTGACCATCGACTGCTGACACTTCCAGCACTCGACCACTGTAAGGACTAACAATCTGACTTTGGTTCTTCAGTTGCAGAGTGAGTTGCGCGATCGCTCGTTGCAGTTCGTTGATCTGATTTTTACGACTTAAGTTCGCTTCAAAGGTCTGTTGTGCGACTGAGGTTTGTCTTGAGTCAAGCTCACGAAGCTGCGATCGCAACTCCGCAATCAAGCTGAGATTTTCTAGATAAGAGCGCTGTGCCTCAGCTTCACGAGTATCGAGTTCTTTAAGCTGTGCTTGAATGTTCGCAATCTGAGCATTTTGATCGAGATACTGTTGCTCGGCTTGCAGAACCAGATCTTCGGTGACATATTGATCTTTGTATAGTTGTCGTCGATTGTCTAATCGTTCTTTGAGTACAGGTTTAAGCGCTTGAGCATCCCTAAGACGCTGCTGCAAATTCTGTCGTTGTACCTCCAGCGAAGTCAGTCCTTTATCTTTCAGCACTGGAGTTAGTTCTTCTGCATTCGCAATGCGCTGAGTTAGGTTGCGCCGTTGCTGCTCGATCGAAGTGGTTTCACTCGCAATTCGCTGCTGTTGCAACTGATTTGCGTCTTCACCCTGAGCTAAGAGTTCGGTGAGTTTGGCTTGTTGTTGCTGAAGCTGTTTTTTTAGTTCGGGTTGGTCGATCGTGGCAATCACATCTCCTTTTTTCACCACATCTCCAACTTTGATCCTAAGATTTTGCAGTTGCCCAGCGCTCGGAGATTGTAGCGAGGTCACTCGACGAGGATAGATTAGCACTCCTTGTCCTGCAACGGTCATCGGAATTCGCCCAAAAATGCTCCAGCCTAGCCCAATGGTTAACAATCCGCCTAATGCTGCAAGCGGTATCCAGGTTTTCGGGCGAACGACTTGCATCAATTGATCCAATCGTTCCGGCGAAGACAGCCGCTCTAGTGATTCCTTACGAAAAACATTTCGATTGGGATTAAACATACAAAGAGCTTCAATTCACTAATGACTTAACTTCCTCTTGCGGATCAATTCAACAAGTTCTGATCGTATCGATAAGCCGATGTTCTCTAATAAACTGCGAATGACACCTAAGATTAGATGGCAATCCTCTTTAGGGATAAACAGAGAATTCACGGATTTTTATTGAGATAATTAGTGAAACTACTTAGGTGTTACGTAGATTTTGCTAAAACTTTACTGATTAAATTGAGTATCTAAATTCAGAAATCAGAGTAAACTGAACTCTGCAACTTTGCAAACGCTGTTAGCAAGCGAACTGATTTGCTTCTGAGTCCTAATTCTAGGAGTACAGAGTATTTACTTGTGCTGGAAATAAGAAACAGATGAAATGTTTAAATTTCGGTATTATTGCAGGACTGAATGCTGCGATCGCGCTGCAATTTGGCATCTACCCAGTTCAGGCTCAATCCCCGCCTCCAGTTCCATCAGCACCGCTTCCCACATTACAACCCAGTGTTCAACCTAAAACTTCGGTGGTTGAAGCTCCCGCAACTCCGTCTGCCGCCGATCTAACGCCCAATCCAAATCGGCTTCAGCTTCCTACTGAGACCAATCAAGTTGAAGTACAAAAAACAGTTGCGATTACCCTGAAGCAAGCGATCGAAACCGCTCAGCGCAACAGTCTTACTTTGCAGGTTGCTCAGGCACAACTGCGGCGATCGCAGGCAGCATTGCGCGAAGCAGAAGCCGCGCTCTATCCAACCTTCAGCTTTCAAGCCAGTCTCAGTCGTGATCTGTCTGCAAGCGGTGATATTGCAGTCCAAGCAACGGAGCGTCAAACCCGTCAACAGATTACTCAAGGAGAAGCAGCGCTCCGTGGTCTACTTGCATCTCCGTCACCAACTGATCCATTAAGTGCTTTCTTACAACGGAATAGCCTCTTGCAGACGCAAGCCCAACTTGCCCAAGGACAAGCTTCGCTCGACGCGCTCAAGAACTATGGCACCACCAGCTTCAACGGTTCTTTTCTACTTGAGTACGCACTCTACACGGGCGGACAAAGACCCGCATTAATTCAAGTGTTTGCAGAACAGGTTCGACAAAATCAATTGGAAGTAGAACGCATTCTGGAACAACTGCAACTAGATATCACCAATGCTTACTATGATGTGCAATCTGCCAACGAGCAAGTTCGGATTGAGACCGCAGCCGTTACCGAAGCAACACGCAGTTTGGACAACACAGAAGCGCTGTCGAAAAATGGATTAGCAACCCGCTTGGATGTTTTAAACACACAAGTTCAATTAGATAATGCCTCACAGCAACTCGTCGTGGCGCAGACACAGCAGCAGGTGAGCCGTAGACGGCTTTCTCGGTTGCTCAATAGTTCGGCAACGATTACTGTAACCGCCGCAGAGCCGGTCAAACTGGCTGAACCTTGGACACTATCATTAGAGGAAAGTATTGTTCAAGCTCTGAAAAAGCGGGTCGAATTGCAGCAGCAACTCGCACAACGCAATATTAGTATCAATCAACGCAAGGCAGCAGAGGCAGCACTCCGTCCGCTAGTGGGGGTGTTCGCAAACTATAACGTATTGGCATTAGGCAATGATGCGCCAGGGGAGGCAGTTAGCCGAGGCTGGGGAGATGGCTATAGCGTCGGAATGCGCGTCCAATGGAAGTTATACGATGGAGGTGCAGCCAGAGCTAGAGCAGCGCAAGAAACGGAAAACATTGCGATCGCAGAAACCCGATTCGCGGAAACTGGGCAGCAAATCCGGTTGGATGTGGAGCAAAGCTACTTTAACTTACAGTCGAACCTGAAGAATGTTCAGACTGCGACTGCTTCCCTGAATCGAGCCAAAGAAGCGTTACGTGCAGCTAGAGTCCGGTTTGGAGCGGGAGTTGGACTTCAAAACGATGTGCTAGATGCAGAAAGTCGATTGACCCAGGCAGAAGGCAATTTAGTTCAGGCGACTCTGGGATATAATCGAGCGCTAGCTGCACTGAAGCGAGCCGTGAGTTGGGTAGAAAGTAGCCCGAATGGGCAGGGCTAGTTTATTGGAGAAAGAAAAAGCAGAATGAAAGCGTTGTTCCTGCCGTGAATAGCCCGTGAGCCTGATTGAGCATCTCAATCAAGTGCGCGACTTCCGCACTCATTCTCAGTATGAGCTATGGGTGATCCGATTGCGGGTCGTGATGGGCGTGCTGAGTGGCTGTACGAGCTATCGAGCGTTAGAAGAATTTGTGACACGGCGTCAAAAAGCATTGCTGAAATTGCTGGAACTGCCCTATGCTCGCTTGCCCTCGTACTCGACGATTTGCAAAGCAATTGAGCGTGTTTCATATGCGTCGCTGACAAGTGCATTCCCCAAGAGTACGAGACCTATCCAATTGGGCGGAGTAGCGCGAGACGGATAGCTGAAAGGCGATGCTGCATCAAGCAATTATCACCCTGCGGTGGGGCATCACGCGGAGTCTAAATAACGCTCGTGGAGGCGATAGGGGCTGCCCAGCCGATGAAACGAGTAGCCGAACGCTTGCCTACCCGGACGCTGTAATCTCCAATTCAGCGTCCGGGTAGGCAAGCTAGTAGGATATGTCACACCCGTGGCACTCTCAGATGCTTCGAGAGCGTACTGACACTAACTCCGGTAGGTAGAATTGCACCTTTGAGATAGGTCTGGTTCAGAGTAGCTTCACTTAAGCTGGTATCGCTTAAATTCGCCTCAGTAAGATTTGCTCTAGTGAGGTTCGCTTCAGTTAATGTTGCCCCAGTCAGAATTGCACCTGTAAGATTGGCGCAACTTAGGTTAGTTCGAGTTAGATTTGCCTTTGTTAAGTTCGCACCACTTAGATTGATACCCATAAGGTTTACATTTCTGAAGTTGACTGCCATTAAATTCAGATTTCGGAAGTCCCGTTGTCCCGCAGCATATCGGCTCAGAATTTCTTTGGTATTCATTTGTGTTTTAGCCTAAGTAAAGAACAATAGATCGCTGAATCGAAAAGCAGGATCAGCGATCGCAAACAAGGCAGACTCTACATTTACAAGGGTTGCCTGTAAGATAGAGTTGTGCTTAAAACCCGTTGAGAACTAACGTCGAGAAGAGCCACCTCTGCGATCCCAACTTCCCCCTGAAGAACCTTTCTCCTCACGTGGCTTCGCCTTATTGACGGTCAAATCGCGCCCCATCCACTCGGCTCCATCGAGCGCACCGATCGCAGCCTCTTCTTCTGCTTCAGTTGCCATTTCGACAAATGCAAAGCCCCGAACTCGTCCCGTCTCCCGATCGGTCGGTAACTGAACCCGCTTGACTGTTCCATATTCTGCAAAGACTTCGCTGAGACTGTCTTGCATCACTTCGTAAGAAAGATTACCAACATAGATAGACATAAAAATGGCTCCAGAATCACAATGTAGAGAGATTTAGGTTCGGAGCAACACTTATATTTACATAATAAGGCATTACATAGCCGAAAATATCGCTTTAGTCTCCAGCCTAACACAGCTTCAAAGAGTGCGACGATCGTATAGAGCAATAGAGAAACGACAAATTGGGGATTGTCAGTCAATTGTTGCTGATCGCGCCTTTAATCGAAACCGCTAGAGACACTTCTAAAGGTATAGAGCCGATCTGAACTCCGCTTATATGATGAGGGGTAGAAGTTTATTAAGAAGTGTAACAATGCAATCGAACAAAGCGACTAACTTACCTCCTGTTGCCACCGAATACAATGGTGTCGATCGCAACGCTTTTCTTTTCGGCTTTAATCCTCAAGCAGAACTCTGGAACGGTCGGCTAGCAATGATTGGATTTGCTGCTTACTTATTGTGGGACTTAGCGGGCTTTAGTGTTCTGCGAAACGTTTTGCACTTGATTAAGTAGATTTGAGAATGCTTTCTCTGAGCTGCAAACTGTTGACTCAGGAGTAAGCATTAAATAATCTAGCCCCCAAATTTGAAGCGATTCGCCGCTCTAGTTCGGGGGCTTTGAAGTTTTAAGTCTTCTCCAGCAAAGGCAGCGTCAAATTCAATCCGAAATGAACGCAACTTCGGGTATGGTCGAACTCGGTCGAACGTTCTCAAGAATCGGCTCCATCGGCTGGAATCCGCGAAGTTGAACAATTCGTTTGGCTCGAAGCCGTAGGATTGGAACTGATACTGTGGTCAGGACAGTTCGAGGAAACAATAACGCCCTAGTTTGTGTCAAAATCTCCTGCGATCGCTCACAGTAATCCTACGTTTCTAAACAACGAGTTAAACTTTCAGCCCTAAGAGAATGACATCGTGATCCATACCCCACGATCGCGCCACCTGCGGCAAATATCCCCATTGCTCAAAACCGAATTTTTTCAGCAAAGTTACACTCGGTTGATTCTCAGCAAACACCACTGCAATCAAGGTGTTGATCTCTAGCTTTGGAGCCTGTCCGATCGCATAACTGAGTAACGTTTGTCCGACTCTCTGACGCTGAAATTCGGGTGCAACATACAAGCTAAACTCAGCGGTCGATTGATAAGCGGCTCTACCATAGTACATTTTGAGTCCAAGCCATCCCGCGATCGCATTGTCTCGCTCTAGTACCCAGAGTGGATATCGGCTCGAATAGCTATGAAACCAATCCAAGCGACTTTCCACGGTTACAGGTTCAATGTCGGCGGTGATCGTATGAGCGGCGATCGCGTGATTGTAGATTGTCACGATCGCGCTTAAATCAGACTCAACGGCATTTCGGATCATCGGGACGTAACCTGCTGAGAAATCCACTGAAGATAAGGATGCGAACCTGCCACAATCGGAAGGGCAATAATTTCGGGTATTTCGTAGGAGTGAAGTTCACGAATTTTGGCTTCGAGCGCAGCGAAGCGATCGAGATCCGTTTTGATCATCAATTGCCATTCTTCTGCGTGTTCGAGTTCGTCTTGCCAAGTGTAAATCGATTGCACCGGGAAAAGTGTGACACAGGCTGCTAACTTTGCCGAAACGAGCGATCGGGCAAGGGTTTCTGCTTCGGATTTCGATGCAGCCGTGACGAATACGACTCCATACGTTGCTTCTGCCATGAGTTCTCTACAATAAATATGCTTGTTTTCAGTTTAGGTGAGTCGGGATGAGTGGGAAAATTCTGTTAACGCTAATTTGGGTGGGGTTTGTTGGATATGCGTTTACGCTTGCGCCTCCCAATCAGCCGGATACGTTTGAGTTGATCAAAAATCTTTCAACGGCGAATGTCGCGGGAATTAATCCCTTGATCGTCGCGCTGTTTAATATCATGGGCTTTTTGCCATTGGCGTATGCTTGCATTACGTTTTTAGACGGTCGATCGCAAAAGATTCCAGCGTGGCTGTTTACAGCAGCATCCTTTGGAGTGGGTGCGTTTTCGCTATTGCCATATCTGATCTTTCGCAAATCCAATCCGACGTTTACCGGACAGAAGAACTGGTTTCTGAAGTTGATGGATTCGCGAATTACAGGCGGCGTGATCGCGCTGGGTGCGATTGGATTATTTCTCTACGGTGTGACAAATGGCGATTGGAGTAATTTCGTGCAGCAGTGGAAAACCGATCGATTCATTCATGTGATGAGTTTAGATTTTTGTTTGTTGTGTGGACTATTTCCCGTGTTATTGCAAGATGACATCAAACGACGGGGTTTAGAGAATTCTCAAGCGTTTAGGATTCTGTCATTTCTGCCCTTCTTTGGAGCGTTGATGTATTTGGTACTGCGTCCATCGACGATCGAACCATCCACTTCTGTGTCCCCTGAAAAAGTCCCGGCATGAACTGGCAAACTCCACCGGACAAATTGAGGCTGGGCGATTCAGAGGTTCACATCTGGCTGACGAACTTAGACGCGATCGCACCCTCATTTGAGATGCTCTCGATCGATGAACGATCGAGAGCCGATCGCTTTAAGTTCGAGCAGCATCGACAGCGATTTATTGCGGGGCGGGGATTTCTGCGATCGCTCCTCAGTCGCTACCTCAATACTGATCCTACGACTTTAGAATTTGACTATGGCGCACACGGAAAGCCATTTCTCAAGCATTCAACCCTTCAGTTTAATCTGGCACATTCACAGCATTTAGCGCTTTATGCTGTCACTTACGATCGTGCAGTTGGCATTGATATTGAACAGATTCGAGTGATCGATCAGGTTGAGAGATTAGTGCAACGGTTTTTTCTACCCTCAGAAGCCGAAGCAGTTCAGACACAGCCTGATTTATTTTTTCAGTATTGGACGTGCAAAGAAGCGTTTCTCAAAGCAACAGGCATCGGGCTTTCAGGGCTGAAAGAGATAGAAATTAATCATTTTCAGATAAAAAACATTCCACCTGAAGCTCGATCGCAACAATGGCAACTGCATCCCATTACAATCAGCGATCAATTTGCAGGCGCGATCGTGATTGAGCAAAATTGTTCTCAGTTAGACCTGCGCTACTTTCACATTGAAGCGAGTTCAACAGATTTACACGCTTTACGAATTCAGGATTACAGGGAATAATGGGGCATTCTTTCTCTAGCCCGGATTATGACTTTATCTGCTCAACGATCGCTGAAACACTCGGCGCTTTGCTTCTTACTTTCTGTGCCTGTTTGGTTAACGGCTTGCTCGACCGCGCCTCAAACTTCGACCACGACTTCTAGCCCTGCTTCCCCAGTCGCCGCAACAAACGAGAACAAACCTGCAAAGTTTGCCTTAATTTTGAGCGCTCCGCCAACAGACAAATCCTGGAACCAAAAAGCCTTTGAAGCTGCCCAAGCACTCAAAGCCAAAGGAGTCGAAGTGGCAGTGTCGGAGTCAGTCTCTAACTCGGATGTCGAACGAGTGCTAAGGCAATATGCAGAAGCGGGATTTACGACGATCGTCGCGCATTCTTTTAACTATGGCGATGCTGTCTTCAAGGTGGCAAAAGAGTTTCCGAATGTGAACTTTGCTTGGGCAGGTGGGATTAACAAAACCGCGACTAATGTTGCAGACTATGATCAGCCATTTTATCAAGGCGCTTACTTAGTGGGCATCGTGGCAGCAAAACTCAGCAAGACCGGAAAGCTGGGAGCGCTTTCTGGGTTTGATATTCCCGTGTGTCATGCCATGGGTGAAGCGATGTTAGCGGGGGCAAAAACCGTTCGTCCGGATGTGACATTGACCAGTGCTGCAGTGGGAGATTGGTACGATGTGGCAAAAGCCAAAGAAGCCGCATTATCACAGGCAGAAACTGGGGTAGATTATTGGATCGGCTGTGGACAAGGGCCGACGATCGGGCAAATCGAAGCCGCAAAACAAAAGGGGGGCTATGTCACAAGCTACGTCGGCGATATGTCTTCAATGGGCGAAAAAGTCGTTGCAACGAATTTGATTTGGAACTTAGAGCCACTGTTCAGCCGGATGCTCGAAGACACCAAAGCGAAGAAGTTTGCCAACCAGTATTACAAAATGGGCGTTGCTGACAATGTGGTCAGCGTTGAAGTGAATCCAGCCGTGAAAGATAAAGTGCCGGCTGATCAACTCAAGGCGTTAGAAGCGGCTCGCGCCAAGATTGCGTCTAATGAGCTGAAAGTTCCATTTGTGCCGAAGAAATAGACGGTAACTGTTGTTCTAAGGTGCAGACTATGACTTCCAAATCAGACGCGATCGCAATCGAGATGCGCGGCATCACTAAGCGATTTCCGGGAACGATCGCGAACCAAGCGATCGACTTTACGGTAAGAGCAGGTGAGATTCACGCGCTCTTGGGTGAAAACGGTGCGGGTAAAACTACATTGATGAACATTCTCTGTGGACTCTACGCGCCAGATCTGGGAGAAATTCGATTGTTTGGTCAGTCGGTGCAGTTTCGCTCTCCCAAGGCTGCGATTCGTGCTGGAATTGGCATGGTGCATCAACACTTTATGCTGGTTGAGTCGTTTACTGTGGCTGAGAACATTGTCTTGGGAACGACTCGATCGCTAATGCGAGAACCACCTCAACGCCTTCACACCAGAATTCAAGGTTTAGCGGATCAGTATGGTTTGAAGCTTGATCCGGCGGCGAAAGTGTGGCAGTTGTCCGTGGGGGAACAACAGCGCATCGAAATTCTCAAAGCGCTTTATCACAATGCTCGAATTCTGATCTTGGATGAGCCAACCGCAGTGTTGACTCCACAAGAAGCCGAAGATTTGAGTGCAACATTACGATCGCTCTCTGCTCAAGGAACTACGATTATTTTTATCTCACACAAGCTCAAGGAAGTGATGTCCCTGTGCGATCGAGTCACGGTTCTGCGCGATGGGCAGACTGTTGGAACTGTTGTGATCAAGGACTGTACAGAAAAAGCGTTAGCGCAAATGATGGTCGGACGCGAGGTTGATTTATCACGTAAGTCACAAAGGTCGTCCAAAGCAACCACACCAGCATTAACGCTAAAAGATGTTTGGGTGATGGGCGATCGAAGTCTTCCAGCATTGCGAGGCATCAATCTAACAGTTCATGCAGGTGAGATCTTGGGGATTGCTGGTGTGGATGGGAACGGACAACGAGAACTAGAAGAAGCGATCGTCGGCTTACGAACGGTACAAGGTGAAATTAAGTTAGACGGCAAGTTAGCTCACATTCCCTCGGATCGCTATTCGATGGGATTGTTAACCGAGTTTTCGATCGCAGAAAACTTCGTTCTTAAAGATATCCAGCATCCGCCGTTTAGCTGGAAAGGTTTACTCCGCCCACAGTTGATCTTTAAGAATGCGATCGACCTCATTCAACGGTTTCTCATTCGTACCCCTTCTCCGAATGTTCCTGCTGGAAAATTGTCCGGCGGCAATGCCCAAAAAGTAGTGTTTGCAAGAGAACTATCTCGCGATCATCAAGTGCTATTAGCAGCACAACCCACACGCGGATTGGACATTGGTGCAACGGAATTTGTACATAGTCAATTGATCGCCCGGCGTGATGCAGGAACGGCTGTTTTATTGATCTCGACTGAGCTTGATGAAGTTATGCGATTAAGCGATCGGATTGCCGTGCTGTACGAAGGCAAAATTGTCGAAGTTCTGGATGTTGCACAAGCAAATCTCGATCGACTTGGACTATTAATGGCAGGGAGGAACCACGCTTGAATCTCACGCTTTCCCGATCAGTTCAACTGAGAGCCTTTGCTCCTTGGATGGGTGGATTGATTGCACTGTTACTGGGCGCTGTGTTGATTCAATTAAGCGGTGCGAATCCGCTCCAAGCCTACGGGGTTATGCTTGCGGGTGCATTTGGTGGCTTTCGGCAGCTCACTGAAACATTGTTAAAAGCAACGCCACTGTTAATCATTGGGTTGGGAATGACGATCGCGTTTCGCTGTCGCGTGTGGAACATTGGTGCAGAAGGACAGTATTACATTGGGGCATTGTTGGGAAGCATTGTTGCCCTGAAATTGCCGGGCTTGAATGCTGTTATTCTAATTCCATTGATGCTAATGGCTGGAATGCTGGGTGGTGTGATTTGGAGCGCGATCGCCGGACTCCTACACCTAAAGCGCGGCATGAATTTGATTATTTGCACCTTAATGCTGAACTATGTCGGAATTCTGCTGGTGCAATATGCAGCGCGGGTTCCTTTACAGCAACCGGATGGATTTTTGCCCGAATCGGCTCAGTTTAGTGTTGCAGCTCAGATTCCAACCTTGTTTGGAACCCGATTGCATTTGGGAATGGTTCTGGCAGTGTTGCTGGTGGGTGGGGTTTACCTGCTGCTGTGGCGGACTCCGCTTGGGTTTCAGCTTCGGGCAGTCGGATCACACCTAAGTGTGGCACGTTGCGCGGGAATGAAGGTCGATCGTAGCATTCTCACAGCATTGTTACTGAGTGGCGCGCTCTCAGGACTGGCAGGCATCCTCGAAGTGAGCTACACCTACACGCGGCTAAAAGGAGATATTTCAGATAGCTATGGATTTAGTGGCATTCTCGTTGCATTGTTGGGTCAACTGCACCCGATCGGCGTTTTGATTGCTGCGGTGTTATTTTCAGCATTAATGGTTGGGGCACAGTCGCTCAATGTTGTATTGCAAATTCCCGCTTCGGTGGCAGAAGTGATTCAAGCATTAGTGGTGCTGTTTGTGCTGGCGGGTCATGCTATTTCGCGACAATCTGAATCGGAGTAAGAGCAATGCCGTGGGAACAGATTTTAACCTGGAGTTTTGTCGTCGGTTTGCTGACCGCAGGCATTCGATTAGCAGTGCCTGTATTGTTAGCGGTGCTTGGAGAAATTATCTCAGAGCGATCGGGCGTGATGAATCTCGGACTCGAAGGTGTGATGCTGGTCGGAGGATTATCGGGATTCATTGTTGCCTATCAATTAGAGCAAGCCGGGATTAGCGGCGCGGACTGGTTTGGATTGTTCGCAGGGCTATCTGGAGGAGCAATCATGGGGTTGCTGATGGCGGTTTTAGCGGTTCGATTTAAGACGGATCAAGTGGTGACAGGGGTAACACTCGTATTGCTTGGACAAGGCTTAACTTCATTTGTATTTCGCAAATTTAGCGCTCTATCTGGGACGCGGGTGAAAGGCTTAGAAGCTTGGGCAATTCCGGGACTCTCAAAGATTCCAGTGATCGGAGATATTCTGTTTAATCACAACGCGATCGTCTATCTCACGGTGATCTTAGTGATTCTCTGCTCGGTTTTTCTCTTTCGCACCAATTGGGGACTGGCGTTACGTGCAGTGGGAGAAAATCCCGCAGCCGCAGAAACCTCTGGATTGAACGTCGATCGCATTCGTACTCTTGCGGTGATGGTTGGGTCAGCCTTTGCCGGGTTCGGGGGAGCTGTGCTGACGGTGGCGCAGCTCAATATCTTTACCGAAGGCATCATTGCGGGGCGGGGCTGGATTGCGATCGCGCTCGTCTTTTTCTCGCGCTGGCAACCGATTTGGGGATTAGTCGGGGCGGTGTTGTTCGGGGTTGCCGATGCGCTGCAATATCGAATTCAGGCATTCGGGTTAAAGGATCTTCCCTATGAATTTCTATTGATGCTACCGTATGTGTTGACGCTGCTCGTCTTGTTACGCGGAACTGTTCGCAGCGATACGCCTGCTGCGTTAGGTGTCCCGTACTTTAAAGGTAAACGGTAAGCTGGAGAAGCTCAAATGGTTGGATTGATCGCTGCACCTCAAAAGAACAATCGCTCGATTGAGTCGGTGTTGCTAGATGAATGGTATCCCGTCGCGCGATCGAGTGAAATTCAGCCCGGAACAGCGCGATCGGTGCAACTGTTTGAGACGGATTTGGTACTATGGCGCGGTGAAAATACTGGGGTCGTGGCATGGCTCGATCGTTGTCCCCATCGCAGCGTTAAGCTCTCTCCCGGAACGGTCGAAGCAGATACTTTAGTATGTCCTTATCATGGACTCGCCTTTGATGCTCAAGGGCAATGTGTCAAAGTTCCAGCGCATCCGAACTATCCCCCGCCCAAGCAAGCCTGCACCACAACCTTCCCGGTACTGGAGCGATATGGCGTAATTTTTGTTTCATTGGGCGATCCGCCTGTCGATGTTGTCCCTTTTGCAGAATGGGATGATCCAGACTATCGCACTTATCTAAGCGGCGGACATCGATTTCGCTGTAGTGGATTAAGAGCGATCGAAAACTTTCTGGATGTAGCACATTTGCCGTTTGTTCATGCGGGGATCTTAGGTGTGCCCGAACAGCCTGTGATCGAAGACTACGAAGTTCAGACGATCGACACCGGCATTTACATGAGAAACATTCAAGTCTGGCAACCTGATCCCGATGGCACAGGCAAAGACGGGCTTGCGACCTACGACTATTGGACGCTTCGACCGTTAATGGTTGCTCTGAAGAAAGAAAGAGCGAGTGGGCAAACCATGGTGCTGCTTTACTGTGTCGCTCCGATTTCCGAAGAAGAATGCGTCGGCTGGATGTGGGGCGCTTTGAACTATGCTCATCACATTCCAGAAGCAGACCTTGTGGCATTTCAAGACACCGTGATCTTGCAAGATGTCGCGAACCTGGAATCCCACAACCCGAAGCGACTTCCGCTTGAGCCGCAGATGGAATTTCATCTGCCGAGCGATCGTGCTTCTTTGGCGTACCGCAAGTGGTTAAAACAGAGCGGTGTCACTTATGGAACCGTGCGCTAATTTGAGTTAAATCTATCCACAGGTACAAGACAGTAATACCCTTTTCGATAAATAGTCAAATACGGAGAATCGCGCTATAGGAAATACATGTGATCTTGCGTCTTAGGAACGCAGATTTATTCATGCTAGAATTTTCGCCCTCATCCCCTAACTCCTTCTCTCACTTGAGGGTAAGGACGAATTAGTCTTGTCATGAGCGCTCTCTTATTGAGTCCCCGTTCCTTAGCGATCAAATTTGCTAACCTTAAAGGCGATCGCTCGTCGATTATTAATGCGAGAAGACCAGGATAAATTAAGTGCTGCATTCGCCTGACATCAGTAAAGCCTTCGTTCGCATTACCGAGAGCCTAGCACAGCGCTCCTCAAGAACACCAAATTTTCAAGCAGAAAATCGGGCACTGCAAATCCTGGCGCAACAACTTGCAGGAGATGCTCGATCGCTGCTCAAAACCCTGACCCATCTGGCGATCGAACTCTGTCAAGCCGATGCCGTTGGAATCAGCCTGCTCGAAGACACTATGTTTCGATGGGTGTCGATTTCAGGAACCCTCAGCCATTGGGAGGCTCAAACTGTCGCCGTCGATTTGAGTCCCTGTGGCACAACCGTCCGAACTCGGCAACCGCAGTTGTATACCTGCCCGGAAATCTATTTCTCCGACCTATGTCATCTCGATCGTCCACTGGCTGAAGTGCTGTTGATTCCTTTGTTTGCCGATCAGCAAGTCCTTGGCACTATTTGGACGGTTACCCATGATCTTGATCGTCATTTCGACCTCGAAGACCTGCGCATTTTGACCAATCTCTCTGGCTTTATCAGTGCAGCGTTAGCGAACCTAAGAGTTAGACAAACTGCTGAGGAACTCCTTCAGCGCGAACAAGCCTTTAACAAAGCTGCAAATCGAGCGATCGACATTCTCGAAAGCACAACGGATTGCTTTGTGTCCCTCGATCACGATTGGCGCATTACCTATGTGAATCAAGCCACCGCAAAACTCAATGCGCTCTCCCCGGCTGAGATGATCGGGAAGACGCACTGGGAAATGTGGTCTTGGTCGGCTGGAACTATTGTCGAACACAATTATCGTCAAGCGGTTGCAACTCAAACTCCGGCGCACTTTGAGGTGCTGTATGAACCCCTGGAGATGTGGTTAGAGATTCATGCTTATCCCTCGATCGACGGTCTCAATCTATTCTTTCGCAACATCAGCGATGCAAAGCACCGCGAAGTGGAACGCAAACGAGCGGAACTGCTTTTAAGCCAACAATATGCCGAAATTGAAGCGATTTACAACACGGCTCCGATCGGCTTGGCGGTTCTAGATCTTAACTATCGCTTTGTGCGCCTCAACCCGAAGTTGGCGGAAATTGACGGACGGTCTGTGGAAGATCATTTAGGTCGATCGATACGCGAAATTGTGCCCGCCCTTGCCGACCAATTAGAACCCATCTTTCAGCAGCTCTTAGCGACCGGAGAGACGGTGTTAAATCTCGAAATTAGCGGCGAAACTCCCTCGCAACCCGGACAGCAGCGCGTCTGGCTGGGAAGCTGGTTTCTGCTGCGTGATTCAAACGGTGAGAGTATTGGCATCAATGCAGTCGTGCAGGAAATCACCAGCCGTAAGCAGTCCGAAGCAAAGCTGAGTGAAAGTGAAGAACGCCTACGTATGGCGCTGGTGGCTGCTAATCAAGGTCTGTATGATCTGAACGTGCAGACCGGAGAAACGATCGTCTCTCCCGAATATGCTCAGATGCTTGGTTACGATCTAGAAACGTTCTGCGAAACGAATGCGGCGTGGCAAGAACGGCTGCACCCGGACGATTGGGAAGCCGTGAGCCGAAATTACAAAGACTATATCTCTGGTAAACGCAGCGACTATCGCGTTGAATTTCGCCAACGGACACGATCGGGCAATTGGAAGTGGATTCTATCGCTCGGCAAAATTGTCGCTTGGGATGCCGATGGACGACCCCTGCGAATGCTGGGAACGCATACGGATATCGACGATCGCAAAGCTGCCGAAGCCGAACGCGAACAGCTTCTACTGAGAGAACAAGCTGCCAGAGAAGAAGCCGAACGCGCAAACCGCATCAAAGACGAATTTCTCGCTGTCCTCTCTCACGAACTCAGAACCCCGCTGAATCCGATTCTCGGCTGGAGCAAACTGTTGCAAACCGGAAAACTCGATGCAGATCGAACCCGGCAAGCTCTCGTCACGATCGAGCGCAATGCCCAACTGCAAACCCAACTGATCGATGATTTGCTCGATGTCTCGCGGATTTTGCGCGGCAAGCTGACTTTAAATGCTCAGCCCGTGAACCTAAAAACCGTGCTCGAAGCGGCGATCGAAACCGTTCGCCTCGCCGCCGAAGCCAAATCAATTCAGATCGAAACTGCATTCGATGGGATTGGTATAGTTCTCGGCGATTCGGGGCGATTACAGCAAGTCGTCTGGAACCTGCTAACCAATGCGGTGAAATTTACCCCGCCGCACGGACGAGTCAAAGTCGAACTGACAGCAACCGTAACTCAGGCTCAAATCCAGGTCATCGATACCGGGAAGGGCATTGCTCCTGGATTTTTACCACAGGTTTTTGAGCAATTTCGACAAGCGGATTCTTCCACCACGCGCCGATTTGGAGGGCTAGGCTTGGGGCTGGCGATCGCTCGTCAATTGGTCGAACTGCATGGCGGCACGATCGCAGCCGCAAGTCCCGGAGAAGAACAAGGCGCAACCTTCACCGTTTGCCTGCCGCTGGCTTCAGCGTTTGCGATCGCGTCGTGCCCCGGAGGGTTCACCGCTCCAAACTCACCAACTTCAGGCTCTCTCGCAGGAGTCCGAGTCTTACTGGTCGATGATGAAACGGATGCACGAGAGCTCGCACAGTTTATTTTGCAGCAAGCGGGCGCGATCGTCTTGAGTACAGCATCGGCAACTGTGGCGCTACAAATTCTGCAAGGAGCGACTGTTGATCTACTGATAAGTGATATTGGAATGCCCGACTGTAATGGCTATCAACTACTCAAAGCCATTCGCTCTCGTGGGCATCAATTTCCTGCGATCGCGCTTTCTGCTTACGCAGGAGAACTCAATCAAGCGAAATCGCATCAGGCAGGATTTCAGCAGCATCTCTCGAAACCGCTTGATCCAGCTTTACTGATTACTGCCATCACTACCTGCTTGTATCCTGCTTCATAAAATCTTTCTTTAAGGCGACGAGACCGCTTTATCTTTGGTGTATATCTACACTGAGCGACTCTTGTGCCTGTGTTATGACGATTCGCCCGTCCTCTGTCTTTTCCGCTATCATTCGTCGAATTCGGCAGCGCCTCGGATTAATTTCGCTCGATCGTCAGTCTCAGCCCCCCCAACAGCAAATTCTCGACATTCTCGAAAGCATTTCCGATGCGTTCTTCTCGCTTGACCAACAATGGCGCTTTACCTATGTCAATTCTCAAGCCACACAGGTTCTGAATCGCTCAAAAGCAGACCTCATTGGGAAAAGCATTTGGGAAGTATTCCCTGAAGCGGAAGACAGTGTATTTGGACAAGAATACCGGCGGGCTTTGGCTGAACGAATCACGGTGAGCCTGGAGGCTTTTTATCCACCCTTGAATGCTTGGTTTACAGTCCGCGCCTATCCGATCGTCTCCGGGCTTGCGGTGTACTTTCAAGATGTGACCGCACAAAAATCAGCAGAAGCCGTTCAGCTTCAGCAGCGGCAAACGGCTCAGCACCGACGCGCCGAAATTGAGGCAATTTACGCCACTGCGCCTGTAGGACTGTGCTTTAACGATACCGACTTGCGCTATGTGCGGATCAATCAACAATTAGCAGAAATTAATGGCGTTCCAATCCAGCAGCACCTCGGACGAACGGTGCGCGAGGTGCTTCCAGAACTTGCAGATCAGCTAGAACCAATCTACCGACAAGTGATCGAGACTGAGAAACCTATTCTTAATCTGGAAGTGAGCGGCATGAATCCGGCTCAGCCTGGAGTGCTGCGAACTTGGCTATCGAGCTTTTACCCTCTTAAAAGCGAGGACGATCACGTTTTGGGCGTAAATGTCGTGGTGCAGGAAATCACCGCACTCAAGCAGCGAGAAACCGAACGCAAACAAGCAGAGGAAGCCCTACGACAATCCGAAGAACGCTATCGATCGCTGTTTAACTCGATCGATGAAGGTTTTGCCGTCATTGAACTCCTGTTCGACGACGCTGACAAAGCGATCGATTATCGCTTTGTCGAAGTCAATCCAATCTTTGAGCAACAAGCCGGACTCAAGAATGCAGTCGGAAAAACAATACGTGAGTTCGTTCCTGATCTTGAGAGTCATTGGTTTGAGATTTATGGCAGAGTGGCGCTAACTGGAGAACCCGTTCGGTTTGAAAATGGTTCTGAATCGATGAACCGCTGGTTTGATGTCTATGCGTTTCGCGTCGAGGAACCCGAAAAGCGCAAAGTCGCGATTTTGTTTAGAGATGTCACCGATCGCAAGCGCACCGAGAAGGAACTGCGCCAGAAGAACGCCATTTTGAATGTGATTAACGCCGCCGCTCCAACGCCGATTTTTGTCAAAGACCGAGCCGGACGAATTATCTATGCCAATCCTGCCACGCTAGAAACGTTAGGTAAGACGGCAGATCAGGTGATCGGATATCGCGACTCTGAAATCTACTCTCCACCCGAACTCGGTGAGATCGTCTCAGAAAACGACCAGCGCATCATGACCACCGGACAAACCGAAGTCGTCGAAGAGTCTCCCGATGGCATTCGCACTTTTTTGGGAACGAAAACGCCTTATCGCAATGAAACAGGAGAAGTGATTGGCTTAATTGGCATCTCGAATGACATCACCGAACGAGTACAATTCGAGCGCGAACGAGAACGCCTATTTCAGCAAGAGCAAGCTGCCCGCGAAGCCGCAGAGCAAGCCAACCGCCTCAAAGACGAATTTCTCGCAGTTCTCTCTCACGAACTAAGAACGCCCCTGAATCCCATTTTGGGCTGGATTAGACTGTTACAAAACGGGCGCTTAGATCCTGCAAGAACCGCAGAGGCACTGAATACGATCGAGCGCAACGCCAAACTTCAAACCCAACTGATCGATGATCTGCTCGATATTTCTCGCATTATGCGCGGTAAGCTCAGCCTCAACCGCTACCCTGTCAATGTTGCCTCAGTGATTCAAGCCGCTGCAGAGACGATTCGACTCACCGCCGAAGCCAAACAAATCACCTTTGACTTGCAATCTGATCGCCAAGATTACTTTGTGTTTGGGGATGCGGGACGATTGCAGCAAGTGTTTTGGAATTTGCTCTCCAACGCTGTGAAATTCACCCCAGAAGCGGGAAGAGTGACGATTCATCTGACGCAAATCGAGCATCAGGCTCAGGTGCAAATTACGGATACAGGAATTGGAATTCGCCCAGACTTTTTGCCTCATCTGTTTGAACACTTTCGGCAAGAGGACGGCTCAATTACTCGCAAGTTTGGCGGCTTAGGATTGGGGTTAGCAATCGCTCGTCAAATCATGGAATTACACAGCGGCACGATTTCCGCCGAAAGCCAGGGAGAAAATCAAGGCGCAACGTTTACGGTGCAATTGCCATTACTTCCGCAAGTTCCAGAGGAAGCGGTTGCTTCTACACCTGTCACGCCTCCTACGGTGGATGTACCCTTGGGCGGGATTCGAGCAGTGATCGTCGATGATAACGCTGACACACGAGAATTTCTCACCTTCTTATTAGAAACAAACGGCGCGACCGTAATCACGGTTGACTCAGCCCTTGAAGCGTTGATTTTGGTTAAGCAAGCTCCACCTGACATTCTCCTGAGTGATATTGGAATGCCAGAAATGACGGGTTATGAGTTCATTCGAGCCGTTCGCGCCGCGAAGATTGCAATTCCTGCGATCGCGCTGACCGCTTATGCGAAGGAGTTCGATCGCCAACAAGCCCTTGAATCTGGATTTCAGCAGCATCTTGCAAAGCCAATCCAGCCAGAAGCGCTCGTTGCAGCCGTGCTGGAGCTAGTTCAGCAAAGCGCTGCTCGCGATTCCCAGAGTTAAAGCTCCCAGACTAGAATGGCAGCAACGACTACCGACGCATAAGGAATACGGCTATGAAGTTTTCGACCGAGCAACTAAGGCGCAGCGCAGGAATCAGTTTGCTAGGATTTGCGATGACCGCTTGCTCCCTAACTGCCGCGAATACGGTTGCGCCCGCTCAAAGCCCCTCAGATGCTGCTCAGATATCTTCTGCCCAAACGCCTCAAGGATTTCAGCAAACAACGATCGTGTCAGGATTAGAACGCCCGTGGAGTATGGCATGGCTTCCCGATGGCGCGATGCTGATTACCGAGAAAGCCGGACGGCTACGGCTGGTGCGAAATGGCGTGTTAGATTCGACTCCGATCGCGGGAGTTCCAGAAGTGATGTCAGCAGGTCAGGGCGGTCTGCTGGATGTCTCGATTCATCCCCGATTTGCCCAAAACCGCTGGGTGTATTTAACTTATTCGCATGGAACTCAGAGCGCAAATCGGACTCGTGTAGCGAGAGCCACGTTTGATGGCAAAGCGCTGCGGGATTTGCGCGTGATTTTTGAAGTGAAGCAAGCGAAATCCGGCGGACAGCATTTCGGGTCGCGGATTCTTTGGCTACCGGATGGCACAATGCTGGTCGCGATCGGCGATGGTGGTAATCCGCCCGTTCAGCTAGAGGGTGAGTTGATTCGCAAGCAGGCGCAAAATTTACGCAGTCGCCTCGGTAAGATTGTGCGGCTAAATGACGATGGCTCAGCGCCACGTGATAACCCCTTTGCAACGAATCAAACCGCAGATCCAGCGATCTGGAGCTATGGACATCGCAATATTCAAGGGTTGGCGTTTGACCCGCTCAAGCAGCGAGTTTGGGCAACTGAACATGGGGCGCGGGGCGGTGATGAGCTGAATCTAGCGCAAGCAGGTAAGAATTACGGCTGGCCCGTTGTGACTTATAGCCGAGAATATTTTGGCGGGGAGATTTCGACAGCGCGATCGCGCTCCGGTATGGTGAGTCCGAAAGTCGTTTGGACTCCGGCAACGGCTCCTTCGGGATTGGCGTTTTATACGAGCGATCGCATTCCGGCTTGGAAAGGTGATTTGTTTGCGGGCGGATTGGTGTCTCAAGATGTACGGCGCATTGATCTTGATGAAACGGGAAATGTGCGAGGGCAGCAGAGGATTGCGATCGGGCAGCGAGTACGCGATGTGCGGCAGAGTCCCGATGGATTGCTGTATGTTCTTACGGACGGATCAGGAGACGGGCGTTTAATTCGACTAGAGCCGCCAGGGAGCTAAAAAGCGCAAGTTCGATGGGTATGACCTTCAACCTGTCCGACTCATCGCCATGTAGCTCGGTGTAAGCAGAAATGGAGCAGCCTCCATGACCGGATAACGAATCCACGGAATCGGGCGATTGACGAGCCAAATTCCACCCGCTGAAAGAACGCTCGCAACCGTTCCAAGCTTTAAACTGATCCACAGCGGCGACGAGGGGCGATTTACTGTTGCCGCCTTGCGGAGAATTTTTGAATCAAAATCTGGAATCAAATCGCCGATCGCGTCTCGTAATTCTGCCTCGGTTGCAGGTGTTCCCGACCGGAGGCGTAATCTCTCCAAACGACGAAGGGCAAGCTCAAACTGAACTTGCCCAATCTTACACGAACCAAGACATCGTCGAACCTCAGTCTGGAGGATGTAAAATGCTTGATTGTTCAAACGCTTCATTCAAACGAAACCCTATCACAACGCAATGTTATTAGGGTTCCCGTCACTCAAACCGAAATGCGGCGGAGAATCGCAAATTCTATGAATTAGTCGTTTGAGTTGCCAGCATTTGTTTGAGTTTTTCCAGTTCTTGTGCCCAGCGCGGATCGGGTTGAACCGAGTCAGGATCAGCAGTAGAAGTGGTGGTGCGGCGCGATTTGTTGTTGTTGTTCGTGTTGCCGCCTTTGCGCTTTCCACCGGCCGACGCGACGGGTGCTGCTGCGGGTTCATCAGCTTTGTCTTTCGATCGAGGCAACGCTTTTTCAATTTTGATCGCGTTGTCCTTGATGCTGACTCCGTTGTATTTCTCAATGAATTGATCCGCCAATTCATCAGATTTGACGGTGACGAAGCCAAAACCGCGGCATTTACCGGTTTTGCGATCGGTGATCAGCTTGGCGGAGACTCCTTCTCCTGCATCCGCAAATGCAGCTTCGAGGTCTTGCCGACTTAAATCTTCGGGCAAATTGCCCACATATAGACGAATTGACATATCGAGACACCTCCAGACTTTGATCCTAATACATGGTACGGACGCTTACCACACATCCCTCAGCTACACCTTTCGTTTTCTTGGCTCAGGTTAGACGATACAGACATTTCTGCCACCTTTCGTCAGGACTACATGAAGCAGCACGATCGCACTGCTGACCCTTCCTCCGGAGATTTCAAACCAAACCCGGAAAATCTCCATAGGGTTCGATTCTTGTCGCTGGGCGATGATCGCGGGATTTGAGGTTAAGCAACTTGGTCACTGTGTCCCAAGGATATGCACCACTCTTAAAGGTATCATGCTCGTCTCTCAGATTCGAGCCACCTGAACAATTTCCCTCCTGAGTGCTATTTCGATTGTTAGAGCCTGGAAAATTGTTAGAGTCTGCAAAATTTTGCTTCCGTTGTGAGACAAAAACCAGCCGATCCTGCGATCGACTGGTTCAGCTTGCTGTGTTGGGAGGAGAAATACCGAATACTGAAAGTTCTGTAAGTCGATGCACGACCGACTGAGCCACTTCAGGACTGGACTCCTTGTAACGAAATGTAACACTATGTCTAGAGAGAACGCAACTATTCTTTACAGAATCTGAGCGATGCCAAATAGAATTGCCGCGATCGCAACCAGTAACGACCAGACGGGATGTCCAGCCCGGATTAACGATCTCGTTTTAATCGTGTCTACATCAATCCAGGGAGTTGCGCTACGTCGGAGCCATCCAGTGACGATCGCGGGCTGCCCAAGCGGGAGCGAACAGAGTAGATTTCCGATCGCGCCTAGCTGAGAGCAGTAGTGCAGCTTAATTAATCCGGTCTCGGTTTGCAGGAGGAGGTCTTGAGCAAGTCGGTTGCTGGCTCCAGTGCGCCCGATAAGCGTTCCTTCGAGTCGAATTCTGGGACTATCGAGGGGGGTGAGCTGGGGTTGCGTCAGGAGCTGAACGAGATCGGTGTGTGCGTCCTGAGAGTCAGGAAAGAAGCGATTAAATCGAATGATCATCCCAATGCCAAATCCAATGCACCCAAAACTTGGAAACAAGCTGTAATCGCTGGCTAACCAATTGAGGCGGAAGTTACCAATGGCAAAGAGAGCGTGAGCAATTAGCCAGAGTAATGCTGAGATCGCAATGCCGCCTAAACCACCAAACAGGGGTGCGAATTGCAGTAAGGGTTGCTTACGGTTAGTGGGGGTGAGGGTTTCGAGATCGAGTTCAGGTTTGAGGTGCCATTGCTGACAGCAATTCATCAGTTTTTGCAGTCGGGTTCCCATGAGAGCATGAGGGCTATCCAACAGGGATAAACTACGATCGCAGTTAGCAAAATCCCACTGAAATAAAGTCGATAAAGAGACTCGATCGAAGAGCCCTTCAAATAAAATTGCGCTGCGATAACTCACAGGATTAAGCAGCTCAAAACCCTCTAATAGATAAGAAGTTCGCTTTTCGTGTTTGATGGTTTTAGTCGTCGCGATCGTTAATTTAATCAAGGTTCGTGCTAGTCCGTTTGGATTGCCTGTGAGACTGCAAGCCTGACGATCGCTATAGATAATACGCTCTCTTGAAAGCCATAATCCTGACCAGCGAAATACCCAGAAAAATCCATAGGCGATCGCAGAAATTAGCCCTGTTACATCAGCAGCAATTTGAATGAGTTTGGAAACAAAAGCCTGATTTAACTTCAAGGCTCGGAGCCGATCGCTGGAGATCGCGCTCAATTGATAAATGGAGTAAGGAATCTGCAACACGACAGCAACAAGTGACATCCAAGCAAAATCCCAATGAGCAATATGGCTCACTTCTCCGGCATAAATTGCTGCAATTTCTTCATCGGTTAACTGATCTAAAAGCCCTTGACTCACCACAATTCGAGCAAATTTAGGTAGACAACCGTAAGTAACCGCGATCGGAACCGAAGTCGGCAAAATTCCGAGCTTGGGAATGGGAATTTTCTCCTGCTGGGCAAATCTTTGAATCAGGCGATGCGCCTCTACGCTATGACGAGCGATCGCAGCCGTGGAGAGCGGCTTGAGCCCATACAGTCCTTTCAGTACTGCATCCAAAATCCACGGAGATGCAAAAAATAGGAGCATCAAGCTCAATCCGAATTGCAGGATCGGAATGGTTTGATCAGGAGCAGCAATACTCCAGCGCAAGAGCCGTGCTACTGCTGTATGGGGCAGCGAGAAAGTGAAACCTACTACTTGCCAGAGCAAGCACAGTGTCATAAAGAGCGCGATCGCGCTTCCAACTTCTGCACACCGCAACCGCATCGGATTGAGCGGAGGAAGGGGATGCCAGCGCTGAGCACGATCGGCGTTTTTCCAGGCGTGCGGCGTTATAGCTGAGATGGTTTCAGGTCGAGCTGGCTCTGATAGGGGTTCTGTTTGAATTGTGGCGGCATTTTGCTGAGATGGCGTTGCTCGTTTGCGTCGAACGGGTTGAACTGTGGCATCAAGCGGCACGAATCCCGGATCAATAGGCGCAAGCTTTGTCATCATTTGCGTCGCCCACGCCCGCACCTTTTCGTGGTGGCTCTGGTGAAGCTCTTGGCAAAGTGCGATCGCTGACTGAATTTCTCCACTTTGCGCGTATGCCTGCACTAATCCCATTTTGGCTTTGACAGCATCTGAGGAATTGAGATCGGGAGAGGTGAGACACCGGTTAAGTTGTACGATCGCGCTTTCGGTCTGCCCGCTTTGAAGCGCCATTAGCCCTGCTTCTAGCTGATTCTGACAAGAAGCAGACTCCGAAAAAGAAGACATAGGGTTCCCTGAACGACAGCGCTTCTAGAGTACCCAACGAAATCTTTAAAGAATGGTCGGTGTGAATTCCAATTCAAAAAACAAATGCGGCAAATCGCCCACTCGTTGTATCCGTCGTCATAGAGACGCGATTAATCGTGTCTCTATGACGACCCCAAATCCCGCAGCGACCCATAATATTGTCAAATCGAAACCGGTGCCGTTTTTTCCTGATATAGACTGACAATCCGTTGCAGCACTTCCGCCACCGTCAGATTGTCGGATTGAATTTCGATCGCATCCTCCGCCTTCCGCAACGGTGAGATGACACGAGTGCTGTCCTTACGATCGCGCTCAAAAATTGCGGCTTCTAACTCTGCCAAACTCACCTCTGGCTGTCCCAGAGTCTTCAGATCGTGCTGTCTGCGCCGCGCTCTTTCTTGAATCGAAGCAGTTAAATAGATTTTTACTTCTGCATCCGGAAAAACGTGCGTTCCGATGTCGCGGCCATCAACCACGATGCCCCCGCGCCGACCGTAATTCTGCTGCTGCTTCACTAACGCTTCCCGCACCGCCGCCTGTGCCGCGATCGTCGAAACATGCGCCGTTACTTCTGGAGTCCGAATCGCCTGCGTCACATCTTGACCGTTGACAAACACGATCGGGGTTGCCGTGTCAGTTTGAAAATCGATCTCGCACTGATGCGCCAATTCTGCAACTGCCGGTTCATCGTTCAAATCTACGCCTGATTGCAGCACAAACCAAGTCAGCGCCCGATACATCGCGCCCGTATCCAGATAAAACAAGCCCAGCTTAGCCGCTACTGCCCGTGCCACCGTCGATTTTCCCGCTCCCGCAGGACCATCGATCGCAATCATCGGGCGACGATCGCGCAGCACGCAGTTGTCAATCAGGCGGGTCGAACCCAAACGCGCAGCCAGCGCTAACAAACCCTCATCGGTCACAGAGTCTAAAGATTTCAGCGTCATCGGATCAACAAGTTCGATATATTCTGGTCGCAGTTCGGAAACTTTTTCGAGTTCCTGTTTCACTGCCTGAACTAAGGTAGCACTTACACGCTCTCCGGATCGAAACAGTTTTTCAGCTTGTGACAATCCTCGATAAAGTGCAGTTGCCTTTATTTTTTCTTCATCTGTTAAGTATTGATTTCGGGACGAAAGCGCTAAACCGCTGGATTCCCGCACGATCGCGCACGGCACAACCTCAACAGGCAAATTCAAATCTTTCACCATTTGCTGAATCACCGCGAGTTGCTGAGCATCTTTCTGCCCAAAATAAGCTCGATCGGGCTGCACCAAATTTAAGAGTTTCGTCACAATGGTTGCCACGCCTTCAAAATGCCCAGGACGAAACGCCCCACACAGCCCAGAAGTTAGCTCGATCGACGGCTGCACTCTCGTCGGAGTAGGCGGACTGACTCCCATTTCTGCGGCATCAGGCGTAAAGATCACATCAACCCCAACCGCTTCACACAGCGATCGATCGCGCTCCAAAGTGCGGGGGTAGCGGCTCAAATCTTCGTTTGCTCCAAACTGCAGCGGATTGACAAAAATGCTGACGACAACGATTTGATTTTCTTGTCGCGCTCGTTGAATCAGGCTCAAATGTCCAGCGTGGAGTGCGCCCATCGTGGGAACAAACCCGATCGTTGATCGTGCGATCGTCGATTCGGTGGAACCCGTCGCGATCGGTTGTTTTCCCTGAGCCAAGTTCAAGTAGCACCGCAATCCTGCGACGGTCGTAAACAGGCGCACAAGCCCTCCTAACTCTGTTTCATACAGATCTTTCTAAGTTTAGTGAATCTCCAGATTTTTTTGCGTATATCCAAGTGAATTCGGAGGCGAAAACGGAATACTTATCCAATCTTTCGCTCGGCTTCGTTTCTTTCGCCTTTCCCGCTGGTACGCCTTCGTTGGAGATTCAAGTTGAAGTGGGGTAATTTCGACTAGCGTATTGTGGCCCTGCATCCGATCTCTGAATTAAAGCTCTCTGACTTCAGGCGATCGCAATTCCTTCCGCAAAAACATCCGTCTCGGTTTTCCCAAGAACCAATCCCAACTCGGCTGAATCTCTTCTAGCTGATACCCCAACTTAAAATAAAGCCGCTTTGCCGCCTCATTCGTTTCCAGCACATGCAAATAAATATCGCGATAGCCCCACTCTTGGACATACGGCTCACACGCCAATAACAACTGCTGCGCCACTCCTTGCCGTCGCGCGTCTTCCCGTACCGCCAGATTCGACAAATACATGTACTGATTAGTACGCGGCTGCCAAGGATTCGTTCCACGTAATCCAATCTCGACCGTTCCAACCAATCGCTCTGCTCGATCGCTCGTATCGATCGCCACCAAGCAAACATAATTCGGTGCCGGAAATCGCGTTCGGCTCCTTAGATCCTCATGAATCCCGACTCGAATCACTGGAGCCAGCCACGGTAAAAACGACGGATACAGCGGAAAACTATCCACCAAAACTCCCGCAATCTCATACAAATCCGAAGGCTGTACCGCCCGAACGCAATAGCGAGTCGGACTGGAAAAATCTGTTTGTCGCGAAGAAACGCTCACAAGCACCGAGTAAACCCAACATTCACATCCTAAATCAGCTTGTCCGAAACCGTCGCAAAAAAGAACCCGCCTCGGTCTGAAGCGGGTTCTTCTCGTCATCGTGAAATTACTTGCCAATTCTCGGTGGTTCCCGAAAGGCGATCGCAAAGAACAGAACGCCGATCGCCAAAGCCAAAATCAAAATATATGCAACACTTTCCATGATGGTGTCCCAAGATAAAGAGCTGTGTCGGGTCTAAGCGAATCGCCTAGACCCGTGAAGCCAATTAAGCTTCTGTTCTCTGAAGAGTGGTTTTGTCACCCACTTTCGCAAAACGTCCCCATTCAACTTGTTCTTCCGACAGATCGGGGTCAACTCCAGCAAACACATCCCGGAAGATCGTCCGAGATCCGTGCCAAATGTGACCGAAGAAGAACAACAGCGCAAACACAGCATGACCAAACGTAAACCATCCACGCGGGCTGGTGCGGAATACACCATCCGAGTTCAGTGTTTCACGATCGAATTCAAACGGTTCGCCTAACTGAGCAGCACGCGCATAACGCTTAACCTGTGCCGGGTCGCTGATGGTCTGCCCATCCAGCTTACCGCCATAGAAGCTAACAGTTACGCCAGCTTGCTCAAAGCTGTACTTCGACTCAGCCTTACGGAACGGAATGTCCGCACGAATCACGCCATCGCTATCTTGGAGAATCACAGGGAAGTTCTCGAAGAAGTTCGGCAAGCGACGGACAAACAATTCACGACCTTCGCCATCCTTGAATACCGGGTGTCCGACCCAAGTCTGAGCGATTCCATCCCCTTTGTTCATCTGACCGGTACGGAACAAGCCACCTTTCGCGGGGCTGTTACCGACGTAATCGTAGAACGCCAGTTTTTCAGGAATTTGGTTGTAAGCTTCAGACAGACTTGCGCCATCTGCAACCGCATTTTGAACGCGACGATCGATTTCTTGGCGGAAGTAGCTGCTATCCCACTGATAGCGCGTTGGGCCAAAAAGCTCGATCGGAGTGGTTGCGTTGCCGTACCACATGGTTCCTGCAACCACAAATGCCGCAAAGAACACGGCTGCAATACTGCTCGACAACACCGTTTCGATGTTCCCCATTCTTAGAGCGCGATAGAGACGCTCAGGCGGACGAACGCTGAGGTGGAATAAGCCTGCAATAATGCCGACAATGCCCGCTGCAATATGGTGCGCCACAACTCCACCCGGATTAAACGGGTTAAATCCAGCCGGCCCCCATTCAGGCGCGACAGCCTGAACGTGACCCGTTACACCATAGGCATCAGACACCCACATTCCGGGACCAAATAAGCCCGTCAAGTGGAACGCACCGAAACCAAAACAAAGTAATCCCGACAAGAACAAATGAATTCCGAACATTTTCGGCAAGTCGAGCGCAGGTTCACCTGTGCGCGGATCGCGGAAAAGCTCCAAATCCCAATAAACCCAATGCCAGCAAGCTGCCAAGAACAGCAAGCCCGATAAAACGATGTGGGCAGCCGCAACGCCCTCAAACGACCAGAAGCCTGGATCGGTGACGGTTTCACCCGTAATGCTCCAACCGCCCCAGGAAGAGGTTACGCCGAGTCTTGCCATAAACGGCAGCACGAACATACCTTGTCTCCACATGGGGTTCAGAACTGGATCGCTCGGATCAAAAATGGCAAGCTCATAGAGCGCCATTGATCCTGCCCAACCTGCTACCAGTGCGGTGTGCATCAGGTGAGTCGCAATCAACCGTCCCGGATCATTCACCAGAACTGTGTGTACGCGGTACCAGGGTAGTCCCATTGACTACTCTCCTCCTCTAAATTACGTCTACTGCAACGCTTCTTTCAGCCTTTTGTTAAAGTGCCTAATATTGGTAACTTTACCAGACAAGGCATCCCGTAACCCCGCCGTTTCTGCGCTCCAGCCGTTCACAAGAACGTTGAATCGCGACCATGACAAGGGATTGATAAAAAATGAAAGTGTATAAAGAAGTGTAACCAGTGTTAGAAGCGATTGCAAGCGAATCGCGATCGTCTGAAATTCCTTCCAATTCTTGCTTTTCACTTATTAATATTTCTTAATTTTTGAATGAAATGAGGTACAACTAAAGAAAGCATTTTGAGTGCCAATCAATCTACAAATTCTCTTCAAGAGGAAGACTATGCAACCAGCAGACACCGATCTCCAACCCGTTGAAGAAGCTGTCGTTCAGGAGTCACCGAAACCCGCATTCCAGTCTGCCAGCATCAATTTTGTCAAAGAAGGTAAAGAAGTGGTCGCGGCTCAAGGCGCGAATCTGCGGATTAAAGCGATCGAAAATCAAGTCGATCTCTACACCTTTGGCGGCAAGTTAATGAACTGTGGCGGCAGCGGTCAATGTGGCACTTGCATTGTCGAAGTGATTGAAGGTATGGAAAATCTCTCGCCGCGCACCGCATTCGAGGAGCGCAAATTAAAGAAAAAACCCGCTTCTTATCGCCTGGCTTGTCAAGCCCTAGTCAACGGGGCAGTCAGCGTTAAGACCAAGCCTTAGTGGTATTCTAGAAAGTGTTGATGCCAAGTTTAAAAGGGGTCGTGCTTTATGCAAGTTAATGATTTGGGATTTATTGCGTCGATTCTGTTTGTGCTTGTGCCGAGCGTGTTTCTGCTGATTCTCTATATCCAAACCGCCAGCCGCCAGCCCAAAGACGAGCAATAAAACTTTACAGTTTCACTCAGAAAAAGCGCTGAAGATTAAGCATCTTTGGCGCTTTTTGCCTATCTTTCGGTTTCAGAGCAGGTGTCCTCTTCGACAATTTCGACAATCAGATTTCGCAGAAACTCTTGAAGCGGCATGCGATTGATATAGGGCCATCCCCCCGTCGCTTCAATATCTTTCAATAAACTATAGAGTGCCTGACGATTACTAGGCAGTGCCTCCTGAAACAAGCCTTCTCGGATTTCGCGATGGAGGATTTCAAGCACCCTCAGCAAAGCGAGAAGCGCGAGTCCGTCTCCGGCTGAACGCTCCGAGATCGAGCGAACCGTCCGCGCTAGCTCGTCAAGTTCTAACGACCTCGCAGTAATCTCATCAGCTTTACTCTTGGCGTAATCTCTCATCATCGCATCGTGATCCATACGGGTCGCTCCTCAGGCGCGTCTACTGATAACCTGATAACCGGAAAAAGGCATTAATACCGTACCGCTTTTTGGCGATCGAGACTGCTGCCCCCAGCACTGTAATTCCTTCCGTGCAATCTGCGATCGTCTTCGATTCTTAAAATGTTTACGAATATCTGTAAAATGCTATGAGAGGTTCGATTGAACCACACCAGAATTTATAGAAACTCGATGAGATCTGACAGCAGTGCCAAAACACCCTGACAGAATTTTTACATTACTTTGAGGTTGACCATGAGGTATCGCGCATTGATTGTGACACTGCTGGCATTCTGCCTGAGTGTTCTAACGGCTTGTAGTGACGCTACTGCTACCAGTACGGAAGGATTGACCTACGAGCAAATTCGCGGCACAGGCTTAGCCAATAGCTGCCCCCAAATTGAGGAAACATCCCGCGGCTCGATCGCGATCGAAAACGGCAAATCCTACAGCATCACCGGATTGTGCCTCCAGCCCACCACTTACTTTGTCAAAGAAGAGTTGGGCAACAAGCGCCGTGAAGCTGAGTTTGTTCCCGCGAAAGTGATGACCCGCTACACCTCGTCGATCGATGCGGTGTCAGGAACATTGACGGCAAACACAGATGGTAGCTTGACTTTTGTAGAAGAAGATGGTCTAGACTTTCAGGCGATTACTGTTCAGCTACCAGGTGGCGAACGGGTTCCCTTCTTGTTCACCATTAAAGGATTGGTGGCAACGACTGCGCCGGGTTCGTCCACGATCAACACTTCAACCGACTTTACTGGAAACTTCCGCGTTCCGTCTTACCGGACTTCTAACTTCCTCGACCCGAAAGGTCGCGGTTTGACCACCGGTTACGATAATGCAGTTGCGCTTCCAGCTTCAGCAGACTCAGAAGAGTTGAGAAAAGAGAACGTCAAACGCTTCCAGCTTGACAAGGGTGCAATTTCGCTACAAGTGGCAAAAATCGACAGCGCAACTGGCGAGATTGCCGGAACGTTCGAGAGTGAACAGCCATCTGAGACCGACATGGGATCCCGTGAAGCCAGCGAAGTGAAGATTCGCGGCTTGTTCTACGCACGAGTTGCGCCTGCTGCTTAGATTCCCGCTAGTCTAGGAATTGCCAATTTAACGCGCTCTTTTTCAGAGCCATTCACGTCTTGGGGCAAGCTGCCCCATTTTTTTGCGTATTTTAATTTTGTAAAATCCAATTCTCACGTTTGTTCAGAATCTATTCATAAAGTGATTCAAATCACCGTGGGCTAACGTTCCGTGGAAATGCAGTTGTACGCAATTCGATCAAAGAAATAAGTTTGATTTGTCACCAAGAGAAGAGCAAAAATCTAGCAGTTTCAACGACTTGCTTAAAGCTTTTGTTCTCATCTCTCCGATCGCATTCTGGGTGTGATTTCTACCATCACAGCTCTCAGCAGAAGCAGCAAAAAATCGGGTTTGACACCTTCTTAAGCGTAAGCTCATCACTGAAATTCGTCATGCCTAATCTTGTCTCTACCGATTTAAGAAACGAAACGTTACAACTGCTCCGTGAGTATCAGAAGTCGGCATCGGCTTCTATCCGCAATCAACTAGTTGAACTGAATATTGGGCTGGTGAGGAAAGAAGCGCACCATTGGGTGAATCAGTGTACGGAAAGCTACGACGATCTGCTTCAGGTTGGATCGATTGGATTAATTCGGGCGATCGAGCGATTTGATATGTCGAAAGGACACGCTTTTAGCTCGTTTGCAATTCCCTACATCCGGGGCGAGATTCAACATTATTTGCGCGACAAAAGCCCCTCGGTGCGAATTCCGCGCCGTTGGCAAGCGCTGCAACGCCAAGCGGTCTGGATCATTCGAGAATTTCAGGCACAACATCGCAGACCCCCGACTGATACTGAAATCGCGGCGGCGTTGGATATTGCGATCGAAGAGTGGCAGGAAATTCGATTAGCGGGTCAAAATCGCGCCCTGCTTAGCCTAGATACCCCCATCGGTGACGAAGAGGGGACTGCATCCCTAGGAGATCTGGTTCCCGATACCCGTTATCGCAGTTTTCAACTCGTTCAGGAAGACCGCCTTCGGCTTCAGCAAGCCTTGGTGCAGTTAGAACAGCGAACCCGTGAAGTTTTGGAGTTCGTTTTTCTCTACGATTTAACTCAGAAAGAAACCGCAGAACGCCTGGGAATTAGCGCCGTCACCGTCTCTCGCCAAGTGAAAAAAGGGCTACAAAAGTTACAAGCCATCATGGTTTGTACTGAGGCTTAAGCAAGAAAGCTACGAAAATTCACGCAATTTTTTTTAGCGAGTCGGCTCTTGAGCGAAATCGGGGCACACTGTCATCACACGAATCGTTCTCCATTGCGGGTCATTTAAGTTTGGGCTGTGAACCGTGATCGAGGCTAATTCTAAGTCGAATTTTGGGAGTGATCATGAGCAAGCGGTTCACAAAGCAAGTTACGGGGAATCTTCCAAGCAGAATGCTGATTCTTTGTGTGGGTGCGTTTACGCTTTGGCTGAGCGGCTGCACGACGGGCGAGGAAACTGCGACGGTTAATCCTTCGCCCGCAGCTAACCCATCCACGCCTGCTCAGGCGTTTGCCAAGCCAACCGTCCCTGCTAAAGACGCAGCAAAATTGGAAGGTGCACAATCAGGAAACAAAATTGCGGGTCTACTGCAATCGACTGATCCATTAGAGCGAGCGAAACAAGTTCAGCGCGGCATCAGTAGCGGGAAAGATCCGTTTTCGAGTGTCCCGCCCCTTGTTTCGTTCAAGGTTCCGGTGGCACCGCCATCTACAGCACAGCCAACGGGATCTACTCCCACTCCACAGCCGCCAGTGAAATCCGAGCCAAGGAATCGACCAACTGTGACTTTACCGAAACCAGAGCCGCAATCGCCGATTCGTCCGCTTCCGCCGCTGCCTGATTCGAGCTTAGCAAAGGGAGTGCAAATTACGGGTGTCGTGGTCGTTGGTGGTGTACCGCAGGTGATCGTGCAGGCTCCGAATGAAGCAACCAGTCGCTATGTTCAAGTGGGACAGCGCATTGCAAATGGGCAGGTCTTGATCAAGCGGGTCGAAATGAATAGCGGATCTGAACCCATTGTGATTCTGGAGCAAAATGGTGTCGAGGTGGCGCGCTCTGTTGGGGGTTCTGGGACTCAACCCACTGCGGCCTTGCTGACTGTTCGATTGTTTGGTTAATTATTTAGCAGTGACTCGCTACAATTTGCAACAGCTTGCAGTCAACTTCGGGAGACAAGCGCTAGAGTTGAAGCACTGATTCTCTAGCGCGGGCTTCCGAAGTTGTTGGGTTATGACTGCACATGTTTCTGAATTGGATCAATTTTTGAGTTCGTTGCTCCCAACTCCCCAAGCGTCTCAAGATACGGAGTTGCTTCAGCAGATTGGATTTATTCCTGGACTGCGAGAAACGCTGATGGTGCGGCAGGTTCATGCGCTTGAACACGCAACGGTCTGGATTTTAAGTGGTTTGCCCGATCGGCGAATTGCGCCACCTGACTGGACAGATAATAGTGGGCTAGGCGGATTATCGACTGAGGAAGGATTTTATTTATATGGTCAGGCGGATACGGTTGAGGTTAAACGATCGGTGAATCAAGCCCTAGAGCGTATTACCCATGGGGAATGGAACTTGGCGGTTCACCCGCGTTGTGGGACAAATCTTTCAGTGGGAATGCTGCTCACCGCCTCGATCGCGCTCGGAATTCACTTGCTCTTACCGCGCAACCCGATCGAGCAGCTATTGGGCTTAGGAGTCGCAGCAACAACCGCTTCGCAGATTGCACCGGAATTAGGGCGGTTTGTGCAGCAGTATGTTACCACTGCAATTCCGTTTAACCTGAGAGTGCGCGAAGTCTCTGTCGTTCAAGATGGTTGGGGTCGCCCCGCTCATTTTGTTCGGACAGAGTGGATCGATTAACTTCCAGCAATCATTCCAGCTAATAAGAGAAAACCAATCCAAACATTTTGCTTGAAGCTAAACGCATAGAATGAATGGGGAATTGAGAGTTGGATCAGTTTGTGCGATTGCCATGCCCACGCGATCGTGCTGAGTCCTAATGCGCTCCAATACCAGGGATTCAACTGCATCACGGCTCCCAGTTTTGCCAAAATGACCACTGTTCCCGTGTAGAAAGCGGCGATCGCATAAGGAGCATACCGTCCAAAAAATAAAGCGCTGGACTTGACTCCGATGCGGCGATCGTCCTCGCGGTCGGACATGGCGTACACCGTATCAAATCCCAACGTCCAAAGCACCGTTGCGCCCCAGAGTAACCACATCGATTGGGTGAGGCAAGCCGTGTTTGAAGTCGCGCTACAACTCACCGCACTCCAGCTAATCAAAACGGCAAAGCCCCACGCGATCGATAACACCAGTTGCGGCACAGGAAACACTCGCTTAGCAGCAGGGTAAAGGAGAATCACGGGAACGGCAGCGACACAAAGCCAGAATGTGAGCGGGTTGAGAAATAGCGCTAATCCTGCGGCACACAGCAGCGAAATCAAGCCGACGACGATCCCGACTTTTACGGAGAGCGCTCGTGAAGCCAAGGGACGATCGCGGGTGCGTTCAACGTGTGGATCAATATTGCGATCCCAGAGATCATTTGCCACACAACCTGCCGCACTGGTTGCCAAAGTGCCTAAAATAATGATGACTACTAATAACCAGGGTGGCGTTCCTCGTCCTGCGAGAAACACCGCCCACAGTGCCGGAATCATTAAGATCAAACGCCCTTCGGGTTTGTGCCAGCGCAGGAGTCGTGCAATGGTGAGCCAGGTTGGTTCTGAAGAGGGTTTTGGCTGAGTCCACATAAAGTTCGATCGCAAGTCTATAAAAAGACCTTAGCGTGGTTTTTGCCTAAAAAATCGGTTGACTGACTTAGGAGTTGCGATAAAACCTTAATCTGAGAAATGGTTTGACTTGTCTGATCGCGGTTTGAATATTCGGTGCTCTCGCTCGTAGAAACATTAGGTCGCAGTACGCTTTAATGCTCATGGTTAATTCCATCTCGAACCCTCCTCAAGAGAATCCGGTGACACTGCCTACAGTTCCATCGGATCGCGATCGCGTTCTGGCAGCAATTGATGTCGGAACGAATTCAATTCACATGGTAATTGCCCGGATTCAGTCAGACATTCCGACCTTTACGATCGTAGGTCGGGAAAAGGCGACGGTGCGTCTGGGCGATTTTTGTAAGAAAACGGGCGAACTGTCAGCCGAAGCGATGGATCGGGCGTTTGTTGCGCTGAAGCGCTGTCAGGAAGTTGCGAAGAGCTTGAACGCTGAGCAGGTGATTGCAGTGGCGACCAGTGCGGTACGAGAAGCGCCAAATGGACAAGAATTTTTACAGCGCATCGAGAACGAGCTAGGGCTGTGGATTAATTTAATCTCCGGAGCCGAGGAAGCGCGGCGAATCTATCTCGGTGTGCTGTCAGCGATGAGTTTCAACAATCAGCCGCACGTGATTGTGGACATCGGCGGCGGTTCGACTGAGTTAATTTTGGGCGATGGCCATGAGCCAAGAACGCTTAGTAGTACCAAGGTTGGCGCGGTTCGGCTTACGGCTGAGCAGGTTAAAACTGACCCGATCAGTGTGACTGAGTTTGCTGGGCTGCAAGCTTATATTCGCGGAATGCTGGAACGATCGATTGAAGATCTACAAGCGCATCTCAATCCTGGAGAACGTCCGCGCCTTGTGGGGACATCGGGAACGATCGAGACACTGGTGGCGTTAAATGCTCGCGAGAAGTTTGGCGCGGTTCCAGTGCCGCTCAATGGTTGTGAATTATCGCTGAAAGATTTGAAAGATTGGATCAACCGCTTGCGAAAAATGACCTTGGCAGAGCGCTTGGCAATTCCAGGATTATCAGAGCGACGCTCTGAAATTATCCTGCCTGGAGCGATGATTTTGCAGGAAGTAATGACTCAGTTGAAAGCAGAATCGATCGTCATTTGTGAGCGATCGCTACGAGAAGGAGTCATCGTCGATTGGATGGTCGCGCATGGGCTGATTGAAGATCGTTTGCGCTATCAGGGATCTGTCCGCGAGCGCAGTATCTTCAAAGCAACTCAGAAATATCAAGTCAACCTAGAGCATAGTCAGCGAGTCGCAGAATTTGCGCTGAGTCTGTTTGATCAAACGCAGGAGAAACTGCATTTTTGGGGGGATGAGGAGCGAATGCTGCTTTGGGCGGCGGCGATCTTACATAACTGTGGGCATCACATCTCGCATTCTTCGCATCACAAGCATTCTTATTATCTAATTCGCCATGCGGAGTTGCTAGGATTTACAGAGATGGAGATCGAAACGATCGCGAATCTCGCTCGCTACCACCGCAAAAATAGCCCGAAAAAACGTCACGAAACTTATCGCAATCTCACCAGTAAGCGACATCGGCGCGTTGTCGAGCAGTTATATCCACTGTTACGATTGGCGGTGGCGCTCGATCGTCGTCAAATTGGAGCAATTCAATCCATTCAATGCCAGTTCAATTTAGACCAAAGAGAAATGCGATTGTTAGTTAAACCATCGAATTTCGATGATCCTTGTGAGTTGGAACTTTGGAGCTTAGCAGGCAAGAAGGGAAGCTTTGAGACGGAATATGGTGTGAAGCTTACGCCTGTGTTGCAGGTGAGTGCATAAATTATATAGAGGCGATCGAGTTTACTCACGATCGCCTCTATCTCTCAAAACAAGAATGTTTAAAACACTAACTTTCGGCTATAAAACGCTTCCGCAAACTTACTGGAGGAATTGGCTTCAATACCTCGCAACCGTAAGATTGCTTGGAACGTATCTTCAGTAAACCACTGTCGCTGTTTTTGAGTTTCAAACACCTCCATCAGCGTTTGAATTTTACGCTGGCAAACTGCTTCGCTCAAGGGAACATAGAAATTTGGATTACCAATGTCGCCATCGTATTTCGGAATTTCGTACTCCAGGACTAGGTGATTCCGATAGCTATTCCAGGTTAAATCCGAAATGACCCGATGATCCTGGTGAGCATCATGCTTGTAGTGCGTCAGAATTAGATCCGGTGAAAATGCTTGGCTGAGTTCGTTGAAGTAGTCTTTGATTTCGGTTCCCACATAGGGAAAGAAGCTGTTGCGGAAGTTTTTCACCACAATGTTCTCAACTTTCGCACCTGCTAGAAATCGATCGGCACTCGCAAATGCTTCTTTCGATCGAATCTCACTAGAGCTAAACACAACCCAGTAGAACACAGCATTTGGATACTCTTCGATCAGCTTCAGAATAGTTCCTCCACAGCCGATCTCAATATCATCACAATGAGCGCCAAGACAAAGAATACGGTATTCAGCATCTTTGCCGCGATCGAACATCAGTTTCAGCATTTTCATCTTCCCAGATTAATGACTACATCACTTTACGAGTCTTCCAAACTTCCCAAGGTGGATTGCCCTGAGTGTATAAGTCATCAAGATTCTGCTTGTCGCGGAAGGTGTCCATGCAAGTCCAGAAGCCATCGTACTTGTAGGCGACCAATTGTTCTTTTTCAATCAGGCGTTGGAAGGGTTCAATCACCAATTCTTCACCGGGTTGCATATATCTGAAAATCTCAGTTTTAAGCGCAAAGAAGCCACCATTGATTCGTAAATCTGCGTTGTTCACATGCTCAATGCTTTTTACCAATCCATCTTCTTCTGTTGAAACCACATGGAAGGTCTGAGTCGGCTTTACTGATAGAAAGCTTGCAACTTTGTCATGGCGCATGAAATGGTTAACAAAGTCATCGAGCGGCAGGTTACTTAAACCGTCGCTGTAGTTCGCCAGAAACATTTCTTCGCCTTCTAGGTACTTCTCAACTGCTTTGAGACGCTGTCCGATGTTGGAATTGAGTCCGGTGTCAACGAAGGTGATTCTCCAATCGTGAATGTCGCTGCCGATCATCTGAACTTGCTTACCCCCCGCCGACAGAACAAAGTCATTCGAGAGGCATTCGTTATAGTTCAGGAAATACTCTTTGATGTAGTCTGCTTTGTAGCCAAGACAGAGGATGAAATCTTTGTGACCATAGTGAGCGTAATACTTCATCAAGTGCCACAGAATCGGACGATACCCAATGTTGACCATGGGTTTCGGAATCTTTTCCGAGTAGTCTCTCAGTCGAGTGCCTAGACCGCCACAAAACAAAACAACTTTCATGCAGATTTCCCTCTCTATTTTTGCTTTTACAAATCAATCCCGTCAGATAGCCACTTCTTTCAACAGCTCGGTTTCAATCAATGCCTCTGCAACCTGCCTAATGGTGTCAAACTCATAGCCCGATCGCTCTGCAATGTCTAACAATGAATGCTGTCCATCAGATAGATTCAATGTCCATAACAGGGCAAGCTCATTCAGTCCTGTTCCAGAAGCGCCGCCGATCGATCGATACAATCCTCGTCGCCCTAGCTGTGGTTCACACTTCGGATTCTGGTTGAGATAGACCTTGTTATGCTCCAACACACTCAACACACTCAAACATTTCAAAAAAGAATCAGTGAGAGATTCAGGTCGAATGAAGTCGAGGTTGTCAGCCGAGGTGTGATATTCAGGGAACTTACTATTTGGCGATCGCATCAAGCATCCAACAGGTAAGTTAAACCCGGGTGAGCAAAACTGCCGCTCATCATAGCCGTAGGGGAAGAAGTCAATCATGTTGTAGTCTTGCTCAGAATGCTTCAAAACATGACTGACAATGCGATCGATTTCTGCATCTCCCCGCCGACTTTTCTTGTAGGTTGACTTACCCGGATCGCCCAAACAGCTTAAAACTAAACCATGTTTGATCCGCTGCACCTGGTCTTCGTTTTGACTGAGCCAGGTGATTGATCCGATCGTCGCTGGAATGAAGATGAAGCGGTAGGAATAGCGATGCCTAATCTCACTTAGGGACTTTGCAAGATGGACGGCGATTGCAATTCCCGATAGATTGTCATTTGCCAAGGACGGATGGCAAACATGACAGGAAATCAGAACTTCATCTTCAATTTCCCCAGGTAGATAATACTCACCATAAGTCAAATTTCCCGCTTCTAGGGTCGAATCAATGAAAACTTCATACTGATCCTCTGGTAGTTCAAGTAACTGCTTGTGAGTGAGGCAGAACCCCCAGGTATCTTTGTAGTAAGACGTGCGATAGGGAATCCAATCCGGGCGATCGGGCAGGCTGAACAGATGCGGCTTTAGTTCTTCCAATGACATTGTTTGATGCACTGGAATGCTGTAGTTAACCACATGTAGATTGCACTGTTGGAAATCGATGACGCGATCGCCGCGTGAGTTTTTCACATAAGCATCGCGAATATTCCATTCCCGTGGAACTGTCCAATCAAAGACCTGTGTCCCGGTTGGGATTTCAAATCGCTTTAGGGGGATAAAGCGTTCGATTTGACGCAGGGTTTCCCGAAAGCCGTCGCCTGTGATGCTGCGACAAATGGGGTACAATTCAGCAGCAAAGCGATGGAGATCTTCACCGATCGCCTGAGAGTCGAGAACTGTTTTGAGATCAGTAATGTTCATTGCTTAAAGCCCAATGCCTTCGTAGCGCTGAATCGAGTGCTTGTCTAACATCCGACGACCATCCACAAAGACAGGCTGCGGGTCGAATTCAGCAATCAGTTCAGGAACAGCGCGGAATTCATCCCAGCGTGTGACTAGCACGATCGCGTCAACGCCTTCAAGCACCGACGGTAAGCTATCACAGAGTTCTACATCCTCTGGTTTGAGTAGTTTTGCAGCTTCGGGAATTGCAACCGGGTCGTAGGCTTTGAGTGCTGCATTTTGCGCTTTGAGTGCCTTGATCAATGGGATTGCTGGCGTTTCGCGCATGTCATTCGTATTGGGTCTGAAGGAGAGTCCCAAGATTGCAATTTTCACGCCATCAAGTGACGGGAAATGTTTGTTGAGTCTCGCGATCACTTGCTGAGGTTGCGCCTGATTGATCTGAATAACAGCGTCTAACAAGGGCATTGGACTTTGATATTTCTCGCCATGAGCAATCAAAGCCTTAACATCTTTGGGTAGGCAGCTTCCACCAAATCCGCAACCTGCGGCGAGAAAGCTGGTAATCGGTGGAACAATTCGCTCTCCGTTCGGGAGTACCGTGGTCAAGTAGCGACTGTTATGTACACCCTTCATCACCTCTACAATATCAGTGTTGCCGATCGCAGAACAGAGATTGCCAACCTCGTTTGAGAATGAAATTAGCAGTGCCAACAATGAGTTGGAGGTGTACTTGATCATCTCAGCGGTTGAATTGTTCGTGCGTAAGCGATCGACTCCTTCAAATCCGGTGTAGAGAGCATCTAATTGATCGATGCTGCGCTCATCAATCCCACCCAGAACAATGCGATCGGGATACATAAAGTCATCGATCGCTTCTCCTTCGGTGAGAAATTCTGGATTCATCCCCACTCCAAAATCCACACCTGCTTTCTTACCCGAAGCCGCTTCGAGAATTGGTAGCACCACTTGATCAGTCGTTCCTGGAACAACCGTGCTTTTAACCACAACTAAATGATAGGAAGACTTCTCTTTCAGCGCTTCACCAATCTGCTGTGCGACTTGCTTTACGTAAGTGAGATCAACTTCTTTGCCGTCGAAAGGAGTTCCAACTGCGATCAAAGAAAGCTCCGTTTCAAGAATCGCTTGCCGAAAATCAGTGGTTGCTTTGAGGCGAGTGTTAATGTTGCGCTCTAACAGTTCGTTCAGTCCAGGCTCATAGAAAGGAGAAATGCCCTGATTAATCAAATCAACCTTGGATTGATCCACATCAACACAGTACACTTGATGCCCTTTCTCAGCAAAGCAAACGCCCGAAACCAAGCCAACATAACCCGTTCCAATGATCGAAACTTGCATTATGCGTCCTCCGCTTCTTGGTTGTCTTGATACCAGATCAGCGATCGTCGAAGTCCTTCATCGATCGAAATGGTCGGATTGTAACCCAGATGAGTTCGAGCTTTTTCAACCACCGGACAGCGACGATTCGGATTGTCTACCAAATAGTCTTTGTCTTCACTAATCTTACGAACGACTTTACCTTCGTACCCAAACAATTCTTTGGAGATTGCAACCACTTTTTCTGCAAGTTCTGCAACAGAAATCTCAGGCGTTTCGATTCCGATGTTATACGCTTCACCCGCATGACCTTTGACTAAGACCTTGTAGTAGCCTGTGATCGAGTCTGCAGAATAGCAGAATGTGCGCTTTGGTGAACCATCAGACAGCATTGTAATGTCCCGACCGCTGAAGATGTCACGCGCAAAGTCGGGGAGCAAGCGACGATCGGTAATCTTTAATCCAGGGCCGTAGTTGTTAAATGGGCGGGCTGATTTAATCGGTAGATTATATTGCTGAGCGAAGTTCACACACAGCGTTTCACCGTAGCGCTTCGCCTCGTCATAGCAGGCGCGAGGCCCAGTACAGGACACATTGCCGCGATAGTCTTCGGGTGTGGGAATGTTCTCTGGTGTGGGATCGCCGTAGATCTCGCTACTAGAGAAGAACAAAAAGCCACCGACTTCTTTGCCTTGATCTCGTTGATTTTTAAAGTATTCCAGCAGGTTGCGGAGTCCATTCACATTGGCATCCATTGTGCCGATCGGGTCTCTACGGTAGAACGTAGGAGATGCGATCGAAGCCGCATGAATAATGTATTGAAAATCACCCATATCCGAGGGTAATGGCTGCGTCATATCGTGCTTGAGCAGCGTTAGAGTTGGATCATCTTTGAGATCCGTTAGCCAAGCAGGTACGCCTCGCGAATAGTTGTCATAAACGGTCAAAGGAATCTGTTGGTCTGGCTCGTGCTTTTGATTCCAGTGCAGAACCGATTGCACAAAGTAATAGCCTAGAAAACCCGCACCGCCTGTGATCAGCAAGTTTTTGCCTGCCATCGTGCCAAACTCTTCAGTAAGGTTGCCACAGATATAGTCTAGGTCTTCAGCAATGATGTCTTTTGCTCGAAGTTGAGTTTTGGGCTGGATCTTAGTTTGATTACTCATTAATCGCTCTTGATTAAGGCTCGCGCCTACACTACTTATTCCACTCATACATCAGTCTCCGCAACATTAGCAGCAAGTTACATCATCGAGAACACAAGACTGGCAGCGCCATGACTAGGCGTAGATTTTAACTTCAGGGATAGGAACCACGAACTGACCGCCCCATTCACGAATGTAGGAGACTTGCTCCATAATCTCGTCTTTGACGTTCCAAGGCAGAATCAACAGATAGTCTGGCTTGGTTTCTCGAATCTTCTCTGGAGAGTAGATAGGAATGTGAGTTCCAGGAGTGAACTTGTTCTGCTTGTAAGGATTGCGATCGACTGTGTAATCGAGAAAATCGGTGCGAATGCCACAGTAGTTGAGCAAGGTGTTGCCTTTTCCGGGCGCACCGTAGCCTGCGATCGTTTTCCCTTTTTGCTTTGCCGTAATCAGGAACTCTAGCAGCCTCCGCTTGGTTTCTTTGACTTGCTCTGTGAAGTGAGCATAGGTCTCAAGCTTGTCAAATCCTGCTGCTTTCTCCCGCTCTAGCAGTTCGATGACGCGATCGCCCACAGGCTTCGAGGTGTCCTCTGTATGACGAGCGTAAATCCGGAGAGATCCACCGTGAATCGGAATCTCCTGCACATCGAACAATGTCAGACCGTGATGGGCAAAAATGCGCTGCACTGCCATGAACGATAGATACGAGAAATGTTCGTGATAGATTGTATCAAACTGGTTCTCTTCCATCAGGCGCATCAGATGGGGAAACTCCATCGTGATCACACCGTCGGGCTTCAGCATGAGCTTCATCCCGCCCACAAAATCATTGATGTCGGGAACGTGCGCTAAAACATTGTTACCCAACAGCAAATCTGCTTTACCATCGGCTGCAAGCTCGGTTGCAGTTTGTACTCCAAAGAACTTGTTAACAACCGGAATTCCCTTGTCTTTTGCAACTTGGGAGACATTCACCGCAGGCTCAACTCCCAACACTGGGATGCCCTTTTTCACAAAGTATTGCAGGAGATAACCATCGTTGCTGGCGATTTCAACCACTTTACTTTGGGAATTTAAGCCAAACCGCTCTACCATTAAATCGCTGTAATTGCTGGCGTTTTTTAACAGCGCATCAACATAGGATGAGAAATAAGCGTACTCAGTAAAGATGTCTTGGGGGCTGACAAACTCTTGTAGTTGAACCAGAAAGCAATTGTCACAAACATAAGTATGCAGTGGATAGAAGGGTTCCATCTCGTTTAATTGCTCTGGAGTGATATGGGTTTGACAGAGCGGTGACATTCCCAAATCGACGAACGTGTGATGCAGCGCAGAGCCACAAAACCGACAATTTGAACTACTCATAAAATCATGCACCTCACAGCATTAGGGCGCTACAACAACAGCACGGCAAGCTTTAAATCAGGTTTCTAGTTAGAGAACAGCTACGATCGGAGACTGACATCACTCCTAGCTCATATCAAGTCTCTTCTGAAAGTTAGCTGAGACAAGTCTCTACCATCTCTGCATAATTTTCCAGTGTTTCCACCTAATCTTTATCGAAACCTCAGCATCTTTACTTAAACAAAATAGAGATGCAAAAATTGCTGTTTGGCGGTTGAAAATTTTACGGAAATATTGATCGGATCTCTATACTTATAGAAATTGAATATTACTGATTAACCACCTTTCATCAACATATTATTTCTTGGTCTTAGCAATTCATAATCATAATGTGAGCTATATATCTGCTGCGGCATTTGCTGCGATCGCTGCCAACACCGCATCATGAATTTCTCCTTGACTCGCCACGATGCCACGATTCTCAATCAACTGAGCATTGGTTGAAAAATTCAACGGTTTACCGTGCATATTACTGACGCGCCCCCCTGCTTCTTCTACAATGATTGCGCCTGCTGCATGATCCCAAATGTTTTCGCGATAGTCTGGATTTTGTGACCAAGGCAATCGTAAATAAAGTGCGGCATGACCCGAAGCGATCGCACCATATTTGGCTTGACTGTCCATTTGCAAAGAAGATGCAGTTAGCCCGACAGCTTGAGCAATCGATCGCTGCCGTTCTGGATCGCCGTGACTCGTTTCTACACTTTCGGCTAAACGAAATTGGAAAGAGGTTTGATCGTTCAAAACCTTGAGCGCTTGTGACTGTCTAGTCTGGAGTGAAAGTCTTTGTGCTCCTTGCCCCCGGATTGCTGTAAAGATGCAGCCTTCTTCAAAAGCAGGACAAGCGATCGCGCCCAGTTTCACTTCTCCAGATTCAATTAGCGCGATCGCAATCGCATACTGAGCTCCTCTGAGAAACCCTTTCGTGCCATCGATCGGGTCAAGCGTCCAAAATCGTTCTCCGACTTTTCCTTGACCTAAGTCAATCCAGGCTGCAACCTGCTCAGGCATTGCATCTGGAATTAACGCTTGCACAGCTTCAGTCACCTTTGTTAACTGTGAGGCTGATTGGTAGAGAAGCGCAGCGCTCTCTTCTGCAACGATCGGGTCTTGTGGAAAGGCTTGATGAAGTTGGTGGCAAATAATTGCTTGAGCCGCAAAATCCGCGATCGTTACCGGAGAGCGATCCGGCTTATCTAGACTTACAAAATTCACTGATCGGCGGACTGACTCACAAAGAACAGCAGCTTGTTTTGCAGCAGCGATCGCAACTTTAGATTCGTGTTCATATTTCATTTGCCGTCATGCTCCGTATTCCTGACCGTAAAATCCGTAGTTCGCGGATACCATAGACTACCTTTTTTGTTGCAGGATAAGGTTTTGTTGCACAATGAGGGACTGGATAAAACTGATGCCCAGGCCGAGGAAGTTCACATGAGCCAAGATTCTCCTATTTCTACGATCGAGCCGCTAGACGGAATTGGCGGTACGATTCGAGAACATAAATGGAGTTGGAAAGGCAAGCCGCTGACGCTGGTGTACGAAGTGCTGGGGGAAGGTAAGCCGATCTTATTACTTCCGGCGCTGAGTTCAGTGTCTAGTCGATCGGAAATGCGGGGTTTAGCAAAGCAGTTGGCAGACGAATATCAGGTGTATGCGATCGATTGGATCGGATTTGGCGATTCGTCGCGTCCTGCAATGCAATACACCCCTGCTTTGTATGAAACCTGTTTGCGGAGTTTTGTGCAGACGATGTTTTCCGAGCCTGTGGTTGTGATCGCAGCGGGACATGCAGCGGGATATGTGATGGAGTTAGCCCAGCGGCAGCCGCCTTGGGAATGGGTTGTGTTGGTCTGTCCGACTTGGCGCGGCCCTTTACCGACTGCGATGGGAGAGCACCGTTGGGCGTATCGCCTGCTGCAACGGCTGATCGGATTGCCGCTGATTGGGCAATTTCTTTATTCTTTAAATACGACTCGCGGCCTTTTAAGCTGGATGTATGGGCGGCACGTTTTCGCAAAGAAGGAAAATATCACCCCTGACTTGATCGATCGCAAGTGGAAGACGACCCAGCAAAAAGGAGCGCGGTTTGCCTCTGCTGCATTCGTGACGGGGGGACTGGATCGAGTACGATCGCGCCAAGATTGGTTGAATTGGTTTCAGCCGCTTCCGGTGCCCGCGATGATGGTGGTCGGTGAAGAGATGCCCCCAAAATCCCGGCAAGAGGTTGAGATATTGGCGCATTTCTCTGGGGTGCAAGTGTATCGAATGCCCGGATCGCTTGGGCTGCATGAAGAATATCCGGAGCAGTTAGCAGCAGGAATTCTGTCGTTTCTTGAGAAATATCGATCGCGAAAACGCAGATTCTAAGCAAAAACCAGGAGCCGGATTGCCCCTGGCTCGGCGTGATTTTTAGAGTTTAGGCTTGATAAACACGATCGACTGTCTCCAGACGATTGTCGGCTGATCATAGTGATCGATGATGCAGATACAATGGGGGTCTTGCCAACGTACCTTTCCGGTAAGCAAATCTCCAGTCGAAAGTTTCATTTCGATCTCTTTTTCTTCGCGGATAATCGTCTGAATCTGACGAGTGCTTGGCAATCCGGTATCTAGTTCAATACTCATTGGGGGAAGTCCTCGATCGAAACCGTTCTAACCTACTAGAGTGCCTTAATTCACCAAATCCTACACATTCTTGTAACCGATCATCATGACGATTGAATTTACGAAATATCACGGGCTGGGCAACGATTTTATTTTGATCGACAATCGCACGTCCGATCAGCCGAAACTGACTCCTGAAGATGCGGTAAGGTGGTGCGATCGACATTTTGGCATCGGAGCAGACGGCGTGATTTTCGCGCTTCCGGGTCAAGATGGCACCGATTACACAATGCGAATCTTTAATTCCGATGGTTCAGAGCCAGAGATGTGTGGAAATGGCATCCGCTGTTTGGGGCGGTTCCTGGCAGATTTGGAAGTTGCAGAAACCGGAAAATCTCAACCCAAATACCGCATTCACACTTTAGCAGGGGTAATGACCCCGAAGTTTGAAGCCGATGGTCAAGTTACGGTGGATATGGGAGAACCGCGTTTATTGGCAGGAGAAATTCCGACGACGATCGCGGCTCCAGATCAAAAAGTAATTAATCAGCCGCTCGAAGTGGCAGGGCAAGTTTGGAATGTCACTTGTGTCAGTATGGGAAACCCCCACTGCATTACATTCGTGGACGATGTTGCCGCGCTCGAGCTTGAAAAAATTGGCACCCTGTTTGAAAACCATCCTGTTTTCCCGCAGCGTACCAATACCGAGTTTATTGAAGTGGTGCGATCGGACTACCTTAAAATGCGAGTCTGGGAGCGCGGAGCCGGAATTACCTTAGCTTGCGGAACCGGAGCTTGTGCCTCGCTGGTTGCGGCTGTACTGAATCAAAAATGCGATCGTCGCGTCACGATTGAGTTGCCCGGTGGTTGTTTGCAAATTGAGTGGGCAGTCGATAACAGGCTGTATATGACGGGCAGCGCTGAGAAGGTCTTTACTGGAATCCGGCAGTAGGGAGCGGAGAGTGGGGAGAAGGCTGAACGAATTTTCTCCCCGCTCTTCCTAATCGTTATCCCAGCATTCCTGACAGATTAGATCGCTAATGCGATCGCGCAGCAGAAAATCATAACGCTCTAACTCGGCTTCAAAGCGCATCCACTCACGAGCTGGAATATGCTTACAAAGGGTGTAAATCGGCTGTTGTTTGCTAATAACGCCGCGATCGATCAATTGGCGTACTTCGTCTTGAATCATTTCAAGCGAATACTGTACGGTCTGAAGCATGGGTCTACCTTCCTGAGAAATCTGGGTGTCGAAGATATCAACCTAACTAGCGTATAGGGACTAACTAAAAAGATATCCAAAGTTTAGCGCTATCTGTCTCCTTCAAACAGCGTACTTTGTAGTGAGATATACTGAATTATTTTCTACCTCATTTCTGAGTCAAAAATGTAAGAACTGTTACTAATGTCAGCAATTTATGACATTTGCTTCTGCACTAAATCTGCTCTTTGAAACGAAAACCCGGCTTTTCAGCCAGACCTGAGTGCTTACAACCTATGAAAATCATTCATAGATTGAAAATCATTCATAGATTATATTATTTCGGCTGAAGTGAAATATGCTCGACGCTGCACCAGTTCAACCGCAAGTTTGATTGCGGCTTTCATGCTAGTTGCATCAGCAATTCCTTTACCCGCAATATCAAACGCAGTCCCATGATCGGGTGAAGTTCGTACAAACGGCAATCCAATCGACGTGTTGACGGCACGATCGAACGCCATTAACTTCACGGGAATTAAGCCTTGATCGTGATACAGCGCCAGATACGCATCATGAGCTGTCACCGGAGCGCTCCCAAACCAAGCCTGACCCGGTTTGACCCACATCGTATCCGGCGGCAGCAATCCATCCAGTTGAACGTGAGGAAATCGATCGCGCATCTCGTCCAGCCAAGTCAAGATCCAATCGATTTCTTCGCGTCCAAGTTGTCCTTGTTCGCCACTGTGGGGATTTAGTCCAGCGATCGCAATTCGCGGCTGGGCAATTCCAAATGCGTGTTCAAGACATTCGATCAAAAGTTCCAATTTGCGCGTTAATCCATTCGGTGTAAGGGCATCCGCAACCTGCCGCAGTGGAATGTGCGTGGTTGCCAAAAGAGTACGTAATGTCCAATCGGTGTAAGGAGATCGAGCCACAAACATCATGCCGTAGCGATCGACTCCTGCTTTTTCGGCTAAAAGTTCGGTCTGTCCGGGGTAAACGTGACCTGCGGCTTTCCAGGCAGATTTGGCGATCGGAGCCGTAACGATGCCGTCAAACTCACCCGCCAAGGTTCGATCAATTGCGGTTTCTAAACACCGAAAACTGGCTTCGCCACTATAGGCATCCCCTGTGCCGAGTGTGATCGTTCCTAGACTATCAAGGTGCAGAATTTTGAGGTCTTTTGGGTTCGTTAAGTCAGAACATAAGGTACTGAGGCAATCGTGGATTTCATGGAGATAATTGCGATTTCCAACGATGGTAAGATCGGCACTTTCAGCGATCGTCGGATCAGCCAGTGCCTTAAGAATAACTTCTGCACCGATTCCCGCAGGGTCGCCGATTGGAATAATTAAACGAGTCATAGAAAACGTGATGAAAAACCCGTGACTGAACTGCTTTACAATACTTATGAACGGTTTCAAATTTCAAAAACGAACTTCGACAACCGAACTCGATCGCTGTTTAACAGGAGAATTGACACAATGGCTGGAGAGATTTTTAACACCGCAATCCTGGCGTTTACCCTGATTTTGGTTGGGTTGTCGCTGGGCTTTTTGCTTCTCAGACTTCAGGGCGGCGAAGAGTAATCACACGAAGCGAGAGTGATGGAGCCGTTTCCCTCACTCTTCTTCATCTAAATGCTCGGCAACCTCGCGGTAAAGATTAAACACATGATGATCTTTGAGCGAGTAATAGACATTACGACCCTGTTTCCGATATCCCACTAACCGCATCGATCGTAACGCCCTTAATTGATGCGAAACCGCAGATTCTGACATCTTCACCGCAGCAGCAAGATCACAGACGCAAATTTCTTGAATGGATAGCGCTGAGAGAATCCTCAATCGATTGGCATCCCCCAGTAAGCTAAAGAATTCTGCCATTCGCTGAGACTTTTCCACACTCAGAAGGTCGCGGTGCAGAGAGCGAATATGGTCTAAGTTCACCGGATGCTGATCACTGCATTGGTCAGCATCCGGTGTCACAAGATTAGGATTTGCCATAGAAATTCGAGAACGTAGCCTGCTACGATCGTAGATACTTTCAGAGTAGCGTACTTAGCTCTCTAGAATAAATGAGAGTTTTAACCCGCTCAAAGAAAACCGATACATTCCTTTACCTACGCTACGATAAGGAATGCTCGATTCTGGATCTCAAAACTCGATCGCCCTTATCGTGCTTTCAATGCGAGATTTCTGATAGAATTTATCGAAAAGTTAACATTTTGTCACAAACTCCTCATGAGCGTATTGATTGTAGGTGCCACGGGTACCTTGGGAAGACAGATTACTCGCCGCGCCTTGGATGAGGGATATAAGGTACGCTGTCTCGTCCGTAGTTCCAGAAGAGCGGCCTTTCTCAAGGAATGGGGAGCCGAGCTTGTCACCGGGAACTTGTGCTATCCAGAAACCTTACCTGCGGCGCTAGAAGGAGTGACAGCAGTGATTGATGCTGCAACGGCTCGCGCAACCGATTCGCTTAGCATCAGGCAAATCGACTGGATAGGCAAAGTTAACTTAATTCAAGCGACGAAAGCAGCAGGGGTCGATCGCTATATTTTTCTTTCTATTTTGGATGCTGAAAAATTTCCCAACGTTCCCTTAATGGAAATTAAGACCTGCACTGAAAAGTTTTTAGCAGAGTCAGGATTAGACTATACAATTTTGCGCCCTTGTGGATTCTTACAGGGATTAATCGGACAATACGCCATCCCAATTCTAGAAGGGCAAGGCGTTTGGGTCATGGGCAGTACCGCCCCAACTGCTTACATGGACACGATCGATATTGCCAAATTCGCTGTGCAATGCCTCAAAGTGCCGGAGTCGATCAGCAAAACTCTTCCCGTCGTTGGTTCAAAAGCTTGGAGCGCCGACGAAATTATTAAGCTTTGTGAACGTCTCTCCGGTAAAGAAGCGCGAGTGACAAAAACGCCGATTGGAGTCGTTAGAGCCACCCGTCGCATTGCTCAATTCTTCCAGTGGACTTGGAATATTGCCGATCGGCTGGCATTTACTGAAGTGGTCGCAACCGGAAGACCGCTCGTGGCTCCGATGGATGAAACTTATCAAATCTTGAATCTCAATCCGCAAGAGATGACAACGCTGGAATCCTATATGCAGGAGTATTTCAGCCGCATCCTGAAGAAGCTCAAGGAAGTCGAATATGCCCAAGAGCAAGCCAAGAAAAAGAAAGAACGCACCAAGAAAGCGTATCCTCGATTTTAGAATTAGATGTTTCCTGATTGTTTAGGATAGGTTTTTGCTTGTGCCGAAAGCTGGCATTATCTACAACGATGGCAAAGAAATTGCTTGTCAGGTTGCTACGCAACTCAAAGACAAGCTGATTTCGCTGGGCTGGGAAGTGGCACTTGCACCCGGTGCGGGTGGAATTTTGGGCTATGCCTCGCCGGAAAGTCCGATCTGCCATACGCCGATCGATCGATTAGTTCCACCAGGGTTTGATGCAGAGATGAAATTTGCGATCGTGCTTGGCGGCGATGGCACCGTTCTTTCTGCATTCCGCCAGGTTGCCCCTTGTCATATTCCTTTGCTCGCCGTAAATACGGGTCATTTGGGCTTCTTGACTGAAATCCTCCTCGACCAATTGCCAAATGCGATCGAAGCCATCTTGGCAGATGAGTACGAGATCGAAGAACGCACAATGCTGCGGGTGCAGATTGTTCGCGAGGATGTCATGCTGTGGGAGGCGCTCTGCCTCAACGAAATGGTGCTCTATCGAGAACCACTCACCAGCATGTGTCATTTTGAGATTGAGGTCGGACGGCATACCCGCGTCGATATTGCTGCGGATGGAATTATCGTCTCGACTCCGACAGGTTCAACTGCCTATTCTTTATCCGCAGGTGGCCCTGTGATCGTTCCGGGGGTTCCGGTGATGATTTTAGTGCCTATTTGTCCGCACTCATTAGCCTCACGAGCGCTGGTGTTTACCAATAGCGAACCGGTCACGATTTACCCCGCTAATCCGAATCGGCTAGTGTTGACGGCTGATGGCAATGCGGGCTGCTATGTCTTGCCAAACGATCGAGTCTGTGTGCAAAAAGCGCCGTATCCGGCTCGATTTGTGCGATTACGCCCACCCGAATTTTTTCATGTTCTCAGAGAGAAGTTAGGCTGGGGCTTACCGCATGTGGCTAAACCTTCGTCTGGACAATGCTGACAACTTTGTGTAATTGAGGTGTAATTGAGGCACTTTCGCAGATTACTGCGTCTATGGTTAAAATGGCGGCGTGAATTGTAAGCGAGTCGAGTATGAGTCTTGCAGATGCTCCCCCCTGTGTCCTGATTATCGAAACTGATCCAGCATTAGCCCATCACGTTAGCATTGATTTGCAAGAATCGGGGTATGACACGATCGTTGTCCATGATGCCCGTGCTGGATTGCGACAGGCGATCGAGAAACATCCGGCTCTCATCGTGGTTGATCGTTTATTAGATGGAGATTCCGGTCTGACGTTCTGCCACGATCTTCGCACAACCGGAACTCGAACCCCCGTGTTACTCCTGATGGCGCGGGATACGGTGGACGATCGAGTTGCCTGTATCGAAGCGGGAGCGGATGATTATTTCCTCAAGCCTTACCGCAGTGAGGAATTTCTCAAGCTTGTCCGGTTGTATCTCAAGCCGGACATTTCGGTTTCTGAACAATTGCGGTTCGGGGACTTGGTGCTAGATTTGGCAACTCGTCAGGCGTTTCGCAATGGTCGAGCGATCGATCTCACGATGAAGGAGTTTGAATTGCTCAAATACCTGATGGAGCATCCCCGCGAGGTGCTGACACGAGAGCAAATTCTAGAGAATGTCTGGGGATATGATTTTGTTGGGGAGTCGAATGTGATTGAAGTTTATATTCGATACCTCCGCTTAAAGATTGAAGACGAGGGCGAAAAGCGCCTGATTCAAACGGTACGCGGTGTTGGTTACGTTTTAAGAGAGTCATGAAATCAACGCATCAAATGATCTGCGCGAGTTTGGGATTGCTATTAGTCAGTTGCTCTACGATGCCGTCGGTACCTGATGGAATCGTAACTGGGGAAAAACCTGCACCTTCTCCCACAGCCCCCATAGTTTCCAACTCATCAATGGGTCAAATTCTGCCGCTTTCAGCATCGTTTAAAGTTGCAGATCAAGTAATCAAGTTAGAAGTGGCAAGAACTCCAGACGAGCAAGCAGCAGGCTTGATGTATCGTACAAGCTTGGCAGACGATCGAGGAATGCTCTTTCCGTTCAATCCACCCCGTCCCACCCAGTTTTGGATGAAGAACACGCTGATTCCTCTAGATATGCTGTTTTTACGGAACGGAATTATTCGATCGATCTCTGCAAACGTACCACCTTGCCAAGCAAATCCCTGCCCAACTTACGGTTCTCCCACCGAAGAAATTGATCAAGTAATCGAACTGAGAGCAGGTAGAGCCGCAGAACTTAACCTAAAAGCGGGCGATCGCATCACGATTCAGACAATTAAATAATACAAATAATAATTTTTCAGGAAATAGACTCAGCTTCTAATTCTTAACTTTTTCGGAAAAAATTCCCATATACTTGTATCGTCGCTTACACTCTATGTTTATCAACATTTGTCATAAAATGTTGCATTAAAACAATAGTTCTGAAGTTCTATGACACGACACAATCACTCCGTAGATAGAGACGGTTTAAAAAGGCAATCTTTACACTTGGGGTCTCGCAACTAGCTGCAATCATTAAGCTACAAGCTTTGAGAACAGAGTGAACGGATTGTGAATTAGTCTAGCTGTTGCGCTCCTCGGCCGATACCAGAGTGGATTCAAACGACTTGTATCCTTTGACTTACATTCTCTACTCGTTTCGTTACAACAAGTTTTAGCTTTATAGCAGGTAAACGTAGGCTATGAAGCCCACTCCCATCTAACTTGCCCATTATTGGGCAAAATCTAATCCTTATTGCTCCAGAGGTGCTATCCGAATGTTGTCTGCTACTCACTCTAAATTTATTCGCTTTCTCCAGGAAGAGCTTTCACTTTCAACGTCTTCGATCGCCCTCGCATTACGATATCGAGAACAGAACCCTGGCCCCTTGCCGATGATTCTCTGGCAGTATGGATTAGTTACAATAGAACAGCTTGACAGAATCTATAGCTGGTTAGAATCCTCCGATCGCTAAATTCTTCTACGATCAAAGAACTTCCCCTAATGGTCTGATCGTTAACGCTTGAGGGTTGGTGGAGTGAAACTTCTATTTCTAGACCAGACGGGCAAATCTGGTGGTGCAGAACTCTGCTTGCTTGATATTGCAACTGCTTACCAGAACTCCTGCCTAGTCGGTCTATTTGAAGATGGGGACTTTCGGCAGCGATTAGAACAACGAAAAATTCCAGTCCAGGTTTTAGCTGAAAAAGCGATCGCGGTTCGCAAGTCGAGCGGAGCGATCGCGGGCTTATTGAGTCTGGGTCAATTGCTTCCGTTAATCCACCGCGTTGCAGGCTTGAGTCGTGAATACGATGCAATCTACGGCAATACACAGAAAGCGTTAGTCGTGGGCGCGATTGCGAGTACGCTGTCTCGCCGACCCTTGATTTATCATTTACATGACATTCTTTCGCCCGCTCACTTCAGCCGCGCCAATCGACGCATCGCGGTATGGATGGCAAATCAAGCCAGATTGGTGATTGCAAATTCCAAGGCAAGTCGAGCCGCATTTATTGAAGCAGGCGGCAATCCAGCGTTAGTCGAAGTGGTTTACAACGGATTTGAGCCGGAAGCCTACGCAGTTGAAGTAGAGACAAATGAGTTGCGATCGTCGCTCGGCTTGACAGGACGATTTATCGTGGGTCACTTCAGCCGCCTATCGCCCTGGAAAGGACAGCACGTTCTCATCGAAGCATTGCAATATTGTGACGAAACCGTTAGTGCAGTCTTTGTTGGAGATGCACTGTTCGGAGAGCAAGCCTATGTTCAGCAGCTACAGCAGCAGGTTCAGCAGCTAGGACTGCGCGATCGCGTGAAGTTTTTGGGGTTTCGCGAGGATGTGATTCCACTGATGAAACTGTGTGATGTCGTAGCGCATACCTCGATCGCAGCTGAACCTTTCGGGCGGGTGATTGTGGAGTCGATGCTCTGCGGTAGACCGACGATCGCAGCCGCGTCTGGTGCGGCAGTAGAGCTAATCGATCCGGGTGTAACAGGATGGCTGACTCAATCTGGGGATGCAAAAGCCCTAGCAGGAGCGATCGAATCCTGCCGCAAATTCCCAACCGAAGCGGCTCAAATTGCTGCTTTTGCTCAACAGCAAGCTTGTCAAAATTTCCAACTTACTCAGACTAATGCTCAAATTCACCAGCATTTGCAAAATCGGCTCTCTCCAGTGAACTATGTCGAGAAAGCTAACTGAACTTCATTAGCGCTAACCTGTATTCCAAACTACAGGGGGACGAATTTTCTCTAGAATTACCTCACTCTAAGATTTTATCTTCGTCTAAAAATATGGCTGTTCGCCCACTTTTGATCACTGATAAACCACTGATCAGCGTCTTTCTGCCCGCTTTGGCGGGAGGAGGAGCCGAACGCGCCATGTTGTACCTTGCTGTCGGACTAGCGGAGCGGGGTTGGCGAGTCAATTTAATTGTGGCAGAGGCAAAAGGCGCTTATCTCGATCGCGTTCCGCCTGATGTTCAGCTAGTCGATTTGAAGGCAAGATTTCCTGTAATTTTGTCTAAAACGCTCGCCCTCCGTCACTATCTCCAACAGGCACAACCTGCCATTCTATTTTCAGCTTTAGACATCCTGAGTTCGGCGTATTGGGCGCGATTGGGCACAAATGTTGCGACTCGCCTTGTAATGTGCGTTCAAACATATTTATCAGAACAGTTTAAAGATGATCAAAGACCAACCTTCGGCAAACTGCGATCGCGCATGGTGCAATGGCTTTATCCCAAATGCGATGCGATCGTTGCCGCTTCCTGGGGAACCGCGAAAGACGTGTCAGAGTTGACACACCTCCCGTTAGAGCAGATTCAGGTGATTTACAATCCTGTAATTACTGAAGAAGTGTTTCAAAAAAGCGAAGAACCGCTAGAGCATCCCTGGTTTCAGCCCGGCGAGCCGCCCGTGATCTTAGGAATTGGGCGATTGGTTAGCCAAAAAGATTTCCCGACTCTGATTGCAGCGTTTGCGAAAGTGCGAGAACAGCGCCCAGCTCGATTGATGATTTTAGGCGAAGGGGAAAAGCGATCGTCGCTAGAAGCTTTGATTCACACACTTGGACTCGACGCAGAGGTGGCGCTACCTGGATTTACAGAGAATCCCTATGCCTACTTATCAAGAGCCGCAATATTTGCGCTGTCATCGCGGTTTGAGGGATTTGGCAATGTGGTTGCAGAAGCTTTAGCTTGCGGTGTCTCTGTTGTGTCTACAGATTGCCCTAGTGGTCCTGCTGAAATTCTAGATTACGGAAAATACGGTAGGCTAAGTCCAGTTGGTGACGCAGCCGCCATGACTACCGCAATTCTAACCCTGTTAGAGACTCCAGCCGATCGTGCTGCGCTAAAACGTCGATCGCAATTATTCGAGCGCGATCGCATCGTCGATCAGTATGTGGCACTTATAGAACGCTTGCTATAGCTAAGATGCGAATTCTTCATGTTCTCAATCACGCTCAGGATGTCGGTAACGGCATCGTGAACGCCGCAGTCGATCTTGCCTGTTGGCAAGCACAGGCAGGATTGGAAGTTGCGATCATATCCAGCGGTGGGGAATATGAATCTTTGATGAAGCAATATCGAATCCGGCATTTCACGCTCAAAATTCCTCGATCGCCTCTGGATGTTATTAAATTTGCTCGCGCCTTCCGAGAAATTACGCAGATCTTTTTACCTGATGTAGTACATGCCCATATGGTGAGGGGCGTGATTTCCGCAAAGACATTACGCGGAAACTCTGATTATGTCTTGGTTTCGACCGTGCATAACGAATGGCAATTCCACGCCTCTTTGATGGGGATCGCCGATCGAGTGATTGCCGTCAGTCGATCGGTTGCACGATCGATGCAACATCGCGGCATTCCCTTACAGAAGCTCCACATCGTCGCCAACGGCACGATCGGAAGCCCGCGCCGCCCACCGCTCGATCACGTCAAACCCTTACCACTTCAGCATCCTGCGATTACGACCGTCGCTGGACTCTATCCCCGTAAAGGAATTCGCGACTTACTTGAAGCCTTTGTGCAGGTAGCTGACGAATCTCCAGCCGCCCATCTATATTTAGTAGGAAACGGACCTCATCGGGCAGCGTTTGAGCGGCAAGCTCAGCAAAGCGCTCACTCAGGGCGGATTCACTTTGAAGGATTTCAAACTGAGCCACAACGCTACCTGCTCTCGACCGACATCTTCGTGCTTGCCTCGCGTCAAGAACCGTTTGGACTGGCACTCTCTGAGGCGCGAGAAGCGGGATGTGCGATCGTAGCAAGCAACGTGGACGGGATTCCCGAAGTCCTAGAGGGTGGAAACGCAGGTCAACTCGTTCGATCCGGAGACGTGAAAGCGCTCTCCCAAGCACTCTTAGGGCTGCTTCGATGTCGCAAAGACCTCGAATCTTGGAAACACCGCGCCCAGACGAATCTCGACTGGCTGCGAGTGGAACGAGTGCATCAAGAAACGCTAGAAGTGTACCAGGCTGCGATCGCAGAAATGACTCGGACTGTTTGTGCTTAGGAGACTTAAAAGATTTATGGATTTGAATTCAGCAGTTAGAAAGGTTCAGCCTAACCCGCTGATGATAGTGACACTACTTGGATTGACAGCGATGCCTCTGGCGCAAGCGACTCCTGCCCTGGCTCAAAGTTCAGGCAGCCAGACTCAATCGGCTCCTGCTGCCGTGCGGGTTGATGAAGGCTACTTGCTCGGCTCAGGCGATCGCCTCCGGGTTGACATCTTTGGTGTACCAGAATACAGCGGCGAATATCAAGTCATGGCAGACGGCTCGGTTAACTTCCCGCTTGCCGGGAGCGTGTCCGTGCAAGGACTGACGCTGCGCCAAGCCTCTGCGACTGTCGCAAAACGCTACAGTGAGTATCTCACCCGTCCAGTCATTACCATTAGCCTCCTCGCCGCCCGCCCGATTCAAGTTGCCGTTTCCGGCGAAGTCTCGCGCCCTGGAACCTACACGACTACCCTAAACGACACGGGCATTCCTACCTTGAGTCGCATGATACAAATGGCAGGCGGCATCAAGCAATCCGCCGATCTCAAGCAAGTTCAGGTGAGCCGTCGCCGTCCGGGCGGAAGCGGGATGCAGACGTTTAATGTGGACTTGGGCAAGCTGCTGCGATCGGGCGACTTATCGCAAGATGTGCAGTTGCGAGATGGCGATACCGTGATCGTTCCTGCTGCGACCGCGTTAAATTTCGCGGCTTCAAGCGACTTGGCAAATTCAAGTTTAGGCGCAAGTTTCGATCGCCCCATTAGCGTGATTATCGCAGGTGAGGTGAACCGCCCAGGGCCGCAAACCGTCCGGGGTGAAACGATCGCCGTCTCCGATGCGGGTGCAACCGTCACGCCCGGACAGCCCGCAACGACGCGGCAGCGACTCCAAGCTCCGACGGTAACCAGAGCGCTCCAGCAAGCAGGCGGCATTACGCAACGGGCGAATATTCGCGATATTCAGGTGCGCCGTACTGTCTCAGATGGAGCTGAGCAAGTGCTCAAAGTCAATTTGATGAGCCTCCTGCGCGAAGGCGATGCCAAACAAGACCTCATCCTCCAAGAAGGCGATCGCGTGATCGTGCCCATGGCAACGGTGGCAGTTACGCCAGAAGATGCCGCAATTATGGGTCGCGGAGTCATTTCGCCTGAACTGATTACCGTTAACGTTGTGGGGCAGGTCGAGCGACCCGGTGCCGTTCAAGTTGCGCCCTATACGACAATGAACCAGGCGTTACTTGCAGCAGGTGGATTTGCGCGAGGTGCGAAGCGTGATCGCGTTGAGTTCATCCGACTTCAGCCGAATGGAGCGGTCGATCGCCGCAGCGTTGATATTGATTTTTCACGAGGCATTGACCAAGCGAAGAATCCACCGCTGCAAGCAGGCGATACGATCGTAGTTCGCAAGACCGGATTCCAAACCTTTACCGAAGGCTTGGGTCAAGTCTTGAGTCCAGCGCTTGGAATTTTTGGGATTTTCCGTTAAATTTCAACTCAGTTCGATCCACAGGGAACGAGGCTTGACTACCATAGAAGCAGCCTTGTTCCCTTATTCTATTGATTTGTAAAGCTAATCGTTCAGTTAAGGAGATTAAATCACTCTTTATTCTGAGGCAGAAAGCCAAAGAAACCAGTAGACTGAATCAAAGCAAACTTTCTACTTCATTCCAGGAGAATGAATGAGTGAGTAATCACAGTCGTACTTGGTCGATCGCGTAGGATGGTGAAGTAGATGGGCGAGCTAGAACGCTGCTATCAATTATTAGGATTAGAGCTTGGAGCCTCGCTTGAAGAAGTGAACCAAGCTTACAAAGATCTTGTGTTTATTTGGCATCCGGATCGCGTCCCCAAGGATAATCCGCGTTTGGTTCAAAAAGCAGAAGCGAAAATCAAAGAGCTAAACCATGCGCGGGATATGTTGCGATCGCATCTGAAAAACGGGACGGCTGCGAAACCCACTGCGGCACAGCCAAAACCGGCATCGCAAACCTACTACCAGTCCTACTATTACCGCCCACCGACTCACTCGACGAACGCTCAAACGAACGGGCGACAAACCGGACAGGCTCAGGGGCATTCGACCAATGGACATTCCCAGGGGCACTCGACGAACGGACATTCAGCGAATGGTCACTCAAACGGGCATTCGTCCAATGGGCACTCGTCAAACGGACATACCCCCCGTCCGGGTCACCAAACCTACCAACCTTATCCTCGTCCGAACTATTCCGCGAATGGTCGATCGGATCAGACGCGATCGACGGATGCGAGCCGAAAAGCTGAACCGCCCAAATCCCCAGACAATACGCAAAATTACTATCGTCAGTCGCATTACCGCGCAGAGTATCACCATCCACCGAAGTCTCCGGCACGCCCTCAAATGCCGGACATGACCGGAAAGGACTTGAGCGGACAGAACTTGAAGGAGAAAGATCTTTCTGGCTATAACCTCAGTCGCGCCAATCTCTCTCATGCTGACCTAAGCGACACATTTATGCACAAGGCAAATCTTGAAGGGGCGAAATTGGAGAAAGCAAACTTGTTTCGGGCGAACTTGCTAGAAGCGAATTTGTGTGGGGCAGATTTGCGCGAGGCGAATTTGATTGGCGCAGATTTGAGTGGAGCGGATTTACGCGGGGCAGATTTGCGCGGAGCAAAAGTCGGGTTTGAAGATCGGGTGATGGTAAAACTCACCGGAGCAAATCTTCAAGGCGCAATCATGCCCAATGGTAAGGTTCACGGAGCGCAGCCTTCCTAGCGTTGCAGAAGCTCCAGTCTATAGTTTGTAGAACTTTAGGGTTGATGAACTGATCCAATCAGCGTCAACCCCCTGCCGAAATAATTCCTTTCATGCTCAAGAGCGTGACGGAGGCACCGAATCTGCTGAAAAAGGAGTGCCGTAGTGCTGTTTGATCCAGGATAAGTAGGAGCCAGAGCGCACTTGCTCAATCCAGTCTGGGTTCTCTAAATACCAGTGAATCGTTTTGCGTAATCCGCTTTCAAAACTTTCCTGCGGTTGCCAACCGAGTTCAGCCAGAATCTTGCTGCTATTAATAGCGTATCGTCGATCGTGCCCCGGTCGATCTCTCACAAACGTAATCAGCGAGGTGTAATGAAAATCTGGTTTAGGGACTAGCTCTTGAAGAATTGCACAAATTTGCTCAACCACCGTGATGTTTCTGCGTTCGCTATTTCCCCCAATGTTGTAGGTTTCACCCACTTTTCCTTTTTGGAGAACGAGTTGGAGTGCGTCGCAATGATCTTCCACATAAATCCAATCTCGAATATTTTGACCATCTCCATAAATGGGAAGCGCTTGACCCTCTAGCGCGTTCAGAATCATTAGTGGAATTAGCTTTTCAGGAAACTGCCGAGAACCATAGTTGTTAGAACAGTTGGTCGTGAGTGTTGGCAGTCCGTAGGTATGGTGAAATGCCCGGACTAAATGATCTGAACTAGCTTTTGAGGCGGCATAAGGACTGTTGGGAGCATAGGGGCTGTCCTCACAGAATGGCAAATCATCTAGACCAAGTGATCCATACACTTCATCAGTTGAGACGTGCAGGAAGCGAAATTTTTCTTGTTTGTCTGCGGAAAGACGCTGCCAATAGTCTCTAGCTGCCTCTAAGAGTTTGAAGGTTCCTACAATGTTTGTGGTAATAAAATCATCTGGGCTGGAAATCGATCGATCCACATGGCTTTCTGCCGCGAAGTTGAGAATGGCATCGGGTTGATGCTGCTCCAGCAGTTGATTGACGAGTTCGGCATCCCCAATGTCACCTTGATAGAATTTGTAGCCCGAATCTTCTGATAGGGTCGATAAGGTTTGAGGGTTACTTGCGTAGGTCAACTTGTCCAGGTTGACAATGCTGCTCCAATGTTGGTGCCGCGCTTTCAAGATGTAGTTTGAGCCGATAAAGCCCATCCCACCAGTCACTAGAGTTTGCATACGATGAGTAAGTTATGAAATGAATCGCAGGCGAATTTAAGCGCCCGATCTCAATACGGAATCACGTACTTTAGAAGCCAAGTTTTGATGAGGACATTCCCCGTAACTTCGGTTTTCTTCACTCAGTAAGAGGGTCTTGCAATTGAGTAAGACCAGTCTACCCGAATAAAATTTAATTACTGAAAATGTCGATTTCAACGGGGATAGATGAACCTCGTTTAGAAAGTATAAGTAGCGCTCAGATAAAGCCCAGCACAAGCTAGTTGAACTAGCGCAGTTCATAGCGATCGCCCATTCCTTTTAATCCCAGCAACGGGACTGAAACTCCATCAGCAAACAGCAATGATGCAAAATGCTTGCCACGATCAGAACCTTTAATCGTATGGGTCGAGTTCAATTCATCTTTGCCTGCAAACACAGTGCTCACGATCGTCTTGAAGACGTGAGCACTGCTTTTAGCTGGACAGTACGCCTATCGGATTGCTGCTTGTCCTGAAGCAATAGATGCTAGTCCTGCATTTGTAGGAGATGGAGCCTTTCGCGCAGCCAGGTAAAGGGAGCTGCCCAATCGATCGCGCCGTTAGGGGCGAAATAGGGGAGCGCAATCAGCGAAATCACAGCGACTACTATGAGCAGCCAGGAAGCCCATTGAGGTAAACCGAATCTACCTGTAAAGCGATTGATTGATTGCAAAAGAATAAGGGTAACACCGAGAACCAGCACTTGTACGGGTAATTGGCTCACAAAGAATGCTACACCCACGATCGCAAGAATTGGTAAAAGAAAAGCTATCAAAGACCGAAAACTTACAGGAATTAAGGATGTTTTAGGGTCATTCGCTTGCACCCACCAGTAAAAAGCCTGAATTAATCGATTCAAAACTTGGAAAATAGAGCTATTTCTCACATGCCGATCCGTAGGAGGCGATTCCAGGATATTTCGTAAAACCAGTCCCGCTCGTGTTAGAGTCCCTGCAAGAATAATATGTGGAATATTTTCTGTTAGTTTTTCAGCACCAACCTGATATTGATTGCGGAAATAATGTTCCAGTTTCTCCTGATCATTCAGCATCTCCTCAAGCGAAGCCTTGACTAATTCCTTGACTGCAAACGGAGTTACAGCTTGATCCAAATAAATAGATTGTTGACTCCAGGCAAGTTGATCGCTGATAGCATCTTCTAGAACGCTACCCAGATCAAACTTCAGAATTGTTCGATGAGCGGCTGTAACAAGCTTTTCCTGGAAATCTGTGAGCGGATGATTGGTCTCATCCTTATCCTGTAAGATTTCACCGCGAGCCATCTGCTGTAGCGTTTGCTTAATCTCCTCTTTTTCGATTGGCGTTGCCTCCGGTAGCGTTTCCTCCACTAATTGATCAACGTAATCGGTTCTGGCTTGTTCTGTGTCACATTGACGACTGAGAAAATGAGAGAAGCGCGATCGAGTATCTGGTGCTGTGAGAGACTCTGGCGTCAGCGTCGCTTCTACAAGACGATTTAAGCCATCTAAACGACCCCAGAGAATATCATTCGATCGCCAATTTTTTTTGAAGAAGCCACCAAATGCTTTCAGTTGATCTCCAGCCAGTTTGTTTTCTGGTGGACGACAACTAAAACCAAGTTGAGCATCATTTGGACTAATGCGAAAAATCTCAAGCTGCTCCTTCGCTTGCAGCCCTGATAGGTACTCGTAAGCATAAACCGACTGATCGATATTCCTGAAGCATTGAAACAGTTTTAATAGGTCGTTGCATTCACTTTCTTTAAGGTTGCTCTTTCGAATCAATTCCGCTGTTGCTTCTTCTACTAAAAATAGAATGCTTAAACTTTTATTTTCCCTCTGATCATAATTGTACTGGCTGCTCCAGATCGAATCAGAGCGAGCTCGATCAAGTTTATCCGGAGAGCTTTGCAATTCCCAACTTCTTTTTCTCAATTGAGCGAGTACGCCGGAGATTCGGGATGAGATCAAATCGTCTGTTTCCGCTCCAGAGAGAAGAGAAGACGGAAGAGTTTTGAAAAAGTTAGATGCAGTCTTGGCAGAAAGTTGAGGCCGTTCAGGGCGATCTAGCTCTGAAGTGTTGAGAAACCTCTGATCGTTCTCTGGATCAAACTCTGGTAGGCAGTTAGCATCCAGCAAGAAACGATGCAGTCGCAGCAAATAGTCATAGATAGGCTCACGCGCCTGGTCACGGTTTTCAGCATTCCGAATGATTTGGAGAAACCTATCGCTGACGGCTGTAGAAGACAGCATCTCCTCCAGCCCTGCTTGAATCACAATTAGGAGTTCCATTTGAGATTTGATTTTAGAGGCTAGCTGTACCAGCAATTCATGCGCTCTTTCATGGGCTGGATCTTCCATCCATTGACAAAGCTTCTCCAATAGGAAGAAATGCTTTCTTCGAGCATAATCAACATCAAGGTTGCGAATTTCAACACTTAGCGCATGCAGGAAATCATCGCGCTTGATTTGCTCTTGTGGGTTAGCACTATACTGTGTAATAAATTCGGCTGTCTTTTTTAGTAATTCTTGTTGTTTGAGTGGACTATCATTCTGGGGGTCTGAGCGGTCAATTTGTTGAGATCTAAGAATGAGCGGCAGAATTCGATCGCGCAGACCAACCAATCGACAGCGTAAATAAACTTGTTCTGGTGTAGATTCTGAGCTGCCCGATCGGGGTTGCATCTCTGAGGGCTTTTGTTGCTCTTCTGCCCTCTCAGCACTCCTCTCTGCAGTACCGCGCAAAAATTTGTAGCGGCGAACCTTTTCATTGCGATTTTGAATCTCGTTTAAATCATTAGCAATGCTCTCATATCGCGGCATACCAACAAGCGAATCTAAGGCAGCTTCCCAGATGTTTGGCTTGCTCATCTGATTAAACTTAAGGCTCCCCAAGAATTGATCAGGACTGGGATCAATGTAAAATAATTTTCGATTGACAGGACGATAGGCAGTGCGTCGATAAATTTGTTCGATCGTATAACTAAACGGGCGATTATCCAGTACACCCCCATCTACAAAGTGGAGTTGATACCCATCTTTGGGTTTCTCCTGCGGTAATGCTCGATCGGCTAATGCCCCCCAGCGCACAAGTCGCTGATCGATTGGATCTATTTCCGGTATTTCTTCTGCTCTTGTATGAGTGGTTGTCCGATCAGCTTGCTTCGTTTTAGTTGTCTTTGTGCTAGAGGGATGAGGCAGTTTGACGCTGACAACGGGAAAAGCAACCGGGAAGCAAGAGGTAATTCGGCAGAGCTTAGCAAGGGCTTGATGGGTGGCTGGGGAAGGTTGAAAGGGGTGTTTACGTCCCTCGCGATGTTTCAGCAGAAACACAGCGCGATGATCTTTAACTTCAATAATGCAGCCCGTGTTATCGAATGCTTGATACACTTTACCTAAAGTATCTGTACCCGTAACAAATAAATCCAGTTCTTTAGATTCAGAAAACCACTCTCCTGGTTCCGCAGGAGGCTTCTGAGCAAAAGCTTTTTGAAAGGCAGCTTCCAATTGATTTTGATAGTATTCTTCACCATCTAAGAGCGAATCTATGTCTTTTTGCTTTAGGTTTCGTAGAAGTTTACTAATGTCTCCATCTTCTCGCCAAATATCAGCAAAATTCTTAAAATCAACAACAGTGTCTCGATCGCTGTTGGTTAAGGCATAGCTCAACAGTACGCCATTAATGCCTCCGGCTGATGTTCCTGAAACGACATCCACAATAATGTCAGAGTCGGTCAATGCTTTGATCAGCTTATAAATACCTCGCCCTCGCACTGCATTGTAGAACTCTCGACAAACCCCATTCATATAAATTGCCAGAGACACACCGCCATAGACGACTAAACCCAAACGAAATTCTTGCTGAAATTCGATCTTTTCTAGAAGTGGTGGATGTGAAGACATAGGAATTACACAGTTTTAGGTTAAAAAGAATTACAGATGAACTTGTCATCTTTGAAAGACTGTTCCGATCGCTGAGCTTGCCTTTTGCTAAGTTTCAAAGTAGGGTTAGCGTTGCAAGTACGCCGAGCAACGCTTCGCTTTATTTGAACAAACGTTAGTGAGCGACGATTCCACAATCCTGTTATGCTAACCTTTGATGGCTAACGCTCTATCGCATCTGTTTTGTGTAGCTAGACAGCAACTTTAAGCTTAAGAGCTAACTCAAGCAAAGATACCTCAGAACTCAGACAGCTTCATTGCAGCGGTTTTAAGCGTGGCTGAATTAGCGTTTGAGCAGTAGGTGCATAGACTAACTTTGAAGCGGTAACAGATTTTGTCTAGCGACTAGAATCTCTCCATGAATCTACAAACCATGAATCTAGAAAGACAATGTTTGGATACCTAACTTTCTACCTAAAATTGCTGCACTCTTCCGCCGAAAGCCACATTTTGTAATAACTAGCGTGGGTAGCGTGGCGTTTCGCTTGCAGGGATAGCACTAGGCTTTGCAAACAGATAGCCTTGTGCAAAAGTTGCACCATGCTTTTGCAACCAGTGTAACTCTGCGATCGATTCAATGCCTTCTGCTATTGTTGGCACACCGAGCGCCTGAGCAATCTCTAATAGCTTTGCAGTGATTGAAGCTTTATAAGGGTCTTGATCAACATTCCGAATCAACGCCATATCTAACTTAATAAAGTCAGGGCGTAACTGATGTAGTAGGTTCAAGCTCGAATATCCCGCACCCAAATCATCAAGCGCCACTAAAAAACCCGCGTCTCGATAGTATTTCAACACGGTTTTGAGATGATTGAGGTCTTGCGGCGTATCTGTCTCTACCACTTCAAACACAATACGCTCATGAGCAATGCCTGCTCTGTCGATCGCTTCTACGGTACTCCGTAAGCAAGACACGGGATCATAAAGAGCCGTGGGCATGAAGTTGATAAAAATGTGGCTGTTCAATTGATGTTGGCTGGCGTGAGCGATCGCGCTGAGACGAGCGACTCGATCAAGTTGTGGGAGCAAATTTGCTTTCGCGGCTTGCTCTAAGATTAATCCCGGCATCACTAAATTACCGTCGGCATCTAGACCCCGCAGGAGAGATTCATACGCATAAATTTGAGAAGTATCCTGAGCCGAGACAATCGGTTGAAAATAGGTTGTAAACCGTTCGGCTGTAAGCATCTCGACCAGCCAGTCGCTTTCGTTCCGTCCAACAAAGTGCTGTAGTGAGGTGATATCGCTAAAGTCGTGCAGTTGGGGTTGAGCCATACCCTGTAAAAACAAAACCCGCGTCTCCCCTAGCTCTCTGGGCGCGAGTAGGTGAGCAATCTTGGCAGCAACTTCCTGAACCTGTCCAGTTTTGCAAGTCACTCTCAGCCCCGATCGTGCTTGCATAAGTTCATAGTCAAAGGCAGCTTGCTTGAGAAAAGGAATGATTTTGATCAAAGCATGGGGAACTGGAAACCAAATGAAAAGCTGTCCTGCACCGGAGGGGCAACGACCTCTAGGATTATGGCAAACACAGGTTTTAGCGACTGGTAGAGGCTGGCTCATCGGAATAGCTTCCAAACTTACTTTATTTAATCTAGTGTTTCCGCACTTTTTCGCTGAATAAATACCTCTAAAGGAGTAGATTAAATCCTACTCATATGGGGATGAAATAGATTACAACACCTCTATTGATAATTTGCATCAGCACAAAAACTTAATTAAAAAAAAACAATACTCTATCTTTTGTTGCAATCGAGTTACGAGAGGTTAGGGGCAAAAAACTATAAAGGCTCTTGGCAAAATCAACCGTAGATCCCGAATTGAGAATTAAATCTTGATAGCTATAAAGTTCCCGTTGGCGCTATCTATGTCACGATCGATTTCAACGTCAATTTTGCAATCGATGAGTGAAATCAGACTGATCAATATTGGATTTGGCAATATCGTCTCGGCTCATCGGGTGATTGCGATCGTCGCTCCAGAATCCGCCCCGATTAAGCGCATTATTCATGATGCCCGCGAACACGAAAAGCTCATTGATGCCACCTATGGGAGACGTACCCGTGCAGTCATCGTCATGGATTCCGGTCACATTATTCTTTCGGCAATTCAACCTGAGACAGTTGCTAATCGATTTCTATTCACCAAAGACAGTACGGATATCTAGAATTTGAAAAATCATCCCAATCCTTCACCCTTTTATTAACTAATTCAGTCGAGTTGCAAGCTATACTCACAGAATCAGAAAACTGGGAACACTAGCGCACAAAATTATTACGTAGCTATGAGCAAGGGTAGACTCATTGTTTTAACAGGGCCAAGCGGCGTCGGCAAAGGAACCTTGCTTCGATCGCTTCTTCAGCGCCACGAGCAGCTTTATCTCTCAGTCTCCGTCACCACCCGATCTCCCCGTCCTGGAGAAGTCGAGGGCAAAAACTATTACTACGCCACTCGCCCTCAATTTGAGCGAATGGTGGCACAGGGAGAATTTTTAGAATGGGCAGAATTTGCGGGAAATTGCTACGGTACACCCCGACGCACTGTGGAAGAGAAAATTCGCGAAGGCAAGTGGGTCATTCTGGAAATCGAGCTTGATGGCGCTCGCCAAATCCGCAAGTCATTTCCAAGCGCGCTCCAAATTTTCATTGCACCCCCTTCGATGGTGGAACTCGAATCCCGCATTCGAGGACGCGGCCAAGACTCTGAAGCCGCGATCGTGCGTCGGCTGGAGAGAGCTTGGGAGGAAGTTGATGCGGCTGGAGAATTCGACCTTCAGGTGGTCAACGACGATTTAGAGCGTGCGGTAGGAGAAATTGAGCGCACGCTGTTTAAGCCAGTTGCCGCAGTGTGTTAATCGCATTACGACACGCAGAGGTGTGCGGTTAATTTCACTACACAGCAAAACGAGTGGGCGATCTGTTTGGATACCCACTCGTTTTGCTGTGTAGCAGTTTTACAGTCCGCTTGTGAAGTTTTTGAACAGCGCTAGATTGGTGAGCAGGAAGTACGCCAAGGCTGCACCGCCAACACCGCCCACTAAGAAGCCAGCAGCATATTCGTTCCAACCATGTCCGGTTTTGAGTTCCGAGGGTGGGTTCGGAGTGGTGATTGTGGTCATGGGTGCCGGCGGATTGCTTGCGCCGTAGAGCGAAATTGCCAGCGTAGAGATAATCAGGAGTCCGATCGTGCTGAGCAATCCGGCTAAGTTTGCCAAGTCGGTGTCACGCAGAGGGCCCAATTTTGCAAAAGGGCCAATAATCCAATAGCCATGAGCGAGTCCCACTTCTAATCCACGGCGCAGCGGGGAGAGACCTTCGCGATAAGCGGGGAGGGCGTTGATATAAGTCCGAACGAGCGGGGACGCATTAATTGGTGTTGCGAGGTTGCCGTTTTGAATATCAAAGGCAGGATAGATAACCTCTTTATTACGAGGATCGTCAGGACGATCGGTCGCTTCTGGATGTCTAAGAATTTGCATAAATGAAATGTCCTGTTTTACAAGGGTGCTGGAAGCGTATTGTAGGGGGTTCGTTTTTGCGGCTTCATCACTCTCAAGACACAACCTGAATAACCCGTTCTCGAAGAATGTAAGAGTTTATGAACGGTGCGATCGATTAAACGCCTGAGCTTAGATAATCACAAAGTCATCCCACGACTTAACCAAGTTTCTTTATAAAGATTTAAGATTTTGCAACATCGTGCCCCAAACTGAGGAATCCCCCCTATCTTTAGGAAAGTTCCAGCCTGTTATTCATTTGCGATGGAAAGGTGAAGTATGTCGTTTAGCCCCACCCCAAATTATCTACGATCGCTCTTGTTAGCCAGCTTGCTGAGCTTTCTTGCACCGATCGCCTTGATCGGGGGAACAATCGCGCTGCTGCTGTTGCTTGGCGTTGTACCGGGATTGATGCCTTTTGGACAAGCTTGTGCGGCTCAAATCCTGTCGTTTCTTGAAACGTTTGGAAATGGTAGCGCTTGGGAAGGAGCGATCGTGATCGGCTGTACCTGCGGTGTCGTCGGTGCTCTATTTGATACCTATATTTTTACGGTGACTCACTCGCTGACCTTGAGCAAGCCGCTCTCGAAATAAGCCATTGCCGACAAAACTCCCTATGCTAGAGAACATGCCTTAAGAGTTCGTTGACATGGTGAGAATAAGTCGGACGATCGTAATCTTTGTTTTAGTGTTTCTGTTGGGTTGGGGTAGCGTTCCTGGAATTAGCGTAGCGCGGACGCTGCCTTCACAGTCGATTCAGCCTTATCTGGATCGAGTGATCCAAAACGTGACCGAGTTTAAGTTAGAAAATGGTCTGAAGTTTATTGTTTTAGAGCGTCATCAAGCTCCAGTGGTTTCGTTTGTAACTTATGCAGATGTGGGTGGAGCGGATGAACCGGAAGGAAGAACCGGAGTTGCACACTTCCTAGAACATTTAGCGTTTAAGGGTACCACTCGGATCGGCACACAGAATTTTCAAGCGGAAAAGCCGTTATTAAACCAGCTAGATCAGCTTGCAGCACAGATTAAAACGGCAAGAGAGCAAAAGAAAGATGTTCGCACCTTGCAAGCGGAGTTCGATCGCGTTGAAGCCGAAGCCACGAAATTGGGACGGCAAAACGAATTAGGACGCATCGTGGAGCAAGCAGGTGGCGTGGGGCTGAATGCCAATACTTCGGCAGATGCCACTCGCTATTTCTATAGTTTTCCGTCTAACAAATTAGAGCTTTGGATGTCGTTGGAGTCAGAACGCTTTCTCGATCCGGTATTTCGAGAGTTCTACAAAGAGAAAGCGGTGATTCTAGAAGAGCGACGATTGCGGACGGAGAATTCACCGATCGGGCAATTGATCGAAGCGTTTACGGGTACTGCCTTTAAGGTTCATCCCTATCGCCGTCCGGTGATTGGTTATCCAACTGATTTAGCCAATCTCACCCGACAAGATGTGCAGACCTTCTTCGATACGCATTATGTCCCGAATAATTTGACGATCGCGATCGTGGGCGATGTCAATCCAACCGAAGTGAAGCGCCTTGCTCAAACCTATTTTGGTCGCTACAAAACGAAGCCCGCGCCGCCGGAAGTGGTTGCCGTTGAGCCGCCACAAACCCAGCAGCGTGAAGTCAGTTTGCAGCTACAATCTCAACCCTGGTACGTAGAAGGCTACCACCGTCCTGCGTTAAATCATCCGGATAACGTTGTGTATGAAGCGATCGCGTCAATTTTGAGCGATGGGCGCACTTCTCGGCTGTACCGATCGTTAGTTGAAGAGCAGAAGGTCGCATTAGCCGCTCAAGGAATTAACGGCTTTCCGGGCGATAAGTTTCCAAATTTGATGCTGTTTTATGCGCTGACGAGTCCGGGACGATCGATTGAAGAAGTCGCGCCTGCTCTGAGAGCCGAAATCGATCGCCTGAAAACTCAGCCTGTTTCGGCGCAAGAACTCGATCGCGTCAAAACTCAAGCGAGAGCCGGATTATTACGATCGCTCGATTCCAATATGGGCATGGCTCAGTCGCTATTAGAGTACGAAGTCAAAACCGGAAACTGGCGCAACTTATTCCAGCAAATTGACGCGATCGCCAAGATTACGCCTGCTGATATCCAGCGAGTTGCAAACGCCACGTTTACCGATTCCAATCGCACGATCGGACGAATTTTGCCGCAAGGATAAGCCACTCTATTGATGTGATGCGTTGTTAACTCAAATGAAAACTTTCCGAATTTCAACTCTATTTGTTTTGGCGTTTCTGGCTGTGTTGTTGTTTGTACATCCGGCGATCGCAGAGACACCGAAACACTATACCGATCTAAAATTCACACCGCCCCCAGAAATTAGAGTCCCGGAGTACACGCGGTTTCAGCTTCAGAACGGCATGATCGTTTATCTCATGGAAGACCACGAATTGCCTTTAGTGAGCGGAACGGCGCTTGTTAAAACGGGAGATCGCTTTGAACCTGCAAATCAAATTGGACTTGCAGAACTCACGGGAACGGTGATGCGATCAGGGGGAACTCAAAAACGCACTGCTAATCAACTGAATCAATTACTTGAGCAACGAGCGGCAGTGGTTGAAACTGGAATTTCCACGACTGCGGGAAGCGCCAGCTTTAACACGCTCACCGAAGATTTGCCGGAAGTGTTTGATCTGTTTGCCGAAGTCATCCAGCAGCCTGCATTCGCACCCGATCAGTTAGCGATCGCCAAAGTTCAACTGCAAGGCGGCATTGCTCGACGGAATGACGATCCTAACGGCATTGTCGGGCGAGAATTCCAGAAGCTCATTTACGGCAGCGATAGCCCTTATGCTCGTACTGTGGAGTATTCGACGATCACGAACATTTCTCGCAATGATTTGATTCAGTTTTATAGCCGATCGTTCCGTCCGGATCAAATGCTGCTCGGAATCGTGGGAGATTTTGACTCGAAGCAAATGCGATCAGCGATCGAATCGAAGTTCGAAGCTTGGAAACCCGCAGAACAGGCTATCCCATCACAGCTTCCATCGGTTTCCCAAGCAAAACAAGGTGGAATCTTCTTCGTCAATCAGCCGCAACTGAATCAAAGCTATCTACAAATCGGGCATCTAGGCGGACAGTTAAACAGCCCGGATTACCCAGCATTAAGCGTGATGGAAGATGTATTAAGTGGCTTCGGGCGACGATTGTTTAACGAAGTGCGATCGCGCCAAGGATTGGCTTACTCAGTTGGGGCAAGCTGGAGCGCTCAGTTTGATTATCCAGGTGTGTTTATTGCCAGTGGAGAAACGCGATCGGATGCAACCGTTCCGTTTATTCGCTCGGTGATGAATGAAATCGATCACATTCGCAAAGAGCCGATTTCAGCCGATGAATTAGGATTCGCGAAAGATACCGTGTTGAATTCTTTTATCTTTAACTTCCAAGATCCGGGTCAAACTCTTTCGCGTTTGCTGCGATATGAATACTATGGATATCCCAAAGATTTCATCTTTCAATATCGCAAAGCGGTAGAAGCAACAACAATTCCCGATGTTCAGCGAGTCGCTCAGAAATATCTTCAGCCTGAAAAGCTTGTTACTTTGGTTGTCGGCAATGAAAAAGAAATTCAGCCGCCGCTATCGAGCTTGGGGCAGCCTGTCATACCTGTTGATATCACAATTCCCAAGCCGCCCCAGAGCAGCCGATAATCTCGCTTTGTATTAGACTCGATCGAGCGGTTGGTGAGGAGCTGGTGGTAGTTCAACTTGAATCCCATCGCCAGGGCGCACCTCGCCATCCGCCACAACAATACTCATCACTCCAGACTTACGAATCAGCTTTCCTTGTTCATCGTGATCAAGCACTGCTGACATCAAACCAGGCTGAAATAGATCGAGTTGAGCGCAAGGATTCCGTAGACCTGTTAGTTCAACGATCGCACTGTTGCCTAGATGTAGTCGTGTTCCAACCGGCAGATTCAGAAGATCAATACCGCGTGTGGTAATGTTTTCACCCATTTGCCCCGCTGAAACTGAGAAACCAGCCGCTTGCAGTTCGTCGTGCAATTCAGCGTGGATGAGATGTACCTGCCGCAAATTCGGCTGGGTTGGATTTTTTGCCGCGTGCGATCGGTGTTTGACCGTCTCGCCTAAGTGAGCATCACCCTCAACTCCAAGACCGCCCAAAAGTCGAATGCGCTCCTGATTCTGCTTGCTGAAGCTATGAGTTGCGCTGCGGCTAACGGCAACGACGGCTCCACTGAGTTGCACCACTTGACTCACTCCAAACGGTAAAAACTTTCTTAATTCAAACCTAAATGAGTCCGCAGCGATCGCCGCATGACATCATCTGGGACAGATTCCCCTGTCCAGATTTCTAGAGCCGCCGCACCTTGTTGAACCAGCATTTCTAATCCGTCGATCGCGTCTGCTCCTCGCTGTTGCGCCTGCTGCAAAAATCGAGTCGGATTCGGCACATAGATTAAGTCGTAAGCGATCGCGCTCGATCGAATTTGATCTGCTTGTTCCTCGGTTAGAGGCGATTGATCAACGTGCGGCGACATTCCGATCGGTGTGGTATTCACAATCAGGTTTGCTTGCGGTAGAAGTCCAGAAAGCTGCTCCCAGGTGTGAACTGATAGAGAATTTAACGACCAAGATTGTGCAAACTCTTGAAGCTTGTCAGGATTACGTCCAACGACGTGAATTTCTGCAAATCCTAGCTCTACGCATCCCGCAACAACAGCTCTTGCAGCGCCACCATTACCAAGAATCAGCGCGATCGATTGATTCCAAGTTCGATGCTTTAACGGTGCAATAAAGCCAACAATATCGGTATTTGTGCCGCTCCAGCCGCGATTAGTTCTCCAAACCGTATTGACGGCTCCGATCGCTTTTGCGACATCGGTAATCTCAGTCAAGAGCGGCATAATCGCTTGCTTGTGAGGAATCGTTACGCTGAATCCTTGCAGATCGATCGCCTCGAATCCAGCGATCGCAGTTCTGAGATCTCCTGGGCGAATGCGAAACGGAACATACGCAAAGTCGATCTGCATCTCAGAGATCGCAGCATTGTGCATGATCGGAGAGAGCGAGTGTTCGATCGGATCGCCAATCACACCCAGCAGCTTTGTTTTACCCGTGATTCGATTCATTTTTCGGCTTTGGGGGTTCGGACGGCTCAGATTGATCAGGTTGAGCTTTGGGCGGGTCTTCGGTCAAAGTCGCTTCAGTCAGCGTCAAATCCGGCACAATCTTTGCCATTTCTTCCGGGCTGGGTTCTGGCATCGAGCGAATTCGACGGATCGGTAAATTGGCAATTAACGCGGTCGATCGCTGGTGGTTTTCCAGCACAAACTCCATGCCTTCATCCAGCTCGACATAACGCGACACCACTTCTAGAATTTCTTTTCGCAATTCCTCAACCAGGTGGGGCGGTAAATCTGCGCGATCGTGTGCTAGGACTAGCTTCAGCCGTCGTTTGACATCGCTGCGGCTATTATCTGCGCCACGCGGAAATAAGCGTTCTAGAAATTCGGTGATCATGAGCAGAGATGCGAACGGTTAAATAAAACGTGCAGCGATCGGGTTAATTCTTCTTAGAAAATCGACCAAACAAGCGAGCAAAAAATCCTTCATTTGGCGGTTCTAAGCTCATTAAGGGTACTCGCTCTCCTTCCAAACGGCGCACAATATTATCAAAAGCGGTTGCCGCCATTGAAGGTGTTTCTGATAATACCAGGGGTTCACCTTTATTCGTGGAAACAATCACTTTTTCATCGTCAGGAACGACTCCCAATAATTGCACCGCCAAAATTTCTTGCACATCTTCGACGGACATCATATCGTTCGCCTGCACCATATTCGGTCGAATGCGATTCACAATCAGACTGATGCGTTTAATGTTGTTCGCTTCGAGCAGTCCGATCACCCGATCGCCATCTCGAACCGCCGCAATTTCAGGAGTCGTGACGATAATCGCTTCTCGTGCAGCCGCGATCGCGTTTTGGAATCCAAGCTCGATCCCAGCCGGGCAATCAATCAAAATATACTCATACACTCGCGCCAAAGCATTCACTAATTGCCGCATTTGATCGGGGGTCACTGCTTCTTTGGTGCGATTTTGAGCCGCAGGAAGCAGCACTAAGTTCTGGAACCGCTTATCTTTCACCAGTGCTTGTTCCAATCGACATTGACCCGCGAGCACTTCAACGGCGGTGTACACCACGCGATTTTCCAGCCCTAGTAATAAATCTAAATTTCTCAATCCGAAATCCGCATCGATCACAGCAACTTTACGTCGCCGTTTTGCCAATGCCATACCGAGATTTGCGGTAGTGGTCGTCTTTCCGACTCCACCTTTACCCGAAGTGATAACGATGATACGCGCCATTAATAAAAATCCGCTTTCGAGAGGAACGGAGTATGCCGATTACAGGTTTTATAGGATATCAGAATTCGGAATTTGAAGTGTTCGGAATCTAGCATGATTTAAGAACTAGATCGAGAAACTTTCAAATTCGGGGTCGATCGCTGATTAGCATACCGCAAGCAGCAAGTCCCGCAAGGCTGGCTCTACAAAGCTTTACCGCACGTTGGAAATCACCGTGATCGATTCTGATTTTTGGACTCAGACTAATTTAGTCCTGTTTCCGAATCACAAAATCTGCGGCTCTCGCAATCCGAATATTGCCTTGTGGTGAAACATACGCTACTTCTGGGAAATACTGAGCGGGCGGGGTCTCCGGGGCGCGGGCGACGTAATCCGCAATCCGAATCTGGGTCGGCTCTAATTGCAGCGCCATGATCAGACATTTCGAGTTGCCTTTGCATCCGGCATGAGCCACACCGCGCAGGCGACCCCAGACGAGAATATCGCCTTCTGCGATAATCGATCCTCCTGGATTGAGATCACCCATCACAATCACGGTTCCGTTATGGCGGATTTCCGTGCCGGAGCGCAGCGTCATTTGAATATAAAGCGGCTCCTCCATCGCGGTTGCCGTTCCAGGCTTGGCGATCAGCGGTGAAGCGGCAGTGATTTGCTCAACGGAGTAGCCTGCGGTAGCGGCGACGACAGCCGTTTGACGGCGACGGGTGTGAACGCATTTGAGTTGCAGTTGCGCTTCTGCAAGGGCTTGGGCGATCGCGCTGAGCTGGCGGGTATCGAGGAGGCGATCGTCTGCGATCAGATGCACAACAGTGTTGGGCTGCCAGTGGCGTTCTCGTCCGGCTAAAAGCTGTTTGAACTGCTGCCAGAGTTCACTCCATGCTAAAGCGACTTTGGAAACAGATTCAGATTCAGGCGGCAGAATTAAATGCAGCGCACCGTCTTTGGTTTTGAGGCGGACTTGCAGATCTTCGAGCGCAATTCTGGGCGTGTCCGGGGTTTCGAGCGGCGGCAGTTCTGGCAAATCCGGTTCGAGATTTGGGCTAGAAACGGATTCTGGGGAAATGGGGCTGGAGTCGTTCGAGATTGGCGAAACAGAGGTATCAGAAGTCATGCCTAATGTGGGGCTGCAACGGATAGATCATATTCACACATTCGGATGTTGGCAACATTGTTTCGATCGACAGACGTAAAGCCTGAGTTTTTTCATTATTGTGTGATGGCGATTTTCTGACAGAGAACAATTAGGAGTTAAAATGTCAGACCTAATTCAAGCCGTTCTAGATAGTGATGAGAAAACCTGTGTGCGGCAGTTTGCAAGCGTGTTGAGAGCTTATGACAAACGCTATTTCCTGAGAAACGAAATCTTGCAGGTGTTCGATGAGTATTGCGAACAGTACAAAAAACCAGATGATTTTCAGGCTTCGTCTCAATTAGGAAAATTAATTCGATATGTGCAGGAGATTATTTTAGAAGATGAGAGTTTATGTCTGATTATTCGTCCTAGAATTGCGCGGCAGGAAGCGTATCGTTTGCTCGAAGACTTGACGATCGAGCCGATGACGATTCAGGAACTTTTAGACGTGCGCGATCGCTTTGTTAATCATTATCATCCGCAAGAAGGGGATGTATTCGAGATTGATTTTGCGCCGTTTTATGATTATTCACCTGTATTGCGCGACCCAAAAAATATTGGAAAGGGTGTAGATTTTCTCAATCGCTATTTATCAAGCCAGCTCTTCCAAGATCCAAAGCAGGGACAAAATCCGCTATTTAATTTTTTGCAGCTACATCAATATAATGGGATTCAATTATTAATTAATAAGCGGATTCAATCTCCAAATCAATTGAGCGATCGTGTGAAACAAGCGCTGAATTTAGTCAGCGATCGTGATCCGAATGAGGCGTATGAAACATTTCAGTTTGACCTACAAGATCTTGGATTTGAGCCAGGGTGGGGAAACACAGCAGGGCGAGTCAGAGAAACGTTAGAGATTTTGGATCAGTTAATTGATTCACCCGATCACCAAGCCTTAGAAGCGCTGGTATCGCGGATTCCGATGATTTTTAGAGTAGCAATTATCTCGCCGCATGGCTGGTTTGGGCAAGAAGGCGTATTAGGCAGACCAGATACAGGTGGACAAGTTGTTTACATTCTGGATCAGGTCAAAAGTTTAGAGAAGCAATTGCAGGAGGATATTACTCTAGCGGGATTAGGTGGGCTGGGTGTGAGCCCGAAAGTAATTGTGTTAACGCGGTTAATTCCAAATAGCGATGGGACGCTTTGCAATCAGCGGCTTGAGAAAATTCACGGTACAACAGATGCTTGGGTTTTGCGCGTTCCGTTCCGCGAATTTAATCTGAATCTTACTCAAAATTGGATCTCTCGATTTGAGATTTGGTCTTATTTGGAAACGTTTGCGATCGATGCCGAACACGAGCTTCGAGCCGAATTTCAAGGCAGACCTGATTTAATTATTGGCAACTATACAGACGGAAATTTAGTTGCGTTCCTGCTTTCAAGACGCTTAAAAGTGACGTATTGCATCATTGCTCACGCCCTTGAAAAATCAAAATACTTGTTCAGTAACCTTTACTGGCAAGAATCCGAAGGTAAGTATCATTTTTCGCTGCAATTTACCGCAGATTTGATTGCCATGAACGCGGCAAATTTCATTATCAGCAGCACCTATCAGGAGATTGTTGGAACTCCAGAAAGCGTTGGACAGTATGAATCTTATAAATCATTTACGATGCCAGATTTGTACCATGTTGTGAATGGCATTGAGTTATTTAGCCCGAAGTTTAACGTCGTTCCGCCGGGTGTGAATGAAGTCGTTTTTTTCCCATTTACGCGCACCGAAGACCGATTGCTGAACGATCGAGAACGCCTCGAAAATCTTCTGTTTACTGATGAAGACCCCGATCTGATTTACGGCAAGCTCGACGACCCCACTAAACGCCCACTCTTTTCAATGGCACGGCTCGATCGCATTAAAAATCTCACGGGATTGGCAGAAGCCTACGGTAAGAGCGAAGCCCTGCAAGAGCGTTGTAATTTGATTCTAGTCGCGGGTAAGCTTCGGATTGATGACTCTAGCGATTACGAGGAAATCAGCGAAATCGAGAAGCTTTACGAAATCATCAATCGCTACGATCTCAAAGGCAAAATTCGCTGGTTGGGTGTGCGATTGCCGAAAAGCGACACCGGAGAAGTCTATCGCGTGATTGCCGATCGTCAAGGCATCTTCGTACAGCCTGCTTTATTTGAAGCGTTTGGATTGACGATTCTCGAATCGATGGTGACAGGTCTACCCACGTTTGCAACTCGGTTCGGTGGCCCGCTTGAAATCATTCAGGACAAAGTGAACGGGTTTTACATCAATCCGACCAATCATGAAGAAGTTGCAGCCGTGGTTCTGCAGTTTCTGGAGAAGTGCGATCTCAATCCAAACTACTGGAGCGAAATTTCCCAACGTGGGATCGATCGCGTCTTCAGCACCTACACCTGGAAAATTCACACGACTCGATTACTGTCCCTCGCAAAAATCTACGGCTTCTGGAACTACACATCGCAAGAAAATCGCGAGGATATGCTGAGATATATCGAATCGCTGTTTTACCTGCTCTACAAGCCTAGAGCAAAGCAATTACTACAAGAGCAAATGCAGCGATCATAAACCAAAGCGAATATAGACCAAAAAGAGGGTGAGATTAAACTCGACCCTCTTTTGCTTGGTTTTACGCTTCAGCGTCGGCTTCTTGCTGCTTGCGGTATTTGAGTGCGATCGCACTCACGAGAGCCAAAGCTGCGATCGTGCCGGGTTCTGGGACTTTCGTAGGCTTTGGTGTAGGAGGTTTAGGCGACGTGGGTGGGCTGACTGGGGGCATAGTCGGTTGATCACCTGGTGGGGTTCCGTCGATCGGCTTGTCAAACAGTGGAGGCGGAGGTGTGACCGTGGTTGGTGGTGGAGGTGTCACAGTCGTCGGCGGGGGGGGGGTGACTGTGGTTGGTGGTGTTACAGTCGTAACTGACGTTCCGCGACCTGTACCACTCTCACCATTAAAGCCTAGAGATTTGCTATCAATGCTCTGATAGCGAACGCCAAAATTGCTCAGACTCAGCGTGTCCACATTACCGCTCAACGCAAGCGAAAAGCTAAATGTGCCCTTATCGAAGGTTCCAGGCAGCGAAGTGCTGTTGTTCACACCACCACTGGTTCCACCTTGACAGGCATTACCATTCGTGAAGCAAACTCCGATATTACCAAACTGATTCGGGAAAGCGCCGTCGAGATGAGCGTTGCTAAACAAACCACTGGTGCTAGCACCTGTAAGCGTTGCTGAGGTGTTGAAGCCCAGCGCTGAAACGCGAGAGAAGATATCACCGCCAGTGGTGTTATCAAGCAAAACGTCGAATGTTGCGATCGTGTTTCCACCCTGAGATGTGAATCCCTTGAAGGTGAAGTCGGCAAACGAGGACATCCCGTTCACTGTTTCAGTCGCAACGTTGCCGTCAAAGTTGACGCGGAAGATTTTACCCAAATCTGCAAGTCCAACTGCAAAAGAACTGGTGGCTGGAGTTGCGCTTTGGGTAGGTGCTGTGGTCTGAGTGGAAGTTGTAGACGTTGTGGTCTGAGTGGAAGTTGTAGGCGGTGTGGTCTGAGTTGGGGGAGTTGAGGCACCGTTGCCGTTACCGTTACCATTGCCGTTTCTTGCGAATGCTGGATCAGCAGCAAGCAACAAGCCTAAACTCGCAACCCCAGAACAGAGCGTCAAAATTGCAAAAGACAAGTTTTTAAACATCTGCGTGGTTTTAGACGATATGTATAAGCTATTGCATCGGACTGCCAGAAGAGCATGATACTTCTGCGGACTTAAGAAACTCTTTAAAGAGTCAGTTAAGTCAGTATTATTACGGTGAATTTTGTATAAGGCTAATTCAGTTTGTGATTAAGCAGGACAGAATTTGCTGGATTGTTAGTAAACATAAATAGAAATAGATGAAATTATTTTGTGTATCTCCGTATTTCCGCGGAAGGCAGGAATGGAATTGAGAAGAGATACGGGGATCGATTCAAGTATCAAGAGTACCGGAATTTTACTGAGGGCGGTTTGCAGAAGTGTAGCGATCCATTTTGCCCGAATGCACTTCAAAACGCTCCCGTAATTTCAGCATTGCCGAAGTTTTGGTTCTCGACATAATGGTTGCTTGTTCTGATGCCGTAGGTCGAGGATATGCTGGCGATCGTCCAATCTATAACCGCTCTCAAGCCGATAAGAACGTTCCTGATCGGTGTATGCTGCATCGCCTTAATTTTCGTGGGATTACCGCTTGCCGCGCAAACCCCACCGGAAATTAACCAACTCAAGCAGCAGCAGCAGCAACTCGACCAGCAGCGATCGTACATCCAGAAAGAACGCGAAAAATTGCAGCGCCAAGAGCGATCGGCGCAAAAGAATCTCACAGGCATTCGTCGAAACATCCAAGTGACGACCGCTCAGATTCAAACGACTGAAGCACAACTCAGCAACGCCAATCGAGTGCTGAAAAAATTAGAAGCCGATTTGAGTAAAGCGGAAAACAGCTATCAGCAGAGACAATCTGCCACCGTTTCACGGCTGCGATTTCTGCAACGCCAGCAGAGGAGTAGCGGTTGGGCAGTTTTGCTGCAAAGTGAAAATCTCAATGATTTTCTCGATCGCCGATTTCGTCTCAAGCAGATTTACAAGAACGATCGCAAAACTCTAGCCGATCTGCAAACCGCAGCCGAAAAAGTCGATCGTCAGCGTCAACAAGTTGAACAGCAAAAGAACAACATCGTAATAATTAGCCAACAATTGATGGCGCAAAAGTCCGAGTTTGAGCAGCAGGCAGACTCTCAGAAGCAAGTCGTCGATCGGCTCAGAACCAATCGCCGCGCTCTCGAAGCCGCAGAAGCCCAACTTGAACAAGACTCGAAAAGCATTGGAGAATTGATTCAAAGACGCATTGCCGAAGAACGCGCCAGAAATGGAATTGTGATTTTAGGAACGGGGCAATTTAACTTACCGAGTGAAGGCCCGATTACTAGCCCATTTGGCTATCGAATGCACCCAATTTTGGGCTATCAGCGCTTTCATGCAGGATTGGACTTTGGAGCGGATTATGGTGCGCCGATCTTAGCTGCCGATCGTGGCGTAGTCATCTTTGCGGGCTGGTATGGCGGGTATGGAAACTCGGTGATTCTGGATCACGGAAACGGAATTACAACGATGTATGCCCATGCTCAGGAACTCTATGTATCAGACGGGCAAACCGTAGAACGTGGAAAAGCGATCGCTGCAACTGGCTCGACCGGACTATCGACAGGCCCCCACCTGCATTTTGAGGTGCGAAAAGATGGAGAACCTGTCGATCCGATGAACTATCTCTGAGCGATATCCACGTCGCCCTTGCCCGTGAGAAACTGGAAGGCGCGACTTGCTTCGGGAATCGAGAGCAGGAACGATGCGATCGAACACAGCGTTGCGACTTGACAGTAGGCGCAGAAGGCTTCGTTATCACGCCATTCAATCCGAGCTAAGCGTAGTGCAAAGATCGAATCCATCAAGGTTTTGCCTGACATTGCGATCGGCAACCAAGGGGCATCCTTTGCTCGATTGGCGGTGCCTGCTCCAGCTAACAATGCGGTGATGGAATAGTTCACCAGCATAAAGAAGCCATCGGGCGTATCCAAAACGCTGTAAGCATAGTCGGAGGCATCGACTTTATTGGAATCAATCCCTGGAAGCGGCAAGTCTGGTAGTTCCTTGACTGCACCGATTTGATAGAGCGAAACAGCTTCTGCCATCGTTGCACCGAGTACAGATAGTCCAGTGATTAATCGACGGCGGGATAGGTCAGGATTGTCGCCTCTACGCAATTCAAGGCTCAGTTCTCTCGGTTCCATCTCAAAGATTCTCCTTAGTTTGTAAGAATGCCTTGAATCAACGTATTGGATTCAATGGCGCGGTTAGGTTGGGATAAATTGCGTGAGTTCAACAGCAAAAATTGGCTTCGGTTACGGCTTCTTGCCCCCTAAATCCCCCACTTGTGGGGGACTTTGAAGGTTGAAATTCCTGGCTCGAAGTCCCCCATTTATGGGGGATTTAGGGGGCAAGAAGCCGCTCAAACCGAAGCAAGAAACTCCGTCAAACTAACGTTAAATGATTGCGATCGGGGTGAGCGTAAATGCTCGTATTTCACAACGGTATTCACAATCAAAATCGGGGTCGTCTAACCATCGGAAGGCATCTGATCAAGACAATAAAAAAAGCGCCCGATCCAGTCGATCGAGCGCTTTACCGTAGACTCAGCTTGAATCTATACAGATTTAGGCTTGAACAATCCGCCGAGTTTTTCACCCACAGATGCGATCGCGCTTTGCACCGCATTCGCAACACCCGGAGTCGGACGCACCGCTAATTGAATCTCTTCGTCTTTGAATTCTTTTAGCCGATAGCCATATTCCAGCGAATCACGCTCTTTGCGGAGCGCGGGAAACAATCGGAATGCACCTTTGAGCAGTTCTTCTTCGTTCGCAAAAATAGCGTCATCAATTTGAGACGATCGTTTGACTGCGATCGCGCCGATCGGGAACCACTGAAGCTTCTTTTTCCCCTGGACTCGGAGGTAAATTTCATACTCTGGTAACCCTTGCGATTTGAAATTATCAAACTGCTTCGAGGCTTGAGCGCGTTTGTCGGTTCCCGTAGACTTTTTCTTTTCTTTGTGAACCTTTTTACCGAATCCAGGAGAGCTTGTCATAATCGCAGTGCAGAAATGTCTATTAACAAAAGTTTACGACATTTTAAGAATGAATGGGGATCAGACTGCACCAAGTAGGCTTGCCATCAGTGCTTTCTGAGCGTGCATCCGGTTTTCCGCCTGATCCCAGACTTTCGATTGCTTGCCTTCGATCGCTTCATGGGTGATTTCCTCGCCTCGGTGCGCCGGGAGACAGTGCAGCACGATCGCGTCTTTGTCGGCATAGCTCATCAGTTGATCGTTTACCTGATAGGGCTGAAAAATCGGAATTCGACTGGCTGCGAGGTCTTCTTGTCCCATGCTTGCCCACACATCGGTATAAATCACATGAGCGCCTTTGGCGGCAGCGATCGGATCTTCAGTTAACAGCACTTCGGATTGACCATTGGCAATCTTTTCGGTCAGTTCGACAATTTCGCTCAAGGGTTGGTAGTCCTTGGGAGTTGCAACTCGGACATTCATTCCCACCAGCGCACACCCAATCATCAACGAGTGCGCGACGTTGTTTCCGTCACCGACATAGGTTAGGGTCAAGCCAGAAAGCGTCGAAAAGGTTTCTTGAATAGTTTGGAGATCTGCCAGGATTTGACACGGATGCTCTAGATCCGTCAGAGCATTAATCACGGGGATTTCCATTTCTTTCGCAAAGGTTTCGAGGTCGGATTGCTCGAAGGTGCGAATCGCGAGGATATCAAGATAGCGATCGAGGACTCTAGCGGTATCTGCGATCGGTTCTCCCCGGCTGACTTGAGTGGCGTTCAGTGGTAAATCGAGTACCTGTCCACCTAAGTGATACATCGCACTTGAGAAGCTGACACGGGTTCGAGTAGAGGCTTTATAAAACAACAAACCCAACACAGGGGGATGTCCGTTGACGGTCACACGCGGATTTAATTTTCCTGATTTTAACTGCGCGGCGATGTCTAACAGTTCCATCACTTCATCCGTGCTGAGATCTGACAATTTCAATAAATCTCGTCCTTTTAGTGATCCCATGTGCTTCTCCAAAAAAATAAAAATCGCTCCCTACTCAAGCGTAAAGGAGCGTTGTTTTACCCAGCGTAGCAAATCTATCCGATCGAGCAAATAATCAATGCTTTATCCCTGTTTCAGTTGCAGAACTAATTTCTGCCATTGCGCCAACATCGCTGGATCAGAAGGCTGACCCTGCACCATCATCACCACGCCATCTTCAACTTGGCGCACACCGTACTGATTCTCGTTGACCAGCTTCTCCAGTAGCGGTAAGGTTCTGGCGAGGTATGCTTGACTATCTTTGAACGCTTTGCTGTATTCCTTCAGTTGCCAGAGATCTGCGATCGCATAATCGACCCGAACCTTTTGTCGGCGATCGTCATAGATCTCCAACGTTGGAAGGCGGACGATGATCCGACGGGTCGAAAGCTGCGGCACAAGATAGGTCGTCGTGCTAACACTCACATTGTCTGGAACATTGCGAATCACGTTATAGATATGGCTTGCGTGTTCCCATTGGCGCGGCAGTGGCACAAACACCCAAGGGCGCACCGAATCTGGAATCATAAACGAAAACGCTCGATGCGGATTTCCGCTCACCATAAATAACAGCGATAGCACAATGCACACTTTCCACCATCGACGGAACTTGGCGGTAAACCAGTGTGGATGGCGCTCCCACCACAGAATCGCACCATAAAACACACCCGGAACCACAGCAACGGCATATCGCAGCGTCACCGAGAGCGCAGTCTGTCCGGTTTGAGCAAAGATCGCAATCAACGGAAACGCTGAGAGAATCCAAGCCGCTCCCGATACCGCAGGCACAAGCGCTAACGCCGCCCACTGCCCCGCAAGATAGTTAATGCGACGATCGATCGGCAGCAGCAAATATTGCGCCAGCCGGAGCGGATGCGTGACCATGCCCCAAAGCACTTGCAAGGTCGTGGGCTGATCCGTATCTACAAACTGTCTAAATCGATTGGCTAAATACAATCGTGAAACATCCGATGAAAACTGCGGTTGAATCACATTCGTCACGAACGCGACATAGCCAAAACTGAGAATGCAGAGCGCAATGCCAATCCCCGGATGCCGCCGACTCAGCATCAAATGCACGCCAATACCAAACAGGATAATCCCTGCATCTTCCCGGACGCCCAGCACCAAGACCGCACAGATCCAAAACCAAAGCCAGTTTTTTTTCTCCAGTGCCAGAAGTGTTCCAAACGTAAACAATGGAATCTGGCAGTGTTCGTAGAAGTTCGCAACGGTTGAACCCACGACGGGAATCGCTGTGTAATAACTGGCAGTAATCCAGACCGATAACTGTTCTGATAATCGCTGTCGTGCTAGTGCATATAGCACCAATCCGCCCACGGTCATCAATCCTACTTGCAACACAATTAATGTAATCGGATGAGGAAAGAGGGCATACAACGGAAGCCAGAGCAAGAAATCTGGAACGAAATGCTGCCCTAGATGAATAAAAGATACAATTGGAGTCGCACCGTCTTCGAGTGAAGCAATGGAATTTGCAGACGTGAGTGAACTCTGAAACCAACGCCCGTGTAAGTTGTTCCAGAATAGCTGATTGAAAAGTCCTTGATCGTAAGAGGTATAAAACGAGAAATAACGGTTGAGCGAAATTGCTAGGACGATCGTAAAAAATACGATCGCAAGCATGAACGCTCGTCGCAATCCTACTTGATGGCGATCCGGGACGATTCGCTTCAAAATCCTCATTTCAACGCCTGCCAGTCCTTGGTCAATACTTCGCCCCATCGTGCTGCCAAACTGACTTGAGTAAAGGGCACTTCAATGGATTGATCGCCCAAATCAAATGCAAGTGCGATCGTTTTTCCCTTAGTGGGTGGCGCATTGAGATCAACGGCTTCACCGTTTACCAGCAATCGAATATTTTGCACAGATTCTAATGAAAAAGTATCGGTTTCGGTCACTGCTTTGCGGGTTGCTTTGCCGACCGTTAGTGTATCTTCTTTTTGTCCCAAAACTGAGTAAATATCGTATTTCGCTCGTCCAAACGGTTCTGCCCAACGGCGGTAGGTTTCTAAGGTTTGATATTCATTCCAGCCTGCATACGCTAATCCAATAAATGCTGCCAATAACGGCAACCATAACAACCCGTGAATCATAATTTTGAAGGCGCACGATCGACAGTTTCCATCGTGCCATAGCTTTATTGTTCTAAACACACGAGAACAGCAGTATCGGCTATGGTTGGAGTGCAAGTAGGATTTTGGCTTCTATTATGAGAAAGCTCCTGATCATCGCCCTCTGTCTTGTGGGATTGGGTTGGGCGATCGTGCAGTTTCCCGGTTTAGCCACTCAAGGCACTTACGATCGCATCATTCTCGATTTCCGCGATGACCTCGCCAACGCTGAGATTCAATCTCAGATTGATGCGATCGCGCAAAATTATCATGTCCGCCCTCAGTTAAATAGTCAATTTTCACAACTCGAACATCTTTATACGGTTGAAGGCGACAAATCGCTGTTAGACCAACTGAAAACATCCAATTTGAAGCGATACACCGAAGCGATCGAGCCGGATTATATCTATCGCATTCCCCAAGGTGAAACGCCGAAAGCGGTTCGTTCAAACTCTGAACCAAAGCTCTCCGCTCTAGCGCCCAACGATCCGATGTACAGCCAACAATGGAACTTGCACAACATTGGCATCGAATCAGGCTGGACAGAAACGAAAGGACGGGGTGTAACGGTTGCAGTGATTGATACCGGAGTCTCGAAGGTTCCCGATTTAGAGCAGACTAACTTTGTTACAGGCTACGATTTTGTGAACGATAGCGACAATGCCGAAGACGACAACGGACATGGAACTCACGTTGCAGGCACGATCGCACAGTCCACAAACAATAACTTTGGCGTTGCCGGAATTGCTTACGAAGCAAACATTATGCCGCTCAAGGTTCTGAGTTCTTTTGGCGGTGGAACCGTTGCAGACATTGCGGAAGCCATTCGATTTGCAGCAGATAACAAAGCTGATGTGATCAACCTCAGTTTGGGTGGCGGTGGTGAAAGTTCAGTGCTGAAAGATGCGATCGACTATGCTCACGGTAAAGGGGTCGTGGTCGTCGCAGCGGCGGGAAATTCCAGCAGCAATGCGGCAGATTATCCAGCACGGTATCCTCATGCGATCGCGGTGGCAGCATTAGATGCCTCTGGAGAAAAAGCGCCTTATTCTAACTTTGGTGCCGGGGTGGATATTGCTGCTCCGGGTGGCTCAACGGCTCAAGGTGAAGCAGGCGGCATTCTGCAAAATACACTGAATCCCCAAACGGGTGAATCTGTGTTTGCAGCCTTTCAAGGAACGAGCATGGCGGCTCCGCACGTTGCGGGAGTGGCAGCTTTGATCAAAGCCGCAGGAGTCACCGAACCTGATGAAGTGTTAGCTGTTCTGAAGCAATCCGCTCGCAAAGTTGAAGCTGATGAACTAAATCATTTTGGAGCCGGAAAGCTGGATGCCTCAGCAGCAGTCAAACTCGCGCTACACGGCAAGATTACGTTTAACGATTTTTGGCGCTGGCTGCGGGATAATGGCTATCTAAATCCGCGCTTCTGGATCGATGGTGGAGTCGTAGGACTACTGCCAAAACTGGCAATGGTACTCGGTTCTTATCTATTGGCATGGTTCTTGAAAGTGTACTTCCCGTTCAACTGGGGTTGGGCGATGTCTTCAGGTTTAGTCGCTGGAAGTTCTGGACTGTTCTTTCTCCGGGGACTGTACCGATTTGATATGCCGCAATTTCCGTTCCGCATCCTGGGAAGTTCGCTGCCTGAACTGGGAAGCGCAATTCAAGCGAGTGGAGCGCTCAATCCGATTTCTGCCAGTGTGCTGATTCCGTTTATGCTGCTTGCGTTATTGTTAGGACATTCTCAGGGAAGATTGTTTGCGATCGGTACGACGATCGGTGTAACGGCTTTCCTGGGAATGAGCGCGATCGTTGATCCACAAGTGATGTGGCTCGGTGAGGGTTTCATCGGGAGAGCGTATTTGATTGTGAATGCACTACTCTGCTATGGGCTAGCGCGATTGGCTTTGAAAGCGGGAGAAAGAACAGTATGACCGTGACCGGAGTGATTCAGCGGAAAGGATTTGGGACAGGAGCTTGGGCGATCGATGCCGACAATGGCAAGTCTTACGAATTACACAAGCCCCCGGAAGAATTGCAGCACGCAGGGCTAAAAGTCACCGTTGAAGGAGATATCCGCGATGATGTGATGAGCTTTGCAATGATCGGACAAATTCTTGAAGTGAAACAGTTTCAGATTCTCTAATGCTGTTTTAGCGCAAATACAGAAACACTTAAGGCAGCTTTAATTCAAGTAAATAGGGTAGCTGAGCCAGCGAAGTCTAGCCCAGCTACCCTATTTAGTTAAGTTAGTTAAGTGGTTTTGCAAGCTATTTCGGATCTTCATTCACCGGAACTAGCTTATAAAGCGTGTCACCCGTGGGGGCAGTGGGTGAAGCAGTGGGCATATTGACGACTCGTTGTGCTGGAGCTTGAACATCATTGGCGATCGCTTTTACCGCGTTAACCGCATTGATCACAGTTCTCACAGTTTCGTTGACACCATCTGCTGTCTGCCTCACTGTACTCACAGTGCTTCTCACAGTATGACTTACATTGGTTGTCACACTGTTAACCGCCTCGTTCACATCTTTGGTAGAACCATCGATATTCTCAGCGACACTGTTGACCGAATCTCCAATCTGCTGAACGGCATCATTGAGAGTATCAGCAGTTGATTTTGCAGTTCCGCCTACGTTACGGATGCTGCGATTGAATCGCTCTGTCACTTCTGGGGTCAGAAGCGATGCTGCAAAACCACCCAAGATTGCTCCGATCGATGCTCCAATCACAATCTTCGTCAAGCCATTTCCGCTCCCTGGTGGGCTAGCTGATGAATAGCTAGAACTATTAACCGGAGGAGTTTCTGTTGTTAAAAACTGATTGCTATTCGTCACGGTCGCATGTCTCCTGATTGACTGACTTCGATCTTCTGCTTACTCTCTCCGCTCAAAAGATTCGTAGAAAGCGTCAACCGGATCGACTTCTGCGTTTTGTTCCATCGTCGGGTAAGTGTAGGACTGTTCTGTTTGAATGTCCACTGGCTGATCGACATCCATCTCGACTGATTTTGCAGACATTTCGCGATCGATCACAGATTCTCCAGTTGAAGACTGTGTAGCATAAGCAGCATTATCGATCGTTTGGCTTGTTGCTTGTCCGGTTTGGTCGATCGCATTGGCAGTGGTCGAAGCCGCTTGTTGCGTTCCTTGGCTTACCGCTTGTCCAGTTTGGTCGATCGCATTGGCAGTGGTTGAAGCCGCTTGTTGTGTTCCTTTGCTTACCGCTTGTCCGGTTTGAGAGACAGCATTAGCAGTGGTCGAAGCGGCTTGCTGTACTCCTTGGCTCACGGCTTGTCCGGTTTGCTGAATCACATCCGCAGTCGTTGAAACAGCTTGTTGCGCCCCTTGGCTTACGGCGTGTCCGGTTTGCTGAATCACATCCGCCGTTCCAGATGCAACTTGTTGAACGCCATGTGCCACGTTATGTGCAGCCTCAGATGTTCCTCCTACAACTGCATAGCTCACACCGTCTCCAATACTTTGTGCTGCTTCTCCGATGCCTTTTGCAGTGGTTCCCAAGCCTTCCCCGATCGTACCCAGTGCTTTACCAAAGCCTTTAGAGGCGCGGTTAAAGCCTTCAGATACTTTTCGACCAGCTAACAGTCCGATCGATGCTCCAATTAGCGCACCAACTAACGCTCTTGAGAGGGGTGAACCTAGGCTAGAGCTATCAGATTTCACTTCTGGCTTGTAGTCAGTCGAAGCGGGTGTTTTAGCCTCCATGTTAGCTGAGGTCGGATAGCTTTGTGATTGAGGGGTTGAGGTCGGATAGCTTTGTGATTGAGGGGTTGAGGTCGGATAGCTCTGTGATTGGGGGGTTGAGGTCGATTGCTGTGGATAGTTCGTTTGATTGGTATTAAACTGATCTTCTTGAAGCATGGCTCTTTTCCCTGGTTAAAAGTTTGTTGACTGATGAGTGATTAAATAGTCATCTACAGCAAAGCTAACGAGTTCACTTTAGGACTAAATGCCCCCAAAGACAGACTTACAGCAAATTGCAATCAAACAAAACTTCGGAGATTAGTCGCAATCTAATCTCCGAAGAACGATAGGAATTTTAGAGCGAAGCTATTGCATTACACCAATGCGGGTTCCGGTAAAGCACCTTGCATCCGGCTTAACCAGTCAATTAAGTTCGTGAGCTGTTGATCGGCACTGAGCGCACCTAAACCGCGAACCGTAACTTTTCCAGCCATGAAGACAAAGCGCGATCGTAGATGCTCCGGTAGATTCTCCTTCAGCAAATTCCAAGCCGGTTCTTCCATCGGAGTTTCCAAAATAACGTGCTGCTTGCCTTCGGGCTTGATGCGAGAGAAACCAAGCTTTTTAGCGATTTGCTTCAGTTCCATGACTCTAAGAAGCTGTTGAGCCGCGATCGGGATTTGACCATAAAGATCATTCCAGTCGGCTGCGACTTGCACCAATTCAGCTTTTGATTGTGCCGCCGCGACCGCACGATAAGCACCCATTTTCTGATCTAAGTCTGGAATATAATCGGCAGGAATAAATGCTGTGAGACTGAGATCAATCTGCGTATCATCGACTTGCGGGATTTCTTGACCGCGGATTTCCTGGATTGCTTCTTGCAGCATCTCCATATATAGATCAAAGCCGATCGCATCCATCTGTCCAGATTGTTCTGCACCGAGTAAGTTACCCACTCCTCGGATTTCCATGTCTCGCATGGCTAACTGATAACCCGATCCAAGTTGAGTAAACTCTTGCAGAGCGCGGAGCCGTTGACGGGCTGCATCTGAAAGTTGATGTTGTTTCGGATAGAACAACCACGCGTGGGCTTGAATGCCTGCACGTCCAACTCGACCTCGCAACTGATAAAGCTGCGATAAGCCGAATTTCTGAGCATCTTCGATCAAAATGGTATTCACTCTCGGAATATCTAAGCCGGATTCGATGATGGTTGTACACAGTAACACATCGGCTTCACCTGCGCCGAAGGTTAGCATCACTGCCTCCAGTTCAGATTCAGGCATTTGACCATGCGCGATCGCAATTCTCACACCCGGAATCATTTCCCGAATTCGAGCGGAGATTTCTTCGATGCCTTCAACACGCGGAACCACATAGAAGACTTGACCGCCGCGGTCGAGTTCTTGCCGAATCGCCGATCGCACCATTTCACCGTCGTAAGGTGATAGATGCGTTTTAATCGGACGACGAGAAGGCGGCGGCGTAGTGATTAAGCTCATTTCCCGCACCCCCGAGAGCGCCATGTACAAGGTTCTTGGAATCGGAGTTGCACTGAGCGTGAGAACATCAACTTGAGTCTTCAGGGATTTGATTTTCTCTTTTTGATTGACTCCGAATCGTTGTTCTTCATCCACCACCAACAATCCTAAATCTTTGAATGCAACGCCTTTCCCTAAGAGTTGGTGTGTTCCGACGACAATATCTAATTCTCCAGTAATCATGCGGCGCTGAATGTCTTTGCGCTCTTCAGCCGTGCGGAATCGGTTGAGCAATCCAACTTGGATCGGGTAAGGTGCAAAGCGTTCTTTCAGGGTGTGATAGTGCTGTTGGGTCAGAATTGTTGTCGGTGCAAGTAATGCAACTTGCTTTCCGGCGGTGACTGCTTTGAAAATAGCTCGAATGGCGACTTCAGTTTTACCAAAGCCCACATCACCGCAAACTAAGCGATCCATTGGTCGATCGCTCTCCATATCCACCTTGACATCCTGAACTGCTTTTAACTGATCCGGTGTGGGCTGATACGGGAAAGAATCTTCCATTTCCTGCTGCCACGGCATATCAGACGGATAGGTAAATCCTTGTTGCTGTGCCCGTTGTGCATAGAGTTGCAACAGGTCAACCGCAACCTTTTTAACTGCTTTACGAACTTTGCTCTTGGTTTTTTCCCAAGCTTTGCTCGACATTTTGTTTAGTTCAGGTTTCGCATCTCCCACACCGCGAAAACGGGAGAGTGACCCTAACTGATCGGCTGCAACTCTTAACAATCCATCTGCATACTTCAGAACTAAGTATTCACGAGTTTCATTGTTAATTGTTAAGCTTTCAAGCTTGAGAAACTGTCCAATTCCATGACTTTTATGAACAACGAAGTCTCCAGGCTGTAACTTATTGGGATCAACTTGTTTCGATGCAGCACGACGACGCTTACGAACATAAGTCGGTGTTGCTAAGGTTTGCTGTCCGAAGAACTCTTTATCAGTAACAATAACAATGCGGAAGGTTGGTAAGACAAATCCTTCAAGTTCCGCTAAGCCAGAGTATTTAAGAGCAACTGGAATATGCTGTGTTTGGAGCTTGTCGATCGCCAGAAAGTCCTTCTGATTCGGCACAAACTGCGCGGGACAATCATGCTCTTGCAACAATGCGACTGATCGCGACGGTTGCGCCGAAACGAGCCAAATTGCAAAGTTACGATCGCGCTCTTGCCGCAGGGTTTCTGCCAGTCGCGCAAACTGATGCGGAATCGCGGGAACCGGACGACAAGCCAGATTTAAGCCATTCTTTTCTTCAGCAAGCTCATTAAGAGTCATGCGATCGAACCGTTCAACCTCAATCAAAGCAGAGTCTAAGGTTCGATGAATTTTCGGCAAGGTGGGTTTGACTTCTTGCCATTGTTCTTCAACGTGTTCAACCCAGCGATCGCTATGTGCCTGGGTCATTTCAGGTTCATCGATCGCGATGATTGTATTGCTAGATAGATAATCTAATAAAGATGCAGGACGATCGAACGCTAACCCTAAAAAGCGACGCATTCCCTCAATGGCTACGCCCTCTGCAAAGCGCTCTTGATCTTCGGGCGAAAGATATTCAAGAACAGTCTCATCTAATGCAGATTGAATGATCGGACTAAAGCTAGTTGGTGTTAAAGTGACTTGCGTAACGCGATCGAGCGATCGTTGTGTTCCTGGATCAAACTCGCGAATCTGATCTAACTCATCCCCGAATAGCTCTATTCGCACCGGTAATTCTGCTGCAACGGGAAACACATCAATAATGTCTCCGCGTCGGCTCCATTGTCCTTCGGTTTCAACTAAGTTCGATCGTTCATAGCCCAACTTCGCTAACGTATCGCTCAACTGTCCGAGGTTGATTTCTTTGCCCTTCTCCAGCGTCACGAAGTAGGGCGTAAACGCTTCAGGCGGCGGCAAATGCGGTTGAAGGGCGCGTTCGGTCGCGACGATCGCTGTTTTTCCCGTTCCCTTCACCAAATCTGCCAGCGTTTGCAACTGTCCCCAAGTCATCTCAGCTTCAGGATCAAACGGCTCATACGGAGACGATTCTGAAGTCGGATAAAAATGCACCGTATCCCAGCCCATCGCATCCATCTGAGCGCTCCAGCGTCCCGCTTCTTCCAGCGTTGCCGTAATCACTAAGAGCGGTCGATCGCTTGCCTGTGCCAGTGTTGAAGCGACAATTCCTTTTGCCAAGCGAGATAAGCCACTGAGATTCAGCGTCGAGTGTTGATTAAGTTTGCTGAGCAGTTCGGTAGTGAGCGGCGATCGACCGAGTGCGCGAGTAATCGAAGAAAAAGCCATGTCGGGCAGAGAATGCTTAATGGGTCTTTACATTCTACCGAATTGAGTTTCTGCTGACAGACGGAAGACCGAACGACCGAAAGAAATCACCATTCAGAGATAGACTAATACAGTCCGTTTTCTCTCGGTGAAGTGCCAATTTTTGGATGAATTCGTTGACCTCCGACCTGCTGATTATTTTGTTTCTGACGCTGGCAAACGGGCTATTTGTCATGTCTGAGCTGGCGATCGTGTCTGCCCGCAAAGTCCGCCTTCTGCAAAGCGCGAATCAAGGTGATACCAAAGCGAGAGTCGCCCTGCATCTGGCTGAGCAGCCGAATAATTTTTTAGCGATCGTCCAAGTTGGAATTACATTAATCGGGATTGCGTCAGGTGCATTCGGGGAGCAAGCTTTAACGCGTCGGTTAGAACCCTTTTTCCAATCCGTGCCATTGCTTGCGCCATACAGTCAAGCGCTGGCGTTTGGAATTGCTATTCTGAGTCTGACTTATCTGACGCTGATCGTCGGTGAACTCGTTCCCAAACGACTCGCACTCAACTCGCCGGAAGTGATTGCAACTTGGGCAGCCGTACCGATGAGTTTGATGGCAAAAATCGCAGCGCCGATCGTTTATCTGCTCAGCACGTCTACCAATATTGCGGTTCGATTTTTGGGCATTCGTCCGTCGGATGATCCGCCTGTCACCGAAGAAGAAATCCGCGTGATGATCGAGCAGGGCACAGAGGCGGGAATGTTCGAGCAGGCAGAAGAAGACATTATGAAGCGGGTGTTTCGGCTGGGCGATCGTCGCATTAGCTCATTGATGACTCCCAGATTAGAGATTACTTGGATTGATCTGGAGGATTCGATCGACGAGATTCGTCGCCAGATAACAGAAAGCGCCCATGCTCGATTTCCCGTTTGTCAGGGTGGATTAGATCACTTGCTCGGTGTGGTGCAAACTTATGATCTGTTGGTTAATCTCATGTCGGGGCAGTCGCTTGAGTTTACCAGTTCGCTCCAGACTCCGGTGTTTGTGCCAGAAAGTACCCGCGCCCTGAAAGTATTGGAATTGTTTAAGCAAACCGGAACTCAGATTGCGTTTGTGGTCGATGAGTATGGGGTGATTCAGGGACTGGTGACGCTGACGGATGTGTTGCAGGCGATCGTCGGAGACATTCCCACAGTTGAGGAGTTAGCAGAACCGCAAGCGATTCAGCGCGAGGATGGTTCTTGGCTACTGGATGGAATGCTGCCCATTTATCAATTCAAAGAGATTTTAGACCTTGAAGACCAAGAGCTTCCCGGAGAACAGCGAGGTAGCTATCAGACGTTGGGCGGTTTTGTGGTGATGTATTTGGGACGCATTCCCACCGCTTCGGATGCTTTCGAGTGGGAAACACTCCGGTTTGAAGTGATGGATATGGACGGCAATCGCGTGGATAAAGTTTTAGTTGAGGCTGCTAAGTCCTACGGAACAATCCAAGAGATGTAACACTTAAGCGAACAGCGCATGAATCGCTAACCAAATACAAGCAGGATTGTTGCTGGTATAGCTCACCCGATGTTTTTGGTGGGCTGGAATCAATAGATAATTTCCTGCTTTGAGATCGATCGTTCTCCCATCCTCATACATTAACTGCGCTTCACCCTGCAATAGCAACACCCATTCATCGCGGGGTTGATCGTACCATTCACCCTCCGGCGTGGTTTGTCCAGTTGAAATAATGCGTTCAACTAATAGCTGATCGGTTTCAATTAATGGCTCAAATAGTTCTCGATCGAGCGATCGCTCCCCAATCTCAAAGATGTTTCCAATCATACCTACCCTTGAATTGCTGCGATTACGACCTGAGCAAAGTTGCCCCACGTGGGTTTAATCTGAAGTCTTGCAAAACATCGCGAACAATTGAGCAAATTCCGATGATCCGCAAACCAAACCGGAGTCAGCGGCATTCGGAACGGTGCATACAAGACAGATTTTTGGGGTCGATCGAGAAAGCAAGCGTTATGCACAAAGCCTTGACCGGATTGAATATCGTTCGCATCATTGCCTGGATAAGCCCCCCAAGTCAGTTGAGGCACGCCGAAATTGGCAGCCGACCAAGCATTCACGCCGATCGCGCCATACTTCAAATTCGCAACCGCATCTTCTACGTTTGACTTCGACAAAATTACGCAGGACAAATTGCCCCAAATTTTCTCATTAGCAAAGGGAACGACACGATCGAGAAATTCTTCTGCGGTCGTCGCGTCTAAACTCGCCTCAGCCAGAACTCCACAAAAAGCTTCGTTCTGTAGCGCATAATCATCCTCAATATTCGGAATGAATGTCCACGGTACAATCGCTTCCGTGCGAGTGCCGAAGATTTCAGCTTGGGGATAACGATCGAGAAATGTCTGGTAGCGCTGTTGCGCCCCTGGATAGTAAGCGTTGCGGCTGGGAGTTTTGGCGAGTTCTTCTCGGATTAGATCGAGGAAACGATCGCGCAGTTTCCACCCGCTTGCCGTCACAATCACCTGTGCAGCCACACAGTTAAAACTGGCATTGTTGACTACCATACTCGCGACATGACGAGCTTGATAGCTTAACTCCGACTCAGACCAATCACCGGGAACAATCAAAACCGGAGTGACACAGCCTAGCTCAGAGGTGATCGGCTTCGGCTGAGGGAGTGATTGGACGATCGCTTCATAAGTATGATGCGACCCCGTGATGTGAATGGTGGCAATTTTTGGATGCTGACAAAGAAATGCGCCGACATCAGCGCCACCATAGACAATTTGCAGAAAACCATCCGCGATTAACGGCTCAAACGCTTGCTCTAAAAACTTTCCGACATAAGCATTGACCGGATTCATCTTCAGCAAAACGACTTGATTTTCAGCAAATAGCTTGTGAATTGCATCGAGCGGCGGCGTTGCTCCGACATTCCCCGCTCCCAAAACCAGCGCAATCCCTCCAGTTTGAGAAACCTGACGAGATTCAAAGTCCCCCACTCGTGAGGAATTTAGGGGGCTTTCTGCGTCTTCAGCCGCACCTCGATCGAGCCAAACTTCTCCCCGAAACCCAAACCAAAGCAATCGATCGAACCAGTTATCGGGGAACACCCGCGCAATATTATTTTCGATTTTTGCAGTTCGTCCTTCGAGTGTTCTGACGATCGCCCGCAGCATCGTCAAGGTCGCTACTGCTCCGGTCAGATATTCTTCACCTACCCACTTTGGATCAAATCCCTTCGCCTCGCACGCCGCGATCGCCCACGGCTCTGCAACCGCCATCACACCCTGCATACACCGCTTCAGATAATCAATCCGCGCTGCCGTTTTGACCTGGAGCCACGCAGATTTCCGAGAATCTAGTAAATCGATCGCACATTCGATTTGGGTAAACATTTCGTAGGTCAAAATCGTAATGACTATGATATAGTTGTTAAAGTTTCGTGATCCTAATACGAAACCCGCTACTCTTGCAAGGAGAATTAAATCCCATGACCCAAGAAGGATGCTTGCGTGTCGGTCAGAGCGCACCCGATTTTGCTGCTACCGCCGTCATCGATCAAGAATTCAAAGACATTAAACTGTCTGACTATCGTGGCAAATACGTGGTGCTGTTCTTCTACCCGCTCGATTTTACCTTTGTTTGTCCGACCGAAATTACCGCATTTAGCGATCGCCACGAAGAGTTCAAAGCGATCGGCACCGAAATCCTTGGAGTATCAGTCGATAGTGCGTTCTCGCACCTCGCTTGGATTCAAACCGATCGTAAATCGGGTGGTGTGGGCGACTTGAACTATCCATTGGTTTCAGACATCAAGAAAGAAATCAGCACCGCTTACAACGTGCTTGATCCTGAACAAGGAATTGCACTGCGCGGTCTGTTCATCATCGACAAAGATGGTGTGATTCAACACTCGACAATCAACAACTTGTCGTTTGGTCGCAGTGTGGATGAAACGCTGCGGACACTGCAAGCGATCCAATACGTACAATCGCACCCGGATGAAGTTTGCCCCGCAGGTTGGAAGCCCGGTGATCAAACGATGAATCCTGATCCGGTGAAGTCGAAGGAATACTTCGCAGCGGTTTAAGCATTCTAGACAGGCTGAGTATTGCCCCTAAGGTTAAGGTCTTGGGGGTTTTATTTTGCCAGTTTTATTGTTTATTGCAATCGTGCGATCGTCTCATACCAAATTGATTTTTGAGTGCGACAGATCTCGGAAGCCCCCTAAATCCCCCACGCGTGGGGGACTTCAATCCCAATCTGTTTCGGGTTCTCAAAGTCCCCCAGTATGGGGGATTTAGGGGGCGAAGGATCTGTCGCATTAATAAATTGATTCGGTATCAAATAGCCTTCTTTTGATAGACGGCATGGCTAGATCAGGAGTTCTATAACAGTTGTGATGAGATCAAACCGATAGCAATGACTGTAGAAGTTTTAAGGAAAAGCGACATGATGGCGCATTTACTGGATGCGCTGGATGCAGGGGAAGACATCGGACATTATGGGCGGTTAGTGTTTGCGATGATTGCGCGGCATTTCTTGTCAAAAGAAGAAGTGATTGAATATCTCCTGAAGGACAAGGACTGCGACGAAACCGAAGCAAAATCGCTTTACGAGCAAGTTCAGGGCAAAGATTACAACCCGCCGAAGCGTGATCGTATTCTCGAATGGCAACAGCAGCAGGACTTTCCCATCTGCCCGAATTCCGATGACCCAGATGCTTGTAATGTTTACCGCGATTTAGAGTTTCCGCAGCACGTTTACGAACATATCTCAAGCTACTACGCGCATAAGGCTTAGCTACTTGTTGGGAGTGAGGAGTCTTATCCTCTACTCCCCAACTTCTAACCGCCCATACCCGGAATCAACCCGCCGCCTAGCCGTTTCAGCGCCCGATTTGCTACATCTGCATATCGCATTTCACCGCACATAATCTTGCCGAGTCGATCGGTCGCAGTCGGACGCTTCACACCCACTTTGTAGCCAATTCCCGGCACACGATAAAACAGATTCGCTAGCCGTTGTGCCCAAACCATGTCGCTACCCCACTCGCGCTGAATCGTTTCGGTGTATTGCGCCAAGGCAGATTGATCTCCATTCAACGATTGATCGATCGCTTCTGCCGCTTTCATACCACTATACATCGAAGGACGAATCCCTTCAGCCGTCATTGGATCAACGATCGCAGCCGCTTCTCCTGCCAACACTGCATTCTCAGTATGCAGTGTTTGATCGCCATCCCAAAATACGATCGGATGCGTGTAAATCTGTGCGCCACTGGTATTAAAGCCTGCTTCCTTTGCATACTTCGACAAAGCAGCGTTAAAATCCGTGCGATCGTCCCCTCGAAATGAGGCGGTTCCAGCAGAGAATCCTTCTGCTTTCGGTAAATTCCAGATAAAGCCGTTTTTCAGCATTCCGAAGTCGAACTGAGCGGTATTGCCGATCGCTTGCGGCGCTTCCATTACCGCACCCATGCGGGTTTTGCGTTCTTTGAATCCGAGCCATTTTGCCATCGATCCTTTTGCACCGTCGGCAGCAATGAGATATTTAGCTTCTAAGGTTCCAGCCGTTGTGTTGACTTGCCAGTGATTGCCTTTAAATTCGATGCCTGTGACTGCGGTTGCATCTTGGAGTTTCGCGCCTGCTTGCTGTGCCTGCTGCATCAAATACTCATCAAATCGATCGCGCTGCACCATCCACATTGGCTCAGGTGTGTTTAGCGTTGCATTCACTGGATCGCCAAGCTTCCAGGTATAGCGAATCGAATTCACTTTACGCGAGATCACGGGGCTGAAATCGAAATCGAACCATTGAGCGATCGCAGGAGATACCCCACCGCTACAGGGTTTATAGCGGGGGAGGGCTTCTTTTTCCAGCACTAAAACAGAGCGCCCACGTTTGGCAAGATGATAGGCAGCAGTTCCTCCGGCGGGGCCTGCTCCGACAACAATACAATCAAACATATGCTGGAACCTCACTCCTACGTCAACGCTATGTAGATTATTCAAACGTTCAGCTCGTGATCCGAACTGTTTCGGTAATTCACAGAAATGCTCTGCTAGTGTACGTTAGATTCTAAAAAAATTCCGGCGTTTCCTCAGCTTAGGAGAGCAATCATCATCAAGTATTTACAAATTTCCCGATGAACTCTGTAAGGGGATGCTTGAAAAGTCTTCGATCGTTATCTCGAAGCGAAGAGACTTTCTAGATGTTTCAAACATCATCTAAGTTGCCGAATGATTTGAACGAGCAGGCTAAAAGAGTGCGAATTATCGCTCTAGCCAAGCCCGCATTTTACCTGGATTTAATAATCCGTAGGGATCAACTTTTTCTTTGAATTGAAGTTGCGCTAAATCCACCATTTTCATCCCACCATCTTCGATCAAATAGGTATGAGGATTGAAAATAAACGCGCCTTTTGATTCATGATGAGCGATGATTTCATTCAATCGTTCTTCAGTCGAATACCGCACCAATTGTAGCGAAGCCGGACGCGCCGTTCCCCCGACCCTCAAAAACTCCAAGTGCATCATCACTTCATCACCATAGTGATGATACATCTCTTCTAAAAGCGTCAGATTCTTGTCATCTGGAAATAGCGTTTGTAGATAAGTAATCGACGAATCAACACTGCGAGCATGAAGCGTTGTATGATTCCAACTGTACTCAGCTAAAGCAAATCCTTTTCCTGCATCTTCAGCATTTTTTTGATAAGAAATCTCACCACCGAATTCTTTTACAAATTCATTGAGCGGCTCTAAACAAGTCTCAGAAACAATCAAAAGCGCACAACTTTTTCTGCTCGGAATATAGCTTTTCAATGCCGCGAAATAGTTCGGAATGGGATCAGCGCAAATGCACACCAATTTTTTGATCATGCCGTCCGCATCGCTGAGAGATTGCCCAAATCGAGCCGCGCTCATAAAATTCGAAAAGGTCACAATCACTTCTGCCCAAGGATAAGCAGGCGCAAGCGGAATCTCTAGTTCCGTGATAATTCCATTCGTGCCATACGCATGAGCGACTTGGTACACAGCATCCCCGCGCAATTCCAGCACTCTTGGCTGATCTTCCATCGTCACTACTCGCACCGCCAGAAGATTACCTCGATCGCGCAGTTGTCCATAAGTCACCGAGCCAATTCCGCCGCTACCGCCACCGATAAACCCACCGATCGTTGCGGTGCGATAGGTGGACGGAGCCATGCGAATTTCCCAGCCGATCTCGCGGGTTTGTTTGTCGATCGCCGCTAGTTTCGCACCTGCCTCGACTCGCAGCAAACCAGGCTTCATCCATTTCACTGCGGTCATTCGAGTTAAATCCAGAATCACGCCGCCTTCGAGTGGAATACATTGCCCGTAGTTTCCGGTTCCCGCACCCCGCACGGTGAGGGGAACGCGATATCGAACACACGCCTGCGCCACTTGTAACACTTCTGCTTCATTCACTGGACGCACTACCACATCGCCGAATTTGTCCTGCAATTGAGGCTGCAAAACTGGGCTGAAATGATAGTAATCCTGCGAGAGTTTTGCGACTTGGCTTGGCTCGGTGATGAGATCAAGTCCTGCCAAATCTGCTAAAACCGATGCGATCGCGTTAGAAGTGGTGGTTGCCATCCTGCTGTCCTCATAGTCTTGTTTCTGACTATAAAGGGATTTTTCGCTTTCAACTGTACTTGCGATCGCAAAATTTCTAATAAAAAACCCTGATCCGAAGACCAGGGTAAATAATCAGGGTGCATCTACCACTCCACTATTCCCAAAGTGGGAGAGCTATCCGGAGGATTCGCAAAATTTCTAATAAAAAACCCTGATCCGAAGACCAGGGCAAATAATCAGGGTGCATCTACCACTCCACTATTCCCAAAGTGGGAGAGCTATCCGGAAGAATTAGCGACGTTTTTGAGATTTAAATCGACGATCTCGCTCTCTCTGAGGAGCCTGAGACGATTTACCGAATGCAGCGTTGTAGATTTTCTCGTTTGCCTCGGCAGATTTGAATAGATCAACGATTGGATTCGGATAATCCACGCCTAAGCGCACGTTAAATCGCTGCTGCTCCACAGACAAAAGCTTCCAAGGCTCATGAACTTTAGCAGCGGGAACCTCTTTCAGCGCTGAGAGCCAGTGTTTCACATAGGAGCCGTCTGGATCGTAGTCCTTCGATTGCTTGATGATGTTGAAAAACCGAAATCCCCGCGCATCATTTCCGACTCCTGCGGTGTAGTTCCAGTTGCCCCAATTGCTACAGACATCGTAATCAATCAGTTGAGACTCGAACCATTCTGCGCCCCACTGCCAATTGATTCCCAAATTTTTTGTGAGAAAGCTGGCAACATTTTGCCGTCCTCGATTCGACATAAATCCGGTCGCGGCAATTTCCTGCATATTCGCATCTACAAGCGGAAAGCCCGTTTTTCCTTCGCGCCAAAGTTCAAACCGATCGACATCTTCTTTCCAAGCGATCGGAACACGTTGTAAGCCCGATCGATAAAAGATTCGATCGCCATGTTTCGCCACAATAAACCGAAAGTAATCGCGCCACAGCAATTCAAAAATCAGCCAGTAAGTTGAGTCGTTCCGCACCCGCTTCGATTCATAGTCTTGAACTTGCGAATAGATGTAGCGCGGCGACAAACATCCCAAGGCTAACCATGCTGAGAACTTAGAAGAGTAATCGACTCCCAGCATTCCGTTGCGCGTTTCTTTGTAAGCCTTGAGTGCATCTTGATTCCAGAAATACTCCTGAAGCCGAGCCTTTCCCGCTGTTTCACCGCCCTTGTACGGAATCATGCCTCTTGGATCTGGTTCTGGTGCTTCGAGTCCAAACACACTCAACGCTGGAATCTCACCTGGACTAATCTCCGGCAATTGCGGCAGTCGCTCTGGAGTCGGAAACACTTCGTACACAGTCGAAGACTTCTCAACCTGCTTGCGGAAACTCGTAAACAGTTCTGGAGTCTCGCTAATCTCGAATGGCAAATCATCACGATGATAAAGCGTCTGTCCCCAAAATTCTTGGGTTGAGACACCGATCGCTCTCAACGCCTCACTTAATGTCTTTTCAACCTCCGTTTCTTCGGAAGTAACTTCGTGATAGTAATAAACCAATTCAACGTTCAATTCTTTGGCGATCGCCGGAATCACTTCTTCGGCTTTCCCTTGCCGCACAATCAAATCGCTACCGAGCGATCGTAAGTTCTCCCGCAAGTCCGCAACGCTTTCGAGCAGAAACTGCGCTCGGATTGCCCCAGTTTTGGGAAATCCATACGAAGTCGTGCCAAACTGCCTCGGCTCAAAACAATAGACGGGAATAACACTTGCACCGGATCGAAGTGCTTTTACTAACGGTTCATGATCATGAATCCGTAGATCATTGCGATACCAAATAATAATCCGCTTCTCTGCCACGATCGAGCCTTGTAAACGCTTCACGTCGATCGTAACGTTTCCAAACAAGAGCGCGATCGTCAAATGGACGATCGCTTAATGTTGGCTCTTCACAAGCCGAGACTCTAGCCTGCAAAAGCCGATAAATTCTGCAACGGACTCAGCAATGCGGGAATGAATCCCTGTAGGATTTGAAGCGCAAAAATCGCCAAAATTGCTGAGAAATCGATTCCACCCAGCGGCGGAATGACGCGACGAAATAGATTCAAATACGGATCAGTCAACTGGCTCAAAATCGCGAAGGGTTGTTTATACCAGTCGATATTCGGAAACCAACTGAGCAAAATGCGAATAATCAGCAGGGCAAAGTAAATTCCCAGAAACCGATCGATCGTTGTAGCAAGCAAAATGACTGGACTCATATCCTTTCCTTTTGGTGTAGGGAATGTGATTCACTCTCAGAACAGTTTAAGCGATCTTTTTTGTTCTTGTACTCTTGCTGCGGAAGCACGTCATTCTTCTCGAATAATTTCTCGCGCTCCGGGCAAATCGTTCTCAATGGCGCGTCCGTTCACGTTGCCTAACTGCTGGCGCACATCATCGATCGCATCATTCAGTTGAGCAATTTTATCTTCTAAACCTCGACGCGCTAACTCAATATTTTGCTCGGTTGAGGGACGCATCCGGCGTTTTGGCTTGGGCAGTTCTGATTTGGCTTGAGGGTCTTCGGTTTCTTCTGCAAATCGTTGCGCGGTTACGACCGAGCCGATAATCCCGCCGACAATGCCACCGACGATCGCACCCAGAACAAATCCACCAGAAAAATTATCTTGTTGACTCATACGGCGATCGTTCCTCAAACTCTATAGAATTCTATTGTATCGATCCTCAAGTCCCAAAGATCCGATCGCCCGCATCTCCCAATCCGGGGACAATAAATCCGCGATCGTTCAGCACTTCATCAATCCCTGCCGTGTAAATGCTCAAGCTCGGATAAGCCGCACCTAATTTTTGCAGGGCAGGTGGAGCGGCAACGACTGCAACAATTCGCACAAAAGCTGGATCAATTCCGCGCTGAGTTAATTCTTCCATCGCTCGAATTGAGCTTCCACCCGTTGCCAACATTGGATCAACGATCAAAACTCGCGTTTGCGGATCAAAGCGATCGGGCAATTTATTCAAGTAGCAACTCGCTTCGAGCGTTTCTTCATTTCGCACCAGTCCCAAATGATAAATCGATGCTAAGGGTAGCAACGACTGTGCGCCATTCAGTAAACCGAGTCCAGCCCGCAGAATCGGTACGATCACGACCGGGACTTCAGAATTGACAAAGGTTGCCGGACAGGGAGCGAGAGGAGTTTCGATCGTGGTGTCGATCGTTGGCAACCATTCGCGCACGGCTTCATACGTGAGCCACCGTCCTAATTCTGTGATTGCACTGCGAAATATCGTTGAGGGTGTTTCAGCATTCCGAGCGACACCAAGCCAATGTTTGATCAGGGGATGGGGTGGAACGTATACACGCAGTTGCGGACTCATAAGCGCTCATCTTGAATAATCTGAATCATCATACTCCTTACTGCTTCAATATTTTCGGTGATAGGTTGAAAAATTGCGCGATCGTCGCTGCCGATTTTATTGAAATACTTTCTCATTAGTGTTGACAAAGTTTTTCAACAAGCCGTATAGTAATTTTCAGTGTTCTCCTCTCTAGAGGATCGGCGGGCGCAAACAACGATGAGTTTTGCGTCCGATTTTTTTATCTATTAAATTTATTAGCAAAACGCGCAGGGCGAATAGCACTTAGCTTCCAGAAATTGGAGTCAAATTGTTAATCAGTTTGTGAAATGAGCCGCTACTCTAGCCGCACGATCGGGAGACGGGTTTGAGAGATTCTGAAATCCTGATCCGTTTTAGAAATAGAACTGTTGCGGCGATGGGCAACAGCACAAATTAGTTAGAAAATCTGTATTCGAGCCTTGAATCCCATTACGGCGGCAGGTGTTAGCGGATTAAACGGAAATCCCCTCCCTGCTTCGCGGCTACCGTGTACACACAAGTCGTAACTCGCTTCGTTTGAGTCGGCTTTAGCCCCTAAATCCCCCAAAATGGGGGACTTTGAACTCGGAGTTTTGGATCGAAGTCCTCCATTCATAGGGGATTTAGGGGGCAGAGGATTTCTGCGGTAACAGATCAATCAACTTGTGTGTACACGGTAGCTGCTTCGCGGAGGAAAGAGGGATGAGATGTTGCGGCAATGACGAATCGATGTCTTGAACACTGTGAAGCATTGCTGAGTCCAGGACAAAAAGTGAGAACCTCTCTCATTACTTAACTCTCGCTCTCATCCTGACGCTTCTAGCCCGTTACGACCTCAGCCGATCGACGCGCTTGCACTTCCAGATAAACAAGCAGGGCATTCACATCAGCCGGATTCACGCCTCCAATTCGGGAGGCTTGCCCGATCGTCAGAGGGCGCACTTTAGACAGCTTTTCTCGCGCCTCCTTGGAAAGCGTTTCAATCTCGTTGTAATTTAGCGTTTCTGGAAGTTTGCGATTTTCTTGTCGGCTGATTTGTTCGATCTGATGTTGCTGGCGTTGAATATAGCCTGAATATTTGATATCAATTTCAGCGCCTTCTTTCTCAAACTCGTTTAAGTTCGCATTCCCTAAACCATAACGATGGAGATCAGCATAGTGAAATCCAGGACGACGCAAAAGATCGGCAAGCGTGATTGATCCTTTAATTGCCTGCTGTGTATTTTGTGCGATCGCTTTCCCGATTTCGTCATGTTCTTTGACTCGCGTTTCGTGCAATCGCTCTTTCTCTGCGGCGATGTTTTCTTGCTTTTGAGTAAACAATGCCCAGCGTCGATCGTCGATTAATCCTATTTCGCGCCCTAACGGGGTTAGGCGTTGATCGGCGTTGTCTGAGCGTAAGATCAATCGATACTCCGATCGGGAAGTCAACATCCGATAAGGCTCACGCAGATCTTTGGTGCAGAGATCATCGATCAGGGTTCCGATATAGCTCTGTTCACGCGGGAAGATCACCATTTCTTGATTGCGGCAGAATCGTGCGGCATTAATTCCAGCCACTAACCCTTGAGTCGCTGCCTCTTCGTAACCTGTTGTGCCGTTGATTTGACCCGCACAAAATAGACCGTTGATCTTCTTCGTCATCAAGGTTGGGTAACACTGCGTTGCTGGAAGATAGTCATACTCCACCGCATAAGCAGGACGCAGCATCGCGCAGTTTTCTAAACCGGGGAGCGATCGTAGCATTTGCAGTTGAATTTTCTCAGGCAGTCCGGTTGAAAAGCCTTGAATATACAGTTCTGGAATGTCGCGTCCTTCTGGCTCGATAAAGATTTGATGGCTCTCTTTGTCGGCAAATCGCACGATCTTGTCTTCAATGCTGGGACAGTATCGAGGCCCCTTCGCATCTACCCAGCCTCCATACACAGGTGATAGATGCAAATTCTCGCGGATAATCCGGTGAGTTTCAGCAGTGGTGCGCGTCAAATGACAATCCATCGGTTCACGTTCGACCCAAACTTCTGGATCGAAGCTAAACCAGCGCACTTCTGGATCGCTCGGTTGGCGTTCTAGGACATCGAAGTTTACCGAGCGGCGATCAACCCGCGCAGGTGTGCCTGTTTTTAAGCGTCCGGTTTCAAAGCCGAAGCGATTCAGCGTCTCGGTTAAGCCGATCGCCGCAAACTCTCCCGCACGTCCCGCGTCCATCGACTTGTTGCCGACCCAAATCTTGCCGCCGAGAAACGTTCCGGTCGTCAGCACAACCGCTTTGCACTCAAACGCCACACCGAAGTAAGTCTCAACGCCGATCACTTCATCGTTTGCGTTCAACACCAGATCCGTCGCCATGCCTTCTCGGATCGTCAGATTTTCCTGATTCTCAACGATATTCTTCATCACGGAGGCATATTCGCGCTTGTCGGTTTGCGCTCGTAATGCCCACACCGCAGGGCCACGCGACGAATTGAGAATTCGCTTTTGCAGATACGTGCGATCGGCGATTTTGCCAATCTCGCCGCCGAGGGCATCCGCTTCATGGACAAGCTGAGATTTTGCCGGGCCGCCAACTGCTGGATTACAAGGTTGCCAAGCGATTTTGTCGAGATTCAAAGTGAGCAGCAATGTCCGACAGCCTAAGCGTGCAGTCGCAAGCGCCGCCTCGCAGCCCGCGTGTCCGGCTCCCACAACGACAACATCATACGCATCAAGAAACTCTACGCTCATAACTCTCTCGGACGATCGGTGCAATTTCTATTCTAGAGGGCAAGTTGAAACTCAAGCAGGATACCGGAAATCTTAGGGAAATCTAGAATTAGGCATAAAAATAAGATACCGTATAAGTACAAGCGTCCTATGAATATGATGGCTGACCTCTCTCCTCCTAAACAGAAGCTGTTAGATTGGCTCGAAGACCATATCGATCACTATCACTCTGTACCGTCTTACGATGAAATGGCAGTCGCATTAGGCTACAAGTCAAAAGACACAATCCGCTACCATCTAGCGGATTTGAGAGATGCAGGCTACGTGGCTTGGAGAGAAGGAGCCGTAAAGTCACTGATCATTTGCAAGCCACGATCGCGCAACATTCCGATTCTGGGTGTAATTGCAGCAGGCGGACTGGTCGAAACTTTTGCAGAGTCAGAAGTTGAAGAATATGTCGATGTTTCTACCTTGCCGCATTTTGCTGGAAAACGACGGCAGCAGATGAGTCAGTATTTTGCGCTACGGGTTCGAGGAGACAGCATGATCGGAGCCGCGATCGCAGATAACGATGTGGTAATTCTGAGAAAAGAACCGGAACCCCGCACAATCAAAAACGGCGATATTGTCGCAGCCCGATTTGAAACACAAACGACCTTAAAGCATTTGTTTTGGAGCGGTGATCAGATCTTCTTGCAACCTGCAAATCCAAGCTATCCCGTCATTGAGAAACAAGCGGACGAAGTGACGATCGAAGGCGTATTCGTCGGCTTGGTACGCGGTTTGGTTTAACTGGAAATCACCTTCTGTTTAGCCCCCAGGGTAGAGATTCCCCTAATTTGAAACTGAAACAATAGAACCATCTGTCTCAAAGTGAATTCTATGACTTTCAGTTTCTTTGATTTAATCTGGGTATTCTTCATTTTTTCTTCACTGCAACCGCTATGGCAACGGCGGCAAACTGAAACGAGACGGTACAACACGCTCAAAGACATCGAACGTAAGCGCAATAGCCGCGTAATCTTACTGGTGCATCGTCAAGAGTCGATTAGCCTGTTGGGAATTCCGCTCTCTCGCTACATCACGATCGAAGACTCTGAACAAATCCTGCGGGCAATTCGCCTCACGCCGGCGGATGTGCCGATCGATCTGATTCTGCATACGCCCGGTGGACTGGTACTTGCAACCGAACAGATCGCACGCGCTCTGATTCGCCACCCTGCAAAAGTCACCGTGTACGTGCCGCACTATGCAATGAGCGGTGGAACGATGTTAGCGTTGGCAGCAGACGAAATTGTGATGGATGCTAATGCGGTGTTAGGCCCCGTTGATCCGCAGTTGGGCAACTTCCCCGCAGCCAGCGTTTTGAAAGTTGTAGAAGATAAGCCGATCGGAGACATCGACGATCAAACGTTAATCATGGCGGACTTGTCGCGCAAAGCGATCGCGCAAGTTCAGCGCTTTGTTCGTACCTTACTGAACGACACAGTTCCGAATCCCAAGATTGCGTCTGAGAAGGTAGAAGCGGTGATCGATGCGCTCACCACCGGAAGAGTTACACACGATTATCCGATTACCGTGGAAGAGGCTTCAGAGCTTGGATTGCCGATCACCGTCGGACTCGATCGCGAGATCTACGACCTGATGGAACTGTATCCGCAGCCTCAAGGCGGTCGTCCTTCGGTGCAATACATTCCGCTGCCTTATGAGCGCCGTCCTTCCTTGCCAGAGCCGAAAGGAAGACCACTCCCAGAAGCAGCACGGCTTCGGGATTAATCGAGCTGGCGTTAATCTCTGCCTTTCTTGAAGTGCCCTTGTGCGATCGCATCGGAATTGATGCGATCGCATTTTTTACCCAAACATTACTAGCTGCAAATTCAAGTGCTCACCTTAAACATTTGCACCGATTGTTCCAGTGATTTCGCAACGCTGACCGTTTCTCTAAGTGAACTGGAAACTTCGAGCGATGAACTTGAGGTATGTTTTGCCACTTGAGCGATCGTAGTCATCAACTGCGACACTGTACCTGAGGTACTTACCTGTGACACGGTTGCTTCCGAAATCGATTGCACAATCTGATCAATCTGTTGCGACACCTGCATAATCTGCTCTAAGCTCTGTTTCGCCGATTCCACGGAATGACTCCCCGTCAACACCTGAGCGGTACTCTTCTCCATCGCGTTTACCATCTCGACCGTTTCTTGCTGAATCGTCGTCACCAACTGCGAAATCTCATGCGTTGCCGCAGAAGCCCGACCCGCCAAAGCGCTCACTTCTTCTGCGATCGTGGCAAATCCCTGATGTTCCTCGGTACGGCTCGCTTCAATTCCAGCATTTACCGCCAACACATTCGTCTGCGTTTCGATCTGATTGATTAACAACACAGCTTTTGAGATTTGCTGAGCAGATTCTCCCAGCCGTTTCACCTTTTTCGCCGCTTCGCTAATCGATTGCTTTAGCTCGTCCATGCTCTCAGCCGTTTGATTCACGGCGAACTTACCCGCTTGTGCCGTCAGCGCTGCGGTATGACTCACTTCGGCAGCCTGCTTGGCGCGTTCTGCAACCGTGTGAATCGATCGCACCATCTGATCAAGACATCTCAGCGTCACTTGAGTTTCTTCCGCTTGCTTGAGCGCATCTTCAGACAGCGATCGCACCGCAACCTCATGCTGGCTCAACGAAGCATTGACTTCTAAAGCACTATGTTTGACTTGTTTCACAATGCGTTGGAGGCTTTCGACGATCGTATTAAAAAAGTCGGCCACGGTACCAATCTCTGCACCGCTCACGGTTGCCCGGACGGTTAAATCGCCGTGTGCCGCTTGTTCTGCTTGCTGCATCAATTCGAGCAGTTGCGCTTGCAAGACTTCTCGCTGCGCTTGACGGTCTTGAGCCAGAGCAGCTTGCGCTTGCGCTGCTTCGCGCTCAGCCGCTAACTTGACTTGCTCGATCGCGTATGCCAGATGTAGGGCAACTTGCATAAATAAACTGATCTCCGAGGGTTGCCACTGACGCGGCGCGCTGCATTGATGCACGACCAGCAATCCGATTAAGTTGCCTTCCACCACCATCGGCGCAACAATATTCGCTTTCACCTCGAAGGGTTCTAACTGTCCTCGGTAACACGGATCAAGATCTGCTTCAGCAATGTTCGGAATCGCATGAACCCGACCTGCGCGATACTTTTCGACATAGTGTTCTGCAAAACAAGGATCAGCAATTCTCGCACCGAGCGCTGCTGGAAACTGCATTGCGACCGATTCAGCAATCACGCTGCCTTGCCAGTTCTCGTCAAATAGATAGACGATCGCACGATCGACATTCAACAGATACCGAACCTCTTGAACTCCGGTTTGGACAATCTGATCAAAATCAATCGATTTGCGAATGTTGAAGGCGGCCTGATTAAGCTGCTGTAGCTGATCTACGTTTTTCGATTGTTCGCGCATCGAGTGTTCGATCGTTTCTGCCATGTGATCAATCACTTGACCAAACGCTGCAATCTCGTCGCTGCCTTTGACATTTAGTCGGGTGCTGAAATCGCCGTCTGAAAGTTTCCGCACCCGATTTTTCATCAGACTGATGCGACGAGTTAAAGCATTGGCAAGCAGGATGGCGATGAATCCAGAGGCGATCGCGGTTCCGCTACTCATGAGCAACACCCACAGGCGCGAAGGTTCCGAAATCTGCTCGGCAGGAGCGCTGAGAATAATGCGCCAGTTCAGCTCCGGTAGCTGCTCGATTGGGGCGATCGGGGCTTGAGTCAGAAACAAACGGCGCTGTGTTTGGTCGTTTGTCCAGAACTTACTTTGTAGAGTGCGTGAATCGGCAAAGCTGTTTAGGGCGCTTGAATTTGAGTTGGAAGCAATTACAAAGCGATTGGCACCATCAGCAATGCTATAGGACTGCGGCGCTATGGAAACGAGGTCTGCAAGGTTACGAGTGGGTAGAGTGGCTCGGACGATCGCAATAGTTTTTCCGGTCGTACTCTCTTGGATAGGTTGGCTGAAATACAGCACCGTCTGGTTTTCATTTTCGGTCGCAGCACTCACGCTCACTCGATTCGCTTTGAGTGCTGCCTGAAAGTAAGACTCTTGCGCTTGGTTAGGGATGATCTGCGGCTGAGTTTGCAGCAGAGCAGTTCCGTTTAGATCGAATATCACAATGTTGCTATAAGCGCTATAAGCCTGAGTTGCTCGATCGAGCGCAATGGCGCGATCGGCGGGAAGCAAGCTATCCCAAACTTTCGCATCATTCAGCATGGGAAGCGTTGCGATCGTGCTAATTTCTGCCTGTCGCTGCTTAATATAGTATCGGACGGCATCGCTCGTCATTCTGGCGCTGAGTTGCTGAAGCTCGATCGCTTGATTGACAGCATGATCGTTTAATCGATAGCTCACAACACCCACCGCCAAAGTCGGCAGCATTCCAAGCGCGATCGCGATCGCAGCGACTTGATGTCTAAAGCTCAGGGGGCTAAAGCGGGATGACAGCGGGTTGAATAGCTTTGAGGATTGGGCAGTTCCTTCTGCTGCATCAGCTGACGCAGCAGGAACAAAGCGCTGGAGCGAATCAATTTTGAACATAGTACAGGCATTCCTTAGAACGAATTCAGGAACAGAATCCACGCTGGGGTCTGAAGTGACGAATTGAATTCAGTATTTCTACGGTTTCCATTCGTTAGCAGAGATTGTGTCACTAATGCCTTACTCTGTCGAGAGTTTTTAGCGCATTCTTTTTCCAACTTCACTCTATAGACAATTTAGAAAAAAACTGTTATGCGACTTCGATCGTCTTGGGATCGCAGATTAAACAAACCCTGGATCTACCCTCACCCTAGCTCTCTCCTGCAGGAGGGGGAAACAGGAGTCTAGATCCCTTCTCCCCAGCAGACCTGTTTCATTCTTCTCAAATGATTTTCTCATCTGCGTTCTAACCGATTTGCCCTCATTTCCAACCCTTCTCCCGCTACGGTGTATACACATCTCTTTCTCGCTGCGTTTGAGTCAGCTCCCTAAATCCCCCACGAGTGGGGGGCTTTGAAGCCAAAGCTTCGAATCGAAGTCCCCCAGAATGGGGGATTTAGGGGCTGAAGCCGATGACAACGAAGTGAGAAGAAGATGTGTATACACCGTAGTCCGCCATGCGGTAGGGAGTGTCAAGTTTAGTGAGGCTTGTCTACTTAGCTTCACCCGGATCAAAGCATCTTATGGACTGAGTAAGATCAATTGCTGTGATTGCAGCGATCGTACCAACTCCAATGAAAGCGAAACTTCAGAGAGAATGTCTTTCACAGATCGCGTTTGATTGCCATCGCAAGCCTTGAGAAATGCAAACTCATCCTCGGACAAGTTAATGATTTGGTAGTCGTAGTTAAACAAACAGCGACTTTCCCAACCATCCATACAAGGGCTCCGCTCAGGAATAGCATTCAACAGCGCTTCGTCGGAACTCCAGTCCGATCGCGGTAACTCTCCTTTACTCAGAAAGAATTCATAGTGAGTCACGGACTCTGGATCGAGCAGTTCAATCAAGCGGTATCGTTCTCGATCGCTCAGTTGTTCTGCCCGTTCTAATAATTCGGGATGATTGAACAATCGCAACGCTTCCCACTGACGCGGATTAGAAAAGCCCAGGAATTCTAAGCCCGAAGCATCAATCAACTCAAACAGGGTATGAATGTTGTAATCGACTTCTTGCGGATGCACATACATATCGGCAAAACATTCATCTCGCGTATTTTCCATCGACCAGCGCTCCTGCTCCCGGCGCACCAGACGATTATTCGGAGGCAACGACGCGAAAAGTTGTCGCCCGATCGCAACTCCTTCCCGGTAATTCGAGCGATCAGACTGCAACAGCGCGATCGCTTCTTGCATTAGTTGAATTTCATGTCGTCCCAATTCTGAATACACAAAGATGTGCATCAATCCACCAGGCGCAAGTTTGGCAGAGAGCGATCGAATCCCCCGAATCGGATCGGGTAAATGGTGCAGAACTCCAACGCAGTTGATTAAGTCAAACTGTCCTGACAATTGATCCGCATCGTAAAGGCTGAGGTGATGGAACTCGACGCGATCGGCTCCCGATCGTTGACAGCGTTCTTGTGCAACCGACAAAGCTCCCGAACTCAGATCGATTCCAGTGACATGAGCCTGGGGATTTAAGTGAACGAGATATTCAGTCCCTACACCTGTTCCACAGCCTGCGTCTAAAATTCGGACATCTTGGCGAGTTGGTTTTTGTCCGGTGCAAAAACTGTAAGCAGCAAGCCAATTCCAGCGCCAGTTATATCCGGGCGGTGGCTCATCTAATAAAGGCTCTGGGGGAAAAGGATACGTATTATAAAGCGCAGCAACCGCAGCACTAATCGTTTGAGAGTCTGACATAGTTAGGAAAAATCACAGCAAGCCGATATAGATCTAGTCTCTCATTCGATGCGCCCCTGTGACGGGAAACCGTCCTGTTGCGAATCGATCGAGATTTGCCACAATGGACGTAAGCGGAACCGATCAGGCTACACAAAAAATCATGGATAACAATAATTGGATCACGCAGCTTCTGATGTTGGGTGTGGGGACAACTTCTCTGGTTACCGAAAGACTCAAACAAGTGGGTGATCAGTGGGTAAAAGACGGCAAGCTAGACCCTGAGCAAGCAAAGGGCTTTGTTGATGATTTGATGACTCAATTGAAAACCGAGCAGGGCGGATTTGAAGCTCAGATGCAGCGTCAGCTTCGCAATATGCTGATGGATCTCGGTGTACCGCGTCAAGCCGAGATGGATGAATTGCGGGGACGACTCGATCGCTTAGAACGCCAACTGCGCGATTTAGAAAATAAGCTCTGGAAATAGTGTCAGAATTAGAAAGCACATTCGAGAGGACTGATCGATGAGAGAGATTTTGATCAGTTTTGGTGTAATGGTGGTTTGCGTAGTGCTGCTGATTGTGGCACAAGTAACGGGTTCGCGGGACAGTGCGATCGCGGCAAACCTAACCGAAACCGAGACTGCTCCTGTTGTTCAAGTGGCTCAAGCTGCTGATCTTAAACCTATGACAACTCCTAACGCAGAGAATAAAGAAACGGTCACAACAGCTTCTGGACTGAAATACACCGAGGTTGTTGAAGGAACGGGCGCGACGCCCCAAGAAGGTCAAGTCGTGACGGTGCATTATACGGGCACGTTAACCGACGGAACGAAGTTTGATAGTTCCCGCGATCGGGGTCAGCCGTTTAAGTTCAAGATCGGTGTGGGTCAAGTGATCAAGGGCTGGGATGAAGGAGTCGGCACGATGAAAGTCGGCGGACGAAGAATGCTGGAGATTCCACCAGACTTAGGTTATGGCAGTCGCGGCATTGGCCCGATTCCACCGAATGCGACACTGCTCTTTGATGTGGAATTGCTTAAGGTTGGCTAAGTCGCAATTTAGTGATTTTTCAGGCTCTTCAGTGTTAGTGCTGGAGGGCTTATTTTTATGGCGAAATGCTTGATGACACAGAGCCATCGAAGCGCTTTAATCGTTCGTCTTCACATCTGATGATGGTCAAATCTTTTAAGAAGTGTTAACTTATGTATCGTAATCTTTCTTCTGAAAGAGGGAATGGACATGGAGAAAAAGGCAAAGTTTGGGTTTACCAATTTCGCTGAAAGCTGGAATGGTCGCTTGGCTATGCTTGGCTTGGCGATCGGTCTTGCGACTGAGCTAATGACCGGAAAAGGCATTCTCGCTCAGTTGGGCTTGATGTAATTCTCACTGGGTTTATCGTTATGCGCCTGGGGTAACGTTACCCCAGGTTTTTTAGCGCCTTTGCCACCAAACCACACCAGCACTCACAAAGCCGAATAAGGGCACAAGTCCTAACGCTAAAAATCCAATCAGCACAGCTTGTTCATTGGTGAGAACAATGCGGCGATTTCTCACTTCTTTGGGACGAATGGAGAGCGGCTGGAGTTGGTCTTGACTCAGCCAGGTAACGGAATTGAGAAAAACATCGCCATTAAGCTGCTGATTGAAAAAGCCGTTGACGACAAAGGTGGAATTGCCGAAAATGATCATTCTCGCGGGTTTGGCAGGTGAGGCTGTGGGGCTTGGAGAAGGGGAGGCAGTCGGGCTTGGACTAGGGGAGGGAGACGGGGAAACAGTCGGCGTAACGATGCGTTCAAGCGCAACTCCGATCGCTAAGGGCCCTGGTCGATCGCCGCCGTCTAGCTTAAGGGGTTGCTGCTTGATGTTGGATTCTGCCCAGCTTTGGGGATCGGTTAGCAAAAGTGGGGTCGCTTGAATGCCTGGGGTCTGGGTAATGTCGATCGGACGTGCGATCGGGTAGAACGAAATACCGTTGCCAAAGTCTTTGGTGATAGGGTGAGCACCGTATTGCGTGACGACAGCCACAGCGGGGCCTGCGTTGGTTAATCGCTGATCGGGTGCGTTAATAGCAATGCGATCGTCGAGTTTGACTCCCCAAGTTCCAAGCAGCGCATCGAGACCCGATTTAATGTTGGGGTCGATCGCAATGAGCAAGTTTCCACCCTGATTTGAGTAATCTTGGAGGGCTTTCACTTCACCTTCTGCCAGGGCGCGAGTCGCACCGACAACGAGAACCACAGAAGCATCCGCTGGCACTTTCCCCAGTTGAGCCAGATTGAGCGGTTCGCTGGTAAAGTTCTTTTCTTCTAAAGCTTTGACCGAGTTAGAAATCGCCCCTTCTCCGTCGGTGAGCGATTTTTCTCCGTGACCTTGAAGGAAATAGGCTTTAGAGCGTCGATCGCTCGTAATCTGCAAAATTCCATTCGTGACCCGATTTTCAGAAAGTCTAGCTTGCGAGGAAATGCTTTGCAGAAATTGGCGGCGCTTGCTCGATTGCAGTTCGATAAACACATCGCGATTATCGCCTGCATTCTTAATCCCAAACGCTTGCGCTAGACCTGGATTTGTCTGAGGATCAATGTACTCAAAGGTAAATTTCGGCGTTCTGCGCTGATAGTTTTCCAGTAAATCGACATCTTGAGGATTGCGATCGCCGGAGAACACCCAAACCTTTACGCCTTGCTGCATTTCTCGCAAAACTTGCTGAGATTCGGGCGACAAGGTGAAGAGCCGAGATTCGGTTAAATCAATTCGTTGTGCCGATCGGACTGCGAGGAAGTTAATCAAACCAAGAATCACGAGAACCGCGATCGTACTCACGATCGCATTGGTGCTGGCTTGCGTCGATCGTCTTCTCCAAAAGCTTGGCTCTAATGGATCTTTGAAGCGTCCCATTAGTAACATCCACAAGCCGATTACTACAATTCCTGCGATGATCAATCCGGTTGGAATCGCTCCCCAAGCTCCAGAGATAATCCCAGCGGAAATGCCTGCAAGAATTAGCATTGCGCCCGGTAGAATCAGAAATTTTACGAAATTTAAGCGTCTTTTCATAACACTAGGAACGCTGGAAACGGAAGGTATCGATCGATTGAGCCGTCAGAAAAATTCCAAGAAAAATGTAGCTTGCAAACACCACAAGACTACTGGTATCAACAATGCCTTGGATCAGGTTTGTATAGTGTTTTAGTAAGGATAAATGTCCGAGCGCTTCTCCAATCGCACCCCCAAAATTTTTTGCCACTAAATCCACAACCCACAACGCCATGACTAACGCGAATGTGAAAATTGCAGCAACGATCGTACTATCTGTTAGAGATGACATAAACATTCCTAACGACAAGACTGCTCCAGCCAGTAGAAGCAACCCAGCATGACCCAGCAATAGAACATTAAGTTGAATCGGTGGATTAATATTTGAGAGCGCGATCGCTTCATATAGCAGTAACGGTAATGACATCGTAAAGAAAAACGTCATCACACCCAGTAATTTCCCCACTGCAACCGCCCAATTCGTTAAGGGTGATGTCGCTAGCAATTCTAAGGTGCCGCGCTTGCGCTCTTCTGCATATAGCCCCATCGATAGAACGGGTAATACAAACAGTGATAGTGAACCAATCACTCCTAAGATCGTGCGGATGAATTCATAAGGGATGTCGATCGGAGCCGTTCTAATTCCTGCGGCGGCGGCTTGATCGTACTGGGCTGCCTGTTGGATCACTCCATCGAGCGTTACTGTAAACAGAAAGCCAGAAATCAGCCAGAACACGGCTGCGATCGTATACGCTAAGGGCGACGTGAAGTAGCTGAGCAATTCTCGCCGATAGATCGCCAAAGTGTTGAATAGAACTGTCTTCATGCTTCTGGCTCTCCCTCAATCGCGTCTTCTACAGGTTTCTCTTCGGTCGTTAGCTCTAAAAACACGTCTTCTAAGCTGGCTTGCATGCGTCGCATCTCATACAGTCCAACCCCATTTCGCACTAGGACACTGGCAATCTCCCGTCCTGGTTCTGTTTCGGATTGCGATATTACACGAATGCGATAACGTTGATCTGAACCTGAGAGTTGCTCGATCGATTGCACATCTTCAACTAAGTTTAAGCACTGCTCGATCGCGTTCCAATTGCCCTCCACATCTAACTCGTAGCCCAAACCGCGATTGAGTTGCGCCATTAACTGATCCGGCGTATTGGTTGCGACCACTTGACCGCGATTAATAATCGTGACGCGATCGCAGGTCATACTCACTTCTGGCAGAATATGCGTTGAGAGAATAACGGTGTGATCGCCCGCGAGTTGCTTGATTAAATTCCGCACTTCGATAATTTGGCGTGGATCAAGTCCGACCGTGGGTTCGTCGAGAATAATTACAGGGGGATCATGCACAATCGCTTGAGCAATTCCGACTCGTTGTCGATACCCTTTAGACAGCTTACGAATCAGCGTTTTGCGCTTGTCTACTAATCCGGTTTTTTCCAAGGCGGTTTGAATTCGAGTCGGACGATCGCCCGCACTCACGCCCTTAATCTGTGCGACAAAGTTGAGAAATCCCTGAACTGTCATCTCAGGGTAAAGCGGCGGCGTTTCCGGCAAATATCCGATCTTCTGCCGCACCGCCATCAAATTCTCATGCACCTCAAACCCTGCAACTTTTGCCGTTCCTCGGCTCGCTGGTAGATAGCCCGACAGAATTCGCATCGTGGTAGTTTTTCCAGCACCGTTAGGTCCTAAAAAACCGAGAATTTCGCCTGCTTCGACCGAAAAAGTTACATCCTCGATCGCTGCGGTTGAACCATAAACTTTGCTGAGATGCTCAACTTCGATCATAAACCTGAGAGAACTAGGGTCGCAGTCTCGTAGAGTAGCAAAGTTTTGCCGCGACTGCCTGCATTTTGACGCAAACCGATACGATTTGCTCTCAGTCTTTCTCAAAATTGAGATCAGCGATCGGATGCACTGTTTTAGTAGTCTTTAGTGGTCGCGATTGCAATTTCAGTTCTCGCGATTGCAATTTCAGTCCTCGCGATTGCAATTTCAGTCCTCGCGATTGCTGTTTCATACCAAATTGATTTTTGAGTGCGACAGATCCTTCGCCCCCTAAATCCCCCATACTGGGGGACTTCAGGCCAAATCTGTTTCGGATTCTCAAAGTCCCCCAGTATGGGGGATTTAGGGGGCTTCCAAGATCTGTCGCATTAATAAATTGATTCGGTATCAGTGATTCGGAGAGCAATTTCAGTGCTCGCGCTCCTTCCTAAACTTCTTCTCAAATCCTGGCAAATCGCCGCACTGCCAACACACTACCCACAAATCCAACCATTGCGCCAAACGCCAATAGAATCAACGGCAGCGCGATCACCTCGATTGGTCTAACTGCCCCAGTCGTCAAAAACTGCACAAACTCCGCTTGTCCGCTCAATTGATGCCGGATAAATTTTTCGATCGCCTGAATCAGCATAAAAGCGATCGCCGATCCTGCAACCCCAAACACCACACCCTGAGTCAGAAACGGCAAATAAATCCAGCTTCGAGTTGCGCCGACAAGCTGCATCACTTCAATCTCTTTGCGACGCGCCAACACAATCAATCGAATCGTCGTATTGATCACCGCGATCGCCGTTGCCGTCAGCAACCCAATAATGGCGGTACTCATCGAGTTAAATCCCCGACTCAGTTGAGCCATTCTCTGAACCGCTTCGCTCACATACTGAACCTCTTCGACCCCGCGAATGTTCTTTAATTTCTCCGCTAAAGCCGGAACCGCCTCCGACGATCGCGCCTTCACCCGTAACTCATCCACCAGCGGATTGCCTTGAAGCTGCTGCGTTGCATCTTTTAAGTTTGACAAACCCAACTCTTGCACCAAACTACTCCAGGCTTGCTCTTTAGAAACATCCTGCACCGAAGCCACTTCCGGCAGTTTTTCCACCACCGATCGCAGCACATCCGCCGCCACCCCAGTTTCTAAATAAGCAGAAACCTCAAGCTGACTGCCAAACTGAGTCAGCAAGCTCTCCAACTGCCAAGAAGCCTGTAAACTCATGCCAAATAAAAACAGCAGCACCGTCACCATACTCACCGCTGCCCAATTCATCCAGCCGCCACGCCGCAAGCCCAGCCACGTCTCACGCCACAAATAATCGAACTTGGTGAAGAACCGAAACATCCTCCTCCTCCCACAAAACAATTTTCACAGTGCGACCCCCTTGTAACATTCAGAATTAAAACCAGCATCCGGATTACCCACTGAATTCGTCACCCATTCGCTAAAATAGAACCAACACGGAATCACTCCGACCTTTGAACCTCAGTTTTAGGTGACACATCCCATGCCCTCCTCAGTTTTGGTCGAGAAGAAGAAATTAGACAATCCACCGTTACAGATGCACCACATGGGCGATCGCGTGTTGCGTCAGCCTGCAAAACGAGTGGCGAAGGTGGATGATGAAGTGCGCGAAATCGTCCGGCAAATGCTGCAAACCATGTACAGCGAAGACGGCATCGGGCTTGCGGCTCCTCAAGTCGGCATCCACAAGCAAATCATCGTCGTAGACATCGAGCCAGATAAACCCGAAGTTTCGCCGCTGGTGCTGATTAATCCCGTGATTAAAAAATCAGGCACGACAACCTGTAGCGGCCAAGAAGGCTGCCTCAGCATTCCCGGTGTATATCTCGATGTCGAGCGCCCAGAAGAAATTGAAGTTTCTTTCAAAGACGAAACCGGACGGATGAGAACCTTGGCGGCTGATGGATTATTGTCGCGCTGTATTCAGCACGAAATCGATCACCTGAATGGTGTTTTGTTCGTCGATCGCGTCGAAAACAAACTGGCACTGAACCAAGAACTGAAAAAACGCGGCTTCTCAGCAAATGATGTCCGTCCCGTCGGATAATAAAGACTAAACAAACCGTCAGCACCCCTGACGGTTTTTCAGTCTTAGAGGCAAGAATTATGATAATGACACCGAAAAGCGGTTTATTTCTGGGCGTGTCCTGTGTTGCCGCGATCGCCGCAGTCGGGTGCGTGTTTGAACTCACATCCGGAAATCCTGAATATGGAACTGTAGTCACCGGAGCGATTTTGGCGATTAGCGCCCCGTTGACGATCGTTAGCTTTATTGCCGCAGTTGCCGATGCAAGAGCCAATAATCAATAAGCCGATAAAAAACCTAGAACCTGCCGATTGCTCAAGCTCAAGCGCGATCGGAAGACTGAAGCCCTATCTTCAATAACGTGCTGGAAATTATCATCATTTCCCTGGTTTTACTGTATGGTTCTAGCAAACGCTCACTGCTTGAACTTCTTCCATGACGGGCGAAATTAGTCCGATCGCTTGCCTGCGGCAACTGTCGATCGACGATCCTGCAAATCCCAAATTACTGGTACATTCCCTACCCATCGACGCAGTAATCGCGATCGGGCGTGATCCTCGCTGTCAAATTGTCGTCGATCCGCTGCGGTTTGCCTCGGTTTCGCGTCGTCATGCTGAAGTGCGACCCAGTGAACCAAATGCCGGAGAACGCCCAGCCTGGTGGATTTGTGACCTCAACAGTTCTAATGGCACCTATCTAAATGGACAGCAATTGCGAGGATGTCAGCTTTTGCAGCCGGGCGATCGCGTGTCTTTGGGCAATGATGGACCTGAATATATTTTTGAGTATCTGGTAGAGTTCAATCGCGAGGTCGCCGTGGCGACTCAGCAAGAAGCAATTTCTCCGTCTCTAACTCCAGCCGATCCCGTCACCTTGACGCAACTGTTTCCGATCGTTTCCACCGGACGAGAACTGACGCACAAAGCCTTCCTCGTTCCGAGCGTGGTGACGATCGTCTTTGTCGTGGGCTTATTCGTTGCGGTCGGACAGCCTTTATTATTTAACCGTCTATTAGCAGGTTACATTGCCCTAGTCGGATTTTACTTCGTCTATCGACTGTGCGGAAAGCGCAAGCCCTGGTGGGTAATGGCTCTCTCGGCCATGGGAACCTATTTCTTACTCCGGAGTCCCGTCTTACCGCTATTTGTCGCACTGTTTCGAGAAGTGCTGCCTGGACAAGTTCCAACCCCCGGAGAACCAATCAATCCGTTGATGTTATTCATTCGGATGTTCTTTGGCGCGGGACTCATGGAAGAACTGCTAAAAGCACTGCCGTTAGGTGCGTTGTTTCTAATTGGGCGCGTTCTGCCTGCTCCGTGGAACGATCGTGTCGGCATCCGGGAACCTCTGGACGGCATCCTTCTAGGAGCAGCATCCGCCGTTGGCTTTACCCTAATAGAAACTTTGGGGCAATACGTTCCCGACATGATTCAAACAACATCGCTGCAACTCGGAACCGGATGGGATCAACTGCGTGGCTTACAAGTGCTGATCCCGCGGTTATTAGGCGCAACTGCAGGACACATGGCGTATAGCGGTTACTTTGGATACTTCATAGGGCTGGCAGTCCTAAAATCGCGCCAAAGCTGGCTGATCCTGTTGATCGGTTATTTAACCGCGTCTGGACTTCACGCTCTCTGGAACGTTATGGGAAGCGTCAGCGAAATTCTTTTGGCATTAGTGGGAATGGTGTCTTACGCCTTTCTGGCTGCCGCAATCCTTAAAGCCCGGAGCATATCACCCACGCGATCGCAGAACTTCGCTACTCGCCTAAAATCCTAGCGCGACGAAAAACTCTATCCTGCGATATACACCGAACAACTTCTGACTTGAACTTAAGTAAGAAGTTGTTTACAAGTTTGAGCATTAGGCTCGAATTACAGGTATTTCCACGCCTGCATCGCCATTAAACTCAAACGATAATCATTCGACTATGACTTTGAATCCACGCCTTGGCGCAAGTGCGCCAAAAGCAGCGCTAAAACTCTTTTTACCGCTGTCACTTATCTCAATCGCGCTCGTTGCAGGTGAACTCAAGGCGAATGCACAAGAACCCAGCACAGTTAAAGCTGCTACCCGTTCTGTTGCTTCAAATGGTGCAGCATCATTGGGTCAACCTGCGATCAGTATCAATCAGCTTCCTGTAAGCCAAGGATTTGCGGCTGACGCTCGCTTTACGGTGGCACAAACAACACCTTCTACACCGAGCGAAATTGCTCCGGGTCGATCGGTTCCGGGAAACACTCCTGCGGGCAATCCGACAAACCCCGCAGATACGACACCGAGCAATACCACTCCGAGCACGACACAAGATGCAACACCCGTTGCACCCGCCACCACGCCTTCTAGTACGCCCACAACACCGGGCGGCACGACCATCACGCCTGAAACAACGCCTTCTGGCACGACCACCACGCCTTCTGGTACACCGACAACGCCGGGCACGACCACCACGCCCGACACCACAACTCCTGGGACAACCCCTGGAACCACGCCAGCTAGCGAGTTTGCGCCTGGTCGTGCGACCCGTTCCGGTTCTAGCTACGTCGGAGTTGGCGGCAACATTGGAATTGGCGACGGCGACATTGCTCTAGGTGAAGGCAGCTTTGCGTTATTAAGCAAAATTGGCTTAACGCGGAATTTCTCGGTTCGCCCATCTGTGTTGTTTGCTGACGATGTAGCGATTCTTCTGCCTATCACTTATGACTTTAGCTTCGGTGAAAGTGTAACAGGTGATTTAGGATTTACGGCGGCTCCCTTTTTGGGAATCGGTGCAGCCATTTCGACAGGTCGCGGCGGTGATGTCGGTCTGCTGCTGACGGGTGGAATTGATGTGCCCATTTCGTCGCAGTTTACAGCAACGGCTTCAGTGAATGCTTCTGTGACGGGTCAAGCCGCAGTGGGCGTTCTTCTGGGAATTGGCTATAACTTTGCAGGCTTCTAGTCGCAAAGGTTAATGCTCGATCGCTCTCTAGATTTTCCTTAAAATTTGGAGAGCGAATTTTTTATTTAAAGCGTGAATTCAGCAAATTCGTCATCTGTTGCGGGTTGTGTTGTTCTGACTGTTGCAGATTGGTATTGCTGAGTATTAATTAGTTCATTGAATTTGAGCGGCGGATTTTGTTGTATCAGATTCAATGCGGTCATAAAATCGCGAATAATTTCGCCTGGAGTGAGTCGCGTTTCAGTTCCGACTCTGCCACTCCGTACTGCTGCGATAAATCGAGAAATTTCATCCGAAGTTAACTGCTTGTTCAACTCATAGTGAGTAAAAAAGACGATCGCAATTCGCTGCAATAACCCCTGAAGTTCAGAATCATTCAGCGGGTCAAGATGAATCACTGGAGCGCTAGTGTCGATCGCATCCGATTGCACCACGCGACTTTGCGCCGTTCGACGCTGCCAAGCCGGATCGCTATACAATCCCCGTCGCGGATCTTCTAAAAACTGCGGTGTTCCACCAATCAACGTTCCTAAATGACTGACTTTACCCTGCATCGCATCGTTGAACATTGCAAGGAGCTTATCGTAATTGTTTTGACGAGCGATCGCAGTTGGAATCTTCGATAAATGCACCACTTCATCGAGAATCACAATCAAGCCTTTGTAATCAATATCTGCCGCAAATCGAGCGATTAATTTAATGTAGTCATACCAAGAATCGTCATCAATGATTACCCGAACCCCTAACGCTGCTTTTGCTTCGGTTTTGGTTGAAAACTCTCCTCGTAGCCAACGCAGTGCCGATTCTTTTTTCGTGTCATCATTCGATCGATATCCCGTCCAATACGCAATAATCACCGTCGCGAAATCAAACCCATTGACTAAATCCGCAACATCCTGAGTCACCAATCGAATTCGCGCTTCGACTTGCTGATCAAAGCCTTCTTCATTCGGCTTCATTCCGGTTTCTTGTGCCACTTGCGCTTGAATCGCTGCAATCCAGCGTTCCAGAATAATCGTCAATGCCCCGCCTTCAGGACGGCTTTTAGTCGCCAAATTTCGCATCAGTTCACGATAAGTTGCGACTCCTGCCCCTTGGCTTCCCGTTAAGCGTCGATCGGGTGTGATGTCCGCATCTGCAACCACAAATCCGCTTTCCATCGCCAAATTGCGAATCAGTTGCAGCGTGAAACTTTTCCCGGCTCCATACCGCCCAATCACAAATCGAAACGCCGCACCGCCATTCGCGATATGCTCAAAATCTTGGCGAATTGCGGCAATTTCCTTTTCGCGTCCCACAGCAATATGCTCTAAACCCACTCGCGGCACAACGCCTGCACTTAGAGCATTGACTAAGGCAGTTGAAACACGCTTTGTAAGTTTAGGCTGAGACATAAGACTAGGATAGGAATTCAGAGTCTTAGAGTAGCACTAAAGCTTACGATCGATGAACCTTGTCCTAATGCTCCTCTGGATTCAATTGGGCAAAAAATCATCATCAAGAATCGAGGCAACATCATAAGGGCATTCACTAGGAAAGGTTTGTAATGGTAAACCTGTTTCAGCTTTTGCCTGTTTTGTTGCTCTGATGTACGACTCGGCAAGAATCGTTTCAAGATAAGGCTTGAGACTGGGAGAGTCTTGAATGTCATCTTGAAGCCGATGTCGATGTTCTAACAAGCTTGATTCCCAGCAACCACTGCGTTTCTCAGACTGATACTGCCATTTCAGCAGATGCAGCAACACAACAATTAAATTGCTTTTCAAACTGCGTCGCTGACTTCGCGCCATGTCTTCAATCTCATCGAGCAAGTTCTCCCAATCAACACTGTCATAGTCGCCATTTCGCAGACGTTCAACGGTCGTCTCAATCCACTGTACGTAATCTGTTTCATAAAGCAGCCGTTGTGTTGCCTGAGTCATAATCTATTCCGGTTGTTGAAGTTGGCGTTGAATACGATCGCTTAACTGACTATGCTTTGAAGCAAGCCGCGCTTTTCCAGCGGCTGCCCAGTCTTGCAGGAAATCAATCTGTTCTTTGGCAGTCCGTGCTAGTGGCACGATCTGACTTGCCGCTTCCAGAATGTCATCGGTCATAAAGTCGCGATTCTGACTAAAGCCAATGTGCATCGCTTCGATTAAAGTCTGCTCGATCTCAGCTCCTGAGAAATCTGGTGTTTCGTAGGCTAGTCGATCGAGATCATATTGCTTCAAATTGTGCGGACGCAGGCGAGAAAGATGAACGGAAAAGATCGATCGACGTTCTTCCTGCGTCGGCAGTCCCACAAAGAAAATCTCATCAAATCGCCCTTTTCTTAGCATCTCTGGTGGAAGCGCTTGAATATTGTTGGCGGTTGCAACCACGAACACCGGCGATTTCTTCTCCGCCATCCAGGTGATGAAGGTTCCGAACACTCGGCTGGTCGTACCAGAATCGCTGCGACCATCCACGCCAGAAAAGGCTTTATCAATTTCATCGATCCACAGCACACAGGGGGCAAGCGCCTCGGCAAGCTGAATCATTTGGCGAGTGCGCGATTCTGACTCCCCAACTAAGCCACCGAACAATCGTCCTACATCCAAGCGCAGTAACGGTAAATGCCAATGATGCGCGATCGCTTTTGCCGTCAGCGATTTGCCCGTTCCCTGAATTCCAACTAGCATCAAGCCTTTCGGATGCGGCAGACCGTATTGTCGAGCGCGATCGCTAAATGATCCGCCTCGTCTGAGTAGCCAATCTTTTAAGTTATCCAATCCTCCAATATCTGAAATATCTTCTTTGGCTGGATAGAAATCGAGAATTTGAGTTTGGCGGATGGTTTGGCGCTTTTCCTCAAGAATCAGTTCAACATCATCCGGGCGCAGTTCACCGTGGAGCGCGAACGCCCGTGCCAGAACGCGCCGAATTCGCTCGATCGACAATCCCTGGCACGATCGCACCAATTCATCCAATGTCTTATTCTCAAGTCGCTGACCTGTTGCACTGAGAAGCCGTTCAATCTCAGTTTTGATCTCCGTTGCACCCGGAAGCGGAAACTCTAACACGGTCAGCACTTCGCTCAAATCATCAGGAATCGAAATTTGAGACGATAACAGCACCAGATTTTTGGGCTGAGATTTCAGCAATCGAGCTAGATTTCTCAGTTTCCGCGAAATCGAAATATCTTCTAAAAATCGGTGAAAGTCCCGCAAAATGAAAACTGCGGGCGCACTCATCGGCAGTTTTTCAACAAATTCAAGCGCTTGCAGGGGATTGCGTTTTCCAAATCCGACATCGTTAGGATTGCCTTGATAGCCATCGACAAAATCCCAGATATAGACGGCACGATCGCCCTGTGCTTTCGCAGTTTGAGCGATCGCGGCTTCGACTCGTTCTTCCTCACGAGTTGGAATATAGATAATCGGATACCGCGCCCGGATTAGCAGGTTGAATTCGTCGCTAAAACTCATAAATAGCTTGATGTTGTACGGTCTTTCTTCTACCGTACAACATCAGGCTAATTGAGATGACCCTTCAACGTTTGTAAGGCTGCCCAACGGCTATCAATCCCTGGATTTTTAATCTCGTCCACTACTTCAATGCCCTTACAGTCTTGCTCACAGAGTTGGCGCTGGGGAATTTCGAGTGAAAGCTGCTCATACAGCCAAGCTGCTGGATCAAAGTAACCGTTCGGCGGCAGCGTTTCAACCAGATCATCCATTGAAAGATCGCGATCGAGCGGCAATTCCTCCAGTTGATCAGCCGTCTCATCGAGCCAAATCATCTCGCTCGACTCGATCGCTAATCGATGATTAAACTGCTGCAAACAGCGATGACAGGTCAAAGTGACGATCGTTTCTGCTTTGGCGGAAACTTCGAGAAAATTGCCTTGATGCGTAATTTTAATCCAGCCTTGAACCGGAGTCAGAGTTTTCAGATTTTCGAGGAGTGTCTTGAACTCGATCGTCTGCGTGTGCTCAGGGCAATGAATCAGGCGGGGAATATGAATAGCTTCCATACGGCTTAATGCTGAAGGGAACGATCGCAATTGAGCGATCCACATGGAAAAAGCGGAAAACTTGCTTGTACAAATCCTCCGCTTTCTTAGTCTAACGAATTTTATCCGAACTATGCTTCGTCTGAACCAGAGCCAGCGAGACGAACCACCAGTCGCCGATCGGGTTCTTGACCCCGACTGTAAGTTTCAATGTCATCGCTGCTTTGAAGAATCGAATGCACCTGACGACGCTCGGCTGAAGAAAGCGCTTTAATTTCGTACTCTTCACCGGTTTCTCGCACTTGATTGGCGGCAGATTCAGCGATCGCAGTCAGTTCCTTCAGTCGCCGATCGCGATAGCCATCGATTTCGATCGTGTAAGCAATCTGCTCTTCTTGCCCAATATTCAGAATCGCACTTGCCAAATATTGAATCGAATCAAGAACCGCGCCATTGCTACCGAGTAGCGCTTCGATCTGAGCAGGCTGCAGGGAAGTATGGTCGATCGTCAACCAGCAACTTTTCTCAGCAAAGGTATTTCGCACTTCCGGGGTTACGGTTGCGGGAAAAGCAGCCAGCTTCAGAAAAGTTTCGAGCCACTGCTGTCCCCGCTGCTGCAATTGAGTTTCAGCCATACGTCCCCACTATGCCTTCTTCTTACGGCCAGGTTCAAACGGGAGCGGATCATCGCCATCCGACTTTGCACTTCCACCGCTAGCTTTCGCAGTTGCCCCAGCTTCCGCTTCGACTAACTTCTGAAGATTTTCAGGTAACGGTTCACGCGACAGAAGGAAGGTTTGAGCCGTCTGGAAAATGTTCGCGATTACCATGTACATCAGCACACCTGCGGGCAAGGGGAAGAACAAGAACATTCCAGAGAAAATCACAGGCGTAACTTTGTTGATGGTGTCTTGCTGAGGATTGCCTGTCGAACCCTGTCCCGAAATCAACTGGCTGATATAAAGGCTGAGCCCAAAGAAAACCACCATACCGATGATGTCCCAGTGGAAGGTGCCATCTGGATCAACTGCACCGACTCGCCCAAGCTGATCGATAAACAAGAAGCCTTTGTCCGCAGCCAATCCAGGGATAAATGCCTGAACCGTCGCATCTCCCGGCTGAAGCGCTTCGATCGTGCCGTCTTCGTTAATCTTGATGCGCTCAGCGCCAGTCGTAGCTTTCAGTCTCGGCGTTAGGCTGCTGCTATATTGCGCTTCCAGTTCCGTAAATGGCTTGCCGTCTAAAGTTTGAAATTCAATCTTGGTTTTCTCACCGACAGCCAACTTCGTACCACTCGGCGCGATCGCGCTAATTTTCGCGTGAATACCATCTGCCACGTAAATGTTTTGTGGCGGAGTGACAAACGCTTGGGGTGCAACTTGCTCAACTTGAGCTTGAGGCGCAATCTGGAAGTTCACCGTGTAAGGCACATCTGAAAAGGGTGAGCCTCTGAGCGTCGCAAACAGCGCAAACAGAATTGGCATCTGCAAGACTACCGGGAAGCACCCCGCTAACGGATTGCCAAACTCCTTGTAGATTGCGCTCATTTCTTCCTGCTGTTTTGCAGGATCATTTTTATATCGTTCCTGAATTTCTTTAACGCGCTTTTGCATCACAGGTTGAGTCACCTTCATGCGGCGCATACTGCGGATTGAACCTGCGCTAAGCGGATAGAGGGCAAAGCGAATGACTAGAGTCAACGCTACGATCGCCAACCCATAGCTCGGTACGATCCCATAGAAAAAATCCAGGATCGGCAGCATCACGTTATTGGATAAGAAGCCTACACCAAAGTCCATTCGCTTTACGTCTACCTAATAGGGTCTAAAGTGATCAAGGCATTTCAGAATCGAAAATGCCAAATCCAGTGTAGCGCTCAGGGTGGCAACTTTAAGGTTGACTTCCGAGACTGCCACTAACTTTTTTGGCTCTGTCTGAAAGCCGTTCGTTGATAAAGTCATACACTTCCCGGAACTTGGGAATCGCTCGTAATTCGATGCGGCTTCCGTCGCGGAGGGTTAACACCATATCGCCATAGGCTCCAATCCCGCGCGGGACAGTGACGACTTTCGTGATTTCTGAATAAATAACATCCGCCCGATCGCGCCCTTGCCAGCCACCAACGACACTAATGCGGCGATTAGTAATGCGATAGCGCAGCCAAAGCGCCCGGACGATCGAACCGACCGTGAGCGGCAAACAAATCACGGTAAAACCTAGAAGAACGTTGATAATCAAGTCCCCAATATGCGGCCCACCTTCGTAGAAGACTTCTTCTTTAATTGCCATTCAGCACCTCAGCTTTAACCAATAGCTGCTCTAATTCTTGCAGATATTGAGAATAATCACACTCGGTCGCTTCGATTCGCACGCCGATGACGATCGCATATCCCGGTTTCGTGCGAGGGAGAAAACTTCGCAAAATCGATCGAACCTGGCGTTTAATCCGGTTGCGAATCACTGCGCGTTTACTCACCTTTTTACTAATTGAGATACCGATACGGGTCGGCTGTTCAGGGCATTTCAGCGCTCTTAGGGTGAAACAACGTGAACCTCGACGAAATCCTCGCTGATAAACGGCATCAAAATCTCGTCGATGTTTCAGGCGATTTTCTTGGGGCAGCAAAACCGGGATCAGGAACTTGAAACAGAGAGGCGCAAGCGTCCTTTTTTACGGCGTGCTTGAATCACTTTTTGTCCATTTTTCGTCCGCATCCGGGCACGAAATCCTGATACCCGTCTCCGCTTGCGGCTTGTTCCGCCTAAAGTGCGCTTTGTCATAGTTGTGGCTCCAGTAAATTAATCCCAAGCAAAAAATAAGTAGACCGTGGGAAAAGTCACAGTCTACTAGCGTATCACGATTTTCGGTTACTGAATCGTCACAATCCAGGTGCCGATGTCACGCAGCAAGGGGACATCTCCAGGCGACAGAACGCGACAATTGAAGTAGAACATACCGCCGCTGTTGGGGTTGCGAACGTTTGAGAAAATCATTTCAACGTTAGAACCAGCCGGAACCGGTTCTTGGGGGAAAATTTCGATCACATAGTTGTCTTTTTCCCACTTCACTTCTTGAATCGCAACTTTTTTGTCGTTGACTAACAGTTCGACTTCTTTCGGGTCGAATGTGCCTTTGAAGTAGTTGGGATAGTCGATCGAGAACTGTGCGATCGCGACTTTCACTTTGTCACGGGGAACCCGGAAGCGGTACCGATCCCAGGAGCCTGTGTTTCCGCCAAAGTCGAGTCGATAGTTGAGTTGCTTGCCTGCTCCAACGCCACTGAAGAGCGTCAGACCCGGTAAACCTTGAGCGATCGCACCCAAGGGTACACTTGCGAGGAGGCTACCTGCGATCGCAAGGGCTGAAACGGCGCGACGCATTGAATTTCTTTTCAGTAGCATAAAGAAAAAGATGAGTAAGGGTTAAGTGAATTAATACTGAGAGTAGCAGGAACCTGCATAGGGGGATACGGTGTGAAGACGCGATCGTCGATCGTTTTGTTCCTGATTAAGAAATTTGCTCCGGGTCAATTTCTAATAAACCGAGCAGTGGTAAAGGAAGGGTGTCGCCAGCCAGAAGTGTAGTTTTTGGAGCGCTTAGGTCACAGCGGGTTTTGTACCAATCAATTCAAGTCAAGTTTAACAGAGCCTTTGTTCTATTAAGATTCGCAAGAATGTTAAACAGATTGAATTTAGATTTCAAATTATAAAATCTGTCGATTTTCATAGCATTTTTTACCTAAATCTTTGAGAAACTAAACTTGCAAAAATCTTTATTTCATTGACATTTCCTGAATCTATAATTTTTGAAAATCTGCTTGTTTGATTACTTTTTGAAACACAAGGGGTTTGTTGTCTTGTGTTTTCGAGTATGACTGAGAAAAGCTTAGACCGTAGTGAATCGCTGTTACAAAACGCCATAATGAGGAGACAGCATGACGATCGCGATCGACAAGGAATCAGAGGCGGGACAACCTGAACAGTCTCCCGCTCTTTATAGAAAAATTGGAATTCCAAAAGAAATTTATGCTGGAGAATGTCGAGTTGCTGCCACGCCGGACACTGTAAAAATTTTGCAAAAATACGGCTTTGAGATATTGATTGAATCTGGAGCCGGAGAAGCTGCAAATTTTTCAGATGAAGCCTATTTACAAGCTGGATGTCGAATCATTGTCGATACTGAAACGCTTTGGTCTCATGCCGATTTGATTCTAAAAGTTCGACCCCCCATCTGGAATTCGCACCTTAACAAACATGAAGCGGATTTGTTACACGAAGGCACGACGCTGATTAGTTTTATCTGGGCAGCACAGCATCCAGAATTAGTCGAACATCTAGCGAATCGTAAGGCGACTGTATTAGCGATGGATGCTGTTCCTCGAATTAGTCGCGCTCAGAAATTAGATGCTTTGAGTTCGATGGCAAATATCGCTGGATATCGAGCCGTGATCGAGGCAGCGCATCAGTTTGGACGGTTTTTTACAGGACAAATCACCGCAGCGGGCAAGGTTCCCCCTGCGAAAGTGCTGGTGATTGGGGCTGGAGTTGCAGGACTGGCGGCAGTGGGAACCGCACGATCGCTCGGTGCAATTGTTCGCGCATTTGATACTCGTCCAGCGGTAAAAGAGCAGGTGCAAAGCTTAGGAGCCGAGTTCTTAGAGTTAGCGTTTGAGGAGGACGGTACGGGGCAGGGTGGCTATGCAAAAACCATGAGCCCTGAGTTTATCAAAGCCGAACTGGAACTGTTTGCCGCTCAGGCGAAAGAAGTCGATATCATCATTACGACGGCATTGATTCCAGGCAAGAAAGCTCCAACTTTAATCACTAAAGCAATGGTTGAGAGCATGAAACAAGGTTCTGTCATTGTCGATCTAGCAGCAGAGCAAGGCGGCAACTGTGAGGTGACACACCCTGGAGAAATTGCTCAACATCACGGCGTAACTGTCATTGGTCTAACGGATTTACCCAGTCGAATGGCAGCGCAGGCAAGCCAGCTTTATGGCAAGAATCTGTGCCATCTGCTCGATGATATGGGTAGAAATGATAACTATCGCGTTGATTTAGAAGATGAAGTGATTCGAGGGGCATTGGTGCTGCATCAGGGCGAAACGGTTGCGCCCTTACCGAAAGTGGTTACGCCTGTATCACAGAAGCCTGAAACGCCCATTGCTGAAGTTTCGGCTGTTCGGCAGCGATCGATCCCCTCTTGGATTTGGACAATGCTTTTAGGAGTGGGACTGCTGGGGATTGGAACGATCGCGCCTTCCACATTTCTCAGTCACTTCACTGTGTTTGTCTTAGCTTGCTTTGTGGGATGGCAGGTGATCTGGAATGTGAAACCTGCATTGCATACTCCTTTGATGAGTGTGACGAATGCCATTAGCGGCATCATCATTCTGGGTGGAATGCTGCAAATTTCGGGAACTCCAACTTCCGCCACAACAATTTTAGGCGCGATCGCAGTTCTGATCGGCACGATTAACATTGCTGGAGGCTTTTTAGTAACTCAGCGAATGCTTAAGATGTTTCAAAAACAATAGAGGTGTGCAATGTTTGACAGTCTTTCTAATGTGGCTTACATTGCCGCCAGCGCATTGTTTATTTTAAGCTTGAGCGGGCTTTCCAATCAGGAAACCGCAACCAAAGGAAATTGGTATGGGATTGCAGGAATGTCGATCGCATTTCTCGCAACTGTGCTTCGCAGTGATGTGACCGGATACGGAGTTTTGGCAACCGTTATTCTACCGGGGGCAATCATTGGTGCAATATTGGCGAGTCGAGTTGCCATGACTGAGATGCCTGAGCTAGTTGCAATGCTGCATAGCTTTGTTGGAATGGCTGCGGTACTGGTGGGAATTGCTAACCATCTACAACCGCAAACTTTAATTGGGGCAGAAGCAACCATTCATCAAGCTGAAATTTTTATCGGTGCGTTTATTGGGGCGGTAACATTTACGGGATCGATCGTAGCGTTTGGAAAGCTGCGAGGATTAATCAGCAGTAAGTCGCTATTGCTTCCAGGCCGGCATCTATTAAACATTGGATTGTTGGTGGCTTGTGTAGGATTAGGAGCACAGTTCTTAGCTCATCAATCAATCACAGCACTGTTAATCATGTGTGTACTGGCGGGTGTTTTGGGTGTGCATCTAGTTATGGCGATCGGCGGTGCAGATATGCCCGTTGTGATTTCCATGTTGAATAGCTACTCTGGCTGGGCTGCGGCTGCGGCTGGATTTATGTTGTCGAATGATCTCTTGATCATCACCGGTGCATTAGTCGGAAGTAGTGGTGCGATTCTGAGCTACATCATGTGTAAGGCGATGAATCGATCGTTTATCAGTGTAATTTTAGGTGGATTTGGAACAGGCAATCGTTCTAACGCTAGGGAGATCACCGGAGAAGCTAAATCGATTTCAATTGAGGAAGCCGTTGAGCAATTAGAGAATGCTAACAGTGTGATCATTGTTCCAGGCTACGGCATGGCGGTGGCGCAAGCACAGCACCCGATTTCTGAGATTACAAAAATCTTGCGAAGTCGCGGTATTCATGTTCGATTCGGCATTCATCCCGTCGCCGGAAGGCTTCCAGGACACATGAATGTGTTACTTGCTGAGGCAAAAGTACCCTATGACATTGTTCTAGAAATGGATGAGATCAATGATGATTTTGCTGAAACGGATGTTGTGCTAGTGATTGGCGCAAATGATACCGTCAACCCTAGCGCCGTGGAAGATCCAAGCTGCTCGATCGCAGGAATGCCCGTTCTAGAAGTATGGAAGGCGAAGACTACGATCGTGCTGAAGCGCAGTCTTGGAAGTGGATATGCAGGCGTTGAGAACCCACTGTTCTATAAGGAAAACACTCATATGCTTTTTGGCGATGCGAAGAAGAACACGGATGCGATTCTGAATCAACTTAACGCATTGGTCGTCGCCTAAACCCCGTTGCATCTCGCAACCGTAGAAGCTTAGCGCTTTTACGTCTTTTCAAGGTCAAACGTCATGGTAATCGCCTCATTGGAGTCATTCAATAGGCGATTTTTTGTTTGCAATGGGTTGCAAAGCGATCGCTATTCCTCTCTAAATCACGATCGCACGTTCAACTACTTGGACTCTGGATTGACGATCGACCCCATAAACAAAATTTCACCGGTTCGATTGTCCCGAATTACACAGAAGAATGGTCGATCGACAGTCATCTTAAACGGAGCTTGTTCGATCGGAAGCGAAGTTGTAACAATCCCAATCGAGGTTACTGCGGCCGCCTCCGTTCCTTCCTCGTTCACTTCAACAAACGTCTTATGTTTGACTTGGTCAATTTTAGTGGTTGCTTTACTTAGACCAGAGAAATCCGCAGCATCATCAAACGCAACACTCATGCCGATCGCTGATAGCGCCGTTTTTAGCTCGACCTCATAATCCATCTTGAAGCGGGGCAGTTGAATCTCTCCATCACGGCTGCTAAATTGCCTCATCCAAGTTTGCCAATTCTGAACCGTTAAAGTCTTCTGAAATTCAGCTAAGTTCGACTTGGGCAGAAATACATACATGCTTAAGCGTCGATCGCCGTAAGGTAAGTTAATCGCCTGAAATTGATCTGTTTCAGCATAGCGATACTTGCCTTGCCGCTTCATCAAAGGCACTTGTTTTTTTGAGCCATTCGTTAGCGAAAAGGGTCGGGTTTGTGTATTGCTTTTATCAAATTCATCTGTCCATTGACCTTTGAAGTAAATCGCATTGATCAAAAACATCACATCATCTGGATTAATGCGATCGATAATCTTCGGAATTTTGCCGCGTGTACTTTCCTTCACCCAGCCATTAATCTCATCAGACGCACTAGGCTGATCGAAATCTAAAGATTTAACCTTCGCATCGTAGAATTTTGCATTTCTCTCTAAGAAGCTTGAATTAAAGGCAACTCCTTGTTTTGCCCAAAGTGAATTCGCGATCGACAGTTGAACTTTTGGATCAGCTTTTTCGAGAGCCGCTCTTAAATCACGATGCGCCTGGTTAACTTGTTCAAGCGTCATGCCTTGAAACTCTAGCGCTTTTGCCATTGCTGCTTTTGTTTCACCGTTAGCACCGTTGTACGCCATCGAAAGCGCGATCGCCACACTCGAAGGCGAGACAAACACATTCTTGTTGCGATCTTGCTTCAGAACCTCAGAAAACAACTTAAACCCAAACTTTGTATTGGCTTCCACAATTTTCGGATTGACTGCTTGAACGGGTTTCGATAGCTCTGCTATACGGGTACGTGCTCGCGTACCCTGACTAATCTCTAGTTTAGGATTTTGTGAGCTTGCTGAACCAGAACAAGAAATCGCGCTAATCGCAATCAGTGTAGCGATCAGTGCAACTCCAACTTTAAGAGATTTCACGCGTTGAGTGATGACCATACTCCTCTCCAAGAAAATTTGGAATGGGTCAAGCGATCCACCCATTCCAAGTGACCTCAATTGTGTAGCGCCTCGATGAATCCGCTATCTATGGCTACATTAACCAATTCCACAATTGCGTAGAGAGCGCGTTACTATTTTTGAGACGGAGCCGTCCACCATGCTAGCGCATAGGATTGTACGGGCTGATTCACTTGTTGACGGAAAACGACCCGAATTTTATAACGTCCGGTTGCTGGCACTGGATAAAAAATATGCTGGACACTATCAATGTCGCTGACTGATGACCAGATGCTTTTGCGAATATCATTGTCTTCCGCCCGCATTAGATAAAGATCCAGCTTATTCAGACCCCGATCGCGAAAGCTCTCCCCAATCTCAAATTCACCGTTGCGATTGCGATCGTTTAACTCCACCAATCGATTCCAGGCTAAGGTTGCAGAAACATAGCTTCCTTGCAGCAAAGGCTTCTCAATCAGATAGTCTTGTACTGACTTCTTTGTTTCGATTTTGCCGTAGTTCCAGCCGATCGCGGGTACTGCTCGATTCGGTGTCCATTGTCCGGCACTAAACTGCTGATACGCTCGAAACGCATTCAATTGTCCCGCGCCCATCTGAATGTTTAAGGGAATTCTGCTGTCTTTATACGCATCAGAATCTAGCCAAGTTTTATTGTCTTTCTCTACGATCGTGCGCGTCATTCCGAGCAATCGCCCATCGCCTTTGTCTTTGATTTTGTCAGCAGAATTCATCAGTACCGCTTTCATCACTTCATGACGACGAGCATCCGTTGTCCAAGGTAATTTACAGCCCCCTTTACAACCAGCGCGGAGTTGTCGATCGCCAAATTCCTGCAACAGTGCCACGGTTGCAGTCACATGGGGAGCCGCGAAACTTGAGCCAACGGCGGTCGTTTGTTTACCCCTAAGATTTGCGACGTTAATCCTACTTCCCGGGGCCGTGAGCGAGAGCGATCGACGACCTCCTAAGCTCGTCTCAACGCCATCATTGCGCTTAAAAATGCGCGGATAAGTATCTCCAATATTTGAAAAATCAATTTTTGCATACTCCGCTCCGACTCGCCGTGTGAACGAAACTGTCATGCCGTTATAGCTATCCGTTGGAATCGGAATGCCGCCTTTTCCTTGATTCCCTGCCACAATGAACAAAGAATTATGCTTCAGTGATAACCAATCAATACATTGGGTTAGAAGTGCATTTCCGTCTAATCGAGCATTCGGGCGCGGATCTTGCTGCAATGCTTCCCCAAAGCTAAAGTTAATTGCTCTCACATCCCCCCCATTCTGCAAGGTGACCTGCTGGGCTGAAAGACATTCCTCGGCTTGTCCGCTGCGCTGTGGAGTGGCTGCGGCAGAAGAATAAAGCCGAGCCTCTGGCGCAACTCCTCGCACCGCTTTACTATCCCCGATCATCACACTCGCAACCTGAGCCGCATGAGTATCTAAGTTTGTATTCGTTTTTGCGGGCTGATTGCGGAAAAAAACTCGCGTTAAGCCGATCGTCTGATTCGTTGTACTGGCTTTATCCACACCAAATCGAGGAGGTCGTCCGATTTCCACTTGCCCGATCGCAATCTTCTTTCCAGTGAGATTGTAGGGAGCCTGCTGAAGCCGGAGTGCATCAATGCCAGAGGCACCGATCGAGCTTTCTGCTATAGGCATCGCTTGTGCGGCAACTGCAATCCACATTCCACCAAGTCCCACCAGCCACTTCATCCTTCACGCTCCGTTTTTGAGTATTTATTCCTAAGATTTGTGCAAACCCTGACCAAAATCTGAGAGAAAGCCTTCACAATTTGTTAAACTGATCACAAAATCATGCTCTCCAAGGGGAACACACCGTCATGTCCAATAAACCGATCGTCATTGCACCTTCGATTCTCTCTGCTGATTTTAGTCGGTTAGGCGACGAAATTCGTGCGGTTGATGCCGCCGGAGCCGACTGGATTCACGTTGATGTGATGGATGGTCGGTTTGTGCCGAACATTACGATCGGCCCCCTGATCGTTGAAGCAATCCGTCCTGTGACCCAAAAGCCACTGGATGTCCACTTGATGATTGTAGAGCCAGAAAAATACGTTGGTGATTTTGCTAAAGCTGGAGCGGATCACATCTACGTTCACGCGGAACACAACGCCTCGCCGCACCTGCACCGCACTCTGGGACAGATCAAAGAGTACGGCAAGAAAGCAGGAGTTGTGCTCAATCCGGGTAGCCCCTTGGAGCTGATCGACTATGTTCTGGAACTCTGCGATCTGGTTCTGATTATGAGCGTTAACCCTGGATTTGGTGGACAAAGCTTTATTCCCGGCGTGTTGCCGAAAATTCGTAAGCTGCGTCAGATGTGCGATGAGCGCGGACTCGATCCTTGGATCGAAGTCGATGGTGGCTTAAAAGCGAACAACACCTGGCAAGTGATCGAAGCTGGTGCAAACGCGATCGTTGCGGGTTCTGCGGTATTTAATGCTCCCGATTATGCAGCCGCGATCGAAGGCATTCGCAACAGCAAGCGCCCCGCACCGGAACTTGCAACCGTTTAATTGATTCAATTTCGATTAAGCCAAAAAAGCCGATCGCAGTAGTGCGATCGGCTTTTTTGCATTCCATCCCTCGATCAAACTGAGTCTTCGCTCATAATTTGAGCTAAATTACAGTTCCGCAGCAGTTCAGCGCTCTCTGGAATCAGATGCTCCTGAAGCTGATACACCGCTTGCAGCACCGCCAACTCCCGTCCGTAGTCGCGCTCTAAGATGTCGATCGCTGATTCCTGTCCAACTCGCCCTAATCTCAATAAATGCAGCGCCATATTGATATTAGAAAGCGGATTGCGAAGCTCCTGATAGAAATGGTTCAGCAAACCATCGCGTGTTCCAGAAACCTGTGGCGCAGTTACAGGCAAAGAAACGGGCTGACTTTTCGCTTTTTCTGGCTTGGCTGGCTTAACCTGGCGCGAATAGCACTCCGCTAACGCCTCATATTTTGCCAAGCGACCGACGACCGCCCCTAGCAAATCCGTCGCCGTGCAGGGCTTGGTCAGATAGTCGTCCGCACCGAGTTCCATGCCTTGGCGCTGGTCAGTTTTGGCGCTGCGAGCAGAGAGAAAAATAAACGGAATTCCAGACGTATCGGGCGAGGTGCGGAGTTGAGTCAGCACAGAGAAGCCATCACAGTCGGGCATCGTCACGTCACACAAGATCAAATCTGGATGATGATCATGTGCCAGTTGCACCCCAATCTGACCATTCTCGCCGCCAATTCCCCGAAATCCCTCAGCTTCCAGCAAATCTAAAATCGACTCTCGAACGGTTTGTTCGTCTTCAATCACGAGGATCGTTTTCATACGTGGACTGTCTATTTATCGGTAGCGTTACTGTAACTAGAGTTCCCTGATTTTCCTCGCTCTCAACGGTAATCGTGCCGCCGTGCAGATCAACGCATTGTTTCACGATCGACAAGCCTAAACCCGTCCCTGGAATCGATTTTGCATTGCTAGCACGATGAAACGATTGAAACAAATCCGTTTGCTCCGATTTTGGAATGCCAATGCCACGATCGCGAATCTGAAACACAGCGCTACGATCGCTCAGCTCCAATCTAAAGTCAATCAACTCACCGCTAGGGGAGTATTTCACTGCATTCGATAATAAATTGGTCAAAATGTGGCGCAGTAACCGCTCATCAAGGCGGGAATGACTCCCATTCGTCTCATTGTAAGAAAACGCGATCGAACTTTTGCGCTTGTCGGTGAGGTGAAATTCGTCAACAAGCTCTTTACAGAATCGAATGAGATCCAACGACTGCGGGATAAACTGTAGCTTTCCTGCCTCGGTTTCTCCGACCGTTAACACATCCGTCAAAAGCTGGTGCATTCGTTTAACAGAGTCTTGAATGCGTTCGAGATACGTTGCCTTTTTTTGCTCAGTAATTTGAGTTCCGTAGCGTTGCAGCAGTTCCGTTGAAAACAAAATTGTATTCAATGGATTGCGAAATTCATGCGATACAACTGACACAAATCTCGATTTTAGTTCGCTGATTTCTTTCTCTTTTTTCAGCGCAGATTGAATCATCCTCTCTGCTTTGTGCCGCGACAAAGCAATCTCAACCGCTGTGACTAATTCTCGGTCTTCAAAGGGCTTTAGAATATAGCCGAAAGGCTGAACATTTTTAGCTCGCGCTAAGGTTGGTTCATCGGCATGAGCCGTCAAAAAAACTACAGGCAACTGCCAATTTTTACGGATTTTCTCTGCTGTCTCGACTCCATCCATTTCACCCGATAAGCGAACATCCATTAATACCAAGTCGGGTTGCAGGTGAGTGATATCACTCAGCGCTTCTTCTGCGGTGGTTGCGATCGAAACGACTTGATATCCGGCATTCTGTAAGCTTGTTTGGATATCCAAGGCGATAATACTTTCATCCTCAACGATGAGTATTTTAGCAGTAGACATAATTCAGCCCTGAATTGAATCTTGATTAAACCTTGAGCTTTTGTTCTGTAAAAGAGATTGTAAATTGAACTCCTGATTCAAGGTTAAGGTTTATCTCTCCTCGCAATTGGCGAATCAACATACAAACAAGCTGCAAGCCCAGCGATTTGGTTTGGCGAAAATCGAGGTTTGGCGGAAAGCCGCGCCCATTATCGCGCACTACCAGCTGATAGCGCGTAAATTCACGTAAATCGTTGTAAAAATTTTCCTCAGCGTGAAGCTGAACCGAAATAGTCCCTGCTTCTCCGAAGGGAAAAGCGTACTTAAGCGAATTAGAAATAAGCTCATTAATAATTAGCCCACAAGGAATTGCGGTATCGATACTTAACCGCACATCTTCAACATCAAGATGAAGCTGAATTGATCGAGCATTCGCTGAATAAGAGCGAAATAAAGCATTCGTTAAACCATGAATATACTCTGAAAAATGAGTCTTTGCGAGATCCTCAGATTGGTAAAGCTTCTCGTGAATCAGCGCCATCGCACTCACTCGATTCTGGCTTTCTTTGAACACTTCAATAATTTGCTGGTCTTGAATGTGTCCTGCTTGTAATTTGAGCAGACTAGAGACGACCTGGAGATTATTTTTGACGCGATGATGAATCTCTTTCAGCATCACTTCTTTTTCTTGCAGCGATGCCCGAATTTTATTTTCTGCCCACTTACGTTCGCTAATATCAACAACAGAACCGATCACTTCGATCGATTGGTCACTCAGCCATTTCATGCTGTCTCGCAGCCATCGGTAGGAGCCATCATGATGTAAGAATCGGTATTCGCAAGTAATTTCTCCGGCTTGCGGCAAACTACGCAAATGCTCTAGCACGAACGATCGATCTTCTGGGTGAATGTGATCGATCCAAAACTGCGGATCTTTGAGGTATTGCCAAACCTCATAGCCGAGTTGTTGAGTGATATTTTCACTGACGAATGTACAGGCGCGATGGCGATCGGGTTGACAAGTATAAATCACGGCAGGACTGGAAGAAAGCAAATATTTTAACCGAGCTTGAGTGGCGATTAAGGCTTTTTCTGAGTATTTGCGATCGGTAATGTCGCGCTGTACGGCAACAAAATGGGTGACTTTTCCTTGCAAATTTGCGATCGGCACTACATTCAAATCCGCCCAATATTCGGAGCCATCTACGCGGTAGTTCATCAGTTCAAATCGGATGGATCTTCCGTGGCTGAGTGCAGTTTTGATTCTTTTGATCAGAGCATCATTGATTTTTTCACCTTTTCTTTCACCTTGAGTGAGAATGGTAGCCGTTTCTCCGATGACTTCTTCAGCTGAATATCCTGTCATTTGCTCGAAAGCAGCATTAACATACGTGATTTTTGGGGTTTCTAGATCTGCGTCGGTAATAATTACGGCATCATTCCCATTGACAACTACAGATTCAAATAATTTCAGGCGTTCTTCTGCGGCTTGGCGATCTTCTTGTGCCTGGACTTTTTGCAGCACGATCGAGAGATAATCGCCGAGTTCTTGAAGGACTTCAACTTCGGAGGAAGTCCAAGGCTTAGCGTACGGAGCATTAAGCGCCAGAATACCGATTTCGTGGGTGGAGTGTTGGACTGCCACCATCGCGATCGCACGGGTTCTACGGCTCAGCATATCGGTTGACATTGACGCGAATGCGGGGTCAGACAAAACATCCTCCACGATCGCCGGTTCACGTCGCTGCATCATTTCAAAATAAAAGGGAGTCAGGTGGAATCTCTCTACCTCTCCTTGCATAGACGGCATCGTTGGCGGTTGAACCGAGTGAATGACCTTGAATCGACGATTTTCGATAATGCTATAAAGCACTCGCAAGTCTGGAAACTGCTGAGCGGTTTGATCGGTCGTCAGTTTGATTAATTCGTTGACTGATAATCCAGCCGCAACGCCTTGCGAAATCTGATTCAAAATTTGCAGACAGCGTTGCTTTTCGCGCAGATTTTGCTCGATTAATCGTCGTTGTGAAACTTCTTTTTGCAGTTTTGCGTTTGCGGCTCTGAGTTCTACGGTTCGCAATTCGACGCGAATTTCCAGGTCTTGTTTGGTCTGCTGGAGTTCGATTTCAGCTTGGCGCTGGGCAGTGACATCAGTGGCAACGCCGATCAGCCCAATCACTTCGCCTTCTGTGCTGCGAATCGGAGTAGCGCGATTGTCATAAAACGCGCCGCCGAACTCCAAAATCGATCGATGTTCCTCGCCTTGAAGGACACGATCGAAGTCTCGAATCACTTGCGGATAGTCACGGTAAAACTCGTAAATCGATTGCCCAACCAGTACCCCTGGCTGTACTCCAAACGTTTCAAGCCCTTTACCTTCGCATAAAGTATAGACTCCGTTTTTATCGAGCGCGTAGAGGATTGTGGGAGTGTTAATCACCACGGTGCGTAACAGCTTTTCGCTTGCAATTAGGCTTTTTTGGGTGTGGCTTTGCTCAGTAATGTCGCGCATACTAATTACTCGACCCCAGAGCGTGTTGTTGAGCCATAACGGCTTTGAAAATCGCTCTAGAATTCGCCCGTCTTTTAGATAAAGCAGATTATGTCCCTCGATCGTGGGCTGTTCGGTTTCGAGTTGTATCTGCTGACGGAATAGATTGGGCTCAACCAGCAGTTGAGCCACCTGCTCTATCAGGCGAATGTCTTTGCTCAGCACAGATGCTTCAATGTTCCACTGTTGGCGAAAGGTTTGATTGATGCTGAGGATTTTGCCCTGCGAATCGATCGCTAGAATTCCGTCTGCGGCAGATTCGATCGTCATGTCTAGCAGCATTTTGGCGTTTTCTGCTTGCTGGCGAGCGGTGCGTTCCTGATAGAGTTCTTGCTGGAGGGTAGCGATCGTCGTTTTTAGATCTGCAAAAGCAGACTGAAGCTGTAAGCGGGTAGATGCTTCAGTATCAGAATCGCACTGACACCGGCTGAGAAGCGCTTGAAGTTGAGCAATTCTGGGCAGTGCGTCATCCTGGTACATGGATCGTCATTAAGAATAGGAAAGCCGAATGATTGGGACTGTGATCTAGGGTTTACGGTTCTCGTGATTCCCTTTCGCCCCGAATATAAGCGTATTATTCCCTAGGTGATAGGATCTGAATCGAAATCTTTTCATAAGGCTTCCACAATTCTTCATCAGCTTTGATTCGCCTATTTTGCTCTTTTCCCTACATTCTCGGATGCAAACTGTTCTTCAAACGCTCTCAACTACGATCGCACCTGCAGAAATTCGGACGTGGGATGCTCTATCTGATTTTCAACAAGCGCAGCTAACCCGATCAATTCGTCATCCCGATCAGATCGCGTGGGTGACTCCGACTTCGATCGAGGAGTTAAGCGCGATCGTGGCCTGTGCTCATCGCAATCAATGGCGCATTCTGCCTTGTGGTCGTGCGAGCAAGTTGCATTGGGGCGGTGTGATCGATGCGGTGACACTGGTGGTGAGTACGGAAAAGCTCGATCGCTTGGTTGAACACGCTGAAGGTGATTTAACCGTAACGGCTGAAGCGGGAATTTCGTTTGCCAAGCTGCAATCGATCGTCGGCGAAGTGGGGCAATTCTGCGCGATCGACCCGACGGGGCCCGATCAAGCAACGTTGGGCGGGGTGATTGCAACGGCGGATACTGGATCGCTGCGGCATCGCTACAACAGTGTGCGCGATATGCTGCTGGGTGTGACGTTTGTGCGCTGTGATGGTGAGATTGTCAAAGCGGGCGGACGAGTGGTGAAAAACGTTGCGGGCTACGATTTGATGAAGCTACTCACCGGATCGTATGGAACGCTGGGAATTTTAGCGCAGGCAACAGTGCGGGTATATCCGATTCCGCCTGTTTCTCGGTCGATGATTCTCATGGGTGATCCAGTTGCGTTAGAGAAAGTGACACAAACCCTATTAAGTTCTGCATTAACGCCAGTGAGTGTAGATTTGCTGTCGAATGTGATCACAGCAGCGTTAGGATTTGCGAATACTCCAAGTTTGTTAGTCCGATTCCAGAGCATTGCGGAAAGTGTTGACCAACAAATTGAACGATTTACCGAAGTTGGAAAAACGCTGAATTTAAGCATTTCTGAACCCGCAGACTCGGATCTATGGCAGCAGTTGACAGAACAAATAAATTTATCTGCCCAAAGTGACCAGATCGTTTGCAAAATAGGAGTAAAGCCGTCTGAAGCAGTGTCAGTTCTGAATCAGATTTCTGCACTTTTACCGACTGCGGAAGTATTGATTCATGCTGGAAGCGGCATTGGGCGATTGAGTGTCAGAGAGGCGCGATCAACGCAACTTTTAGAAGCACGATCGATCTGTGAAGCCACAGGCGGATATCTTTCTGTGCTGCAAGCCTCGATCGAGTTCAAACAACAGCTTGAAGTGTGGGGCTATTCTGGCAATGCGAACGCGAAGCGCGGTGCAAGCATCGACTGGATGAAGCGTATTAAAGCGCAATTTGATCCTCAAACTCTATTTAGTCCTCACCGTTTTGTAGGCGGAATTTAAAAAATGCAAACCTCTGACTCCGTAGCCAATCCCGGTTTTGATGCTCACAATCCCCCCGATCCAAAGCTGATCGATTCTTGTGTACATTGTGGTTTCTGTTTATCGACTTGTCCGAGCTATCGCGTCATCGGTAAGGAAATGGACTCGCCGCGAGGACGCATTTACCTGATGGATGGTATTAACGAAGGTGAAATCCCGCTGAATGCCGCGACGGTGCAGCATTTTGACTCTTGCTTAGGGTGTCTTGCCTGTGTGACAACTTGCCCATCCGGTGTGCAGTACGACAAGCTGATCGGCGCAACTCGCCCACAAATTGAGCGCAAAGAGCCGCGATCGCTCCCCCAAAAGCTCTTACGCCAATTTATTTTCTCGGTGTTTCCCTATCCGAATCGGATGCGGGCATTACTGCGACCGTTGGGACTTTATCAAAAATCAGGATTGCAAAAGTTAGTGCGATCGCTGAAATTTTTGGACGCGATCGCGCCGCAACTGTCTGCAATGGAAGCGATCTTACCGGAGATTCCCGCCAGAGCCTTTACCGATTCAATTCCCGCACTGATTCCCGCCCTAGGTGAAAAGCGGTATCGAGTGGGGATGCTTCTGGGTTGTGTGCAGCGTTTGTTCAATCCAGACGTGAATGATGCAACGGTTCGAGTCTTAACTGCGAACGGCTGTGAAGTGGTTGTACCGGAAGTTCAAGGTTGTTGTGGGGCGTTGTCGCATCACCAGGGACAAGAAGAGGAAGCAAAACAATTTGCGCGGCGAATGATTGATACGTTTGCCGATACCGGAGTCGATGCAATCTTGATCAATGCTTCTGGCTGTGGTCACACGATGAAAGAATACGGTCATTTATTGCAGGATGATCCGAACTATTGCACCAAAGCAGAAGCCTTTGTTCGCAAGGTCAAAGATGTGCAAGAGTTTCTGGCTGAAGTTGGGCTGACTGCACCGTTGTCCCCGTTGCAAGATCAACCGTTAACGTTAGTTTATCAAGATGCGTGTCATATGCTGCATGGTCAGAAAATCAGTGTTCAACCGCGTCAATTGTTGCGGAAAATTCCAGGAGTCCAATTACGGGAGCCTGTAGATGCAGCATTATGTTGTGGCAGTGCGGGAATTTATAACATTCTTCAACCAGAAGTCGCGAACGAGTTAGGGCGGCAGAAAGTGGAGAACTTAACCAATACCGGAGCAGAGATCATTGCCTCTGCGAACATTGGTTGCTATGTGCAGATTTCTCGGCACCTGAAGCTGCAAGATAAATCAGTTCCCGTCCTACATCCGATGCAATTGTTAGATTACTCGATTCGCGGGATTCGGTTGAAAGATCTACAACTTCTTTAATAGCTTGTCGTAATTGCTAGGTGAGCCGATCCAGAACCATACGATCGTGTCGGGATCTTTCATCACTCCTACAGTCCGACAACCGATTCTTGCTCTCATCGAGCTGATCAGTTGGGTCATATTAAGCTTCTTGAACTCTAAACATTGACTTCAAATACTGCTTGGAGTTTTAATTTTTTATGTTTAGGCTTGCTTAGGGCAAATTTGGCTTACCGCAGTTAGAGCCAATCGCCTCTGCCTAAATAGTGAACTTTTCTGAAGCATTTGTCAGAATCAGCCCCAAGGCATACTTACAATAAGTCTCGAATTCTTTTTGTTCTCTTCAGAATCATTAGGAAAAATTAAGATATGGCTGACGAGCTTATCAAACCTTATAACGGCGATCCGTTTGCCGGACACCTCTCGACCCCTATCAGTGATTCTGCCTTCACCCGCGCCTTCATTGGCAACCTACCCGCTTACCGCAAAGGGCTTTCTCCCTTGCTGCGCGGACTGGAAATCGGAATGGCACATGGTTACTTCTTAGTCGGTCCTTGGACATTGCTCGGACCGCTGCGGGATTCACAAGAAGCTGCGATCGGTGGACTCATTTCCGCTGTCGCACTCATCTTGATTGCAACCGCTTGTCTTTCGATCTACGGTTTAGCAACCTTCCAAGGAGAAAAAACCTCCTCGGATTCGCTGCAAACCTCCGAAGGTTGGAGTCAATTTACAGGCGGATTCTTCGTTGGTGCAACAGGTGGTGCATTCGTCGCTTACCTGCTGATCGCTAACTTCTCGATCGTAGACAAGATCTTTACGGGTGCATTCAACTAGCCCTGTCGAACTGAAATTTCTTGCCAACAGGCTCGATCGTGATATCGAGCCTTTTTTATATTTTTGCGGCGAACTCAGCACAAGCGGATAAAATCGCCAAAAGTGGGTTGACATGAAGTACCCTATTAACTGCAAAACGTGGTAAATGCCCTCCCGACCTATGCCCGAACCACAAACCTGGGAATTTTTGATACAGCTAGACGGCGATCGAGCTTGGCTTCCGTTGGACACTTCCGAAATTCTGGAAGGTCGGTATCGCATTGCCGCAAAATCAAGCTATAAAAACGCACCCGTCGAAGTTCGCATTCAGTATGACGCGATCGACGAGGTTCCACCCAAGCGCCGCACTCAGACTCGAACCTATCAAACCAATCCAAACGGCTTAATGGCGGTGATTCCCTTCACCCATCTCCAGTCTGGGATTTGGGAGTTTCACTGCTCACCCCAAGAAGGCAGTCCACAGTCGCTGCGGTTTCGGGTGTTGTCGCTTGAGTCGGACGCAGTAGATGATTGGAGTCCAGTTTGGGATATTGAAGAGTTTGAAGCGATCGAGGTTGAGCCGGTAGAAGCAAAGGCAATCGAAGTTGATCGTCCGTTGGTTGAGGAAGCCTTAAAGGCAGAACCAGAGCGCGTCTCAGTTGAGGAGATTTTGCAGCAGGCAGAGCAGGAATCAGCCACGATCGCAGACGAAATCTTGACCGAGTACGGCTTAATTGCAGAAACACCGTATCCAGATTACCGCTTGCCAGAGACAGTTGTTGCAGCAGCGCCACTAGTTGAGATCGATCTCGCTCAAAATACTTATATTGCTCGTTGGGGCGATTCTTTGAGCATTACCGGGCAAATTACTTCGGCTCAAACGGCGCATCTTGATGCAGAACTGCGGATTTGCCTGCGCGATCCCCAAACCTCTGAACTATTGTTAGAAACTTGCAGAACACTGGATCAAGCAGCGTTACCGTTTGAATTGTCTTATCAGGTCACGTTGCCTGCTGGACTTGAAACGCAGCTAGTGTTGGGAGAGATTACGCTGCACGACCCGAAAGTTGAGGGACATCCGATCGTTGCAACCGAATTCTTTACGCTGCTGGCAGAGCTTGATCAGCTACTTGAGGCGATGTACCAGGCGAAAGAAGACGATCGGGCAATGGCGGAAGATATGTTAGATTTGCCTGCTCCTAAGTCTGCGGTGCAGCCGCCGCTCAATCTCGCTTTTCTTGACTTTGTTGCGGCTCCAAAAGATGCTGAAGCGGTGAACTTCACACCCAAAGAAACGCAAGCACTTCCGCCGCAACTGCATCCACCAAGTCCGTACCGGCGCAAATCGCTGAACCTACCCAACTTCGGCATTCAGCCCGATGGAGCCATTCCTGAATACGCTCCCCCAGAAGCGACTCAGCTAGAAATTCCATTGTCCGAGGTTTCTGTGTCTGAGGTTTCTGATGAAATTTCTGTGTCTGAGGTTTCTGAACTGACTGAACCGCCCATCGAAGCCCCCGAAGACCCTACTGAAGAAGCTTTGCTCGATCTACTTACCCCGCTTGAAGAACCCGAAGCAAGCGAACTCAAGGTTCAAGCAGACGATCGAGAAATTACTCCCCTAGAAGAATCTGGGTTTCAGGCTAGTCCTGAATCGTCAAGTAGTGAAGTGGTAGTCGATGACGAGCCGATCTTGCCGTTCGCTGAATTAATCGTGTCGCGTCGTCACAATAAGGGACAGTCTGATCGCGCTCAAAATCCTTTACTGCTGCCAGAGCATGAATCTGTTCCTGATCCGATCGTGACGATCGCAGAAGCCGAACTCACCGGAGGGAAAACGACGACTGTTCGGATCAAGCTGCCAGACATTGCGCCGAAAATCTACGTCAAGCTGTGGGTGAGCGATCGACAAAGCCGCGGCATGATTGAACCGTCGCGATGGATCATTGACTTCAAACCTGATGGGCACGGCAATTTGGAAGCAACAACCGAGGTCAAAGTCCCGTTTGAGAGCGTAGAAATTCAGATCGAGGCGATCGCGGTAGAAGTCATGACCAATCGTGAAAGCCATAAAGTGACTGTCGATCGACGAGTCACGCCGGAAGAACTTCCTGACTTATGGATTGATCCGCTTGATGATTCGATTGTTTCGCCCTGAAGACGCTGAACAAATCGCGCAGCTATTTCACGATACGGTGCGTGAAGTAAATTTGCGCGATTATTCGATCGCTCAAGTGCAAGCTTGGTCGCCGGATGATCTAAATTTTCGAGATTGGGTGACGGTTTGCTCTAGTCGCTTCACTTATGTTGCTGAGGAAGCAGGACTCATTCTTGGATTTGGTGAACTCGAAGTAAATGGGCACATTGATTGTTTTTACTGTCACAAAAATTATCAGCGACGAGGGATCGGACGGGCAATTTATCAAGCCATCGAAGCAAAAGCAAGAGAATTAGACCTCGATCGCCTCTTTACTGAAGCGAGCATCACGGCAAAGCCGTTTTTTCAGAGCGTTGGCTTTACTGTGATTGCAGAGCAGCAGGTTTTTCGACGGGGTGAAACCTTCACAAACTATCGCATGGAGAAAAACTTGCAAGTGAGCGATCGATCTAAGTTGTAGATCTTTTTAGCAAATTCGCTCATCTTACGATTACACTCAATATACGAGTGCTGGTGTACTTTCGTGCATCCGTACTGTGTTTTCTGCAATTGCCGCGATGATTCCGCAACGTCTCACACTCCGACACTTCTTAAGCTACCGGGAAGCGACGCTCGACTTCCAGGGGCTTCATACTGCCTGTGTGTGCGGCGCAAATGGAGCAGGAAAGTCTTCGCTGTTAGAGGCAATTTCTTGGGTGCTTTGGGGAGAGGGTCGAGCAGCTTCTGAAGACGATGTGATTCACATGGGCGCAAAGGAAGCTCAGGTTGAATTTATTTTCCAGATGCACCAGCAGACTTATCGAGTACTGAGAACGCGCCAACGCGGACAAGGCGGAACATTGGAGTTTCAGATCATGCAGGGTGGCGGATTTAAGTCGCTTACCGCAAAAGGCATCCGATCGACCCAGCAGTTAATCCTGACGCATCTCAGACTCGATTACGAAACCTTTGTCAATTCGGCTTATCTGCGTCAAGGTCGGGCTGATGAATTCATGTTGAAACGTCCGGCTGAACGCAAGCAAATTCTGGCGGATCTCCTAAAGCTACATCAGTATGATGAACTCTCTGAGCAAGCGAAAGATAAATCGCGTCAGTTCAAAGCCCAAGTCGAGTTACTAGAACGGCATTTAGAAAGCATTCGGGAACAGCTACAGCAGCGAGATACGATCGCACAAGAGCGCTCCAAACTCGAAGCTGTGTTGGAACAAATGCAGCAACAACAATCCACAAATCATCATCAACTGCAACAGTTCCAAGCCGTTCAACATCAACGGCAAACGTGGCAACAACAATTAAGCTGGCAACAACAACAACAGCGCAACCTGAATCAAGACTGCCAGCGATTGCAAAAAGAACGATCGCAAACCGATCAACAACGCCAAACTTTAGAATATCTATTGCAGCAAGAAAGCACGATTATCGCGGGCTACCAACAGTGGCAAGCACTCCAAGCCCAAGAAGAGCTATTCTCTGCAAAGTTTCAATCTCATCAGGTGGCTCAATCTCAACGGCAACAATACGAGCAGCAACAAACCGAAAAACTGCAAGAGCTACAAAATCAACTCCAGAAAGTTCAAGCCCAAGAAATTACCATGCAAGAACAATTGCAGGAAGTTCAAAAAGCATTGAGCAAGGAAGCAGAGATTGAATCTGCGATCGAACAACTCAATCTAGCGCGTCAAGACCTGCAAAGGCTCGATCGACTCCAGCTTCAAGCCTCGCCCCTACTTCAACGGAAACAACAACTGCAACAGCGGCTCGATCGTTCTTTCACCCGTCTTTCTGCCCGACTGGAAGAACTCCGAACCTCCGCGCGTCAGCTACAAACCCAACAACAACGACAACCAACCTTACAAAAAGCGGCAGTCGAAGTTGCCGTCAAAATCGAAGAACTGGAAAAGCTTAGAGCCTATCAAGATCAAGTCCGCGAGAAAGGCTTAGAGCGTCGCAGCTTTATGGAACAACTTCAAGCGCATCAGCGCAACTATGAAGCCCAGTTGGCTGAGATTGATCACAAGATTCGGATGCTAGAACAAGAGCGAGCAGCAACGGTTACAACTAGCGAGGAATTTGCAGGCACAACTTTGGTGCAACTCAAACATCAAGAATTTCCGCCTTGTCCATTATGCGATCGACCTTTAGATGAGCATCATTGGCACTTAGTTCTAGAGAAACAACAACTTCAAAAAGAGGAAATCCTGACTGAAATCTGGGTGATTCGAGAACAGTTAACCGTATCAGAACGAGAAATCCAGGTACTTCGCGACGAATACACCCACATTGAGAAACAGTTAGCTCAATACGGAGATGCTTTGCAACGTCGCGGACAGCTTCAAGAACAATTACAAAACACCGCAGAAGTTCAAGATCAACTATCGCAGATTACTAGCGAATCACTCAAGCTAGAAGAACAACTAAAAACCGCAGCTTTTGAACCAGAACTCCACGAAGAACTAAACATTCTCGATCGCAGTCTACAACAACTCAATTATGATGAGCGCGATCATGCACTGGCGCGGGGAAGCGTCGATCGCTGGCGTTGGGCAGAAATCCGCCAAGCTGAAATCAAACAAGCAAAACGCAGACAAGCGAACATCTTGCAGCGCCAACCCGCTCTCAGAACACAAATCGAACAATTAGAACAACAACGTAATAGTTTGATCGCAACTCTGGAGCAAGGTTTACAACAGTACGATCGTCAACTTCAAGACATTGGATACAACTTAGATCAGCACAACGCCATACGATCAGCATTGCGTCAGGCACAAGCTTGGCAACTCCGCTATCAAGAACTCAGACAAGCTCAAAAAAATTATCCTCAAGTTCAACATCGCCTCTACGAACTAACACACACCTTGCAAGCACGATTCAACGATCTACAAACCATCACACACAATTGTCAAGAACTCATCCACGCCCTAGAGCAAACTCCAGATCTCACCGCACACATTCAAACCCTTGAACAACAAATCCAGCAGCAGCGCACCCAACTCGACGAACATCTAGCCAAGCTCGGACGACTGCAACAACAAGAGCAACAGCAGGAACTCATGAGTCAACAGTTTGAAGCGGTCAACACCCAACTCAAAACCGCTCGTCAACAATGCCGTATCTATCAAGAACTTGCTCAAGCCTTCGGGAAAAACGGCATTCAAGCATTGATGATCGAGAACATCCTGCCGCAGCTTGAAGCAACAACTAATCAAATTCTGTCCCGTCTCAGCGCCAATCAGCTTCATGTTCAATTTGTCACCCAGCGCAACCGCAAAACTAAAACTGCGAAAGCAATGGAAACACTAGACATTCTCATTGCAGATGCCTACGGCACTCGACCGTATGAAACTTATTCCGGTGGAGAAGCATTCCGGGTCAATTTTGCCATTCGATTAGCGTTAGCGCGACTGTTAGCCCAGCGATCGGGCACTGCTCTACAAATGCTCGTTGTCGATGAAGGCTTCGGCACTCAAGATCAAGAAGGGTGCGATCGCCTGATTGCCGCAATTAACGCGATCGCGCCAGAATTTGCTTGCATCCTCACCATTACGCATATGCCGCACTTTAGAGAAGCCTTCCAAGCGCGAATCGAAGTCACCAAAACTCAAAACGGCTCCGAACTGATGCTGTGCCTATAGATCAAAATGGTTTGGACTCCTGTAGAATAGGAGGGTTGTTTAAATTCGCCGATCCTATGGCAGTTCCTAAGAAGAAAACCTCCAACGCCAAGCGCGACCAGCGCAAAGCGACTTGGAAACGCAAAGCCAATCTGCAAGCCCAACGCGCTCTGTCTCTCGGCAAATCGATTCTCACCGGACGGGCAAAAGGCTTCGTCTATCCGACCGAAGAAGAAGGCGAAGAAGAATAAGTAAAATGCGTGATTCCGTCTAATTGAAGAGTCACGCATTTTTTTGGCTCTGCTATATTTCCAGAGTCACGCCTCTCTCAAAAGTCACGATTATGTTAGGCAAATATTTCAAAAAGCCAGAACCGCAACATGGCGATCGTGTTCCTCCCGGTCAGAGACTAGCGACAGGATTTCCCGTTCTGACCTACGGCGACACTCCAGACATCGATCGTTCTAATTGGCAATTTCGCGTCTGGGGACTGGCTCAGGAGAAAGTTTTCTCCTGGGACGACTTCATGGCGCTGCCGCAAAGCGAATTTACCGCCGATTTTCACTGCGTTACTACTTGGTCAAAGCTGGATGTGCAGTGGGTCGGCGTGAAAGTGACCGACTTTATGAACGCGATCGCAGTCGATCCGAAAGCCGTGCACATTATGGAACATTGCTACGGCGGCTATACAACGAATATCTCGATGGAAGATTTCGTCCGAGAAGAAAACTTCTTTGCTCATACGCTGTTTGGTGAGCCGTTACCAGCCGATCATGGTGGGCCATTGCGTTTAGTCGTTCCCCACCTGTACGCCTGGAAAAGCGCAAAATGGATTAATGGTTTAGAATTTCTGTCAAAAGAAGACTTAGGATTTTGGGAGCGCAACGGCTATCATCACCGAGGCGACCCCTGGAAAGAAGAACGCTATAGCGGAAGATTCTTCTAAACATTCTAAACAAAAGCCGAGGCATTACACCTCGGCTTTTGTGGTCTAATGGGTCGGTAGATAAACCGTAAAGGTACTTCCCTTTCCAAACTCTGTTGAAACGTTGATTCTGCCGTTGTGCGCCTCAACAATTCGACGAGTAAGATGCAATCCCAGACCGCTACCCGATCGCTTGTGTTTGCCCGGAACAAAGCTTTCAAACAGATTCTCTCGATCGCTCTCCGAAATTCCAGGACCTGTATCCTGCACTTCGAGCTTAATTGCAGGCACCAATCCGGTATCCACCTTTGTTAACCGAACAGAAACAGAACCTTCGTCGGTGAATTTAATCGCATTCCCAACTAAGTTTGTCATCACGCGATAAAGTTCTAATCGATCGCCCTTCGCATTGAAGTTATCGTTCTCATTCAACTCTAGCTTCAACGTTAAATGCTTGTCGATCGCAAGCGGTGAAAGTTCCTTAACTACTTCTTGCGCCAGTTCGCCTAAATCAACAGGCGAAAATACTAGCGTCTTCCGTCCCGCCTCGTAACGATACACTTCCAGCAGCGTGTTCACCATCGTCAGCAAGTTCGCATTACTCCGAATCATGGTGGAGATTGCATCTTGAACATCGCTAGACAGATCACCTAATGCCCCCTGAGACATTAGATTCAACATCCGATCAGCAGCCACCAACGGCGTTCTCAAGTCATGCGTCAATCGTGAAACAAAGTCCTCTCGCTGACGTGCAATCTGATCGCGCTCATCGACACTGTGCTTCAAGCGAAGCAGCGCCCGGACTCTTGCTAACAATTCATCGAAATGCACAGGCTTGCGGATGAAATCATCTGCGCCAGTATCCAAACCCTGGGCTACACTCGGCTGATCGTAAGCCGTCGTCAGCAAAATCGGCATAAAGGGCAGCGAGATATTCGCTCGAATTCGGCGCGTGACTTCGTACCCATCCATGCCGGGCATCATCACATCCAGCAACACCAAATCAGGTGGAGACTGCTCGATCAGGCGTAAGGCTTCTTTGCCACTATCCGCAAGTTCAACCTGATAACCTTCGTCCTGCAAAATGGCTTGAATTAGCAGACAGTTATCAGGCGTGTCGTCTACCACAAGAATACGATCGACGGTGCGGGATCGGTTGAAAGGGGAGTGATTCATGCAATCCACCTATGAAAGGCAAAGTCAGTCAGTATTCTGAATAAACACGACTTAGGTTACACTCTACCTCATTCTTCTGATGGATTTTTCCTGTATTGTTCGACGTACTGCACAACAAGTGGGGTGATCTTCTCGATCATCTCGCTAAACGTCGATCGTTCCTCGTCTGTCCAATAGCGCGGCTCATGCATCAAACAAGGCTGCAAAACTCCCCAAAGCTGATGATCCTGACAAAGATGCCCATGAATCAGTGCCCGATGCCCAAAATTCTCGCGCTCAAACTGTGCATTTAAGACTTCAGGGCTTGCCGTCGTCACGTCTTCTACAAAGATCGAAGGTTTAGTGGCAAGTGCAGCCGCAAACATCGGATCTTCATCAGCAAGCGATTCAGGTTCAGGCTTCCAGTCCTCATCATAGACTGTAGGGATCTCTGAGTTGCGCGTCCAGCAAAAGGGAACCCGACCCAAGCGAGTCTGGGGATCACGCAGGTAAACAAAACAACGATCACTGTTCAAATACTGCGCGATCGCCTCCATCAATGCTGGAAGTGCATCAGCGGAGTTTGTTTGCAGTAGTTCAGCAATCTCAGGCGGCATCTTTTACAAACGTCCATTCAATCAGCTTACGCGGCGCGTTCTTAAGGGCTTCGGTCAGTTCTGCATTACTGTCAAATTTGACCTGTGACAAAACTGTGGCTTCAACATTGACCGTAAATTTGTCATCTTGAAAGCACCAAGGTGTGACCGTAACCAACCCATTTTCAAACTGCTTGATATCATAGTCCTGATCATCGTGAGCTTTGCTGATTTCGAGTCGGCGTTCGTCAGCGGGAAGTTCTTGTTGGCACAGAATCAGAGAGCAGCGATCGCACCATTGCAGGAAGTCATACGCTTGCGTTGCTTCTTCTTCAGAAATGCCTAAGTCCTCGCGCCAAAGTTTTTGCTTTTCAATTTGCTCATCTAGAAACTTGTCCGCTTCGGGAGAGGTTCCACGCTTAGCGGAGTTCAACCGCAGCAAGTGCATTGAGACGAGTAAAGCCACCCAACGCCCCCGATACAGCGACCCTTCGATATGTTTTCTGAGGCTATGATAATCAGTTTCTTGATCCGTGTCTTGAGTGAAGTCTTTAGGCGCACCTGCTTTATTGAGGTTATTTTCTTCCCATTCGCGCTCTAAGTCATCATGATGGGAGATAGCAGCGATCGTTTCATACAAACGAGGCGGAGCATCTTTTCTGCGCCATTGTCCACCAATCTGAGCTGCAAGCAGAGCATGAGCACGATGATAGATAATCTGCCAACCGTTTTGGGTTGCATTAACGATCATTACGGTTTAGATGAAACGACAATACAGCCGATAATATTGGATGCACTATTTGAGCGAATCTGTCTCACGATCGAATATTCGTGTTTCACCATCGTTAGTCAAATAAAACTTTAAGCCATCAATTACTGACAAACTAAAGTCAGTCATCGCTACCCGGAAAGTTGCTCAACCTCAGGTCCGGTTAAGCAGCAGGGAGCAAGTTGTGGTCGATGGCAATGAAGGGCTTCTTCGGTTGATGGCAGTAGGCAATCAAGCCACAGACCAAGTTGACCAAGCAGTTAATCGGGAAACGATGGCGCGAATGCTCAATTTAAGAGATGTTCTTGAGTTGGTCGATGATCGTCTCGACGATGGCGCGTTTTCTGAGAAACAAGCGGTCTTCGAGTGGGGTTAAGAGGATGTTTCAGAAGTAGGTGAATCGGTAAAAAAGCTCCCACGACATAAGCTGTAAATAACAACAAGACAGCACCAATGAGAGCTATGAGTAAAGCATACTCCAGCAACTTAACGCTGGAACAGTGGCAACTGATTGAACCGTTAATTCCTGCTGCAAAATCTGGAGGTCGTCCGCGTACGGTAAACGTGTGGGAGGTCTTGAAGCAATTGTTTATCTGCTGACGCAAGGCTGCACATGGCGCAATTTACCCGGAGATTTTCCAGCCTGGCAAACGGTGTATCGCTACTTTCGCACTTGGCGGAAAGATGGAACTTGGCTGAGATTGCACGATCATTTGCGGACTTGGGTGAGGGTGAGTTGTCACCGAGTTACCAGCCCATCAGAAGCAATTTTGGACAGTCAAACTATCAAGAGAAAGTACAGATCGAGTGGGCAGATGCGTTTCCTAGCTTGGTGAGCTACCAGCGCTTCATCGAATGGATTCCTGGTACGCTCGTGCCGATGTGCGCTTATTTGCGCTCGTGCTTTGGGTCGTGCAGTGGCATCAGTTTTATGGATTCCACATCGTCGCGCGTCTGCCACAATCGCCGCATTGAGCGCAACAAAGTGCTTGAGAATGTTGCCGCTATGCGACAAAACGTCCGTCGATTGGTTCTTTGACTTCAAGCTGCACCTGGTTGTCAATGACCGAGGTGAGTTGCTCAATATCATGCTGACTCCAGGCAACACCTTGGCAAACAACTCCTCAAAACCGCAGGGGTTCAACTCATCACTAAACTCAAACGCAAGATGAAACAGCGATTAATGCCTCTCAACGACCGTCTGTTGCTCCGCAAGCGTTCCATTATCGAAACGATCATTGACCAGTTGAAGAACATTTCGCAGATTGAGCATTCGCGCCATCGCTCTGCGGTCAACTGCTTTGTCAACATTCTCGGTGGGCTGATTGCGTATTGCCATCAACCGAAGAAGCCCTCAATTGCGATTAACCACAATTTGCTGCTTCCGGCTTAACCCGAACTCAGGTTACTTTAACGTGAGTTCGACGGGGAGGTAGCGCGAAAAGAAAGCTGAGACTACGTTTGAAAGAGCTGTAACGTTCTTTCGAGTCTCAGCTGTGGAAGTTTGGGCTTCAAGCTGCACCTGATCATCAACAAGCGTGGCGAATTGCTTGCCTTCAAGCTCACCCCTGCGAACACCGACGACCGTAAGCCTCATGCAGTGAAGAAAGTGAAAAGCCGAACACACTCACTTCTGTAAATGCATTCGGCTCTTCTAATTAATACCCTGGCAGCTAGCTATTTTGACAAGAGGCTACCCTC
>NZ_JAMPLJ010000008.1:0-165785 GCF_039962505.1 Leptolyngbya sp. DQ-M1
TCATCAACACGCCGAACCAGCCTACGTACAGGCGGTTGTCGGTCGAGGTCACCCAGTTGCAGAACTGCGCCCACAGGTTGGCGCTTTCGCGTCTCTGTAAGGTCGTTGTCATGATTTTGTATGAGTGCTAATTGGTTTACTCAAAGATTAGATTGACGAATCAATCTATGAATCTAGATTAAGAGATTTATTTCGTTTTGTAAAGAGGAGAATTAAGTTTTCGCTCACCTCATGTAACAATTTCTTCATTCCCTGAGAATCAGCGATTTCGTGTTTGCGGGTCTTGTCTCCAGAAACGAGAACAAGTGCGGATTCTTAGAAGTGCCAGCGCTGATCTCGTATTCATCTTTAAGAAGCGCTTATCAGTTCTAAAGTGGCAGATGAACGAGTAAACGCCAGAAGGATAGCCAGCGAACAGCAGATCTGTTATCCCAGATAGAGAATCTAATCTTTGTGTAGGAATGCGATCGATTACTTACAGTCCGGCTTATACAATTGTTCCAACCTATGAATGCTTTAATCGCTGTACGTATTGCAACTTTCGGGCGGAACCAGGGCAAGATGAGTGGTTAAGCCTATCTCAAGCAGAAAAAACTTTAGAGCGCCTTCAGTCTCAAAACGTTATTGAAATCCTGATTCTGAGTGGCGAGGTTCATCCTCAGCACCCGGTTCGGTCTGCCTGGTTTGATCGAATCTTTGCGCTTTGTGAGCTAGCGCTCTCGATGGGGTTTTTACCTCATACAAATGCGGGAATTCTCACCTTTGATGAGATGTCCAGGCTAAGAACAGTGAATGTGTCAATGGGGTTGATGCTGGAGCAAATGACACCAACCTTATTGGAAACAGTTCATCGGCATGCACCCAGTAAAGTTCCAGCCTTACGATCGCAGCAATTAGCCTGGGCAGGAGAACTAAAGGTTCCTTTTACAACAGGATTGCTGCTAGGACTTGGGGAAAACGAGCGCGATCGTATTGACACGCTAGAGGAGATTGCTCGAATTCACGATCGCTTTGGTCATATTCAGGAAGTCATCTTGCAGCCTTACAGCCCCGGTCAGAAAGAAAGCCTTTCTCAGACAGCTTTTCAGCCAGGGCAATTAATCGAATTAATCAAGATTGCGCGTAAGATTCTGGCAGAATCGATCGCAATCCAGATCCCCCCAAATCTTATTCAACACGATCTCCTTGCTTGTCTAGAGGCAGGTGCAGAAGATTTAGGCGGAATTAGCCCACACGATGAAGTGAATCCAGATTATCCCCATCCAGAAGCGGCAGACTTAGCGGTATTACTTGAATCACATGGATTCAATCTAGTCCAACGATTGCCAATCTACGCACAGTACGATCGCTGGCTTCCTGAACGATTGCAAACTGCTGTTCAACGCTACAGAACTGCTGGACTTGCAACACCTAAAAAGTCTGTCACGTACTGAAGATATGTTTTGGGGTCTTCAAGCATCGGAAAATGAGCCGTATTGGGAATTGTAATGTGCTGAACTTGATCGCTCAATGCCGCCGCTTTTTCTCCCATTCCAGCAGGAATAATCTTGTCGTGCTCACCCGAAATTAGCAACGTCGGAACCAAAATTCGAGCGAATTCAGCAGGCATTGTCATCGCTGCTTCTTCGCTTACAGCAGAAAACATTGTTCCGAGTGCTGCCGCTTCATCTGCTAACAAGAAGTCAGCCAGAAAAGCGCGGCTCATGTCGCGTGGCACCGATTGATGCAGAAATCGCTGCATAAATAAACGATCGGTAAACGGTAAGCTATACAGCCACGGTAGGCGGAATTTCACCACATATCCACCGAACTTATGGAAGGCTTTGAATGCTCTTTCCTGATATTCAAAAATACCGCTACAAGTAAGAACCGCACGATCGACCAATTCTGCGTAGCGATTCAGGAATAGAACCGCGATCGAAGAGCCGGTTGAATGAGCGTTGAGACAAACTTTTTGAAGCCTTAGGGCGACAAGCAGCCCTGCTAAATCTCTCACATAATCATCTAGGTGATAGGTCGATTCGGGCGCGGCATCCATTCTCGATCGCCCAAAACCACGCATATCGTACAACAGACAATCGAAATGGTGCGAGAGCGATCGGGCTGTACTTTCCCAATATTTTGCAGACCCACCCCAACCATGAATAAAAACTAAAACAGGCTTACCGCTCGGTTGATTGTCTTCCGATTCAGTAAGCCATTCGTAATAATGATTAAAGCCATTGACTAAAATGTAAGCCATGCTGAGCAGATTGAAACGTTTCTAACGTTTAGGGTATCATCCCGTTTTTAATCTGCCACTCAAGCTTTATGCTGATTCCGGTTTTGGAATTGAGGAAGGATGTAGGAGCAGTTCAGCCGTCGATCGCTTCTCAACCATTTCGCGAGTGATTGTACAACGAGTCACATCTTTACGTGAGGGCAACTCATACATAATATCGAGCATCATTTCTTCGACAATGCTGCGAAGGGCACGCGCTCCGGTTTTACGACGATACGCTTCTTGTGCGATCGCTCTCACTGCATCAGACTTAAATTCAAGCTGCACGTTGTCCATTTTCAACAGTTTCTGGAACTGCTTGACCAGTGCATTCTTTGGCTCAGTTAAGATTTCAGCCAGCGCGTCTTCATCGAGCGGATCAACCACTGCCATGACTGGAATTCGTCCAATGAATTCAGGAATTAAACCAAATTTTACGAGATCATCGGGTTCTAAATGTTGTAGGACATCTGCAGTACGCTTCTCTTTGGATTGTTCGCCGGATTGAACGAAGCCCATTGCCCGTTTACCCATGCGCTGCTCAACTGCTTTATCGAGTCCCACAAACGCACCGCCGCAGATAAATAGAATATTGCTGGTGTCAATTTGAATGCAGTCTTGGTAGGGGTGCTTTCGCCCACCCTGGGGAGGCACATTTGCGATCGTACCTTCTAACATCTTCAGGAGAGCTTGTTGAACGCCTTCACCCGAAACATCACGAGTAATTGAGGGGTTCTCGCTCTTCCGAGCAATCTTATCGATCTCATCGATATAGATAATTCCGCGCTGCGCCTCTTCCACATCAAGATCGGCAACTTGGAGTAACCGAAGAAGAATGTTTTCGACATCTTCGCCCACATAACCTGCTTCGGTTAACGTGGTTGCGTCTGCCACAGCAAACGGGACATCAAGAATTTCAGCAAGAGTCTGAGCCAGAAGCGTTTTACCGCATCCAGTCGGCCCAATCAGAAGGATGTTTGACTTCTGAAGCTCGACCGTATCATCCGGAGAGGATTTGCCGTTGCTCTTTGCTTGAAGGAAGCTCAAGCGTTTGTAGTGATTGTAAACCGCAACCGAGAGAACTTTCTTTGCCTCGTCTTGACCAATTACATGCTCATCCAAATATTTCTTAATCTCACGCGGTTTAGGCAACTGATTTAGAGAAATATTGGCAGAGCGCGATCGACGTTTCTCCGGGGCTTGCTCTCGGCGCGGAACGGGTTGCGGGGCAGCGCTGGAGTCAAACAACTCCTCATCCAAAATCTCGTTGCACAAATCCACACACTCATCGCAGATATACACACCAGGGCCTGCGATCAGTTTGCGGACTTGTTCTTGAGACTTGCCACAAAAAGAACATTTCAGATGGGAGTCGTACTTTGACATAGCTGCCTCTTATCTTGCTGCGGCGACAGGTTCGTTAGCTTTGGGAAGATTCTGCCGAGTAATCACTTGGTCGATCAAGCCATAAGCTTTGGCTTCTTCGGCAGACATAAAGAAATCACGCTCTGTGTCTGCTTCGATGCGATCGAGCGGCTGTCCGGTGTGTTGAGCGAGTAGCTCATTCAGCTTGCGCTTATGATAAAGGATTTCTTTCGCTTGGATCTCGATGTCCACCGCTTGCCCTTGGGCACCTCCTAAAGGCTGGTGAATCATAATTCGAGAACTCGGCAAAGACATCCGCTTTCCAGGAGTTCCACCAGAAAGAAGGAACGCTCCCATACTAGCAGCCAGTCCAAAACAAATCGTGACCACATCACAGCTAACTTGCTGCATCGTGTCATAGATCGCCATTCCGGCTGTGACCGAGCCCCCCGGAGAATTGATATAGATTTGGATGTCTTTTTCAGGGTCTTCGGCTTCGAGGAAGAGCAGTTGCGCGACTAGAGAATCGGCAACCGTGTCATCGATCGCGCTACCAAGAAAGATAATGCGTTCGCGCAAGAGACGCGAGTAGATATCGAACGCCCGTTCGCCGCGTCCAGACTGCTCAACCACCATCGGAACGACGTTAGTTGGAGCAGCCTGAGACACGACATCAAGCGTACTGAGGTTTTGAATAATGTAGTCGTGAGATTGGGAGTTATACATGAGGCATACGGCTACGTTCCACAAGTCTAATTCTAGCCAACAAACGCTAAGTTATCCGGCAGACATCCGAATGCTTAAAGATTCGACGGTTATCCTTACTCTACGACTTCGACCTCAACCGCTTCAGCTTCGCTGTCATCATCGAGTTCGTCTACTTCTGGCTCCTCTTTTTTAAGCGTGCCTTCGGGAACGAGTTCGATCGTCGAATTGGTCGTCAACCAATCCATAATTTTCTCTTTCAGCAAGTCTTCTTCAACCGCACTCTTGAGGCGATCTACGTCGATGTCGCGTCCTTCAAATTCGCTCAGCAGTTCTTGAACCTTGTTGTTGAGTTCGTCTGCTTCGACTTTGAGCGATTCTTTCTTGGCGACTTCGCCCAAGGCGAGCGTGCGCTTAATTCGCTCGATCGCATCGGGTCGGGAGCGCTCTTTCAGCATCGGAATCGTGTCTTTGTTCAACAAGCGCTTGATATCGATGCCTTGTTGCTGAAGCTGCATGGCGGTTTGCGTCACCATGTATTCCACTTCACGCTCGATCATGGTTTCGGGCAGATCGGCTTCAACTTGATTCAGCAATTCGTTGAGAACAGCTTCTTCTTTGTTAGCTTTGGTTTGCTGCTCGGCTTCTTCGGTGAAACGCTTTTCTAGAGATTCGCGCATTTCAGCGATCGTCTCAAACTCATCGCCGCTTGCTTCTTTAGCGAATTCATCATCGACTTCGGGAAGTTCTTTTTCCTTCAGCTCTTTGAGCGTAATCTCGAATGTTGCAGGTCGTCCAGCAAGCTGCTCTTGGGGATAATCTTCCGGAAAAGTTACCGAAATTTCCTTAGTCTCACCAGCATTCATGCCGATAATTCCATCCACGAAGCCTGCAATAAAGCGACCCTCTTCGAGTTCAAGCTGAAAATCAGCAGCCTCGCCGCCCGGAACCTCAATTTCTTCTTCACCATCAGCAGGTGTGAAGCGACCCTTAAAGTCGATCACACTCACGTCTCCCCGCTGAGCGGGGCGATCTTCAATCGGAACCAGCGTCGCCATCTGAGTCCGGTAGTTTTCGATCACCGAATTGACTCGTTCTGGATCAGGCTTGACTTCTTCTGCTTGCAGCGTGAAATCTCTATACTGCTTTAGCGTCACTTCCGGAGAGACATCTACCGCTGCCGAGAAGGTCAGCGCTTGACCGGGTGTGTATTGAGCAATTAATTCATCAAACGACGATCGCAGTTGGAAATTTCCTAGCGCCTCGACATTTTCCTGCTTAATCGCTTCTTTTAGCCCGGTATCGACCAGTTCTTCGATCACAGCCGCTTTGATTCGATTCATTCCGAAGCGTTGAATCAAGACTTGGCGTGGTACTTTGCCTTTACGGAACCCCGGAACATTCAACGATCGCGTAAAGTCCTGCAACACACGATCGTAGGTTTTCTGAGACATCTCTGGCGTAATTTCAATTTCCAGCCCGATTTGACTGGCGGGAAGCTTTTCCTGGGTAACTTTCATCGGCGTAAGTGACAAAGAATGCGAATTTCTATCAAGCAGTAAGCTATACTAACCGATTCTAGTCGCGCTTGCGCGATTCATTAGAGGGAATCTTAAGGATTGAGCCAATAAAATTGATCCGCAATTCTGCGATAATTTGGGGAATACTGGCAGTCGGAAAAGCATTCCAGCCACTTGAATTCGTGCCCAAAGCACGTTAGTCTCTGAAGAACAGATCGAACATCTTTATTATTTTTGCTAAGTCTCGCGTCAATCAACTCTTATTGAAGCTTTTCTAATTTGCAGCCCGTTTGGAGGAATTTATTTTGGGTCAATCCTATCGAGTAGCGATTTTAGGGGCGACAGGAGCGGTCGGAACTGAACTATTAGAACTGTTGGATCAGCGTGATTTTCCTGTTTCTGAATTGAAGCTGCTAGCTTCTCCACGATCGGCAGGTTCAACGCTGACATTTCAGGGGGAGAGTTTGGCGATCGAAGCCGTGAATGAGGCTTCGTTTAACAATGTTGATATTGTTCTTGCTTCGGCAGGCGGATCAATCTCGAAGCAATGGGTTAAAGATATCGTTGCGGCTGGGGCTGTGATGATCGATAACTCCAGCGCCTTTCGGATGGATGCAGATGTGCCGCTTGTTGTACCAGAAGTGAATCCAGAGGCAGCAGCACACCATCGGGGCGTAATTGCCAACCCGAACTGTACGACGATTCTGATGTCGGTTGCAGTCTATCCATTGCATCAAGTCCTGCCGATTAAGCGGATCGTGGCAGCAACTTACCAATCCGCGAGTGGTGCGGGTGCGCGGGCAATGGAAGAAGTAAAGCACCAATCGATCGATATTTTGCAAGGCAAAAACCCGAAAGCTGAAATTCTGCCGTACCCTCTAGCGTTTAACTTGTTTCCGCACAACTCGAAGCTGGATGAATCCGGGTACTGCGAAGAAGAGTTGAAAATGGTAAACGAGACTCGCAAAATTTTCGGAGTGCCGGATCTGAGAATTACTGCAACTTGTGTACGGGTTCCCGTTCTACGGGCACACTCAGAAGCGATTAACCTAGAGTTTGACTCTCCTTTCAGCGTGGAAAAAGCGAGAGAACTGTTACGACAAGCCCCAGGAGTCAAGCTTGTCGAAGACTGGAACGCAAACTATTTCCCGATGCCGATCGATGCTAGCGGCAAGGATGAGGTTTTAGTTGGACGCATTCGCCAAGATATTTCTAACCCGAATGGTTTAGAACTCTGGTTATGCGGGGATCAAATTCGCAAGGGTGCAGCCTTGAACGCGATTCAAATTGCAGAACTTCTAATCGAAAAGAACTTGCTTAAACCAGCTTTAGCAACAAATCGATAGTGACTTAAAGGAGTTTAAATAGAGTGTGGTAAATTTTGGAACTGTTTTGACTGCCATGATCACGCCATTTACAGCGGATGGAGCAGTCGATTATGCTGTCACTGAAAAGTTAGCGGCTCATTTAATTGAGACGGGTACAGATACGATCGTCGTTTGTGGTACGACTGGAGAATCGCCAACGCTTTCTTGGGATGAAGAATTTGAACTCTTTCAAGTTGTGAAGCGTGCCGTTTCCGGTCGAGCAAAGGTAATGGCGGGAACCGGATCGAACTCGACTTCAGAAGCGATCGCGGCCACGAAAAAAGCCGCTAGAATAGGATTAGACGGCTCATTACAGGTTGTGCCTTATTACAATAAGCCGCCGCAAGCGGGACTTTATCATCACTTTAGAGCGATCGCAGAATCTTCGGATTTGCCGCTGATGCTGTATAACGTTCCAGGTCGTACCAGCCAGAATCTCCAGGCTGAAACCGTCGCTCAACTCTCAGAAATTCCGAATATTGTTGCAATTAAGGAAGCGAGTGGCAATCTAGATCAAGTCAGTCAGATTCGGCGGATGACCCCATCTGAATTTGCGATTTATTCTGGAGATGATTCTTTGACTTTGCCGATGTTAGCGATCGGTGCGAAAGGAGTTGTCAGCGTTGCGAGCCATCTCGTCGGAACGCGACTACAGCAGATGATCCAAGCATTCGAGAAGGGTCAAGTTCAGAAAGCGACCCAAATTCACCTAGAGCTACTTCCATTGTTTAAAGCTTTATTCGTTACGACGAATCCGATTCCAGTCAAAGCCGCATTAAGTTTGCAAGGATGGCAAGTTGGCGCACTCCGCCCACCCCTTTGCTCTCCAGATGAAGAGGTGAAGCTTCAAGTCAAGCAAGTCATGGCGGAACTGAACTTGCTGCAAACGGCACATGCCTAGAGTTTCTGCACAACCGAATATTTCAGTGATCACAGGATGAGCATTTTGCTGCCTGCTGAATCTCTCAATCAATTTTCTCTTAACCCTAGAAAGGACACTGATGACTCAAAACAACTCGTCAAACGCGCTCAAAATCATTCCGCTCGGCGGACTGCACGAGATTGGTAAGAATACTTGCGTTTTTGAATACGGCGATGAAATTGTACTGCTCGATGCAGGACTCGCCTTTCCTACAGACGGAATGCATGGCGTAAATATCGTGCTGCCCGATATGACTTACCTGCGTGAGAACCGCGAAAAGATCAAAGGCATGATTATCACGCACGGACACGAAGATCATATCGGCGGTATTCCCTTTCACCTTAAACAGCTAGACATTCCAGTGATGTACGGCCCGCGTTTAGCGCTGGCACTGCTCGAAGGCAAGCTTGAAGAAGCGGGAGTCACCGATCGCACTGAGCTGAGAACGGTTCGCCCGCGCGATATCGTTCGCATCGGGACGCATTTCTTCGTCGAATTCATTCGCAACACGCACTCGATCGCCGATAGTTTCACGGTTGCGATTCACACTCCGGTTGGCGTTGTGATTCACACAGGCGACTTTAAGTTTGACCATACTCCGGTCGATGGTGAAAAGTTCGACCTTCAGCGTTTAGCCGAATACGGTGAAAAAGGCGTTCATTGCTTGATCAGCGATTCGACTAACTCTGAGATTCCAGGCTTTACGCCATCAGAACGATCGGTGTTTCCGAATCTCGATCGCGTCTTTACGCAAGCCAAAGGACGACTGCTAATTACGACCTTCGCTTCATCAGTTCACCGGATCAACATGATTCTGGAATTGGCAGAAAAGCATGGTCGAGCAGTTTCGGTTTTGGGTCGATCGATGCTGAACGTAATCGCCCACGCTCGCACTCTTGGCTACGTTAAATGTCGCGACGACATTCTTCAACCCCTGCACGTTACTCAGAAGATGCCGGATAAGGATGTCTTGATTCTGACAACCGGATCGCAAGGTGAACCAATGTCAGCAATGACGCGGATTGCGAACGGCGAACATCGTCAAGTGAAGATTCGAGAAGGTGATACGGTTGTATTCTCTGCTAACCCGATTCCTGGAAATACGATCGCGGTTGTGAATACGATCGATAAACTAATGATGAACGGCGCAAAAGTCGTTTACGGCAAGGATCAAGGCATTCACGTTTCCGGCCACGGCTGCCAAGAAGATCAGAAATTGATGTTAGCGCTGACTCGTCCGAAGTTCTTCCTACCTGTTCACGGCGAGCATCGGATGCTGATTAAGCACTCTCAAACGGCTCAAAGCACTGGCGTTCCGGCTGAGAACATGGTGATTATCGATAACGGTGATGTCGTTGAACTGACCAAGGATTCGATCAGCAAGGCTGGTAAAGTCAAGGCAGGAATTGAACTGGTTGATACGTCGCGATCGGGCATGGTGGACGATCGGGTTCTGAAAGAGCGTCAGCAGTTAGCAGGTGATGGAGTTGTCACGGTGGCAGCGACGATCACGAACGAAGGTCGATTATTTGCAAAGCCGGATGTGCATCTGCGCGGCGTCGTGACTTCGATGAATCCGGAACAGTTGCGAGGCAGAATTCAAGAAGCGATCGAGGCGGTGTTAAACGATCGTTGGAATGAGTTCTACAGCACGTTCGATGGTCGAGTCGAAATCGATTGGACGGGCTTACAAGTTCAGATTGAGCGCGAAATTCATCGCTTGCTGCGGCGTGAGCTTCAAAGCAATCCGCTGCTGGTGTTCTTGATGCAGAATCCTGAACCTGCTGCAGTGAAAGCAACTCCGACGCGCCAACGCGCTACAGCAAAGGTCGCTTCTTAGGATTTTGAGGGTTTGCCGTTGCGATCGTCACAGATTGCAACGGCAAGAATAGTGCGATCGGCGCGATTCTTGCTATACTCACAGAGTAACGAGTGGGCATGTAGCTCAGGGGATAGAGCACCAGATTCCGGTTCTGGGTGTCGCAGGTTCGATTCCTGCCATGCTCGTTGAAGTTAATTTGCTCAATAATCAATTCAGCTAAAGGCTATTTTCTGATTTTGTGAGATTTAGAAAATACGTCCGGCGAGCCTTCCTGTTCATTGTCAAAAACTAGTATCCATGGGGGATATTGGAGAAAGATTCTTCTATTACGCAGAATGCCAAAAAGCTCCTAGAAGCAAGTTTTAGAATTTGTCAAAACTCTCATCATTCAACGATTCGAGGCGTTCTAGGTTCTCGACTTCTGCGCTTTGAAGGCTCGATCGCGCCCGTTGATGTAGGAAGCGATCGAGCAAGACAGCGAACAGATTGATATGAATAAGTAGTAGATATTTGTCAGATACAAGCATTATTCTTGCCCTGTACGATTGCGAAAAAAAAACGAGTCTTTCAGTCAAGAGGTTCGACAACGCGAACGGTCGATCGTCTTCTCAACTAAAATCAAGCAAGACCTTGAACATCTTGAGGTGAGGCGGACATGGTTGCTCAAGCCGAGAAAAAGCACTACAGCGCTCAAGAGTATTTAGAGATAGAGCTTGTCTCCGAAGCCCGGAGCGAGTACCGCAGCGGGGAGATTGTCTTAATGACTGGTGGCACACCAAATCACAACGACATTGCCGGAAACCTCTATGTTTTACTCAAGACTGCTCTAAAGGGGAAAAATTATCGGACGTTTTACACCGATCAGCGTCTGTGGGTTCCAGGCGTTAGCCTTTACACTTATCCCGATGTCATGGTTGTACCGAAACCGATCGAGCTTCAAGTCGGGCGAACCGATACCGTGATCAATCCTTGTTTTATTGCTGAGGTCTTATCGAAATCGACTCAGAACTACGACCGGGGTGAAAAATTCGTTGCTTATCGGACAATGCTTAATTTTCAAGAATATCTATTGATCGACCAGTACCGAATTCATGTCGAGCATCATGTAAAGACGGCTGCGAATCAATGGCTATTTTCGGAATTTGATGATCCAGCAGTAACTTTAATGCTCAGAACAATTGGGATTGAAATTCAAATTGCAGAACTTTACGAAGGTATTGATTTTAGTGAGACATAAAAGAGGGGCGATCACATTGTTTGTGCGATCGCCCCTCTTTTCTCAAACCAAATTGACCTAAACCGAAGCTGCAACCCTTTCTACATCAGGATTCGCTTCAGGCGTATCCTTCTCCGACGGCGGAACCACTTGCCAGAACTTCGGTAAGAACTCCGACCAGTTTTCCAGAATCGCCTTCGCTTTCGGACTACCCGTATGCTCAACGTGCGCCTCAAGTAGTTCTTTAAGCTGCCGTTCGCCAGCAGGTGCGGCAATTCGCTGAGTTTTAACGATCTCAGGATTCACTTTCGCTTGGAAGCTACCATCCTCATCCAAGAAGTAAGCCAATCCGCCTGTCATCCCTGCACCTACGTTACGACCTGCACGACCGAGAACGACAACAACGCCACCCGTCATGTATTCGCAGCAGTGGTCGCCAACGCCTTCGACAACCGCTTCAGCCATCGAATTTCGGACAGCAAACCGCTCTCCAGCTTGCCCATTGGCAAACAGTCGTCCACCTGTTGCGCCATAGAGACAAGTGTTACCAATAATCACGTTTTGAGACGGATCATAGGTTGCCTCAGGTGAAGGCTTGATCGCGATCGTTCCTCCATGCATTCCTTTACCCACGTAATCGTTCGCTTCACCGACTAAGTTCAGCGTCATACAAGGGAGATTGAACGCTCCGAAGCTCTGACCGACACTTCCGGTAAAGTTCAAAGTAATTTGACCACTGAAACCGGAGTTACCGTACTGTTTCGCGATCGCACCCGCAATCCGAGTTCCAACTGTCCGATCAGTGTTGATGACATCAACTGCTTTCGTAACGTCGCCTTGATTTTGAATCGCCGCTTGAATATCAGCAGCACTCAGGATTTGATCATCTAGAACAGCACCATTGCTATGAACAGTTTCATGATTGAGCCAAGTGCGATCGCTGCGAGTGTCCGGTAGCTGAGTCAAACAATCGAGATTCAGCATTTGAGTTTTGGTCAGGCTGACACCCTCGCGCATCTTCAGAAGATCCGCACGTCCAATAATCTCATTCAGGGATTTGTACCCTAGACGAGCTAAGAGCGATCGGACTTCTTCCGCCACGAACAGAAAGAAATTAACCACGTGCTCTGGTGTACCAGGGAAACGCTTACGAAGTTCTTCTTTCTGGCTTGCCACTCCGACCGGGCAATTGTTCGTGTGGCAGATTCGCGCCATGATGCAGCCTTCTGCAATCATCGCGATCGAGCCAAATCCGAACTCTTCACCACCCATCAGTGCTGCCATGACGATATCCCATCCAGCTTTGATGCCGCCATCAACTCGCAGAATCACGCGATCGCGCAGTTGGTTCTGCATCAAAACGCGATGAACTTCGGTTAATCCTAGTTCCCAGGGACTACCCGCGTGCTTGATTGAGCTTAACGGTGAAGCACCTGTACCGCCATCGTGACCAGAAATCTGGATAATATCTGCGTTTGCTTTGGCGACTCCTGCCGCGATCGTGCCGATTCCAACTTCTGCCACTAATTTGACTGAGACTTGAGCCACAGGATTGATTTGGTGCAGGTCGAAGATCAGTTGAGCCAAATCTTCGATCGAGTAAATGTCATGGTGCGGCGGCGGAGAAATTAGGGTGACTCCGGGCTTCGATCGACGCAGTAACGCAATGTAAGGACTTACCTTCGGCCCCGGCAATTGTCCGCCTTCACCGGGCTTCGCACCCTGAGCCATCTTGATTTCGATTTGCTTTGCGCTCATCAAATACTCAGGCGTAACACCAAAGCGACCAGACGCAACCTGCTTGATTGCGGAGTTAGCAGTATCGCCGGCTTTTAGTCCTTTGAGGTGCGGCAAGAGCGGGGATGTGCCGTCTTCAACTTCATTCAGCACTTTATACCGAACCGGATCTTCTCCACCTTCGCCAGAGTTCGATCGACCCCCCAAGCGGTTCATCGCGATCGCCAAGACTTCATGCGCTTCTCGCGACAATGCACCGAGCGACATTCCACCTGTACAGAAGCGTTTCACAATTTCGGTTGCGGGTTCGACTTCATTGATCGAAATGGATTCGCGATCGCTCTTGAAGTCAAGCAAATCACGCAAAGCAGTGATCGGACGATTTGCCAAATGCTGTTGGTACAGATCGTAGTGATCAAAACTGTTCGTTCTGACCGCTTGATGCAGATGTTTAGCCAGTTCCGGGCTGTTCATGTGATACTCACCACCCGGACGATATTGCACGAAGCCGAAGTTCTCTAGCTTTTTCGTGGTCAACTCTGGGAAAGCGCGACTGTGGAACGACAGAATTTCTTGAGCCAGTTCTGCGATCGTTAGTCCACCCAATCGCGAGGCTGTACCGAAGAAGCCTAAATTCAACAGATCGCCACCAATGCCGATCGCTTCAAAGATCTGTGCAGCTTGATAGCTCGACAGCAAGGAAATGCCCATCTTCGAGAGGATTTTGAGCAAACCGTCTTCGATCGCTTTGCGATAGTTCGCTTGCACTTGAGTTAAGCTTGCAGCTTTGATCTTGCCGCGCTCCATCAAGCCTTGAGTTTTGGAATCTGACCACCATTGGCGCACGGTTTCCAATGCCAGGTAGGGGCAAACAGCACTCGCGCCGTAACCAATCAAGCAAGCAAAGTGATGCGTACTCCAAGCCTGAGCGGTATCGACGATCAGCGATGCTTTCATCCGCAAACCTTGACGGATCAAATGATGGTGAACCGCTCCCACTGCCAACATGGGTGGGATGTAGCTTTGGTCTGCGCTTAATCGGGTGATATTGCCAGATTGACCCAAGCGATCGCTCAACACCAAAATCTTTTTACCCGATCGCACCGCTTCCGCCGCTTGTTCACACAGTTGCTTGACCGCAGCTTTCAGCCCTTCGGGGCCTGCGGCAATTTCAAACAAAGTTGAAAGATTTGCGGTCTCTAAGCCCGATCGACGAACTTGATCAAGCTCCGGTTCACTCAGAACTGGCGATTCTAGAACAAATAGATTTGCACCTTCAGGCTTCGTCTCAAGGAGATTACCGCGTTCTCCAAGCTGCATCGTCAAGGACATGACGAGTTTTTCGCGCAGCGGGTCGATCGGCGGATTTGTTACCTGAGCAAAGCGCTGCTTAAAGTAGTCGTACAGCAGGTGAGGACGCGCAGACAGCACCGCTAACGGAATATCATCACCCATACAGAAAGTCGGCTCTTTGCCTTGTGCCGCCATGTCTTGAATGACCATTTCGACATCTTCTAAGGTGTAGCCAAAAGCGGTCTGATGAGTCAGAAGCGCTTGCGGTTCCATTTGCGCTGCTTCTAGAAACTCCTGAGATTGCAGCGTTTTCCGGTTCTTTAACCATTCTCCGTAGGGGCGGAGATTTGCCACGCGCTGCTTGATATCCCAGTTCTTTAGCACTTCATGAGATTCAAGATCAAATGCAATCACTTGACCAGGGCCTAACCGCCCTTTCTCAATCACTTCAGATTCTGGAATCTCAACTACACCTGCCTCAGATGCCACAACCAGATACCCATCGCGAGTAATCGTATAGCGAGCGGGTCTTAAACCGTTGCGATCGAGCGTCGCCCCCACGATTTTCCCATCGCAGAACGCTAATAGTGCAGGGCCATCCCAAGCTTCCTGAATGCCACTGTGATACTCGTAGAAATCCACAATTTCAGGATGCTCGTTCAATTCCGGCTGATTTTTATACGCCTCTGGAACCATCATCATCAGCGCTTCAACCGGGCTACGTCCAGAACGAACGAGCAGTTCCATCACGTTGTCTAAATTAGCGGAATCACTATTATTGGAGTTCACAGTCGGTTTCAGCGCACCCACGCGATCGCCCCAAAATTCGTGCGCTAAATCGGCTTCTCGCGCCCGCATCCAGTTGACGTTACCAAGCAGCGTATTAATTTCACCGTTATGCCCCAGTAAGCGCATCGGCTGCGCCAGAGGCCACTTCGGCATCGTATTCGTACTGAAACGACGGTGATACAGCGCAAATGCACTCTTATAGCTAGGGTTTTGTAGATCCTGATAAAACTCACCTAAAACCGCCGATCGCACCATACCTTTGTAAACGATCGTGCGCGTCGAAAACGAGCAGACGTAGAGTTCATCAAATCCTGGCTGTGCCTTCTCAGCTAGAATGCGGTGAATCTGCTTACGAGTCAGATAAAGTTTGCGCTCTAGCTCTTCTCCGCTCAAGGTGTCAGATTTCACTAACAATTGCTCGATCTGGGGCTGATTTTCCCGCGCTTGAATTCCGAGAATTTCGGGTTTAACCGGAACCACCCGCCAGCCTAGTAGGGTTAATCCTTCCTCAGCAATAATCTTCTCAGCGATTCCTTTGACCACAACCGCGATCGCACCATCTTGCGGCAAAAACACCATCCCCACACCGACTTGATTGGGTTGAAGGGTGAGCCTATGCTCTCTTGCCCATTGATTTAGAATTTCCCAGGGAATCGCAGCCATCAAGCCTGCACCGTCACCGGAGTCTTGATCAGCGCTACACCCGCCCCGATGCTCCAAGCAAGCTAAGGCATTCAGTGCTTTTGCCATCAGATCGTGGCTATCCCGACCTTTTTGATCTGCAATAAAGCCGACACCGCAAGCATCGCGTTCTTCAACTAGCCAACGCTGACCTGCATATCCATTAGCGATCGATGGGTTTTGACACTCTGACGGAACACTAGCTTGACTCATGGAAGGATTCATTCGATTCATTTCAAGGGGGTTAGGGTTGAGCGGAGACAAACTGGGCTAAGAAAAGGTTAGCGCTAGAAAGCTTGAAGAATTTATGAAGAAATAGCGATCTTCAACAATCAAGAAAACTTTGCTCGTTAAACGGTTCCATAATCGTAAGAAATGCCCAAAGACAAAACCGCTAACTCTATGGCGAAATTCAAATCTAGAAAACGATTTGCCGTTTCGCTCATTCTGTGCTCAGCAGGGTTTTAGATTCCCTTATTTGATACTGATGTACTCAATGCGCAAGTCTCAGTGTGTAATTAGGGATATCTAGCTTAGCTGAATTTTTACAAAGCCTGGGATAAGAATAGTATAGAAAATTTTGCACTCTGACAATGCCTGTAAAACTGCGGAGATTCGGTAGCGGCATTCCGCCCAATCTTCGCTCACAATCTGAACACCAGGCTAATTGTCTAGCGATACTTAATTTGAACCGTTCCGCAACAGGTCTTGATAATATCGAGACATCGAAAAGAAGTTAGGATTTCTTGATACTTCTCGTATTGTTCTACAAACCCGAATCGCAATTGAGGTCAGTACAGTAAAATGACCTGCGGCGATCGCATTCTTTTATCTTTGCCCCAGTGGAATTGTGTCAGATGACTATTGTTAGGTCTAGCTTCTATTTTCTTGCAGCGCTTGCGATGTCTCTGGCAGACACAATTACACTTCCCGCCCTAGCAGATGCGCCTGCAGCACTCGATTTCAGCTCAACGAAACAAGCATTGCCTCGTAAAACGGTACCCCTTAATTTTAGCCCGCTAACTTCCTCTCGTACCCCACCCCTACTTGCTCAAGGAACTCAAATTGTTCTAAATGGGCAAGCCTTTAATGGAAACTGGAGCCAATGGCAATTAGACGGAATAACCCGAATCGGCTTAAGTGATGTAGTTGTTACCCAACGATTTGGGGCGGAGCTACTCAGTACAGCGGATGCCAATCGTCAGCCGATTCAATGGTTTTCTCAGGCCGTCTTTTCCACTCGATTAGCTCCACCAGTTCGGTATCTTGATATTACTGAATTCGCCCAGAAAAACGGTTGGCAGACTCAGATCAGCGGTAACACATTACAGGTCTCAACCGCGATCGCGAATCTAATCGGAATTGAGCAAGCACCGTTTTCAACCAATGGCGATCGGATTAGCCTCACGCTCGATCGTCCTGCTGCTTGGCAAGCTGATCCACAGCAAAATGAACTTGTTTTAACCTTAGAAGCTCAGGCGGATCAGCCTCGACTGCAAAAATTTAAGCCGAATCCAGCTAGCCGAATCCGATCGCTAAAAGTTGAATCTGCCGGAAACCGTACCATTATCAGAATTGGAATTCCGATCGGGCTGCGCCCTCAAATTACGACTGCATCCAGTCCGAATCGGATTGTGATTGATGTCGGCTCAAACTTCCTTAGCAACAAAGACGTTTTGTGGGCAAATGGGCTACTGTGGCGACAGAAAAATTTAACAGTGCGATCAGGACAATTTCCGATCGTTTGGTTTGAACTTAATCCCCGCCAACCCGGACTTAGCATTCGCCCGATTCTTCCTAATTCAACAACCTTAGTTGGAACTTTGCCGCTCTTTCAAACTGCCCAACAATCTTCAGCAACCGCTGCAATCAATGGCGGTTACTTTAATCGCATCAATCAGCTTCCTCTAGGAGCAATCAAGCTGAATAATCAGTTTGCTTCAGGAGCAATTCTAGGCCGGGGTGTAGTGGGTTGGGATGAAGCTGGCAACTGGAAATTCGATCGCCTAGTGCTTCGGGAAACCCTTATTTTTGGTTCTGGACAGCGCTTTCCTTTGACGACTTTAAATTCTGCATTTATTCAAGCGGGAATTGCGAGATATACCAGTGACTGGGGAAGCACCTATGCGACGCTGACCGAGAATGAGATTCTTATTCCCGTCCAAAATAATCAAATTGGTATTCAACAAAACGCCGCAACTGTTGGAACAGTCATTCCAATCCCAGTCGGCGGATACCTGTTGGTTTTTCGCTCAAATCGAACGGCTGCTGCCGCTTTTATCCCCGCAACTTCTGTTCAACTCGAAAGCGTCTTTAACCCTACTGATCTCGCTGCGTTGCCCAACCTGATTGGAGGCGGGCCACTTCTGCTCCGCAATGGGCAAAGCGTTCTTGATGCTCGATTAGAGCAGTTCAGCCCAGCGTTTATCCAAGAAAGAGCTGCCCGGAGTGCGATCGGACAAACTGCCGAGGGTAGAATTCTGATTGTGACCGCTCAAAATAATATTTCAGGCCTCGGTGCAACCTTAAGCGATATGGCAGAAATTATGCAGCAACTTGGAGCGATTAACGCTCTAAATCTGGATGGTGGAAGCTCAACAACTTTATATTTGGGAGGGCAAATTCTTGATCGACCCGCTCGATCGTCTGCTCGCGTTCACAACGGAATTGGAGTTTTTCTCCAACCTTAACGCTCAACTTCTTCATGGATTTTGTGATTCAAATCAAGACTTCGTAAAATCTTCTCAAATTGTCCACTCTATACAAGCGCCTCCCGATTTAGTTTGTTAGCCTTTTTGGTTGGGAATCGATTTTGCGCGAGTCCGCGCATCTAGTTCGCGAAACTCTAGTATTTATGAGGAGAGAAACGGTGGCTCAGGCTCAAGAAAAGACTCAAACTCCAGCCCTTGTGCTGTCTCCAACGGCTGCAAAGACTGCTGCAACAGAACTCCGTCCCTGGGGATCGTTTACGATCCTGGAAGAAGGTCGCGGCTACAAAATTAAGCGGATCGAAGTTAAGCCCGGACATCGCCTAAGTTTACAAATGCACCACCACCGCAGCGAGCATTGGATTGTCGTTTCTGGAACTGCAAAAGTGGAGTGTGGTGAGCAGCAAATCACCCTCAGCAGCAATCAGTCTACTTACGTACCTCAGTGTACAACTCATCGTCTAGAGAATCCTGGAGTCATCCCCCTGGTGTTGATTGAAGTTCAAAACGGTGAGTATCTTGGAGAAGATGACATCGTGCGGTTCCAAGATGACTATTCACGCGCAAACTAAAGACTAAACTTAACTTTGAGATGAGGCAATTCCCTAGAATCGCCTCATCTTATTTTTGGGTTGAACGATCGCGGTACGATGAATTTAAAGTTCCGCTTCGCCTTTTCATATGATCGAATTAAGTCCTTCTGCGATCGCAGAGATTCAACGCTTGCAAAGGCATCATCCTGATCCTTCCGCCTTTTTCCGCCTGCAAATACAACCAGGCGGCTGTGCAGGACTCTCTTATCTAACGAGATTTGAAAACCAACTCGATTCCAGCGATCGCGTTCATCACTGCAATGGTATTCAAATCGTGATCGATCTGCACAGCACTCAATATCTTCAGAATTTAACGATCGACTTCTCAGAAGACCTCATGGGCGGTAGTTTCCGCTTCCACAATCCTAACGCTAAAAAAAGTTGCGATTGTGGTGTCTCATTCTCGATTGATGAGAGCTAGAATAGGAAAGCTTTCGTGCTAAAGGATCGATCGCGCTGCAATTGTTTGACAGCCGAATCGATCTATTGGTATGTTTAGTGATCGTTGAAAGTCGGAGCAGTCGAAAAACTGCATTCTCCAATACATTAAAAAATGCCCACCATCCAGCAACTCATCCGTAGTGAGCGCAGCAAAGCTCGAAAGAAAACCAAATCCCCGGCTCTGAAGAGTTGCCCTCAGCGTCGTGGAGTTTGCACACGGGTCTATACCACCACACCGAAAAAACCGAACTCTGCGCTGCGTAAAGTTGCGCGGGTGCGCCTCACTTCAGGCTTTGAAGTGACAGCATATATCCCCGGTATCGGTCACAATCTTCAAGAACACTCGGTTGTGATGATTCGTGGCGGTCGGGTCAAAGACCTGCCCGGTGTTCGTTACCACATTATTCGCGGAACCCTCGATACGGCTGGCGTGAAAGACCGCAAGCAAGGTCGCTCCAAGTACGGTGCGAAACGTCCGAAGGCAGCAGCAAAGTAAGCGATCTGCCGCTAGAATAAATTTGCTAAATGAACCTCGTAGCTCAGATTTCTTGAGTCCATGAGGTTCGTTTGTTAGCGATCGAAGCTATTTTAGAGAATCTTCTCACGACACTCTTTTGAACTCCACGATCGCGCCCCCGGTTTGCTGACTCAATCCATTTACTGTTCTTTTCTCTTAAAGGCTCATTATGTCTCGTCGCGTCGTAATCAAAAAGCGTCCCATTCCCCCCGACTCCGTGCATAATTCTCGCCTAGTCACCATGATGGTGCGGCGGATTATGGCGAGCGGCAAAAAATCTCTAGCTACCCGCATTGTTTATGATGCGTTTGAAACGATTCGAGAGCGCACTGGTGCTGATCCGCTAGAGACGTTTGAGCGGGCAGTCAAGAATGCGACTCCTTTGGTTGAAGTGAAAGCGCGTCGGGTGGGTGGTGCAACGTACCAAGTACCGATGGAAGTGCGAAGCGATCGTGGAATTGCCCTAGCGTTGAGATGGTTAATCCAGTTCTCGCGAGCGCGTGCAGGCAAATCGATGTCAGCCAAACTGGCAAGCGAACTAATGGATGCCGCCAACGAAACGGGAAGCGCGATTCGGAAGCGGGAAGAAACCCACCGGATGGCAGAAGCTAATAAAGCATTCGCACACTATCGCTATTAAAAAGTATAAAATCTTAATAGACGCAGTAGTGTGATTTAAACCATGCACAGATGCTAAGGAGGTAGCTGTGGCTCGTACCGTCCCGCTCGAAAGAGTCAGAAACATCGGGATCGCCGCGCATATTGATGCGGGCAAGACAACAACAACTGAACGGATTCTATTTTACTCCGGCATCGTCCATAAGATTGGCGAAGTGCATGAGGGGACAGCCACAACGGACTGGATGGAGCAAGAGCGGGAGCGGGGCATTACGATCACCGCTGCTGCAATTACGACTCAATGGACTCGTCGTGATGCTGATAAGCCGAACCAGCCTGGTGAAGGCGAACTTGAACATAAGATCAACATCATTGACACGCCTGGGCACGTAGACTTCACAATCGAAGTTGAACGCTCAATGCGAGTGCTTGACGGTGTAATCGCTGTATTCTGCTCGGTGGGTGGCGTTCAACCGCAATCGGAAACCGTGTGGAAGCAAGCGAACCGTTACAAGGTTCCCCGCATGGTGTTCGTGAACAAGATGGACAGAACTGGTGCGGACTTCTTCAAAGTCTATGATCAGATTCGCGATCGTCTGCAAGCAAAAGCGGTTCCCATCCAAATCCCGATCGGTGCTGAAGATCAGTTCAAAGGCATCATTGACCTTGTGCGGATGAAAGCCTACATCCACAAGGATGATTTAGGTCGCGAAATTGAAGTCACTGAGATTCCCGAAGATCTCAAAGAGAAAGCCGAGGAATTTCGCACGAACTTGATCGAATCGGTTGCAGAAACTGATGAAGCGCTGCTTGAGAAGTATTTCGCAGGTGAAGAACTCACCGAAGAAGAAATCAAAGCCGCAATTCGGAAAGGGACGATCGAGGGAATTGACGGAGAATTCTTTGTGCCGATGCTTTGCGGTTCTGCCTTCAAAAACAAGGGCGTTCAGCAAATGCTTGATGCGGTGCTGGATTACCTTCCGTCACCGATCGACATTCCGCCGATTCAGGGAACGCTGCCGGATGGCAGCGTTGCCGCTCGTCCTCCGAAAGATGATGCACCTCTGGCTGCACTCGCTTTCAAAGTGATGACGGATAAATTCGTCGGTCGCTTAACTTTTGTTCGCGTTTACTCTGGTGTACTGTCGAAAGGTAGCTACATCTATAACTCGTCCAAGGGCAAGAAAGAGCGCGTTTCTCGGTTGATTGTCTTGAAAGCGGACGATCGAATTGATGTAGACGAACTCAGAGCGGGCGACTTGGGAGCAATTCCCGGACTGTCTGATACTCTGACAGGCGATACGCTTTGCCCTGAAGGCGACAACATCGTTCTTGAATCGCTGTTTATTCCTGAGCCTGTAATCTCGGTTGCAGTAGAACCGAAGACCAAGGGCGATATGGAGAAACTCTCGAAAGCGCTCAAGGCATTGTCTGAAGAAGACCCGACTTTCCGTGTCAGCATTGATCAAGAAACTAACCAAACTGTAATCGCCGGAATGGGTGAATTGCACTTGGAAATCTTGGTCGATCGAATGCTCCGCGAGTTCAAAGTCGAAGCAAACGTCGGTGCGCCTCAAGTAGCTTACCGGGAGACCATTCGTAAAGCCGTCAAAGCTGAAGGCAAATTTGTCCGTCAGAGCGGTGGTAAAGGTCAGTATGGTCACGTTGTCATCCAGCTTGAACCAGGCGAAACAGGTAGCGGATTCGAGTTCGTCTCGAAGATTGTGGGCGGAACCGTTCCTAAAGAATATGTTGGACCTGCTGAACAGGGCATGAAGGAAGCCTGCGAAAGCGGCATCTTGGCAGGTTACCCGCTCATCGACGTGAAAGCAACACTCGTCGATGGTTCCTACCACGATGTAGACTCTTCTGAAATGGCATTTAAGATTGCCGGATCGATGGCGATCAAGGATGGCGTATTAAAAGCCAGCCCGGTACTCTTAGAGCCGATGATGAAGGTTGAAGTTGAAGTGCCAGAAGACTTTCTGGGTAGCGTCATGGGCAACCTGATCTCGAAGCGTGGGCAGATTGAAGCTCAAGGAGTCGAGCGGGGAATTGCCAAGGTCACAACCAAGGTTCCACTGGCAGAAATGTTTGGATATGCTACGGATATCCGATCGATGACTCAGGGACGCGGTACTTTTACAATGGAATTTAGCCATTACGAAGAAGTACCTAAGAACGTCGCTGAAACCATCATTGCGAAAAACAAAGGGAACGCTTAATCAGGAGAGGAATTGTAATTCATGGCACGCGCAAAGTTTGAACGGACTAAACCCCACGTCAACATCGGCACGATCGGTCACGTTGACCACGGCAAAACCACACTCACGGCTGCTATCACGATGACCCTTTCAGCTCTGGGTCAAGCGGCAGCCCGAAAGTACGAAGACATTGATGCAGCCCCGGAAGAAAAAGCACGGGGGATCACAATCAACACCGCTCACGTGGAGTACGAAACTGAAACCCGTCACTATGCTCACGTTGACTGTCCCGGACACGCCGACTATGTGAAAAACATGATCACGGGTGCGGCTCAGATGGACGGCGCGATCTTGGTTGTATCTGCGGCTGATGGCCCGATGCCCCAAACTCGTGAACACATCCTCTTGGCTCGTCAGGTGGGCGTTCCTCGTCTGGTAGTCTTCTTGAACAAGAAAGACATGGTGGACGACGAAGAACTGCTGGAACTCGTTGAACTCGAAGTTCGCGAACTGTTGGATTCGTATGAATTCCCCGGTGACGAAATTCCGATCACCGCAGGTTCGGCACTCCAGGCGGTTGAAGCAATGACTGCTAACCCCAAGACCAAGAAGGGTGAAAACGAGTGGGTTGACTGCATTTACGCGCTGATGGATTCGGTTGACGAATACATCCCAACTCCTGAGCGCGATGTTGACAAGCCGTTCTTGATGGCAGTTGAAGACGTATTCTCGATCACAGGTCGGGGTACGGTGGCAACGGGTCGGATCGAGCGCGGTAAAGTCAAAGTGCAAGACGAAGTTGAACTCGTTGGTATCCGCGACACTCGCAAGAGTACTGTGACCGGAATCGAAATGTTCAAGAAGAGCCTTGAAGAAGGGATGGCAGGCGACAACGCAGGTATCTTGCTTCGGGGTATTCAAAAGGCTGATATTGAGCGTGGCATGGTGCTGGCGAAGCCCGGTTCGATCAAGCCTCACACTCAATTCGAGTCTGAAGTATACATTCTGAAGAAAGAAGAAGGCGGTCGTCACACTCCGTTCTTCCCTGGCTATCGTCCTCAGTTCTACGTTCGGACAACTGACGTAACTGGAACCATCAGCAACTTCACAACCGACGAAGGCGGCGAAGCTGAAATGGTGATGCCTGGAGACCGGATCAAGATGACTGTGGAACTAATCAACCCGATCGCAATCGAACAAGGAATGCGCTTTGCAATCCGTGAAGGCGGTCGTACCGTTGGTGCAGGTGTGGTCTCGAAGATCCTCAAGTAAGCACTTAACTAATTGAAGTGAAGCCTCCAGTGGATTGCCCTGCTGGAGGCTTTATTTGCATAACTTAGCCCTGTCAACTTTTCCGAAGATGATGACTCGAAATGAAAAAGCGAACAGTGTTAGAGATGAAGACCGGGAACTACTTTTAGCTTAAGCATTGGACTGCCATTAGCGCCGTTCCTCAATAATGGTTTCAGAAAGTGGCTGACCCTGAACTTGGATAAGTTGCTGCGGATCAATTTGGCGGTAGTGAAGTTTTTTGATGTGTTTAATTAAGCCAGAAGACAGCAATGATTGATGAAAAGAGCTTTGCTCAGTCGCTTCGTCCTCCTTGTCGCTCTTTCCATCGCAATGTCTTCGATGCTCTCGGCTGGAAGATCAGAGATTTCTTGGCGATTTTCGTGAGATGATTCGATGGACACGCAAAGCGTAAACCAAAGGCACCGCACTTTGCAAAACGGTTTTGAGTTGTTCTGAATTAAGCATCATCTCAGACATTACGGCTCCTCTACGAAAGGCCAGCGATAGTTAGTTCACATGATTTCTTCAGAAGATCGAGTGTGCAACGGTTTTAGCGCTACAATAGTTGACTGGCGCACAGAGCGCATCCCTCTGAACCACTGACAACTTGGGAACTTAATATGGCAACGATTCAACAGCAAAAAATTCGCATTCGCCTCAAAGCGTTCGATCGACGTTTACTCGATACATCTTGTGAAAAGATCGTCGATACTGCAAACCGCACGAATGCGACCGCAATTGGTCCGATTCCGCTTCCGACTCGTCGTAAAATCTATTGCGTTCTGCGCTCTCCGCACGTTGATAAGGACTCGCGTGAGCATTTTGAAACTCGGACGCACCATCGCTTGATTGATATCTATCAGCCTTCTTCTAAGACGATCGATGCTCTTATGAAGCTCGATCTTCCGGCGGGTGTGGATATCGAAGTGAAGCTGTAATTGAGAAGGATGTGAGAAAATCACATCCTTTATTTTTTGAATTGCTTACATCTCTTAACAGTGATCCGTTACAGTAGAGAAAAGCACCTCACCGTTTGCAGAGTAATGACTTCATCGATCGCGGTCCGCGAACTTCCCCTATTCCCGTTGCCTGACCTCGTTTTATTTCCAGGTCGTCCCTTACCGTTGCACATCTTCGAGTTTCGCTACCGAATGATGATGAACACGATTCTGGAGAGCGATCGACGGTTTGGCGTGTTGATGTGGGATCAAGCCAAAGGGCAACCTGCGCCTGTTGGGTGCTGTGCAGAAATCGTGCAGTTTCAGCGATTGCCGGACGATCGAATGAAGGTTTTGACGCTTGGACAGCAGCGCTTTAGAGTGTTGGAATACACTCGTGAGAAGCCTTACCGCGTGGGTTTGGTTGAGTGGATTGAAGATCGTCCACCAACTCAGGATTTGAGACCTTTAGCGAAGGAAGTGAATCAGCTTCTTCATGACGTGGTGCGGCTTTCGGAGAAGCTGTCCGGTCAAGATATCGAGCTACCAGAAGAAATTCCGAGCTTGCCGACTGAGCTTTCGTACTGGATTGCAAGCAATTTGCATAATGTGCCGGACGAGCAGCAATCGCTTTTAGAACTGCAAGACACTCAGGCTCGGCTAGAACGAGAATCTGAAATTCTGACTTCAACTCGAAATCATTTAGCAGCTCGGACTGTGCTAAAGGACACGCTGAAAGATGTTGCAGAGTAATAGTTAGTAATAGTTAATAGAATGATACCCGTCGATTAAGAATGACGGGTTATTTTTTGGCTATCCGACCGCTTGCTGTGCTTCTTGTTGGGTGACTTCTTGGAAGCGGATTTCATCACGGCGCGGATCGACGAGACTAACTTTGAGGCGCAATTGATCGCCGGGACGTGCCGATCGCGCGAAAACCATCGGCAGCTCCAGACCCAATTCTTCGAGCAGCACCAGACCTAATCCTTCATGCTCCCGCAACCAGCGCAGCATCAAAGCATCCCACACTTCATTAGAGTGCCGTCGCAAATATTCCAGGCTCCAGTAGCGATTGGTTTGACGCTCGACAAAGACCGCTTCTTGAACGGCTAGACCAATATTAATCATCAGTTCTTTCACTTCCTCGACTGAGAAAGGCAGAACATCACCGCGTAAATGCGCCTTGATTTGGAAGTGGGCAACTAAATCGCTGTAGCGACGAATCGGGGAGGTGACTTGGGTGTAGGTGTCGAGTCCGAGACTTGCATGACGAGCAGGCGTAATGGTCAATTCGCTGCGGGGCATACAGCGACGGATGGCGCACGATCGCACAGGACCCGCCGGAAGTTGCAGCAGTTCTTCATCCGAGGGTAATTCCGGCTGAGGTTGACCGCGAAAGGGAAGCGGCAAATTGTGCGTTTGAGCGTAACGAGCGGCAACTTCTCCTGCCAAAATCATCATTTCAGCGACGAGTTGACGGGAGAGAGCGTCGTCGAGAACTTCGATCGTCACTTCGCCATCGCTTTTTACTTTGATTGAAGACTCCGGCATATGAATGCTAATTGCACCTTGGGACTGTCGCCATGCAGTGCGTCGTTTTGCCCATTTTGCTAAGGCTTCGATTTCTGGTTCACCTTGAATTCCAAGATGCAGCATCTCATCGACATCATCGTAGGTGAGGCGATAGGTTGATCGAATTGAACTCGCGTGAATGCTGTAATCTTCCACCGCGCCTTCTTTGGTCAGTGTCACTCCAAAGCTTAAGGCACAGCAAGTTTTGCCTGGATTCAAGCTCATGGGACCTGTTGCCAACTCAGACGGAAACATCGGAATCATGCCCGTTGGCAGATAGATGGTCGTAATGCGTTTGCGGGCATCGAGATCAAGTTCGTCACCGGGAGCCACCCAACGAGTCGGATCAGCGATGTGAATCCAAATTTTCTCGCGCCCGTCGGGGAGAACTTCTAAGCTCAAGCCATCATCAATTTCGCGGGTGCTTTCATCGTCGATCGTGTAAACCTTCAAGTGCGTCAGATCAAGGCGATTGACATCGAGATCAGCAGGTGGGAATTCCAAACGATGGTGCGTCACTTCCAGAACCTTATTAGAGAATTGAATCGGAACCTGAGCACGCCGCAGGAACATGTTCTCGTGTGGACTCCAGATTCCAAGATCAACGAGAAGCTGGAAGGCGGCTGAAGACGTTTCAGGACGTTTCAGGGCGGCAAGTACCTCGATCGCGCTGGATCGATTCGGTGCTTCTTCCACAGTAGCAAATCGCTCCAAAGCATCAAGTCGGGGTCGATCAGTGGACTGCCACTCGGTAGGCGTTCCGGCTAGGACGAGTTGAATGCGTTCTAAGAAACTCTGCCAATCGCGCTGGCGTTGAGCTTCCATCTCGATTTGATGTTTGAGTTCTGCAACCTGTGTTGCGGATCTGGGTTCGTAGCGATCGCCTTTCTGCTTAAAGTAAAGCTTATCTTCGGACAGCAAGTAGTAAGCGGCGTAACACATTGCCGGACTTTGCTCCGAAAACAGCAGCATTGCTAACTCTTTTGGATTGGTGCTGTCGCTGCCTTCACTCAGGATTTCCCAGGCGACTTCTAGGCTGGAAGGATCAAGGAAGGGCTGGACTTCTTTGAGAAAATTTGGAATGTCGGAAGGCTTAAAGGTTTGATTTGCGACTTCGTAAGTAATTTGGCGCGGATGAAGGGTGTGGTTTTGAGAACGATCGTCGATCGCAATCCAGTGTTTTTTACCTTCTGGACGATCGGCAACAGCGAGGCGGCGTTCTCCGTTGGCGCGAAATTCGATTAAGGTTCCCTTCTCCATTGAACTTTGCGGGGGTGATGAATGAATTAAATAGGGGTGGCTGGGATTCGGCGGCTCACACCCTACACATTAGCACCCCCATAACGGTTTGAAGGGTTTAGCCTTCTTGATTAACAAACGGTAGTAAAGCAATGACACGGGCGCGTTTAATTGCAACGGTGAGATCGCGCTGCTGCTTTGCGGTGAGTCCGGTAATTCGGCGGGGCAAGATTTTACCGCGCTCAGTGATAAATTTGCGGAGCAGATCGACATCTTTGTAATCGATCGGATCACCAGGCTTGATCGGGGAAACTCGACGGCGGAAGTAAGTCATGACGGTGTGATTGGTAAAGGGTCAATGGGCGGTAGTTTTCAAAACTACGGGCAAAAACTTACCAGCTTTTGCTGACAAAGATTATTTAATTTCTTTGTGGGGGGTGTGCCGATTACAGTGAGTGCAAAACTTCTTCAGTTCTAGACGCGCTGTGGTGTTACGGCGGTTTTTCGAGGTGGTGTAACGAGAGACACCGGGAGAGCGTTTTGCCGGATTGGTGCGGCACTCAGTACATTCCAGCGTAATGATTAGCCTTACGCCTTTATTCTTTGCCATAGTTTTTATGCAAATGAAGACACGAAGATCTATTATTTCATACTTACCGGGAGATGGGCAAAAAATTGTTGGGTGGGGGTGCGATCGAATGGCTAATAAGATAAATCAGTAGATAGAATGCAATCTATTCCAAAGCACATCTAGGATTCATAAACTAAGTCTCAAGGAATCACAACGTGCAAAGTCAGAATATAGATTTAATCCAAAGCCTCTTTCAAAGCCGCTTAGCAACTCTTGAGCATCTATTAAAGTCAGCTCAGACTCATTTTTGTGAGGACGAGTCGTTCCTTCAAAAGCGTATTGCGGCTGATATGTTTCCCTTCGGTACACAAATTGCTTTCACCTGTAATCAACCACGCAACTTTGCTCTCTGGTGCGATGGTAAACCTGCGAATAATTTAGATCCAGATGTTACATCTCTCGCGCAGGCATACGAACACCTAGCCAACACGAATGAACTCCTTTTGAGCATTAACGTTGAAGATACCAAGCTAGCTGAGATGACGCGCATTGATTTGGGTCAGAACCTCTACATCGAGCTATCTGGTAGCGCCTATGTAAATGAATTTCTAATTCCAAACTTTTACTTTCATATGGTCACAGCTTACGACATTCTTCGTATGGCTGGTGTGCCAATTGGAAAGCGGGATTACATGATGCACCTAATGCCATTAGTTAGGACGGGCTGAAGCCTAACTATTGCATCGGACGAACGAATTAGAATTGAACTCTCAGTAAGCTTCAAACGAGGTCAGAGCGATGACAGTCCGGCAACCCCGCTACAGCGAAGAGGAATTTGCTCGACGTGGCGACGAGATTTATGAATCTCAGGTGCGTCCTCAAGTCGAGGAAGGCAATCATGGCAAAATTGTAGCGGACACGCAAAGCGTGAGCCAAAGGCAGCGACATTGAAACTGGAGCGTTTGAGGTTGCAGACGAAATCTTAACTGCAACCGATCGCTTATTTGAACGGATTCCCGATGCCCAACCTTGGATCGTTCGCATCGGGCACCGAGCCGTTGATCGTTTTGGTGCGCGGAGTTTGAAAAACCCATATGATGCAGGGTGTTTACGGGGAGCAAATTAGGTTAGAACATTGTGAATAAGGCTTCTGTACTTCCACCATTTTTAATTCTCGATCGCGTCCTTCAAGATTGGCTTCTCGAAGATATGGGGCGCGGCGATCGCACGACTCAAGCGTTGATTTCGCCTGGAACTCGGCAAGCGGTTTGGATTGCAAAAGAGGCAGGCGTAGTTGCAGGATTGCCGATCGCGGCAAGAGTGTTTTATCTGTTGAATCCGTCTACTGTGTTTACGCGATTGGTTGAAGAAGGGGAAGCGGTAGAGAAAGGGCAGACGATCGCTGAAATTCAAGGTGCTTACGATGCACTGTTAACGGGCGAAAGAGTTGCGCTGAATTTAGCGATGCGCCTCAGTGGAATTGCAACGATGACGCGGCAGTATGTTGAGAAGATTGAGGATTTACCCACGCAGTTAGCCGATACGCGCAAAACAACACCCGGATTGCGATTGCTTGAAAAGTATGCAACGCAGGTGGGGGGTGCAACCAATCACCGGATGGGATTGGATGATGCGGTGATGATTAAAGACAATCATATTGTTGCGGCGGGAGGAATCGAAAATGCGATCGCCCAAGTTCGCGCTCAGATTCCGTATCCGTTGACGATCGAAGTCGAAACCGAGACTCTAGACATGGTGCAGGAAGCGCTCGAACACGGAGCCGACATCATCATGCTGGACAATATGCCGTTAGAAATGATGCGTCAGGCGGTCGGGATGATTCGATCGGCAAATGAGCGGATTAAGATTGAGGCATCGGGGAATGTGACCTTAGAGACGTTGAGAGCGATCGCAGAAACCGGAGTGGATTTCATTTCCAGTAGCGCTCCGGTGACACGATCGACTTGGTTAGATTTAAGTATGAAATTCAAGCGATGACTCAAGCGAAAGTTCGATTTCACAGTTTTGAAGAGTATCTGACCTACGACGATGGGACAGATGCACTGTACGAATTATTTAACGGAGAGCTAATCGAAGTGCCGCCAGAGTCGGGATTGAATGTTGGAATTGCAGCATTTTTGTTTGGGCAGTTTTTGTCGATCGTCGGTCATCTGCGAGTCAGACCGCATGGATTAGAACTCGAAGTGAGAGGCGAACCGCGTAATCGATATCCAGATTTGACCATTATTCGCGAAGAACACATTCAGCAGTTACTTCGACGCAATACAATTCGATTGTCGATGGCTCCGCCTGTATTGGTAATTGAAGTTGTCAGTCCAGGCGAATTGCAGCGAGACCGGGATTACGTGGCAAAGCGATCGCAGTATCAAGACCGAGGAATTCCTGAATATTGGATTGTTGATCCAGACGCTCAGACTGTGACGGTATTAGGGCTTCACGGGAATCGGTATGAAGAAACGGGTGTTTTTCGAGGGGACGATCGTATTGTTTCTTCCACTTTTCCAGAATTAGTCCTGACGGCTCAACAGCTTTTTTAAGAACCTCTTGCATAAACGATCTTCGTGCTGAATCATTAATAAGTTGGGTCGCTATCCTAGAAGGAACTTGCGCTGTTGTCAGGTTGAGAAATTATGATTGCTACATTCTCTGAATTAAAAAATCGTCTCGAAGCTGCTTTGGTGTTGGCATTTGGCGCAGAACTGGCGGGAACTGATCCGATGCTGGTGCCGACCAGTAATGCGAAGTTTGGGGATTATCAGGCGAATGTGGCAATGTCGCTGGCGAAACGTTTGGGGAAACAGCCAAGAGCGATCGCGCAAGAAATTGTTCAAAATTTGCAGATCGATGACCTTTGCGAAACGCCGGAAATTGCAGGCCCTGGATTTATCAATTTGAAGCTGAAGCCTGCTTATCTTCAGGCGCAATTAAGTGCAATGGCAGGGGATTCGCGCTTAGGCATTGCGGTGGTGAAAGATCCAAAGAAAGTGGTTGTGGATTTTTCGAGTCCGAACATTGCGAAAGAAATGCACGTTGGGCATTTGCGATCGACGATTATTGGGGATTCGATCGCTCGCATTCTAGAATTCCAAGGGCATGATGTGTTGCGTCTCAATCACGTGGGAGATTGGGGAACACAGTTCGGGATGTTGATCACTTATCTTCGGGAAGTTGCACCCGAAGCCCTGACGACAGCCGATGCCTTAGATTTGGGCGATTTAGTTGCGTTTTATAAGAAAGCGAAGCAACGGTTTGACGAAGACCCAGAGTTTCAGGAAAAATCGCGGCAAGAAGTAGTGCGATTGCAGTCGGGTGCAGAAGATACTTTGAGAGCTTGGCGATTGTTGTGTGATCAGTCGCGTCGTGAGTTTCAGGTCATCTATGATTTGCTGGATATTCAACTTACAGAGCGAGGAGAGTCGTTCTACAATCCACTATTACTGCAAGTGGTCGAAGACTTGGAGAAGGAAGGCTTACTGGTTGAAGATCAAGGCGCAAAATGCGTGTTTCTTGAGGGCTTTACGAACCGGGAAGGCAATCCATTACCTTTGATTATTCAGAAGTCAGATGGTGGCTATAACTATGCAACTACTGATTTAGCTGCGATTCGCTATCGGGTGCAGCAGGATCATGCCGATCGCTTAATCTATGTCACTGATGCAGGTCAGGCGAATCATTTTGCTCAAGTGTTTCAGGTTGCCCGCCGCGCAGATTGGATTCCGGGTAGTGTTGAAGTCGTGCATGTGCCATTTGGATTGGTGCAGGGTGAAGATGGGAAGAAGCTGAAGACACGATCGGGCGATACCGTTCGACTGCGGGATTTGCTCGATGAAGCAGTGGAACGATCGCGCACTGATCTAGAAACTCGACTCGCAACCGAAGAGCGCCACGAATCCGAAGACTTTATCAATCATGCTGCAAAAACAGTAGGGATCAGCGCAGTGAAGTATGCTGATCTGAGCCAAAACCGTACTAGTAACTATATCTTCAGTTACGACAAGATGCTTGCGCTTCAAGGCAATACTGCGCCTTATATGCTTTATGCTTATGCTCGGATTCAAGGGATTAGTCGCAAAGGCGGAATTGACTTCAATCAGCTAGGTTCTGATGTTCAAATGGTGCTAGAACATGAAACCGAACTCACTTTGGCAAAACAGTTACTTCAGTTCAGCACTGTTCTATCCGAAGTAGAGCAAGAACTATTTCCAAATCGACTTTGTGACTATCTGTTCCAACTCAGTCAGAAATTCAATGTGTTTTACGATCGCGATCAAGGCGTTCCTGTGCTGCAAGCGGAAGAACCCGCGCGAACTTCTCGATTGGTACTGTGTGACTTGACAGCCAGAACATTGAAGCTTGGACTATCGCTGTTGGGAATTCAGGTGCTAGAGCGGATGTAAGAGGCGCGATCGTAGAGAGACTGGGAACTGGAAGATTCCAACCCCTGTTCTCTCTGACGCAGACGATCGAGAAATTCAAGTACAACGCTTTCTAGAGTGCGTCCTGCGATCGGTTCCGCAAGCTTATCCAATGGATTAAGATCCACCACCCATTCACCGATTTGAACTCCAACAGGTTCTAAATGTTTACCTGAAAGTTCTCGATACAGCACTCGATAGTGGCGCTGTTTGAGTTGGGATAAATACCAAAGCACATCATTTTCACTCAAGTGCTGCTTTTGTGCGTTGGCAAAACTTCCCGCAATGGTATCGCGATCGAACGAAATTAACCCCGTTAGATTAAATAGCTCACTCTGCTCGACCAAGCACTGAGTTTGAACGCGAGTAGGCAACGCACCCAGCTTAAACTTATCTAACAGCTGTGCTAGAAATCGAATCGGAACTGCACTTTCAGTATCAGAAATGTCGGGAGCTAATAGCAATGAGGGTTGCCCTTTAATTGAAACCGAATCTATTGAAAGGTGAGCGATCGCTCGTTCAACTTGCTCAATCTGCTTTGCTTCGACACAAGAACACAACACTTGCCGCCATTGTTCACTGCTTAAAAGCTCTAGCAGTGCAATGTACTTACAGCCTAAACTATGTCCGATCCAATAGTAATTCGTTTTATCCTGGTAAAGCTCGTAATCATAGTTAAGACGCTTTGCGATCGCTGTTAGTTCTTGTCTCAGCGTATTTTGCTCCTCTAAAAGCTCGATCGCGAGTGACCAATGGCGAAAACTAAACCGAAACGGTAAAGCAATAACGGTATATCCCGCTTCAAAAATCTGTTGCAGCAAATATCGATAGGCGATCGTCGGGAACGACCCAAAGAAAGCACCCCCAATAAACTGAACGACACCTCTGGGATGAGGATGCAATGCTACCCAACTATGGCAAAGCGGTCTGAATTGAAAAATACTCATCCTACACCTCTAGAGAAAGGGTTGACGGCAATCTCTAACCGCCAACCACTTGGGACAAACGACCAAACCCGAAGATAACGCCAATGCTTGATTACATTCCTCGCATGGTGACAGGAAGGTCTAACTCTGCAAGCGATCGGTTCAGCGACTCTAGATTTGCACCATTGCCGTTGCTGCTGACCATCAATCCTGCAATCATTGCTCCCAAATCTGCTGCTGCGCTGTCGGATGCAGAAGACATTCTGACCGCGCCCGGTGTCAGTTCTAGACCGACTGAACTACCTGGAACCAAGATTCTCGGTGGTTCAGACTCAATCTCATTTAGCGCTTTACCACTCGCCAACGCCAGCGAGTAATTGATCTGATCAAAGTCAGTGCTAGCAGGATTCGTGGGGAAATCATTCGGCAAGAACGTACCGCGAATTTCAGCATTTAGCAACACCTTGACCGGACGCGGACTCTGAGGTCTACCGATCAATCGTTCTGGAAGCGTTGTGCCTGTAAAGATTCGGGGTAAGAAGAGCGAAACAAAGCCCCGAATTTCCAAGGCTGGATCGTCTTGCGACGCGAACCGAACAACATCAGGAAGCAGCTCGATCGAAGCTGTCTTCTGCGCTGGAATCACAAATTCCTGACTGATATATCGTCCTGTTGTGCCAACGCGGGTCAACGAGAGCGTATTGTTTGATCCAGCAATGTCGAAGATCAAGAAGGTATTCCCTTCCAGAATGCGAGTCACAGCATCTGCCTGAGCTGGATTATCCGGTAAGCTAATGCGGAACTCTAAGCGATATCTCAAGTCGATCGTTTCCAAGTTAGAAAGCGTCAGAAAGTAACCTTGCACAATGCGACGAGCAACGGGTTGTGCTGCTGGCGGCAATGCTACTCTGGGAGCAATTCGTTTGACGAGCAATTCAAAGGTCGAAACTTCCATGATGCGAAACTCCAAATTGAATAATATGAGAGGCTCTTAGCTCTGTTTGAGACTTTCTATTCAAATTGTGGAAGAGCAACCTGGCTTTTACAGTACCCACCTGGGTAATATTTCTTTGCTTACGATTTAGTCACTATCTCAAAAGAAGGATGGTGCAAATCTGTGTTGAGATGTTAAAGTTCTAGGATTCGAGTCTGCATCGCCTAATTCGGACAATTGCTCCGAAGCGGAGGAACCAGTTTAATCGGGGCTTACTGTTGTGAACTTAGAAGTTCTAAGCGAGCCAACAGGGGACAATCTCTCAGTCCTCGCCCGTCAGCTAACTCCGTAGGCACGTTGAGAGTTTGGCTCTGGAGAACCAAATCATATGATTCTGCAATTGAATTTAGCGGCAGTGTTTACTGCTGTAGCTCAGGCTACGGTACGCCGGACAAAACCAATCCTATCGAGCGATCGCATTCTCTATCCGGCGCTCGGTTTCCTGGGTGTGATTGGTGTGTGGTGGATCATTGCACTAAGCAAACACGAACTGATGCCCACGCCGCCCGAAGCGCTGGTAGCAAATTTAGACTACATTCTTAATCCGTTTTATCGTCGAGGCCCTGGCGATCTAGGAATTGGTTGGCTGTTACTCGCAAGCTTGAGACGAGTATTGATTGGGTTTGGTTTGGGTGCGATCGTTGCCATTCCGATCGGCTTTTTGATTGGAATGTCCGAAAAAGCGATGATGGCGCTCAATCCGGTAATCCAGATTCTCAAACCCGTATCGCCACTGGCTTGGCTCCCGATCGCGCTGGCGATTTTTAACTTGGCTGATCCCTCTGCCATCTTTGTAATTTTCATTACCTCGCTATGGGCAACGATCATTAACACTGCATTGGGAGTTGCCAGTGTTCCTAAAGACTATTTAGACGTAGCGCGAGTGTTGGAAATGCCGCGCTGGAGACGCATACTCAAGATTGTTTTGCCTGCAAGCTTGCCGTATATTTTTACAGGCTTACGAATTAGCTTAGGCGTTGCTTGGCTTGTCATTGTTGCCGTGGAAATGCTCACAGGCGGAGTCGGGATCGGTTTCTTTGTGTGGGATGAATGGAGCCGATTGAACCTGAGTTCAGTGTTCTTAGCCGTGCTAGTGATTGGACTAACTGGACTATTGTTAGACCTCGCCTTAGCCCAAATTGAAGCTTGGGTTACACATCGCCGCCGCGCTTCGTAGGGGAAAAATTATGACGAATCAATGGACGCGCCGCGAATTTCTTGCAGGAGTAGGCGCATCGGCGATCGCAGCTACCTTACCCTCTTGTGCAATTAATGCGAATCGTGCGCCGCAAGAACTCTCTGAAGCGGCAATGTCGATCACTCCGGTCATTAAATCGAGTGAACTTGAGAAACCAAACCTAACGATCGGCTATGTTCCAGTAAACGACTGTGCGCCGTTTGCGATCGCTTGGGAGAAAGGCTTTTTTCGCAAGTATGGCTTGAATGTCCGCTTGAGCCGTGAAGCAAGCTGGGCAACCTCGCGAGATGGCGTAATCTTTGGCAGATTAGATGCCGCCCCGGTCGTTGCAGGGGCGGTCACGAATGCCAGAACGGGTGCAGAAGGGGCGCGTCACGCTCCGATGTGTGCAGGCATGACGATTCACCATCACGGCAATGCGATGACGATGAATCGCGCTATGTGGGAGGCAGGCTTGCGCCCGTGGTTCGAGTACAACGGGAATTTAGAAGCCTTCGGACGAGATTTTCGCCGCTACTTTGAAGACTTACCCTCAGAACGTCGAGTTTGGGCAGTCGTGCTGAGTTCTGCCATCTATGAATACTTCGTTCGCTATGTTGCAGCAGCAGCCGGAGTTGATCCGCTCAAAGAGTTTCGCATCATCATTGTTCCACCGCCGCAGATGGTGACGAATGTGCGAATTGGAGCAATGGAAGCATACATGGTTGCAGAACCGTGGAACACCCGCGCCATTACTGGAAATGAAGGCATCGGATTCACGTTTGCTCAAGGTCGTGAGATTTGGAATGGACACCCCGATCGCTTACTCGGGGTGATGCAATCGTTTATCGATCAGAATCCTAAAACCTACCGCGCCTTGCTCAAAGCGATGATCGAAGCTTGTCGCTACTGTGATGAAAATCGAGAAGAAGTAGCTCAGATTATTTCGGCTCGATCGTACACCGGAGCGAAACCGAAGTTTACTAAGCCCGCGATCGTGGGTGAATACAACTATGGTGGCTTTGACGGCAAGCAACGCATTGTTAAATCAGATGCAACCACGATGTTTTTCAAGATGCCGAAAGAGGTTCCGCAAGTTGCGAACGAGCATTCTACGTTCATGTGGCGATCGCGCAGTCTATGGTTCATGACGCAAGCCGCTCGCTGGGGACAAATCAAAGAGATTCCCAAAGACGCGGACAAACTTGCAGAACAGGCTTGGCGCACTGATATCTATCGAGAAGTTGCGGCTGAGTTAGGCATTGCTTGTCCGGCTGAAGATTACAAAATCGAACCTGCTGAAGCGTTCATCGACAAGAAAGCCTTTGATCCGAGCGATCCAGTCGGGTATCTCAACAGCTTTGACATTCGTGTGAGTCGATCGACAAACATTTATCTTTCTTAGAAGAGGTTCTCATGGTTCAGTTCAACATGATTAATGATGTTCAAAACGTTGCTCCTACCCAGTCAGAGGCACCGTTTCTCGCAATCAATCACCTTTACAAGTCTTATAAAACGGGCGACCGTGAAACGGTGATTCTCAAAGACATTAATTTAACGATTGGGGAGCGCGAGTACATTTCGATCATTGGTCATTCTGGCTGCGGTAAATCCACGTTGCTAAAGATTGTTGCGGGACTAGAGCGATCGACTTCGGGTTCTGTATTGCTCGAAGGCAAAGAGATCCGCAAGCCGGGAGCAGAGCGCATGATGGTGTTTCAACAGTATTCGCTGCTGCCGTGGTTAACCGTGAGCCAGAACATTCGGTTGGCGATCGATGAAGTGCTAAAAGATGCGTCTCCCGTTGAGAAAAAGCAAATTGTGAGTGAGCATCTAGCCATGGTGAATCTCACCGCTGCTGCCGACAAGTATCCGGATGAGATTTCCGGCGGGATGAAGCAACGAGTCGGAATTGCCAGAGCCTTGGCGACTCGTCCGAAAATGCTGCTGATGGATGAGCCATTCGGAGCGCTCGATGCCCTAACACGCGGCAAACTTCAGCGTCAGGTGTTAGAAATTTGGGAGCAACACCGGCAAGCTGTGATCATGATTACCCATGATGTTGATGAAGCGATTTACATGAGCGATCGGATTGTATTGATGACCAATGGGCCTGAAGCGACGATCGGCGAAATTTTAGAAGTTCCGTTTGCACACCCGCGCGATCGTGCCAAACTTCGCAATTCACCAGAGTATTACCAATTGCGAAACCATGCGCTGAACTTCCTGGATTCTAATTTTGAATCCGACGACTAGCGCAACACCTAAGCAACAAGAAAAGATAGGCAGACCGATATACTAAAGCTATTCCTCTGCGGCATATCGTCATGGTCACACTTCAGCTTCGTCAACTGGTCGTTCAGCCAGGTCAACGGGTTCAACTTCAAGAAGTCAACTGGCAAGAATTTGAAGCGATCCTCGACGAGCTTGGGGATAAACGTGCCTGTCGAATTGCTTACAGTGATGGAGTGCTAGAAATTCGGATGCCTTTACCAGAACACGAAGTTGATAAGGAACTCATCGGTGATATGGTCAAGATTCTGCTCGAAGAACTTGACGTAGATAACGAGTGTTTTGGATCAACTACCTTTAAGCGGCAAGATCTGGCAAAAGGCATTGAGCCTGATCAGTGTTTCTACATTGAAAATCATGCAGTGATGGTTGGTAAGCGCAGATTGAATCTCACCGTTGATCCTCCTCCAGACTTAGCAATTGAAGTCGATGTTACATCTAAAACTGGATTGGAGGCTTATCAAGCATTAGGAGTAGCAGAACTTTGGCGATTTGAGGACGGTCAACTCCGAATTAGCGTGTTGCAAAACGGGAAATATCAGGACGCACAGGTTAGTCCTCACTTCCCCGATTTCGCGATCGCTGAAAACCTCACCCACTTTCTAGAACAGAGCCAAACTCAAGGACGCAGGCAAACTCTAAAAGCCTTTCGGCAATGGGTACGATCGCAGTTAGGATAAGCTGATTTGAACTGACTATTGAACTTGAACGCCCTGTATAAATGAAAAAACCGATCGCTCAGAAAGCGATCGGTTTTTTCATTTAACCAACAACACGAACTATTCCCGACCTGCTGGAGCGGGTTGCTGTGAGGTTTGCTGTCCTCCCGGTTTCGCGAATGCCGTCCGCTCTAGAAGGTTTAATGCTCTTGCATACTGCGGATCTTGGGTTGTTCCAATCAACTTCGGATTGGTCGCCAAGAACTTCTGCTGGGCATCCGACAGATCTACCTTGATATCTGGGGTGACTCCTTTCTGACTGATATCAGTTCCCTTCGGCGTGTAGTAGTGCGCGATCGTCACGGCAACGCCTGATCCATCAGACAGCGAATGTACCGACTGCACCAGTGCCTTACCGAAGGTCTGACTGCCAACAATCGTCGCGCGCTTGTTATCTTTCAGCGCTCCGGTGAGAATCTCACTCGAACTTGCCGAGCGACCATCCACTAACACTACCAAAGGTAGCTTAGATAATTGTCTACCGTTGGCATAGGCGGTATCACCCACACCTTGCCGATTCACGGTTTTGACGATTGCGCCCTTGTCTAGCCACATCCGGCTAATATCGATGCTCGCTTGCAGCAGCCCCCCCGGATTGCCGCGCAAATCCAGCACAAACGCATCGACTTTTTGAGCACTCAAGTTCTTAATCGCCCGTTCCATCTGCTCCGCTGCGTGGCTGCTGAACTCTCCTAGACGGATATAACCGACTTTGTTCTTGCCTTCCTGCTTTACGCTGGCGCGGACTGCTTGCAATTCAATCCGAGCGCGGGTCAGCGGCATATTAAATGCTGATGCACCATCGCGCTGAATTTGCAGCGTTACCTTGGTTCCGACTTCTCCCCGAATCAGATTCGAGGCATCTTCAACCGTCATGCCTTTCGTGGTTTTGCCGTTAATTGCCAGAATACGATCGCCCGTCTTGATCCCCGCTCGAATTGCCGGAGAATTTTCCAGTGGCTCAACCACCGTTAGAACTTTCGTTTTTTCGTTTTGCTCAAGGCGAATCCCGACCCCAGAAAGCTCTCCAGAAGTTTGACTGCTCAACGCCTCAAACTGTTTAGGATCCATAAATCGCGTATAGGGATCGTCGAGTTTTTTCAGAGCATCTCGGAGTGCTGTGTATGCCTGCTGACGAGAACTATAGTTCCGGCTCAGGAGCGTTTGCCGGACAGCATTCCAATCGTTTTTATTGAAACTGCCATCTACGTATTCGCGATTGACAATTTGCCACGCTTCATCAAGCACGGATTTAGGACTGTCTTGAAGAGCCGCTTTGACGGAGCGATCGGCGTTAAACACGGTTCCAGCAGCGGTAGCCGCAATGACACCACTACAGAGGGCAACTTGAAGCAGCGAAACACGTCGGGTGGGTCGGTTCATTGAGTGTAGAGGAGAAGTGGACAGTTTGAATTCGAAATCGCGCCTGCAATCAGGGTGACACAGATGAAATTAATCTGAAGGGAATAAATAACGTGACAAAGGGTTAGAAGATACTGGAATCCAAAAAACTAGATACAGCGTACACAGTTAAATTCCAGAAAGTGGGACGACTTTAGGACAGTTAATCAGGTGACTCTAGTTTAAGGCTAGACATACTGACTGATTAATATGACCTAACTTCCGTAAGGTGAATGCAACCATTATGACAATCTAACGGAATTTGGGTAAATTGTTCTAGAGTTCCAGGCTGAGTTCCATTAAGCTTTCTTAAAGAGGTTTTTCTACTGTGGTTTTGAGCGCTAAACGGCTTTGGATTGGAATTGCGGGTGTCGCTAGTCACTGCGCGATCGCAGGTGTGGCGATCGCGGGAATCGTCGCGATTCAGATCGATCGGCTGAAACAGCCTTCGATTTCGCTGCTTACGCCGCAGCAAGCGGAACAACAAGAACGATCGCGGCTGAATCTTCTCAGCAAAACGCCGAGTTTTGGCTTTGATAATCTAATTGCGGGCTGGACGTTTTTGAATTTTATCCAGTATTACGGCGATGTTCCTGCACGACAGGCAACTGGATTCTCGCTAAGCCCAGAATACTTTGACATTATCACTCGTCGCGATCCTCGCTTTGTCGAAAGCTATCTATTTCTGTCAGGAACGGTATCCCATCAAATGGGTAAACCAGAATTAGGGCTGAAATTGATGCAGCGAGGCATTGATACGCTTTCACCTCAAATGCACCCAAGAGCATTCACGCTCTGGCGCTGGAGGGGAATGGATCAGATTCTTTTGCTTGGAGATTTACCGGGAGCAGCTCGATCGTTCGACATGACGGCAAAATGGGCGACTGACACCGAGGGATACAAGCAGTTCGCACCCAACTTTCAGGAAACGGCTGACTTTTTAAGAACCAATCCTGAGATTCGCTGGGTTCGGTTCCAAGCTTGGTCGTTGGTGTATCAGGATGCGACTTCTGGCGGCGATCGATTCACCCGCGATCGAGCAAGACGCGAACTCCTGAAACTGGGCGCAATAGAGCAAACAAACAAGAAAGGCGAAACAATTTTTATTCCGTCTAAAGCATTGCAGCAGCCGAAAGCCAAGTAGATCGAAGGTAAAACATACAGCTCAAAGAACGAGCTGATCGATCATTCGCTCGGCTTGAGAGGCGTAGCCACCCCCAAACAGATTAAAGTGATTCAAGATGTGATACAGGTTGTAGAGCGTTTTTCGCCGCTTGTACCCTGCATCAATTGGGTAAATCTCTTCGTAGCCCCGATAAAACTCAGCCGGGAAGCCGCCAAACAACTCAGTCATTGCCAGATCAACCTCTCGATCGCCCCAATACGTTGCGGGATCAAAAATTACAGGCTCCCCAGATTGCATTACGGCGGCATTTCCTGACCACAAATCACCATGCACGATCGACGGTTGTGGATGGTGATTTGCCAGTAGTTTTGGAATTTGCTCTAGGAGACGCGATCCATTGCGAAACCGTCCGCCGTTTTGCGCTGCTAATTTCAACTGATACCCAATTCGGTATTGGGTAAAAAATTCCATCCAATCTGATGTCCAAGAATTAATCTGGGGGGTTGAACCGATCGTATTATCGCGCTCCCAGCCGAATGCCGTCGATTTGTGATACTGGTGCATTCGCGCCAAGTTTCGTCCCAATTCTGCCCAAGATTGAGCGCTCCCACGACCGAGGGCAAGCCATTCTAAAACGATATAAGCTGAACCTCCCGTGCCACCCACACAGATTGGTTTTGGCACTCGGATGGCTTGTGCTTCTGCTATCTGCTGCAATCCGAGCGCTTCTGCCTCAAACATTGCAAGCTGATTGGCTTGATTCAGCTTGACAAAGAACGTAAGCTCACCATTACTCACCTGATAGCCCTGATTGATGCAGCCACCGCTCACCGATCGTCGATCTCGGCTTTCAAACGCTTGCCCCAGTGCTTGGCTAATCTGAGCATCAATTTGCGTCCACATCGCTTATTTTCCTGGCTTCACCACCACACAACCGTAAGCCTGAGTGGGCAAATAGGTTTGTGCTGCGGTTTGCAGATCTGCAGCAGAGAGCGATTGAATGTAAGCCGGATAGTTGAACGCTGGCTCTAAATCGCCGACTAAAGTTTGATAGTAACCGTACAGACCGGAACGATCGCTCGGTGTTTCATTCCCAAACGTGAAATGATTTGCCACCTGAGTCCGGACGCGATCGAGTTCCGATTGTTCTACCCATTCGGTTTGCAGCGCTTCAAGGTGTGACGCGATCGCGGCTTCGACTGCATCAATATTCTCAACAGGTAGTTGAGCCGAGATGCAGAAAATTCCTTGATGGCGGTAGGTCATATTACTAGCAGACACACTTGATACCAAACCGCGTGTTTCTCGCAAATCTTTGACCAATCGGGCTGTGCGTCCATGTCCGAGAATGCTTGCTAAGCCATCAAGTGCATAAGTCTGCTTCAGATCGACGAGTCCCGGAACGCGCCATAGCATCATCAATCTCGCCTGCGTCAAGCTGGGATCAAGATGCTCTTGGCGAATGATTTCGGTAAAGGGCTGTTCTACAGTGAATTGTGAGCTTCGCTGCACATCGCTGCGCTTTGGTTTAGACACGCTTTCTTCGACAATGCGAATCAATTGATCCACAGGTAAGTTTCCAACTGCAACGGCAGTCATCGATCGCGGATGATACCATTCGGCGTGAAAATCGCGCATTTGTTGAGCGCTGAGCGTTTCAATCACTGAAGCAGGACCTAAAACCTGTCGTCGGTACGGCAGCGATGTAAACGCCATCTCGGACATGTATTGATAGGTGCGACGGCGCGGATTATCTTGCGATCGTCGGATTTCTTCTAGCACGACAAACCGTTCCCGCTCAAAGCCATCTTCTGGAATTTGGGCATTGAGCACTACGTCCATTTGCAGGGGTGCGAGCATGGCAAAATCTTGGGGCGCAGTTGTGATGTAGTAGTGCGTGTAATCTTGGCTGGTTGCAGCATTAGTCACCGCTCCACGCTGCTCGATCTGCTGCTCGAATTCACCGCTCCGCAGCCGATCGGTGCCCTTAAACACCATATGTTCCAGAAAGTGAGCCATGCCATTGATCGAATCCGACTCGACGGCTGATCCGACATCTAACCAAACATTCAGATTCACCGCATCAACGGGAATCTGCTCAGCAATAATCGTTAAGCCGTTGGCGAGGCGATGAATGGTCGGGGCGTTGAGTTTGGGCGATCGAATGAGGGTTGAAGTCATAGCGGTTTGTGGCGTTCTTTACCTATCTTAGTGTTTGCCGAGGAGTAATTCACCTTCAAAATTCATCCAATTCTCCTAAAGTCGCGTCTTTCGGCTTATTCGCTTGGTTCTGCAATTCACTACAATAAAGGCAAGATGTTAAAAAATGTTAAGCAATGCAGAGCAACTCTTCCCGAAAAGTCGTCGTCGTGGGTGCGGGAATTGGTGGATTAACGGCAGCAGCGCTACTTGCTCATCGCGGATATGAGGTTCTCGCCTTAGATCAGGCACTTGTCCCCGGTGGATGCGCTTCAACATTCAAACGACAAGGCTTTACCTTTGATGTCGGCGCGACTCAGGTTGCAGGCTTAGAACCGGGTGGAATTCATCATCGGATTTTTACAGAACTCGCGATCGAGCTTCCTGTCGCAACGGATTGTGATCCCGCCTGCGCGGTCTTTCTTCCGGGTGAAACTGAGCCGATTCGAGTGTGGCGCGATCCAGAGCAATGGAAAACCGAGCGCAATCGCCAGTTTCCCGGAAGTGAACCGTTCTGGCAATTGTTGAAGGACTTATTTCGCTATAGTTGGGCGTTTCAGTCGCGTGATCCGGTGCTGCCGCCGCGAAATATTTGGGACTTGTGGCAATTGACGAAGGCAGTTCGCCCCGATACGCTGCTGACGCTGCCCCATGCGTTTTCAACCGTAGGGGATGCGTTGCGAACGTTTGGATTGACCCACGATCGCCGACTGCACACTTTTCTCGACTTGCAACTGAAACTGTATTCGCAAGTCGATGCGGATGAAACAGCGCTCTTGTACGCGGCGACTGCATTAAGCGTGTCTCAAGCACCACAGGGATTATTTCACCTTCAGGGCAGTATGCAGGTTTTGAGCGATCGTCTGGTTGAAGCGCTCAACCGCGATTGCGGCAGACTTTTGATGCGTCACACGGTCGAGCAAATTCACACCGAAGCCGGGCGCACGACCGGGGTTACAATCCGCAATCAAAAAACCGGTGAAACTTGGATTGAACCCGCTGATCATGTGGTTGCCAATGTCACCGTGCAGAATTTAGTTGAACTGTTAGGGGAAGCTGCACCTGAAGGATATCGTCGTCGCGTCGATAAATTGCCGCCTGCTTCTGGTGCGTTTGTGATTTATTTGGGAGTCGATCGCGCTGCCATTCCCACAGATTGTCCGCCACATTTGCAGTTTCTCTACGATTATGACGGCGCGATCGGTGAAAACAATTCCCTGTTTGTGTCGGTCAGCCACGAAGGAGACGGACGTGCGCCCAGCGGAAAAGCCACGATCGTCGCCTCATCGTTTACCGATACGGGAGCTTGGAAAAATAGCGGTGATTACGAAGGCATGAAGCAGCGATATGCGGCAGAAGCGATCGGGAAGCTGGGACGCTATTTCACGCTGACTCCGGAGACGATTGTGTATCAAGAAGCAGCAACTCCTCAAACCTTTGAGCGATTTACAGCCCGTAGCGAAGGAATGGTCGGTGGTATTGGTCAGCGTATTCCCACATTTGGCCCGTTTGGATTTGCCAATCGAACTCCGGTTCAGAATCTTTGGCTTGTCGGCGATTCAACCCATCCCGGAGAAGGCACCGCAGGCGTGAGTTATTCTGCATTAACCGTGGTGCGTCAGATCGAAGCGTTAACGTCTTAGATTTTGTTGCCATAGGGGAATCAGCGATTGTGCTTGCTCATGGGCGCTAGTTCCAAGCGGGATTTTTTGGGCGATCGCGATCGCGCCTGCTGGATCAGCGCTGGCTTGCGACATTGCCGTTTGTAAAAGCTGCTGACTCCATTGATCGATTAGCGATCGCGCCTCTTCACGCATTGGGCTAGACAGCGCCACACTATCTGCTTTGCGAATCGCATCTGCGATTGTATCGACGGTTCCGCCATTTGCGATCGTTCGAGCTTCTTGTAGCGTTTGCTCAGCTAGGGCATTGCCTTCAATTCGATCTTGCACCAGCGGATCAGGTTGAGTTGCTGCCCGTTCTTGGTCGCGAATCGATTGAAGCTGGCGGGCGTATTGTTGCCGTTTGGTTGCAGCCTCTTGCCCCAGAGCGCGACGCGACGAAATCCGGCTCAGCAGATCGATCGCTTGTTGCAAAGAACTAGCATCGCCACGGTTGGCAATTTGTTCGGCTTGATCGATTAAGGGACGGTCTTCACTGCTCTGAAATTCGGTGGTGATTTGGTCAATGAGTTGCCGTGCTTCTTTGGCTTTGGGATTAGAACTGGGAATTTGAGCAGCAGTTGCGATCGCGGCTTGGAGATCTTCAGGTCGGGTGGATTGTGCCAATTGACGAGCGCGATTCAGTTGGGCGATATCCACCTTTTCAGCCTGCCAGCGAGCAATCAACCTCTGCGCTCTGCTGAATAAAGGACGATCAGAACCAACTTTCTGAGCTTGAGCGATCGCCGCATCGTAATCTTCCGGCGCACCGTTCCAAATTCTGCTGACCGCACTGGCTAACGTTTCAAAATCCTCGACTTCTTTCTGCAAATTTGCGCTCGTCGGGATTTGCCTGATCACATCGAGTGCAGTGGTTAAGTCTTTGCGATCGAGTGCCGCTTCTGCAAAATCCAGCATCTTCTGACTGGTCTCCCCGATCGCTTCTTGAGCAACTTGATAAACATAACTCTGGTTGCCGATACTGGTTAAGAGTTTAATCGCCTCTAGGAAATTCTTGACTCCGCCGGATTCGACTAGATTCTTCGCTTTGCCAATTTTGGTAATGTCTTCGCGGGTGGCTGTGATTTTATTGCTGAGTTCTTGGTATTTGGTAGTTTGCCAGAAGATGTTATCGATCGACAACAATCGTCCTGCCTCGGTCAATGCAATCTGCACTCTCTGTTTCCGCAGCGCGTCTTCTGCTTTGCGGTAAAGCGTTTCGGCTGAAGTCCAGATTTGCTCCCAGCGCGTGATTTTGTCTTCAACTTGCTGGTAAGCACTGCCAATTCTCGGAACTTTTTTCGCGGTACTAATCGCTTCGTCGAGTCTTCCGGCTTGAAATGCTTCTTCGCCTAGATTCAAAATTTCTTGTGCCCACAGTTCGATGAAGCGCTTGGCTTCGTTGTAGAGGGGGTGATCGGGCGGTAGGCTTTTGACAAGCTCGATTGCCTCTAATAAATCTTTGGTGGTGCGCTTGTTGGCGGCAATTTCAGCACAATGTAAACGCAGAGAAGCCGAAGCGAGGGGCCAAAAGATCGATGGACAATTCGGAACAGCAGGAAGTTTGAACAGAAACGCAAGCGACAAGGCGGTGGTGCCTCCGGTCACTACAAACCCCAGGGCAATCATGGCTCTCCAGTCGTTCAGTAGCCATTTTTTGAGCCGATGAAATCGATCGACGATCGCCATTCGATCTAGCTTTCCCTCACTGTGAGGAGGTTCTTTAACCGTTTTAATCGGTTGTTTCTCCGGAGTGCGATTGCTCGATCGACGTGACGGTTTAGGGTTCCGACGATTGGAAATGCCGCGATCTCTGGTCATAGATGGGTGTAAAACTGCAAGAATGCGATCAGGGAATGAAAGCGATCGCGTTAGAAGCCATCCTACCCCCCATTCAGGGAAAAAATAACCTCAAGTGGTTTGAGTTAATCATCTTTTCAAGAAATGATCAAGCAAGCGCAGCGCGTAAAACCTGGATTTGGCTGGTCTGCGTTTGCCTGATCCCGATATGATCAGATCCGCACATTTATATCAGGTCAGGATTCATGGAAGCGCAACTGCAAGGAAAAGTCGCGATCGTCACGGGGGCATCACGTGGAATTGGACGATCGACCGCGTTAGCACTCGCAAGCGAAGGAGCATCAGTGGTCGTGAATTACGCCAGTTCTAGCGGTGCGGCGGAAGAAGTGGTGGCGCAAATTACCGAGCATGGCGGAAGTGCGATCGCGGTGAAAGCCGATGTGTCGAAAGCCGATCAAGTCGATGCGCTGATTGAAGCCACGATGGAGAAATACGGCAGAATCGATGTGTTGGTGAACAATGCAGGAATTACTCGCGATACGTTGTTGCTGAGAATGAAGCCTGAAGAATGGCAAGCGGTGATTGATTTGAATCTTACCGGGGTCTTCCTCTGCACCAGAGCCGTGAGCAAAATCATGCTGAAACAACGCAGTGGACGGATTGTAAATATCACCTCAGTTGCCGGACAAATGGGCAATCCAGGGCAAGCAAATTACAGTGCCGCGAAAGCGGGCGTGATCGGATTTACCAAAACAGTTGCGAAGGAACTCGCGAGCCGAGGAATTACAGTGAATGCGGTTGCACCCGGATTCATCGAGACCGATATGACGCATGACTTAAAGGCAGATGAAATTCTCAAATTTATCCCGCTCAGCCGTTATGGTAAGCCGGAAGAAGTCGCCGGAATGATTTGCTTCCTTGCAGCCTCTCCTGCGGCTGGCTATATTACGGGACAGGTGATGAATGTCGATGGCGGCATGGTCATGGCGTAATGGAGCAACGAAGATGAAGATTGGCGTGATTGGGGCGGGGGGAATTGGCGGCACGATCGGCACTCTCTGGGCAAAAGCGGGACACGAAGTTTTCTTCAGTTCTCGCAATCCAGAACAGCTATCGAATTTGATTACCGGAGAGAACACGCAAGCGGGAACCGTGGCAGAAGCGGCGGCGTTTGCGGATGTGATTCTGCTGGCGTGTTATTACACGACGATCAATGAAGCGATCTCCGCGGCTGGATCACTCGATGGCAAGATTTTGATCGATGCCACCAATCCTTATGAGCGCGAGAACGGCAAACTTCATCGAGTGCCGGATGTAAGTTCGGGTCTAGAACTCGCGGCAAAACTGCCAAATACAAAAGTTGTGAAAGCCTACAACACGCTACCGACTGCAACGTTTGCGAACGAAGCGCATCGGTCTGAACCTTATACGGTGTTTTACTGTGGGGATGATGCAGAGGCGAAAGCGATCCTGGCTCAACTGATTATCGAGAGCGGCTTTATCGGCATGGACACGGGCAATCTCACTCAGGCAATTCATCAAGAGCCGGGAGGCGTGTTGTACAACCGTCCGATGCTCGCGAATGAAGCACAGCAGTTAGTCACGTCTCTGATCTAACGCTGGTTCGAGAGGAGTTCACTTCGATGTTAAATCCGGGATGCCCCTAAATCGAGGCGCTTTCAGGTTGGTCTATTTTGGCTTCACCACCAAAACCGAGCAGGGGGCATCTTCAACAATCTGACTGCTAACCGAGCCAAGGAGAATCCGCTTCATTCCGGTTAAGCCTCGGCTCCCCAACACGATTAAATCTGCATTGTGGATCTTCGCAAGGCGGACAATCTCTTCGGCTGGATCTCCGATGACGATTTCGACAGCGCTCTCGCAGTCTAAGCGCCGTTGATAGGCGTGTAGCTGCTGCTCAATTTGGCTGTAGGGAAAATGTTCGACAGCGGTTGCGGGTCGATCGACGACCACTTCTACTTCGGATTGGTTCGACGGAACGACGTGCGCCAAAACGACTTTCGATCGAGCTTCGAGATGGAGTTCTTGCAGCGTTTTTAGCACTTGGTCGGAGAGTTCTGATTTTGCAATTGGAGGATTTGCTGTTACATCCAACGCAACGAGAACAGTATTCAGCATCGGAGGTTTCCCCAACAGAGCACCACGAGATCACTCTAGCGCAGTCTTTCTCTGGTTTCAGAAACGATCGGATTCCCTTAAGCTTCTTTCCGTCTTTGGATTGCCGCAGCGTGACCGAATTCCTTCTAAAATTTATAGACTGAATAATTTCTGCCGACGGATTCATGGTGAACGACGAACAAATCAGCCTGTTTGATATTCCTGCGACCGAGCCATCGACACCGAGTGGCTTTGATCCGGAGTTGATTCCGACGAGCGCAAAGATTCCAATTCCCACAGGCACGTATCAAACAATGGAGCAGATGAGCGCTCATTGTAATCACTGTCATCGCTGCGATTTGGGAGCCTCACGGACTCATGCAGTGATTGGGCGCGGTAACTTGAATGCACCGATCATGATTGTGGGCGAAGGGCCAGGACAAACTGAGGACGAAACGGGTGTGCCGTTTGTCGGTCGATCGGGGCAATTGCTCGATCGCATTCTCGCCGCTGTGCATCTCACAACCGAGGAGCACGTTTTTATCTGTAACGTGGTGAAGTGCCGTCCGCCGGAAAACCGCACTCCGACGACCGATGAAGCAGAAGCGTGCAAAGGATACTTGTCCGAGCAGATTCGTATGGTGAATCCGAAGATCATTTTGCTGACGGGCGCGACAGCGATGAGGGCGCTGGTTGGCATCAAGCAAGGGATTACGAAGGTGCGGGGGCAGTGGATCGAGAAGGACGATCGCTTCTATATGCCGATTTTTCACCCTGCTTATCTGTTGAGAAATCAATCGAAAGAGAAGGGCAGCCCCAAATGGTTGATGTGGCAGGATATTCAAGCGGTGAGAGCGAAGCTTGACGAAATTCAGGCTAAGTAACGCTTTCAGGCAGTCTTACCGTGATATTCCATTGCGTTGAGAGAAACCGCACGGTCTCAACAAAAATCTCTGGCTGATCCGTCTGCTGAATCACGGGGAGGGCTGTCCCGGCGAACGCTAAGAAATAGGCCTTAATGCGTTGGGGCTTGCGACGATCAACCACCTTCATTTCGTTTTGCAGGTCTTCGAGATAGACAGCCGCAATTTCAGCCCGATCGCTCGGTAATTTTTCGACGATCGGCTGAAGTAAATCAAGCGCTTTGAGGATTTGCTGCACATCTGCGGTAGTCTCTGCGGGTGAATCGATTACTGGCGTTTTAACGATCGACGCTTTTCCTTTATCGGTAAGATAAGCTCTGACCACCTGAAACTCGCGGGTAGCGTTGTCGTAAACTTTTGCAACTTTGAGGTATCCATCTTCGGACAGTGTATCTAAGTAGTAGCGAATCATCTGCATCGAAGAGCCGATCGCAGTTGCAATACTTTCTCCGGTGGTATTTCCGGCATCAATCACCTCTAGGATTCGCTGTTGCTTTTCGTTGAGTAGCATGGAGAGCCTATATCCCTAGCAGGATGTTTACTGTACCAAATTCGAGAGTCGTTTTACTATGTTAGGCTTTTCGCAAATTGTTAAAATTTGTAATACGATAGGGACATTCCTCTCATTTTTTACTAAATATGGAACCCGCATTCGCACTGAATATCTCGATTTGCGCTGCGATCGTTGGAATCACCGGATTCGCGATCTATACGGCGTTTGGTCCACCTTCCGCGAATTTGGAAGATCCGTTTGAAGATCATGAAGACTAACGATTTAGAGGGTGTCAGATGATGCCCTCTTTTTGATCTTGCCTCTTCTTAATTTTGTATGTCCGAATTTCCCAGGGGCGGATGCGATCGGGCACTTGGAGGGGACGTTCGAGTAAGTCAAACGCTTCAACGATCTCGAAGTCGCCTTTTAGGTTGAGTTGTGCGGGTTTGCCGTGGCATTCGTAACAGCGCAGAATGTACTCGTCTGGATTATCTTCAGATTGCTTCAGACTAGAGAGGACAAGGTTGTCGGATTGGAGATCGAGAAAGGAATGAACGGGCGGGAGTGTGCCGTTTTCGGGGATGCGATCGAGGACGATCGCCTGAAGCGGATTGCAAAACTCTTCAGCTTTCCGAACCGTTTGCGCTTCTTTCCAGTTGCCAGCATGAGGATAGATTGCATAGCTGAAAGTGTGCTGTCCTAAGTCAGCCTCCGGATCAGGAAACTCTGACCCGCGCAGCAATGTCAGCCGAATTTGATTAGGTTTGCAGTCGTAGCCGTGTTTATATTCGCTTAGAATGCTGACCCCATAATTTTTCCCGCTTAAATCTGCCCAACCCAACGCGGAAACCTCCCATTTTGCTTTTTCAGATTCGGTTTTGGGGACTGTGGTTCTGTCGATCGCGCCTGCTGAAATTTCAGATGTTGTAAAACCAGCTTCAATATTGAGCGGAAATATCACTTTAATCAAAGTATGACGGTCTTTCCAGTTTACAGAAGTCTCAATTTTAAGAGTTGAAGAGTTCTCTTCTAAAACATAAGTGAAATGAAAAGTAGAGTTTTCGATAGTTTGCTCTACAAATATTCTTTGACAAAGTAAGTCCTCAAACTTCTCAACTCTAGAGATTTGGGAAAGCTTAGCGCCAGGAAGTTGCGATTTCTCGTAATTTGGATCAATATTCCAGGCATCCCAATATTGCCCGAAATCTTTGAAAGCTTGGATCTGATTTCCATTACTTCTAAGTAGTTGAAATTGGGAAACCTTATCAAAAAGGCTTTTTAGTTCTCCTGTTTCTGGATCTACATCAATTCTTAGATATTCATTCTCTAAAGTAAAGGGTTCTAAAGTAGCCTTAGATGCAGTAACAATTGAGTCAGTTGGACAGAGCCAGAAACAGCAATATCCAATAGCAGGAATCTGATCTGTATAGAACAAAACTACAGAATGATTGTCGGTGTTGGATGAGCAGATCTGCTGCTTTAAAGGCTGTCCTGATAAATTATAGACTCGCCAAGATTTACATTCTAGATTTAAACGATTGCGCGCTTGAATACGACAAAGATGAGATCTTTCCCAGTTTGAGGAATTAAAAACAATAAAGGCTTCTGCGTGAGGATGGGGTGGTGATGGAAATTTAATTTGCTTAGCGATCGTTTCTAACGATTTGTATTGAATATCGATCGACATATCTTGGACGTCAAACCACTCCTCGTTAGCATCTCTGAATACTGGATTAATCGATGTGCCAGGTAGGATGTCATGAAATTGATTAAATAAAGCCTTCTTTCGAGCAGATTCTAAAATTGATTTAGAATAATCCACTTTGGCTATAGAACTTGCTAAAGAAGCCCATAACTCGGCTTGATGAAGTAAGCCTTCACAACGACGATTAAGTTTTTTCTGATCGCCATGTGTTGTATAACAACCGCGATGAAATTCTAAATAAAGTTCATCATTCCAAATATCTTTTGGAGATTCTAAGCTTTCTAAATAGTTGAATGCAGTCGTAAACTCTAACTTTGGAAAAAAGGGCGATCGCTTCCACCGTTCTGCAATTTCCAACATATCGCGAGTCGGGCCTCCACCGTGATCACCCACGCCAAATAGCCAAAGCGCATTCGGTTGTCCGGTTTTTCTTACCCAATCCCAAGCGAATTTTGCCATTTTGATCGGCTCAATTCCTTCACCGATCGGGGATGACATTAAACTTTTAACTTGACTTCCATCCGGTGCTTGCCAGTTAAACCATTCATACGGAAACTGCGTCGTATCATTCCATCGAAGCTTCTGCGTCACAAAATAATCAATTCCTGCAAGCTTGAGAAATTGCGGAGTTTGCCAATTGAATCCAAAGGTATCGGGAAGCCATGCAACGCGACAGATTTCGCCAAACTTTTCTTGACAGTATCGTTGACCGTATAAGAGATGACGTGCGATCGATTCCGCATTAATCAAGTTCATCTCCGGCTCAACCCACATTCCGCCGACAATTTCCCATTTTCCCGCCTTCACTTGTGCTTGAATTTGAGCAAAAATCTCCGGTCGATTCTGTTCAATCCATTCGTATAAAGCGGGTGTGGTGTGACAAAACGTAAGCTCAGGAAAATCTTTTTGCAAATGGAGAACAGAAACAAATGTGCGTTCTGCTGCTCTCCAAGTTTCCTCGACATCCCAAAGCCAAGCCATATCTAAATGAGCATGACCGAGAAGAAAAATTGTATGTTGTTTAATTTGAGAACTGAGCGGTAAAAGCGAGGTTCTTAAGGCTTCTAGAGATTGATGAAAATATTGTCGATCGTCAACCTTCCAATCCAAGTTAATCTCAGGTTGATCTAACTCAAACGCATCAATATACCCCTGAATTACTTCTAATTCATCTGCGACAAATCCTGGATCAATTTCGTTGTAATCGGATTCGTAGATGAGGCGCGATCGCATGAGCCCCCCAATGTCATGCCCCGGACTCACTAATCGAATTGCAACCGCAACTTTCTCACCTGGAACGACATTTGAACTCAGAACAACCCGACAAGAATGATCAAATAAATCACCCTCTTGAACTTTCCGACCGTTGATGTAAACTTCAGCCAATTCCGCCCACCAAGTTAATGCCAATCTCAGCGTTAACCCCGCTAACGGATACTCATTCAGCGCTTCAGGCAAGACGAATTCTTGATAGAACCAGCGAACTTTTCGCCCTTTTTCCCACACCAAATAGCACTTCTCATTTAGTTCAATTTTTGTGAACGATTGTGTGGAAATATCCTCGACCGCGCAATCTTCGCACACCCCCCAACCCTCAATTGCATCAGCTTGTACTAAATTTCGTAAGCGCTCGATAAAAGAAGCAGTGAGAACGTCAGTCATACCGATATGATGAGGGTGAAACGTGCGATCGTCGTAATATCGTCCCTCAGTCTATGACTTCTCGACGCTATCAAAGCCAATTATTTAACTTCGTTACACGGCAGACCCAGAAACTCGCGGACAAAAGCGCCACACTCCTGCGACACGCTAAAATCACGACAATCTGGACAACTCAAATTCTGCTCTATCCGATTTACGCTGCATTTCAGGGAACCAGAGCGATCGCTCAGCAGATCGGGCAACGGGTGGAAAAAGCGGTGCTGCGATTGCGGATGAGTCGAGAAGAAATCGCCATTGATCCCGATGCCAATTTAAGTGATGCCCCGATTCAAAACGTGCTCACTGCGGTAAAACGAGCGTTAGTTAGCGGCGGAAACTTACCTGCATTAAGAGAGCGTCACCCACTGGTTCTGATTGGGCGATTCTTGGCACGTCAAAACCCTGAGAATCTAGCCGTGTCGAATCCGTATCACATTCAGGCGATCGCTTCTCTCGTCGATACGCGCAACCTTGTCTTGATTCTTGACGGCAATATCATTCTCGATACGCTCACCCCAGAGCAACAGCGCCAAATCGAACACCGCATTCGATTAGAACTCGCACGTTACTGGCAATGGCGACGCAAGCTTTATCTCAAATCCGCACCGCTCTCACTTCCCGAAGATCGAGAAACCTTACTGCCCCCGATCCGAGTGTTTCGGCAACTCATGGCATGGGTTCAAGCCAGCCCAGTTGCGATCGCCCTTAACCTATTCCAAGAAGCCGAACTGGTCACACAGCCGAATGAACTCGATTGGTTTGTGCCTTCTGTTCCGCTTTCTGCTTGGAACCCTAGCAGCTTAATTGGGCGATCGCCCCATCCCAAAAACATCACTGCTTGGTTTGCTCAACTCCCCAACTTCTCAGATCTAGAAGCCCTGATCTGGGCGGCAATCCGTTACTTTTTTGGAGAGCGTACCCAATTTGCTCCGACTCAAGCTGGATTACCTGGAGCGGTTGAGGCTTCCCCAAACTTAGGATTTGCCCATCTATTTCGTAAAAACCTTGCAACGCATGATGCACAGGAACCTTTGATTCTCGAAGGAAGAGCGACCGGATTTGGAGAACCGCGATCGTTCTCTTTTACGCCTTCTCTGCGTCAGCAAATCCGCGAAGCATTGAGAAAACTTTCAGGCGCGATCACAATTCAGCGAAAATCAAAAATCATCGTGCGGCAAGAAAGCCTGATCGTTGTGCAACAAGAAACCTCAATCGAACAGATTTACGTTGAAGCGCGATCGCAACTTGTCACTCCGGAGTCGTCTTCCACTGAAATCACGTCAACTCACGCACACAGTCCTGTAGCAAGAACCGCAGAACCCTCAGAAGTCGTAACGGCATTTGATTGGATCGAGACTCCAGCAACGCATGTGGAATACGTCCTCACACCCTGGCAGAAAGTCCTGAAATGGCTCGATTCCGGCATTTTGTGGATCGAACAGCGGCTAGTCATCTTGTGGCGCTGGCTCACGCGTCGAAACTAAAACGATCGCGCACTCCTGTAAGATAAAGGGACGAACTGCAAACTATCCGCCATTGCCTTTGGAGTCATTCATATGCTCACGCTTAAAGTCGTTGTTTACATCACGGTCGCTTTCTTTGTCGGTTTGTTCGTCTTTGGGTTCCTTTCAAACGACCCAGCACGGAACCCCAACCGTCGCGACTTAGAATAATCACTTCTCGCGCTATGAGAGTGCTAGGGCAGATGACTGCCCTTTTTTTATCACAACATTCGGAATCAATTTGTCTAAATCCCCGTCAATCGGCTAAAGTGCCGATATTTCCTGCTGTCTGCTTCAAGCTAAACCCTGATTGATATGCCTTATTCGGTTCCACCTGTACCGCCTGCGATCGTGCAATCTGCTCCAGTCGCCAAGTCCAATCTTGCGGTCAAACCTGCACCTCAAAAAATTCTAGCGATCGAGCCGCAAACCGCTTCACATCGAGCAGACGATCTCGCCGGAACCGAACCGATCTTTGCTTCAGAGCCAGAATGGAGTTTCGCCGTACCTCCAGAAGCCGATACTCCTGCCTCTGTGACCCAAATCTCTCCAACGCCATCCGCCCCACTCCCTACCTCCACTCCTGTTCCCGCTCCTACCCCGACTCCCGCGCCGAGTAATCCTCCAACGAATCCTCCACTTAATATTCCAACCGGACGACTGACAAGCGAGGGCATTCTAGAACTGAAAGCCGATCGACAAGAATACGACCAGTTACGCCAAGTTTTCACGGCTGAAGGTCGGGTTTCGCTGCGCTTCCGAGGAGCCTTATTGACCGGCGATCGCCTACAGGTGAATCTGGTCAATCGGCTGACCGTTGCAGAAGGAAACGTTACCCTCACACGAGGCGATCAAATCCTGCGAGGGCAGCGGTTTCGCTACAACCTGATTCAAGAAGAAGGAACCGTTGAACAAGCAAGCGGCGAGATCTTCATCCCCACAGCAGGCACTGATCTAAATCCAAACCTGCCGACTAATATCACAGCGGGCGTAGTCCCGGTTGGATCAGTCGGCGATCGTGCATTGGCAACTCAAAATAACGTCTCTCAAGCCGGAGGAATCCGGCTGGTCGTTGGTTCACAACAAAATGCAAGTGGTAGCCCCGCTGCAGCACAAGCAGGCGGCTCAGTGCGACGATTGCGATTTGAAGCGGCTCAGATTGAGTTTTATCCAGAAGGCTTCCAGGCCAATAACATTCGCATCACGAATGATCCATTCTCTCCGCCTGAACTTGAACTTAGAGCCGATCGTGCCGTCTTAAGACGAGTTTCACCCTTGCGTGACGAAATTCGCACGACTCGGAATCGATTGGTGTTTGATCAAGGATTTACGCTACCGTTACCCAGTCGAACGATCGTGCTCGATCGCAATCAGCGAGCACCCTTATTGTTTGATTTTGGCTATGATGCCCAAGATCGTGGCGGCTTCTTTGTTCAGCGTGAGTTAAACGTCCTGCCGCAATCGCCGATCAATTTCACGATCACGCCGCAATTCTTTGTGCAGAGAGCCCTTGAAGATCGAAGCAACATTGCGAATCTGTTTGGACTAAGAAGCCGTTTGTCGGCTCAAGTCACGCCTCGAACGATCGTTCGAGGGGAGGGCGTTTTCACGAGCTTAGATCTTTCGCGGTTTGAAAACACATTTCGCGGCAGCCTGCGGGCGCAACAATTGATCGGAACGCATACGCTCAGTTTGGAAGCGAGCTATCGCAATCGCTTATTCAATAATTCGCTCGGCTTTCAAGATGTCCAAAGCAGCATTGGGGCGCTCTTTTTCTCGCCTGCGATTCCGCTTGGCAATACCGGAATTAATCTGAGCTATCAAGTGGGATATCAGTACGTCAATGCAGATACCGATCGTCCAGACTTACTTGCCCCCATCCGAGCGAACAATCGCATCAGCCTAGGACGCTTTCAGGCAAGTGCTGCGATCAATCGCGGCTTCAATCTCTGGCAAGGAACGGCTTTACCTGCCACGCGGGAGCAGGGGCTGAGGTTTTCTCCGACTCCGATTCGTCCATTTGTTGGGGTTGGCGTTGGAATAACGGGAGTTACCACGTCTTATAGCAATGGAGATAGTCAAAATAGCGTGAGTGGTGCGGTCAGCTTAATCGGGCAGTTTGGGCACTTCTCGCGTGATTTCTTGGACTATACAGCATTCAACATCACCTATTCTCAGGCGATTCGTGCGGGCTTATCGCCGTTTTTGTTCGATCGAATTGCCGACGATCGGATTCTCTATGCGGGAATTACTCAGCAGCTTTATGGGCCGATTCGCATCGGGTTCCAAACGGCTTACAACATTCAGACCGGACGAGAAATTAGTACCGATTACTTTTTAGAGTACAAGCGTCGTACCTATGGGGTTTCGCTACGCTATAACCCTGTGCAGCAACTTGGATCGATCGGCTTTGAAATTAGCGACTTTAACTGGACTCGCGGCAGTGTAGAACCGTTTGCTGGCAGTGGGGTGATTCCGGTTGACGGCGGCGTGATCCGATCTCCGCAGTAGGAAGTGATGCGATCGGGTTGGTAGAACGCTGTCGCTGATCTCAAGAAGAATCCTTTTAGGTTGAAGAAATGAATTTGAATTTTGCCCTAAAATAGCGGGGTATGATATCTGATCCGGCGAAAGGCTCTTCTGGAGATTCCAGCGCGTCTCTGTGGTATGAGACGACAATTCATGTTGCAGATTTACTGACTCACTACAGTTTTGATCTAGGTGGAAATAATGCACAGCAGCTAGCCGATCGTTGGCAGTCTAGCTATTCTGCAAATTGGGTACGCTGGGCAGTGATCGAAGCTCTGTATCAAGGGCGATATAAAGCCGTTTCAGTCGAGCAGATTTTGCAGCTTTGGCAACGTCGGCAACAACCGTGCTATCACTTCAACTACGAGTTTGAGCGGTTGGTTTGCAACAACTTCCCCCGCAATTTGTCCCAAGAGCCACGATCGAAACCTGTACGCGATACGACGATTCTTCCGCCGCCCCTGCCTGTACCGAATCGCTCAGGCTCCCCTGTGCCAAAGGCAGCCACGACTCCTATCGTTTCAGAATCGCCCCCCTGGGCTGAACTAGCTGAGCAAATTCAACAAGAAGACGATCCTCCTCAAGCCCTTGAATCGAAGCCTGTGATCACACCGCTAAACGTGAAGCATTTAGAACCTCCAGAGATTTTGCTCGATCGGGTTGCACGACTCCAGGCAGGTGTAGAAGCATTAATCGAGCAAGCAACTTCTAGTTTGAATGCCTCTACAGAAGCGATGACAACGAAGTTGCATCCCGAAGAAAATAAAGCTGTAACTGCATCAGAAAACGTTGAACCCTTTGCAAGTGATGCACCTTTAGAACTTTCTGAAGAAGTTCATCCACCAATTCATCAATTTATGCCCTCTGAATCAGAATTTCACAGCAAATTAAAAGCAGTTGTAGAGCAAGAAACGATCGAATAGCAATTGTTTTCGTTTAACTTGTCGATCGCCCGATTAAACTTGAATCAGTTGAAGACTTTGCAGGATCTATGATTCAACTTCTTAACAAGCCGATCGACCAGCGAATCGTTTTATACGGCACTTGGGAAGACTTCAAACTACTTCAAAAATTTTCTCAGAACTCTCCTGGCGTGCGGGTTGCTTTTTACGATGGGGAAATTGAACTCTTTATGCCCGGTTTGCAGCACGAACAGTTTTCCGAAATCATTGGCTATCTCGTGACTACTTTTTTGCTGAAACGCGGCCTTATCTTTGTTCCTTCAGGCTCCGTCACTCAGGAAAAACCTGGAGAAGTGGCTGCACAAGCGGATAAATCTTACTGCCTGGGTACTGCTAAACCGATTCCAGATTTATCAATTGAAATTGTCTTCACCAGTGGAAGCGTCAATAAACTTGCCCGTTATCGATCGCTCGGTGTTTCTGAGGTTTGGTTCTGGGAGGATGGAAGTTTAAAGCTATATCATTTACGTGATCGCGAATATGACCAAATCGCTCGAAGCGAATTGCCAGGACTAGAAAACCTAGACATTGATCTTCTAAACCGCTGCATTTTAATCGCTGAAGCTAATTTTGCAGGAGCCGTCCAATTGCTGCAATCGGAAAGTTAAGCTTTTCGCTCTGCAATTCGCAATTTTGCCGATCGCGCTCTTACATTTTCTTGAATCTCATCTTCTTGAGCCACGATCGGCTTCTTTGTAATCACCGTCAACAGCTCCGATTCTTTCATTCGATGTTTCACAATCCGATCTTCCAAGCTGTGAAAACTAATAATTGCAAGTCGTCCCCCTGGTTTTAACCAAGTCGGGGCTTTTTGCATCAACGTTTCTAACACCTCAAGCTCTCGATTCACCGCAATTCGCAAGCCTTGAAACACACGAGTTGCAGGATGAATCCGACCATAACGATATTGCTTTGGTACTGATCCCGCGATCGCATCTGCTAATTCTGTTGTGGTCTTAAACGGTCGCTTTTCCACAATTCGTCGGGCAATTCGTCTCGAAAGCCGCTCTTCTCCATAGGTGTAGAAAATATCAGCTAATTTTGACTCTTCCCAATGATTAATCATCTCGGCTGCGGTTAATTCTTGCTGCTGATTCATTCGCATATCTAGCGCCGCTTCATGCCGAAAACTAAACCCACGATCGGCAATATCAAACTGAGCCGAACTGACACCTAAATCTGCTAGTATTCCATCGAACTTTGTTTCACCCGGATCAAAGTCAGCAAAATTTGTATGGTGAAAGGTGACGCGATCGCCTAATTTCTCCCGTGCCGCATCGAGCGCAAACGCATCTTGATCGATCGCTGTTAGCTTCACATCCGCAGTCGCACTCAGAATCAGCGCACTATGACCCCCACCGCCCACGGTTGCATCTAAATATTCTCCGCGATCGCGAATCGCCAATCCTGCAATCACTTCGCGACTTAGCACAGGAATATGAATAAACTCAGAATTCATTGCATTAAACAGCTTAAAAATGACCTTCTTTAGTTTTTTGTCCCCAGCTCTAAAATTTTTTCGTCTTCAAAGTCCCTCACTCGTGGGGGATTTAGGGGGCATCCATTCGACTCAAACGGGGTGCGATCGATCTAACTCTTCTCTCACAACGCTATTGATTCCATTCTATTCGTCTCTAAGCGTAAATTGAATCCTGAGCGAATTGATTCAAACCTACGCAGATAGACACGATTCTCTATAATTAAAGAAGTGCAACAAGCGCCCATAAAGCCTTATTCCACAAAGCTTGCCCGCAAATCGTGAATCGAGAGGCAGAACACCGATGGCAATGATCGAAACCAAGACAGAACCCATGGTACTCAACATGGGGCCGCACCATCCCTCGATGCACGGGGTAATGCGGCTAATCGTCACGCTCGACGGCGAGAACGTGGTCGATTGTGAACCTGTAATTGGGTATCTCCACCGAGGCATGGAGAAAATCGCCGAAAATCGCACCAACATTATGTTTGTCCCCTACGTGAGCCGATGGGACTACGCCGCCGGGATGTTCAATGAAGCAATCACGGTGAATGCCCCGGAAAAGCTTGCCGGAATCGCCGTTCCCAAACGCGCCAGCTATATCCGCGTGATCATGCTGGAACTCAACCGCATCGCCAATCACCTCCTGTGGCTTGGCCCGTTCATGGCGGATGTCGGCGCACAAACTCCTTTCTTCTACATCTTCCGCGAACGTGAACTAATCTACGACCTGTGGGAAGCCGTCGCAGGCTACCGCATGATCAACCACAACTACTTCCGCATCGGTGGCGTTGCGGCTGATCTACCCTACGGCTGGATTGATAAATGCTTAGATTTCTGTGACTACTTCCTGCCGAAAGTCGATGAATATGAACGGTTAATCACAGAGAATCCGATTTTCCGCCGTCGTGTTGATGGGGTAGGTGTCATCACTCGCGAAGATGCGATCAACTGGAGCTTATCTGGCCCGATGCTGCGTGCTTCTGGCGTGAAGTGGGACTTGAGAAAAGTTGATCACTACGAATGTTATGACGATTTTGATTGGGATGTGCAATGGGAAACGGCTGGCGACTGCTACGCTCGCTACATCGTGCGAATTCGCGAAATGCGTGAATCAATCAAGATCATCAGGCAGGCAATCAAGGGACTTCCCGGTGGCCCGTTCGAGAATCTTGAAGCAAAACGGATGATGGAAGGACCAAAATCTGAGTGGAACGGGTTTGATTATCAGTTTATCGGTAAGAAGATTGCGCCGACCTTCAAAATTCCGAAAGGTGAACACTATGTTCGTCTAGAAAGCGGTAAAGGCGAATTGGGTGTTTACATTATGGGTGAGGATCACGTCTTCCCCTGGCGCTTTAAGGTTCGGGCAGCAGACTTTAACAACGTCCAGATCCTTCCCTATCTTGTCAAGGGCATGAAAGTTGCGGATATCGTGACCATTCTCGGTAGCATTGACATCATCATGGGATCGGTCGATCGCTAAACTGAATCCCGCCATCCATCATTTCTGGGCAGGTGTAACAGACCTGCCCATTTTGTTGCGCGGTGTAAACGGTTCGACATAACACAATACAATGACACGCGATCGCGCCGTTTTAGGTTAGGATGGATCGTAGTCAATCTTAAGCATTCAATAACCTCTTTTTATTCTGCTCCTCTATCGTGGGGAGTGAACTTGAATTCGGTTCTGACCTCAAGCGAAGAATTGAGTTTTATACTGACGCTACTTTTGTATCGTCTGCTCACGATATTCCTGCTGATGTACCACTCAGCTTTCTCAAGCGATGAGAGTTGTCAACTGCGAATTTTCTGGACGATCTGAATTAGTGGCTTTTTAAGTGTTGAGATTTGGTTGAAACAGTTGCAAATTATTGATGGTGTCTAATTTAACAATCTAAGCTTCTGTGATGCGGGCTGGCTATCCCACTAAAGTAGGATTTTCCGACTGAAGGAATTGAGCGTAAGCCGATCTTCGACTGCTTACGCCGTTAGCATCGAGGTTTCAGCACAAACACTGAGCGAATGCACGGACATTCATTCGTGCAAAAAAGATTGACTTTCTTTGAGTTAGACGCTATCAATAGTATGTGAACTGAAGCGCAACCGCTGTATGTAGCGTTACTGATTTACAGTTCCGCTTGCCCGCTTTCTGTCATTCCACTATCCTCACAGTGAACTATGAAGTACCAAGAGCAGCTAACTCCCTGGGTTGTCTATCAAATCACTCCCGACTTGCAGCGTCAAGTCGTCATTCGGTTTCGTCGTCGCAACGATGCAGATTCTTACCTGAAGGTATTAACGCAAACCCGCCCAACTGCCCAGTTTATTGTTGCCTTCGATGCACCCCCCTCTGCCACACCAGCCGCTACGGGTGAAGCCGCACTTGTTTAAGCAAACTTGTGGAGCTGAAGGTTCTAGGCGGAATGTAGTGTGCGATCGACCTATTACAGTGTGCGCACTGCCTTTTGCCTGAACATTAGACTAATCGCTAGAAGGTGAGCTTCTTCTAAGTCGGAGTGCATCACCGGCTTGCAAAACTCACTTCAATGGAATGACTTATTGCCTGCTTTTTGTGCGTGGTTTATTCTCTCCAGCTAACGCTCAGTTTAGTACAGATAATCTACTCTGATTGGCTGGAAAATGCAATAGATTAGAAGCGATCGTTTCTAATGTTCAGGTTAAACCCGTGGTTGCTCAAGAAAATCAATCTGCGGACTTGAAACGTCCGCTTTACAACTTCATATCGCAGCAGATTCGCGAATTAGGGCGAATCACATTCGCAGGATTCATGAATTTAGCATTGTATTGTCCGCAGCTGGGCTATTATGCTAGACCTCGCGAAAAAATTGGGGCGCAGGGTGATTTTTTCACCTCGCCCCATTTATCGTTTGATTTTGGTGAATTGGTTGCCGAGCAACTAGCGGAAATGTGGCAAGTGCTCGGACAGCCGAATCCGTTTACCTTAGTTGAGATGGGTGCGGGACAGGGATTGCTTGCAGTCGATATTCTGCGGTATCTCGATCGCTTTTATCCTGAATGCTTTAATTCGCTGACTTATCTCATTGTTGAAAAGGCAGCCGCACATATTGTCGAGCAGCAGCACCGATTGCGGCGCTGGACGGAAGCGGGAACGCGGATCGAGTGGACAACGATCGAGGAGCTTCCAAATGATTCAATCGTAGGGTGTGTGTTCTCAAATGAATTAGTCGATGCGTTTCCGGTGCATCTAGTCACGCTGCAGAATCAAGTGCTCAAAGAAATTTATGTTTGTCTGCAAGACAATCGATTTGCTGAAGTGGTTGGTGATCTTTCAACTGAGAAATTAGTGAATTATTTTGACTTCGTTGGAGTCAAGATTTGTGGCTATGCAGACGGCTACCGGACTGAAGTGAATTTAGCCGCATTAGATTGGATGAGTACGATCGCCCAAAAATTGCAGCAAGGATTTGTTTTAACGATCGATTACGGCTATTTGGCAACGCGATACTACAATCCGATGCGATCACAAGGAACATTACAGTGCTACTACCAGCACAGTCATCACAATGATCCATACCTCTATATCGGTGAGCAAGATATCACCGCTCATGTTGATTTCACAGCGCTGCAACTCCAGGGAGAGCGATCAGGACTGCAAACCGTTGGCTTTACGCAGCAGGGATTATTTCTAATGGCGTTGGGATTGGGCGATCGACTCGCTCAGATCACTCAGACGGAAGCCACCAGCACCCAGGATTTACAAAACCGACTGCAACGCCGCGACGCACTACATCAGTTAATGAACCCAATGGGGCTAGGTGGCTTTGGTGTTCTGATTCAAAGTAAAAACTTGAGTCAAGAGATTCAACTGAAAGGATTGATGCAGCGAATTTGAACCAATTAAAAAGGAGTGAACGATTTAATTAACAGTTCGCTGCACCTTTTTCAGTCTAGTTACCCGATGCAACCCGTTTCGAATCCCGGACTTCAAGGCGGACGGGAGCAACGCCGCTTTGAATCAAGCCGAGAACACGAGCCGCACCGGCAGATAAATCGATGACCCGATCGCCGGAGAACGGTCCGCGATCGTTGATGCGGACAGAAACGGTACGCCCGTTATCGAGATTGGTCACTTGCACGATGGTGCCAAACGGAAGCGTCCGATGTGCCGCAGTGAGTGCATTCTGGTTAAATCGCTCACCGCTGGCGCTCATGTTGCCGTGGAATCCTGGGCCATACCAAGATGCCATGCCCGTCATTCGTAGACGAATCGGGCCGATCGCAATTTGGGGGGCGCGATTTGGACGATTGGAAATTTCGCGCAGGGGAGCAGCATTACCGAATAGGCGACGGAGACGATTTGCAACTTGCAGTGCGTCTTGCCCTGGGTCGCGGGTGCTATTGGGAAGAACGGTTTGTGGATCGACGGCGACGATCGTCTGTTTGTTTGCCTCGATTAAGAACTGATCGCCGGATTTAGTTTGATGCCATCTCACCGTGATTTGATTGGCATCGACTCCATTACGTTGGAGTTGGTTTAAGCGGGCTGCGATCGCGGTGGCTCTGGCGATCGGGTCAGCAGATGAATTTGAGGAATTCTGGCGCGGCTGGGTGCTGGATTCAACCGGGGTAGTAGCACCGTACTTGAGCTTCGCGGCTTGGGGGCTGGCTTGCACTTCACCGACTTTCACTGCGGTGGACGAGTTATGAGCTTCGCCAAGGAACGTAACAACGGGAATATTGCGGACATAAAGAGTGGCGGCTTTGCGCCCAGAAATTTCGTGCGAATGAATTTTTGCGATGGACTCCTCGGTTTGGCGGGTTTGTGAGGGTTGCTGTTCGCCGACTTTCACCACGCTGCGCCTTGTGGCTTGCGGGGAAGACGGTCGGGGAGTTTCAGACTCCGTAGATCCTTGGCTGGCTGCCGGGGTGGACTCTGCTAGGGCAGCAGTCGCACCGACGGTACTGGTACACAGTAGAGCGGCAGTCAAACCGCTAATCAGTTTCTGGTTCATACATCCTTTGTGAGATTCACTTCCAACCTTGAGTCCGAGATGTGGCAGTTTGCCATCTGACACAACTTAAGCTGTGCTAACTCGTACTCGCTCCGTGTTCACTCCTGAGTTCAGAACTGCAACAGACTAGCATGAAGTTTTTCCTAATTGGATCAGGGTGATGCCTGTACGAAATAAAACTTCATATTTCCTTCAAATTCGGATGTAAGCTGAAATGATTGCTGGTATTGGCTTCTATAAGAAAAACGCTGAAGCAGTTTTTCTCCGACTTCACAAGAACTTAACATCTTCTTCATACAGCTTGTGAGGTATGCTGATGTTTTGCAGATTGAATTCGCGCTCATGGATTATCGGGAAGCAGGGGTTGATGTTGAAGCGGGACGGGCGTTTGTCGATCGCATTCGCGATTCTGTTCGGCGCACCTACCGTTCCGAGGTTTTAGGCGGCTTGGGGGGATTCAGTGGCTTGTTTCAATTGCCGTCTGGATATCAAGAGCCTGTCCTAGTGTCGGGAACAGATGGCGTTGGGACGAAGCTGAAATTGGCACATCAACTTGACGTTCATCACACGGTTGGCATCGATTTGGTGGCGATGTGTGTGAATGATGTCTTGACTTGTGGCGCTGAGCCATTGTTTTTCCTGGATTACGTCGCCACAGGGAAACTACTGCCCGAGCAGCTTGCTTCTGTAGTAGAAGGAATTGCAGAAGGGTGTGAGGCGGCGGGATGTGCGCTGCTTGGCGGTGAAACGGCGGAGATGCCAGGGTTTTATCAGCCGAATGAGTATGATCTAGCTGGATTTTGTGTGGGAATCGTTGAGAAAAGCCGGATTTTGGACGGGTCGCAGGTCAAGGTTGGAGATGTGGCGATCGCGCTTCCAAGTTCAGGGGTACATAGTAACGGGTTTAGCTTGGTGCGGAAGATTGTGATTGATCGTGGATTTGATTGGAGCGATCGTCCTTCTGGATTGAGTGGTGCAACGCTCGGAGAAGTTTTGCTTACGCCGACTCAAATTTACGTGAAACCGATTCTTGCTGCGTTGAAGGCAGGACTTGAAATTCATGGCATGGCTCATATTACCGGAGGCGGTTTGCCTGAAAATTTACCTCGCTGTTTGGCTGAAAATCAAGCGATTGAAATTGACCCAAATCAATGGCAAATTCCACCCATTTTTCATTGGTTAGCAACTGAAGGGAAAGTCGCACCCAATGCGATGTTTAATACCTTTAATATGGGAGTTGGATTCGTGGTTATTGTTCCGGGCGAAAGTGTCGATCGAACCGTGGAGTTTTTCAACTCGCAAGGATTAAACGCTGCTGCAATTGGAACCGTAATTCCGGGAGCGGGTGAGTTATTAGGATTGCCTGAATAAGTGCCAAAAGCAAGAAAACAATTTGGTCAGCACTGGTTAAAAAGCGAAAAAGCTTTGAACAAAATTGTCAGTTCTGCAGAATTGACAGAAAACGATCGTGTTCTGGAAATTGGAGCAGGAACCGGGATTTTAACGCGGCAATTGATTGCTCAAGCTCAGGCAGTTGTGGCAGTGGAAATCGATCGAGATTTGTGCCCAATCCTAGTGCAAAAATTCGGCAAGTTTGAGAATTTCCTATTGCTTCAAGGTGATTTTCTCACGTTAGAGATTGACCCATTGCTGGAGCCATTTCCACCGTTTCAAAGTCCTCGAAAAGTTGTAGCCAATATTCCCTACAACATTACAGGGCCAATTTTGGAGAAGCTACTGGGCACGATCGCAGCTCCAAATCCAAACCCGTTTGAATCGATCGTTCTGTTGCTACAAAAAGAAGTAGCGCTGCGAATTTGTGCAAACTCAAATTCATCGCATTACGGGGCATTATCCATTCGAGTTCAGTATTTAGCAGATGCCGAATTTATTTGTGATGTTTCAGCAAAAGCATTTTCGCCGCCGCCAAAAGTAGACTCCGCAGTAATCCGGTTGCGCCCAAGAGCGATCGAGCATCCTGCCACAGATCCAAAAAAACTAGAAACCTTGATCAAACTTGGCTTTTCAAGTCGGCGTAAGATGCTGCGAAACAATTTGAAAAGCGTGGTTGAACTTGAGCCGCTAAATGCTCTTCTTCAATCCTTAGAAATCAATCCACAAGCGAGGGCTGAAGATTTAAGCATAAGGCAATGGATCGATTTGAGTAACGCGTTTAGCCTGGACAAACTCGCTCATAATATACCTTAACTTCTTCTTCGATACAGCGTCTATCTTTGTATCTTCGGCATCGTTTTGATTCTCTTTGGACTAATCTTGATTCTCTTGCTTGTTCCAAGGTTTGCTCTTCAAACGTGGCGGAAAACTTGCCTGTTTCGATCGATTGCTGTCCCCGCCTAATTTCATATTCAAACTGATTTTCACCGGGTTGAACTGCGAGAAATTTTCCTTCGTGACGATCGCCAAATCGCATCTCAAATCCTTCGGAAACATCGCCGCTAAAATATTCACGATCAGTAAATGGCTTTTGTTCGCCTGCAAACCCGAATGTTACGTTTTTAACGATCGCCCGTAGCTCTGGTGCAGGGCGAGTCGATTTTGAGAAGAACCGCGCTCGTGTCGCTGCCGATTGTTCTCCAGGACACTCCCCTGTAAATCGAATCCCTACCAGTGGAACGGGAGTTTGGCGAGAGTCACCGATGCTGCGACCACCAAACAACAATCCCACGGGCGGCAGGTCTTGTGCATATCCGGTTGATACCGCAACCATTAGCCCAGCGATCGATAATCCGATTAACCCTAAAAATTTTTTCAGTGCTGTCTTCATTGCTCTTGTCGGTATGAATCAAGCGGTTGCTGCTTCAATTTTTCTTCGCTGAACCGCGAGACGATCAGCAAAAAACGTCGTAAAAGTTTACTAGCAAAATTGTCTCAGCAATCCTAATAATGGAATAGGTCAGAAAAAGCCGATTTATGCGCTCCTATTCTCTAATTGCTCCCGCTAAAATTAACCTCTATTTGCAAATTGTTGGCGATCGCCCGGATGGATTTCATGAACTCATCATGGTTCTGCAAAGCATTGAACTCGCCGATCGGGTGACGGTACGATCGCGCAGTGTGGACGACATCTGGGTTCAGTGTGATCATCCTGCGGTTCCGGTGGATCAGACTAATTTGGCATATCGTGCCGCAGAGCTGATGATGCGCGAATTTCCAGAAGTGTATGCGAGGTTTGGCGGTATCGAAATCGATTTGCACAAGCGCATTCCAATGGGTGCGGGTCTAGCAGGCGGTTCGAGTAACGCTGCTGCGGTTCTGGTTGGAATCGATTTAATGTGGAATTTAGGCTTAACGCAGTCCGAGCTACAGGATTTGGGTGCGAAGCTTGGTTCAGACGTTCCCTTTTGCATTTCGGGTGGCACGGCGCTGGCAACCGGACGTGGCGAGAATCTTGCGGCTTTGACGAGTTTAGATCACCTGTATGTTGTGTTAGCAAAATATCGGGATTTGCCTGTTTCAACGCCTTGGGCATATCAAACCTATCGACGAAACTTTGGTGAAACTTATGCCAAAACGTCACAAGAAATTGAGGCGAAAAAAGCCCGATCAAGAGCGATTTTGAGCGCGATCGCCCACCATGATTACACACAGATCGGTCAGCAGTTGCACAATGATTTAGAAAAAGTTGTGCTCCCTGAATTTGCAAAAGTGCAGCAATTGCGCGATCAGTTTGCGCGATTTAATCCAATTGGCACAATGATGTCAGGCTCAGGATCGACGGTCTTTGCATTATCAGAATCGCGATCGCAAGCCGAAGCGATTAAAAACGCAATGCGAGCAAATATTCCCGATCCAGAGTTAGAACTTTGGGTGACAAAATTAAGTCAGCGCGGCGTTCATTTAGCAACTCATTAAAAGGAAAAATTTATGGCAGATTCACCCACACCTAAAGCCTCTCAAATGCCGAGTCCGCTTCGCTGTTTTATTGGTGCGATCGTGGCGGGTGTGATGGCATATGCGCTTTACAACATGACTAGCGCGATCGGAATTTCCTTTGCAACAAAACCAATTGTCGCAGATAGCTTGGTGGTTCGACGCATTTCTTCAGCAGTTAGAACTTTAGTGCTGGGGATGAGCGCGATGGGAACAGGAATTTTTGGGCTTGCCGCGTTTGGGCTGGCTGGCTTAGGGGTGCAATTGCTGCTGCGTAAGCCTGAACAAGAACAGCGACCGGATTAGAGGTCGATCGTGCTCTTCCACAGAGTTGAAGCGCTTGGCTTTCTAGCTCTAGAAGCACCCATTCTTACACTGGGCGATCTCTGATAATTAAGCTCTGTAGCGCTTTGGCAAATTACAGTGACGAAAGGAGTGACTCCTGCGCGAAGTGCTGCTACAATCCGAAAGCTCGAATTGATGAGAAGGTTTGTCCATTTAATTTTTTCTGTCGAAACCTTCTTAATCGACTCTGTAAGAAGCTGACAAGTTAGGAACGCATGAGCTTTATTCGGTCGATCTCGAAAAATATGACCCCGAAAGCCCACTCGATCGTTCACTAAAAATAGGTATCAAAGGCACTCAAGCCTTGGGGAAAGTGTGAATTTTTTAGAGAAGCAGTTTGCTTGCCTTCTCTACTTTTTGCGCGAGTTTTCCACAGATTGATGGACTTTTCCACAGGTACGTTTTTGAATTTGCGGAAAAACCGTATATTTGCTGAAAAAATCATTAAAATTTCTATTACTTGCCATTTTCAGCATTCAGAATACTACAGCCAAAACGGCTGTAACCTGCGCTCAGCAGTTGTGTCAGGACGATAGAAGCATTCTATCGACCGTTTTTTATCTTGACAAAAATACAAGCTTTTCCTGAGACTCTACTCCATTCTGCCAACCTGCCTTTCATTGTTCAAAGAATGGCTGAAAGCATTACAAACCTTGCATTCTAACTATCTTATCGGTGTCAGCTTACACCCTGTCTGATCAAAGGGATTTGATCTAGAAAATTTGAAGTTTTCCACAACCTGTTAAAAACGAAGCTTGTTTCTGCATCTCCTGATCGAGCAGTAAGCTGTATGAATTGAACTTGGATTTTTCAGCTTCTCTAATTAGAACGGAGTGCCACATTGCGCCTGATTTTATTGCAGAATGGAGAATGCGATCGACAACTCACTTCGATGAACTTCGATGCGCTTTTCAAACACTTCGCATAACGATTCTTATGGCATATCAGTGGTTTAAGGCATTTCACATTGTGGGAATCGTCTGCTGGTTTGCGGGACTGTTTTATTTGCCCCGCCTGTTTGTCTATCACGCTGAAGCAAACGAGCAACCCGAACCCGCCCGCAGCATTCTCAAAAACCAATATCAAATCATGGAGAAGCGACTCTATCGCATCATCATGACCCCGGCATTGCTGCTCACAATCACAATGGCGATCGGGCTAATCTACACAGAACCCGATGTTCTCAAGCAGCCTTGGCTCCATATCAAGCTAGCGTGTGTCGCGCTTTTGATTGTTTACGATCATCTATGCTTGAGAATTATGAAACGCCTTGCTGCTGATACGTGCAAGATGACAGGGCAGCAGTTCCGCTGGTTTAATGAATTCCCCACCGTCTTGTTTGTTATCGTAGTCATGCTGGCGGTGTTTAAGAATGACATTCCCACCAGTACAACCGCTTGGGGCATTTTCGGCATGGTCGTGGCAATGGGAGCATTCATTCAGCTTTACGCCCGCAAGCGGCGCTTGGCGAGGGAACAACTTGCAGCAACCTCAACCTCAGAAGTTAGCGCATAAACCGCCAATTCAATCTGATTTCTAAGGCGTTCTGAAGAGCGTCTTTTTTATTGTCAATTTGCCAGTAAAGCTGGACTGTAGGAAAATTTAAATAGTATTGATTATTCGCCAATCGGCAGATATGTTGCCAACAGGTGTGGCTGGAAGGAGGGCTTGCTGTGATGCGTAGAATTCAGCAAGGTACTGTTTTTTCAAGTCAGGGAGAAAGCGAAATGAATTTCAAAACTGTTTTATCCACGATCGTATCTTTTGGGATGGTGGCGCTGAGTAGTTTGCCTGCTTTGGCTAGAGATGTTGTGCTAAGAGCGGATTCTGCCAACTCTAGAGTGAGCCTACGATCGACTCCGAGTAACAATGCGCCCGCGCTTGCATCAGCGCCTTCGGGAAATCGAGTACAGGTCATCGTTCAGCGACCTGGAGCGAATGGAGTCACCTGGTATTACGTGCGGTCTTCTACAGGTGCGGAAGGCTGGATCGATGCAATCTATACTCGTCCTGTCAATCGCGGCGGTTTAGGGTTCAATGACAGAACTGAGACTGATAGAAGTCGCCGCTATCTGATCCAGCAATACGAGGTCAGACTCTTTTCCGAAAGATCGCAGGTCTTTCTGAATGTGTTCGATCGCAATAGAAATCGAACGGTCGCGAATGGGGTGCCCGTCAGCGTAATCAGCGGCAGGGACGGTGTAACTTATACAGGTCGAAACGTGGTGCTGTTTGTTCATAACACCCGCGATGAAAAGACCATCACAATCACTCGGTAATTAAGAAAGCGCGATCGCTGAATATGGCGATCGCGCTTTTTCGTGTCAAAGAAATTGCGGCTACTTACCTAAAAGCTTGACGATTCCAATTCCACCGAAATACAACCCTAAAACTGCGCCACCTAATAGACTCTGAGTCAGAGGATCGGTGGATGGCGTGATGACGGCTCCAAGAATCGCAGAGCCAAGTAGGACATACTTCCAGCCGGATAGCATTGTTTTTGACGAGACAATGCCTAAGAATCCAAGCAAGGCTTGAACCACTGGGATTTGAAATGCTAAACCCGTGCTAAACATCAGCAGTAAAACGAACTCGAAATAGCGATCGATCGACCAAGCCTGCTCAACCACTTCTGCACCGTAAGAGATGAAGAAGTTCAGCGCAGCGGGAATCAATAACGCATAAGAGAACGCTAATCCTCCTAGAAACAGAACGCTTGATCCTAAAATCACAGGAGCTAGAAATCGCTTTTCTCGCCGCGTTAATCCAGGCAGCACAAACGCCACAATCTGATACAAAATCATAGGGGCTGCCAGCACTAATCCGCTGTAGCCTGCAACCTTCATCGAAACAAAGAAATACTCTCCGGGTGCAAGCTGAAGAAATTTCACGCCCACAGCAGGCACTTCAAGAAATTGCACCAGAGGTCTGACATAGATAAAGCACCCGATGATGCAAACGACGATCGCAATCAACGAATAAAAAATCCGCTGCCGCAATTCCTCCAGGTGGTCGAACAGCGACATCTCAACATCATCAATGATATTGTCGTCATCTTCGAGCGTGGCGGGTTGCGCGGGAGCCAATTCACTAGGGGAATCGTCGGCAACGACTGGAGTAGAAGAGGTTTCGAGTTCCGAAGGAGCAGTCATGAATTGATGGCTTCTGTCCGATGGGCTGTAACCATTGTATCGAGGACAGGCAACCCGACAAGCCCAAGCAACAGATTCGATCGCTTCATAAAGGTTTATCTAGCAATTTTCAGCAGATCCATAAGGAGATGAACGGTCTAGCACAATCCCTCGCATTTGCTTAAGTTAACTTAGCAGACACGCCGCCGGAAAAAGCAAATATTCTAGGAAAAACAGTTTCCAAATAAATTGATAAAAGCGCGTCACTTCTGCTTTATTTTGCAAATCAATTTTGTAACTCCGAAACCAAATTAAACATAATGCAATCAGGTGGCTGATTACCAGAAAGGGTGCGTTTACTCCGGGTAGAAAGAAGGCGATCGCAATGATCGATAAATAACATCCGGTTAAAACGGCTCGTGCCAAATTAAACACGGGTCGCTGTCCAAGTTTGAGCGTCAATGTCCGAATGTTGTACTGGCGATCGCCTTCAGTATCAGGCATATCTTTGAAGATGGCAATCGCGAACGTGAACACCAAAATAAATGCGGTTAATGCCCAAACTTTTGCGGGAATGGGAAAGCCTTGATTGAAATGGAGAAATAATCCTAGATTGACGATCGCGCCTCTGACCGTAAAGATGCAGAGCGAAGCCCAGAACGGAAATCGCTTCAATCGCACCGGGGGCAACGAGTACAGTGTGCCGATCGCTAGACTCAATCCCACCATTCCAAGCAGGTAAGAACTTTGAGTGGCAGCGATCGCCACGGCAAGCATTCCTGTTAAAAAGACGATCGTTTGTCCTTGTCGAGCCGAGAACTCACCCGAAGCAAGCGGCAGATGCGGCTTATTAATTTTGTCGATCGCAATATCTTCAAGCTGATTCAATCCAACGATGTAGATATTGCCACATAAACACGCAATTAAGGGGGCAAGCCAAGCAGTCGGTAGGAGTGGGCGATCGCTGCCGAGAACAATTAGATAAAGTCCAAGAACGCTCAGTGATGTTCCGATCACTGTATGAGGGCGGGAGAATTTCCAGAAAGCGTAGAGCCAGCGTTGAATGGGGTTAGCGTGCGGCGATCGGGGCGAAATTCGATTCATGGATGTCCTAGAGTCCTGATTTTCCTACCGTACCTGGTTTTAGTCTTTTGCTCTAGGCTTTCGTGCCGCAGAGTAAGCCAAACTTAATTAACCCACGCTTGTATCCCTGCTGCATTGTTCCAAGTGACAGCGCGGCTTGAATCGTTGTCCACCCAGAGGTCAGCAAGCCAAAAATTGCGGAGGGAGTGAAAGTCGAATCGATCACTACATCCCAAAACGGCGCAACGGCTCTTGACCAATCTGCGGTACGAATCTGTTGCAGTCCGACACCCTGCGCGATCGCTTCATATTCGGGGAGCGAAATCACATACGGCAAACAGTACACGCGATAAATCTCAGCCAGACGCTTTTGATCGTCCACGGTTAAAGGCACTTTATCCGTCGGGCGATGACACCAGGTTGCCATCACAAAAGTTCCGCCGGGTTTGAGAACGCGATAGCATTCCTGCAAAAATTTCACCTTGTCGGGCATATGCTCGCCACTTTCAAGTGACCAAACGAGATCAAAAGAATTGTCGGCAAAGGGCATATTGAGTGCATCTGCGACTTGGAACTGGGCGTTGAGATGAGTTGATCGTGCTCGATCGATTGCTCGATTCGCCTGCACTGGACTAAGCGTGATCCCCGTTGCGGTTGCACCAAATTTTTCTGCTAGAAACAGTGAACTTCCGCCGATCCCGCAGCCGACATCTAGAATCTGCTGTGCCTCAGTGACGTTTGCCCAGTTGAGCAACTCTTCGATGAGATCAATCTGGGCTTGTCTGCGCTCTTTTCGAGTTTTGCCATCTGCGCCGTAGTAGCCGTGGTGCATATGCTCGCCCCAGGTTTGCTCCCACAGTCCCGAAGACGCATCGTAGAATTGCTTGATTTGTTCAGATAGCGATGAAGTCATAAATCTGCTTAGGAAATGTATTTAATTTATCAAATCACTTCTAGAAATTACGAGCCGTTGGGCACTAAAAGGAAGATTTGATAATCAGAAGTTAACTAGGTAATAAAAACTACGGTTCCACGAAAAAGGCTCAAAGATCTATTGTTATGTCTAGGGGTTAATATCGTTGGACGTAGTTTTATGAAGTTGTAAAGAAAAAGTTACCCTTCAGGGTGCTGTGCGGTGATTTCGGGGATCACTTTAATGGAAATATCTTCAGAAAAAAACAGAAATAACTGAACTAGATTTCTGCATAACTTGAAGAGTTCGGACGTATATATGGGTATGTTGAATCGTAAATCTAGATTATTAATTTACCCGACTTATTTCACTCAATCTTTATCAAAGCTAGGATTATCTCCCTTCTAAAACTCACGGAAATCTCAGATTCGCTCTGTATCTAATAGTAAGAAAAGAGATCATTTCCTCAGCCTTGAAAAGAGCAAAACTCTCTTAATCTCTTTGGGAAGGTCATCATGTCTGAATCGCAATTTGCCTTTGATTTTCCACTTTCGTCGGCTGGTCAACCCCACTCCAAACTTGACTTACTGAAGCCAATCCGCAGCTGGTTAGATTCCATTGAAATTCACGATCGCAAATCTGCTCATCTCGTCTGCAAACTGATCCCCGCACAATGCCCGTTTGAGCGCGACATCAAACTCTTTGGACGCACGATCGCGCATATTCCGCCGATGTGCAAACTAAATCCGCTCTACGATCAGTTCGTGGGTCTGCGCTTCCGAGCATTGTGCTATCTGGTTGATGAATGCGGCGAAATGGTCGTTTAAGCAAACTGTGCCGCTAACCGATTGGAGTCGAGATCTTTGCCGATAAAGACCAATCGAGTTTGTCGCAGTTCATCCGGTTTCCAAGGTCGATCGTAGAAATGCTCGAATCTTGAGCCAACCCCTTGAACAACTAATCGCATCGGTTTATCAGGAACCGCCACAAATCCCTTCACACGGTAGATTTCCTGCTCTTGAACCAGTTTTTCTAAGCGCGATCGCAGTTGATTCGGATCAAACGATCGATCCAGGATCAGATGCGTCGATTGAATTTCATCATCGTGATCGTGTTCTTCTTCGCTGTCGTGATGGCTTGGACGAGCGGCTAAGTTCTCTTCAACTGCCGCATTGAACCCAAGCAGCAAACTTGGATCGAGTTCGCGATCGTTCCGCCCATTTTCGACGATTTTCACGGCTCTGGGAAGTTCTTGTTCGACGAGCGATCGGACTTGCTCTTGCGCTTCCATATCGACGAGATCGGTTTTATTCAAAATCACCAGATCCGCACAGGCAAGCTGATCTTCAAACAGTTCTTGCAGTGGGGTTTCGTGATCGAGATTGGGATCAGCTTGTCGTTGGGCTTCAACGGCTTGCAGATCAGCCGCAAGAGTGCCTGTGGAAACAGCTTCGCAATCGACAACGGTAATCACACCATCAACGGTTGCTGCATTGCGAATCTCATGCCAGCGGAATGCTTTGATTAATGGTTTCGGCAATGCTAAACCAGAAGTTTCGATCAAAATGCAATCTAAGCTGTCTCGACGCTTGAGTAACTCCAACATCGTCGGAAGAAATTCTTCTTGGACGGTGCAGCAGAGACAGCCGTTGGTGAGTTCAACAATGTTGCTGGTTTCGTCTTCGGGGCAAACTTCGCAGGATTTTAGGAGTTCTCCATCGATCCCCAGTTCTCCAAATTCATTGACCAATACTGCAATTCGCCGACCTTGATTGTTTTGTAGCAAATGACGAATGAGGGTTGTTTTTCCACTGCCTAAAAAGCCAGTAATGACCGTAACCGGAATCTTTGCAGCCATAGTTTATTTAAGTCCGTTGCCTTCAGTTCATGCGGCGCGTGTCCGCGAGTATCAATATTCGATCGAATCGAACCGTCGCCGATCGTACCAATTCCAAACAACGAATCCTGGAAACTCGATGATTTTCTTCACCGTAGCCTCCAGGATTCAACCGATTGAGAAGCAAATTTCTAATTTTCTGCCGTTGCCAGTTCGGTGCTACCCCGTCCGCGTCTGCGGGTGAGAGCATTAAACAAAGCAAGTCCGATCGCTTTAATCAAGTTGCCTTCTAGCTCTTTGAACATTTCCATGTTCATGCCAAACGCATCGTTCGCTTCTTCAACAATTCGATCAGCCATCGCATCGTCGATCGCCATCGAATCGAGCCGAGCGCGATACTCTTTCTTGAAGGCTTTCTCGTCGGAGATGTGTTTGAACTCATAGAAGTTCGTGCCTTCTCCTTCAGTCAAATTCATGCCGTTTTGGGCAATCTTCTTGAGAATTTGACCGCCGGATAGGTCACCAATGTAGCGGGTGTAAGAGTGAGCAATCAGGAGTTCAGGATTGCTGCTGCCAACTTGGTGAATTCGTGCAACGTAGGATTGAGTCGCTCTCGAAGGAGCAACTTGCTCACGCCAGTTTTTGCCAAAATAATAAGCTAAATCTTGCTCTAGCGCTTCTTTACGTTCGAGTTCGGGGAAGTACACCTTTGACAAGATTGCATGGTCTTTGTGGCGGCGCATTTCCTCTTCCATTGCCGAATAAACAAAGTAAAAGTTTGCAACGAGCTTACGGTAGGACTCCTTTTCTACCGTTCCTTTTAGAAAACACGCGATGAAGCCTGTGTTCTCCGCCATTGTGTGAGCTTTCTTGGTTCCTTCGCGAAGTTTTGTTGCTAAATTGCTGCTCATTCTAAACTTCCCAACACTGTAAATTTAAGTGATTCGCTGGCGTTTGATGTTCGCTTGTGATCCCAAACCTTAGATTAAGTTCCTGAATCCAGTGCCCTTCAAAGCTTTGAACCCGGAATCGTACCCTAAATGCCAGAATCACCCTGTTGCGTTATTTACTAAGGTATGTCGAATTGATGAACGTTTTTATTACAAATTCTTACACAGGGCAGATGCTACATCGATTTTCAACCTTTTAACTTTCTCTAACTCATGCTGCAACAGGCTCTTACTTGGATTCAGAATTTTGGCGCGTTAGGTACGATCGTATTCATGGCTCTCTATGTTCTCGCTGCCGTTCTTTTCATTCCCGGAACGATTCTAACGCTCGGAGCGGGAGCCGTGTTTGGGGTGGTGTGGGGATCGATTTATGTGTTCGTTGGAGCGTCTTGCGGGGCGATCGCGGCGTTCTTGATTGGACGCTATTTGGCGCGGGGTTGGGTGACACAACGAATTGAAGGAAACCCAAAATTCAAAGCGATCGACGAGGCGGTGGCGGCATCGGGATTAAAAATCGTGATTTTGACTCGGTTATCGCCTGTGTTCCCGTTTACGTTGCTCAACTATGCGTTTGGAGTGACGCGGGTAACGCTGAGAGATTATGCGATCGGTTGTGTGGGCATGATTCCCGGCACTGTGATGTATGTGTATATCGGTTCGCTAGCGGGGAGTTTGGCAACGATCGGTACAACGCAATTGAGCCAAGAAGCACAATCGATGCAATGGGCAATTCGCATCGTCGGGTTGATTGCTACAGTGATTGTATCGGTGTATGTAACGCGAATTGCTCGAAAAGCATTGCAGGATAACGGTTTAGAACAGAATTAATCACATGAAAAACTCACTCATTTCTCCGATCGATGTTCACAATGAATTGCTGGTTTCTCGCGTTCATCCGCTCGATTGGAGCAATCCACAACCTGCGGAACGGTATGACCTAATCGTAATTGGTGCGGGGACGGCGGGTTTAGTGGTTGCTGCAGGAGCGGCAGGATTAGGAATTGGGTTGAAAGTTGCCTTAATTGAGAAGCATCTCATGGGCGGCGATTGTCTCAATGTCGGCTGTGTGCCGTCGAAAACAATGATTCGATCGTCTCGCGTGGTCGGAGAAATGCAGCAGGCGCGATCGTTCGGAGTGATGCCACCGGATCAAATTGAAGTCGATTTTGCAGCCGTGATGGAACGGGTGCGGCGAGTGCGAGCGGAAATCAGCGAGAACGATTCAGCCCAACGATTTCAAGAACTTGGAGTTGATGTATTTCTGGGTGAAGGGAAATTTTTGGATCGAGAGCAGATTGCGGTTGGCGATCAAATTCTTAGATTCAAAAAAGCTGTAATTGCTACGGGAGCGCGTGCCAGCCATCCCGATATTCCAGGATTGGCGGAAGCAGGATTTTTGACGAATGAAACGGTCTTTTCATTAACCGATCGCCCGAATCGATTAGCAATTATTGGCGGCGGTTCGATCGGCTGTGAAATGGCGCAAACTTTCCGACGTTTGGGATGTGAAGTCACGCTATTTCATAACAAAAATCGATTGCTCGATCGTGAAGATCCCGAAGCCGCAGAACTCCTACAGCAAGTGTTTCTAAAAGAGGGAATTCAGATTGTTTTTAATAGCTCGATCGATAAAGTTGAAAAAACTAATCAGGGAAAAGTCATTCACTTCAATTCACAGCAGACTACGGTTGATGAAATATTAGTTGGAGCGGGTCGATCGCCCAACGTAGAGCGATTAAATCTAGATGCGGCTGGCGTTAATTACAACAAAAAAGGCGTGAAAGTGAATGATTATTTGCAGACTACAAACCCACGAATTTATGCAGCAGGTGATATTTGTATGGGCTGGAAATATACTCATGCAGCCGATGCCGCAGCGCGAATTGTGATTAAAAATGCGTTCTTTTCACCGTTTGGATTAAGTCGATCGAAGCTCAGCAATTTAGTCATGCCCAGAGCTATTTACACTGATCCTGAAATTGCCCAAGTTGGACTGAGTGAAGCTCCAAACGCTGAAGTTATCAAGATTCCGTTAGAGCGAGTCGATCGCGCAATTGCAGATGAAGAAACCAACGGATTTGTCAAAATTTTGCACAAAAAAGGATCAGATCAAATTTTGGGAGCAACGATCGTCGCCCGTCACGCAGGCGAAATGATTAGCGAAATTACTTTTGCGATCGTCGGCAAACGCGGTTTAAACACCTTATCCAGCGTAATTCATCCTTATCCCACGCAAGCCGAAGCGATCAAAAAAGCCGCAGATGCTTATCGAAAAACCCTGCTTACGCCAAATAGTCAGAGACTTTTAGCATTCTTGACCAAACTTTCATAATCAGTTGAATCTGGGTAAGTTTTGTTAAGCTGAGAGCGCCTTAACCCACAACGATATGCAGCCCCTATTCAATCAGTCTGTCAAAGTCGAAACCCTGACCGTTGCGATCGACAATCTCCCTGCTCATTTAGATGGAACAAAACTCGTTCAACTTTCGGATTTACATTACGACGGCAAGCGTTTATCTGAGAAAGTGCTGAATCAAGCGATCGAGGCAACCAATCAAGCCGAAGCGGATTTTGTTGTAATTACAGGCGATTTTGTCACTGACGATCCGGCTCCAATCTATGAGTTAGCCAAGCGATTGAAACAGGTAGAAGCGCGATCGGGCATCTATGGAATTTTGGGCAATCATGATTTGTACGGTCGCAACAGCAAGCAAATCATTACCGATGCCCTCGCACAAGTTGAAATTCAAGTGCTGTGGAATGAGGTCGCCTACCCGCTTGGCGAAGGACTTGCACTGGTTGGTCTAGCTGATTATTGGACAGGTGCATTTAAGCAAAAAGCAGGGGCGGTAATGGAGCAACTTCCCGCAGATTTGGCGCGGATTGTCCTCGCGCATAACCCTGACTGCGCCGATTCGCTGCAAAAATATCGCGTAGATCTACAGCTTTCGGGGCATAGCCACGGTGGACAAATCATTATTCCGGGAATTTTGAATGTCTCAGTTCTGTCTGCCTATTTGTACCGCAATCTACCCAAGCAAGTTCGGCATCGTATTCCTGTGTTAGCCGCTTGTTACCGCGTGATGAAACGCTGGGAATGGGTGAAAGGCTTTCATCAAGTCGGAAATAATCGGCTGTATGTGAATCGCGGTTTAGGAACCTATTTTCCGGGGCGATTGTTCTGTGCGCCAGAAGTGACAGTCATTACGCTAAAGCGCAAAGCGGCTGAACTTGCTCAGGAAGAGAGCATGATGGTCAGCGCTGCACCATAGAAGCAACCTCTATTGCATTCGATCGATCGTTCGATACTGAATCGCTTCTGCAACATGATGCGCTTGTAACGTCTCGTCGCCTGCTAAATCTGCGATCGTTTTTGCCACTTTAAGGATGCGATCGCTCGCCCTCACCGATAATCCCAACCGTCGAATGGCATTTTCTAACAGCGATCGTGTTGTATCGTCAAGTTTGCACCACTGGCGTAAATGAGCGCTCTGCATCTCGGCATTACAGCGCAGGGGAGTGTCTTTGAAGCGGAAAGCGGCGCGATCTCGGGCTTGTTGAACTCTAGCGCGTACCGTTGCTGAATCTTCTCCGGTGGGTTGCTGCGTAATTTCTTCGGGCTTTAGTCGATTCACCCCCACTTGCAGATCAATTCTGTCCATCAACGGACCAGATAATCTCGCCCAATATTGCTCTCTTGCTCTCGGTGAACAAGTGCAAGGCTGCACTGTATCTGCATAAAATCCACAAGGACAAGGATTGGTACTGGCAACTAAGGTAAATTGCGCCGGAAAAGAAACCGATTGCCGGGTTCGAGAGATCGTCACGTTGCCATCTTCCAGCGGCTGCCTCAAAAACTCTAAAACATCGCGTCGAAATTCTGTTAATTCGTCCAGGAATAAAACGCCTCGATGTGCCAGCGAAATCTCACCCGGACGCGGAAACGTACCGCCGCCAACCAACGCCGCACCCGAAGCCGAATGATGCGGGCTGCGAAACGGACGATCGCCAATGAGTGATCCTTTATCTTTCAAGAGTCCCGCGACCGAGTGAATTTGAGTGACTTCTAACGCTTCTTCAAACTCCAGGGGCGGCATGATTCCAGGTAATCTTCGCGCCAGCATCGTTTTTCCACTGCCTGGAGGCCCGACAAAAATGAGGTTATGTCCGCCAGCCGCAGCAATTTCTAGGGCGCGTCTTGCATGGGCTTGACCTTTGACATCGCGCAAATCGGGAGCCGAAATTTGCATCTCAGCCATCTCAAGCGCGGTATCAATTTGAGCCGGAATGTAACCAATCGGATTGTTGAGAAACGCGCCGACTTCAGATAAATGCTTGAAGCCGTAAACGTTGAGATCCTTGACCACCGCCGCTTCTCGAACATTATCGGCAGGCACGACTAAGTTAGAGATGCCAAGTTGTTTTGCGGCAGCCGCGATCGCCAACACTCCCGCTACCGGACGCAAACTGCCATCGAGCGAAACTTCGCCTAAGAACAAATACTCATCTAGGGTTTCGGTTTGAATCTGTTCTGCTGCTGCGAGAATGCCGATACTAATCGGAAGATCAAAGCTTGGTCCCTCCTTCCGCAAGTCCGCAGGTGATAAATTAATCACGATTCGCCGCATCGGAAATGCAAATCCGGAATTCTTGATCGCCGTTTTAACCCGCTCTTTTGATTCTTGAACCTCGGTTCCGGGTAATCCCACTACAACAATTCCTGGCAATCCTCCCGCAACATCGACTTCAACGCCGACTTTTACGGCATCGATTCCAATGAGTGACGCACTCCAAACCCTTGCCAGCATTCCTTACCTCAGTTTTTACCTCTCGGTAGAGTACCCTGTATTCTGCGGTAAAGCGCGATCGTGAGACAGGATGCTCACGAGATCCTGTGTTGTAAATGGCTTTTGCAAAAATCCCTGAAAGCCATGTGCTTCTGCTTGGGCAACGACTTCTGTAGAAGCGACTCCGCTCATGGCGATCGCATACAGTTGAGGATTCCACTGCCGCAGGAGGGGTAACGTGGCAAATCCATCCAGCGATGGCATCATCAAATCGAGCAAAACCGTGCGAATTTGAGTTTTGTATTGCGTCAAAAGCTCGATCGCGGCTAAGCCACTCGCAGCGGTCAGCACTTGGTAGTCGTAATCGAGCAGTGTGGCTTGCACAGTTTCACAAATGGCTGCTTCGTCATCGACAATCAAAATTAGGGTCTGTTCACCAGATAACGGTTTGGAATCCAGCGGGGCGGGGGGTTCGATCGTAGAAGTGGCAGGTAGATAAATCTTGAACTGACTGCCTTGATTGATTTGACTGTGAACATCGACAAATCCGCCATGGCTTCTGACAATGCCGAGCAAAGCGGAGAGTCCTAAACCTGTGCCTTTGCCAATGTCTTTGGTGGTGAAAAAGGGGTCGAAAATTCGCTGAAGATTGTCCGGAGTGATGCCGCTTCCCGTATCCGTCACTGTAACCAAAACGTAAGCCCCGACTTGGGCTTCCAGATGCAAGCGAGCGATCGCGGCGTCGATCGTGACATTCTCGGCTTTAAGCGTCAGCGCTCCGCCGTCGGGCATCGCATCGCGAGCATTCACGCACAGGTTCATTAGAATCTGATGGATCTGAGTCGCATCGCCTGTGATTGTCCAAAGGTCGGGTGCGATGTCTGTGTGAAGGTCGATCGATTTTGGAAAGGTGGGTTGAATGATGTGCTGAATTTCGCGAAGGACGTGACGGAGTTGTAGGCTGACTCGTCGCCCCTCAACGCCTCGCGCAAACGCTAGAATTTGCTTCACGAGATCGGCTCCGCGTCGGGCACTGGTTTCGGCAGTGGTGAGCAGAACGCGGTTTTGGTCGCTGAGATTGGGAAGTTTGAGCGGAAGCAGTTGAGTGACTGCCAGAATTGGAGTCAGAATGTTGTTGAGATCGTGAGCAATTCCGCTTGCTAGGGTTCCGAGGCTGTCGAGCCGTTGCGCTCTGAAAAACTGGGCTTCAAGCTGTTTTTTCTCGGTGATATCCATGTGAATTCCCAGCATTCGTGGCGAATTCAGCTCTGATGCAAAGACGCTGCTTTGAACGGCGATCCAACGAATGCTGCCGTTGGGCTGCAGGATACGGAATTCGATGTCAAGTCCGTGGAGCTGCGCGATCGCACTTTGGCATTCTTGCTCGATTTTGGCGCGATCGTCCGGGTGAATCAACGCAATCCAATCGGCAGCAGTGCCACCAAAACTATGAGGTACTAAGCCGTAAAGCGCTTCGACCTCGCCTGTCCAAGCCATTGCCTGGGTGTGAAGGTTCCATTCAAAGCTGCCCATTTTTGCGGCTTTTTGTGCGAGTTCTAGCCGCTCTTGGATTTTCTGAGCACGATCGATTTCTTGTTGCAGCCGCTGATTTGCCGTTTCCAGTTCTCTTGTCCGTTCTTGGACACGATGTTCAAGAATATCGTTTGCTTCTCGGAGCGCTTCTGCTGCCTGTTTGCGCTCGATCGCATATCGAATGGAGCGAATAAAGGTATCCGGATTGATCTGCCGTTTCACGAGATAATCCTGAGCGCCGTGTCGGACGGCGTGAATGGCAAGCTGATCGTCGTTTGTGTTGGTCAGAACCACGATCGGGAGATTGGGAGAATGCCGCAGCATCGTATTCAGCGAATCGAGTCCCGCACTATCTGGCAGCGTGAGATCCAGCAAGACAACATCGAATGCCTCAGATTCCAGCAGCGCGAGCGCTTCGCGCATTCGCTGCACTGGGACAAGCTGAAATCGGCATTCGATCGTGTGTTTTAGAATCTCTTGCAACAGTCGCGCTTCTGCTGCATTGTCTTCGACCAGTAGCACTTTGACACAGGGACGCTGTTCTAAGTGGGACTCTGTCCGACTTTGATCGGTAATGTGGCGGTGTCTAGCCAAAACTCTTCAATCCCCCGAATGATTTTGAACAACTGGCTCAGATTGCGGGATTTGGCGATATAGCAATTCACGTGCAGATCGTAGCTCTTATGAATGTCTTCCTCATTGCGCGAGGTCGTCAGCACAACGACGGGAATGTGCTTCAGCGACGGATCAGCTTTGATCTCGGCGAGCACTTCCCGTCCATCCTTCCTCGGCAAATTCAAGTCCAACAGAATCAGGTCTGGGTAAGTTTCCTGACTCTGAAGGAGTTGCATTGCTTCGACCCCATCCCGCGCCACAATAACTTCACATTCAGTTGCGGTGCTTTTGAGCGCTTCCTGGATAAGCCGAATATCGCCTCGGTTATCTTCGATTAAAAAGATAGTTTTTCTTTTGTCCGATCGCATGGCTGGGATCTCGTCCTCCAACGGGGATGGTGAAGTGAAAAGTCGCGCCGTGACCGATTTCCGATTCGACCCAGATGCGTCCGCGATGGCATTCGACAATCTTTTTACAGATGGCTAATCCCATGCCTGATCCGGGATATTCATCACGGGTATGTAACCGCTGAAAGATCACGAAAATACGATCGTTAAATTGCGGCTCGATGCCGATACCGTTGTCTCGGACTGAGAAGAGCCAAGCATCTTCCTGTCGCTGAACGCCAATATGAATGTGTGGCGGCTGATTGCCCTTGAATTTGATCGCATTCCCAATCAGATTTTGGAACAGTTGCATCAATTGAGTCCCGTCTGCCACAATTTGCGGCATTGGATCAAAAGTAATCTGAGTTCCAGTCTCGGCAATGCGTCCACGCAAATTACTCAATGCATGATTCAGAGCCGTTTCCGCATCGGTGAGTTGCCATTCAATACCTTTGAGATCGACTTTTGAATACACCAAAACATCATCGATCAAGGTCTGCATTAAGCTCACCCCTTCGACCGCAAAATCGATGAAATCCGTGGCATCTTGATCGAGGGAGTCGTGGTAGCGCATTTCGAGCAGTTGCACATAGTTTGCAACTTGATTCAGCGGCTCCTGTAAATCATGAGAGGCAACATAAGCAAACTTTTTCAGTTCTGCGTTCGATCGCTCTAAATCCTGTGCCAAGAGTGCCAATTCTTCCGCTTGTCGCAGCACGATGTTAACGATCGCTTTTCGCAATTCAAGGGTTGCTTGAATTTCAACGGGTTTCCACGGCAATGAATTCAGCCGAACCGTTTCTTTCCATAATTCAAACGACTTACGCGGACAGAGACGACGTTCATTGCCCACTTCTTGCAGTTCATACGCATGATTGGGATCACCCCCCCAATTCACGGTTTGGATCACTTCGGGGCGGAACCAAAGCACGTAGCTCCGTTTTGAAATGGGAATCGCTAATAATCCGCTAGCGACGTGCTTAAAGCGCTCTGCATCCGAATAAATAGCGGGTAATTCGCTGGTATAAAACACTTCGTCATCGACGTTTTTCGCCAGCCATTGCACTAAGTAATTTAGTTCTTCTTCGGATGGCGTTTGCCCGATCGTTGTCCAGCGTCCTCCAAAACAAATCGCAGCCCCTTTTGCATCTGCTAAATCCAATAAATTCAGCTCAGATTGAATTAAGCCATCAATAAAATTCTCCGCTTCAGACATTGATTCAATCAATGCAGAATGCACTCGTGCTAGGTGCATTCGATAGTGATAATCTGCGGCTTCTTCGCGTGTAGAAATTTCCGCAAAAATGACTCGACCTAAAAATTCGCAAGCCTTGCGTAGTTCGTAAGAAACGGCTTTCGGGGTGCGATGATGACAAGCAATTAATCCCCAGAGCTTTTGGTCTTTCATCAATGAAATGGTCAGCGATGCGCCTACGCCCATATTGTGCAAATATTCAGCGTGACAGGCGTAAGGACTCCGCAGAATTGATAGCGTTAAATCTGTCGGTTGCTGAGTGACAGGATTATGAGCAGGATAGAGCGAAACAGGTTCAGCATGAGCATCTGGAATCACACGAATCCAGTTTGAGACAAACATCTTACGCGCAGGCTGAGGAATGTCTGATTCTGGGAAATGCAAGCCAAAATAAGGCTCTAGTTCTTCGATTTTCTCTTCTGCAACGACTTCTCCGTGACCATCGCCATCAAATTTGTAGAGCATGACGCGATCGAACCCCGTCACTTTCCGAACTTCTTGCACAATAATCTGACAGAAATCTTGTAGATTTGCTGTTGCTTGTAGCTGATTAATCGAAGCTTTCGCAAGGTGATAGAAGCTTAAAAACGGAATGTTTTCTTGAGCTAATGCAGGCTCTAATTCCAACACCAAGAATCCATCTGCACTCCGATGAAACACTGCATCAAATACGGCGTAATCATCGCCTCTTTTTCTGATCCAAACTCTTGTCGGGTTGATAAAGTCTAAATTATCTGCGGCTAATCCTTCCCGAAAGCGCTCAACTTGGAATGAATCAAAGATTTCATCGATCGCTTTACCCAACAAATTGCTTGGAGCAATCTGAAGAGCAGAATTCGTATTTCCGCTCACTTGCAGAACAGTTAGATCGGGTTCCTGTAAGACAAATAGAATACCATGCGGCTGAATCTGAGTTAAGCGGTGAATTGAGGGTTGTTTCAAGCTGATTAAGCTACTGGGTTGCGCTTCCAAAGTGATATCGGTCATAGCTGTCCTTACGCCTAGGGCGCGAAAATATTGTGCTTTATGTGGGAGCTTTTCGACCGATGATGCAGAGTTCAAATCTTAAGCTGCCGCATTTCTATTTCTACTCTCAGTCAGCAGCATAACTTAGAAAACTAAGCCAGATTGTTAAATAAAACCGAAGTAATTTTATTGTGAGATCAATTGTTTTTGCTCAATTATTTTTGCTTAGTTGTTTTTACTTATCTGTATGCTCTGGAGAAATGAGCGCTCACTCTAATGGTAAAGTCACAATTCCTAACCAGAAATCTTTAATTCGTTGAATGATTTGTGATAATTGATCGCGATCCGAAGCTTTAATAACGTAGCTGTTACCTTGCAGCGTATAACTTTGAAAGATTTCTTCTTCTCGATCAGAGCTAGTCAAGATCACAACCGGAATTCGTCTCAGCTTCGGATCGGACTTTAATTCTGTTAATATCTCTTGCCCCGATTTTCCAGATAAATTCAGGTCGAGTAAAATTAAATCAGGGCGCGGAGCTTCAGAATATTCGCCGCGACGCTGTAAGAAATTGATTGCGCTTGTGCCATCAGCGATCACTTTGACTTGAAAAGCATCTTGCTGAAACGCAGATTGAATTAAAAGCGTATGTTCTGGATTTTCTTCTAGCACTAGAATGAAACGTTCCACGAAAAATCTTCCTCGAATGTAGTCTTGCTAACTTTAGTAAAACATTCTCGATCGCGAACGCTTGCAAATTTGTTAACTTTTTCATATCAACAAGATTGATACAATATTCAGCGAACTGATTTTACTTGCCTGTATGAGCGACCCGACCGATACCATTTTCGGCAAAATCATTCGCAAAGAAATTCCGGCGGATATCGTTTACGAGGATAATCTAGCGCTGGCATTTCGCGACGTGAACCCGCAAGCGCCTGTTCATATTTTGGTGATTCCCAAGCAACCGATCGCCAAACTCTCGGATGCAGAATCTAAAGATCATGCCTTAATGGGGCACCTGCTTCTGACCGCTAAACGAGTTGCAGAACAACAAGGACTGACCAACGGCTATCGTCTCGTGATTAACACAGGTGAAGATGGCGGTCAAACCGTGTATCATTTGCACTTGCATATTTTAGGCGGTCGATCGCTGTCTTGGCCCCCCGGATAGAGGCGGTTTGCGCTACGATCGACAAGAGCGAATCGGAGGAAGGACAACGGTTTACACACGCCCTTTAGCTCGATTGATCGAGCAATTGCAGCACCTCCCTGGTGTTGGCCCCAAATCAGCCCAGCGCTTAGCTTTGCATCTGATCAAACGCCCCGAAGAAGAAGTGAAAGCTTTGGCGATGGCGTTGATGGAAGCGAAGCTACAGGTTGGGTATTGTTCTGTATGCGGTCATTTGTCGGCAGAACCTGTCTGCGAAATTTGTCGATCGCCCCAGCGTGATGCCAAAACGATCTGCGTCGTGGCAGATTCTCGTGATGTGATTGCGCTGGAAAAAACGCGGGAATATCGCGGGAAGTATCACGTTTTAGGTGGATTAATTTCGCCGATCGACGGCATTGGCCCGGAACAACTCAATATCAAGCAATTGGTTCGACGAGTGAGCCAGCAAAAAGTGGAAGAAGTCATTCTTGCCATTAGTCCCAGTGTGGAAGGCGAAACGACAACGCTGTATGTCGGTAGTTTGCTGAAGCCTTTTACCCGTGTGACTCGGATTGCCTTTGGTTTACCGATGGGGGGCGATTTGGAATATGCCGACGAAGTAACGCTGGCACGGGCACTCGAAGGCAGGCGCGAATTGGATTAAGTGCGATCGCCGATCAACTCTGAATCTTGATTGCCAAAAATTGCGTCTTGATGAGCGTAATATTTGTACTCCATCAGATTGCCAAACGGATCAACCAGGAAAAAGGTGCGGTGTTCGAGTGGAGTACCGAGAAAGCGCTGTTTTGGCTGTTGATAAAACGTCAGTTGTTTTTGCTGAGCGCGATCGAGCAAAGCTCTCCAGTCAGCTTCATCGGTAAACACAAGCCCAAAGTGACGCGGGTAGATGCCTGTTTGCGGTGCGATCGCATCAGGTGTAACGTGCGCGACGAGTTGATGACCGTACAGATTCAGAATCGCAGACTGTGCGTTTTCTCTCCCTAAACCACAGCCTAAACCATCTACGTAATAGCTTTTTGTCGTGGGAATATCGCGAACCGGAAACGCTAGATGAAACAGCACTGAAGACATAATCGCGCCAGCCATAGAAATGCCACAATTAATTATGGCGAATTTTTTCTGTGAATTATGCCCCCAATTGCTTCAGACTGGCTCATCGCGATCGTAGTCAACACGGTTCTGCTTGGAGTCGCTGCGATCGTTCCGAAAAAACTGCTCACTCCAGGTGGGCTGGTAAATGCTTGGATTTTAGGAGTCATCATCTGGGGCTGTCTCGGCTGGCAGGGCTATCTTCTAGTGATGTTCTATTTTCTCGTCGGATCTGGTGTGACCTTCGTGGGCAAGGCGCAGAAAGAAGAATTGGGGATTGCAGAAGCGCGATCGGGAGCCAGAGGAGCCGGAAATGTTTGGGGATCAGCGCTCGTTGGTGCAATTTGCGCGATTTTAGTCTTTCTGCTGTCCAATGGTGTTCTTCCGCCGTCGTTGCCTTGGGTTGTGTTGCTGCAATTAGGATTTGTCGCGAGTTTTTGTACCAAGCTATCCGATACTTGCGGCACAGAAATTGGGAAAGCGTATGGTCAACGAACGTTTTTAATTACGACATTGAAGCCTGTGCCGCGTGGAACAGAAGGAGCCGTGAGTTTAGAAGGCACGATCGCAGGTGTGATCGGCTCAATCGCGATCGCGATCGTCGGTTGGTTACTGGGATTAATCAACCCGATCGGAGTTGTCATTTGTGCGATCGCGGCATTTGTTGCTACGACGATCGAGAGCTTGATTGGGGCGACGATCGAAGATAAAGTTCCATTTCTCACTCACGATGTTGTGAATATTTTGAATACCTTGATTGGTGCGATCGTCGCAATTGCGATCGGACTTAGGTTCTAAAATGGAGAACAAGTCTTCTAGGATGAACTTTGATCAAGCTCAATTTGAGGTGCGCTGTGAATGGGGTCAGCAGGGGGTTTTGCGGTTAGCGCCTATCAGTGATGTTGTCATTATTGTTGATGTTCTTTCGTTTTCGACTTGCATTGAGATTGCAAATCGTCGAGGCGCGATCGTGTTTCCGTATCAGTGGAAAGATGAATTTGCCAACGCATTTGCTCGATCCGTAGGGGCAGAAATTGCCGAAAAGCGTGGCAGTGGGAGGTACTCTTTATCTCCGACTTCGTTGCTTTTGATCGAGCCAGGAACTCGACTGGTGCTTCCCTCTCCAAATGGGTCTTCTTTAAGTCGTATCACAGGCACAACTCCGACTCTAACTGGGTGTTTGAGAAATCATCAAGCTGTTGCGATCGCGGCAATGCAATACGGACGAAGAATCGCGGTGATTCCAGCAGGAGAAACCTGGGAGAACGGTAGCCTGCGTCCTTCTTTCGAGGATTTGATCGGAGCGGGAGCGGTGATCAATGGTTTAAACGGCAGTCGATCACCAGAAGCGGAATTAGCAGTCGCGGCGTATGAAGGGGTCTTGCGATCGCTAAACCATCTGATCAAGCAATGTAGCTCCGGTCAAGAACTAATTCAGCGAGGTTTTGAACAAGATGTCGAGTTGGCAGCAGAGATCAATGTCAGCGATTGTGTTCCTACGTTGATGAATGGAGCATATACAAATTGCATAAATTAACTGATTGAATTTGCGTTAGGAGAGTTCTACAATCACGGGCGTATGATCGCTTGGTTGTTCAAGTTCGCGGGGAGCACGATCGATCACACAAGAAATCGCCCGCTCATAGAGATTCGGTGTCAGGTAATGATGATCAATCCGCCAGCCTGCATTGCGACGGAATCCCGCCGATCGATAATCCCACCAGCTATAGTGTCCACCTTCGGTTGTGAACTTCCGAAACGCATCGGAGAGTCCAAGAGCTAAGACATGACGCAACGCTTCCCGCTCTAAATCAGTTGCCATCACTTGCTTCTCACGTCCTTTTGGGTTGTGAATATCAATATCTTCAAGCGCAATATTAAAGTCACCACACACCAGTAAAGATGGAAACTGCCGAAGTAACGTCTGCAAATATTCGCGCAATACTTTCAACCAACGCAGCTTGTATTCATACTTCTCACTGCCTACGGCTGAACCATTCGGAACATAGAGATCAACAATTCGCACACCATTCAACACGGTACTAATCACCCGCTTTTGATCGTCCAAATCGCCGACAATTTCTGCCGGCAAAATTGCCCCAAACCCTAAATCCACTGCCTGAAGCGGCGATCGACTAATCAGCGCGACCCCGTTATAACTCTTCTGCCCAAACGCATAAGCGTGATACCCAACCGAGGCGATCGCTTCATGCGGAAATAATTCATCGACGACCTTTGTTTCCTGCACACACAGCAGATCGATCGGATTGTCGATGAGCCACTGGGTTACATGAGCCAGACGAGTCCGAATCGAATTGACATTCCAGGTTGCAATCTTCATGAAGCTCGATCAAATCAAACGGATTCCATCTTCGCATTAAACGAGCGATCGTAACGCCGCTTCTACCTCGCGTGCCGACTGATAGCGATCGTTCGGATTTGGCTCTGTTAGTCGATACAGCACTTCAACCAACTCTGGTAACAGTCCCGGAATCAAATCGGGACTAAAGCGATAATCCTGCTGCCATTGGCGGTAGAACAAGTGCGGCGGCTGACCTGAAATCAAAAACGAGAGTGTGGTGCCGATCGCATATAAATCCGATAAAACGGTTGCTTGTCCAAATTTCTGCTCTGGAGCGAGATAAGTAGCAGCTAGCTTATCTAAACTTAGTCCGCGCACCCCGCCAAAATCAACCAGCGCTAACTGGTAAGAAGAAGTCGAATGCGATCGACAAATAATATTGGAGGGACGGATATCTTGATGGAGAACGGGCAGAGCTTGTGCGTGGAGATAATCCAGAATTTCACACACCTCGATCATCCAATCGACTGCTTGCTTGAGATCGACTTTGCCCCGCTCTAGAATGTGGTGAAAGAGCGTTCTTCCTGCGATCAGTTCTGTGACTAAAAACGGCTGCCCGTCCACGCGAAAAAAATCGCACCAACGAGGAAGCCCAGGATGATTCAACGATCGCAGCAGCTTTGCCTGCCGCTCGAACAACGACAACGCCTCCGGATGATTCAGCCAACTCGAATGGAGCGTTTTGAGGAGAACGGCTTCGCCCGCATACTGACCTACGTAAGTCACACCCATTTTGCCTCGACTCAAAAGCTTGATCGAGTGATATTGTCCGATCGTGCAGGGATCTGGATTTGCCGATGCATAACTTGACTGGCTTGAGTCCATCGTCGTTTTTGAGGTTAAGCCAATCTTTGACGGTTGTAGCAATTGCGTCTTATCGTCTTCCCCGTGGTAAGCGACGGTATTGCTTACAGCTTGAGCCGGAATACGGGTGGACTCAGAGGCTCGTTTCAGCAGCGCGGGATCGGGACGACCCAAATGAATTTGCAAATTTGGGCCTGAACGTGCCAACCGAAAAATCATGCCATCGCGGATTGGCACTTGTGAAATTCTTTTGCCCTCGTAATACGTGCCGTTTGCGCCCAGGCTAACCAGTTCCCAAGACGAATTGACTCGTCGAATTTCCGCATGGTAGCGAGAAACAACGGCACTGTAGAGGACAACCTGATTATCTGTCGATCGACCCACCCGGACGGTTGAACCGTCATTAAATGTCCAGTGCTGAACGGGCGTTAGCCGATCGGGATGCAAGAGAGTTAGGGTAATCACATTCACGCCACAGAAGCTTGGACGAACAAGAAACGAAGAACGATTTAGATTCAGGAATTCAGTGATGCTTGAGGCTCAGGACAATACTGTACCCTGAAGCTCTACAACTGATGCAGAAATTATTCAGGTCGAGCCAGCAAAAGAGTTTGTGATTGCTCTCAAAATTCCCAGAAGTTCCCCGCTTGCTAACGCTGCTGCTGACTCAACTGCGCTCTATCAATCTATAGCGATGCAAATTCCAAGCTTTGTGCGATCGAGCGTGGCATGAGCGATCGGCGAACAATTTGATCCAACAATCTGATCCACGGATCAGCGAGGCATAAAGAGTAATTCGCGAGCGACTATACTGTACATTTGTGTGGATTTGAGCACACAGCATCAGTTATAGGGAGTAATGCAGATGGCATCCATTCGCGAGTTGCATCAACAACTCATCCGCAAAGAACGATCGGCAGTTGAAATTGTGCAGGAGTCGCTGAATCAGATTCAAGCGCTTGAACCGATGCTGCATAGTTTTTTGCAGGTGACGAGCGATCGCGCTTTGGAACACGCGAAGCAAATTGATGCCAAAATTGCTGCTGGCGAGGAAATTGGATTGCTGGCAGGAATTCCGATTGGCATTAAAGATAATCTCTGTACAAAAGGCGTTCCGACCACTTGCGCCTCTAAGATTCTGCAAAATTTCGTGCCGCCGTATGAATCGAGCGTGACGCAGAAGCTGATCGATGCGGGTGCTGTGATGGTTGGGAAAACCAATCTCGATGAGTTTGCGATGGGCGGCTCGACCGAAACTTCAGCTTATGCAAAAACCGCGAACCCTTGGGATACGTCACGAGTTCCGGGCGGATCGTCGGGGGGATCGGCAGCGGCAGTTGCCGGAGGAGAATGTCCGATCGCGCTTGGTTCCGACACAGGCGGCTCGATTCGGCAACCTGCCTCGTTTTGCGGCATTGTGGGATTGAAGCCGACCTATGGCTTGGTGTCGCGCTATGGTTTGGTGGCGTTTGCGTCGTCGCTGGATCAGATTGGCCCATTTGCGCGATCGGTGGAAGATGCGGCGATTTTGCTGAATGCGATCGCGGGGTACGATCCGCGAGATTCCACCAGCCTGAAAGTTGATGTTCCGGATTACACGCAGTTTCTGACTTCAGACCTGAAAGGTAAGCGGGTCGGGGTGATTAAAGAAACGTTTGGAGAAGGACTTGATCCAGAAGTTGAAAAAGCGGTGAATGGCGCGATCGATCAACTCAAAGCATTGGGCGCAGAAGTGAAAGAAATCTCCTGTCCTCGATTCCGTTACGGGATTGCAGCGTACTACATCATTGCACCGTCGGAAGCCTCCGCAAATTTGGCGCGATACGACGGGGTGAAGTATGGAGCGCGGATCGAAGAGGCTGAAAACTTGATGGAGATGTACACGCGGACACGATCGGAAGGATTCGGAGCAGAAGTCAAACGCCGAATTATGATCGGAACCTACGCGCTGTCTGCCGGATATTACGATGCGTATTATCTACAGGCGCAAAAAGTGAGAACGCTAATCAAACAAGATTTTGAGGCAGCGTTTGAGCAAGTCGATGTGCTAGTTTCACCGACTGCACCGACCACTGCATTTAAGCTAGGGGATAAATCTCAAGATCCACTCAGTATGTACCTGATCGATTTGATGACGATTCCGGTGAATCTAGCAGGACTGCCGGGAATGAGTGTGCCTTGTGGATTTGATTCGCAGGGTTTACCGATCGGTCTGCAAATTGTTGGGAATGTCTTGCGTGAAGATCAGGTGTTTCAGGTGGCATCGGCGTATGAGCGATCGACCGATTGGCATACGCGAATTCCTAAACTTTGAGGGACTAGATCATCGTATGAGTATCAGCAACGGTACTCATACAAAAATCAACACTCAAACAAAAATCAATCCAAACAAAACCCCGTATTCCGGTTTGGATAGGACGGGGCAAAAGACGCAGTTAGGAGGTATCTGCTATTCACACTATCGAAGGAAATACTAACTTAGCGCGATCTTAAGATGTTCTTAACGTCTAGATTGGGGAGTGGGTCGCTGACTCCCCGAAATGAACCCGGTTTTCCACTAGCGACTCCAAACGCATCACGCGGCGGCTTGAAAAAACTACAGACGATTTCTGCGGTTCCATCTTGTTCAAATAGCTCCAGAACTTTGTTCGGTTGAATCGCAATTCTCTTACGGCAGTCGTATACATGCATTGGCTTTACTTCACCATCGACTCGCACTCTGGCACGATACTCCCAATAGTTCTTTGCGCTGCGTTTGATGGTCACAATACAAATTTCGTGGTTGTCTAAGGTTCGACAAGGTGCTGCCTGCACCAGTAATGTCACATTAATGAATAGAATGATCAGAATTAAAAGTCGCATTTCAGCCGCTAGCTAATTTGTGTGCATGTCGTGTTGTTTCTGGTAATCGATATTTTGTGGTGCAACCCATCACATAAGCGATCGCTGTTTCTAAACTAATCCGATGTCCAGAAGAAATATAAAGCGGATTGGTGCCGATGCGAGTTCGGAGAACGGCTCCGATCGTGTCGCCTTTATGTAGCAGTGGCACCCATTCACCGCGTTGGTTTGGCACTTCTGCATAAGTTCCGACTAATCGGGATTTTGCAACCCCGACCGCAGGTAAATTCGTCAACACTCCCAAATGACAGGCGATGCCAAATCGTCTTGGATGCGCCAATCCTTGACCATCACACAGCAACAAATCGGGGGTCGTCTGAAGTTGCTCCAGCGCATCTAGCACCGCAGGCACTTCTCGAAACGAGAGAAACCCCGGAATGTAGGGGAAGGTTGTCGGACGACGAGCGATCGCGCTTTCATGAAGCTTTAACTCTGGATAAGACAACACCGCGACGGCGGCTCGCGTGACGGTGCCCTCGCTCTCGAATCCCACATCGATCCCCGCGACAAACTGAACCACACCAAACTGATCTTGGGTGATGACTTCTTGACGAAGTTCCTGTTGGATTGGGATGGCTGCTTCTGCCGTCAGCGCCCACTCATGTCGTGGTTCAATTTTCATGACTGCTTCGTGTATGATTTTGTCGATCGACCTACAATGCACTATTATCTCTTTCCAGGGCTGCGATGCTAGGACGACTTCTCGATGGACGATACAGAATTATTCAGGCTCTAGGGTCGGGCGGCTTTGGGCAGACGTACATCGCTGAAGATACCCGTCGTCCCGGAAATCCGCGCTGTGTGCTGAAGCATTTGAGCTTTTCGAGCTACGATGAAGCGATTTTGCGGCAGGTGCGCCGCATGTTTTACGCTGAGGCGGATACGCTGGAAAAATTAGGCAAGCACGACCAAATTCCGCAACTGCTGGCGTATTTTGAACAAGACCACGAGTTTTATCTGGTGCAAGAATTCATTCAGGGGCATCCCCTGAGCGATGAAATTACTGGCGGTCATCGACTTTCAGAAGCTCAAGTGATTGAACTACTCGAAGATGTCACGCGAGTTCTTGATTTTGTGCATCAACAGGGTGTGATTCATCGCGATCTCAAACCTGAAAACCTGATTCGCCGCGATCGCGATCAAAAGCTGGTGCTGATCGATTTTGGAGCCGTTAAAACCATTGTTGAGACCTCGATTGCAGAAACGCAGGTGCAAACCCAAGTTAGCCTTCCCGTATACACCACAGGCTATGCTGCTAGCGAACAATGCCTCGGAAAACCAAGATATAACAGTGACTTCTATTCGTTAGGAATCATTGCCATTCAAGCTCTAACTGGAATGCGTCCTTCCCAGTTTGCCCACGATCCCCGTACTTACAGCCTCGTCTGGCGTGAACACGCAAACGTGAGCGACGAGCTTGCGGATGTGATCGAGAAAATGACGCAGTTTCACTTTAACGATCGCTATCAAACCGCCTCAGAGGTATTCGCCGCATTAGCGCAAGTCAAGTCTGCGACCTTTACGCAAGTTCCCCTCTCAAAAATTGGTCGCCCTCCGCGCGCTCGTCGCTCAAAAAAGTCTTTCAAATTTGCGGCGATCGGGCTGGGAGCTGCGTCAATCGTCGGGATTGCTATCTGGGCATTAACGCGCCCCGCTGCAACACCCGTAGTCGAGCAGGCGGCACAACAACTTAGTTTTGGGGAAATCGGACTCAATCCACTTTCACAAATGCCGCTGAAGCAAGCCGCGATCGACAAAATGAGGAGCGGCAATTTTTCTGAAGCGGTGAAGCTCTTCGAGAAAGCACGACGCGCAGATAAATCTGATCCCGAAACCTTAATCTATTTGAACAATGCCCGCATCGGCAACCATCAAGCTCATACCATTGCGGTAGTGATCCCGGTTCGCACTCAACCTCAGTCTTCGATCGAAGTACTACGTGGCGTTGCTCAAGCGCAAGATCGAATCAATCAAACCAAAAGCATAAAGCTACGAGTTGCGGTGGCGTGGGATGACTCTGATCCTAGACTCGCAAGCACGATCGCAACTCAGTTGGTGAACGATCCAAAAGTTCTCGGCGTGATTGGACATGGAACCAGCGACACAACCTATGCAGCCGGAAAAATCTATCAAGCCGGGGAACTGGTTGCTATTTCTCCGGTTAGCTCGGCAAAAGATTTGTCGGGCTTTAGTCGCTATGTGTTTCGCACGATGCCGAGTGATGAATTGCCTGCTAAACAGCTTGCCGCCCACCTAACTAAACGGCTGAACAAACGAAAGGTCGCCATCTTCTTCAATTCCAAAAATCGCTACAGTCGATCGCTCACCGACTCGTTTAAAGATGCGCTCTACTATGGGGATCGAGGGCAAGTCGTGGATCAAATTGATTTAAGTGATCCCGCGATCGAGATTGCCGATAGAGTGAACCAAGCGAGGAGAAAGGGGGCACAAGCTATCCTGCTGGCTCCTAACAGCGAATTGCTCGATCGAGCGCTGCTTGTGATTAACGCCAATCAAAAACGGTTGCCGATTCTGGCAGGAGATGCCCTTTATAGCTCCCGGATTCTTACAGAACTGGGAAATCTTGCAGCAGGAATGGTCGTTGCAATTCCCGCAGCACAAACTCAGCTACAGAATTCGCCGTTTGAGCAGCAAGCGCGATCGGTTTGGGGCAAGCCTGCACCTTGGCGATCGGCACTCGGCTATGATGCGGCTCAAGCGTTCATTGCAGCGCTGCAAAAAGCGCCCACCCGGAACGGCATTCGCGCTGCACTTTCAACCCCGGAATTCACCACGATCGGAGCAGTCAATCCCGTCAATTTCACCCCGAACGGCGATCGCGAAATGGCGATCGTGCTAGTGCGGGTGACTCCGGCAAAATCTGGGCGATTTGTGTTCCGACCGGTCATGAAGTAGCGCTATTTTACAGGCTGAGTCACAGGTTGAGTTGTAGGGGCGGGTGTGACGGATGCGGGTTGGGATTGCAGCAGAACTTGGCGACGCTTGAGGAATTCAGCAGTTGCAGCGTCTAGGCTATCTCGCTGCTGCTGTCGGAAGGCATCGGGGTCGATCGAGGTTTGAGTCGCACGCTGAATTAGCTCCATCAAACCCGTGCTGGGGTTTTCGCCGCGATTGTTAAACAGATTACTCAAAGAATCTTGGGACTGCGGATCACGAAGCAAATCAGCGCTACTGGGTGCTTGTTGAGCGTGAGCTGGTTGCGCGAGTGCGAACGCAGCACCCAATCCTGCAATGAATCCAAATGCCAATGCTTTCCTAGACATGAAACAACTCCCCGTTTGCGATGGTTTGAATGACTTTGCCCTACTGACATTCTACTGAGGACAAATTGTGATGACGAATTGTTTTGGAAATTTCTCCCATCACAACCCCTAATTCTCAGAATAGAAAATCTCTACGGTTAGATGAAACTGTTGCACTTACAAATCTGTCACAGGAGGGATGTACGAAACTCCAGCTTCGTGAGATTGTATAGGAGTGTGAGGAGATTGATTCAAGTTTCAAAAGCCTTTGAAGTCGAAACACGGCAAGACGTTCAAAGGCTTTTGTTTTGCGAAGAATCTGCACGATCGAGCTTCTCGAACTCCTGCCAGCAGAGGTACAGCGATCGTGGCACATGAAAGCAGCCTTTCCACTTGCCGCCCTTCAGATTGAGTAGCACTTCGCCGCGTCGATTGAGATAGCCAAACCATTCACCATACTCTCGATCGGCAAAGTGGTTCCAACTGTAATCGTGGACTTTTTCGTACCAGTTCCAGCATTCTGCACGTCCGGTCAGACGATACCCCATGACCAGCGCGACTAATGTTTCAACATGAACCCACCAGAGCTTTTGATCCCACTCTAGCTGCTGGGTTGGATAGCCTTTGATGTCCAGGAAGTAATAGATTCCGCCATAAGTTTGATCCCAGGCAAACTCTAGTGTATTGAGTACCCCGTCAACACATTGGTTAATCAAGTCCAGATTATTGCTGCGAACACTTCGTGGCGCGTAGCGTTCGGCGATATCCATCATGAACCACATCGCCTCAATACCATGACCCGGATTAATCAAGCGACCTTCAAAAGAATCGATGTGGGAGCCATCTGGAGCAACATTTTCGTAAAGTAAGTTCTGATCCAAAAAATCAGTCATCACTTCTTGAACCGTTGCTTTAAGCACTTGTTCTAGCGTTTCCTGGGGTAATAACCATTCCATCTCTAGCGTTAAATTCGCAAGAATCATCGGGACGGATAACCCTTTCATCGATCGCGTTCCCGGATATGCTTTGTTATAAATTCCTTTTGGGTTGTTCTGCCGACGCAAGACGTTCTGATATGCCTGAAGTGCAACCTCTCGCGCCCAGTCCTGACCGGATGCTAACGCGAATTGACTAAACGCCATCGCTGCAAAACAGTCAGAGAAGATATTGTACGGCTGAATCAAGGGTTGACCCGAACGATCGAGCGAAAAATACCAGTTGCCCTCAGCGTCGCGCCCATGTTTTGCTAAAAATTTCGCGCCATGTTCTGCGATGTCTAACCACTCCGATCGCGGCTCCAATCGGTTGCACAACATCGAAAACATCCAAATCTGGCGGTTTTGCAACCAGATAAATTTATCCGTATCGTAGACACTCCCGGTGCGATCGAGGCAGGTAAAATAGCCGCCTTGCGGATCGATCGAATGCTTCTGCCAAAACGGAAGTACATCATTGAGGAGCGCAGTTTTGTACAGGTCTGCTAACTGCTGAAAATCGCGCTCCATATCACCGCTCCGTAAAATCAGCCTTTATTTTAGAACGGGATGTCGTCTAACTCAGGCTGAGATTCAAGCGCTGGAGCGGTAGGTGCTTTGGGGGTACGTTTCGGAGTCGTGGCGGCAGGCGGCGGAGTGCTGGGAGCGCGAGTCGGAGCCTCAGTCGTGACGCTACTAGAGATCGATGCGCCGTTTAGAGCGTGAATTCTTTGAATGGTTAATTCTGCTTGCTTCTCTTTGAAGCCTTCAGGGCGATCAACGGTATTCATCGTCAAGCGCCCTTCTAGAATCACGCGATCGCCTTGGTGATAGTTTGCTTGAATTTCTTGCGCGAGGTTGCCCCAGCCCACTGCTTTAAGCTGAGTTGCCGGATCTTCGGGGCGGAGTCCAGCAAACTCCACTCGTAACTCCGCGATCGGGGTTTGGTTGTCGGAGGTGAATCGAAGCTGCGGTTCCTGAATGATGTCCGCTAACAAAATGATGCTGTTCATAGACCTGTGAAAAGTGGGTGAACGTTATTCTACTGCCTTGGCTGATTTTGTAAGAAGCGATATTTTAGTACACATGCTCTATTCTAGCTTCTTCGATGCCTTGTTCTTGGTAAACAAACTCTTGCACTTTCAGCCGATACTCGCGCAAAATTTCATCGACCCAGCCGCGATTCGGGCTATTGGCGTAAACGTGAATTAAGGGTTCCGTGGCATCTGGTAAAATCAGCACCCAGCTATCGCTGCGATCGGGATTAAAAATCTTCACGCCGTCAAACGTCTCTAACATTTCGGCTGGATGACTTTCGACTAAATGCCGCATCAGCGCTCCCTTAATTGTCCAGGGACAGCGCACCGAATAGGTTTTGTGCGATACACGCGGACACTCTGCCCGAATTTGCGCCAGAGTGCGGTCTTGCAGCGTCAGCATCTCGATCAGTTTCGCAATGCAGAACATCGCATCGAAGCCAGGATGCAGTTGCGGAAAGATAAAGCCCATTTCGCCGCTACCCCCTAAAACCGTGTTGCCGTGAGCATGACAGGCTTCCATTAGCGACGTTGGACTCGCTTTGGTGCGTACCACTTTGCCATCGTGACGACGAGCAATTTGCTCGATCGCGCTCGATGCATGAACCGGAACCACGATCGTCCCCCGTGGATTTGATGTCAACATCATATCGACCATCAGCGCCGTCAGCGTTTCACCCCGAATTGGGCTGCCTGTTTCATCCACAAGAATTAACTGTTCCCCGTTAGCCGAAACTTGCACCCCAAAGGTTGCTTTTAGCGCTTCGACGACGTGACCGAGCTGATTGAGCAGAGATTCACGATCGTTGACCGAGGGAGCCGTTTGCGTCAGACTGGCATTCAATACGACTGCATCACAGCCGAATTTTGCCAATAGCTGTGGCAAGACCGCACCAGAAACCGCATAAGCGTAATCAATCACAACTTTCGAGCTACTGTGCTGCACCGCTTGAATGTTCAAATGCCGCTCAAATCCACGGCTGTAGATTTCAGTTGCTTGATTGACGCTCACCACGCCGCCAATTTCTTGAATCGGAGCGCGGCGAAAATCTTCCTTGAAAAATGCGCCCTCGATCTTTTTCTCGATCGCTTTCGAGACGTTAATTCCAATGCGATCGAAAAACTCAATCAAAATGTGATCGGATTTTTCTGGATGAATCCGAATGTGTAAACCGCCTGCCACACCGAGCGTGGGGACGACCGATCGCGACACGGGAATCGCTGTCGCTTCGAGGTTTTGCACATTAATTCCAACCGACATCAAGCCTGCAATCATCGATCGTGACACCATCCGAGAAATCGTTCTTTGATCTCGTGAAACCGTCACCTGTGATCCCGGTTTGAGCGTTGAGCCATAGGCTGCTCCCAGCTTCACGGCAAATTCTGGAATGATATCGACGTTGGCGAGTCCAGAAACGCCGCGCTGACCAAATAAATTCCGGTGTGCTGTGTAGCCCCAAATTAAATTGGTGTTGAGCGTTGCGCCTGCTTCTACATTTTTACTGGGCCAAACGCGCACACTGGGGCCAATCAGCGCTTCTTCTCCGACAGATGAAAGTGGCCCTACCACTGCGCCTTCTAGAACATGCGATCGGCGATCGATTCTCGCTCCTCGCGCAATCACACAGGCGCGTAAATGCACTTCATCTCCGATCAAGGCACCGTTCCAGATGATCGGGCGCTTCAAATCTGCTTCTGCCCCGATCGTCACGTTATCTCCAATTGCGGTTCCGGCTTCGATCGTCACCCGCGCTCCAATCCGGCAGTTATTGCCAATAATTGCCGGTGTTTCAATTCGCGCTGAAGGATCGATATAGGTGTTGTCTCCCACCCATAATCCGGGCGATCGCTCGACGTAATCGAACTCTAATTTCACCTTGCGCGATAGTCCTGCATACTGCGCTTCCCGATACGCATCTAAATGCCCGACATCGCACCAATAGCCTTCTGCAATGTAGCCATACATCGGCTCACCTTTATCCAGCAAAAGCGGGAACAGATCTTTTGAAAAGTCTGCCTCTTCGTTGTCCGGCAAATACTTCAGCACATCCGGCTCAAGAATATAAATTCCGGTATTCACCGTATCCGAGAAAACCTCACTGCTTGAAGGTTTTTCTAAGAAGCGACGAATGCGGTAATCTTCATCCGTGATCACCACACCGAACTCGATCGGATTCTGTACTCGCGTTAACACTAAGGTTGCTTTCGATCCCTTGCGGTAGTGGAACTCGATCGCAGCGCTCAGGTCAAAATCGGTAACACTATCGCCGCTGATCACCAAAAACGTATCCTCGAGCAATTCCGCAATATTTTTAACGCAACCAGCGGTTCCTAAAGGCTGATCTTCTTCAACCGCATAAGTCATTTGCACCCCGAACTCACTGCCATCCTGAAAGTAATCACGCATCACATCCGGGAGATAGTGCAGCGTTGCGATCACTTCCCGAATGTGATGGCGTTGCAGCAGATTGATAATATGTTGCGCGATCGGCCGGTTGAGAATCGGAACCATCGGCTTTGGCAGGTCACAGGTGAGCGGTCTAAGTCGAGTTCCCGATCCGCCTGCCATTAACACTGCTCTCATACAGTCTCCTTCATACTTTCTCGATTTGTGCGATCGCTCTTTATTCAATTTGACAGCGCCAGCTTTTTTCGGACAGGAATCTCACAATTATTAGCAAATGTGAAGTCCCCCGACTCCGGATTTCGATTGTTAGAATCTGGAAATAAAATGAAAATGAGGACTTTGGCATGAAGCTCTTATTGTTAGTGGCGTTGGCGGTGTATGTCGTGGGAGCTTATCGCTTTTGGAAAGGCTTCCGACGGACAAGCTTTAGTCAAGGTAGGGTGTATTTGGCGCTACTGTGGCCCGCTTTGATGTTTAATCGTTCTTACCGTCAAAACTTTACTCGCGCACTTAAAGGCTAAATCATTGGCTGTACAAGACTGGGATTCACAGATTGCTGCGATCGCCGATCGCTTTAACCGAGAATATCGCGGTGAGGCGATCGTGCTGCCTGAAGAAGTTGAGGCAATGCCGATTTTTCGGGAGCGCGTATCAGGACAGCTTCAAGCAAAGATTACCTCTCCGTTTTGGCAATTGGCGCAACCGCAGAAGAATCAACGCTGCTTGGATATTGGCTGCGGCGTTGGTTTTTTGATTTATGGCTGGCGGGATTGGAATGCTTACTATTCTGGTCAAGATGTCAGTAAGGTGGCGTGTGATGCGATCAATGCTCGCGCTCCGCAACTCAATTCTAAGCTGTTTCGCGGGGTTAAGCTCGAAGCAGCGCATCAGTTGCAGTATGAGGCGAACCAGTTTGATTATGTGGTTTCGACGGGCGTGAGTTGTTATTCGTCGATCGACTACTGGTCGCTAGTTATGTCCGAAGTGAAGCGGGTGCTTAAACCCGGTGGAGTGTTTGTGTTTGATGTGCTTGATCCGAATGCACCACTGGCGGAGAGTTGGGCAATTTTGGAAACGTATTTAGGCACAGAAGTCTTTCTTGAGTCGTTAGAAGATTGGAAGAAATTGATTCAGTCTGAGGGCGGTAAAATTGTGAAAACGCTGCCTGGAGAGTTATTTCAGTTGTACAAGGTAACGTTTTAGGATGGTACAACGCTGCGTTGTTAGCGGCTGATTGCCCCCTAAATCCCCCACGAGTGGGGGACTTTGAGCATAGAAGAACTGTGAACATAGAAGAACTGCTTGAGCTTGGGGAATTCCTCTACTTGCGCGGCTTCTCTGGTCGGTTTCTCGCTGGAATGCGATCCCCTCGATAAAACCTGCGCTCTAAATTGTGCAACACAAGCCAAGTTGAACCTGCAATCAGGGGCACGATCGCAGCCAATCCCGCAATTAGCAGCGATGACGGCTGAAAGAGAATGGACACTAAAGGCAACACTGCCCAACACAAGCCCCCTAGAACAGCGATCGCGAACTTCAACTGCTGAATTCGCGCCAATGCAGTACGGCAGCTTGAACAATGAACGGTGTGAGAGTGATAGCGATCGAGTAATTGTTCGATCGGCTGCAAAGGAGGTAACGATTGATGCGGAAAGGGATCAGCTTCAAACTGATTCACCCAATTTCGTAAGCTTGACACAAATGCATCGGCACGAGTCGGTAAGTAACAAGCTTTTGCATAGTTCTCACTGCCACCTTTTTCGACTAAATAGCGCTCTTGATAGTGCAAAAAGATTTGATCATCTTCTAACACCGTGTTGTTGCCTAAATGCGAATACCAGCGCGGTGTGAGCTTGATAAAAAATTCAGGAAGCTTAGAGGCAAACTTAAACGGGAATCGAGCAAAGACGCGGCATTCCCCTTTTCGCATCGGTGTTGCATAAACAACCGTGAGCGTCCGCCCGAATTGTTTCGAGGTTAGATCGTGATACATCAGTGCCGGAGCAATAAACTTTGTATGCTGCGATCCCAATGTTCCTTTGCGTGGGCCTTCTTGCCAAAAGCCTACAAAACCTTGTTTACCAGATTCTAAAACTTCTAGCTCAACGGTGGAAGCATTCGATCGATTCCCCACGGATTTATGATGCGTAAACGGAATGTGGCTAACATCAAGAACATTTTCCAGCAGCGTTAAGGCATCGTAAGGTAAATCGCGAAACGTGTTCAAACACACCCATTCATCGGGCGATTCTTCCATTGCTTCTATGATCGGAATGTTGACTTGCTCTGGATTGTTTTTGCCGGGATAGATGAACAATAGTCCTTGCCGTTCTGCGGTGGCATAGGAAGCAACACACGCCCGCTTAGATTCATCTGCAGAAACATTGTCAGACTGTTGGGGAATACGATCGCAGCTTCCATTCCCTTGAAATGCCCAACCATGATAGGGACATTCAAGCAATCCATCTTCTGCAATTCTGCCTTCTGAAAGCGGTGCTAACCGGTGCGGACATTGATCTTCAAAGGCTCTCCAAATCTCAGATTTGGCATCCCACCAGATTACTAGGTCCTGACCCAACAGCGTAAATTTAGTTGGCTCTGTTTTGCTTAAGTCTCGAACATAGTGAACTGGATACCAAGCTTCTTTGCAATCAAACCGAGCCGGATCGGTTCCACCGGCGGGAAGTTCGGTCGGTTGTGCTGTGGGAGGTCGATCGATCAGCATGAGTCAGCCCTTTGAAGAAATTTCTTTACACTTCTTCATTATAAAGAGCTGAGTTTAAGACAGGTGAAACCATAGTCAGCGATGGCTTGAAGGGTTCTACATCTCACGCTCAAGCGATATAGGAACTGAACGCGATTAAGCCGACTAAGGTGAACAAACCGAGTCCTCGACGGAAGTAGTTCACGCCCTGAAACAGTTCTAACCAAGCCCAGGTAAACGCAGCTCCAAACCCGATTAAACCGATTCCAGCTTGGAGTCTGCTTGCAGGAAGGACAAGATGCAATAGGATAGCTGTCGTGGCAACGATAACGGGTAAATTTGGCATCTGAGCAATTACAATATTGCCCTCGTGGTCGCGAAACGTGCGATCGAACAACGTGCTTCTTTGCGCTTCAACTTTCTCTGGATTGGTTTTTAATTGCGATGTCATATACTCTGTCTACCTGCTATTTGCTTCAAAGCTTAGCTCTGTTGCATTCGCTCGATGCCCCACTAAAGTTGGAGATTTTCAGTGTTAACAGTTGAAGATTTTCAGTGTTAACGTGAGTTCGACAGAAGTTTTTAGCTACGTTTGAACCTGCGGGTAGCCCCCTAAATTCCCCACAGGTGGGGGACTTTGAAGGGTTAGGAATCGATTCAATTGGGGAATTGCGGTTCTCTAAGTCCCCCATTCTGGGGGATTTAGGGGGCAAGAAGCCGCTCAAACCGCAGCGAAAAATCTCGTCGAACTGACGTTAGGTTAGGGTTAAGGTAGACCAGCATCGAGTGTGACGGCAAATTTGATTCAAGCCTTACGAGTGCGGAGGAGTTGCATGAAGGTATCGCTGACGGTGTGGTCTTTAGTATCGGCAGCATACTGAATTAGGGTTTCTCGCAAGGCTTGGGCGGCATCGATCGATAAGAGAGTCGCGAGGAGAAAGTAAACGCCGCGAAACCGAGGATCACCGAGAAAGGTTCGCACGATGAAAAATGCGGCGATTTTGTCGTGTTGGAAATACCATTCTCTCTGAGTTTCGCCTTCAAACAGCAACGATCATGATTGAAACGAGAAACTTGCTGTTTGGAAGACGATCGTTTGAGTTTAGAAGATGATTGTTCCGCTTTAGAAGACGATTATTTGAGTTCAGAGGACGATTATTCCGCTTTAGAAGACGATCGTTTGAGTTTGGAAGACGATTGTTCCGTTTTAGAAGACGATCGTTTCGCTTCAGAGCACGATTGTTTGAGTTTGGAAGACGATCGTTTCGCTTCAGAGCACGATCGTTGGTGTTGCATCTCTCGATCAAAGAACTCTTATGCAATTTTGGTAAAACGAAGGTGCGGTAGCTTCGCTTCACCAAAATTGCGTAAGAGTCGCAAAGAGTCCACTCATTGCAGACCTTTTAATCTTCTCAAAGTCCCCCAGAATGGGGGACTTAGGGGGCACAAGCCGCTCAAACCGAAGCCAAGATTCGCATCTACTTAGAACTTTGCCGTAATCCGCTTCATCGCTTCAACGACATTCTCCCGGCTATTAAACGCAGAAATGCGGAAATATCCTTCCCCTGCTGCCCCAAACCCTGATCCGGGCGTTCCCACGACATTGCAAACATTCAGCAGCTTATCGAAGAAATCCCAACTCGATAAGCCATTCGGCGTTTTCACCCAAACATAAGGTGCATTCACACCGCCATAGACAGACAGCCCTGCTGCGGTCAGTTGTTCGCGAATGATCTTGGCATTTTCCAAATAGAAATTCACCAATGTCTTGATCTGTGCTTGTCCTTCCTCGGAATAAACCGCTTCCGCGCCTCGCTGAACAATGTAAGACACGCCGTTAAATTTAGTCGATTGGCGACGATTCCACAGCTTCCACAATTCCACATCCGAACCATCGGAAGCTTTTGCCGTTAGCGTCTTCGGCACAACGGTTAGCGCACAGCGCGTTCCGGTAAAGCCTGCATTTTTAGAGAACGATCGAAACTCGATCGCACAATCCCGCGCCCCTTCAATCTCATAGATCGATCGCGGCAAACTTTCATCGGTCACATACGCTTCATACGCTGCATCGAAGAAAATGATCGTACCGTTTGCCTTCGCGTAATCTACCCAGGCTTTCAAATACTCTTTAGTTGCGACTGCACCTGTGGGATTGTTCGGGAAACAGAGATAAACCAAATCAACTTTCTGCGAGGGAATCTCAGCCGTGAAGTTGTTTTCCGCAGAAATCGGTAGATAAACTAATCCCGCGTATTCTCCCCGATCGTTCGCCTCTCCGGTATTTCCTGCCATCACATTCGTATCGACATACACCGGATACACCGGATCAGTCACCGCGATCGTATTGTCGTGCCCAAAGATTTCCAAAATATTGCCTGTGTCACATTTCGAGCCATCCGACACAAAAATCTCAGAGGCATCAATCTCACAGCCTCGCGCCTGAAAATCATGTTTCGCAATCTTTTCCCTGAGCCACTCGTAACCCTGTTCAGGCCCATAACCCTTAAAGAGACTACGATCGCCCATGTCCTCAACCGCTTTGATCATCGCCTGGCGACACGCTTCCGGTAGCGGTTCGGTCACATCCCCAATTCCCAAACGAATAATCGGAGCATCAGGATTTGCCTGCGCGAAAGCATTCACCCGCCGCGCAATTTCGGGGAATAAGTAACCTGCTTTCAGCTTCAAATAATTGTCGTTAACGGTTGCCATGTCGATTGAGTGTGAATTGAGTGTGAATAAGGTCTGACTCACCATTATTCATCAGATTTCACATCAGGTTTCATACGGTCTTCAAATAATTCCACCAGAATCCTCTTCTCTTACTGGATCTGTTACAGTAAGTCCGATGTCATTTCTTTGACCTTCTCACCCTTAGCGCAACGTATGGCGAACACCTTCTATTCATCGACGAATTCCTGGGTCAGCAAAGCACGATCGCAGCGCTCCTTCCGGGCGGTGATTCTATTCCTACTTGCCAGCGGCGTGATGAGCGTCTGTGGATTTCGCCTTGCCTATCTGCAACTGGTTGAAGGAAAAAACAACCGCCAGCTTGCTGAACAAAACCGCGTCCGATCGATTTCCATCGTGGCAGATCGCGGTAATTTGGTCGATCGCAAAGGCAAACCGATCGTCGTGAATCGCTTGTCGCGAGCCGTGTATCTCTATCCGCGTGAGCAAACCAAAGAACAATGGCAGGTATCGGCTCAGCGCATTAGCGAGTTATTAGAAATCCCGAAAGAAGACATTATCAAAAAGCTCGAAGAAGTGAAGTATCGATCGGTGTCCCCGGTGCGAATTCTGCGGGGACTTGATGAGAAGAAATTTATCGCGCTGCACGAAGTCGGGCAAATTCGCGGCTTAGAAGTTCAAGCAGAATCAACCCGCCAATATCCTTATGGAAGCCTTGGCGCTCACGTTTTAGGCTACATCGGCGAAGCCACGCAAGAAGATCTCAAAGCAAATCCCCAATTTCCCAACGGAATGCTGGTGGGACAGATGGGCATTGAGCGGATTCAAGATGCGACATTGCGCGGCATCTGGGGCAGACGGCTGATTGAGGTGGATGCGGCAGGCAAAGAGTTAAAGATGCTCGGTGTGCAGCCGCCCGTTGCAGGAGCGCCGCTACAGTTAACGCTCGATGTCAAACTGCAACAAGCGGCTGAGAAAGCATTAGCCGGACGACGCGGCGCAGTTGTAGCGCTCGATGTGAAAACGGGTGCGGTTCTCGTCATGGCAAGCGGGCCGACCTTTGATCCGAATATTTTTACTCGCAAAATCAGCCAGAAGACCTGGGATGCACTGCAAAGCCAAGACCATCCTTTTCTCAACCGCGCTTTGCAAGGCTATCCACCAGGTAGCACCTTCAAAATTGTGACTGCAATGGCAGCGATGAAGTCCGGTCAATTTTCTGCAACCTCAATGTTGCCGACTTACAGCGCCATAAACATTGGCGGAACTCTCTTTCACGAACATGGCGATGCTAGCTACGGAACGATCGGGTTTCGGGATGCGTTAGCAGTCAGTAGTAATACGTTTTTCTATCAGCTTGGCATGGCGATCGGCCCTGAAGCGATTTCTGAGTGGGGTCAAAAATTCGGCGTTGGCACGACTTCTACCATGGGCTTAGATGGTGGCAGTCATGGCATCATTCCCACACCCAAACAGAAGGAGAAATTATTCAAAGAGCCGTGGTATGTCGGAGATACAGTCAGTACCTCGATCGGGCAAGGAATGGTACAGATGACTCCGCTAGAAATGTCAGTCATGGTTTCAACCGTGGCGAACGGAGGGAAGCGCGTCAAGCCTCATTTACTCGCAAGTCAAACTTACCAGCCGAATATGCAGCCGGAATCGCTGGGGTTTGAGCCATCTGCTCTAAAAGTTCTGCAAGAAGGACTCACAGCCGTTGTGCAAGAAGGAACGGCACGCAGTCTTGGCGACGGCTCGATCCCGCTCACCGCCGGTAAAACGGGAACGGCGGAGGTTCAAGGACAAGAGGACAATTCGCTCTACGTGGGATATGGGCCAGTCAGCAATCCTCAGATTGCGATCGCGGTTGTGGTTGAAAACGGCGGTTATGGAGCGACAGCCGCAGTACCGATCGCGCATGAAGTGTACAAAGCCTTTTTCGGAGCGGCGAAACCTGCTCCGAAAGCAGAATAAACTCAAAGATCGCGATCGCACGGTAGGATCAATCAGTCGATTTGCGAATATCGCCCTGTGACCTACGTTCCCCTTCATCACAAATACCGTCCCCAAACGTTCTTGCAGCTTGTGGGTCAAGACGCGATCGCGACCACACTGTCAAATGCGCTGAAGCAAAACCGGATCGCGCCTGCCTATCTCTTCACGGGCGCACGCGGAACCGGGAAAACTTCGAGCGCCCGGATTTTTGCGAAATCACTCAATTGTATTTCGGTAGATGCCCCAACCGACAAGCCTTGTGGTGTTTGTCAGACCTGTCAAGAGATTACTAAAGGTAATGCTTTAGATGTCATTGAAATTGACGCTGCAAGTAATACCGGAGTTGATAATATTCGTGAACTTATTGAACGCGCTCAATTTGCTCCTGTGCAATGCAGATATAAAACTTATGTGATCGACGAAGTTCATATGTTAAGTAATGCTTCGTTCAATGCTTTATTGAAAACTTTAGAAGAACCCCCGGAACAAGTTGTTTTCATTCTAGCGACCACTGATCCGCAAAGAGTTTTACCGACCATTATCTCTCGCTGTCAACGGTTCGATTTCCGGCGGATTCCGATCGACGATATGACCCAACACCTCACGATGATCGCCGAGAAAGAAGGAATTGCGATCGCAGAGGATGCCCTCTATCTAATTGCTCAGATCTCTCAAGGTGGCTTACGCGATGCCGAAAGCTTGCTTGATCAACTGAGCCTTTTATCCGGTGATATTACCGTTGAGCGCGTTTGGGATTTAGTGGGTGCAGTTCCAGAGCGCGATCTAATGGCGCTAGTTGAAGCGATCGCTCAAAACCAGCCAGAAACCGTTCTTGATACCACTCGCCGCTTGATGGATCGCGGACGGGAACCTTTAATTGTGCTGCAAAATTTAGCCAGCTTCTATCGTGATTTATTGATTGCAAAAACGGCTCCCGATCGCGGAGATTTAGTTGCGCTTACGTCTCCAACTTGGGTGCAGCTTTGCGAGTTTGCAAAAGGAGTCTCGATCGGAACAATCCTCGCTGGACAACAACGCCTCAAGGAAAGCGAACTGCAATTAAAAAACTCTACTCAGCCTCGTCTCTGGCTAGAAGTAACATTAATGGGACTATTGCCTTCTGCAGTCACAACCGAATCGACTCAACCGATTGTTGCTCAATCAATTGTTGCTCAACCGATTGCTGCTCAACCGATTGCTGCTCAACCGATCGCAAAACCTGCCCAAACGATTGCCCCACCGATTCCAGAACCGATTAAGCCTCCTGTTGCGGCAACGACTCCGGAGCCAACACCAGAACCGATACAAGAGTCACCAGACAGTGATCTAACGGATCTGGAGCAACTCTGGCAAACGATCATCAGTAATTTACAACCTTTGGGAACGCAAGCCCTGTTAAAACAACAGGGAAGCTTACTTTCGTTTGATGGAGAAGTGGCTCAAATTGGTGTAGCTCAAAAACTCTTAGGATTGGCACAAGGACGATCGAAAAACATTGCTGCCGCGCTCACCAAAACTTTTGGAAAAGAAATCAAATTCAGCTTGGTGGTCGCACCGACGACTGCTGTAACATCCCCAACGCCCCCTCCTGCACCTTCACCCACCGAACCTTCAGAACCCGCTCTGCCTCCATTCTCCAATCCCACTCCACCTGTTACGACCAACCCCGAACCCCACTCCGAATCTACTCCCGAAGAACCTCCCCAACCCTCTTACAAACGCTCAGATTGGGAAGACGATGAAGTTGCTCGTGCGGCAAGAACGTTAGCGGAAGCATTCAATGGGTCTGTGGTTGATGCAGACGAGGCTGAGATTGAAGCGATCGGCACCCCAGATGAGATTCCAGAACTAGAAGACGCGATCGACGACGAAGATGATACAGAGTTCTAAAAACACCTGAGTTCGATGACCCTCATAGAACCATTAAAACGATCCCCGACCCCCGATGCCACCGAGGACAACGGCATGAATTGTGGTTAACCCGAACTCAGGTTAGTTGGAGCTTGAGTGAACACAGGCTGGAAGCGCAAATGGTTGTCAACCAAGCGATCGGACAAATTATCCGCACCGCCTTTGGTAAATGTTCGCTCTACTTTGATAGTTTGTCCCAGGTTTGAATAATAGACTGGAAGGATCTTGGAAGATTCTTTGTTTCTAAATCAATGTACTGCGTTGTCATTCCCATTCCTTGCAGAGTCGTGGTCGGATAGTCTGCGAAAGCGGCACTACTGAGATAGCGCAGATTGTGCAAATTGGGAAATCGTTGTGTTTGGAGCAATCGCTCAAATCGTTCAACTTCCGGTTGAGACAGCCGTTTCACAACTACCGGACGAGTCCGAATGTTCGGAGCGCTGACGTATTTCGTAATCACGCCCTCTTTGGTCAAGCTCAGCCGCGTCACTGTACCTGCAAGATCTCCCGAAACGATCGATTGAAATACCACAGTGTCCTCGATCGGCAGTTTGTTTTCTTCTGGAATAAACGAAGGCACTAATCCGCCTCGGCTACCACTGGCGGTTGAATTCTGAACGATGCGAGTTCCAGACTGATCGAGGTGATAGATCCAACTCCGTTCGCCATGAGTTACGATCGCTTGCCACCCAGGTATCGCGATTCTAGTACAAGCTTGCCGAGGTTTGAAGATGCCAAGACAGCCATCCCAGGTCGTCGATCGGACTGCTGCAATCTTCAAGAGATCGACGGGGACTCGAACTTGTCGCGAAATCTTGTTCAGCAAGCGTTGGCTGACTTCAATGGGTAAAGTTGCCTCGCTCGATCGCGGCTCTAAACGAACGGTGTTGGCATTACTGTCTGTGCGGTAGGTTAAGTTGTTCTGTCCATCTGAGACTTCGACTCGCCAGCCTTCGATTAGTGCTTGGGCGCAGATTTCAGCCGCACCCCCTAAGCCGAGACAGCTATCCATCCAAGTCTGCTGATTGAAGCTCACAAGATTGACCGCACTCGGCTGAACGCCAAACTGTTGAGCGGCAGCTTGGCGAACCTTCTGTTCGACGGATTCCGGCAAGGCAGCAAGCTTTGGCGTGAGGGCAACCTCGAACAGCCGAGGAGCCGCAAATCCAGCTTGAATGGAAAGCCCAGCACTGGTACTGAGCATGAATCCAGCCAGCGCGATCGTCGTCATCTGATGCAACAAACGAGAATTCATAACAATTGAGAGTGTTAAGGACAGGTCTAACTTAGCTAGTCGAATGCTGAAGGACGATTGCTGTTTCTGAATTTGCTACAGCACTCACAATTCGTTACTCAACGTGCCGCAGGTGAGGTGCGCTCGATAGGGTGTGACCAGAGTTTGATTCGCTTTCATTACCTGCGAGCATTACATGATCTCCCTCTAAAGGTTCAAGAACTCTGCAAGTAGGGATACCTCAAGAGTTGGAGGAAAAGATGAGCTTCAGTCTCTAGGCTGGTTGGTGTGACGGGTGAGCGCGATCGATAATACCAAATTGATTTTTGAGTGCGACAGATCCTTCGCCCCCTAAATCCCCCACGCGTGGGGGACTTCAAGCCAAATCTGTTTCGGATTCTCAAAGTCCCCCAGTATGGGGGATTTAGGGGGCTTCCAAGATCTGTCGCATTAATAAATTGATTCGGTATAACTATCAATTCTTTTCAAAAAATTCTTTTCAAAATGTAAGTAGCTGGAGGAACGATGCCAAACGCTACAGATACAAACCTCGTCGATGCTGTGAGGCAAGCGGCTTGTCCACTAACAGGCACAACCTCAGATTATGATTCTCTGATGGATTTAATTGGGGATGCACGTTTGGTGTTGATGGGTGAAGCAACGCATGGAACTCATGAGTTCTATCAACAGCGAGCAGAAATCACGAAACGATTGATTCAAGACAAAGGCTTCACCGCTGTCGCCGTTGAAGCGGACTTTCCAGATGCTTATCGAGTGAACCGCTATGTACGGGGAGTGAATCTCGATCCGACTCCTGAAGTCGCATTACGAGGGCTTCAACAATTTCCAACTTGGATGTGGCGCAACGTTGATGTCGTCGCTTTCGTCGGCTGGTTGCGTCAGCATAACGATGCCCTCACTCCAAGCCAATCCAAGGTCGGCTTCTATGGCTTAGATTTGTACAGTCTGTATCGCTCGATCGCAGCCGTGCTGGATTACCTTGATCGCGTTGACCCAGAAGCGGCAAAACGGGCACGGGATCGCTATGCTTGCTTAGACCACTTTGCTGAAGATGCCAAAGACTATGGTTACGCGGTCACCTTTGGCTTCGGTGAATCTTGTCAAGAAAAAGTCGTGAATCAGTTAACGGAGTTACAACAACAATCGGGCTATACCTATACCCAACAAGAGGGTCAGGTTGCAGCGGATGAATTCTTCTATGCAGAACAAAACGCTCGTTTGGTAAAAGATGCCGAAGCCTACTATCGCTCGATGTTTGAGGGGCAGGTATCGTCCTGGAATGTGCGCGATCGTCACATGGCGGATAGCTTGGATAATTTAGTTGAATACCTCGATCGCCAAGGAAATGAGTCTAAGGTCGTCGTTTGGGCGCACAACTCTCATTTAGGAGATGCACGGGCAACCGATATGAGCAAGGCTGGAGAGTGGAACCTCGGTCAACTCGTGCGCGAAAAATATGGACAGGATGCTGTCTTGATCGGATTCAGCACTTATACCGGAACTGTGACCGCTGCCGCTCACTGGAATGAACTTCCGCAGTTAAAGCGAGTTTGCCCAAGTTTACCCGGTAGCTACGAGGCACTCTTTCACGAGACTGGACTTCCTCAATTTTGGATTAATCTGCAAGCTGAAAATTTAGCAGTTGCAGGATTGCGAGAACGGCGATTAGAGCGAGCGATCGGTGTGATTTATCGCCCTGAAACGGAACGTGAGAGCCACTACTTCTATGCGTCGCTGCCTCAACAGTTCGATGTCATGATTCACATTGATGACACTCGTGGGGTCGAACCGATCGATCACACTGTTGAATCGATCACCGACGAAGTACCAGAAACCTTTCCCTCTGCCCTTTAACCAACTACGGAGTGATAGTATGACTGAGAAAAAGTTAGCGAATGAAATTGCAGTGCCTTCGGCTCTCGCTTTGCGAGTTCGTCACGGGTTCTGATTCTGGGATTGGACATTGTTCTATTCCAATAGAGATTATCCAAACAACTGTAATTAATGAGGTATGACTGATTGAGTGGTGAACCATTGCATTGCTTCATCAGCGATCGCACTCGGAACCGTATGCGAACCGTCAAATTCTCGGTAAAGCACGTTGTAGCCTGCTTGTTGTAGTCGTGGCACAATCCGGCGACTGCATCGATCAATCGGCAACACTGTATCGCCTTTGCCGTGAGACACAAAGCATCGGGGTTGTCCGACTTGAGTGGCGGGTGTTATAAATCCAGGCGAGAACGCAAGGATATCAGTAAACAAATCCCCATTGGTAATGCCTACGGAAAGGGCATAGGATGCTCCATCTGAAAAACCTGCGATCGCGATTTGATTCGGGTTAATCGAATAACGAGAAAACGTCTGTGACAATGCTTGATCAATAAAGGCAATGTCAGAACCGTAATGACTGAGAATCACATCCCAAGTTTGCTCACGTGAGTCGATCGCTAACACGATCGCGCTCAATTGCTCTGCCCATTGCTGAATGATACTGAGTCCATTTTCCGCATTGCCTCCTGCACCATGGAGCATCAGCACGAGAGGATTAGAAGAATCTGCTCGATAAGCTGTAGGAACATAAAGTAACCCATCTCGCTTACCTGCTAATTTGAGCGGATGCAGCCCAGGAGAGCCAGATCCTTTCGGCTGTATCGGACGAGCGCGTAATCGTCCTGCTGCGGCTGAACTTGATTGCTTCAGAAGTTTAGAGTTGATTCGCGGCATAATTTCAATTACCGTTATTCTGCGCTGGGAGCATCCGTTGTAAGAGACAAGTTGCCTTCGTCATCAAGCTGCGTCAGATCGACTGGGTAGTCTCCTGTCGTTGTAAATTGTTTCGCTTCGGTCGGATCATCGGTATCCTGATCGCCGGAAAAGTTGCTTGCGACAGGTTCGTTGCTCGAATCATCGAGTTGGGGATCGACTTGGGCATTTGCATCGAGTAATGCACTTCCACCTGCAGCGTGGGTCTGTCCTGAGATCGTTTGTTGCGCTTCTAGTGCTGCTTGGTTGGGAGTTGCGCCTTGGTTTGCCATTGATTGGTCGTTCATGGTTTGAAGTGTTTTAGTGTTGCAGTTTGTTTCGTAGAGTCAGCATCGATCGCACTATCAGAAATTTTCACCAGCACAGGGATTGATCGAGTATCTGATAACAGACTTTCATGCTAAGAATTGCTGTAAGCTCAACCGTCTATCCAATGCCATATTTATGATTACTTCGAAATAACAAGCGATCGGAGAAATGAGAGCTTGTTCACTGAAACAATCAGTTCGCTTCAATCTAGAACAGAATGTTACTCCTATGATAAAGATGGCATCTTCAAGCAATCATTACCCTAGTAAATTGTGGTGAACTAACTGAACAGATATCACGAACAAACGTGGGATTGAGAGAAAATGAAGACTGGGAAACCTGTGATTATCGTACATGGAGGAGCGAAGTGCGATCGACACGCTGATCAGTCGTGTAGAGGAGTATTTTAATCGATCGTCAAGGGCGTATCGGGTGGGCGCACAACTCTCAGGTCTCAGGATATGGCGGTTGCTTATATGAGTGAGGGTTTAGCACAGCCTGCTATCTTTACCCGTAAGGAGCAAACTTCAGTCATTCCAGCCTAAAATCTAATATGTTTTCTCAGCATCCTTTTTTTCAAGGAAATTCAATTGCGTCTTGAAAACTACTTCAACCCACAAACTCAGCCTTCATAAAGTTCGGGGCATTATGACAAAGCAAGCAGCGATAAATTCTCATCTGCATAAAATATTTTGATCACTTCAAAGTTCTGACGTAGCAAATTCTCAACTTGCAATGTTGAACAGTTTCCCAAGCGAAGCCAAATAACTTTCGGTGGATTGCCAAATACTAAGCTCAAATCGTGCATATCTGCATCTTTTGAGACAATCATCAAATCGTTGTCTTTTGCATAATTCCAAAGATTGGATCGCTTGTTGCCTTCATATCCACATCTCGAACGTGAAGCGAATTTGGGAAAAGATCGCCCAGACGGCTCGGCAACTTTGACGACAAGTTCTCATCAAAAAGTAATCTCATGCAGAGAATGGAGAAATCATCAACCGACGCTCACGGTCAGCAGCATAAGCGATACAGGCTTTTAAGTCTTCTCGCGTTAGATCGGGAAAATCGTCAAGAATTTCTGCTTCAGTCATCTCGGAAGCTAAGTACTCCAGCACTTCATAGACTGTAATTCTTAAACCACGCACACAGGGTTTCCCACCCCGTTTATCAGGTTCAATTGTGATGAAGTTTTGGTAGTTCATCGTTAAAATCACCTTCATTAAATCGCTCTATTGCAAGGCTTCATAACGACACAGTTGAGCGGCGATGAGAAACCTGCAACATAGACGAAAAGTTCTCGATCGCCGCTCCAACGCTGTGTTAGACCGATTGCGTTAGGCTTGCAAAATCGCATAGACGCCAGAGTATCAAGTTTCTCAACGTCATAATTTGCCTATGGTATAAGCGTTTGCGTTTGACAACTTTCTATCAAACTTTAACTCCTATTGCATAGCCTGTGATTGTAGCAGGACTTGCATTAATATGATCCTTACTGCTCACTTGCCATGCGGTTCCATCCTCAGATGGATAAGAGGCTGTAAGTAGATTGCCATGTCCAGTCCAATTTACTTGAGCGCCACCTCCTACAAGGGTGTATCCAGGTTCAACAGGAACATCAACCGATGGGTGTTGTTCTGCAGGGCTTGTTTTTGGGAAAATCTTCATTTCAGGATTCTGGGCACCATTTCGGGGTCGAATTCCAATTGCATAAGCTGTTATTAAAACTGCCTCAGGATACTCGTGATCCTTACTGCTAGCTTTCCAACTTTGTGATCCTTGAGGACAAGAAGCTGTAAGTAGACTCCCCTCGGTTGTCCAATGAGCTTGTGCGCCGCCACCCGTCAGAATATATTCACTTAGTAGTGTTGCTACGCTTCCAGGATGGTGTTCAGGTCCACTAGGCTCACTTTCAATTTCAACCTCCCATTCATTATTAGGATCATAAAGCGCTATTACTCGAATTGTTATAGTTGCAGGATCAGCAGTTCCATGATCTTTTGCCTTCGCAACCCATGTTGTTCGATTATCTGGAAAAGAAGCTGTAAGTAGATTGCCGTATCCATTCCAATTTACTTTTGCTCCACCACTGATTATCTTATAGCCGTCAGGTACGGTAAAACTTGCTACTGGATAATTTCTTTGATGCCCTTCATGATGTGTAAAAACATGGAGGTTTAGTGGAGGCATAGGTGGGATTGGTGGAATTGCCGGTATACCCCCTTGATATGCGTGTCCCTGTGCATCTTCTCCTATTGTGTTCAATATAACAGTAACTCCGCTGTGCCCATCCCTTCTAAGGAGAACCTTATGACCGCTCAAAGGAATCTCCATACCCTCTTCCAGATTTCCTCCTACAACTGTTGCTCCTGAAACAATAAATCCACCCGGCTTTACCTTTGGAGGGTAATCCGTCATGGAATTTGGGGTCCAATTGGCTGTAAAAATGATGTCAGGCTCATTAACAACTTCAAGAGATCCTTTAAGCCCGGCACCTCCCGGTACCATACATGCAAGCCAAGCATTGACTATAGTGTCAGAGGCATTTAGACTCACTATTTGCATGAATTCATTAGATTTAAACTTTCGAGACCTTTCACCAATAACCGCTTGCCTCCACTCATTAAATTTATCTTCAGACCAACTTCCACCTACTTCATAAGGTATTCCTTCAATAGGAAACCCAACTTTTAAGCCAGCATCTTGCTTTTGTTTAAACTCTCCATAGCTTACGCTTGTTAGCCAGTCGTACAGGTTCTCCTCAACGCTTTTATTAGCATTGATTATGACTTGATTGAAAACTCCTTGCTTTAGAATTTCATCACATCCCATGGTTACTCCTAGAAATTCTAGATACTTCTAATACCATTAGTTAGCTCAAATAAGCTCAATTTTGTGATAAGATATACAAATAAATTTGCAAATAAATGAAGATATCAAAATTGCAATAATTCAGTGTTTAAAGCCAACCACTAGTTTCAAAACATCACTTAACCGAAGCCTAGGGGTCTAACTCTTATTTAGGCGGATTTGACTCGCCCTACTCTGTCTAATTCCCCAGATTGGGATTTTAAGAAGATGGAGATCTACATAGCACTCTGGAACAGCATATTACCCAGACGAAGATTCTGTCTAACACACCAAACTGAATGATTAGGCAGACAATAATCTGTTTAACACACCAAATCAGAACGTTATCTAGACGGAGATCTGTATATCATTCTGAAAAAGGACTTTATTCAGACTAAGATTCTGTATATCATACCGAAGTAGCGTTTTATGCAGAATCCATGCCCGTATAATATCCCTTGGTTTAAAGCGCTTCGTTACTCCTTCAAGAAATACTTACTAATTGACATCCAGCACTCTCCACTCACGCAAGCTCCGCTCCACTGAAGCGTTCGCACTCCCTTCACCTACCCAAAGCTCACCCCTGACCTCTCAAAGCTGGGGCACGAGCTTCCAGAGCTAGCCCCTTAAGCTTCTCAAGCTGACGCACGAGCTTCCAAAGCTAGCCCACGATCGCTCAAAGCTGACGCATGAGCCTCCAAAGCTCGATCGAGAAAAATTAGTGTTCGATCAGATCCTCCATTCGATACAAGCATTGATGTCTTATGGCTTGCCAAGATCAAACTGAGATCACGTAGGAAGGTGATGCGATGGCTTCGATCGAGGTCTTAACTCAAATCTCTGATGTCATCTGGGAAATCCCCACATCCTACAAAGACGGGATGCGGGTTCCGGCTCGGATTTATGGGACAGAAAAGCTGATTCGGGAACTCGATGATGCCGTCTACGATCAGATTACGAATGTCGCAACGCTTCCGGGAATCACCAAATATGCACTCTGTATGCCTGATGGTCACTTTGGCTATGGCTTTCCGATCGGTGGCGTTGCCGCGATGGACATCGAGCAAGGGGGTGTCATTTCTCCGGGCGGTATCGGGTTTGACATCAATTGCGGAATGCGGTTGGTAACCACGAACTTAACGTATAAAGACGTGAAGCCGCATCTGAAGGAACTCGTTGATAAGCTGTACGATCGCGTTCCGGCTGGAGTCGGTAGCACTGGCTTTGTGAAACTCTCGCGCAATGACTTTCGCAAGGCGGTAGAGCAAGGAGCGCAATGGTGCATCAACAATGGGTATGGTTGGGAAGATGACCTGGAATTCATGGAAGAACAAGGGTGTATCAAGGGAGCCGATGCCAGCAAGATCAGTGAGAAAGCTATCGATCGGGGTTTCCATCAAATCGGGACATTAGGATCGGGAAATCACTATCTTGAAATTCAAGTTGCCAAGCGAGAAAACATTTTTGATAAAGCATTGGCAAAGCAGATGGGGATTACCAAACCGGATCAAGTGGTGATCATGTTTCACTGCGGTAGCCGAGGCTTTGGGCATCAGGTTGCAACCGATTACTTGCAGCGATTCCTTAAAGTGATGGATAGCAAGTATGGGATTAAGGTTCTCGATCGAGAGCTTGCCTGTGCGCCGTTTGATTCTCCCGAAGGACAAGCCTATTTCGCGGCGATGAAGTGCGGTATCAATATGTCCTTTGCCAATCGCCAAGTCATTCTGCACCGCATTCGAGAAGTGTTTTCGCAAGTGTTTGGACAATCAGCAGAAGATCTAGGAATGCACCTCGTTTATGATGTGTCGCACAACACTGCAAAGTTAGAAAAACATATTGTGGATGGCAAGGAGCGATCGCTGCTCGTTCACCGGAAAGGAGCCACTCGCGCGTTTGCTCCCGAAATGGCTGACCTGCCAGAACGCTACAAAGAAACCGGACAGCCTGTGATCATTGGGGGCAGCATGGAAACTGGCTCATACTTGCTTACCGGAGTTGCGACAGGCGATCAAACGTTTTACAGTACGGCTCATGGTAGCGGACGCACCATGAGTCGAACGAAAGCTCGGAAAACTTGGCGTGGAGATGTGCTACAGAAGCAAATGCAGCAACGGGGCATCTATGTTCGCAGCACATCTTCCTCAGGACTTGCAGAAGAAGCAGGTGGCGCTTACAAGGACGTGGATGAAGTGATCGAAGCGGCAGAACTCGCAGGCATTAGTCAACGAGTCGCGAAGTTAACGCCGATCGGCAATATCAAGGGGTGAACTATGACAGAACGTACACCCCTTACCGTTGTTACGGGGCCTTTGGGCAGCGGCAAAACCACACTGTTGCGACACATTCTGAATGTGATGCCGCGAAAGTTGGCAATTTTGATGAACGAGTTTGGAGAGATTGCGATCGACACCAAAATCCTTCAAGGTAAAAACGTTGAAATGGCAGATTTAGGTGGCGGTTGCGTTTGCTGTTCGCTCTTGGGTGAATTTGAAGCGGCGGTGGATGAAATAATTGCAACGGTCAATCCGGATCAGATCATTGTGGAAACAACGGGCGTAGCGGAACCCGATGCGTTAGTGTTTGATATTCAAGAAAGCTTGCCTCAAGTGCGGCTCGATGGAGTTGTCACTGTGATGGATGCTGATGGTCTAGTGGCATATCCTCAAATTGGCCATACCTCTCGGATTCAAATTGAATCGGCTGATCTCATTCTGTTGAACAAAGTTGATTTAGTGACTGAAACTGAGTTAGAAACAGTCATCCATAAACTTCAGTCATTCAATCAAGTAGCGTTCATTGTCCGTACCGTTCGATGCCAAGTTGATCTGGATCTATTGTTTGGCATTGCTCGAGAACGCTTACAACCTGCTCCGCACCATCAACATCAGCTAGAGGTTGAATCGTTTAGCTACACTGCTCAATCGGTTTACAATCGCGCCTGTTTTGAAACCTTTGCCGATTCTATGAACTCAACGATCTATCGAGCAAAAGGATTCATTCAATTTCCGGAGGGTACACATCTCTTCAATTTTGTGGCAGGGCGCTGGGATTTAGAATTGTTTGATGCTCCCGCGACAGAACTCGTGTTCATTGGTAAACAAGTGCGTCAGTTTCAATCTAACATTTGCGACCGCCTGCAAGCTTGTGAACGATCGTCAGGAGAATAGCCCCATGCCTTACGAATTTCTAGAGGAAGTTGCAACGGCGGATATTGCCTTCTATGCCTGGGGAGCCGATCTAGAGGAAGTGTTCAAAGCTGCAGGCGATGCGGTGATCAACACAATGATTGAAAATCTAGATGCGATCGTACTGACTGAAACGCGCCCGTTCAATCTAGAGGATGACGCGCTCGATTTATTGTTATTCAACTTTCTCCAGGAGTTTGTTTACTACAAGGATAGTGAACTACTTTTACTGAGGGCGCAACAAATTCAGATCAAAGAGCAAGCAGCAATCTATCATCTCACTGCAACAACGCAAGGCGAACGGTTAGATCGCGATCGCCATCACCAGCGAGTGGATGTCAAAGCTGTCACACTCCATCAATTTGAACTAAAAAAGACTGATACAGGTTGGTCAGCACAAGTCATTCTAGATATCTAACATGCTACAGATTGATGGTTCCTATGGAGAAGGCGGCGGACAAATCCTGCGAACAAGCCTCAGTTTAGCGGCGATTACGGGGCAACCAATTCGCATCGACCGCGTTCGGGCACGACGGGCAAAACCCGGACTCGCGATTCAACATCTCACCGCAGTCAGGGCAGCAGCAGCGCTCTGTCAGGCAGAAATTATCGGTGATAAGGTTGGCTCCACTCAACTAGAGTTTATTCCGACACAACCCGTCCAAGTCGGAGACTATACCTTTGATGTGGCTGAAACCCTTGGAACTGGATCTGCTGGAGCCGTAACGCTGATTCTGCAAACCGTTTTACTTCCCCTAGCACTCACAACAGGTACATCAACCGTGACCTTGAGAGGTGGAACGTTCATCCCCTTCAGCCCACCCGCTTCGTACATCGAGCAAGTGTATCTACCCACCTTGCAGCGCATGGGAGTTCAGGCAGAGATAGAAATCTTGGCTTGGGGCTGGTATCCACGCGGAGGGGGTGAAATTCAACTACGAGTGAGCGGCAAGGGTGGTAGTGTGGGTTCGCTCCACCCGATTCAATTACTAGAGCGTGGATCTCTACAACAGATTAAAGGATTAGCGATCGTGACCGAACTCCCATCTCACATTCCCCAGCGGATGGCGAGTCGTGCAGAAAACTTGTTAGCGGAAGCCCAGCTCAAAGCACAGGTGAAAGCACGACGATTCAAGGGCGTGGGTGCGGGTGCGGGTGTTTTTCTGACTGCCGAATATGAGCAAACAAGAGCAGGCTTTGGAGCCATTGGAAAACTTGGATTGCCTGCCGAAGAAGTGGCAGCGATCGCAGTTCAAGAATTTTTAGACTTTCACAAGACTGGAATGCCCGTTGATCTTCATCTAGCCGATCAATTGCTCTTACCTGCGGCGTTGGCATCAAGTTCTAGCCAGTACCGAGCCGCTCAAATCAGTCTGCATCTATCAACGAATGCTTGGGCGATCGAGCAATTTGGTCTAGCAAAAATCTCGATCGACCAAACAGAACACCAAATTACTGTCGTCCCTTTGATTCACAAACGAACTAGCAAAATTGCTGGGTCAACGCAATAACGATCGCAACGAGTTGTTCTGGATCAATTGGCTTCCTACTTTGCTTGAGCTATGGCTGACAGCACGGAGTTACAGTGGCAGAGGTTTTTCCCTCTAGCCTTTGTTGCCGCAGTAAATCTCTCCAGGCAGCAAGAACCACTTGATTGTTTTGAGATGCTTGAATCTGTACACCCAAAGCAGTAAGAGCGTCATACCAAATGCCATATTTTGCATAAAGCTTGGCTCGATCTAGGGGGGTTTTGGCTTGTTTAAGTTCCTGTTGTAACGCGGGAGGTGTTGCAACGCGCTGAATCCTACCTTTACGAACTAAAGGTCTATCAAAAGTATTACTGTTCGGATCACTAGCAGAATTGCCTACACTATCACAATAGAGGGCGAGATCCCATTGATAGGTGGCGATCGCAAGCGGCACACTTGCCGGAATGGAGAATCCAATGACACCGGGATTCGTTTTCGGCAAGCGGGAAGATGTTTTGTAGCGCGTCTTACCCGTTGCGTCGCGTAATCTCCACTCTGCAAGTGTTCCCGCAGTAATTCCGGTGGGAACATTGAACCAGACCGTTGGTCGATCGCTGACTGTTAAGCCCCAACGATCTGCAGGTACATTGGCATGAGGTGATGGAACTAATGCAGCTAGGCCTGTGTAGACATCATCACAGGGACCGCGAGAGCCTCCGGCCTGTCCTCGGTCAGAAGGAGTCCCTGGATCGGGAGGCGTGGGCGGAGAAAAGTTAATTCGCTGTTGAGCATTCGAGAATTGAGCGATCGTAACTGTACCGATCAAAACAACCCCTAATGCAGCCGAGGCAGTTTTCATAGAGGCTAGAAAGGTCATGGGAAGCGTCTCCTGTTGTTAGTTACGATGGGCTAAAAAATGATAGGCAACAATACTACTATTCAGAATGAGACCCAATAGTGCAGGGATCAATGGAATCCAGCCGCCTTGGGTGAGAATCAGCCAACAGCCGCTAATCAGTACCACAATACTGGCGACCATGGCGAATCCAATCCAGTTGACCTGCCGAAAACACCATAGAATCAGTCCTCCTAGAAGCGTCCATCCTCCGATCCATAAAATTTCAATTCCAGGCGACCAGACCCAGAGTAAGGAGCGCTTATCCAATACAGCACTGAGCATCTGGCTGATCATGTGTGCATGAATGAGTACACCGGGCAGTCTTTGCGAAAAACTCCTACCATAAGGGGTTGCAGCATAGTCTTTACTACTGGAAGCCGTGACCCCAATTAGCACAATGCGACCTTTGATTGCCGCTAAATTGATTTGTCCACCCAGGAGCTGACGCACAGTAACTTGTTGAGCCATGTCCTGGGGAAATTTTGTCGATCGATAGTTGAGCAAAATCTGACTTCCGCGTGCATCAAAGCGTTGATAGCCCCCGGTTGGATTAGTTAAGCTTGGAAACACCGTGGAACCAAGCTGTAAATGGTTGTTCGAGGTGAACGTGGGCGCAATCTGGGGTTGTCGTGCAAACAGATATCGAAAGACTAGCTGCACACTCAGACTATAGGGAGCAGAACAGGCTGCGATCGTATTAGGACTCGCGAATAACAACTGTCGCCGAATCACGCCGTCCCCATCTTCGAGAAAATCGCTGAAACCAACCTCTGATTGCCCAATTCCAGGGGGTGGTGCAATTCCTGTCGGATCATTCGATTCTGGATCAGGACGCTTACAGATCGCAATTAGCTGATCGTTCTGGGTCATTTGTTGAAGGCGTTTCTTTAAGCTAGAGCGGCGGGCTGGAAAGTCTCGATACAAATCAAGTCCAATTACTCGCGCTTGATGCTGCTCTAGCGTTTCGAGAACGCGCTCTAGCGTTTCATCAGATAGTGAGCCAGCATTCTCCGGTTGTTTCTGAATGTCTTCCTCTTCCACTCGAACAATCAATAAACGTGGATCAGGTGGCTCGATCGGGCGATGTTGCATCAGAATATCAAACGCCTGGAGTTCCAAAGGTTGCAACAATCCAAACCAGCGTGTCCCAACAATCAAGCTTGTAACCAGCAGCGTGCTCAGTGCGATCGTTTTAGCTTGCGATTGCGTCATCGGTGGTAGAAGCCTGCGTTTTTGGCCACACCAATCTTGCCAAGTTGGTGGTACTTCTGCGGGATTTTGACAAATCACGGGCAGCCAAGTTGCACACGGAAATTCAGATTCTAGAGTTTGCAGTTTTTCTCGTGCCTTCCGAACCGCAGCATACAGGGATTGCCCCCTGGAAAAAGCGCTGAGAAAAGATTTGAGGAATTCCTGGGCAACTAGATCCGGAACAGGTTCCCGCATGACAATGACTTGGGGAAGCTGAAGATCGGCAAGATCCTGAGCCAGCCCCAAGCCGTCACAGGAGTTGAAGATTGCCAGCTTTAGACCTTGTGCGATCGCATGGCGTAAGCCGTATTTGAGTTGTTCGATCGTGAGAGTTTCCGTTTGATTGATTTGAATGTATCCTTTTTCGCTGGTTGAACTATGTCCAGCAAAAAATAAAACATCCCAATTCGCTTGCCAAACTTTTTCCTGTAAATCTTGCGCGGTCGGTTCGACTAAACAATGAATTTCACTATGTGGCAAACTTTCTAAAAGTTTGCGATCGCGCTCAACATCAATGCCTTTCGCATTGCCAAGAATGCTCAAAATTCTCACTTTCTTGCGTCGAGGCGGAGCTGGGAGTTGCAGCGATCGAGCAAATTCCGGCAAACTTAGCGCAATTTCAGCATGGGGATAGTCGGTGAGAAAGTCCCACAAACACCACGGCAATTTTAAGATCTGATTGTCTTTCGCAACAATCATTAACCGAATGTGATCTTGGGGTGAAAGGCGAGTCCGTAACTGTCGATCGATAACGCGAAAAGAACTCGCACTCAGCCACGCATTCAATTGAAGTTGCAGATCGTGAGATAGCTGATGAAATTCTGAGGCGGAAATGTGAGTGACTTCTTCTTCATCAATTTCAAAGTCTGGATGGCGCGTTTGTCGCCATCCTAAATGAGCATAAAGCGCTGTGTAGAGCGATCGCCATCGTTGATAGCGATCGACGATTCCCGGAATCGCGGGTAAGCTTCCGGTAAACTGCATGGGAGTCGATCGCCCAGATTCCCAAAGTTGAGCGATCACGGTTGGAAATCCGTCTTGCCAATTGCCTTGCCCAAGATTGAGAACAATTAGATAATCCATAGTGAGCATCGCTATCTGTTACATAAAATAAGCAAGAACTCCGCCAACTTCCTAAACTATAAATCTCTCCGTTAAATCTGCCGAATCTAACGAAACTTGTAGCTTAAATCGTGTCCCGATCGAGCAACGAAATCGCTTCAGTTGAATGCCATTATCTTGATCACGAGCCGTCACCGATTGCACAACGTCTCCTGAGTTTGACAGTAATGACAAACGAACCCCTGTGGGCAGAATCGCCGTGGGTTCAGCAGAACCAAGTTGCACTCGAACCGAAACGCGATTAACACTCCGCACACTGCCCAAACAATCGCCCTTCTTTTCTGATTTAACTAAAAGCCACAGCGTTTGTTCTCCGAGTTCTAACACTTTGGTTTGCTGCATTGGCGCATCGGCTAGTTCAACTGTGTGCCGAAACTGATGCATGATAGACGGTTTGTTGCTCTGTTCTGAATCTGATGGTTGCCGATGAGCCGTAAAGGTATTCTGTAACCATTGCCGGAGTTGAAGCAGAGTGTTAGGAAAAGTCATGGCAAGCCTCACAAACAGAAGGTTAGGACAGCAAAATCCGATTGATAGCCTTAGCCACGTTTGCGTTTGGAGAAATATGCAGTCGATCGCTCTCAATGGACGAAATTTCTGCCCCTCAGATGTGCTTAATTGGATTTTTATCCTCTACCAAGGGTTGCCAATTAGCGTAAATGCTGCCCAGTGATGTGGGTGAGCGAAGTTTTCATCGATCGAAGGCACAATCCCTGAAAACGAGGGCTGATTGCGGAGGCGTTGCCGAATTTTAGCTGAGTTGCGAATCATTTCGATCTGAGCCTCTCGTAACGCATCCGCCTTTACTTCAGCCGTTTTGAGTTGCCGATAAAATTCCTGCATCAGGAGCAATGTACTCGCATCCCTCACCGACCAGAGCGACGCGATCGCCGCTTTACTTCCCGACTGCACGGCTAACCCCGCAAAGCCCATTTCTGCTTTACTATCCCCCAAAGCCGTCCGACAGGCACTCAACACCAACAACTGCACGGGCGGATTGCGTAACCCTAAGTCCTGAAGCTGACTGAGCCGCAACTGCTGATCCCAAAACTGGATGTATGACTGATTGACATCTCCGGGTGCAAATTCAGCATGGGTCGCCAAATGAACAATGCTGTAAGACTTTCTCTCCCGTACGGCTCTCAGGTTTTTGAGGGTGAAATTTTGATTGAGCAACGCCGTTCCTTCCCAAGGCGGTTGAGTAATTGCTGATAGCTCGATCGGTACACCAGGCAAAGGTGGCTTATTGTTGAAAGTCGATGCACCCATTGCCAAAATTCTGGTGTTCGTTGACGTTCGCGCTTGGCGATCGAGCAAATTAAATGCAGGAATAATTGCCAAGTTATACTTTTCGATCAAAAACTGTTTGCCATCATGCAGAGCCGCTAATGGCGTACTTCGTAATCCTGCTCCAAGACAAAATATGAGTTGATTAACGCCTTGCGATCGTAACTGCGGCTCCAAGGGGGCAACAATCCACTGATAAAGCTGTTGACCGGGTTGTAGATAATCCTCTGGGTCTGAGTCTTCCCGAACCACGCCCATGCGAAAGGCTTGAATCGTTTTAGTCAATGCCGCTCGATTAGCTGCGTTAATCCGGCGATGAATCAGTCTACCGTTTGCCGTTACTAACATTAAATCGAGATGATTTGCCCCCGGAATCGCGTACAGCAAAGCAGATTTGCGTCCGGTGCGACGGTTAATTTGTTCGAGAGACTCAACGATTTGAGGAGCAGACAGCACTTGAGTTGTGAACTTTCCTTGAAAGTACTCTTCGTATTGCTTTTTCCATCGCCGCTCAATTTGTAGAACCGCTTCCGCGACATCGCCCCGATCGAGCGCTTGACCCACGAGATCCGGCGGTGGACTGGGAGAGGGCGTGACCGAGGCGGTTTCTTGAGCAGGTAGCGGAGCGATCGAGGACATCACGACTGAAGACGTAAATTCGCACCCAACTAGAGCAACAGAGAGTGCAACCCCAACAAACGGTAGATGCTTGTTCATAAGTCCTCGACGAAATAGCAGGTAGATAGTAGACAGCTTCAGTGATGTCTCGGCTCGATCGTTGAACAATGGATAGGGAGAGCCGTTGACCTCTATTTGATAAATCTCGTGCTCATGGATTTGGTGCTTTGACGAATGAATAGCAGCCTCTGTTGCATTGATTCCTGAATTGGCTACAAAACTTTGGGTTTTTCCCCTAAGTTCATCGTCGCGGACTAAGTTTTTATAGCCCCGAATCTATTTACTAGGCTGTTTCCCAGATCGAGCCGTTTTAACATTGAAACGCTTCGGTTAGAACCGCATTGCCCAATGCAACCTGCAAACTAAATTCAGTTCCAGCAGGGCACTTGAATCGTTGTAGCTGAATTGAGTTATCTTGCTCCCGTGCTTGAACCGATTGCACAACATCGCCCGAAGCAGAAACCAGCGATAGCGACAAACCCATTGGCAAGCACTGAGAACGCTCTGCCGGACGAAGTTGCACTCGAATGCTGACTCGACCATCCGCTTCGGGAGCGAGGGCAAGCATCAACAGAACTGTTTGTTCTGCAAACTCTAACGGTTTCACTCGTCGAACCCCAGTCAGTTCCACGATCTCTGTTTGACGAAAACTGAATGCCAATTCTTCGGGATTCAGCCACGCCTCGATCGCGCTCCATCCCGCCGTAAACGAGTTCTCTAGCCATTGCCGCAAATTCGTTGCAACCGTTGTATTCGGATTGCGACCTTGACGCAGTTGATGTAATCTTTCTCGCCACGATCGCGTTTCCAGTAATGATCCCCACATCGTAAACGGAATTTCTAAGCGCGGTTGCTCCACAGTCGCCAGCCGTTGCAATAAATTTTCTGCTTGTGTTTCCGCAACCGATGGTAATTCTGTAACCTCAACTCGTGTGAGTTCCGTTGGATAGAGTTGACGCATCACCCACAACACTGCCATGTCCTGAACCAGAAACTGAGCATTGAGACTGTAAGCACGATCGCTGGAATCATACTGTCCGAGCGCCTTGATCTGTGCGTGGGTGGTATATCCCCAAATCCGCAGGGATGACTCATCGGGATTGATTTGAACCGCCAAATAATAGTCTCCAACCCAGCTAGGAACATCAATCCATTCTTGTGGAACTCTCAGTTCACTCGTGTCAAAACTTTTCTCTGGAATCAGCACCAAGCGTTTTTCATTCCACTCAATGGCGCAACCCTGAATCAAGTCCCACGCGGTCAAAGAAGCCGTCGATCGCGACGCGTATTCCGCCTGCAACCACGGTAAAACTGTCTCCAAACAAACCTGATTCAGATATGCTGTCCACTGTGCTTTCGGCATCGAGTAGCGTTGACTGTGTTGCCAAGCGCGGTGATCGATCGCTGCGGAAATTTGTAATTCTAGTTGCGTAATGCTGTCCATAACTGTTGTTTAAGTGTCTGTACGATTCAATCGATCCTCATCCCCTCTTTTCCATTAGCCATTCTTCCAATACCGCGCTGATTTGTTTTCCCACGTCTGAAGTTGGTGCAATATGCAAAGTGTCCTGACTCCAACGCAAAAGCGCTGATAGTAAAGCCTCGCGTGCCTTACTAAGCTTGCGAGATACAGCATATTGCTGGATTCCTAATTGTTTTGCAATCTCCTGCTGAGTTAAATTTTGTTGATAATAAAGCTGCAACAGCTCTTGGCTCGCAGGATCAAGTTTGGCGATCGCCGCTTCTAAAACTTGATTGAGTTGCGATCGCTGCGCCTGCCGTTCCTCAAGGTCTTCCTGAGAAATCAAGTCTGTCAACAATGACTCTTGAGCCGGATCAACTATGTCATCTTGAATTTCTTTGGTGTCTTCGCCCAACTTCGGCGCATTCAGCGAAGAGACAGCAGGATAGAGGTACGATCGCACACGGTTGACACAAGCCGTTAACCATTTCTGGATCACATCCGCACTTGCCTCATCGCCAGGAGATCGCAGTTGATGGCGTTGCTGATTGTAGCGACTGGCGATCGCGTCCCACGTTTCCCGATTAGGTGCAGGAAGTTGACGCAATTTGGGAGATTTTGTGGGCAAATAAACCGACTCAAAACACGACCACGCTAGAATCCAGCGATCGATGTCATCCGTATTCAAGCCCGCATTCTGTAAAGACTCTACCAATCGCTTACGACTGACTTTTAATAACAATCCCCAATCGCTACATAAATCAATTTCGCGACTCTGCCGCAAAAAATCTCGAATACTATTATTAAAGGCATGACTGGCATAAGTTTTCAGACTGCCGGGATAATCAGGATCTCGCGCCTTGAGAATTCTTGGCACCTCTGCGATCGCCACTTGAAAACAATCTGATAAGCGATACCGTGATTGTGACAAATACGGCATCGTTCTATATGCACTCCAGTAACAAGCCTCTTGCAGGTACGCAGATAGATGCCCCAACGCTGTCTTTTTATCTGAGTGCTGTTGCCAGACTTTTTGCCAATAAACGACCCAAAAAGTATCTGCGTGAGGCTCCGATCGCTCAGATAAATGTGTTTGAATGCTGCGCCGCAATCGTGCATCTGTTGCCCATCCCCCAAAGCTGTCAGCCTTAAACTGTACAAAGGTTGAAAATAAATCGATGATGCTTTGACGGGGTTGCATGAAACGCACTCCTGCTGTGCAAAGGACTCAACCCCCTCAAATTACTAGGTTTATGAATGGGTTTCAATATCCGATGCGGAAGTTGTGGCTGTGTCGCAAAAAAATTAAGGTACGCTAAATCTGTTGTGCAAGAACCGAGGTTTTAGCGTGTAACTGCTCTTTCTGTAGCGTAGTCAGAATTTTTTGCGACACAGCCGTGCCATTTCCCTCATCCAGCCTGCTTTGTAGCGGCGTTGTCACCCCCTGAAGAAAATCAATCTCTTCACTGCTTGGAAAACAAGCGGTTATGGCTATATAACCACTGCTATACCTGCTCTTACTGGCAGTTTCTTCGAGGAGTCTTACTAAAAATCTCCAGACGCTTGAAGCAGCCTGGAGATTGAAATCAATTTATCAACGTAAATTAGCCACCCGCGATCGCAGGAATAATGCTCACTTCGTCACCATCTTTAAGCGGCGTATTCACTCCATCAAGAAAGCGAATGTCTTCGCTGTTCACATAGAAGTTGACGAAGCGGCGCAATTGTCCTTGCTCATCACACAACCGCGCTTTAATACCTGGACAGTTAGATTCAAGCGACTCTAACAGCGTACCAATGGTATCGCCGCTACATTCAACGGTTGCCTGATCGTTGGTGAGCTTTTGCAGAGGAGTTGGAATTAAAACTTTAACAGCCATAACCTTAGAACAATGTGGAAAGAACTAAAACATTAAACCAAAACTTGTTGCCACTCTAGACGATCGAGCGTTCTGGATCTTTCTAATGCACGCTCGAAGCTATCGAGTTTCGGTTCGATCGTGAACGGTTCGCCGACGTAACCTTGTACTGCTTCTTGAGTCTTCAGACCGTTTCCGGTGATGTAGGCGACCGTCGTTTCATCGGGATTGATCTTGCCTGCTTCGACCAATTTCTTCAGCACTGCGATCGTCGTTCCACCTGCGGTTTCGGTGAAGATTCCTTCGGTTTCCGCCAGTAGCTTGATGCCTTCGATAATTTCAGCATCGGTGACCGATTCGATGTTGCCGTTGGTTTTCCGAGCGATATCGACCGCATAAACACCATCTGCGGGATTTCCGATTGCAATCGATTTGGCGATCGTGTTCGGCTTCACCGGGGAGATGAAGTCGCGTCCTTCTTGAAAGGCTTTGGCGATCGGAGAACATCCTTCCGCTTGTGCGCCACTGAATCGAACCGCTTTTTCATCAACCAAGCCCACTTCGACGAACTCTTGGAAGCCTTTGTAGATCTTGGTGAAGAGTGAACCCGATGCCAACGGAGCAACAATGTGATCTGGCAGTTGCCATCCAAGCTGTTCGATCACTTCGTAGCCCAGAGTTTTTGAACCCTCAGAATAGTAGGGGCGCAGGTTAATATTTACAAATCCCCAACCGTGGGTGTTTGCCACTTCAGAACAGAGGCGATTCACTTGGTCGTAGTTACCATGAACTGCCATCACAGTTGGGCTGTAGATCAGCGTTCCGAGGACTTTTCCGGCTTCAAGATCAGACGGAATGAACACACAGCAATCGAGACCTGCATGAGCAGCGATCGCCGCAGTCGAGTTGGCTAAGTTTCCGGTACTGGCACAAGAAACCGTGGTAAAGCCCAATTCACGGGCGCGGCTCAATGCTACCGAAACGACGCGATCCTTAAAGCTCAGGGTCGGCATGTTCACTGCATCATTCTTGATGTACAGCTTCTTCAGACCCAACCGACGCGCCAAACGATTTGCTTGCAGCAAGGGAGTCATCCCAGTTCCGACATCAATGACGTTATCGGTTTCAACGGGGAGAAACGGACGATAGCGCCAAATTGAGTTCGGGCCTGCTTGAATGGTTTCGCGAGTGACTGTTTTGCGGAGCCAATCGTAATCATATTTGACTTCTAACGGGCCAAAACACATCTCGCATACATGAGTTGCTTTTGGCTCGTATTCTGCGCCGCACTCTTTACACTTGAGCGCTTCAAAAGCAGATTGGCTAGAACGAATTTTGGAATGGGTAACGGTCATCTCTCGAAACTCCCTATCAGCAAGCTCTCTATCGTTTGACTGTGATTTCGCTTGAAATCGTATCACGCGAAAAATATCGAGTCAAACAAATCCGATATTTTTTGTCGGGATTGCTCAACCACCGCTCACAGGCGGGATTAGAACGATTTCATCGCCGTTTTGGGCGATCGTCTCTGCGGAAACAAATTCCAAATTTATGCCAAATTGAGTAATACCCTTGAGCGGCGCAAGCTGAGGACGATCGTACAGAATGCGATCGCACACCTGCTCAACGCTCACGCCTTGAGGCAATTCTAGTGTTAGTTCTGGCACTCCGTAAGCATCCTGATACGCCGCAAATAGCTTTACGGTCACGGTAATTGAGTCAGACATCTTCGATAAAATTCAACAGGTTTGTTCAAAATTAGGCGAAAAAGATCACTCTAAAGAAAAACGATCGCGCCTCCTCTGAGTATGACGTACTGTATTAACCCTGACTGCCCCCAGCCTCAGAATCCAGATCGCCTTGAACGCTGTCAGAGTTGCGGCACTCTGATGAAACTCAGAGGACGTTATTGCGTTGTGCAACCGCTCGGACGAGGCGGATTTGGCAAGACTTTTTTAGCGATCGATGAAGATCGCTTAGGAACTCGCTGCGTAATTAAACAGTTTTTGCCGCAGAGCAAAGGAACCAAGGCGCTGAACAAAGCGATTCAACTGTTTGAACAAGAAGCCGTCCGACTCCATGAACTCGGAGAGCATCCCCACATTCCCACACTCTTGGCTTATTTTGAGCAGGAACAGCGCCTCTATTTGGTGCAGCAGTACATTGAGGGGGCGACTCTGGCGCAAGAACTAGCCCAAACTGGGGTCTTCAACGAACAAAAGATTCGAGAAGTGTTAGTGCGGCTGTTGCCGATTTTGAAATTTGTTCACGATCGCAATGTGATTCATCGTGACATTACACCTGCCAATATTATTCGCCGCAAGCTAGACGGACGATTAGTGCTGATTGATTTCGGCGTTGCCAAGGTGTTGCCGGAGACGGATGCGATTCAGCCCGGAACCAGAATCGGAACAGAAGGCTATGCCCCCGTCGAACAACTGCGAAACGGCAAAGCTTATCCTGCAAGCGATTTATACAGCTTAGGTGCAACTTGTATCTACTTACTCACTCAAGTCAGACCTGAAAAACTGCATGATCCAATATCGGGGCGCTGGCTTTGGCGCGAACACCTGGAGCGGCGCGGCGGTGGCATTAGCCAAAGGATCGGGCAAATTCTCGATCGCTTGCTCAGGGATCTAGTGAGCGAACGGTATCAAACTGCCGATGAAGCGATGCATGACCTAAGAATGGCATTATCTACGCCTGCGGTTGGTGCAATGAGGGAGTTTGAAAGCAACGAGGTGACAGCGCCAGTCCTCGCAACACAGCCGCCGGAGTTGCGCCCTTCGCGACCGAGCATTCCGCCTCCGCCCTCGATACCCACGAGCGCCGCCCGCTATGTTTCAAAGAGTTCACAGCCGCGAAAATGTCTCTACACCTTGAGCGGTCACAGCACTTGGGTGATATCACTCGCGATTAGTCCAGACCAACGCACGTTGGTCAGCGGGAGTTTAGACGATCGCATTTTCATGTGGGATGCAAGCACAGGCGAACGGTTAGGCGCGCTCATCGGTCATACAAAATCGGTGAATTCGCTTGCGTTTAGTCCTGATGGGAGGCGACTGGTCAGTTGTAGCGATGATGATTCGATTAAGATTTGGGACTTACCCAGTGGTGAGTTAATCCGATCGCTCTGCGGTCATTTGCGCGATGTGAACGCGATCTCGCTGAGTCCCGATGGACAGTTTTTCGTCAGTGGTAGTGAGGATCGCACCGTTTGCGTTTGGCGATTGCAGACTGGGGAACTGCTGCAAAGCTTCACTACGTCAGGGATGGTGCGATCTGTAGCGGTTAGCCCAAACGGTCAAATTGTTGCCAGTGGCGGGCTGGATAATCAAATTAGGCTGTGGAGTTTGAGGACAGGTCAGCAGATTCGGACACTAAGTGGGCATCAGAATTCCATTATGTCGATCGCGCTCAATCCGCAAGGCGATCGTCTTGTAAGTGCGAGTAAAGACAAAACAATCCGGATTTGGGAGCCGAATTCTGGAGAACTGCTGCAAACCTTGACCGGACATTTCGATATTGTTTGCACGATCGCGATTAGTCCCGATGGCAAGACCTTGATTAGCGGCAGCAATGATAAAACGATTAAGCTTTGGAACCTTAGCACTGGAGACCTTCTTTGCACCTTGAGTGAGCATTCTCAAGCGGTCAATGCGATCGCAATTAGCTCAGACGGCAGGTGGTTCGCTAGTGGTAGTTCAGATAACACTGTAAAAATCTGGCAATTAAGAACGTTAGAACTTGTTCCACCGCTTTGAGCTTAGGCAGGACTGACTGAAGGTTTGAATGATGTCTGCAAATCGCCAATTCTGTTCCATTAGCGCCATGTGCCCCGCTGGAGACAAGACCTCCAATTGTGCTTGAGGGACTTCTCGACTCATACGATCGCTCGCAATCGGTCGAGTTGCAATGTCCGATCGACCTACTACAACTAAAGTAGGAACTGTTATCTTCGGTAACGTTGCAGTTTCATCAAATCTAAACATTGCCAGAACGCCCCGCGCCAAAATTCCTGGTGGTGCTTTGATACCAATTAAACTAGAGAAATTAAGCTGTCCGCGTGTTTCTCTTCCGGTAAAGCCAGAAATTTCTGTGGTTAGCAGGGTCGTACCATTCAAATAACTGAGCCAGCTTGTCAGATGCAGTAGTGGAGAAAGCACGATCGCAAGATATAGCAAAGGCTCTAGCAGAGGTTTTTGCAGTGCTAGCAATAGTTTACTGAGAATGGTCGTTTTCAGTGGATTGGTGTAAGTTCCATCTACCAAGACCAAGCCTGCAACTCGTTGTTCAAGTCGCTCTGGAAACAATCGACAGAAGGTGAGCAGAACCATTGCTCCCATACTATGTCCGAGCAAAATAGCAGGCTGATCTCCTGCTATCTCCAAGACTGCATTCAGATCACGAGCATATTTTTCCAAAGAGTAGTCGCGATTTTTCGGCTTTTTAGATTGACCCAATCCAGGCAGATCCCACACAATCACGCGAAACTGTTGAGCAAGCTGCTTCTTGGCGTAGTACCACACGGTACTATCCGGCCCCCAACCGTGCGTCAGAATCAGCGGGGGAGCATGGTCATCTCCATAGAACTCAACTTTAATTTCGCTGCCATCCGGTCGAACTAGGCGTTGAACCTGGTTGCTGCGGTAAGGTTTAGGTTCATCCCGACCAAGACGACGCAGTAGTAGAACCGGCAAAAAGCCCAAGAATGACCAGAGTAAGAGTCCAATGCCTAGATATAACCAGCGATCGTCTTGCCATTCTCCCTCGTACCACTGACGCAGAATGTAACCGCTACCGCCCAGTAGAGCAATAGTCAGCAAGCCTGCGAACGATCGCAGCAGAAAATCGAGGGGCATGAACATCACAGGGTTACTCTTTAAGAGCAGGGAATTAAACTATGCTGAGATTAGAGCAAAGTTTGAGCTAAGAGTAACCCTCTGAGGATAGAATAGCGTCGTCTTAATGTTTTCTAGAAGCCTTACATACTGGATAAGCGGCTATTGACCCTGCTGAAAAATTACATCATTGAGCCAAAGGAGATTGATCAAAATGAGCCAGCAAATCCGCAGGGCTATCGTAAATCTCGATCGCCTCTGCTAATTGCTCATCCGAAAATCCTCCACTGCGAAATGCAATCACTGCTACTCCAGCAGCGTTTGCTGCCTGAATATCATAAGGCGTATCTCCCAACATAATCGCCTCATTCGGCTTCAAATGCCCTTTCTCCAGAGTTACCTCAATCAAATCGGGTTCAGGCTTAGAAGCGTCTGCGTCGCTTGAGGTCGTTGCCATATTTTGGTCTAAAAGATCATCAACCTGAGCCGCTTTCAACAAAACCGAGAGTTCTTCGCTCGTTGCTGAACTAGAAATCACTAATTCATACCCGGACTGTTTTAGCTTTTCGATTAACAGTCTTGAACCATCAGTCGGAGCTAAATCAGCACCATACTTTTGCATGATCAGTTCTTTGCGTCGATCGGCAATCTCTTTTCCTTCTCCTTCTTCACCAGATAGTGACGACACAATTCGCGGAATTAATTGATCTCCGCCCATGCCGATTAAAGGTCGAACTTGATCGAACTCTACATCATATCCATGCTCCGCAAATGCTTCCACATAAGCATGAGCGTGAGCATCATTACTATCGACTAATGTACCATCAATATCTAACAGTACGCCTTTTAATAACATGGTGAAGTCTTCCTGGTGTTAAAGAATTAGTGCTGCGATCGCAAAACTGACCGAAAGCCCCTTATTCTAAACACCCACAAAGTTTGCTAAGTCTGCTTTAAGGCACATCTTATTTAGGAAGCGATAACTTGAGCTGATTACTGTTACCGCTCGATCTCATTCTGCTAAAACTCAAGTTGATCTAGTGCATTCTCAGCCGCTCGCTTTTCAGCTTCTTTTTTACTACGACCCTTCCCTCGACCATACTCGCCATCAGCGACATGAACAATAGATAGATATTCTGGATCGTTATCAGTCCCACCATAGCGAATTGTTTCGTATCTAGGAGGTTTGCGATTAGGGTTATTAAGAAAAGAAGGGTCTAAAACGATCTGCTGTAAGCGACTTTTTGCATCAAGATTAGCTGACTGAATCGCTTCCTCAGTAGGGTAAGCATCATCAATAACCCTCTCAAACAAAGAATTCACGAAATCTCGTACTGCTTCAACTCCAGAATCAAGATAATAAGCACCTACAACTGCTTCAAATACATTACTTAATAGCGATGGTTTACCCCGACCTCCATCATTCTCTACACCGTTTCCAAGCCGCATCCATTCTCCTAGCGATAACTCAACTGCAAACTTTGCTAACTGAGAAGCATCTACTAGCTTTGAACGTAGGTGAGTCATCCTGCCTTCTTTCAACTGTGGATGGCGCTTGTACAAAAAATCGCCGCTCAAAAATGTCAGCAAAGCATCGCCAAGAAACTCTAGCTGCTCATTATCTTCGCCTGTATTGGGATTTTCAAATTTGTATGAGGTGTGTGTGAGTGCTTGGTTCAGCAAAGCAGCATTTTGAAATGGAAGACGCTGCAACAACTTATCAAGTCTCTGCCGAATTCGAGCATTTTCGGCAGGTGAAACAGTAATGCCCTGTCCTTCATGCCGCACTTGGTCTTGAGAGAGAATACGAAGTACCTCTTGTCTTCGCTTCTCAATTTCCTCTAACTGAGGAGAGGAAATGGACTTAAGCAATCGAAATACAGTATCTACGGCTCGATAAGTGTCATCAATCGAGAAGGTACTCTGATGCGCCCACTGGTGCCGGACTCCAATTAGTTCCTCAACAAGAGCGCGATCGCGCAGATTGAGAGTGCTCTTAAAGGTTTTTTTCTCCCATTCGCCATTGATAATTTTGAGTAGTGCAACTACATCTTCGCGGATAACCTTTTCGATTGATTGTTCTCCTTTCTGATGATTTTTCAGATGCTCACTAGCTTGCCGCATCCAATCAGTGCCATACATAGCCTGCATTTTTTGTTCAACCCAAGGATATAAGCCCTTGTGTAAGCACTCTAAAGCCTTGCCAATTCTTTCTTTGTTGCTAATTTCCATAAAAGTCCCTAACAGCCTGAACCTTGTTCAAGCAATTCACTGCTGTTAGAATTCCCACTCTAAAGGGAAACTGTACTCCTGCTAATACTATCGCTTCAACGCCTCTAAGATCGCTTTCGGCAACAATTGATCCTTAAACCAAACAATCCGAGCAGGCGTATCCGAAACCTTCACTCCCGCCTTCTCTAAGTTCAATCGCTCTGACACTGCCAGAATCAAATCATCCCGCCCGGATTGGCGCACCTGCGAAAACTTCTTCCGCAAATACTCTGGTCGCCAATAGCCTACAATTTCAACCAAGAATGTCCTGCCATCAGGATGCACCACCCGAAAATCAGGAATCATCACGCTTCCCGGAATCGGAATTAGATCGACCTCACGTTCTAATCGCCATTCTGTTTTAGCTTTGTTCCATCGATCGACAAACCCCGCCTCAAGCAAACTATCATAGGTCTTCCCTGGTGGATAATGGCTGACCAATCCACAGTCGGAATCTAACGCAAATCGACCTTGGCGCGTTTTACCCGAATAACTATCATTAACCTGCAACTCAGCCGACAAGCTCCAGCGCGTCACATGCAGTAAAGCTGGAAGTAACTTTGCGATCGCCAATCCATACCGTGTGGAAGGCTTGAACAAGCTAGTCGGGCCATCGATCGTCAAAGTAAATCCATGATCCGCATCACCTTCAATGTAAGTCATTAACTGAAACAGCTTCATATACCGGAACAATAGCTTATACTGTCCCGGATCATTGCGATGTGCATTGATTACGAGATGACTTGCTCGATAAAACACCCCTTGCACTTGCGATAGATTGTAACGATGGACAAGAGCTTCCGGTGTTGGAGCTTCAAAACTAACTAGGATTTGGTTTTCTGGCAAATCTGCATACAATCCCGACTTGACTTGCTCTGGAAAAACTTCAGCGTTCAACTCCTGACTCAGCATCTTTGCAACTTGCCCGATTGTCTGCTCAGTCTCCAACACACTTGGAATTTTTTGTGCTGACAAGGCAAATACCCGTTCTCTCAGCATCAGTGGATCAAGTGGACTCACCGTTTCAAACGTACTAAACGCACTATTAAGCAGATGTGCCAAACCGCGCTTAACTCGATAATCGGTTTCTTCGCCCTCGATCGCTTGTAATTGTCGATTCAATTCGCCCCTCGTTCCGTGCTGCGCCTCATGAAACAACGTGATCAACTCTTCAGCGATCGACAAAACTTTCTCATCAAGCAGCAATCGCTTGGGGACAATCTCTTCACCATTAAAACGTTGAATCAATAACTCAGTCGGTAACATACTTTTACTATCACAGCAGATCCATCCTACCGCTCAGATTCGCTGCATAATGGGTTCAGAAAGATAAAATACACCATGTTGAAATCTCGCTGGAAAATCTTGACGATCGTCGCCCTTCTCGTTGTTACTGTAGTGGGCTGTGCTTTTCTACTCAATCGACCTAAAGCACCGATCGGTAGTCAACCGTTACTCCCCCCTATTGTAGGAAACGTTCACCTCGCAATGGGCATTCCCAGCAAAGCTACACCCGATATTGCCAATGCAAACGACTACCTGATCGCAGATAATACTCGTTCCTACGCACTGTCTTACAACAACAGCAAACACATCCCTAACTGGACAAGTTGGCAACTGAATAAAAGCTGGCTTGGCACAGTTCCCCGCTCTAATGATTTTCGCCCTGATCCGATCCTGCCAAAAGGCTGGTATCAAGTAAAGTCCAGCGACTACAACGGTAGTGGCTACGATCGCGGACACCTCACTCCTTCTGCCGATCGCACTCGCAATCTGCAAACGAATTCCGCGACCTTTTTCATGACCAACATTCTGCCGCAAACTCCTGATAACAATCGCGATGTGTGGGAAGGTCTAGAAAGCGAGTCGCGCAGACTGGTCAACACTGGCAAAGAACTTTACATTATTGCCGGTGGGCTGGGCGAAAAAGGGACGATCGGCGCTGAAAAAATTTCCATCCCCGCTTCAACCTGGAAAGTGATTATCGTCATGGATCAACCCAGCTCTAAAGCGGCTGATGTCACAGCTAAAACCAGAGTGATTGCGGTAAATGTTCCGAACATTCAAGGAATCAAAGATAAAACTTGGCGCGACTATCGCATCAGCGTGGATCAGCTTGAAGCTAAAACGGGATACGACTTCCTCAGCGCTGTTCCAGAAGCAGTACAACAAGCGATCGAAAGCAAAGTAGACAATCAATAAGTTCTAGAAGCAGTACAACAAGCGATCGGAAGCAAAGTAGACAATCAATAAATAGTGATTAGAATCTATAGCCATCCGGTTTGAGCTGTGAACGCTAAAAGAAGTAGGGGGTGAAAAGGGAACGTCCCCCACTCCACAACTGATCTAGGTAATTTAAGATCGCTATAGATCAACCGTGATACAGCACTCATATTCTGTTATCTTCTATACACTAAACTGTGCTGGAAGTATTGCACACTGTAATCTCCGTAGTTTCACCGCTTTCACGCTGATCAATTCTTCACTATGCCATAAAGATTCAGTGAAGCAGGTAGACGCGCCTCCGGTAAACCACTTAGATTACGTAATAAGTAAGCCAAAAGTCTTGTTAGACGCAAGAGTTTTAACTCCTGAACCCGCCCAAATGCTCTCCTCTCGGTCTCATCTATTGCCCAGGTCATGAGCAACCCATTTTTCTAAGTAGAGATTCCTCTTTATGACAAGCATAAACATGGAGACAAAGCGCTACTCCGAAGACTTCGATCTTCAAAGCCATTGGCTCGTTCTGAAACGTCGCTGGTTAGTTACTGTCGGTGTGTTTGCCGCAACAGTCGGACTCGTTGGACTGGCAACCACCATGCAACGACCGAGCTATGAAGCAAACGGGCGAGTGTTAGTTCAGACAAACCGCACCACCTCGCTAACCGGTGTCGGTGAAAAAATCGGAACGCTTGAACCCCTCAGACGCGAAGGTAATCCACTCGATACTCAAGCAGTCGTCGTGATGTCCTACCCCAATTTGCAGCGCGTGATTGATACGCTGCAACTTAAGAACGGCAAAGGACGATCGATGACTCCTGAAGAACTGGCTCGACGGCTTAAGGTCGAACCCGTTCCAACTACCGATATTCTCAACGTCAAGTACAACGACGACGACCCAGAGATGGCAGCAAACGTGGTCAACTTGATCATGAAAGCCTACATCGACAGCAACCTTAAAACCAACCAGGAAGAAGCCACCAAAGCAGGTGGTTTTATCGAAAATCAGCTTCCTGCTGCACAAGAAGAACTGAACAAAGCTTCTGAAGCCCTACGCAACTTTAGAACCCGCAATGGCATTGTCGATTTAGAGCGCGAGTCGGCTGCAAACATTGCCTCAGCCGCAACCCTTCAAGATCAGTTAAGCCAAGCCCGGGCACAGCTTGCCGATGTCGCTCGGCAAGAGCAAGCGGTTGTGAATCAATTAGGACTTAGCCTCGATCAAGCTATCAACCTTGCCTCTCTCAGCCAATCCGCAGGCGTTCAAGAAGTTCTTAGCCAACTTCAGCAGGTTGAAACTCGTCTCGTTACCGAGCAATCCCGATTCAAAGGCACTACGCCGCAAATTCAAACCTTGCAGCAGCAGCGGGATGACCTCAACGCCCTCCTGCAATCGCGAGTGGTAGAAGCTGTGGGCGCAAATGTGTCTGTTGCTCCGGGAGGGCTGCAAGTCGGTGATATTAAACGTAACCTTGCTCAAAGCTTGGCACAACTACAGTCTCAGCGCCTCGGTTTAGATAGCCGCATCTCGATGATATCGGGCTTATTAACCAACTACCGCAGTCGCGCCTTAGAAACTCCAGCCTTAATTAAGCAAGAGGGCGATCTTGTCCGTCAGCAGGAAATTGCGCTGACTGCTTATCAAAACCTCAATGCCCGCAAGCAAGAAATTGAGGTCGCAAAAAATCAGCAGGTCGGCAACGCCCGGATTCTGCAAAACGCGCTAGTTCCGACCCAACCCGCCGGACAAATGCGCCTGCTCTTGTTGGCATCCGGAGCGATCGTGGGGTTACTGTTAGGCATTGCGGCGGCATTCCTGATCGATGCAATCGACCGATCGCTCAAGACAGTGAAAGATGCCGAAGCACAGTATGGCTATACCCTGTTGGGGTTAGTGCCCCGATTTGAAACCAGTGATACTCCGACGATTATCTCGCCGAGCGGTGATGATATCTCGCCACGAGTAATCGCGATGACTTCGCCGCGATCGATGATTCATGAAGCCTATCAGATGCTACAAGCGAACCTGAAGTTCATGAGCCTTGATCGGAAGGTGAAGACGATCGTCGTGAGCAGTGCTGTTCCCAGAGAAGGCAAATCTGAAGTGACGGCAAACCTTGCAGCCACCATGGCGCAATCGGGTCGTAAGGTGCTGCTCGTCGATGCAGATATGCGGAATCCAACACAGCATCATCTCTGGGGATTAGTGAACTCGGTGGGTTTAAGTAACGTTGTGGTCGATCAAAGCGAACTGCGACAAGCGGTGAAGCCGATTACGAGCAACCTATCGGTTCTGACTGCGGGTGTAATGCCACCCAATCCACTCGCAATTCTTGATTCTGAGGCGATGACTACGTTCCTCGAAACCGTCGCCAAAGACTATGATTATGTCTTGTTCGACACGCCACCGCTTGCGGGCACTGCGGACGCTGCGGTACTGGGCAAGATGGCAGACGGAGTTTTGATTGCGGTGCGTCCGGGTGTAGCGGATTCAGCCAGCGTCGCAGCGGCAAAATCGCTGCTCGATCGCTCCGAACCCAACATTCTAGGACTGGTGGCAAACGGTGTGAATGTACGGTACGAGCCGGACAGCTACTTCTACTACACCAGCCCGCGTGAGCAAGTTTCCGATCGCGGTGAACGGACGCGATCGGTGTTAACCAGGTAGCCCCCAAATCAGTTTGCTGTAAAGAGGAACTAGCGCGATGTCTGCTGAGAGGCATCGCGCTTTTTTTTCATGCCGGGGTTCCCTTTTAGCGCTCATCACTCAAACTCGATCGCGAACGCCCAGGGAACTTCGTTAAAGAATTAAAGTCAGCTTTAGAATCAAGATCGGCATGACGACGAGGTGCAACAACTCCAAAAGTCGCACCTCGTTTCGGTTGGATTAGGCACTTGACAAAGGATTTTTACGGTGAAGCGATACTTCTCTTGGAAAACGATCGGATTCGGGTTTATCGGAGGATTGGCGCTGGCTGTGGCTGGAGCTTCGCCGAGCCTTGCAGCTGAACGGCTCAATTTACGGTTAGGGCCGTTTGAGCAATCGATCGCCGTTTCAGACTTAGAAAAATTTGCTAAAACAGGCGAAATTCCCTCGACGCTCCAGCTTTATTCGGCACTGCTAACGCCTGACTTCCGCAGAGCGCTCAACAGCCGATTACAGCTTGATCCGAACTTGGGCACTCAAATTATGGAAGATTTGCTCAAGTCGCCCTCTGGTCGGCAGGTGTTGGACTCTATTCGGCAAGCGGCACCAGGACTGAGCGTAGAAACTTTACAGGCAGGATTTTGGCTGGCAGCGCGGCAGGCAAACGGCTTAGACGCGATCGGGGTGCTCAAAGCGATTCCCCAGGATAGTGTGACGGTTGATGTGACTCAAGCAGTAGGAATCGCATCGCAGCTTAATTTTTCATACTGGAAAACGCAGGGCATTCGCTCACTGTTAGAGCGCAGTTTAGATCCAGGCAGCTCAACGTTTCGCGCCTCGTTTGATCCGTCGATCGCAGGAGCGCAGCAGGTCGAGGAGGACTCGCTTTTATTCATTGATGAGAAGCGCAATCGCAGATTACCCGTTGATTTTTACTGGAGTGCTGCCAATCCTCAAGCGCCCCTCGTCGTGATTACACCGGGATTTGAAGCAAATCGTAAGTTTCTCGCTTATTTAGCACGGCATCTTGCCTCACATGGATTAACGGTCGCAGCGATCGAGCATCCGTTTCTAGCGCGGGCGGGGTCGCTTTCTGCGCTGAACCCCGATCGGTTAATTCCAGCGAGCGAGTTTATCGATCGCCCCAAAGATATTCAATTTTTGCTGGATAGATTTGCGGAACTGAATCAGCAACCCGGTGCGCTGCAAGGAAAACTGAATACTCAACAAGTCACCGTGATCGGACATTCGCTCGGTGGCTATGAGGCGTTAGCGTTAGCGGGAGCAGAACTGCGATTCGATGAACTTCGCGAATATTGCCGTACCAGTGGGCTGCTCGATCGAGTTCCCGCAGATTGGTTGCAGTGTGCTGCTACTGAGCGTCCCGAAAATCGTCTCAGTCTGCGTGATCCGAGAGTGGCGCAAGCGATCGCGCTGAATCCAGCGATCGGGCAAATTTTCGGCAAATCGGGACTCAAATCGGTGGCAACTCCAACTTTGATTCTCACCAGTACCGATGATACGTTAGCGCCTGCGTTTAGCCAGCAGCTTCAGCCCTTTTTGCAACTGCCAACCCCGAAATACTTGCTGACCGCGATCGGAACGACGCACTTAAGCGTGAGCGATCCGGGCAATTTCAGCGGTGCAGTCGCGCAAGGAACCCTCGTCAAAGAGCGCAAAGGAGAAGAAATGGAACCCCTGCGCCGTCTGTTACAAGGCGTGAGTTTAGCTTTCATCAAGCAAGCCACGCCCGAAGCGAAAACCTATCAGCCATTTTTATCACCGGGGTATGCCCGATCGCTGTCCAAGCCCGACTTACCTCTGCGGCTCAACACTGAGCTACCGACTAATCTAACCCGCTGGTTAAGCTTAGCCGCAATGTTTTAGAGCGGGATTGATTCGTGTCGATCGCCAATCGACAAAAGATATTGCCGCCCTGCGGTGAATATTTGATACTGTTTGACAGCAAGTTTGCCAGAATCCGCTGAAGCAATCCCGCATCGATTTCGATTACACGACTGATTGTGGCGAATCCTAAAAGCTGATCTGTGTGTTGGTCTCGAATCAAAAACCATTGACTGTCAAACCAGATTGACCCTAGCGCAAACTGTCCATGCCACTGTCCGCATTCCCAAAGCTGCGGTAAAGCAGTCGTGTGCCAAAGCTGGAACATTGCTTCACTTAGCAGTGCAGTGGAGGGTGGCATCTGAATTCATCGTAAATAACTTTTCACAGAAGCTTCAGCATTTTCTATCAGCCGATCTCTTTGCTCATCCAGGTGATCCGCAGAATCTTGGTCATCTTCATATGTCCTTCACACAACGTCCTTTCATGTGACGGTAGACTCTTGTTTTCTAGGTGTAATTCGATCTAACCCTCATCGCAGCTTTTGAGCATATTGGCATTTTTAACTGTTTCTCCGTATTCTCAAGTTAACTCTACGTGCGATCACTTCAACTTCCTGGAAAACACTGAGTTTGTGCAAACTGCTTACCAGTGTTGTGATCACCAAATCAAGCTGATTTGAGCAAAGTTAGCCTGAGTTAAGCCAACCTACGACGAATTAAGCCGTACAAATACTGAGAAGCTCTCATTACCTCATCTGTAATCTCTTGTAAAACGCATTGATCCAATTTTGCGTGTTTAACCGCTTCGCAGTATCACAATCTTTCGTCTACGTTGGAGGCAAACCGATTCATCAGTTTAATTTGAAGTTCACCTCTAGTTCATTCATTGCTTTGAGTCTTGGTCATCTCTTTAAGTACAAATCTCGACAAAGATAGTATTTTCACTATATGCGTACAGATGGTTAAGCTCAAGGCGACTCAATCTCACTGCCCTTCCCAGCTTAGACACAGTATCTGTTGACTCAGGGAACTCTACCAATTTTCAGTTTTGCCGAACTATCAGGGACACAGTGGAATCGAGAATCTCATCTACCCACTTTTTCAAACCGATTCCAAAGAGTAGACGCAACTGATTTAGGAACGAGATTCTCATGCGTGAAAGACTATCTGTCTCTTCATCTATCCTTTGGATATTTCAAACTAGATTACTACTGAGGGCGATTCGAGCAACTCTCAGTTCGCCTAAACGACTCCGGCGCTATCTTCTATTTGGCAGTGATAGCGCAATCTTTCTGACTGCTACTTGTGTTGCGCTGAGCCTTCGATTTGAAGATCAGCCTTTATTCGATCACCTCAATCAATATCAAAGTGCCTTGATATTGGTCATTCCGGTTAAATTTTGTATTTTCTATCTGCTTGGAATGTATCGCCCTCTGCTGCGCCACACCGGGACTGAGGTGTTGTGGTTGGCGTTAAAATCAGTCATTTTAAGCGAAGCGGGATTAGTTGCTTTTACTACGCTAATGGGTGTCCCCGTACTGCCACGATCGGTGCAGATTATCAGCGCTCTGATTACCTGGATTGGAGTAGTAGGTACACGGTTTTCGGTGCGTCGGTTTTTTATGTTAATGCAGACTGCACCGAAGACATCGAGCAAAATTCTGCGTGTGCTTCCAACCCTGGAAGATCAGCATGAGACGGAGCGGATTATCATTTATGGAGCAGGCTCGGCTGGATTTCAGCTTTCCCAAGCGCTGATGCGTGAATCTGCTTATCAAGTCGTTGCCTTCGTTGATGATGATCTTGATATTCAGGGACGATTGCTCGATCGCATTCAAATCCATCATCCTGCGATGCTAAAAGTGCTGATTGATCAGTATCAGGTGACGATGGTGTTGCTGGCGATTCCGTCTGCAAAGCCGCAGGAAAAGCGACGAATTCTGAAAAGCTTAAAAGGGCTTCCGGTAAAGGTGAAAACCGTTCCTTCAATCCGAGAGATTGTGACGGGGCGAGTGTCGATCGGAAAAATTCGGAATGTGGATATTTCTGATTTGCTAGGACGTGAGGAAGTTTTACCCGATCCGGGCTTGCTGCGAATCAACATTACCGATAAATCTGTTCTCGTTACTGGAGCAGGTGGCTCGATCGGCTCAGAACTTTGTCGCCAAATTGCTGAACAAAACCCCCGCTTACTGGTGCTGTATGAATTGAATGAATTTGCGCTTTATTCGATCGATGCAGAACTGGCAGAAACCTATCCGCATATTCCTCGTAAAGCGCATCTCGGATCAGTGACAGATGGAGATCGTTTAACCGAAGTCTTTCAAAAATACCAGGTCGAGACGGTTTATCATGCCGCTGCCTACAAGCACGTTCCGCTGGTTGAAAGCAATGCGGAGCAAGGCATTATCAACAATGCTTATGGAACAATGGTGACGGCGCAGACTGCCGATCGCTGTGGAGTTGACACGTTTGTGTTGATTTCCACCGATAAAGCAGTGCGTCCAACGAATGTGATGGGTGCAACAAAGCGAATTGCGGAGCTGGTACTTCAAGCGCTAGCAGCAAAACCAGAAACCCATACTCGATTTGTGATGGTTCGATTTGGCAATGTGTTGAACAGTAATGGATCAGTTGTGCCGCGATTTAAGCAGCAAATTGCAGCAGGTAAGTCGATTACGCTGACGCACCCAGAGATGACGCGCTATTTTATGTCGATTCCAGAAGCCTCACGATTGGTGATCCAAGCCGGTGCAATAGGTCAGGGGGGCGAAGTGTTTCTGTTAGATATGGGTGAGCCTGTGAGAATTTATGATCTTGCCGTGCAGATGATCGAACTCAGCGGTCTGGTGCCGGGAGAAGATATCGAGATCGAGGTGACAGGGTTACGACCGGGTGAAAAACTCTATGAAGAGTTACTCATTGGTGGAGATGCGATGGCGACGAGTCATCCAAAGATTTTTGCAGCACGAGAAGCAATGATCCCTTGGGAAAAATTAGAGCTGTTATTGGATCAGCTTTTCTTAGTGGCGTATCAGAAGAATTCAAATAAACTGCGATCGCTGCTCAAAACGCTTGTCCCTGAGTATGCCCCTGCAACACAAGCCTCTACCGTCCGTCATCACAATTAGCGATCGGACAAACAGATTAACCTGAAGGGGTTCGGTGGAAAGAACTCATATCAGGTTATCTGCTCGTTTTCTCTCAGCCTATCTCAGCAAAATTCGACTACTCGGCCCGATTTGTCTAGACGAAGCTTTCGAGCCTTCAAGCACAACGCGGCTAACTTGCTGTAGCTGATTGCTGCTCAAAATCCCGCTCAAATTTGGGTCAATCCCGATCGGGGCCGATGGAGGGAGTACGGTAGCTGGCGGGGCACTTGGAGTCGAAGGAGATCGCACACTTGGAGCTGAAATTGGCGGCACACTCGGAGTCGAAGGGGGAAGCGTCCCCGGATTGGGAACTGCCGGCGTACCCGGACTAGGGATGGTAGGTGAAGACGGGGCGATCGGAGCTAAACCTGCGGGAATAGTTACGCGCAACTGAACAGGCATCGCATTGATGCGGAACGAAGAAACCGTAGGCCGGGGTGGAATCTGAGGATTGGCGTTGAAATTGTAGTGCGATCGGAAATCAAACACGGTTGGACTGGTTCCTCCGTTACGATCGCTATATCGCGCTCCCTGTCCACTGATATCAAACGTGCCCTGATACTGGAATCCGGTTGCAGGATCGGTGGCGATGCCTGTATATCTTCCCCGCACAACCAGTTCATCTTGAATCGTGCCGTGAAATCGAGTTGGTGCATTGTGATTGCGGCGGACTGGCTGGAGTTCCCCTCCCGATAGCACTGGAGAAGTTAGCACTCCATCGGTTGAGACGATCGGAATTCCGCGAAAATCGACAAAGTAGCGCCCGCTGCTATCGACCTGTACGAGATTCGGGTTGAAGTCTTGCGCCGAATACACAAGCTGCCCGTTTCTGAAATAGCGTCCTTGACTATCTGTGTTGACTCGGGTGGTGCTTTGGTTAAAGTTTGGGTTTTGGCTGGGAGGAACAACTGTGCCAGAAACTACGCCCGTACTGCGGATGACAATTTGGGCAGAGGCGGGATGAATTCCAAGAGTGCCAAATGAAAGCGCGATCGTAAAAAGGGTTCTAGAGAGCATAGTGACTTAAAACCGGAATGTTGTCCGCACCGTGCCAATGACGATCGGATCGTTTGCAGCATTGTGATTCGCATTGAAGATCACGAGAACGCCAGGAGTAATGTCGATCAAGGAATTGAGTCTGGCGCGGTAGAATGCCTCTAAATGCAGCGCGGTGTCAGGTTGTCCGCCTCTGCCCCCTGTGTTGCTAAACCGAGGGAAGTTATAGCCTTCGGGTAGCGTACTACTTGTGATTTTAGGCGGTTGTCCAAACAGAAGACCACCGAGATTTCCCGGCACAAACAAGTCAGGAAATGCAGAAAAGACCATCCAGTTTGTTGTTTGTACTGAACCGGGAAGCTCAACCGCTTTTGAGCTTGTCCATCCACCCCAGCCGCCGATCGTCCATTTCTGATTGAGCCGCCAAGCGACTGTTGCACCAATCGCGTGAGTGGTAAATGCGGTATTCGTCGGTGCAAACGGTGAGAGCAATTGTGAATCTCCGATTCCGGTTCCAATGAAGCCATCGGGCGATCGTGAAAATAGATAATGAATGCCGATGTTGAGCGCATCGGTGGGCGCGATCGTCAATTGCGCTCCAGCGGCGTACCGACCTCCGATTAGTCCACCGGCATCTGCATTTCCCGCAAACGAGGGCAATTCAGCACTATACACTCCTTGCAAACTGAGGTGCGGATTGATTTGCCAATCGAACCCGACACCGCCTGTGCCGTTCCCGATCGCTAAGATTGGATTGCGTTGTCCGAGCAATGAAGGTGCGCCATCGCCTGCACCTTCAAGCGGATTGATCCCTCGAAAGGTATTTGCGGGATTCACGCCTACTGCACCGATCAAAACACCAAAATTATCAGCAATGGGGAATCGATAAGACAGATCGCTGATAAAGATCTGATTGTCTTGTTCGGATTCGTAGGAGAGCCGCCCCATATTGGTAAAGAGATTAGGCGCAGACGATCGTAAGTTTCCAGTTTGCAGCGTGGTTAACAGCAAGTCTCGTCCACTGAATGAAGTAGCAAGTGAGAGTTGAACATTGCTTGTGAATGTGGGTTTTAATTCCCCTTGACGTTCAGGTACACCGTCTCTGGGAAACAAATCAACATTTGCTTGATTGCTGGCTTGGGCAGATACGATCGCTTGCCCAAACAATCGCGTCGTGGTTGAGAATTGCTGCTTCTCTAGCGTGGTCGATCGCGCTTCTAAGTGATCAACTCGACCGTTTAGCGCCGCCAGTTCAGATGTAAATTTCGCTTGTAGAGTTTGCAGCGTGTCCAAATCTGGTTGGGTGACGATGTTAGACTGCTGAGCCCTGAGTAATGCTTGTACTCGATCGAGACAAGCATTTAGTCCCGCCGCAAACTCGTATCGAGTGATTGCTCGATCGCCCCGAAAAGTACGGTCTGGATATCCTGCAATACAGCCATATCGCTCAATTAATCCCTGTAATGCTTGAAATGCCCAGTCCCTCGGCTGTACGTCCGACAATTGCGAAACCGACGTAACTTGATCCATTCCATCTACAACGGGTTCGGTTTCTGACGCGATCGCACGAATCGAACTAAACTCTGGTACTGCTGAAGAAGGACGATCGACATCCGGTGCAATCGGCCTTAATGCAACTGGTGTATTTGTTTTTATTTCGCTAAACTCTGGCGATCGGACTGTCTCTGGAGTTCCAACTTTAGCGTTAGTCGGCTTTGAGTTTAGATGAATCGAGTTTTGAAGGGTCTTCCTCCCGACAACTAAGCGGGACGGCTGCGGGGGATATGCGATCGCTCCAGTCTCGGTCATCGTCTTACTCCAAATGTTGCATTCTCCTTATACCCGCATTTACGTATAAAAACTCACGTTACAATTGGTACTACTGATGCAAAAAATTATCTTTCTGAAGGTGGGCGTACTCGGTATACCCCAAGAGTTAAGTTGAATTACGCCCTGTTATCACTAATGCTTATATGAATGTTCATTCTCGATATCGTCCCAGTGCAATTTTTGCTCTAATTGCTGGATTTGCCGTTGTACTTGGCATCTGCCACTACTATCAGCGCATTTCAAGTAAGCCTGTTTTCCCGATCGACAAAAGCACACTTACGATTACTCGCGTCGATCAACCTGGGAATTCCGAAGTCTAAATGATCGCCTCGCATTGCTAAACGGGTTTTCCTGCACCGGAGGCATCGCGGGTTTGGTAATCTGATTGAGGATTACTGGGAGAGCCGCGTTATGACTGAGACACCACAAGAATTACCAAACGCTGACGAGTTGCTTCTATCACTCCGTCGTAAAGAGGGATCATGGGTTGAGTGGGCACACGCTTGTCAAACACTGCAAAAAGCAGGCCATACACCACAAGCCATTTTTGAAGCCACCGGATTTGAGCCAATTCATCAAAATCAAATTACTGTTGCGGCTCAGGTATTCGACTCGATGCTTAAGGTCGGGGTTTCGGATGCGGTGCGATCGTATTTTGGCAACAGAGCCAGCGATATTCTCTACGAATTACGGATTCTCTCTCAATCTGAAAGAGCCGCAGCCGCAGAGTTAGTGTTTGAAAAGAACTTAGACACGGATGAGGTTCATGAAGTTGCTCGTGCCCTCAAAGATTACTCACGCCTGAGCAAGCAGCCTGAAGCTTTCACCGCACATCCGGGTGATGCAGTGGCTTACCAAGCTTGGAAGAGTGCAAAAGAGAAAACCGATTTGCAAGAACGATCGCGCCTGATTGCTAGAGGCTTAAAATTTGCCCACAGTGAAACGGCTCGAAAAGCGATCGAGTCTCTGCTGACTGATTTCACGGTCACACCCAAGCGTCCTGCCCCCCGTCTTCCGGTTTACCGTCTGGAGTCGGACGACCAACTGCCGCGCATTCTCCCCGTTGCCGGCAAGATGCCATTAACGATCGCAGATCTTCACGCTGTCCCGATGATCGAGGAGACGGGCGCGTTTGCACTCGTGCAGTTTTCCGGTACAGGCGCGTGGATAACGGTTCCAGGATGGCAAGTGATTCGGAGTGCTGAAGATCCGGTCGCGCTTTTGTGTGATAGCGATCGATTACCGACTCCATTATCTGGGAATCCGGAAGAAGTGATCGTGGTGCTAGATCGATCAGAGCGGCAATGGCAATTAGAGCATTATTTTGCCGTCGCCAACGGAGAACAGCTTGAATTGCAGTGGTTTGAAGAAGCACCGACAGTCACGCTTTTAGGACGGGTAATTTTGGTGATGCGTCCGAAAAAGGTTTTAGACGAGGCTTATTCAACTGAACTTTGGCAGATTGATGAATAAAAAAGCGGTTCCACCAATCTTTTGATCTGGGGAACCGCTTTCAACCGGGTAGCGTAATTATCTGACTTGACCGTGCGATGCGGTCATGTCGATCGGCTTAATGAAATATAGCTTTGCAAGTTGAACGCCATTCGAGACGTAGTAAGGAATTTTCTTCAGCGTCTTCACGAATTTCGATCTGCTGCTGCTGTCGATCGCTCTTAAGTTTTCGTTGTTCTGAACGCAAGTTTCAAGTCGCGCATAGAACTCTGGATGCTTCACGTTGAGAATAACCGGGAAAACACGACCTGCGGTTTCGTTAGTTTTCTCGATCACGGTGTACTCAAACTCGCGGGTGTTAAGACCGATCGCTTCATAGAATTCGGTGCGCTGAATGTCATTCAGGTACATCGTCGCAAACACTGACAGCAAGAAGAATCGACACCAGAGTTTAGCCTTCCAGTCGTTGAGGAACTGGGGCTGGGTCCGCATCAACGCATCGAAGAAGTCTCCGTGGCGGTTCTCATCTTGGCACCAGTTATCAAAGAACTTGAAAATCGGATACAGCCGATCTTCAGGATGCGCTTTGAGGTGATGGAAAATTGTGATGTAGCGCCAGTAACCAATCTTCTCGGATAGGTAAGTTGCGTAGAAGATGAACTTCGGCTTAAAGAATGTGTACTTGCGGCTCTTGGTTAAAAAGCCTAAATCAAGCGAAAGATTAAAGTCAGACAACGCTTTGTTAAGGAAGCCTGCGTGACGTGCCTCATCGCGAGACATCAGCGAAAATCCTTCAGCTAGAAGCGGATTGCGGTCTTTCAGCTTGCGGGACAGTTCTTTGTAAAGTAAAAAGCCCGAAAATTCTGCGGTGCAGGAGCGCTCTAGGAATTCGACAAACACACGACGGGTATTGCCGTCGATGTGATCCCAGGATTGCTCGAACTCCTCATCCCGCACAAAATGGTGGCGGTTGTAGTCGTTTCGCAATTCTGCAACGAGCGCCTCGAATTCTTCCTCGTTAACCGAGAGATCCATCTGCGCCATCTCGTCAAAGTCGGTGGTGTAGAAGCGCGGCGTGAGAATCGTTTCTTTCGCTGGAACTTTGATTCCAGGGCGCAGTTCTTCAAAGCCTGGTTTTTTAAGAGAATCTACCATGAGTTTTACGCAGAGCGCAGTGTGGTCTAGGTGCAGTCTGTGGATGCGGCAAATCGCTTTACCGGACTTGATTCCACGATCGATTACGACTTTTAGTGTATCAAGCTTCCTGCAGCGCTTTGACGCGGATTTATTAAGAGTTGCAACGAGTCTTTACATTTTGGAACATTGGTCAAGGGCGCAGAGGCATTAAGCCCACCCTCGCACTCGGTACACTAAGATTCCGACATATTCTTTAAGTACACGAGTGGTGCGACGAATTTGATCGGCATCCGGTAAGGAATCTAGAATTCTCGCTTCTAACGTCGATTTTGAGGCTTGCTCAGCTTGGACTAAGGTGTAATCGGTCGGAGCGGGAATGGCATCAATTCCCAACTTCCTAAAGATCAGCATTGATCGCGGCATATGCATCGCCGATGTCACCAGTAGGATTTTCTCAATCTTATTTGCTCTCATAATTTCCAGTGTGTTCACAGCGTTTTCGCGGGTGTTGAGCGATCGCGATTCAAGTAGCATCGCTGAGCGCGGAACTCCCATCGGTTCCATCAGAATCGCCATGTCTTCAGCTTCGGAACCCGGATTCGATCGCCAATCAATCCGTCCGCCGCTGAGGATCAGACGGGGCGCTCTCTTTTCTCGATAGAGCTTTGCTGCGTAGAGAACGCGATCGCCTTCCTCTTGGACTTCAATCCAGGGGCGAGGCGTTAGCGCCGCTCCCGTTGAGCCGCCTAGCACCACGATCGCATCTGCGGTCGGCAGTTCGCCTTCCGTGATGTACTGATATTCCAAAGTTTTCACAATCGCGTCGCTGACCCAAGGGCTTGAACTCAGTAACAGAATTAAAAAGGTGAGCGTGACGGGGATTAAGGCTAAGCGCGATCGCTTTTGCAATATCAAAACCAACGTGAGCAGCAGCAGCAAGCAGCTTAAGCCCAGCGGGTAAATAAACAGGGGCAGTAGTTTGGAGAAAAATAAAAACATTGAGATTGCGATGCCTTTGGCACACGGAAACGTAACCGATTTCGCAAAGTATTGTATCTCTCCTTTATGATTTGATCGCTTTTGCTGCTTAAATGCTGAAATCGCTTTTTGCAATCGGGATAACTACGGAAGTTCAGCGAATGGGATCGAATACTCAATCGAGTGTTTAAGTATTTTCGGGGATAGAGTGCAGTCACAGTTCTGGATTGAAAAGCCTGAACTTTTGGATGATTTTGAGATTGATGAAGTTTGTTTACATAAGTTAAATTGTTTCTCATACAGCAGGGCGGCAACATGGAAACGAAAAAGCGGTCAGAATTAATTCGGTTTCTCCGGGAAGAACTTGCGCTTCCCATCTCTACGATCGATTTTGCGGTCAAGCACAGTCAACCAGAACTTGCACCTCTTCCAATGGTGCTATGGCAGTATGGTTTAGTGACGCTGAACCAGCTTGACCAGATTTTTGACTGGCTAGAAAAAGTCAGCTACACCCTGTGATACAGCCGACCGTTGCGAATTTGCACGACCGGATCATTTGCTTGCCGAATCAGATTTTCATCGTGCGTTGTCACTAAAACCGTAACCCCAATTTGATTTAGCTTTTTAAGAATCTTAACCAGTTGCAACGAATTTTCTGGATCAAGATTTCCGGTCGGCTCATCGGCTAGGACAATCGGGGGAGTTCCGACGATCGCCCGCGCAATACTTGCCCGCTGCTGTTCCCCACCAGAAAGCTCTTCTGGAAAACAATCCGCCTTGTGAACCAGACCTACCATTTTCAGAGCAGGCTGTAAGCGACGCTGAATTTCAGGACGAGAATATCCCTGCGCCCAGAGAACAAACGAGACATTTTCCGCCACCGTTCGACGCGGAATCAGCTTGTAATCCTGAAACACAACACCGATGCGACGGCGCAAAAAGGCGAGTTGATTGCCGCGCAGACGAGCAGGATTTTGACGATCGACAAAAATTTCACCTTCAGAGGGCAGTTCTGCGCCATAGAGCAATTTAAGAAGAGTTGATTTCCCGGAGCCGGAAGGCCCTGTGATAAACAAGAAGTCGCCGCTTTTCACGTCGAGCGAAATGCCGGAGAGCGCAGAACTTCCGTTCGGATAAGTTTTGGTTACCTGACGCAGTTGAATTAGCGCTGCTGGCACAGATTGAGAGTCATCACGGGTAGGGACAGAGGGCGACGGACGATTCAGGGCTTGAGCCATAACGATCGACATGGGAAATCAACTCCACCCTTGTACACCTGAAATCAGGTTGCTCCCTCCGGGAAATCGCGGGATCTTAGAAAGAGGTGAGCTTGATTGAGCGCTCCTGTTTGAGGTGTGAAGGCTAAAAGGACTAAGGAGCGGGGAGCAGGGGTAAAAAGGGGCAACACCCCACTCCCCACCCGAGTCAGCATGAAAGTTTGTCACCCTCACACACTAACGCTTGAAGTCTTTCAACCACTCACGCAACTGCTCACCCGCGACATCCCGGCCGCCGAGACCAAACGCGATCGCAATCGCCACCGCGATCGCGCCCAGCAATAGCCCAAACGCCAAATTCACAATATTCGGCGCAATCCCGATTTGCTGAAGCGCCAACGCTGCGACAAATCCCAGAATCGCAACTCGCGCTGTCTGACCCAGCAATTTCGACTGCCGGCTGCCAGAACTGGTAATCAAGCTGTACGCCAAGTTCGCAAAGTACAATCCAACCGCAAACACGACTAGCCCAGACAAAATGCGCCCGAAAATGTAAAGCAAGCCAGAAATAATCGCCGTTAAGGCTTGAATTTGCAGCACATCTACCGCCGCAACGGTCGCAAACAGCAGAATTCCAACCAAAACGATGATGCCCGCAATCTCAGATGGCGATCGTACTGCCATTTTCTGTTGATCTATGGGTTGACTCACCTGTGGCAGCGTTTCGCCGGTTTGAAACTCGGTACTGTACTGTTCGGGTGGAACCTTGGGTGTGTAAGGTGCCGATTGCAGCCCTAGCCAATAAAAGAGATTATCGAATCCAATACTTGCGAGAATGCTAGATACCAAATCGGCAACAAACTTGCCGATTACATAAGCGATCGCTAAGATTGCGGCGGCGGTGAAGATCAACGGCAAGGCGTTTAGCACTTGATTCAGCATTGCGGTTGCAGGTACCGAAATCGCTGGAATCCTGAGTGCATCGAGCGCGGCAGTTGCAGTTGGAATCAGAATTAACACATAGACGATCGTGCCCAAAATCCAGGACAGCGATTGACCGCCTCTGGCTCGGTTTAGTCCAATTCTTGCTCCCACTTGATCTGTCCCGACCGCGCTCAGCAAGTTTGTGACAATTCCCCGAACTGTTCGAGCAATAAACCAACCCACCACCGCGATCGCCAACGCTTTAATAATGTTGGGAAGGGCGCTTAAGATATCATTCAGCAGATTCTGAACCGGCTGGAGCGGGCCTTGCAAATTCAGTACGCCTAAAATCAGCGGCAAGAAAAATAGGAAAACAAACCAGTAAACCGCATTGCCTAACGTCTCACTGAGCCGAAAGGGAGGGGTCGCTAACGGATCGTCACTTGGCTCAGAGAGCTTCTCATCTAAAGAAAACGATTCCGAGGTGCGAACGACGATCGTTTTCGCAAGCGTCGCCACAACCCAAGCCAATCCGACCAAGAGTGCAGCCGCACCCAACTGCGGGAGAAAGGCGAAAATTTGATTGAGAAAATTATTGAGCGGCTGTGAAACGGTGTTTAACCCAAGCGCATTTAAAGCAGCGACTACAGCCAGGATCATTATGATCCAGAAGACGATCGTTGAAATCAAACCTTCAACGTTAAAATTTGCTCGTCCTCGTCCGCCAGCAACCCAGTCTGCGAGTCGATTATCGAGTGTGGTTCGCTTCAGCAATCCGCGCACAACACTCGATACGAAGACAGCGACCAGTGCTCCAATTAATAGGACAAGCAGCGCCCCGCCGAGTTTGATGATTAACTCAGCGACATTAATTCCTTGGATGTAGCCGAATGGTGCCTCTCCGGGGGGGAGTTGGGCGAATTGAAAATTTCCCGCAAATCGCGGCATGTCGCTGAACTGATCAAGATGTTGCCAGAACTCATTCATGATGTTTTGATAAATCCTTTCGCTTTCAAAAAGCGCCGAATCGATCGCTTTTGTAGATCTATGCCAACCGTTGCCCTAAGGAGAATAAATCAGTTGCTGAATATTAGTGCTGTCCACCGTAAAACTGCAGGCGGTTTGCTCAACGTTCAGCGGTTTCTCCCTAAAATCACGGTTGCACCATAAGCGTACTCGTATCTCTCGTTAGAGAAAAGCTCCTGGAAACACTTTTTTGAATTTTCTATGAAGTGTCTGGATAATCGATCGACGATGCCAGTTTGCTAAGCTCGCGTTTTAACTCGACAAAAATTGCTGAGTCGCACAAGTTAGTGGAGAGTATCCCATTTCCTAAATTGTTTTTTCTTCAGTCCAGAGAGAGAGGTCGAACGATCAAGCTAGGTTTGCGAATTCAGAGACAATAAAAGGAATCGATCGCAGGAGAGAAATCGGTGGAGCCACAAGTTTTCGAGCAATCAATCCTAATTCAAGCCAGCGCAACCAATGTAGAGCGCTGCTTTACTGACTTAAAGTTGATGCACCGTTGGCTGAATCCAGCATTGCGCTGCGAACCGATCGATCATTGGTCTACCGAAGTTGGCAGCGAGAGCCGCTTTGTGATTCAAATTCCGGTGTTACAACCTGCACTTAAAAGTGTCGTTGCGGAGCGGCAGCCCGGTTTAGTTGTGTGGCAATTTGAGGGATTTTTTAAGGGGCGCGATCGCTGGGAATGCAAACCCGAAGACAGGGGAACCCGCCTGATCAATCGATTTGAATTCGAGATTCCCAACGCGATCGTGCGCTTTGGATTTAACCAATTTGCGGCAAAGTGGACACAAGAAGATATGCAGGCGCAATTGCGCCGATTAAAGCGAGTGGCAGAAACCTTAAGCTAACTGCCTTCGATGCGATCGAGCAATTGTTCAATCACATCACGATCGTTCGCGTTTGGAACGTTATCGAGATAAGCCTCTAAGTCTTGGCGAGCTTCAATCCAGCGATGGGTTTGAAAATAGATGATGCCGCGATCACGTAGCTCAAACGGCGCGTCGGGAAACAGAATCAAAATTCTTTCAATCATGGTAAGGCATTTTCCAATTTTGCCTTGGTTTAAATAAATGCCCTTTAGATTGGTCAACATTCGCGCCAAAAATTGTTTTGCGGTCACTGCTTCTAGAAACTTGGGACGCATTTCAACAGGCTGTCCGGCAAGCTGGTTTAATCGCTCTTGGCAATCTTGCGGAAACAGAATTTCTCCTTCATGAAACGCATCCACAAAAATTTCCATGTCTTCATTCACCGCAGGACGAATGAGAAAATGCCCCGGCATTCCAACTCCAATCATCGGAAAATTAATGCGTTTTGCAATCGCTAAATACAACAATGCTAGTGAAATTGGAATTCCAGTTCTGCGATCGATCACGTCATTCAAAAAGCTATTCCGCGGGTCATAATAATCTTCAGAATTTCCATGAAATTCTAAATCTTTATACAAATACTGATTAATTGTTTGAACAATTCGCAGCGGATAGGGTTCTTCTGGAAGCCTAGCTTGAATCTCTACTGCCATTTGATCAAGTGCTTTCAAATAATAATCAACCTCTAATTCTGGGTACTCTTCTTGTGCAATATAAAGGGCTGCTTTTTCTAGGTTGATCTCTTCATCATCCTGACGCACTTCCTGATAAAAACGTTGTCGAGCCAGCGAGAATTCCATTCCTTAATGTCCTACGTAATCATTTCCTGAACCGTATTGCCAGGCATCCACCCACCGATTCCAAACATATTGCTGAACGGGCGATAGTGCTTCAATCCAAGGTTTTAGTTTTGGCGCGATCGCAGACAAGACGGTATAAATTGCCAAATTAAAATAGTGCAGCATCCAATCTAGCAGAGCTAAAACGCCAACGTGGGGAATAATCTTCAAAACCAACCCTGGATGAGCAATTGCTGTTCTAAGCAGGGTTTGAGAAAGTGGCATAAACTGAACGACATCCTGCAAAAAAGGCTTCAAAACTTGCTCACCGGACTGTTGCATCTCCGAGAAAACTGCCATCAGTAATTGATTAATCTGCTCGGGATTCACTTTTTGATTTATGCCAACGCTCATCGATCGCTGAAATAGCCAGGTGACTGATAAATTTGGCTGATAAGGTTGCAGCAGCGCTAAAGATGAACGATCGAGCCTTTGGCATCGTAGCGCCTGATCAATCCCATTTGTTAATCGTTTCAGGTGCCGCACCATTGCTCCAAAGCCACCGAAGCTGAGGGGCGATTGACTGCCACTGCTATCCCCGATCGGCAAAATTCGATCCCATTCTAGATGTAGAGGACTTTCACGATAGCAGGGAAAGATACCAAACAATGCCCTAACAAATTCAAGTTGCTCAAGTTCAATGCTTTGGTACTCAGGCAGAAGTTTGAGGTAGTCATCAAATAGCGTTTCTAGTGAAAATCGATCGCGATCCGCATCTAAATAAGTGAATAGATAAGTGGTTCTTCCGTCTCTTGCAGGAAAAGCCTCCCAGAAATACTGGCACTGTTTCTGAATTGGCGTAAAAGCTGCAATTAAATCTCCCGCCTCATTTTGTTCAAATCCCTTTGCACAAGTTCCAACCACTAAGCAAACTCCGTCTGGTTTCTTTCCCTGTCTTGCTTGTTGAACAATCGGTGAAAAATGCCCCATCGCATCTAGCAGCAAATAGGCAGTTAGTGACTGATTAATACACACTCCATTCGGATGAATTTGTACACTTTCAAAGGGCGTATCTTCGATTAGATTACCGCCATTTTTGAGAAATAATTGTTTTAGTGTTTCTAGTAAATACGCTGGATCAACTCCAGTATTTAGGACATTCTTAACAAAAATCTGATTATCCTCAGAAAAGCTGATCCGGACGGGATTGAATTGAGTTGCGATCGCAGCTTCTAACTCCGTTTCATTCAGCAATCCTAACTCTATAAACACCTCTAATTCCTGACGAGAAATGTTCCATTCTTGCTCTCGCCCCTTTAAAACTTCTCGCTCGATCAGTGTTACTCGCCAACCCTTCTGAACCAATGCCGCACCCAGTAAAATTCCCAACGTTCCGCCACAAATCACGACATCCCAATCCACTGAATCTAAAGGCTGATCCTTCACTTCAACCGCCTGTGGAACGGACATCGAACCTTCTCGCACCTCTTTCCATCGGGCATCGACTCGACGTAATCCTTCCAAGGAATTTCCTGGAATCTTGGCTAAAATCTCTTCTGTGACTGACATTCGTTCACCGCGATCGTTTCTCTATCGTAAATTATCGACCGAATGCCACGATCGCATTTTGTCCCCCAAATCCAAAACTGAAGCACAGAACGTTTCTTAATTCCGTCGATTCAGCCGATGTCGCGATCGCTAGCGTAAATTCCCCGTTTCTCATCCCCACATTCGGTGGCACAATCTGATGTTTCAACGCCATCAAACAAAATGCTGCTCCCAATGCCCCAGATCCGCCAAGTGTATGCCCTGTCGCTCCTTTCGTCGAACTTACCCAAACAGAATCGGAAAAACAGCGCTGGATCAATTGTGCTTCGTTGCGATCGTTTAGCTGCGTCGCCGTTCCATGGGCGTGAATGTAATCAACCTCTTGAGCTTTCAGAGAACTCCGCTCAAGGCACTGTTTCACAGCCGCGATCGCGGCTCGGCTCTCCGGCTCTGGCGCACTGACATGATAACCATCTGCCGTCAGCCCAAACCCCAAAACCCGACCATAGATTTTGGCATTCCTTCGCTGTGCCACCGTTTCAGACTCCAGCACAAAAATTGCACCGCCCTCGCCTAGCACCAAGCCCTGTCGATCGACATCAAACGGAAACGCGCCATCTTTTGCTAGTGCCCCCATTCGCTGAAATCCGATCAGCGTTAGCGGCGTAATCGGAGCCTCGATCGCCCCACAAATCACGCGCTCACATTGCCCACTGCGGATCAATTCTGCTCCCCGCGCGATCGCCCAAAGTCCCGTGGCACAAGCCGCCATCGGAGCAAGCACGATCGCTTGAGACCCAACCAATTGAGCCGTAGCGATCGCGCTTCCATTCGGCAAAGTATTCAACCAGTTTAGAAACTCACCTTCTCCTGCGGTTAACTTTTCCCACTGCGCCTGATTTCCCCGACTCGACCCGACGACGATACCGCACTTGCACAACGGTGCTGTTAATCCAGCATCGTTCATAGCATCTAAAACAACTTGGCGCGTTAAGTCCAGAATCTCAGCGGGATATTTGCCAATCAGCGCGCTCGGTCGTGGCTCCAAGGCTGAAAAAGGCTGGTAGAACTGAATGCCCGATCGTCCTTCTACCAACCTTTCCCAAGTCTGCGCCAGATTTCCTAATGCTGACGCTAAACCCACTCCAGTTACAACAACAGACATTTAAGGCGAAGTCGTCGGACTCGGAGAAGGACTTCCGGTTGGACTCGGAGAAGGACTTGCAGTACTACTTGTTTTTAAATTCTCTAACCCTTGGGTTACTTTTGCCGACTCAATACGATCGCCCTGTTGAATCTTGTCAACGGTTTCCATTCCCTGAGTCACATACCCAAACACCGCATAGTTTCCATCCAAGAACGGCAAGTCCGCCAGGGTAATGTAGAACTGAGAAGAGGCAGAATCGGGAGCCTGCGATCGAGCCATTGCTACTGCACCACGAGTATGTCTGAGCTTCGGTGGAACGTCGATGCCCGCTTCAGCAAATGTCCGGCTATAAATTGGTTCATTCGCCTTCTGCGGCGTAATTTCAAGGGGAACATCGCGGGGTTGTTGCGTCGCTGGGTCAATAAATCCACCGGTTCCCAGACGATCGAGCGGCACATTCGGATTCTTACTTTGAGGATCGCCCCCCTGCACTACAAATGGCTGTGGCTCTCTCACGACGCGATGAAACACTAGTCCGTCATAAACCTTGCGATTTACCAAATCGACAAAATTTCCTGCTGTAATTGGCGCACTTGTCCCATCAAGCTCCATCGTGATTGGTGAACCCTTCACTGTGATTACGACTGTCGCTTTTCCCTGCAATCGGGGTAGCCCACCGGCTTGAGGAGAAGAAGTCGCAGTTGCAGTCGGGGCGGGGCTACTAGGAGTTGGTGAGCCGGTCGGTGCAGCCGAGGTCTGCGGCTGTCCATTACATCCAGTCAGCGCAACCATCCCGACAATCAACGAGCACGCAACCCAGTTTTGAAATTTTGTCCGCATTTTAAATCACCTATCCCAACAGACCATCTAACATCTTACGCATATTCCATCAGCTTAAATCGACAAAAAAGGTTTGTAGAACTTGGCTCCACAAACCTCTTCGTTATTCTTGCAGCTCAGCATTTACAGTCCTTCAAGCGGCACACCCAGGAATCGAGCTAACCCTGCTGCTTCATTTTCTAATTCCGCTAATGTCAGCGGTTGCCCCACTCGCGTCAGGGGAATATCCCGCATCCCTTTCACTCGGAGATAAAGAGAGCGGCGGGGATTCACACCTTCTCGTAACACCGCTTTCACCGCTTGCACATCCGAGGTTTTCAGGTCAACTTCCACCCGTCGATTTTTTCCGGGAAAGCCCCAGCGAAAAATTTTGACCTCTCCGGTTTCCTTATTGAATTCGTTGTATCCGCCGCCCAAGTTCCAAGCGATCGTCAACCATAAGTAAGTCGCCAGCAATAATCCAGCCGTCCCATAAAAGCCCATTGCCAAACCTTGAGGAACAAACACAAGCTCGGTCGGATCAGAGAACGGCAGCAAATTAACTTTTGTGTAACTCGAAATTGCAGCAAGAAAAAATCCACTGGCTCCGATCGACACGATCGTCGCCCACCAGTAGTTACTAAATCGCCGTGCCCCTAAGACCGGCTGACGCAAAACAAGATTTTCTGAAGAGGTGGTTTGTGCCGCCATAGCGCTTGTGCTACCTAAAAAACTTTCAAGACTTCCACTCTGTAAGCGGTCTGAACCGTACTCAGAGCGTTTTACAATCTTAAAAACAACCCTATCTAGTATACTCCCTACAACGCTTTGTAAGCGTAAGTAAACATAAGTATAGGTACTTATTGACAATTGAACTTTCTCAGGAATCAAATCTGGATCGAAAATGCTAAAACTCCTATTTTGATTGGCGATCGTAGGAAAGTTCAAAAAAAGTTAGCTGAGATTCCACGTATCGGTTTGTAAATTTTCTAATTTCTCCTATTATGTATAGGCATATAAACTCGTTCACTCTAGACAGCCCGTAATTTTTCGTATAGCTAGAGGATTTTTCAAATGACCATCGCAGTAGGTCGCGCGCCAGCGCAACGCGGCATCTTTGATGCCCTCGACGACTGGCTCAAACGCGACAGATTCGTCTTCGTCGGCTGGTCTGGCA
>NZ_JAMPLJ010000009.1:0-139280 GCF_039962505.1 Leptolyngbya sp. DQ-M1
TTGGCAGCAGGTGAAGCGGCTCCGGTTGCACTCTCTGCTCCTGCAATCAACGGTTAGTCTCTAGCGGTTTGAGCAAGATGAAGCCCTCCGAGATTCGGAGGGCTTTTTCACGCCTAAATGGATTTCTATTGGGGCAGGTCAATCGAGGAACTTTGGCTTATCCTGGAAATCAGTGATCTGCAAAATGTATTAAGAATGTCTATTTCGTGGCAGCGATCGTTAGTTTTCGGCGGAATTGGCGCGGCCCTCTCGCTCTGGATTCTAGAAAATTTGACGCATACTCTGGGAGACTGGCTTCCTGCGATCGTGATTGGAAGCGGAGTGGCTTGGGCAGCGCTGAAATTTCAGAAAGACGATACTCCAAAAATTCGAGTTGAGCCAGTCTCTCTGAATCGAGTGCAGAATGAATTAGCTCAGGCAAAGGGCTTATTGGACTTGCTGGCGATCGAGACTCAGGATTTAACGATCGATGGCAGCGCTCAGCAACTCTCAGATCTGCGATCGCAGATCCATCAGATCACTTCAGATTTAAATCGTGAAGAAATTCGCTTTGCGGTTATGGGCGGAAAATCCGTCGGTAAAACGATGCTTGTTAATCTGCTAGAGCATCGTTGGACGAGTGAAGTTTCACAAAAGCTGGTAATTCAAGACACGCCAGAATTATTTGCGGCTACCGATAGTGGGATTATTGCGGAAAGAGATGCTTGGAAGCTTGCACGCTCGGCGGATGTCGTCTTATTCGTGACTAACGGCGATTTAACCTCAACTGAATTTCAAGCCATTCAACAAATTACTGCTGTCGGCAAACGATTAATTCTTTTATTTAATAAGCAAGATCAGTATCTGCCCGAAACGCAGCAAGTGATTCTGAATCATCTGCGCGATCGCATGTCTGGGATGCTTGCACCTCAAGATGTGATTGCGATCGCGACGAATCCAAAATCTCTAAAAATTCGGCAGCATCAATCAGATGGCACCTTCAAAGAATGGCTAGAAAAGCCAGAGCCACAAATTTTGCCACTGCTCGATCGCTTGAATCAGATTCTCTCGCAGGAAGGGCAGCAGCTTGTTCTAACAAGCTCACTCAGCAACGTTACTGCAGTTCAGGCTGAGGCGAAATCGGCCCTGAATCGGGTGCGACGCGATCGAGCCATGCCCCGGATTGATCAAGCTCAGTGGGTTGTGGCAGGAACAACGTTTGCCAATCCTTTTCCAGCATTAGATCTACTTGCAACTGCGGCAATTAATGGGCAGATGGTGATGGATTTGAGCAATTTGTATCAGCGTAAATTTACGCTAGAGCAGGCGAAAACGGTTGCGACCACGATGGCGAGCGTGATGGTGAAGTTAGGATTGGTTGAAGTTTCCACGCAAGCGATCGCCAGCATTCTTAAAACAAACGCCATTACCTTTGTTGCGGGTGGACTCATTCAAGGAGTAAGTGCGGCTTACTTAACTCGAATGGCTGGATTAACCCTAATTGAGTATTTTGAGAACGAGCCGGCTGGAGAAATTAAGCAGGATGTGCTGCAACGGATCATGCAAAAGGTGTTTGAGCAAAATCGCCGCCTACCGTTTCTACAAATGTTTGTGAAGCAGGCAGTCGATCAGCTAGTGAAACCGACTATTGCATCTTCTCCCCAAATGCCGAAACCTCTTGATGGATTACCGGCTCCTCAAGAAGCACCATTAGAAATTGGGGCAAAGCTAGAAGAGGATACAAAGCTTAAACCGCTTCAGCCTTTATCCATTCCTGAACCCGTAGCGGTTCTGAATCAGGAAGCTTAGCTTGAGGGCAAAACGCTATAGCTGCCAAAAACTTTCAGCGTTTCTGTGCAAGTTGTCAATTCATCGAGTGCAGCTTGAATGGCATCTTGGCGAGTATCAGCTTCTAAATCAACGAAGAACACATAATCTCCTAGCGATCGCTTCGTCGGACGCGATTCAATTCGGCTCAAATTAATTCCTCGCTCTGCAAAAATCTGGAGCGGTTTCATTAATACGCCAGGTTTGTTTGCACTTACACTAAAGGCGAGAGAAGTCCGGCTTCCACCGGGAGATTGATCAAGACTTAGAACCAAAAATCGGGTGCAATTTTCTGGATGATCATTAATTGGAGAGGCAAGAATCGGCAGGCTATAAAGCTGAGCAGCTCTTTGCGAGGAAATTGCGGCGATCGTCTGGTCTTCGCCTAAATGCTGTAATGCTTCGGTGGTTGAGTTCGCGGCAATGAGTTGAACATTGGGAAGATTGCGATCGAGCCAATTCTGACATTGGGCTAGAGCTTGGGGATGAGAGTAGACAGTTTGAATCTCATCTAGGCGCTCTGCGATCGAGAGGAGAGCATGATTGATGGGCAGCACGATCGCGTGTTGAATCTTGAGCGTATCGAGTCGCCAAAGGGCATCGAGCGTCATTGTCACGCTTCCTTCGATCGAATTTTCAACTGGAACGACTGCGAAATGCGCTTGCTCTTTTGCCACCGCTTCTAACGCCTGTGTAATGCTGGGATAGGGACAAAGAAACGCAGTTTCATTGCTTGTTTGAGTTAACCAGGTTAAATATTTCAGTGCAGCGGCTTCCGTATAGGTTCCGTGCGGCCCTAGATGCGCGATCGTCTGTGTCATCGCCTGTTTCCCAAATTCAAATTCATTTCTATATTCTGCTGAGTTTTGTAAAACCGTAATCTTTCGGCTAACTAAATAGGTTTATATTTCAAAAGATGAACATGGATTTCTGAAAAGGCTCTTAAAATTAGTTCATAATTAGAAAACTCCTTTGGATAATCATTCCCTGATGGATACTCGGTTCTCTGCTTCGCTCGGTGTCGAAATTGTTGTTCCAGACCAGCCTATTCATATTACAAATTATCTCCGGCAGCCTCAGCGAGTGGTGAATGCCTTGGCGGCATCGAGTCAGATTGAGCCACTGAATGAAGAAATCTATCGGCTGAAAATGCGTTCATTAAATTTTATGACGCTATCGATTCAACCTGTTGTTGATCTGCAAATTTGGGCAACTGAAACTGCGGCGATTAATTTACGATCAATTGCCTGCGAACTGCGCGGAATTGAGTACGACCAGTTTTTACTCAGCTTGCACGGGCAGCTTTCTCCTTATCAACAGCATGGCTTGACCTATTTAAAGGGACAAGCAGACTTAGCCGTTGAGGTTGAACTTCCACCGCCGTTTACCTTTATGCCTCGCCCCCTGCTGGAAACGGCTGGAAATAGTTTGCTGCTGAGCGTTTTGTCCACCATTAAGCAGCGCTTGCTCTACCAGTTGCTAGAAGACTACCGAAATTGGGTGGCGCTGCAAATGGAGACGAACACTCCAACTCATCCGATCGCAGCTAATCCTCTAAATTAAGCGCTAACTGCTGAATAGTTCGCTGAACTGGGGCATAAGTTCGACGATGATGCGGTGTGACTCCAAACTGGTCGAGCGCTTCTAAATGCTGCTTTGTTCCATAGCCTGCGTTGCGTTCCCAGCCGTATTGAGGAAACCGTTTTGCCAATTGCTGCATGAATCGATCGCGCCGCACTTTTGCAATGATCGAGGCGCAAGCAATCGCGTAACAGATAGCATCGCCATCGACGATCGCAGTGTGTGAACCAAGGTCAGCTTGCTTAATCGGACGACCATCAATTAACGCATGGTCGTAAGGTGCAATCCGAGAGAGCGCCCGTTGCATTGCAAGATAAGATGCCCGTAAAACATTGATTTGCTCAATTTCGTGAACCGTTGCGATTCCCACTCCAACGCCGACTGCGCTTGCTTTAATCTGATCAAATAAGCGCGATCGGGCGGATGCAGAGAGCAGTTTAGAATCTCGAACTCCCTCCAGCATTTTGCACTGAGGCGGGACGAGAACGGCAGCCGCAACGATCGGCCCTGCCAGACAGCCTAACCCCGCTTCGTCTACACCTGCAACACGAAGCAGTCCTTGCTTCCACAAAGACTGCTCCGTTTCTAAGGTCGGATTCTGCGGCACGTTATTCTGTCACTGTTGCCGACGATCGCCGCCGTCTGCGTCTGATGGGGGCATCCTCTTCGGGTTCGGGTGCTGCTTCCGGTTCGGGCGCTTCAACTTCTGCCGCTTCAATCTCTACTGCCTCTACTGCAATCTCAGATGCGTCTTCTTGAATCGGTGCTTCTACAAGCTGATCCACAGATTCCTTATCCTCTGGAATTTCCGTTGTAACGGCTTCCTCAGTTTGAACTGGGGCTTGAACCGCTTCAGGAGGAGGCGCTTCTCCGGGAAGTAGAACCGAAACGATCGCAGATTTCGGATTTTTGACCTCTTGACTTGACAGAATCAGGGGTGAAATTCCCATCCAGGCATAGACTTCCTGCTCGTCGGGAGTCATTTCGACATAGACGACTTCGGGCGGTTCAGCCGGGGTTTTGTTAAACCGATCGCGTCTCGAAGAACGATTGTTTCGCCGATCTTCGTAGCGATTTTCACGCGGCGCTTCTTCAGCAGGCGCATCAGCCACAGGTTCCGGCGTGTATTCGGTCGCTCGTGGAACTAGCGTCGGAGCAGGTGGCGAAAACCCATTCGGGCGTGTACCAGATTCTTCCCAACGGCTCGGCTTGGGTGGGGCTTCGCGCACTGGAGTCTCATTGCGTGTAAACTCGCGCGGAGAGTCTTCACCAATTCGAGGACGACGGCGACGACTTCTTGCCGATCGACCCCGTTCTTGATAGCTCGGATGATGTAGAAGCTCTAGATCCGGCTCACCCCCATCATTATCGAGATCGTCGCCTTCCCAAAAAGCCTCAGTTGCAGGCGGTGCAAGTTCTCGTCGGGGTTCAGTCCGTCCTGCAGGAGCGTATCGAGCAGCAGGGCGCTGTTCTAGGCTTTCACCTTCTTCAACCGCATCGACTTCTCCAGGAAGGTGAACGACGTGCCCTAAACCGCCACAAGTGGGACAAGGACGACCAAACAATTCATAGATGTTCTTTCCTTGCCGTTTCCGTGTCAGTTCGACGAGACCGAGTTCTGAGAGCTGAGAAATCTGCGGTTTCGCTTTGTCCGATCGTAGCGCTTTATTGAAGTGTTCTAAAACCTGCAATTGGTCACGTCGCGACTCCATATCGATGAAGTCTACGATGATCACGCCTGCGATATTTCTTAAGCGTAACTGCCGGGCAATTTCGGTTGCCGCTTCGCAGTTTGTCCAGAGTACGGTTTCTCTGGCGGTTGCCGATCGCGTAAACGAACCAGAGTTGACATCAATTACGGTCAGGGCTTCAGTCCGCTCAATGATGATATATCCGCCAGAGGGCAGATCCACTCTCGGCTTCAGCGCTTCTCGAATTGCGGCATTGACGCGGAAATAGTCGAGGATGGAAATGCGATCGCGATGATGATCGATCAGAATGCCTTGAGGCGCTTTCCCGCCCCCCCAGTTTAATAACTGCTGTTTAACGCGCTTTAATCCAGTGTGAGAATCGACAACGATCCGGTTGACATCAGAGCTATAGACATCCCGCAGAACTTTTTGAATAAAATCATCATCTCGGTTCAATAGGGCAGGCGCACGAGTGGAGCCTGCTTCTTGCAAAATGGCTTCCCACTGCCGCTGGAGCGTTTCCAAATCCTCCATAATGGCTTCTTCGGGCATTCCTTCGGCTTCGGTGCGAATGACGATTCCCATGCCGGCGGGCTTAATCAGAATCGCCAAGGCTCTGAGACGGTTACGTTCGTTCTCATTGCGAATCCGGCGGGACAAATTCACGCCACGACCATAAGGCATCAGAACCAGATAGCGACCGGGCATCGAGATGTTTCCGGTCAGGCGTGGGCCTTTATTTCCGGTCGGCTCTTTCATTACCTGGACGAGAACCTTTTGCTGCGGAGCAAGCAGTTCGGTGATTGATCCAGCCGATCGCTTAAGTCGCAACGGCCCTAGATCCGAAACGTGAATAAATCCGTTTCGTTCAGAGTCACCGATATTTACAAATGCAGCATCAATTCCAGGTAAAACGTTCTCGACAATTCCTAGGTAAATGTCGCTCACCTGATGGCTTCCGGTGGCAACGATTAATTCTTGAATTTGATCTTCTGAAAATACAGCAGCGATTCGATGCTGCTCAGCAATTACAATTTGCTTTGGCATTCAATTTCCTCAAATCTGGGGGGCGATCGAAGCTTTGAAGTTTCGCTTCTTTCGCAACGAAAAAACAGGAGTGTGACCTCTCAAATCGCGTATCTAAAACACGATCAGTCCGAGCAGTGTTCAGCGTGAGTGGTTCTGAAAAACCGACGACCTCAAACCGATCCTCACTCTGACGATAGACAGTCAACGAGTGAACTTCGATCAAACAGGCAGCGACCGTAATTGTCCGCCGCATCTGGATGAAGAATAGCGAAAATCTGGCAAACAGGCTGAGTAAGACTCTAAGACCAACACCCGACAGCATCTACGGGGATTCTTAGCTCACTACAGCCTGTGATGCAAAGCATTATAACGTGCGGATCTGCATCTGTACCAATTTTGACGATTTGAATTTGAGGAGTGAAGTAAAAGAAAGTTTGATTACGCCAAAAAGAGCTGGGAGCGGTGGATGGTTAAAAGAGATAATTCTTGTCCAGCTACTTGTTCAAGAATCTTAATCATCTGCTCCGGCTTCAATAGCGTTCCATCATTCTGGCAACTGCCGATGTATTGCAACGTAGCTTTTTCCGCAGCCGATTCAAGCAATTGCAGGTTAAATAAGCGATCGCGCACGTCTAACGGGTAGGTTTTTCCCGATTTTGTTGTTTGCTCTAGCCAAATCTCAGACTTTGTTAAGACCTGATCGATCCAGGCTTGCCAGTCTGCTTCCGTTTCGGCTGCCACTTCGAGCCGATATTCGGCTTTTTGCAGTAATACGGCTGCTGCGGGTTGCTGTGGATCGACTTCTTCAATCTCATAAATCGGAAGGTCTGCTGGAAGTTGTTCCGCAAGTTGATTGCGGAACTCTTCTACGTCCATCGATCGCGCTAATTCAAAATCGACGATTTCACCAGAGCTACTCACTCCGAGCGGTAGGGCACTGGCGGGGACAATTCGGGGCGAGGGGTGAAATCCGCCTGTAAATGTAACCGGGATCGAAGCGCGACGGACTACACGATCGAACAATCGCATCATGTCCAGATGGCTCAGTAACGCCATTTCGCCTTGTTTGCCCATCCGAACCCGTAATCGTTGCGCTCGTGTTTGATTGGGCTGGAAGTGTCCTGAAAATTCAGGAACCTCAAGGGGCGGAATCACAATATTGTGTCCAAAATCGACTCCACAAACGCCGCAATGAGAACAGCCCTCAAACGAGCAATCGGGAACGATCGCAGCTTCCAGCGCTCTTTGTAGATCCTCTTTCAGCCACTTCTTATCAATTCCCGTATCTAGGTGATCCCAGGGCAGAGGGGCATCGAGCGAAATCGCCTCATTCGCTTCAAAAATATTCCATTCACCACTTTCGACTTGGCGATATTTCCAGCTTACGCCTGCTTCGTCGATCGCTTGTGTCCACGCGCCAAACGCTTTTTCCAGGCTCTCCCACCAAGAGTCCATGCCTGCACCCAGTTCCCAAGCGCGTTGTACCACTGGCGCGAGTCGGCGATCGCCTCTACCGACAAAATCTTCCATTGCCGAAATCCGGGTGTCGGTGAAATTGATTTTTACGCCTTTGATCGATCGAAAGGCATCTTTTAATAAGGCTTGTTTGCGCTTAAATTCAGCCGTTGAAACCGAATGCCATTGAAATGGAGTATGCGGCTTTGGCGTGAAGTTAGAAATGGTGACGTTGAAATCTAACCGTCTGCGTCCTTGCTTGGTGCATTCTCGCCGCAGCCACCGAATCGTGTCCGCAATGCCTAAAACGTCTGCATCCGTTTCGCCGGGAAGCCCAATCATAAAGTACAGCTTGACTTTGTCCCAGCCTTGCTCAAAAGCCGTTTTCACGCCGCGCAGTAGCTCTTCATTGGTCAGCCCTTTGTTGATAATGTCGCGCATTCGTTGAGTTCCGGCTTCTGGCGCGAAGGTAATTCCCATTTGACGAGTGCCGCCGATGATGTTTGCAATGTTTTCATCGAAGCGATCGACCCGTTGACTCGGCAACGACAGCGAGATGTTTTCTCCTTTTAATCGATTCTTGATTTCGACTCCGACTGCGGGCAGCGCTAAATAATCGGAGCAACTGAGCGACAGCAGCGAGAATTCGTTATATCCGGTCGCTCTCATCCCCGTCTCGATCGCGTCTACCACCTGCTCAGGTTCGACATCCCGCGCTGGACGAGTCAGCATTCCCGGCTGGCAGAATCGGCAACCTCTGGTACAACCGCGCCGAATTTCGATCGTTAAACGATCGTGGACGGTTTGCACATAGGGAACCAGCCCGATCGAATAGGCTGGAATCGGTGTGGCGACCCGTCGCAGAATTCGTTTCGGGACATCTGGACGATTCGGATGCACGGAACCATCTGGAGCCATTTCGTAAAATCGCGGCACGTAAACCCCAGGAATTTGAGCCAAATCCAGCAGCAGTGCCTCGCGGCTTAATCCTGCGGCTTTGCCTTCTTCGACCACTAACCCGATTTCCGGTAAAAGTTCTTCCCCATCGCCCAGCGCCACAAAATCGAAGAAATCAGCGTAAGGTTCAGGGTTTGAAGTCGCCGTTTGTCCGCCTGCAAAAATTAGGGGATCAGTCTCCGATCGTGCCTTCCAAGTCAGGGGAATTCCTGCAAGGTCGAGCATTTCAAGAATGTTTGTCGCGCCGAGTTCGTAACTGAGGCTAAATCCAAGAATGTCGAAATTTGTTAATGGACGGCGCGATTCCACCGCAAACAAAGGCGTTTCCGTTTCGCGTAGTTTAGCGGCGAGGTCGGGAGCAGGAAGATAGGCTCGATCGCACAACTGACGCGGCTGAGTGTTTAGAATGCTGTAAAGAATAATATGACCGAGATTCGATGCCCCAACTTCATAAATCTCTGGGTAAGTCAGCACCCATCGCACCGTCGCCTCATTCCAGGGCTTGTGAACGGCTCCTAGCTCATTGCCAAGATATCGAGCCGGACGCAGAATATCTGTTGTCAAAAGAGCTTCTACTGCAACTGCCACAATTCACCTTGCCTTTGTTGAACGTCGGGTCGATTCCTTAGTATATCGACGATCGTTCGATGCCTGTCCAAAAGCAAGGCAATCAAGCCTATCTAAGCGGTTGCCTCAAATGCAGCAACGTTCTCGAAGATCTCGAAGACGCGATCGAGCTGGGTGAGTTCAAACACAATTCGGACTGGCACGCTGACAGCGCAGAGGCTGAACCGCTTCCGACTCTCTTGCGCCAAATTTAGCGCCGAAACCAATGCCATCAATCCAGCACTGTCGAGCGACTCTATCTGACTCATATCGATCAACAGAGCATTATTTTTCTCAGACAACACGGCTGTCTGGAGTTGCTGTCGCAATTCTGCGGCATTTGCAGCGTTAAGGGAGCCGCAAGGACGAATGATGGCAGCTTGGGAATGGACGAGCAAACTCTGCATAACTCTAATTACCCTTCGATCTCAAACACGATTTTCCTGTGAACGCTCTGACGATAACTGGACTCTCTTTACAACCGCCAGAAAAGCTTTGAAAATTTGCAGAAACTTTATTCGATCGCAATGATTGTTTAAGTTTCCCGGTAGAGGGTTATGTTAGTAAAGTGTAGAAATTTATACCTTTTCTAAGTTAGATTGATCCTTTCACTACTCTAGAGAATAGCAATTTGTAGAAGCTAAAAAATTAGGATTCTTTCCCAAATAGCTCTGGGCGCGCCTGCCAGATGTCGTGAATAAATTGATGCAGATAACGATGAGAGAGCGGATTTTTACCTTTAACCTCTGCGCCAAGCCGAGCCAGTAAGGGCAATACTTCGACATCTAATGCTTCTTGAAATAAAGTGGCAGGACACATTAAATCAGAGCCATCCTGAAGGTTTTGCACGGTTAAGTGATCGTACTCTGTCCAACTAACGAACTCCGGAGCCGTGACTAGCGCGATCGGTCGTACCCAGCACAAATGTCTCGTCTTTACATACTGCACCACCTCAGCATACAGGCGCGAGTGGGCATGTTCGAGAAAAACGATTTGGTAAGGTTGAAAATTGAATTGCTGCAAACCATCAACCATAAGAGAAGATCTGATCGAGCTAGCTTCAATTCTAAAATTTTGATTCAATAATCCGCTACTCCAGTTCTGATCGATCGATTCGGGGTGATATGGCTAGAATAAAAGCGATGCACATCGTGAAGAATCGCTAAGCTAGAGACGATCGTGCACATTACTTTTCTACCCGAATGGCGTGTTGAACTGTTGTCTCAGTTCGCCCTTGAAATCATGACGCTCAGCTGGGTGGGAATCTTCTGTCCATTAACTTGACCCCTAATCGCTAACGGAGAGGATAGAACTGTGTCTGTTGAGACCATTGAAAAGCGTTCAACAACTCGAAAACTTGCGCCGCGCTACCGTGTTTTATTACATAACGACGATTACAACACGATGGAATATGTAGTACAGGCGTTGATGGAAACGGTTCCAAGCCTGACTCAGCCGCAAGCCGTCAATATCATGATGGAAACTCATAACAGCGGTGTGGGCTTGGTGATTACTTGCGCTCAGGAACACGCAGAGTTTTACAGCGAGACGCTGAAAATGAAAGGGTTGGATAGTACGATCGAGCCTGACGAATAACCCCAACGCTGCTTGAAAATTAATTTTGCTGTTATTTCTCACCGCCCAACTCCGATTCGGATTGGGCTATTTTTGTTGATGCTGTTGGTGCTGTGGCTACCGCTGAAATCTCTGATCGAATGGTCGATCAGCGTGTTTTATGGCACAACCGATGCGGCTCGAAATCTCGCTTCAATTTTGACGCTTGTTGTTCTGTATCTAGAATTTATTGTTTTAGTCAAATTTTGGGGGCGGTTTGTCTATCGTGAGCCTTTGTTTATAACTTACGGATTGAGACAGCCGCGCCAGAATTTCAGAAATCTTTTGCAGGGATTAGCAATCGGCTTTGGCAGCCTGTTTCTCCTGTTTGTGCTTACAGGAATCTTGGGTTGGGTGCAGTGGCAAACTCCTTCGAGTACCTTCCTGCGAATCGCTCTGGAAGGTGGCGTGATGGCGATCGCGATCGGGTTTGCCGAAGAATTACTATTTCGGGGTTGGTTATTGAATGAACTCGAACGGGGATATTCTGCTAACGTCTCACTTTGCACGAGTAGCATCCTCTTTGCGCTGGTACATGGAATTCGCCCTCAATTTCCGGCGCTGCTGATTCTGGGACTGATTTTGGTGTGGGGGAAGCGAGCCACACAGGGACGGTTAGGATGGTCGATCGGGTTTCATGCAGGTTTAGTTTGGGGCTATTACCTGGTGAACGTGGGACAGTTGATTACCGTCTCGCATCGGGTTCCAGCCTGGGTAACGGGGATCGATCGCAATCCGTTAGCCGGAATCATGGGAATTTTGGCATTGGGTGCGATCGCGATTGGAGTGCGATCGGCAGCGTTGAAAGCAAGATTTTGATGAAGAATAAAAGAGGCAAGTTAGGTAAAAAGAATGGGACAGTACGATCGCTTGATCCTGATGGCAGAAGATGAACTGACGCAATACAGCACCGATGCCCGCAAAATCGAAAAGCTACGCCAAAAAATTGGTTTATCCGTGTCGGCAGCAGAGCAAAAACAGGTTAAAGAGCAACTTCTAGCGGACATACCAACCGATCCAATCAACAAACTGATTGAGGAGCAGCGTCAGACCGTTGCCCTTCCGTTCTGGGGAATTGCGGGATTGGGCTTGCTGCTCGGAATTTCGATGTCACAACCGCTCGATTTTATTGCCACGATCGCGGGAGGTGCGATCGCGTTTCAAGTTCAGAAAATCGGCTGGAGACTGCAAGCAAAACGCCTTGTTCTAAAGACGCTGGAAGATATCGAAGAACGAGTTCGGAAGCCCGATTCGGTCTAATTTTCGCTGAGAACTTCAAATCGATTGGAGTTCTCAGATTTAAAGACTAGACAATTTCTCAGCAGTTTGATATTGTATTTAATCACGGGCGATTAACTCAGTGGTAGAGTGCATCCTTGACAGGGATGAAGCCACAAGTTCGAATCTTGTATCGCCCATTTTGCGTTTTACAGGCCCTCGAGCCAAGTCACGAGTGCGAACACGAAGAACAGAATTCCACCGACGAGCGTTACGGTGCGCTCTGAAATGTGCGAAGCGATCAAACGACCTCCAAAAACCGCGATCGCACAGCAAATTGCGTGACCCAAAATTGATCCAATCGTAACGCCGATCGCATTATTCGACGCGGCAAGCACCATTGTGTTGATCTGAGTCCGATCACCCCATTCTGCAATAAATGTCAAGGTAAACGCCTCTAGCGTGATAGCAAACGGCGTTTTTTTGCGAAGATTGGCTTCAGCTTGCGAAACCGCTTCTAGGGCTTCTCGCTCAGCCTCAGAAGCACAGTCTACGCTGGCAACTAACGACTTCTCACGGCACTCAACACGCATTTTGCTGGCATCGTAGAGCATCTTAAAGCCGAACCCGACAAACAGAACGATCGTGCCCCAATAAATGAATTGCTTGGGTAGAAGTGCGGCGAAATTACCCAAGAGCACCGAGAGCAGCGTCATTGCCGCCAACGCTAGAACTGCTCCGGCAAACACATATCGGCGGGAATGACGCATCGCTAAACACATCGCGATGAAAAACGTCTTATCACCCAGTTCCGAAACGGTAATGAGCAACAAACCTGCTGTAAATGCCGTTAACATAAGCTCCTCTCAGATCGTGCGTAGTGATGAACTGAGTGAGCTTGATGCGAGGAAAAAACGACTCCACCAAGCTCACAGCAGTCTGTGAACTTCGTGAAAGTCTCGCTTACAAAGGTACTGAGGATTCAGTGTCGCTTTGTCGCTTGAACCAGGCTCGTCGCCAGTATGTTGATTCAAGCGGGCTGAATAAATCAGCAGCTACTCCCCTTCAAACTTCAATGATTGTACCTGAGAAAGAAGTAGATTTTACATTTGTTTTACGATCGCTCCTGAGCAAGTTTTGCTTTCGCCTGTTGCCAAAACCGCTCTAGCTCTTCAAGCGAATACTCGGAAAGGGGTCGATCGACCACGTTTTCCATCTGAACTAAGCGCTGGATGAAGCGATCGTTTGTGCCCTGAAGCGCTTCATCCGGATCAAGGTCTGCCCATCTTGCCAGATTGATGATCGTAAATAGTAAATCCCCAAGTTCTGCTTGCTGGTTCGCTTTACTTTCGTGCTGAAGCGCGTGCTGGAATTCGGCTAATTCTTCGTGAAACTTGTCCCAAACGCCGTCGATCGAGTCCCATTCAAATCCAGCTTTCGCAGCTTTTTGGGAAATTTTCATTCCTGCCATCAAAGGAGGCAGCGATCGGGCGTATTTTCTCAGCTTGTCGCTTAATGTTGGCTCTTCGTGGCTTTCTGTGGCTTTGATCTTTTCCCAATTCTGATGCACTTCGTCGATGCTTTGAACTTCGAGGTTATCAAAGACGTGGGGATGACGACGAATCAGTTTTGCGGTGATGTTTTTGGTGACGGTTGTGAGATCAAATTGCTGCTGATCTTTTGCCACCTGCGCTTGAAGAACCACTTGCAGCAACAGATCACCAAGTTCGTCTGCGATCGCAGCTTCGTCCGCGCTCCGGAGCGCATCCACTACTTCATAAGCTTCTTCAATCACGTAGGGAATTAAGCTCTGTGGAGTTTGCGCCAAATCCCAAGGACAGCCTTTTACTGGATCTCGCAGTTGGGCAACGACTTCGATTAACTGTTGCAGCGCTTCTAGCGTTTCAGACATTGAAGAATTCATAAGACATCCCGGATTTTCACTCAATACTTTAGCGCTTTCGTCGCTTGTTCCATCGTTTGATCGTAGACCCAATCCAATCGCTCAAACTGTGACTCATGGCACCGAGTTCTAAGCCGATCGTCAAGGCTAGACACTCGATCGATGCCCGCTGGATGAACTGAATCGCTTGTCCGAAAGTGGCTATCACTGACGATTGTGCAGTTGTTTGCCAATCAACGGTGTTGCCGAGAAGCTGTTGAGCGATCGCGCCGCTGACGATTGCTACGATCGCAAATAAAGCAATCCAAATGCCGAGGTAAAAAATTCGTCCGATCGTGCCGATGATTGCGCCGTGGGAGAAAATCGATCGGTGCTTTAAATTCCGACGATAAGGAAGCCAAATCCACCGCAAAACGCCCCAGCGCTTGTACTGCTGCGAGTAGATATCTAAATCGGGTCCAAACATTAATCCAGCAAATAAAAAACCACCTGAAACGAGCAGGGTGAGATTGCCACTCTGAGTCAGTCCGAACGTTGTCGCGGCGACGATCGGTAAAGTCCAGAGGGTGATGCTGTCATGGGTACGACCAGAGGGCATTAGGTAGAGTTAAAAAAGAAATCTAGATCAAATCGTAATCAATTCTGAATTATCTGGTATATTAATTAAACGGTCATCGGGCGATTAGCTCAGTTGGTAGAGCGCCTCCCTTACAAGGAGGATGTCGGGGGTTCGAGCCCCTCATCGCCCATATAAAATCAATTCAAATCAACCAACGGCATCAAGCATCATCTGGCAGTACTTGTGCAATTGCCTCTACTAATTGCTCTGGCTCAACCGGCTTGACTAGATGGAGCTGAAATCCGGCAGCTAACACTTGTTGCTGATTGATCTCACCCGCGTAAGCAGTTAATGCAATTGCTGGAATTTGTTTACCTTCGGGGAGCTGTGATCGGATCTGGCTAATCAAGGTATAGCCATCCATTTGCGGCATACCGATATCTGAAACCAAGACATCCGGCTGCGCTTGCTCAAACTGTTGAAGCGCATTAGCGGCAGAGACCGCAGGAATGACGATCGCGCCTGCTGTCTCCAGTATGAATTGACTAAGTTCTAGAGTATCAGCCTCATCATCGACAACCAACACCCGAAGTCCTGCTAAAGCCGGAGCAGCTTGCGGGGCTGTCTTTGTCTCAGTTAGGGGAGACGCTTCAGGCAGCAGAGGAAGCTGAACAGTAAAGGTTGCGCCTTGATCTTCTCCCAGGCTTTCTGCTTTGACACTTCCTCCATGCAGTTCAACAATATGTCGGACGATCGCAAGCCCTAACCCCAACCCCCCGAAGGTTCTCGTAGTACTGCTATCTGCTTGGCGAAATGTGTCAAAAACATAGGGTAAGAACTCAGGTTTGATGCCTTTACCTGTATCCCTGACTTGAATTTGAGCCTGTGAACCAATCTTGGTTAATTGGATTTCGACTTGCCCTCCTGTTGGCGTAAACTTGAGTGCATTCGATAGTAAGTTCCAGACCACTTGCTGTAAGCGACCTGCATCTCCTAACACGGAACCCATATTCGCTTCAAATTCGGCTTGGATCTGAATGTTCTTTGATTCAGCAGCTAGACGAACAGTTTCGATCGCAGCCTCAATAGTTGATGCCAAGTTCACAGGGTAGGGGTTCAAGCTAAACTTACCCTGCAAAATGCGAGCGATATCTAGTAAATCTTCAATCAGTTGGACTTGTAGCTGGGCATTTCGTTCGATCGTGGCAAGCGCAGTTGCAGTTCTTTCTGCATCGAGTGTTCCTTTCTGCAACAATCTTGCCCAACCTAGGATTGGGTTCATTGGAGTGCGAAGTTCGTGTGAGAGAACGGCTAGGAATTCATCTTTCATTCGGTTCGCTGCTTCAGCTTGGAGTTGCGCCTGCTGAGCTTCTAGATATAAGTAGGCATTGTCTAGAGCAAGCGCTGCGCGTCGAGCCAATTCCTCAGCAAGCGACAAGTCAGCCAGACTGTAAGAATGACCAGATTCTGCCGAGATAAACGAAATTACTCCTAAAGTTCTTCCACGAACAATCAACGGCACTATCATGACGGATTTTAACCCTAGTGCCCGTAGAATCTGTAAATGTTCAGCATCACGTGCCCCAGCAATAAGCTGCTCCTCGGAAATCTCTGGATAGTACTCCGGTTGTCCAGTACGAAGCACCTGTGCTATCCCATGAGGAGCATTTAGATCGGTGGATAGCGACGATGAAGCTCTATGCCCCACTCTACCTTAGCTGAATCAATGTGAGCAGTTGCAAGCCGCTCTAGGGAACCTCCGGCATTGAGAATATCAACGGCACACCAATCTGCCAGTGTTGGAACAACTAACTGAGCGACGCTGCTTAGCGTAGACTGATACTCTAACGAAGAGTTCAGCACTGTCCCTGCTTCTGCTATAAACTGTGCACGGCGTTCGGCACTCTCAGCCGCTAAACGAGCAGACTGCTCACAGCGCAATAAGTATTCGCGTTCAGCTTCAACTTGTTTGCGCTCAGAAATATCTCGAATGATACTCAAAATCACAGCTTCAGTTTCAGTGACTGTACTTTGAGCACTGACCTCAACCGGAAAGGAGCTACCATCCTGACGACGGTGGACTGTTTCAAACAAAATCCCACGTTGGTATGCTTGGCTAAACTGGGCGTTGAGCGACGAGTAAGTTTCGGGCGATCGTAGATCAGAGATAGTTCGGGATAATAGTTCTGCACGGCTATAGCCGTAGGCATTGACTGCGGCTTGGTTGGCTTCTAGAATTTGCCCATCTCTCCGGATATATAGCACAATGTCACGGCTATGTTCAGAGAGTAACTGATACCGTTTTAATGCTTTCTCTGTCTGTTTGCGCTCAGTAATATCCAAAAGCGAAACAATCACTCGTTCATAGGATTCTGAAGGAGGCGGAAAAGTGATACTAAACCAGACCTGCAACTGTTGACCCTGTAAGGTTTGCAATACGGTTTCTGTAGCAAATTGGGTTCTCCCTGTAGCAATCGCCAATAGTTCCTCAATAAACGCTTCACGGGTTTCGGGGGTGAAGATTTGGGGCAATGAGTGCAATAACTCTGCTTTTGTTTGAGCACCAAATAGAAGTAGAGATGCTTGATTGACATCGCGCAGGCGCACCATCTCAACTGCTCGTTGCACAAATTCAGGATGCTCAGTGAAGTACTGTCGAAAATCTTGAACTCCTGATGTTTTGAGTTGGTCGATCGCGGCTTTTACCTCCGAGAAATCTTCTTCCCAAATTGAAACGCCCACTGCTTCAAAAATATAGCGATAACGCTGTTCTTGAGCAATCAGTGCCGTTTCCATCTGTTTACGATCCGTGATGTCAAGCGCAGTGCCGAAGAAATTAACCGTGCGTCGAGACCCACCTTCTCCCTCAAACTGGGCTTGTCCGTTTGCTAACACCCACCGTTCGGTGCCGTCCTTCCAAACAAGCCGATACTCAATCTCGTAGGTTCCTGACGATTGAGGATCAATCGCAGCATTCACCGCAGCCGCGACTCGTTCTCGATCGTCGGGGTGTATGCGCTCTAATACTTTTGGTAATGGGATTAAGACGGTATCTTCTGGTTCACCCCAGATTTCCCGCATTCGCTGATCTATCTCGACGCAATTGGTATCCAGACAGAGTCGCCAGCCGCCAAGCCGACCGACCTGAATCGCAAGCCGTGCCCACTCTTCCCTTTCTCGCAACGCTTGTTCTTGCTGCCTGTACTGTTTCTCGCGTTGTTCCAATTCTTGAAACCGTTGGCGTAACTGGGCCAACTCATCAAGCAATTCTTCTTTTGTTGTTTCCCGATCTACCATGTGAATGAGCCTGAAAAATAGGAACTGGATAGGAACGACGGAGTTCAGGTGCGAACTAATCCTAAAACTGCCTGTAATAATGCTTCTGGCTCAACAGGTTTAGGCAAATGACATTGAAATCCTGCTGCTCGTGCTTGCTGCTGATCGGCTTCACTCGCATAGGCAGTTAAAGCAATGGCTGAAGTTGGACGATCGCCCTGTTCTGCCTCTAAGGCTCGGATATACCGCAACAACAGATACCCATCCATTTCGGGCATTCCAATATCAGCAAGGAGAACATCCGGTTTTGTTTGACGGAAACACTCAAGCGCTGCTTGAGCGGAAGATACAGCAACAACAGAAGCCCCTGCCTCCTCTAGAATGAAGGTTGCTAGCTCCAAGTTATCAATCTCATCATCCACGACAAGAACCTGAATTTCCTGTAAAGCTAGTTCATTGTTTGCTAAAGTCTTCTCCTGTTCAGGAAGCGCTGGTATAGATAGAAGCGGTAGTCTGACCGTGAAGGTGGAGCCTTGTCCCTCTCCAGAACTTTCTGCCTGAATTGTCCCGCCGTGTAATTCAACAATTTGACGTGCGATCGCCAATCCCAATCCCAATCCCCCAAACGTTCTAGTACTACTGCTATCAGCTTGACGAAAATATTCAAACACGTAAGGGAGGAAGTCAGGCTGAATGCCTTTACCTGTATCTTGCACTTGAATCTGAGCTTGGGCATGGACAATGGTTAATCGAACTTCGATTTGACCTTGCTCTGGCGTAAATTTTACCGCGTTGGAAAGCAAATTCCACAGGACTTGCTGTAAACGACCTGCATCGCCTAGAACGTTAGCAACTTCTGTACCGATATTCGTTTGAATTTGAATATCTTTTGCTTCAGCAGCTAAACGAACGGTTTGAAGTGCAGCATCGATCGTTGCAGCAAGGTTCACTGGACAGGGGTTAACACTGAGCTTGCCTTGCAGAATGCGGGAAATATCGAGCAAATCTTCAATCAGTTGAACCTGAAGCTTTGCGTTGCGCTCGATCGTGGCTAAGGCAGTTGCGGCTCGCTGGGGGTCTAGCTTGCCTTGTCGGAGAATTCTCGCCCAACCCAAAATCGGATTCATGGGAGTTCGCAATTCATGAGACAGCACCGCCAGAAATTCGTCTTTGGTTCGGTTTGCGGCTTCTGCTTGGGATCTCGCTCGTTGTTCTGCTTCATAAAGCTGGGCACGAGCGATCGCTTGAGCACACTGTTGCACGAGCGAAAGCATGAACGCTCGATCCTCTAGTCGAAGCTGAGGTTGGTGCGTAAAAGTGATAGCAATGCCTCCGATAGATCGCCCTTCAACGATGAGCGGCAGAGAAATCCAGACCGGATAACTTGCTTGAGCATATTGTTCTGCTAAATGCGGATAGCGAGCGATGCGTTCTTCCAGTGGTTCTTCCCACATGGGTTGCCCGGTGCGGACAGCATCGGTTAAAGGTGTCCTTAGTGCCAGCGAAAAGCGTCTCCATTCGGAAGGAATCTCTGCTTTCTCGCCCAATGAGTGAATAATCTCCAACTCATTACCCTGCGGCGTGATCAGCGCGACTAAAACTGAGGCGGCGTTGACCACTCCAACGGTTTGTTGAGCAATGACTTCTGCCACTTGAACTGGAGTTAGTGATTCTGAGAGAGCAGCCGTCACGGATTGAAGCCGAGCGGTGCGATCGGCATTTCGTTCCGCTCGCTGACGGGCTTGTTCTGCCTGTTGATACAGCCTTGCATTGGCGATCGCCATCGCTGCTCGATCTGCCAAATCCTGAAACAGACTTAAATCATCTTGTGTGTGAGGATCAGCAGGAGAATGACGGGTGAGGCTCAACACCCCGATAGTTCCTCCTTGTACCTTTAAAGGCACCAGCAAAACACTGCAAACCTGAAAGCGCTCTAGGTAAAGGCGATACTCTGGTTGAATCGCAGCACTCAATTCTTCTTGCGAAGTCACAGCCATTAACAAAGGTTCTCCTGTTCGCGCCACGCGTCCCCCAATTCCTTCGGTGATGCGGCGCGGATATTGCTCTAGTAATTCTCCAACAAACGATCGAACCTCCAAATCAGGATGATAAAACGAGGCGTGTTCAAGGAATTGCCCATCATCGGCAAGCAGATTTAGAACGCAGACATCCTGAGTGAATTCACTGACCAGCCGAGTCACCGTGTCCAAAACAGCTTGCAAGTCCAAATTTGCTTCTGCAAAGGTTTGGGAAGCTTGAGCAAGAAACCGTTGGGTTTGCTCTATTCGCTTCCAATTATCAATATCGGTGCAAGAGCCAAACCATTTCACAATTTCACCGGTTTCATCCAACATCGGATATGCCCGTGATAGATGCCAGCGATAGATGCCATCCGCTCGTTTGATTCGCTGCTCGGCTTGAAAAATCTCCTTGTTGGTCACGGCTTTGATCCAGGCTTGGATAAAGCGATCGTGATCATCCGGATGACGAAAGCTGCCATTCGCATTTTGGCTTTCTTCTAAGGTCAAGCCTGTGTACTCAAACCACCGCTGATTGTAGTATTCGGTAAAACCATTCGCTTGAGCAACCCAAACCATCTGCGGAATTGCTTCTGCCATAAACCGGAGACGGCTCTCGCTCGCTTCTGCGCTGGCTCGCGCTTCTTGTTCTGCTTGATAAAGCTGCGATCGCCGAATCGCTTGAGCACATTGGCGAGCTAATGCGAGCATAAATGCCCGATCCTCTTCGCAAATGGGATGTGCCTCCGTAAATCCAATTCCCAGCACACCGAGCACCTGATCCTCAGCGATGAGTGGAATTGCCGCGATCGCGCCTGATGAAATCTTGTTCTGCAAAGCCGCAACTTGAGGATATGTGGTAGTTGCTTCAGCGATAGATTGCAGGAAAACAGGAGTTCGAGTGTGAATCACATGAGCAAGCGGTACAGCTGCCGTGACAGGAAATCGTCGCCATTCTGACAAAGCATCAGGAGAATATCCAATCGATCGAATTAGTTCCAGTTCTTTTTGATCGGTGCTGAGCAGCATGACCAAGCCGCGACAAGCTCCCAGCGCAGCTAATGCTTGTTTAACAATCACAGTTGCCACATCACAGGGAGTCAATGCTTCAGAAAGAGCGGCGGTAATACTTTGCAGACGAGCTGTGCGATCGGCAGATCGAGCCGCTGCGATTTCAGCTTGCTTGCGTTCATTCTCAACCCGAATGCGTTCTGCTTCGCGGTGCTTCGCATCGTTAATATCCGTCGTGACCCCGACCATTCGGATTGCTTGACCCGCGTGGTCGAAATAAACTCGTCCCTGGCTGCTCAACCAGCGAACGGTTTGATCGGGACTCAGCACTCGGTATTCATGAAAGTAGTCTTCTTTTCCAGCGATCGCTTGCGCTAATGCTTGAATTAAACTGTCCTGATCGTCTGGGTGAACATTGCGGAAAAAGTCTTCTGCCGTCCCTGCTTGCACTCCCCAAACTTCAAGGGCGTTTGGAGAGCAAACCACCTGATGGGTTTGCAAATCCATATCCCAAGCAACAACCCCTGCAGAAGTCAGAGCAAGCTGAAGGCTTTCCTCGGCTTGTTTCAGCTTCAATTCAGCTTGTTTGCTATCTGTAATATCGTGCGAGATTCCTAGAACTTGATGCGGTGCGCCAGCTTGAGTGCGAGAAAAGACCTGATCACGGCTCCACAACCAGCGCCATTCTCCATTTGCATGACGCATTCGGTATTCTCGTTCTATTACATCTCCATCTTGTGCCTGATTGAAGCGTTCCAGATGAGCAGGCAACGTTGCAAGATCATCGGGGTGCATCAGCAATGGAAACAATTGATTGCCCATTGCCTGAACCTGCTCGATCGTGTATCCCAAAATTTCACCGACTTGGCGATTGGCATAGACATTGCGCTGCTCAATCAAGTCGTAGATATAGAGAACTCCGGGTATCGCGTCGGCAACTTGCTGAATAAAACGCTGGCTTTCTTTGAGTTGTGCCTCGATCTGCTTCCGTTCGCGAATATCCTGAAAGACAACCACACTTGTTGGGGGTCGATCGTACATCGCAGGCAATGTATCTGCGTAGACTAGGAGCGGAAAAACGCCAACGGGAGTGTGCCAGTTGATTTCAGTTCCAGCGATTTTCTCGCCCCGCGCAGCTCGAATAGCTGGTATCTGCTCAGGCGGGAGAAACCTCCCTAACTCATCGGTGCAATGATAGTCTGCGTTGTAGACTGCTCCGACCTCCTCGGCAATATTCACGCCTGCGATTGCATTTGCTGCCTGATTCGAGAAAGTGACTCGCATTTGTTGTGGATCAACCATCATCAGCGGAGTCGGCAGCAAATTGAGCGCTGCTTCTAGCCACTTCCGTTCATTGATTTGAGCATCTGCCTGTTGCTGTTGCGATCGAAGTTTCTCGACGGTTTGCTGAAGTTTAACAATCTGTTCTTGTAACCGTATATTTCTTTCTTGTAGTGCAAATATACGTCCTATGAGCAACTGATCAGAACCTGGATCAACGCTTTGCATTGCTACAGTGGGTAGGCGACTTGCCTCATTGTTGCAATCATCTACTGTATTACTTCCGGCAAAACAATAGTGCGAGTGACGTGCATAATGCTCTACCAATTCAGAACGAGAAATGCCTAATTCTCCTGCCTGCTGCTGCAATCGTTGCCAAGCAGTTCTCGTCAGAGATAGCTTGACTGCGTGTTTTTGTTCTCCATCCCAAGCTTGAATAAATTTGCCTGTCTTATCACGCTTCATTGAGATGCTGCCGTATGCCCATATGGATGTTTTATTAAATCTGATTGACTCTAACCCTGCCTATCCCTCTCAGGGTAGATACAGCGGTAAGCATAGCTCATAGTAAAGACCCGACCATCGTACTTGTGAAATCACAACGGCTGACCTATTGGCACAATCTGATGGCACAACTTAACTTATTTAAAAGGCTCTAGAACCCAGTTCTAGAGCTTGAAATTCTTGAAGGCGGCACCCAGATTCGAACTGGGGGTGGAGGTTTTGCAGACCTCTGCCTTACCACTTGGCGATGCCCTGGTGGGTTGCTCTAAAGCCTCGCAACCAAGGAATTTCTAGAGGCTCTAACTACACCAAAATATAGGAATTTATGCCAGTCAATTTCGAGTTTCTTGCTCATATCATGCTCACGGGGGGCAAAGGTCGGTTGGGATTGCGAAGAACGCGATCGTGTTCCCGTTGATGAACGTCATCGCCTATCCAGTGATGGTACGTTTGGCAATGCTCACGTTCGCTATGACCCATTTGCTCGGCTGCAAGCGTTGTTGACACTCCATACTCAACAGTCCTTACCGCCCAGCAATGCCGCAAATTGTAAGGCTTACGGAATCCATAGCGCGCAAAGGCATTGATTACGCGATTCCCTAATGCCGCATTGGTTTTTCCCGTGACTTGTGGAACAAGCGAGATATTCCATAAATGCCACTGGTCGTACCATTCTGGATGATATGGGTACACCTTACGCCTACCCGTCTTCCCGCCCCCGTGAAGGTTGTCTGTGAGTATGAGGATGGGTGACTCTCTGAGCGATTCAAGATCGACATGGAAGATCTCGTGATCTCTTAGTCCGTAGGTTGCCATAAGTCCGAAAGCCCATTGCCAACGCTCGTTATTAATGAGATCTCGCCACTCACTGATCTCTTTGTCCGTTGGCAAGTCTCGTGGAGTAAGTCGTTTTGGGGAGTAATCCCCTCGCAATGCCCTAGTGTCCAAATCAACCCCTGCGAACTTTGCTAACCGTCGTAACGCATCAGTTCGGCGCTTCCGATTGCGAGTGTCTGGTTCCGTATCAAGGATTGACTGACGCAAAACCTCAGCCGTTAGCGGCTCATCTGGGGGAAGCTGTCCAAAAGGTTGCTTGTAGTCAGTTTTCCATGTGGTTTCGCTTTTAGGAGTGCGCGATCGACGGTTGAAATACTCGATTTCATACCGCTCGATCCATGCTGCAATCGTCTCTGGCTGATCTTGCTCAGGCTCCACCCAATCCGACCATTGGAACTCTCTTAAGCCGATCTGAACAGATAGCTTTTTGGCTTCTAATTCCGCCCGTTTTAAGCCTGCGGGGTTGTTTTGTAGTCCTAATGAGATGTACTGCCATTTAGGGCTTCCATCACCGTTCTTAGGCGGAACTTTCGCACGTAGGGACAGCAGAGACCCCTTTCCCCTAGCATGAATCGTCACGCCAAGATTAGCCGCCTTCAGACGGTCGTTTACCTTCTCTAATGTCATTTGCTTATCAGGTATGATTTGCGGCGTTCAGGAGGTGTACAAAGCTGCTCCTGGCAGCGATCTATGTGAAATTGCAGCGTTGCTCTCCTGGAACCATTCGGAGCCACATCGCGGACGTGGTAGCCCATTTTGAACATTCCCGATCGGTATAACTCTCTCAGTTTTTCGGCAGGCAAATCAAGAGAGATCGCGGCATCACTCGTAAATAACCAAGTCTTCATTTGTGGGGAATTCTGTAGGGGTCTGAGGGAGAGCGGTAGCAACTGCCTCCGCTCTCAATGAAGGGTGCTTAGACTGTTAGGGATGGCTGATTCCCGCGATCGCCTTGCTTGTGATCATCTGCAACCGTGACGGCTGCGACATTGATAGTTACTGCGATCTGTGAGGAGATCTCGCGCTCCGGTTGATCGACCGATACAGCATGAGACTCAATCACCGGAATCTCGCAAGGAACCTTCGCCTGAAGCCGCGCCCTAGCTGCCTCTAATGCTTTTTCTCGGTATGCCCAAGCAATGTCCTGATCCTCTCGTTTGATGCGGTCTAAGCAGGTTTCATAGACGCGCGTTTGATTCCCGCGTGCACCAACCTTTCGGTCAACAACCATCGATAGACCGATCTTCTTAAGCAACTTCCCGACAATCTCAGAGGGAGTATGGCGCTTGCGACCTCTAGAATCCTCGTATTCCTTGGCAATGCTCAACCCGAAGTAGTATCGAAGATCTTTCGCAAAACGTACCGCCCAAGCCTGAATCTTGAGGCAAATTTCATCGGAGTTTTGGAACTGGCTCTCACGGGCAGATAAAGCAAGGATTCCGCTTTGCTGCAATAACAACGCTTTCATGTACCGCTTAGGCAATCTATGGGTCAGTCCCAATTCATCGCCACAAACCTGAGAAACCAAGTCTAAGTCGAGTTCTTTGGATGCCTCTAGATTCTCGATCGCTGCCTGCATTTCAGCACCCCGTCCTAATTTGCCTTTGGATTTCGTTAAAAGCCAGAAGCAATCTTGAGTGTCGTCAAAAGCGATGCCAGGGTAAGCTTCCCGATAAATCGTTTTACGTGCCCGAAACTCGTCTTCAAGGCTGCATTCCGAAGCGAGAATCTTTTGGGCATCTTCGATCGACTCGCAAGCCTCAACATTGGCGATCTTCACTGCATCCTCAAGATCGATCTGTTCTTGGATTTGGGATAGGTTAGACGCTTCGTTTTTGTCTGTTCCCCACTCAACAGGTAAGACCGTGTGACCAGCTTCACGAAGCACAGAAGTTAGATACTCTTGAGAGATTGCCTTTTGCGCCCCCCGTAAGGCGACCATTTCGGAGTAATAATCTTGCGCTGCCAAACGTACCGCCATCTTGCGATCGTCGGTTTCGTCTAGTGCCTCGATCGCGAAATGTTGCGAGATAAACGCCCGTTCCTTGTCGAGCCGTTCCTTGACATTTGCAGGACGCAATAACGACTCATCGCCACGGGTTAGCACAAACTTGGGAACACAAACGAAGCGCTCGACGGTGGGACGGTAGCGACCTAGCATCTGCATCCACCCGTCCGGATCAATGGCTCCCACAAAGAAACCATAAACCCCGTCAAACGCCCCCTCTAGGGTGATCGAGACTCCAGTTTTCACGCTTGGAGAGCAGATCAAAACGTCCGGTTGATTTGCCTTCAACCACTCATCAGGACTATCGAAAAAGTCAGCAAACGCACCGCCCCGGTTGGTCTCGGAGTCGATTCTGGCGATCTTCTTTCCTGGAAACTGAAGTGCGATTCTGCGCTCGATTTTTTTACTAGCAGCTTGCGAGTCGGTAAGGATTAACTGTTTCTTGAATTCCGCATCGCACAGAAGTTTGAGCATGAAGCCGTCTAAGCGCCCGACCCCAAGATCGACATTCCACGCTGCATTATGGCGATGATGCTTGAAGTATCGGATATTGTCAGATCCAGAGAACTGCTTGAGTAGTTCTACAGAACGCGGGTGAATCTCAGCCTCAGCCGCAACGATCGCGCCACCAAAACCCGCAATAAAGCAGATTTCCGAGAACCGATCAAGAATTTCCGGCTGCTTGCTTCCGAGTGTGTTGCCTTGGATCAGGTAATCAAGCCCCTGGTTTAGTTCATCCAGAACAATCATCAGTGGTCGATCCGTGAGAAACCATTGAGGAATTCTCAGTAGCGAGTTAAAACAGATTGCCGCTCCGTGGCGTGCTGAAATGTCTCGGCAGAACATCGCGTAGCCCTCAGCACTAGTCAAGTCGTAATCAGAGCTATGGGGAATGTTCGAGAGCTTCGCGCCTTGTGCCCCAAGCGACAGTAACGGATCGAGCCGTAGGACGTTCCCACCGTTGGCGATCCATTGTCGAGTAAGCGGATTAATACCTGTATGGGACTTACCCGCCCCCATGTTCGCCTCGATCAGTGTGATTGAGCCGATGGGAATTTCGGAGGGTAGCTCCGGTAAGTAATTGCCTTCAGTGTCTCGATCTGGTGTGATTGAGAGCGTCTTTAATCTAATGATGATATTTCGGTATTGCTGAGAGATGCCCGTTACTTTCCACTCGGTAGGCGTTAGGGCAATTCTCATGGTTTGATCGAGCCAATCAAGCCCCATCTTCACCGCCGCATCATCGATCCCCTTGCCGCATGATTCATGCCACACAGCAATACGGACTTTGCAGCTAAGCGCTCCTAGTGCTACTGAGAGTTTGCGAATCTCGCGAGAAACATTCTTCACCGTCTTAGGTTTGGAGTCCTGGTCAAAGACGATCGTGATCTTCCGTCCCTCTGTAGCGAATTCCTTGAGTAACGGGAAAAGCTCGGTAGTGCCTTTGTAATGCCACATCGATACGCCACGAAGCGCAATCGCGGGATAACCTTCCTGAGTGAGCTTGACTGCTTTTTTCCAGCCCTCAGTGATGACAATAGGAATGTTGCAACGTCTCACACAAAACCAGAAAGTCTCACCTTCCAAGGGACGGGAGCCGTATTTCTCGTAGGTCTTCTCTGCAACTTCATCAGTAACGGAGGGTAAGAGTGGGTGTCCTTCCGCGCCCTTGGGTGTTTCGTACTTGACTGGCTTTTTCTGCTCAAAGTCAAGCCTTGGGAACTGCGGCTTGAAGTAGGCAATATCACCCGAATCGCCGTCCAATGTGCAGCCAAAGGTGATCCAACCGCCTAACTTTGCGAAGTCGTAAACCTTGAGCAAATATCGCGCGGTGGCATCAACGCGACTCACTACGTTATGTCGCTTTGTTTGGGCGTGTTCGATCAACGGCTCGATCGCTTCATCCCCTTGGGTAGTCCTAAAGTTGAGCGCTGTCATCTCATCAGAGATGCCAGAAGACTTGATATCAGAGATCGCCCATTCTTGCGTTGTTTGAACCTTGCCACCGATGTCGGGTTGGGTATAGCGTGAAGCGTTGCGCCCAAAACCCCGAAACACGGTAGAATTGTTCGGGTTAGAACAGTCTGAAAGATTGACAGCTTGATTAGCGCCGTATAACATCGAAGAAGCGAGCCATGAACTCGCGTTACGTTTGCCGGAATCGACATCGGTAGCCTGGTAAGCTTTGAACCGAGTGTCGAGAAGAAATTGAACCGCCTTGAAGGATTGCACTCCTCTAAGGCGGTTTTCAATTATAGGTATGAGAATTGTTCGCTATTGGGTGGTTGTGAGAGGATTTCCATCTCCTCCGCCAGTGCTGCGTTAGTCGCTTCGGTTAGCGAGATCCCCTTGTACAGCAAAGGCACGATGATGTTTTTGCCTCGGTTGTAAGGGAACATATCCAGCATTTGCTTGACGATCGGGGACTTCATCCGCTCATCCATGAATCTTTGAAAGTCGATACGTGCTTCTTGGTTTTCCTCGGTCAGCACTTCTGAAACTAGCAGCCAATACATTGAGTCCATAAGTTAAAATCTCCGTAACAACATTTTTTGAACGTCCTTCGATTGCCTAATGGCTTTCGGGGGCTTTTGCTTGGGTTAGTCCTGTCGAGCGACGCTCTAAGAATTCTTGAAGCGCCAGTCCGATCAGTCTGTTGCGTGGAATGCCCGCTTCCTGTGCGTATACCGTCGCTTGCTCCAACAGAGGGCGTTGGAATCTGACGGCGGTTGGCGGGTACTTATGTCTAAATCGATCCATCTGGGTTCCTCGCTTGCGGTCATACCGCTACGTTGTTTTCTCTGCAAAATCGGTCTTTTTCTCGGTCTTTTGGTATCGATGGATACCGTTCTAGAGAAAACCTTGGAAAAGATACGCCAAATTGCTTAAAAGTTCAGCCAAATGGCGTAGGCGGTGCTTAAGGTTTCGTTACGATTAGTGGATGTAATACCCTCGATCTCGCAACGGTGAGATTGTGATTTTGTGTAAGTTCCAAAGTCTCCGCTTCACAGTTCGCATGAGATGACGCTTCTCTCGGACATCGAAGCCAACGTACTCTTGCATCAATTGATAGTCGATCAGCGTACTGCTGTTGCTGTTGATGAAAAGATCTTCTAGTACCAAAGTCTCTGGGTTTGCCTGCTGTGCCATTGTTCACCCTCAGTAAATGGTTGTCTGTTGAACCCATAACAATAGAACACTATTTCTCGGATTCCGACCAGTATGTACTTAAGAACAGTCTTGTGTTTCGGTTCGGAGGCGATAGTTATACGCACCCTAAATCTAGGGTCACGACACGAAAAAGAAGCCCTCTAGAGCGATCTAGGGGGCTGCAGCTTTGGTTAGTCCGTCCACTCCTCCTCGTCGTCGCCACTATCATCTGGTACTGATTCAGGCGTGACAGTAGCTTCCTGCACTGGCTTGATGGTTGTTCCTGTTAGAAGCTCACTCGCTTTGAGTGTCAGCACAAAAGCAATAGTCTCGATCGCGTTGTCCCTGAGATTCGGGTAAGCGTTCCAAACAATGTCTAAGTCGCGCTCAATCTGTCCCGTAACCGTAATGGTGATCCGTCGCTTAGCGGTGGGCATTTGTCTAGCGTCCTCCAACTGACACGGGAGATTTTACATCCCACAATTCGCCCAGCGTCTGAACAGAAGCAAAGTCTGAACTATCGGCAAGGATGCACCCGCGCTCAAAAGCCCAATCTCCCGCCCTGTCGCCTAACGCCAGCTTGAGAAGCTCGGAGCCGCCGCCAATTAATAGAACATTGCCCGATAGTCCCTCTTCTCTAGCAATCCGTCGCAACTTAGGCAGAAGCGCGATCGCGTTCTCATCAAACCAAGATGGGACTACATCAGCCAGCAGCGGGAGCAGATCAACGCCTCTGAGTGATGTCTCTCCCTTAGCTAAGCAAAGCGCTAGTAGTTCAACTACGGGCATTGATTTGCCTCCTTGAGCGTCGATACCTGCTGCAAACTTGGGATGATTCAGAACTTTGGTTAGCAACTGTTCAGCGCCATTCTCAAGCAAAGATGAGTACCCATCAACGCCACGGACAGAACCAAGCACAGTACCGTAGCCAATATCGAGAACGATATCCGCATCGCTTTTCTTAAGTACGATCGATGCTTCTGGGAATACCTCAACGTTTTTAACCCTGAGTTTCAACTGCTTGCCCTTGATGACAATCTTGCGACCTTTCACCGCCGCTTCATAAGTTGCCTTAAGGCTTGGGCTGCACACGGGGGAGACAATCGAAAGGTTTTCAATCTCGATATCATTTCCGATACTTACTCTAGCCATTAGCTCCGACAGAATACCCGCCAAAACTACGGGGAAGTGATCTACCTTGCCTTGTGCCCCTGCTTCGCTTGGTCGGATAGCAACGCCTAAACCAACCTTGGCAACCGCAGCGCCATAAAGCCACTCAACGCCATCCACCACAACCGGATCAGCTTTGCCGCGATTCTGCACAATCATCGAAGCAAACTTGCCGAGATAGTTGCGCCCGTCCTCTAAGTGAGCCATCCATTTAACGCTGCCGTTTCCCCGGTCGATCGCTAGAGATAGTTTCATTTTTGATTGTCTCCTGATTTTTCTTGATTTCTGTGAGTGCATTAAGTGTCGTTAGGTGCTGCACTTGTCTACACTTATTGTAACCTTGTCACGATTCTGTACAAGCACGTACTTGCGAACACAATCCCTCGTTATACCCGCTCACCTGTGACATTTCCTAACGCTATCCACTGGAAAATAAGCGGTATAACTTAACATTAATTAAGGATGTTTGTAGAGAGATAAATCTGCATCGGATAAATCGGATGATTTCATCGGATAACCCCATCGGATACGTAGGATGCCTATCCGATGGTTAATTATTGCCACCCATCCGACATCCGACGCATCCGATCATGCGGGTTAAATGTTCCCTGAAAGCTCTAACATCCGGCTAAACATTTGCATTTCATTCTCGTAGCTCTCGACATATTCGCAAATTACAAATGGCGTATCCTTGCGCCCTCTGCTACGGTATCGGGCTGGAAATTGCACGACTTCCCCTTTTACCCGCCAGATGTGCCCCTCGTAAGGGAAATGCTCACCTTTGACGGGCTTGGCATTAAATCCAACCAGGAATTGCCCTCGCACTTTTACAAGATCGATCGCGCTCATCTGCTCCGCTAGGCGATCCGGTAGATAGAACGCGCACAAAATCCAAAGGCGAGGTTGTTTTACTGTGATGTGATTTTCGATCCGTGTTGCCGCGATCGCTTCTGAGAATTCCATTTGCAAAAGTCCTTAAGGGTTAGAAGTCGTAATCGTCCGTGTCGGGCTGTGCGATTGCAGCCGAGTATTTACCCTCGGATTCTTGGAGAAATCCTTGAGTCACCAATAGATCGAGCAAGCTCTTAAGCCTGTCCGATGGGATGCTTGGATCGTTCTTCAATCTGTGGATATTGCTTCTGATGTCTGAGGGTCGGTAAGACTCATCGGACTTCTTCTTGAGCCAATCAATTACGAGCGCTGCAACCTCTAGTGACTTCGCTTTCCAACTTGGGAATGCAGCCTTAAGCTCTCCCTGAGATGATGCAATCTCGATCGCGCTTTCCTCAACCTCGTGTTCTGCGCTAGGAGCGTTATAAAGTCGCTCTAAGTCCTGCGCTGTCGCTGTGGGCTTATGTTCAACAATCTCGACGGGCGTTGCTTCTGATGCTAGAGAAACCAGTTGCGAGATGTCTGCAACCTTGCCGTCAATCAAACAGGGACGATCGTATTTGGAGATATCAAGCTTCAATTCTTTTGCTTGCGCCTCAGCAAAGCCCTTGAGATAGACATAACTCAAGTTATCTCTTAGGGAGCCTTCGCCCTCAATCCCTAACGTCTTCACCTCTTGCCCTTGAGCAAGCAGAATCAGCCTAACTTTGCTTGTCCGTCCTGCTCGGATGATGAATTTCAAATCTTTGACGACATCCAAACCCAAATCCTTGCAGCCAGCAACGAAAGTCGGCACTTCATCCAAAATCACGTTGATCGGTAGAAAGTTATCGTCGCCCGTTGTGTTCATCTGGGCTTCGCGTTGTTTAACAAGTTCGCTCAGTCCTGCGATGTTTGCGGCGATCGTGGGGAAGTCATAAGGCAGTCCGATCACCTGCATTCCTTGAAAGTCTTTTGGTTTCCGCTTGGGAGTAATAACCAATGTAGAGCCGTTCAAGAACCGCCCCAACTTCTCAGCTAGATAGGTTTTTCCGCTGCCCGTCTTTCCCAGAATAAGCAAATGGGGAAAATCATCATAGGCAGAGTTTAGTAAGCTCCAATCGAACAGCTTTGATTCTGCGGTCGCGATCGGGAGAGTGAAGCTTTGGTTCTCCTGGGGTGCATTCGTCCGACTCTCGACAGGCGCGATCGCTTTAGCAGGTTGCTCGATAGGTTGGTTCTGAGTCCGCGGGTCATTCTCAACCGTGAAGCACAACCCATCTAGAATCCGTAGGTACTCACGCGCCATCAAATTTGCATCAGCACTTCCCGCGTCTGCATAGGAATCTAAAAAGATATCCCAAGCGGCGATCAGGTTCTTTGCTTCGATGCCCTTGAGATGACATCCAAACATCAGATCCAACATCGTCGGGCATTGCTTCAGCGCTCTTAATTCTATTTCTCGTCGGGGGATGCACTGATTCGCTTCCTTATATGCAAAGAACGCGAGTGCAGCCGCACCGATTGGCAAAGCTCCCACAAGTCCCAGAGTCCCGCCGCCAATCAACCCAATCACGCCGCCTGCAGCCGCTAGCCATTTTGATGAACTGGCGACGGATACCGTTTGTGAGTAAGTCTGTTTTGCGATCGGTGCGAGGTTTTCTAAAGCTTCCTTGACTGTCCAGCCCTGCTCCTCTACGAGATGACCAAACAAAGATTCATCGGGGGCGGCGGCGTGTCGGTCGGTTGTACTTTGGTTGTACCGCGTTAGATTAGACATGGTTGATTACTCCTGAAACTTGATCAACTGAGAAAACCCTAGAGACAGCCATCTCTAGGGTTCTGATTTACTTCTGTAGGTCTTGCGCTGCGGTTGCTTTCAACCTGCGCTGATGCTCGCGATAGTGCCGAGACTGGCGCGCCGTGAGTCGTAACTGCTTCATCCAGGACGAGAACTTGAGGCAAATTTCAAAACCTACGATCGCGATGATTGCTCCAATGATGCCGGGGACATTCAGAACGCCACCCGTAAAGATTTGGAACGCCCACAACGCGCCGATCGTTTCAATGCCGTAGGCAATAGCGCTTGCCCCTTGCATATCCTGGAACAGCTTTTCAGATGAACGCTTTGCCATATCAACCGCTTGGGGGAGCAGGCTAGGACTGTTCTGATCTGCTTTGGGTTGTGCGACTGGGGAGAGTTTCAGCTTCACCGCTAACTTTTCAGCCATACCGGGGAAGTAGGAATCCAATCTGGGGAAGATTTCGAGCAGTTGTAAGCCAGTTCCTAAGACGATCGATAGAGTCATGCCAGCGAAGTAATCAAGGGGAATCGGTAGGCTCCCCGCTAGTGCTGGAACTAGCAAACGACTGTAGGCGTGGATTCCGATAGTTAGGCAGATCCCCGCGCCGACATAACCCGCAGTCATCAGCACTGAGGGGCTGAGCAAACGAGTAACAATATCCTCGATCGCGTCTCCTAGATGTGCGCCTGCATCGATGCCGACTCCCTTCTCTGGCTTGTGCTTCGTTGTCTTAGGGTTGAAGCGCTGCGCGTCGAAATCGCTGTTTCCGCTATGGGATTGAGGTGTAGATTTGCCAGTCGTTTTCATCGAATTAATCCTCGTTGTTGTAGTGCTTGGTTTAACTGCTCGATCGGTGCTTGTTTGATGCCCTTAACCGTCCCCAAATAATCAACTTCAGCCGTATAGCCTGATCGACTGCATAGGGTTGTGCCCTTGGGTAAACGCCGTTTACTGATTCGCCCAGTTGGGTCATAGTAAGCGTTTGCGCCTTCCACCAATGGGTAGCGCTCGTTAATCAGGATGCAGCGCTTAGCTCGGTCTAACGCGATTCTGATATCCTCCGATTGCTTTGATTGCTGCTGTTCTTGGCTGGTCTTCTGCTGTAGCTCTGATTCCGATTGGCGGTAGAGCGTGATTGCACTAGGCGCGATCGTGAGTACGAGAATAAAACCCAGTGCTGGAACTTGCCATCGGAGCGGTAGGTTTAGGCTCATTGGCGCGCCTCCTGAAACTCATGCCAGAACTGCTCTGAAGCCTTAACCGTTGCATAGCCAATTAAGGGGACTCTTGGAGCCATCCAGAGAAGCGCTAGAGCGATTAATACCCACCCGATGAAGTTTGATCGTTGCTCTGGGTTCATCTCGCGTACACTCCATCTCGCAACTGCTCAGTGAGTGCAGCAATTAAACTCAAGGCATCACCTGGATCGATTTCCTCAACAATTGATGCTGCCCTAGCGAGGTTGGGGGACATTGGGATCTCATTCCAGTGGGCTGTATCAGGGATCGTCAGGTTATTACTGTCATCTGCTAGCCAGAGCGAGAGGGTTGTAATCAGCGCCAATTTATCGTTAGCGGCGAGCCTTTCGAGTGAGTCTCCAAAAGCGTGGATCAGGTGGTGGGATTCTGTGCAATTCGTGTAGTAACCAACGGCTTTAGGCATAATTGAAAAATCCTCAAATGATTTGCGTTGTTTGTTGGGTGAGCCGTCCTGGTAGTGGGTAGCTGTAGGACGGCTTCAGACTGTTCTATCGTTTAGCGTTGAAATCTTTGATCATCGGGCGATTCTTGACTTCCCGATAGACCCTGCTTCCCGGTGCGACTTGGGTAAAGACTGTCCCAGGCGCGATCGTGGGTTTTGCGTTTTGGGAGCAGGCAGATAATGTCGCGGTGATTGCGAAGCCTGTTAGCAGTGAAATTGAGAGTCGAGTAAGTAAGCGTTCCATCTTAGAAATAATCCTCATTTGGTAGTGGGTGATTGCCTACCGGAGTCGTGAAAGGTTTCCGGTAGGCATTAGAATTTCGCCTGTGTATTACGCCTCAGTGCTTCCGGTAGCTTTCGTTTTTTCGTTGCTCGATCTCGGTAGGTTCTACCAGTGACATCTCAGTCATCAAATGGAAACTTGCGAACCATCGGAGCCGCGCTTTGTCGCCTTGGATTTCCTGGATCTGACCTCGAGCAAATGCCGATAAATGCCCTGGGCACTCGCGCCAGCAGACAAAATCGCCAACCTTAAACATTGGTCATCCCCTCCACTTGAGCTAGAGATCTCTGCATCCGGTCTAGTACCTCAATCTCCGACGGGGGCGCATCCTTCAGCTTTGTCTCTAGGAGTGAGGCAAGCCTCCCCAGACAAACGATCGTGTCTAGTCGCGAGACTTGGGGGATCTGCTTGCGTCTGGAGACAAACCCATCGAAGCTTCTAACCTCGATCGACGCTCCCGAAACAATGGACTGCGAAACGCTCGAAGCAAGGAAGCAAACATCGGTGAAGCTTGCCTTGAGAAAAGAATCGCCGCCGTAGAAATTGGCGATCTGGGTAAACAGTTCAGACATTGATTAGCCCCTCCGATTGGGTGAATAGTGCTGATTCCGTTTGTCGTCTCCAGCCCGATACCGCCGCAGAGATCAACAGTCTCCGAGCATTGGCATCGCCTGATTGAGCCGCCTTAAGTAGTTCATTAGGTCGTGCCCCGCTTGCGCTTGCGTAAAGGTTGAGCGAGTCTTGAAACAGCTTGCGGTTAACTCCCCGCTTGCGTGGGACTGACTTCTCCCCAAGGACGATCGCGAGGTAGTTTGAGAAAATCTGATCCATTCCGGTTGCGTTGATCTCTGTAGTGGTCATTGCTCTTAGTTCTTAGTGATTGAGTATGTAGTGAGTCAATCTGAGTATCGAGGGAGCCTTAATACAGTTCCGTGTTGATAACGGAACTGTATTAGCCCGTCTTTAGAACGGCAAAATCGATGCAAAGTGGCAAGCCTTACGCTTTGGGTGAGTCTTGGCATCGTCGCCAAAATCAGCCCTAGCCTTGAGCAAACAAAGATTTGAACTAGAGCAATACTCTCTGCACTGGGCGCAGGTTGGAACCGTTGCCATTTGTACTATCATTGTGAAAACCTCTGTCATACATGGGGTTAAGCCGTCCCAAATGTTTATCAGGCAGCAGGGGCGGCTTTTACATTTCTGGAAGAATCCAGAGGATCGCCATCTACAGGTGATGGACAATCTCTGAAATCTTTTGAACTTTGCCCCTGGACTTATCGGAGTGATCCGCCTCATCTCGCTTAACGGGGTCATTGGGTTTACTTGGTTCTGTGTTCCCTTATGGGTTCCGGTGTCTCTGGCAGGCTCATCGCCGCCCCCTGTTTCCGGGGTGTCTTGGGGTTGGCTCTCCCCTCGCTTAATTCAATAGTACATCAAGTGACATCACTTATGCATCACTTAGACATCATTTGATTTTATTGATGAATGGTAGATCTATAGGATCAAGTGATGTCACTTATTAACACTTAGACATCTTTACGCTGTAAAGTAGTGAGGATGATCAATAATTGATGAGGAAAAGACAATGACTGCCTGTAGAGAAGGGTCGCCAACGCTAGAGATGCCAAAGGGACAGAGGTTTACATTTACGATCGAGCCTGACTTATACGAACCGTTACGGGCGCAGGCAAAGAAGGAGCGGAGATCTATTGGATCTCTGCTTAACTTTCTGGCGGCTAAGTATTTAGAAGATCAGCAAGGTTTAGAGATTGAACCAACGCTTCAGCATGGAGGAGATCGCAAGTCCACCCAGAACCAAGAGGACACCGAAGCATGAGCGAGATCAACGAAGTTAGCTATTTGCACGAATTAGCTTCTCACATTGGAGAGGATGCACTATCGCTTGCGAGATATGTGCTTGACCTCAACAATGGAGACCCACGAAAGAGTTCTGAAGTAATCAAAGCTCAGTTAAAGCTTTTGACGAATGCTTATGAAGCAAGATCTGAACTGCTCACCTACCTCAACTACGGAATCAAAAATCAGGTTCCTCCTTTCAACTCGGATACGCCTGATATAGCGGCTTATACTGCGGAAATGCTTTCAAAGTATGGCAATGATCTTCTCGCAGTTCTTGAAGCAGTCAGAAGTGAGATGGAAATGCTTGACCATCAGATAAGCAAGCTTATAAAAGCTAAGGGGTGGATCGAAAGGTCTTTAGTTCCCTTAGACCGGGAAGATGATCCAGAGGAGTGGGAAGAGATCTGTACTGAGGATACCGAAGCATGAGCAAGACCCTAAGCACCGCCCAAAGTTTTATCGTTGATCTCGCGATCGCTTCCCAAGCTTTTCTGAAGGAATGCGCCCAAGCCAACCGATGCGCGATCGATGAGTTGGATGAAGAGATGATCCGAGAGTACGCAGCAACGCAGGTGAAAAGAAAAAAGTAGGGTTTTTACCGCTACGGGTAAAAAGCAAATCCCCCGACAGGCAAAAGTACGTATCGGGGGATTAATTTGTGGAACAGATAGGAGGCTTGTAAGTTATTCTTTGCAGAATAAACCGACCCAGGGCAGGGCTTCCCTCCCTCTCAAGGTGGTGTGTCTGCGAGCACGACCTCGGTACAAATAAAGGCTCTAGATAATTAGGAGAGCAGCTTATGAAGAAATACACTTGTACAGTCTGTGGCTACACTTACGACCCCACTGTAGGAGATCCAGATAGTGGGATTGCGCCAGGTACAGCTTTTGAGGATATTGCTGAGGATTGGGTCTGCCCGGTTTGTGGTGCGGCAAAAGAGGATTTTGAGTTGGAGGAGGGCTAGATAGATCTTGCGGTCGGGCAGCAGTTCCGGCTGAAGTCCAAACCTAACAGTGGCAGAAGAACGAATGATCGCGTTATCCTTGGGTCGCACTGATGGAGCGGTGACAAATGGAAAGCGGCGATCCTAAAGCTGAATCAGCAAGACAACTTTCAAATCTAGAGGAAGGCGATATCGTTGTACTAACGCTTGATCCTGGGTTCCATACAGAGCAGCCAAAGCTTGGGTCACTCAACAGACCTGCTGTAGAAAGAACTGCAAGGATCACTCTCAAACTTGCCAACTCATTCACGGTCGAGAACAGACGCTTCTCGACTTCAAGCGGGAAAGAGATGATGAACGTTGGGAACGGTTGGCGCATTGATGCTGACAGTAAAGCTTTTATTTCAGTGCCGACTCCAGAACAACTTGAAAGACTCCCAGATCCCGATGGCAACTACACGGAAGCTCAGATACGTCGAAGAAACGAGAAGACAGTAGCAGAGATTCTAGAGGAGATTAAGCAGTATTTAGATGTAGATTCAAACGAGTTGAGAGAGAGAGTAAGAAACATTAAATATTTTCTTAAAGATGATACTCAGAAAGAAATCACCAGAGAAATCAGCAGTGATGTGATTATCGATCTTGCTGATGAAAATCGAGATTTGAAAAAGAGACTTGCTCAACTCGTACCGTTAATAGAGGATGCCTTAAAGGTGGCGGTATATCACGGTGTAAAAACTGGAGCAATCAAATAACCGCGCTTGCGGAAACTAAAGAACCTTCTCAGCACAACATTTTGATTTGATGAAGCGAGCGATCGTTCTCCCTGAGAATTCCGCTTTAGGCTGCATCATGAGTGCGTTGCGTTGGGAAAACACATGAGCGGCAGAACATTGTTTATCGTAGCCGTACTGATTGGCTCAACTTGGGCGGGTAGCCTTGTGGGTCGTCAGATTGGTAATAAATTCTTAGGGACGGTCTTTGGGTTCTCCGTTGGGTGTTATGCCCTCGGAGCCACTAAGAAGCAGACTTTTCTCTAGGTCTTCCATTATCAAAATGAGAATCCCCTATAGGAGATCGTTCTCGAAGGGCGAAATTATAGGGTGATTCTGATTCAGGAGTCTAAACCTAGTAGAATCATCGGTAGCAGACGGTGATTGCTAAAATCGCTTTTTCATCTCAAAAAAGTTTACTAGGACGTGGAGGTCTTTGAAAAGCGGGTGCAACAGGTGCAACAGTTGGAGGACTCAAGAGTAGATTTACTAAACTCTGAACGATTTCGTCAACTTTCTCATCCTTAAGTGTGCCGTATTTCTTCTGTATGGTTGAAGTAGCGGCAGTATAAATAATATCAGGTCTGACATAAGAAGGATTGAAACTATCGATGTACCCCTCTTTGAAATCTTTCACCTGAATCTTAATTAGGTTCTGCCGATGTGATTTAGATGTGATATAGGCACAAACGAACCCACCTGAATCAGAAGGGGCAAGAAGCAAAACAGGTCTTAATTTTTCTTGCTCAAAATCTTGTTGATACGGAAAGGGAGCGCATACAACATCGCCCTTCTTGTAGAAAATAGCTGGATCAGACAAGGCGATAGCTCCTCAGCCGCAAATCAATCCTCAAAGAAGGCAGGATGATTGGCTACAGAAATCGCCTGTATGATCTCCTGATCCTCTGCTTCTGACTCCTCTCTCAAAGACTCGATCAATCTTGTAAGAAAACCAGCAGCGCTCCGGATTCTAACCCTAAAACTCTCTTTTCGGTTCTCGATTGTCTTAACTGTGCCTGATTTTTTACGTGCCTGTTTTATGACATCGTAAAGCAGGGGTAACAGTGCCTCCAAAGTCTCAAAATCGAAAAAGGGAATATTGTCTTCAAGAGCATCACCGAAGCGCTCTAGACCTTCTGCCCACTCACCTAACTGATTTGTTTGGGTGAAGTCATCATACTGGCTAATTTCTTCTAGGGTTTTAACGCCTTCACGTAGTCCAGCTAAACTTCTTTTATGTACTGAAAGGAACAAGCGAAGAGAGTCATAAACTTCATCAGGCAGAAAAAATCTTCTCCTATGGTGAAGATCATGAAACTTTCTAATCTCGATTAATGCAACTTCAGTGACTTGATTAAGTTGATAGAACAAATGATTTTCAGTGAACTGCTTCGCTCTATCTACTAATACTTGTATACTAGCAGCATCATCAGCCGCCAAAGCCTCATCGGATTCTATGTCATAACACTGCTCTAGAGAAGCTACAGACGAGGAAAGACTTTGAAGCTGGCTTTCGATCCCGTTAACCTTCTCTATGAATTCACAGATTTGCACTACTGTCTCAGTTTTCACAAATTTGCCTCAAGGAGAAAAAACTAACGCTATAGAAAGCTTCACGATTCCATGATAGACACATCGAGCGCAAGAGTCACGAAAGTTTAAGAAAGCACTACATTCGATAAAGCTGATGACCTCCTATTACTCAGGCTTATGAATCGGCTTAAGGCAAATCCCAAGTAAGACGGTTAGACCTTATTTAGTGAACACCCCTCGACGGCTGCAATCGAGTAGTCCTAAGTCTCCTGGCTGAAGATTACGCGCTCCCTTAAACAGATCGACGTGCAGGTGTGGACCCGTCCCGATTCCCGTCTCTCCACTCTTCCCGATCTCTACCCCTCGCTGGACTTGTTGCCCTACCCTAACCGCCATTGAATCTAAATGTGCATAGCGACTTACGACATCTCCCTGATGCTTGATGTCGATCCGGTTCCCATAGCCGCCTGCGTAAGCTGCATGAGACACAACCCCGTTTGCCATTGCGTAGATAGGTGTCCCAATGGGTGTAGCGAAATCTGTGCCTGAGTGCTTCCCGTAAGGTCTAGGATCGCCCACAACAGATGAAACCTCGAAACCTGCGCCTAATGGCATTTGCCAGCCGTTGAGACTTGGGACATTCCCCACGGGCATCCCAGTAGAAAGGCTCATCGACTCATCCTTGACTGATACCGCCGTGTAAAGTTGCAGGGTTGTCGTTGCAGCGCTATAGGAATGATCAACCTTATCGACTACCCAAACACGATTAAGGAAGGGCGTAAATCCCCTAGTTCTTACTGCCTGCATCGGTTGGATACTTAAAGACTCGTTGCTTAAGGGAATCACGACGACCGTAGGTAATCCCCTTACCCGCTTCCATTTAGCTTGTGCCTTGTCGATCGCTTGCTCCGTTCCCGCCTGTAGTTTTCCCGTGGGTTGTTTGGCGGCCGCTCCGGTAACGTCCTTAGATTTAGTTGGATCGATGTCGGGCTTGCTCTGTACCATCTTCCCGGTGATTGCGTCGATATCAACCTTAGATCCAACCGTTTGCGCCGTCCACGTCCCAAAATCCTGGGAGGTACTATCGACGGCTTGATCCTTTGTCACTAGCGAGATTACATTCTGTCGATACTCAAGAACGAGCGTTGTATCTTGCAGGTTCTGGAGTGACTTCACTACGAGAGTCGTAGAGGTTTCCGATAGGACTAGCCCCGCTCTTTCCGCTTCCCGCTTGAGGAGTTGATAGTCGCTGATGCCATCTTGGGAGACAAACTCGTAATAAACATCATAGGTCGCCTGATAGTCCAGCTTAAGCCCTTGATTCTTGGCGACTTGCTCGGCTATCTGGCGAAAGGTTTTGCCCTGAAATGTTTTATTACGGGGTCTACGGTTCAGAATCCATCTGATGCCTACGCCTGACAGCGTTGTCCTGCCTGCGTTGAAATCGTAGTCCGTAGATTGGTGGAAGAACTCGAACATTGAGTCCCCCCACTGGATGATCAATCGATTGCCCTTAACTGGCTCGGTTTCGTTGCTTCCGGTCGTTGGTGTCGATGGAGCTTGTTTAAGGTCTGACTTTTGAGTAGGGGTAATGCTTCCCCCTTGGTAAAGCTTGAGACGATCGTTATAGTACGCCACGCATTCCGCCGTTGTCTTCGTACCTTGCCCCGGATAGCGATAAGGGGGGAGCGATGCCCACTCGTAGGAGACTTTATCTAACGCCGCCTCAACCCTTCCAGCGTCAACATCTCCTAGAGCGTTCCTTTGCTGGAGGAGATAGACCGCAGCTTTATCTTGATTGATCGGGGAGAAATCAGAAAGGCTTAACGCCCGTTTACAGTTCTCCCAAGTGGGGGGATCGATCGCCATAAACTGATAGCGACCGGACGCATTACTCACGCCGCCATACTTTAGCTCTCCTGTTAGATCGGGGTGATCCTTGTAACTGTTGAACAATCCCCCACCAAAGGTTGTCCGGTATCCGTTCTCTCCGGCTGTTCCTTCTGCCCAAGCAATCATATCCAGGAACGCCGCACGATTAGGCGGGAGGCTAGTATCTGCAACTCGTGATCCACCCGTCGCGCTACTTCCAACCGATGAGCCTTGAGAAGTTGCGATGGGCTGCGACTGGCTTGGATCTCTTAAGATCGGAATCCCGCCGTTTACTAAAGAATGGGTGATTAGCTTGTCCGAGATCGCGCCTTCTGGATCTGCAATTGAAACCGCGCAAGTTGAGCTTAGGTTTTGCTGCCCGATCGTGATCGACACATCCAACAGGCTTGTAGACTTGTCGAAAAACTGCATAATCCCTTCGATACGGGCACTTAGCGGCATCTCATCAAATTCCATTAGTATCCTCCCCAAATTCAATCGATACGCCTTCCTGGTACTCATAGGGCTTGATCGAGATAGTGCCGCGGGGGACTAGATAGAACTTCCCGCCCCAATAGATAAAGGCTTTTTGCTCGCTTAAGTTGATCTCGGAGCCATCGGGCAAAGGGAATCGCGTGGGGTCAATGTTCAAAAGCATTACTTTTCTCCAGATAAGTTAGGAACGCCCCGCTAGGAGCGCTCTAGGTGGTTATTGCATCAACGCCCGGATAATCTCGCGATCTCGCCGTTCTTGTTTGGTCTTCTGCTTGCGTTGCTCGGCTTTGGCAAGCTCCCCCAATGAGCGCGTTATGGACTCGGCAAGTGAGGCTTGGAAATCGTCAAGTGAGGCTTGGAAATCAGAAACTTGAAGGTCGGACATATGCTTGAGATTCCTCGATTGTTGCGTCTTCAACGGGTTCGGGCTGGCGAATCGTGTCTAGCTGTGGATCGCTGTAGTGGGCGGCGATTTCCTCCGGCGTTCTCGGAGCCGAGATCATGCAATCAGCGATCGCGTAATATCTGCCTTCAAGCCGTACAAAAGCGGTTGCTTTGGTCAAGTCCATCCATTGCCCACCGGGGAGCAGGTATCGTTTCGGGTCGGGTAATTTGGCTTTAGCCATTGGGATTTTCTCCTAGTTTTCGATTGGGTATGAGATGCCACGTTGATGGGCTGAGACTGCGATCCGGTTCAGCATTGCCTTCTCACGAATCAGCAGCATCAAGCCACGACGAGTCAGGCTCGACATATCGGTAGACTCTTGACGAGCGATCGACTTCAGCAATGCCGCATCTTTTTTGGTGAGCCGGATCGTGAGTCGTTCCGGGTATTTGGGGTCATCCATTGGAGAAATCAAGGGGTACACTCTTCTAGGGTGTCAGCCACAGTCGGACAAGATTAGGGACTCCCCACGGTCTCCTAGTGGGAGAGGCACAAAGGAACTGAAATATGTCTAGTAATAAAATTAAGACTGACAAAAAAGCGGATGCTGACAAAAAAGCGGATGCTGACAAAAACGTCAAAACTATTAAGACAAAAGTATTGCTGACTCCAGAGCAGCTTAGGATCTTCGATCGCTTGTGTGCTGAAGCAGATTGGATCTGGAATGAGGGATTAAAAGTCGCCTTTCAACTGCATAACCGTAGATACTACGACTGGCTTGACAAGCAGCTAGAGAAGCAGGGAATTGACACTGAAGGCATTATCAAAACTCCCATCTACTTGTCAGAATCTAATGCGTTCTCTGGGGCTTCATGCCGTATTGCAACCTGTGATCGTACCTGGGCTAGAGATCCTGATAATCCCATTACATACGTAAACAAAGCAGGTAAGACGTGCAAGAAGAACGGATACAAATTACTGAACGGCGGTAACAACTGGCAACGCATTCCCCCAGAGCCGTTTGAACCTGTAATCATCGCAGGCAAGGAACTCACGAAGCTACAGAACCTAGACAACGTAGGGCTACTCAATACTTTGAGAGAAGCTCAAGAACTGCCAAAATTAACGCCTAAATCTTCTGATTGGATCGGGGGAATAGTGGGAGTACAAGGGAAGCTGACAAAGGCATGGAAAGCTTATCTAGACGTGAAACAGAAAAAATTCTCTAAACCCAAATGGAGGGGACGGGATATTAAAACGGATTCCCTCATGCAGTCGCAAAAGCTGAAGTACGACCCAGAAATAAATGCGATCGGGGTTCAAACATTTGGAAAAATCCAGATTGCTGAAAAAGATTTTGTGAAGCGTCTCAAAGGTGAGGTAGGAAACTCCATCACGCTCATCAAGGAGCCGAGCGGATTTTACGCCTGTATCGCCATTAGCGAGAGCGTAGCAGAGAAGGCTAAGAAACCTACTGGCAGAATTGCGGGGATCGACCCTGGAGTTAAGAATATTGTCGTTTCTAGTAATGATTTGTTTGTAAAACCTGAACAGACGAGGGAGCGGCTAGAGCGGCATATTCTGAAGCATCAAAAGGAACTCTCAAGACTATACGAGAAGCGCCGTCAACGGTTGGAACTGCCTTCAACAAAGGGGTTTAAGCCTGAGTCACTGAAGGAAAAGTATCACGCGAAGCGTATTGCTCGACTACAAGAGCAAATGAGAAACTCTATCTCAGCTTTCAACCATAAGCTATCGACTCGTTTGACCAGAACGCACGACGAGTTGGCATGGGAGGATACAAACCTCCAGAATATGCTTCAGCAGCTTAAAGATGCTCCGATCGACGATCGTGGAAATTATGCGAAGAATGGACGATCCGCCAAGCGGGGTCTAAACAAGTCCCTAAAGCGTAGAAGCATTGGACAGCTTCGGGAGTTAACTAAACAGAAGATGGAGGCATCAGGGAAGCGCTTTGAACTATCTCCGGCTCCCTCATCTTCACAGCTCTGTCATTGTTGTGGACAGAAGGGCGATCGTAGGACGCAATCAGCATTCTATTGCTTGAACGAGGGATGTCAGTTGTTCTCTGTGGAGCAACACGCCGATCTGAACGCAGCGAAAAATCACCAGTCGTATTTGTGAGATCGATGAGGTAAACGGGTTAACATAGGTGTACCGTAGTTTGGACGGGATTCAGATATTTTTTCTGAAAAAGCATTCTTCGGAGTGCGATGGCTCGAAGCATGGCTAGAGCAAGGTGAGACCGTGAGGTTGAAAAGAATCTTGAAGGCTAAGATTCAAGATTTCCGCAGATATCCCGCAACATGGGAACAGCTCAGACTTAGCGCCCCAGAAAAAGCCGAACCATCGAAAATCTGACAAACCGAAGCGAGGATTCTCCGAAAGCCTTGATTTTTCGTTGGCAATTTTGCTCAAAAAACGACCTTTGCCAAAGTACGCTCTAGAAACCTTGCTACTCAAGGTTTTGCGAGGACGGAGTTGCAGTCGGCGCAATCTGGGCGGTAGGGCTGAAACAAGTGGAGTATCCCAAATTGTGACGGGCAGCCAGGGGGTTGCAGTCGGCGCAATCTGGGCGGTAGGGCTGAAACTTCAGGGTGAGAAAGGCGACAAGGGAGATAAGGGAGACCAGGTTGCAGTCGGCGCAATCTGGGCGGTAGGGCTGAAACACTATAGTGCTGCTATAGTTCCTCAGTCTCAATCATTGGTTGCAGTCGGCGCAATCTGGGCGGTAGGGCTGAAACTCCTGAGAATAGGTGTCTAACCCTGAGACCACAATGGTTGCAGTCGGCGCAATCTGGGCGGTAGGGCTGAAACATCAAAATGGTATTTGCTTTTTTAGACGATGAAGAAGTTGCAGTCGGCGCAATCTGGGCGGTAGGGCTGAAACGACTGTCTGATCTAGAAGAAGAGGAGGCAGATTTAGTTGCAGTCGGCGCAATCTGGGCGGTAGGGCTGAAACTAGATTCGACTCGATTTGTTTGCCGATCCCTTGAGCGTTGCAGTCGGCGCAATCTGGGCGGTAGGGCTGAAACTTCCGAAAAGACTGAAGAGATAAGCTATCTGGATGCGTTGCAGTCGGCGCAATCTGGGCGGTAGGGCTGAAACATTCAATTGGAGAAGATAGCGATCGCGCTCAAGTTGCAGTCGGCGCAATCTGGGCGGTAGGGCTGAAACACGGGATCGCAACGTTGTCAGGGAATTGAAAGCTATAGTTGCAGTCGGCGCAATCTCGGCGGTAGGGCTGAAACTATGGCAAACAGAGGGCAACGGACTTTCCCAGATCCGGGATTAGCGAGGGCACTGATATTGAGCGGCAGACCCCATGAAGACTGAGGCAATTTTACTGATTTCATCCTCGCTTCTCGATACCGACACGCCTTGCTCAGCAATTCCCATTTCAAGCTGTTTCTGGTAAAGATAGGGTGCGCTGTGGGGATTCTGTCCACCATCCGAGTACCCACAGAAAGATTTGAACGAGTTCTCGACAAAGCTTAAGTCTTTTCCTAGTGAGCGGATCAGTACGTGGGTGTCCGTGTTGATTCCGCCTAACCATCCAGGAGCGCCCGCTAACTTTGCTGCATTGTCCAAAACGTCCTTGCTCATCGCCTCCGGTGAAAAGACGGGCTTGGGGGACGGGGTTGGGGTTGGAGATGCTTGTTCAACAGAAGCAGTCTTAGGTGCTGTCGGTTTTACTGCATTCTGGACGATAGCGATCGGGGAATAATACAGACTCAGCACTAGCCACCATCGAAACAGCTTGCCTTTACCCGTCTTGGCTCCAAGTGCCCAAATTGCGGGAAGTGCCAACACAGCCAAAACGGTCTTGATCTTGCCTTGCATCAATATTTCTCCATTTGCCTTGCTTCTATCTGCGCTTTAGGTCTCCGCAGAAAGAGATGTGAGCATAATCCTGGATATTGAGGATGCCCCCGCACATGGAGAGTGATCTTTGGGCTTTCTTGTCTCAGTGCGACCTTCCGGACACTAAAGCTTTATGCCATAGCCCATGAGAAATTGATAGCAGGCTTGGAGCCGTAGAGAATTGCTCTTGTGCCATCTGGGGAAAATCGAGCGCGCCAGACCCCATCGGACATCCAGACGCGGATCGGGTGATAAGCAAGACAGCCCGCCACGATTAACGCAGCCGATACCGGAATCGAGAGCAGCAAGACTTTAGGGCGGATCGTCCAAGGGGATAAGCTCATGAAAATCAGTAACGATAGGACTTCTCAAGCATAAAAAAACCGTCAAGCTCGACAGATGTAACGAGACAAAATTAACCAGGCTTAATATACCCAAACGAGAGATCGACCGCCGTCTATAACCCTTCCGCCATCCCGATGAGATAGCGTTACGAATTCCGATCAAGGAGCGAGATCTCGCTTTCCACCGTCCATATTGGGGTTTTACCCACGGAGATACTCGATGAGAAGACTCAATTTAATCGCGCTTACGCTCAGTTTTATTACCGCTGCAACCCCTGCCCTGGCCAAAACCTGCCCTCTTAGTCAAAGTGTTTACCGCGACGCAAATGGCAAAGGGTTCGAGTTGATGTTTGGCAAACCTGTTTCAGGCAGTTCCTTTTTTCATATCAGTGCCGTGATTAAGCGGGTTAAACAGGGCGAGTTATATCGGTTTGGGATGGGACAAGGGAATGGATATGGCTCGATTTTTCTGTCAGACCTCAAACAGAAGGAAGCTGGACAGGATAAAAGTTTTATCGTCAACTTCTTCAACAGCGATTTCACGTCTGCTTCCAGAAGCATCGGACGGGAGGTGCCCGCGCCCAAGTACGCTTTCATCAATGACTTAGGCAGTTACGACTACTACAGTCGAAGAGCTTCACTGTCTCAGAACAACCCGCCGTTAGGCGATACGATGTGGGTGTTCAATCGTTGTCAGAAGTGAACAGCGGGAAAGCGATTGACGATCTGATGAAGGGTGAGACCGTCAATCGCGCCGCTCCGACAGAATCCCCAAGTCGCTAGCCCAAGCATCAGCAGTAGGATAAGCCAAGCCTCGATCGTTCTGGGAGAGATCTAGAAAACATGAAAATTTGGCATTCTGTATCATAGCTCTATACCGTAGTCACGGCTTTCTTAAGGGATCTGAAACCCCATTGAAAAGCTGTGACTACCGTATTGTAGGATACAAAACGCCAGCCTGCCTCTTTATTCAGTTTTCGGTTCCTTGCTCACATCCTGCTCACAGCTTCAATGAGAGTGTTGGAACCCAAGGCGGCACCCAGATTCGAACTGGGGGTGGAGGTTTTGCAGACCTCTGCCTTACCACTTGGCGATGCCGCCAGATTGCATCTCTATTATTATATCACTTTGTACCGAATAAACGATCGCCCGCATCTCCTAATCCCGGAATAATATACCCGTGCTCATCTAATCCCTGATCGATCGCGGCTGCAAAGATCGGCACGTCTGGATGCTGCTCTTGAAAATGAGTAATGCCTTCAGGAGCCGCCAGAATACAGAGGAACTTAATTGATCGCGGATTCGTTTGCTTGAGACGATCGACTGCCGCGATCGCAGAATTACCCGTTGCCATCATCGGATCAACGACGAGCATATCGCGCTCTTCAGTATCGTCCGGGACTTTGAAATAGTATTCGATCGGCACTAGCGAATTGGGTTCCCGGTAAATACCCACGTGACCAACTCTAGCAGAGGGAATCAACTGCAAGATTCCATCAAGGATGCCTTGCCCGGCACGCATAATTGATACAACAACGAGCTTTTTGTCTGGGGCTAAAACTGGAGCCTCCATTTCTGCCATCGGAGTTTGAATGGTTTCGTAGCGCAAGGGTAGATCCCGCGTGACTTCATAGGCGAGTAACAGACTCAGTTCGGTCATCAGCGATCGGAACTTTGCTGTACTGGTCGATTCTCGCCGCATCAAACTGAGTTTGTGCTGAATCAAAGGATGCTCGATGAGGGTGAGGTTTGCAGCCATAGTTAAAAAACGGTTCCGTCGCTAGAAATTTGAATCGGGGGAGTTCCGCCGGGGCGGAGCGATGCGGCGATTTTGCGTCCGGCTGTCCAGGTTCCGCCTTGAAGAACTTTGACGAGAGGAAGCGCATCAGAGGTGAGATCAAGCTTCGTGCGAATGGTGTCGGCGATGCGATCGAGCAAACAAACGGTCAGCGCCCGCCATTCCACGATCAATTCTGAGTCTGGAGAATGCGGAATTTCTGCAAGCTGTAGATTTTTCAGTTGCAGCAGTCCGAGATCAACGCACAAACCACCATTGCGATATTCGGGGAGTCCGGTCATTTGGTCAAGATCAGTAATTGTGATTCCTAGATCTTGCAAGGGTTCAAGCAGGGAGTAGGTGAGCCACTGCGAGAGCTTGTGAAACGGGATTAGTTGGTCTGTGTCTTCACCGGGTAAAGCGGAATGATGCCAGACATCGCCTAAATTTGTGCCGTCGATCGACAATCTCCCTGACCAGATGTCACCGAAACCGAGCAGAACCGCATTTAATACCGTCACAGCCGAAAGCTCGCCTTGATGCGTCTGATGCCTCAAATAATCCACTAGATTGCCAGGGCGAGGAGAATCACCAAAGAGATCCGGGAATTGCTTGATCGTATGTCCCAGTTTTCGCAGCAGGTGCGATCGTCCTTCGAGTCCCACTAAAGGATTTTCAGGAGTCACCTGGAAAAAAGCGGCAATCTTTTCCGGGGTAATCTGCTTGAGTCCCTCGGCATCGGTTCGATAGGGTTGGGTCGAGAACGCACCTTGGCAAAAGGCATCGAATGACGCGATCGCTAATCCCTCGGATCTTGTCCAAGTTTGTTCCGTAGAAGATTCAAGGTATTGCCAGCGATCGCCCGCCCCGGCATCCAGCAAGACACTCGGAACGACTAGATCGAATTTGGCTTTCGCTTGATCGACTGGAGATAAGTTCTTTAACGCCTGTTCAAGCTGCTGCACACGCGGAAAATTGCCGACTTCAAAGTGTCGCCAGCGACTGTGAAATGGAACCTGCAAATCGGGGTATTGCTGACGCATCACAGCGATCACATAGTCTGCAACTGCATCAAGCTGCGTCAGATCTAGCCGAAAGTAGGCGAGTTTATCCGCCTGTGCAAGCTCAAACAACTGAGAAGCACGATCGCGGATAGCTTTGGGCGATCGCAAATAGTCCACGAGATTAGTCACTCAGTCCTCGTCCTTTAATCTCAGCTAAGGCTTCTTCGGTGAGAATTTCGCTTTCGGTGTAATATCCGGCGGCTTTTTTCGCCTCGATTTCGACCATTGCATCAGCCGGAATCAGTTCTTCGGGAATCGGAACTCGCGTGACGATCTCGATTCCCGATCGCGTCACCGCATCGTGTTTCATGTCGCTCATAGAAATAAAGCGATCGATGCGAGTAATTCCCAACCAGTGCAGCACATCGGGCATGAGTTCCTGGAAACGCATATCCTGGACACCCGCTACACATTCGGTTCGGGCGAAGTAGGCATCGGCACGATCGCCGCCCTCTTGACGTTTACGCGCGTTGTAAACGAGAAATTTTGTCACTTCACCCAGGGCGCGTCCTTCTTTGCGGAGATAGACGATTACGCCCGCACCGCCTTGCTGAGCGGTTTGTACACACTCTTCAATCCCGTGAACCAGGTAGGGACGACAGGTGCAAATGTCAGAACCAAAGACATCTGAACCGTTGCACTCGTCGTGAACGCGCACCGTTAAGGCACGATTTGGATCAGCGATCGCCTCAGGATCACCGACGATATAAACGGTAATGCCACCGATCGGAGGCAGAAACACTTTGACATCTGGGCGAGTGACGAGTTCGGGGAACATGCCGCCAGTTTGCTCGAATAACGTGCGGCGGAGAAGACCTTCTTCAACGTTAAGCCGTTTTGCTATTCCGGGCAGATACCACACCGGCTCGATCGCGGCTTTCGTCACGACTAAATCGCCGCCTTTTTTCATAATTTCGCCATCTTCGCGCAACCGACCCTTGGCGATCGCGTCTTGCAGTTCTGGCATATTGATGTGGGCTTTGGTAATCGCGATCGTCGGTTTGATGTCATACCCCTGATCGTACAAATCGCGATACACCTCGCCAACGATCGCACCAAAAGGGTCGATCGACACGATCTTATCTGGATCAGACCAAGCGGGATGAGGATGGAGCAGCGCGGCAGGAGCAGTATTGGTTAGATCAGCGCGATGGTTGGCATCGAGTTTGCCACTGGCAACCGCAAGCGCACGATAAACCGCATAAGAACCGGAATGCGTCCCGATCACGTTCCGATGAGCCGGGGTGGTAAGCGTTCCGATGATGGCACCGCGTTTAATCGGATCAGCTTCGCCCCAGTGAATCGCGATCGACTTCGAGAACTTAGCAGGATGGGAGGTGAGAACGATCGGCTGTGAACGTTTAATCGGTTGTGAACGGTTGGGCTGACTCACCATAGACACTCTCTCGCACCGAATCAGGATTTGAAACCCCGATCGTAGCAAGAGTGTTGATGGATGCATAGTGTCTTAGGTGGCAAACCTCGAAAATTTCTTGTAGATAAATCTTTTAGAAACGACTGAGAAACTTCTGTTGTATAAATTTCAGGTCTTGGTGGGTTAACCACAAGCCGGGTGGCGGCATTTTCAGCACAACAGGGTAGCAAATCCAAACGGAGACGAGCCGAATCATTGTTGAACCCAGCAGCGCTAAACCCATTCCTAACAATCCAAACATCGGAGTGAGGATCAAAATCAAGGGAGCGCCCAACATCAAGCCAATGCCTTGAATCAGGGTGACGATTCCCGGCCGATCGGTTGCCATGAATGCTTGTGAAAGAATGATTGCGGTGCCACCGAGAACCGTTTCGATCGCTAACACCCGAAAGATGGGAATCGCTGCCAGATAAGCCTCTCCGTACAGTAAGTGCAGCACACCTGGAGCCAAAGCCATCATCGAAATTGCCATCAAAATCGCCAACATTCCGCTAATTCTGGCGGCTCTACTTGTCAGTTCAACCACTTCTGAAACGGGACGGGCTGCCGCTTTGGGAAATAGCACCGTTACAAAAGAACTTTGCACCACATACAGCAATTGACACAGACTAAACGCGATCGCATACAGCCCCATTGCGGCAGGAGCCAGGACACTAATCGCTAGCACTTGCTGAATTTGTCCTGCCAACGCGCTGATCAAATCAATCCCATACGCCCGAAAACCATAGTGCACTAATCGCTGAATCGAGTGCTGAATCTGCGTAAAGCGAATCGTAAAAAATCGCTTCGCACAGGCAATCATCCAAACCAGCATTGGGATTCCGGGGAGCCAGTAGGACAGAACAGCGGTGAAGGGCGTGAGTTGTTTTGTCACCGCCAAAACAATCAGCAGTGCCAAGGTACTCAGCGGGGGAAGATAGCGAATTTGATTGGCGATCACAAATTCATCGCTAGCTTCCATTGCCGATCGCAGCACTTCCGTAAATACTACCAGCGGCACCGCTACCATAAGTCCTTGGGACAAGTGAATCGCTTCGGATGGATATTTTTGCATCAAAAACGGAATCGTGATGACTCCAATGACACCGCTAAAAACGCTAATAAACATGCCCAAGAAAACCGCAGCAGAAAAGGTTTGCGATCGCTCTTGAGGATATCGCTTCAAGGTATATAACAATGCACTGGGTAATCCAAGCGACAATGAATAAGCAAAGAACTGGGGCCAAATCGCCATTGCCGCTTGCTCTCCCCGTCCCGCAGGGCCTAAGATGCGGGCAGTAATGGTTCCTGTTGCAATATTCACGACAATGATCAATGCACGAGCCGCCAGCGTTTGAACGATCGCGGCTGTACCATCCCGTCCGCGCAGAGACCTAGTTCCACGCTGTACCCAAGTCGAAATTAAGTTTCTCATGCACTCGCTTTTTGTCGGGACGCACCGATCATCTTAGCGTTGTTCCAACAAGGCGAAAAAGCCATCGTCTAATTCATATCCGAGCGTTTTGGTCATCGACTTGAGGCGCGATCGCGATTCAATCTGCTGCTGTTCGAGCCAGTTCATCAGCACAAAAGTTTTGCTCATGACGAAGATTTCCAGCGCTTCGGGGTTGTACTCGATGCCATCGGGCCGCATTTCGTGGGGAACTAACATTGCCGCATATCGCCCTAGCTCTTTCTGCGACCAGTCGAGCAGAAACGGCAACCATGGATACATGGCATCCAGTCCAATGAACCACAGTCGCACTTCTGGCACCTCGGATAATTCGCGAGGATCTCCGGGTTCAAGGGGGTAATCAATTTTGAATTGCAGTTTTTGTTCGTATTGCCGGATGTCGGATTTGAGCGGTTCGATCGCCGCGATCGCGGGTGTGAGATCGACCGCGTTGATCTGGTCTGCATGGAGATGAATCACAATTGACATAAAAATTTCTGCCGCTACACGCCTTTTATCTTCTAATGATTTGCGATCGTTTGTGCTAAATGATGATCGATCAATTGTACTGATTGCGCTTCAAGGCATTGAAGCGAGGCACAGAAGTTGCGCTGTGAGAATTACGATCGCGCTTGTAAAACGTTTTATCCATTGTGTTTAATTCAACTGGGTACATGGAATCTCAATCACAAACTCTGTACCTCGACCAAGCTGAGAATTGCAGAAAAGCGATCCTTGATGCCGTTCAGTGATCACCTGATAACTAATTGCAAGTCCCATTCCTGTTCCAACTCCGACAGGCTTAGTTGTAAAAAAGGGATCGAAAATGCGCTTCGAGGTTTCTTGAGACATCCCCGCTCCGGTGTCTGCCACGCGAATTCTGACCGAGTGAGCCTCTATAGCTTCTGTTGTAACGGTTAAAGTGATCGGATTGGTGCTATCTTGCTGAAAAGCTTCCTCGATCGCGTCGATCGCATTCGTAAACAAATTCATAAACACCTGATTGAGCTGACCTGCATAGCATTCCACCAGAGGCAAGACGCCGTATTGCTTCACAACATTAATCGCAGGGCGGCGATTATCTGCTCTTAACCGATGCTGCAAAATCATCAATGTACTTTCGATGCCAAAATGCAGATCGACCTGTTTGAACTCCGCTTCATCCAGCCGCGAGAAGGTGCGGAGTGATAAAACAATCCCTCGAATCCGCTCTGCTCCGTTTTCCATCGAGGTTAGGAGCTTCGGTAAATCGGTGGTGAGAAAGTCTAAATCGATCGCCTCGATCTCAGCTTGAATTACAGAGGGTGGTTGGGGATAGCATTGTTGATACAGTTCAATCAGGTGTAGTAAATCGTGGATGTACTCTTGGGCAGGTTTAAGATTGCTATAGATAAAGCTGACTGGATTGTTAATTTCATGCGCCACACCTGCGACCAGTTGACCTAGCGATGACATCTTTTCACTCTGAATTAACTGGGTCTGCGCCCGTTGTAGATCATGTAACGCACGTTCAAGAGACTCTGTTTTGTAGCGAAGCTGTTCTTCGGCTTGCTTACGCTCTGTAATGTCTTCATAGGTTCCCAAAATCCCGATGACTTCACCTGCATCATTTCGCAATGGGATTTTACTGGTGTCTGTCCAAAATGATTCCCCATCAATTTGAGGATGTGCTTCGATCAGGTGCAATTGTGGCATTCCACTACTGAGCACTTCAGCATCACAAGCTCGAAATAGCTCAATCTGCTCCAGTGCCCAGGGCAAATCATAGTCCGTTTTGCCAACAATCTCGCTAGGGTCATGGAGTCCGGCGACGATCGCAAACGATTTATTACACCCCAAGTAAACTGAGTTTAAGTCTTTCCAAAAGATTAACTGTGGCGTATTGTTAATCACAGTTTGTAGGAGTTGTGTCGCTTCTTGATGTTTCTGCTCTAAGCGCTGTCGCTCCGTCTCTAGATAGATGCGCTCAGTAATATCATTCTGTATGCCAATGAATTGTATTACCTGTCCTTCTGCATCAAAGATTGGAGAAATTGTGAGTTCGTTACAGAACAGTGTGCCGTCTTTGCGGTAATTCCGTAGGATGACTGTGCAGCTTGTACAGTTGCGTAAAGCTTGCTTAATCTCGTTCAGTGCAGGTTGTTTACGATCGTGTCCCTGCAAAAAACGACAATTTCGTCCAATAGCCTCAGCAGCAGTGTATCCAGTCATGCGTTCAAACGCTGCATTGACAAAAATTGTAGGATAATCAGGCTGGTGTGCATCTACAATTACAATGCCGACCGGAGTTGCTGCGATTGCTTGCTGCCAGTTGATAGAGGCTAGAGACGCAAAAGACTGAGAAGCGATCGGAAGATCCATAACAAGAGATGCAGATGGGGTCTAAAATATTTTGCCCTTCGCCTGGAAGTAAAGATACAAAGCTTTTTCACCATAAGGAAAAAATTAGGGCTTAGATTTAGTCTATCCGGCGCGAGAGTCAACTTTAAGTCAGAGATTTAGTCTTCATTAGATCGTTACAATGGAATCTGTCTTCTTTTTTAAACGATCGAGATTTTGAGCGCTACTCATTCCCCCAAAATTGTTCTTGTAGACGGTCATTCGCTGGCATTTCGCGCCTACTTTGCTTTTGCCAAAGGTCGCGATGGTGGTTTACGCACCTCGACTGGAATTCCAACCAGCGTTTCTTACGGTTTTCTCAAAGCGCTGCTTGAAACTGTAGAAGCTGAGAAACCAGATTATCTGGCGATCGCGTTTGATCTCGGTGGTGCAACTTACCGCCACGAAGCCGATGAAACCTACAAAGCAGGTCGCCCTGAAACGCCAGAAGATTTCATGCCTGACTTGAATAATCTTCAGGAGCTTCTCAAGGCGATGAATTTGCCGATTGTGGTCGCTCAGGGTTATGAAGCGGATGATGTGATTGGGACGCTGGCGCGAAAAGCTAGTCAAGAAGGCTTTGCGGTACGAATTTTGAGCGGCGATCGTGATTTATTTCAATTAGTAGATGCAGACGGGAAGATTAAAGTGCTGTACATGAGTACAACCTACGGCAGAGGTGCGCCACCGCCTAAAGAATTTGGTGTAGAGCAGGTTAAAGAAAAGCTAGGAGTGCTGCCGTCTCAAGTGGTTGATTTCAAAGCGCTGTGCGGCGACCCATCTGATAATATTCCAGGCGTGAAAGGGATTGGTGAGAAAACAGCAGTTCAGTTATTAAGCGCGTATGGATCGCTAGAAAAGGTCTATGAATCGATCGACGAGATCAAAGGTGCAGTTAAAAAGAAACTAGAAACAGGAATCGAAGATGCACGCCATTCACAATGGATGGCACAAATTCATTTAGACGTTCCATTAGCGGTCGATCTACAGTCTTGTAAACTCCAAGGATTCGACGAAGATACGCTGAAACCCATGATCGAGCGATTAGAGTTTAAATCGTTCTACAACAAAATCCAGAAGTGGAAAGACCAACTGAGCGGTGAGACAGAACTAACAGAAACCGAAGGCTCAAAACAAGCCGCGCTCGAATCAGGAACACCGATCGTTCCTCAATATGCAGATGATGACCTATGGTTCTTCAGCGCCGAAGAAACCGAAAGTGCGGAAAAATTCGAGGTCGTGTCGATCGCACCACAAATTATTGATACCCAAGCTAAGCTCGATGCACTGGTCAAACGCCTCAAAACTCATACGAGTGAGAAGTTTCCGGTCGCGTGGGACACTGAAACTAGCGACCTTGATCCGATCAAAGCTGATTTAGTGGGAATTGGTTGTTGTTGGGGTTCGGAATCTGATGCAATGGCTTACATTCCGATCGGTCATACTTCGGGAACGAATCTCGATCGTGCGATCGCGCTTGAAACCCTGCGCCCGATTCTCGAAGATGTTAAATATCCAAAAGCGTTTCAGAATGCGAAGTTCGATCGCTTAGTCTTCCGCTTCCAAGGCGTTGAGTTAGCAGGCGTTGTGTTCGATACAATGCTGGCAAGCTATGTTCTCAACCCTGAGGCCAGTCATAAACTCAGCGATATGAGCTATCGCTACTTAGGCATTCAGGCTCAAGAGTATGGAGATCTAGTTCCCAGAGGAAAGCATATTGGTGAAGTTGACATCTCTGCAGTTGCTCATTACTGCGGAATGGATGTTTATGGAACATACAATTTAGTTCCAAAACTACGATCGGAACTTCATGAACTCCCGAAACTTCATGATCTGCTGATTGAGATCGAACAACCGCTTGAACCTGTGTTAGCTGAGATGGAAGCAACCGGGGTGAGAATCGATCGCAACTATCTCGAAGCATTCTCGAAAACGCTGAAAGAAGACTTAGACCGCATCGAACTAGAAGCTTACGAAGCAGCAGGCGAAAAGTTTAGTCTGGGTTCTCCTAAACAATTGAGTGAACTATTGTTTGAGAAATTGGGACTCGATAAGAAGAAATCCCGCAAGATTAAAACTGGATATTCAACAGATGCAGCTACTTTAGAGAAACTGCAAGGCGACCATCCGGTGGTTGATGTGATCGTGGAACATCGAACCTTGACGAAGTTGAAATCAACCTATGTTGATGCGCTACCAACTCTAATCAATCCGAAGACCGATCGTGTGCATACCGACTTTAACCAAGCAGTTACTTCTACAGGTCGGCTCTCTTCGTCTAACCCCAACCTCCAAAACATTCCAATTCGGACTGCCTTTAGCCGCCAAATCCGTAAAGCCTTTATTCCCGAAGAAGGGTGGCTCATGGTTGCGGCTGACTATTCGCAAATTGAACTGCGAATCTTAGCACACTTGAGTCAAGAACCTGTTCTACTCGAAACCTACCGTAACAACGAGGATGTTCACTCGCTCACGGCTCGATTGTTGTTGGAAAAAGATGACATCTCCTCTGAAGAACGACGACTGGGAAAAATCATTAACTTCGGTGTGATTTATGGCATGGGCGCACAGCGATTTGCGCGAGAATCGGGAGTTACTTCGGCTCAGGCACGCACCTTTATCGATCGCTTTAACAGTCGATATGCTCGCGTTTTCGAGTACCTCCAGCAAATGCAGCGAGAAGCAATCGCCAATGGTTATGTCGAAACCATCAAAGGACGACGACGCTACTTCAATTTCTCATCCGATTCGGTGCGAAAACTTCGAGGCAAATCACCCGATGACATTCAACTCGATAAACTGAAGCTGCGCGACCAGTTCGAGGCGCAAGCTCTTCGAGCCGCAGCTAACGCGCCGATTCAGGGTTCTAGTGCAGACATCATCAAGATTGCAATGTCTCAGTTGCACGAAGTTCTGAAAGCTTATCCTGCAAATCTGTTGCTGCAAGTGCATGATGAATTGGTGTTTGAAGTTGAGCCTGATGCTTGGGAAGAGTTGCAGCCCAAGATTAAGCGAGTTATGGAGAACGCCGTTTCTCTGAGTGTGCCGCTAGTTGTAGATATTCGTGCTGGCAACAATTGGATGGATACAAAATAATTCAGACGTTGAGGGATCAGTCCTTACCGCTATGCAAACTCAAACTACCGCAAGCACCGCTCAAAGTCGTATCATCTCAATTCCCGATCGTACTTGGAATCAATTCAAACTGCTGCAACAAGCATTTGAAGTTTCTCACGCTAAACTGACTTACTTTGCAAATACGATCGAAATTTTCATGCCTTCTGAACCTCATGATTTATTCAGCCGCATCATTCTTTTCTTAATGGGTCATTACTGTTTAGAGCGGCGCGTTCAATTCATTCCTACAGGCTCAGCCGATCGAGAGCGAGAAGGCATCGTGTCGCTTCAACCGGATGAGAGCTTTTACGTGGGTCGCAAAGCAATTCCAGATTTAGCGATTGAGGTCGTTTTTACCTCTGGAAATGAATCCAAGCTGCCTCGATATCAAGTCTTAGAAATTCCTGAAGTTTGGTTTTGGGAAGATGGCGTTTTCGCACTTTATCGATTGTTTGAAGGCAACTATAGAAAGATTCAGCGCAGTGAGATTCCAGGCTTACAAGACCTCAATATTCAGCTTTTGAGCCGCTGTATCCTAACTGCTGAAACGGATATGCTTGGTGCGATCGATGAACTCAGGAAAGCAATTTAGTGTAAAGTTCATCGCTTGGATGTAATGGGCGGAGAGAGAATCGAACTCTCATACCTTTCGGTGCCACATTTTGAGTGTGGTGCGTCTACCAGTTTCGCCATCCGCCCTGGATGTCTCCTTACTATACAGGATCGATCGCATTTCAATCAAGAATTATTTTAATCTGGCAAATCATGGGACGATCGATCTGCGAGTTGCCGATCTCCCATGTTGCCTAAGTATTCTTTGGTTATTCCGGTGTACAACGAAGAAGCCACGATTCCCGCCCTGTACGATCGCGTGAGTGCCGTGATGAATCAGCTTGATGATGTAGTGGAATTAATTTTGATTAACGACGGCAGCAAGGATCGATCGCTTCACCTCATTCGAGAACTGCACAATCAGGATTCGCGGGTGTGTTATCTCAGTTTGGCGCGGAATTTCGGGCATCAAATCGCTGTGACTGCCGGATTAAATTATGCACGAGGTCGCGTCGTGGTGATATTAGATGCAGATTTGCAAGATCCACCCGAACTGATTCCAGAACTGATCAATCAGTGGCGACAGGGATATCAGGTCGTTTATGCTCAGCGAACCCAACGCCACAAAGAAAGCTGGTTTAAGCGATTCACGGCATATCTGTTTTATCGATTGCTCAAACAGCTTGCAGATGTAGAGATTCCAATCGATACCGGAGACTTTTGTTTAATCGATCGTCAGGTCGTAGATTTGTTAAATGCAATGCCAGAGCGCAATCGCTATATTCGGGGATTACGATCGTGGGTCGGATTTCGTCAAACTGCGGTGAAATTTGAGCGCGATCCAAGATTTGCCGGTGAAGTGAAGTATTCCTTTCATAAATCACTAGGATTAGCGATTAACGGTTTAGTTTCATTCTCAAAAGTTCCGCTTCGCATTTCTACTTATGTAGGTTTATTCGCTGCATTTGTTGCAATTGTGATGATGATTTTAGTGTTTTACTGGAGGATCGCTTATCCTGCCTCACCGCTAACCGGATTAACCACGATCGTCGTCGCCATCTTTTTTCTCGGTGCAGTGCAACTTCTCAGTATTGGCATCTTAGGCGAGTATATTGGACGAATTTACGAAGAAGTGAAAAACCGTCCGCTCTATACGCTATCTGAGGTTGCGGGGTTTGAGCGAGGCAGTTCTCAACATCAGGAAGCGGATTACTCTAGCTGAAAAATGATACGATCGAGATCATCAAGTACAGGAGCATCGGGCGTAAACTTACGTGCAAAATGAGCGGAAGAAGCTTGTAATTTTGGCAAATCAGATTGATCGAGCGTTTTCGGGTGTGGTCCACCCATAGACCAATCCTTGTAGCGCCAATCGTTCGTATTGATTTTGAGATCAAGCGCATTGGCAACAATCGTTTGGAAATATGTTTCTTCGGAAAACATCACCCAGCGCAAATGATTGGCAAGCTGTGGACGAGTATAGTGAAAGTTCACAATGTAGTCGATCGCACGTTGGTTCGCTGCAAACCACTGTGAACCTGCATAACATTGTAACTTCGAGTTATACGGCACAAAGGGGCGCATTAAAATCTCTGGCTTCAACCGCAAGCGTTGCCAATTGAGCTTCAGCGCATCTGCGATCGATTTCGGCATGGGTATCCAGCGCGTATAGTAGCGGTTGTGCATTTCTCGATGCCAAACACTTTTCAGGTTCGACGGCTGAATTAGTTCAGCACTCATGTGAGCATCTGCCTCAGTCGCATTCAGATCCGCCAGAATTTGATCGGCAGATTTGATCGGGTAGTCTGAACCACTGAGCAAGATTGTCCATTGGGGCCGATCGACCCGGTGCTGCATTTGTACCATTGCTCGAACGGTGGCTTCGACGGCTGAAAATTCAGCCCAGCGCGTTCGCATTGGTGGATCAACAAACGAGACATTGCTGGAGAAAGACTTGATCGACAACGGACACTGAAGAAAATCGTGATGACAGACGATCGGCGGCTGATCAAACAGGCGATTTAAGCGATCGACCAATCGCCGGATCTGATTTGGATGAGCATGAGTCAGCAAAATAAATCCAACGACTGGAGTCATAGCCTTCTAGAGATTAAAGATTGGCACAGGCTCGATTTTATCCGCAGGCTCGAACCCAAACACCCGTGAATAGAAATAGAATTCTCCATCTAAAGCACGTTTGATGTTTTCTGCTTTACGGAATCCATGTTGTTCGCCTTCAAACAACACATATGCTACAGGTAATCCTTTTTGTTTCAAAGCATCAACCATCATTTCGGCTTGATTCGGCGGTACGATTTTATCCTCGTCACCCTGAAAGAAGATCACCGGACAAGATAAGCGATCGACCGCACTAATCGGAGAGCGCTCCTCGTACAAATCGGCTCTTTCTGGATAAGCACCAATCAAACCATCAAGATAGCGTGATTCAAACTTATGAGTATCTTCTGCCAACGCTTTGAGGTCGCTCACGCCATAGTAACTTGCGCCTGCTTTGAATGTATTTCTAAATGTGAGAGCGCAGAGCGTTGTATATCCGCCTGCACTTCCGCCTGCAATCACTAAGCGATCTCCATCCACCTTGCCTTGCTCGGCGAGATATTTTGCTCCATTTGCACAGTCATCGACATCGACAATGCCCCAAGTTCCTTTCAAACGTTCGCGATAAGCGCGTCCATATCCGGTACTGCCGCCATAATTCACGTCGAGAACTGCAAAGCCGCGACTTGTCCAATACTGAATGCCTAAGTTAAATGCAGCAGAAGTCGAAGCGGTCGGGCCTCCGTGACTCTTGACTAGCATCGGTGGACGTTCGCCTTCAGAAGCGGTGTAATCTTTATTTTTGGGCGCATAGTACAAAGCAAAAGCCGTGAGATTATTCTCAGTCGGGAACTCGATCGCTTCTGGCACTGAAAGATAACCGGGATCAATCCGCAGTTCGCTGGCGCGTCTCAGCACTTCAAATTGTTGAGTCTGTAAATCGTATTTGACGATCGCGCTCGGCTCCGTTGATGATCCGCCCAGAAATACCGCATGATCTGCACAAGCTTGGAGCCCTGCAATGCTGGTGTAAGGCGTTGCGATTGGAGTGAGTTCGCGAGTGTCTAAATCTAAACTGGCAAAGCGGCTCAATCCATTTTCGGTATAGCTACAAATGATTTGATTTCCAGCAAAGCCATAGGTAGACATTCCAAACACCCAGAGCGGTAAACCAAATTCTGCGGCTTTCTCACAGAGGGATTCAGTTTTTCCGGTTGTAGGATTCCAGCGGTAGAAATTCCACCAGCCCGTACGATCGCCAATAAAAATCAAACTGCCATCCGGCGACCATTCCGGCTGAAAAATCGATTCCTCTAATCCACCTGCAATCTTTTCCGGTGTGTCTAGCGTTCCGTCTGCTCTAATGTTTGCTGTCCAGAGTTCGGTTCCATCCCAAGGCATATTCGGATGATTCCAACAAATCCAACTGAGGCGAGAACCATCAGGACTCAGACGCGGAAACGCATAGGAATCTGAACCTGAAACCAGAACGGTTTGACTTTGATCCGTGAGCGAAATTGCCGCGATCGTATTCTCAACGCTTTGATCTTGATGTTCTTCGCGTACACAAACGAGGCGATTTCGAGCACTATCGAATAGGGCATCGGCATATCGTAACGATGCTTCAGGAGTCAGCGCGATCGGCTCAGCTCCATCGGTCTGCTGATAAAGTCGCTGATCGGCAAAATTCGAGAAATAAACGGTTCCATTCGCAATCATAAATGCCCCTCCCCCGTATTCATGCACCCGTGTACGGGCGTTGAATGGGGCAGGTGTCAGATCGATCGTCTCGCCATTCGCTGAACGTTGCACAATCACATTCCGTCCTGCCTCAGTCGGACGTGACTCGCTCCAGTAAATTGTTTTGCCGTCCAGCTTAATTTGTCCGAGTCCGATCGTCCCTGCCACAATCAGATCCGAGCTAATCGGCGACTTCCAAGTGCCATAAGATGCCACAGCCATAAGATCCTCCAAATCACCGTTTCCCAGACTCTAAACTATCGCGATCGTTCAAACATTGCGATATATCTCAAATTGTTGAAATCTGTCCGCTCTAGAGATTCGTGTTACAGTAAATGAGAAGAGGTATTGATTCGGTTGAATCGTTTGTTTTTTCTGACAGTGACTCGTTCGTTTTCATTGAAACTAGCAAGTTTGTTTGGGCTAAAGCAGGCACACTCCGATACGACTGCCTCGGTTATTTCTGGTTCTGGAGATCTTTTTCAATGTCGATTTATGTAGGTAACCTATCTTACGAGGTTACGCGGGAAGATTTGACCGAAATCTTCGCAGAATACGGATCTGTTAAGCGCGTTCAGCTTCCGGTTGATCGTGAAACTGGACGGATGCGTGGGTTCGGATTTGTGGAAATGGAAACGGATGCCGAAGAAGATAAAGCGATCGAAGCCCTAGACGGTGCGGAATGGATGGGTCGCGATATGCGTGTCAACAAGGCAAAGCCCCGTGAAGAATCGGGCGGTGGCCGCAGTGGCGGTGGCGGTGGTCGCAATGGTGGCGATCGTCGAGGCGGATTCTCGCGCGGCGGCTATTAATTTAATTCGCTAGAATTGAATCCCCTGTAGCGTATGGCTATGGGGGATTTCTTTTAGGTTGGAAAAATGAGAGCGAGAATCGAAAGCGATATTCTGTATCTGCATCACGAAGATGTGCCGCCGTTTAAAAAAGGGGGGTCTGTGGTGCGAAATAGTTATTTTTGGGCGCTGAAGTCGATTTCTGGTCGGGCAAGTCGGGGGCGCGATTGGGAATATGAACCGGAAGTGTGGTTTGCGCTGCAACGGATGTTGTTATCATTTGCAGAATCGGGATATCTGGGACTGTCAGAAACGATTCTGGAGTTTTCGGATGCGGACGTAATTCCAGATGAGCTGCGATCAATTTCGACACGAATTTAATGTAGGTTCGATCGACGTTCTACAAGTCCTGTTCGGCGTTGCGTTAGTGCTACTCGGCTGAACATTTAGAACCTGAGCAGCAGTCGAAAATAAAGCTGAGCTAAAAAGAGCACGATCGCTTAACTCGGTACGAATTGCAAGTGCCTTTAATATCTATCTTGGACTCGACGAACGCTTTGATCCGGCACAATATGGAATTGGCAACTGGAATATTTGGTACTATCCAACAGGCGATTTGAATGCTGAATATCAGAAGCAGCTTGCTGGAGATCTGAGCCATTCTTGAATCTTCAATATCATAAAAATGAGTTGAGGTTGTAATCCTCAACTCATCTCCTGATTCACAATTCAAGCTAGAAATGTTTTTCCTTAGCGGGTTCTCCTTCAAAGGGTTGAACTCCGGTTGCTGGATAGTTATCATCGTTGAGTCCAAAGATGCGACTGATTGCTCCAGCGATAAATTGTCCAACTTCGTTTGGAATTGCCTTCACAGTTTCCCAACTCGATCGCATTCGAGTAAACATATTTTCTCCTCAAACAGTACGTAGGTTGCTTTTACTGGTTGGCTCGCAGATGAGCAGATTCTTGCCGCTGCTCGTTTTGGTGTCGCTCTTGGGTTAGCGTTTCCCGTGTCGCTTGATCAAGATCACCCATTTGCATCGTTTCTAAAGCATCTTCAGCCCGGCGGTGGACGGTTTGTTCCTGGTGTTCTTTGGCTTGCCGGTGTTGAGTCGTTGCCTCGCGCAATTTTTCTTCCAGGTTCACCTTCACTACAGGCTTACGTGCCGATTCAATTTTAGGCAAGGTTAGTGTCAGAATGCCGTTCTTGAAGTCTGCTTTCACTTGGTCGTATTGCACCGCCGTTGGGAGCGGAATCAAGCGTTGAAACTGTCCATACCGCAGCTCAGAGCGAAATACGCCTTTTTCTTCGGTTCGTGTTTCCTCTTGGTGATGACCAGAGATCGATATCGTATGTTCAGAAACTTGCACATCCAGATCTTTTGCTTCTATCCCCGGAACTTCTGCTTTGAGAACGACATCGGTATCGGTTTCGTGAAGTTCGATCGCAGGTGTCCAAGCCATACCGTCGATTGGTGACAGCGATCGGGCTTCTGGATCTGGGTGCAGCCACGCATCGAAAACCTGATTCATCTGATGCCGTAATGCTTCCAATTCTTTAAGAGGTTGCCAGTGAATCAGCGACATAACATTCCTCCTGGTCTTCTTTGAACATAGAGCGAGAACTAAATCGCTCTATGTTCAAGATACGCAAAGACTGTGAGGAACTTGTGAGGACGTTGATAGACTCGCACAACTCGCTTCGCGGAATTTTAAGCTCAGAGCGCGATCGCAGGCGAGACCTGCTAACTATCGCCTTAACTTAGCTGTTAATGCTTTAACTGCAAAAATATTCCTAGTTTCACTACAGTTTAGGGGCAGTAGTAGACTGCGGCGGCATGGCAACTTTGTGCGCTAATCCAACGGCTTTCAGCAGCCAAATTGCCCACCCTTTGAAGGCTAGCTTTGCCTCTACAGTCGGGAGCTGCTCAAACTCATAGAATTCTGTGCCCTGAACGGTTTGTAGTTTTAATGCCGATCGCACAATACGTTTCAATGCTTGACCACCTGACAAATTGCCCAAGTAGCGTGTATAAGCATGAGCAATCAACAAAACCGGGCTTGTGTTATACCAGATTGATTTGTGGATGCGACAGATTCTCGCCCCCTAAATCCCCCATTCTGGGGGACTTTGAGTATGATCTGTCGCATTCTATGTTTAATTCGGTATTAGAAATCTCGCGCAGTCGATCAACATAGATTTGACCCGTGGGCAGGGGTGCGATTTCTTCTCGCCAGTTGTCACCGTAGAAGAAGGCTAAGTCGTGCTCTAAATTCGCAGCGCGGTGAAGTTCGGGAAATACAATCGCTTCAACGATCGGATGACTTGCGTGGCTTGGAGAGTGCTTGAAGCAGACAGTAAGTTTTACCTGTATCGCGACAGAGACAATGGCTCAAACAGTTTGCGATACAGCGCCGTTCCAGCGATCAAACAGAATTGATTTTTCAAAGTTTATGTTCTGTAAGCCTGCTAGAACACGGAGGTTTTGCTGCGTAAAGCCTTTAAACTTGCTGCTTGTTGTTCCGCTCGTTCAGCCACGCGATCGCAAGCTAACTCACAGAACTCAAAAATCATTGGGTCGGCAATTTCGTAGTAGGCGCTCGTTCCCTTTGCTTCACGCGAGAGTATGCCAGCTTGGTATAAAACCTTTAGGTGCTTAGACAAATTTGCTTGTCCTAATCCCGTTGCCTCTGAAATTTCCATGACGTTCTTTGCCCCCGATTTCAGGCAAGTCAGAATCTGGAGCCGACTCACTTCTGACAGCACCTTGAAATAGTCAGCGACTGCCGCAAGAATCGCTGGATCAACCTTTGAGGGTTTCACTTTGGGCATAGGGAAACTTGGCAATCAGAGTGAGTTCGATTATATAACTAATTAAGATTATAGCTACACGTTAAGCATTCAGGAAATTACGATCAAGCAGGGAGCCTATCGTCTCACAATTCCAGAGAATCTAGCGCTTTTGGGAGTTTGATTCACTCGCTTTTCCGCGCCAGTTTAAGCTGTTTTGATTGAGTTGCTGTAAGTATGAGTCAGGCTGAGCGATGATGCTGTTTGCTAGTGCGATCGCGCTTTCTAACTGGGCTTCGGTTAATTGCTGATAGGCAGGAATGCGCTTACGTTCTAAGACTTCATACCAGCAGCGATCGAATAGATTATCTAGAATAATGCGCTGAAAGCAATGATTGTAGCGAACGGGGAAATGGCGCGATCGGGCTAAGTCTGGCAAAACGTGATTTGTTAGGTCAAGGTACTGATTGCGGAGTTGCGTCAGGCGATCCATGAGGTGCAGGGGTAGAAGGAAGGGGATATTCGGTCTGTCGATGTTCGGTTCTCCACTGTTCTGCTTCGGCGCGAATTAGCTGAAGTTCCTCGGCTGAGATGCGCTCTAAGTTGCGATAGATCTGTGTCATGCGTGGATTGTGCTTAAGCTTGTCGTAATGTCGGGCAAGAAAGTCCCAGTACATGAAGTTAAACGGGCAAGCCGTTTCTCCAGTGCGACTGCGGGGATTGTATGTACAGTGTTTGCAATAGTCACTCATGGTATTGATGTAATTTGCTGAAGCGGCATAAGGCTTTGATGCCATCATGCCACCATCTGCATACTGTCCCATGCCAATCACATTCGCTTGCATCACCCAGTCATACCCATCAATAAAGGCAGTATGAAACCAGTCCTGCAATTCTTGCGGAGAGATCCCTGCAATCAATGCAAAGTTGTTCAGAACCATCAATCGCTGAATGTGGTGGGCGTATCCCGTCGCTTTGACTTGAGTCAGAACATGGTGCAAACAGTTCATCTTTGTTTCGCCTGTCCAGTAAAAGTCTGGAAGCGGTTGCGTGTGATTAAACCAGTTGCGATCGGGATAGTCTTCGCCCATGTACACATAGATACCGTGCATATACTCACGCCAGCCGATGATTTGTCTGACAAAGCCTTCAACGCTATTGAGTTCCCAGGTATCCCGATTAGCGTAATAAGCCTGCTCTGCGGCTTGTACCACTTCTAAAGGGTGCAATAGTCCAATGTTCAGATAAGGCGATAACATTGCGTGCCATAGGGTCTGTTCACCCGTGACCATTGCATCCTGATAAGGGCCAAAGTTAGACAGTCGAGTTTTAATAAAAAAGTCTAGTACCTGTAATGCTTGTGTGCGGGTGACTCCCCATTGAAAGGGTTCAATTTGCCAATAGGCTTGACTATCTTTAAGATTTGGGGACTGCTTTACCCAGTCAATCACGTCTTGGGTGATCTGGTCTGGCTCAAACCAAAGTGCTTCGGGCAGAGTCAATTTACCTTTGGGGGGCTTGCGATTGTCCCGATCGAAGTTCCAGCGCCCTCCAAGCGGATGCTTCCCATCCATCAAAACATTAAATCGCTGCCGTCCTTCACGATAAAAGTCTTCCATCAATAGGCGTTTGCGCGATCGTGCCCAATCGACAAACTCTTGATCCTGCCAAATGAAGCGATTGTTCGGAGTAAAAGTTACAGAGCAAGGAAGATTGAGTGACTGAATCAGCCTCATAAACGGACGATCGGCCGGAGCCATCACCCGCAGTTCCGTAATTCCGTATTGCTCAATCCACTTGATCAGCGGCGTTTGAAAGTCAATCGATTGTGTATAGCTAACAATCCAGCCTTCTTGCTTCAGTTCTTCAGCAAAGTGGCGCATTGCTGACCAAACTAGCACCAACTTTTGCAGATGATACGGCAACTGTTGAGCATGGTGTAGCGACTCAATAAAAAAGACGTGCGTTTGCTTAGGGTTATCTTTGCAGCTTTGCAATGCAGTTTGCCCTGTCCAAAGCTGATCGCCCAGTACCCATACTCCGATGCTCATGCTCTAATCTCAATGATTCCACGCAACTCGATTACAGCAAATTCTAGACGAGCGATCGTCCGTCTTTGGTTGCAAACAATCTGAATTTTACTGCGAGGCTGTCACGATTGGAACTGCGGGGGCCACTTCAAAGTTAGGCAACATTCCTAACTTGCGAATTGAAACATTCACATCCATTCCCAAATAGTCATCCGTCTCACCAAACCAAGACCCAGAAAGCGGAATCACCTGTCCAGGATGACGAGCGATCGCGACTCGAATCAGATCAAATCCGGCTGTAATTCGATTGGTCGGATCATAAGCTCTCCAGCCTGCACCCGGTAAATAAACCTGCGCCCAAGCATGAGTTGCACCGGAACCTGTCATGCCAACCTCACCGCCATCTAAGGCTGAATCGTAAATATAGCCGCTGACAAAGCGACAAGCCAGCCCTAAGCGTCGAAGTGCTTCAATCATTAACCAAGCATAGTCTCGACAAGTCCCCGACTGTAACCGGAGTGTCTCAGCCGGATTCTGAGTCCCTTCTGCATCTCGTGACTGATAGCTCAATGTGGTGTTAATACTATCCATCATGCGTTGCAAGACATCTAAGGTACTATCTTGGTCGCCTGCCACAAATTGTTTTGTCCAAGCTGCAAGCCGACCTTCGGAATCTTCGGTATGTGGACGAATGAACACAGAGAGATCATTCCATTCATCCGGAGTGTACTGTACGGGAATTTCTTCAGCACGGGCATCCAGCGGAAAATCAGCGATCGTCGGAATGCCAAAATGCTCAGCTCTCACTCGATAGGTCACACTCAGTTCTTTTGCAGGTTCACTGAAGCTCAGGAGTGCAACATTATTCGAGAGCGTATCCATCATCCAGCGAGTTTTGCAGGGAACGTTGCTGTCGATCGCATAGCTCAAGATGCGCCCACTATAGCCAATACTGGGTAAGAAAATCGCTCGGTGTTCTCCGAAAGTAACAGGATTGCGATAGCGATAGCTTGTAGTGTGTTCTAAATCGTAAATAATACTCATAGTACGCATGAACAAGTTGCAGATGCGGAATCACTTCAAGCATATCGTTATCTTATGTGGATAGAGTTTGAGGCATTTATCAGCTATTTCCTCAAAAGAAGATAGAATGAGCCACTGACAATGTAAGTGCATAACCTCGTTACGCTGAGAATCTGATGGGACGTATCTTTATTTCTGCCGGACATGGCAATCGCGTTAACGGTGTCACCGATCCGGGGGCAGTCGTCGCAGGCACAACCGAAGCAAGAGAAATGATTCTGACTCGCGATCTAGTCGTGACAGAATTGCGATCGCGGGGTGTCGAAGTCCTGTCTGTGCCCGATGCGCTGAGTGCGGCTCAAGCGATCGACTGGATCAACGCTCGCGATCGTCCGGATGATGTGGCGCTTGAAATCCGCGCCGATGCGTTTAGTAATCCAGCCGTGCGAGGGGCAACCGTTTACTACATTGCCAATAATGATCAGCGTCGCCGTAATGCCGAACAGCTATTGCTAGCGCTGATTCGCCGCGTTCCTCAACTGCCGAGCCGAGGAGCCAGACCCGATACCGACACAGGACTCGGTAGCCTGCCGTTTACTCGTCAGATCACCTGCGGATCGCTTTTGATGACGGTTGGATTTCTCACCAATCCAGACGATCGCTTCATTATTCAAAATCAGCGTCGCGATTTGGCAAGTGGGATTGCAGATGGTTTGGTAGCTTGGGCGCGGGGCACGGCTCTACCACCCGATTCCACGACCTATCCTGAAATTCGCATTAGCATTAACGGGCAGATTTACGGCGAGAAGGGAATTCTGGTCAATGGCAATGCCTACATTCCGATCGATTTAACCGATCGTCTGGGAATCGATTTAACTCAAGATCCGAACATTCGTCGCTTGAATTATCGTCAAGTCGTTTTTGTCAAAGCGGTAGACCTGCGAAACTATACGATCTCCGTGGGTTGGGATGCTCAAGCGCGAACCGTGCTGTTGCGATCGATTCTAAAAATCTGTCCGGGAACGCTCGATCGCATCATGAGCAACGGTAACACCACTTCGGCACAGTTAATTGCATTTCTCCGCAGCAACAACGATGCCGCACCCGTACAGTATCCTCAGCTTGCAGACCTCTACCGCAGTGAAGCTGCGATCGAAGGAGTCAATTACGATATTGCCTTCAGTCAAATGCTGCTCGAAACAAACTACTTGCGCTTCGGAGGTGAGATTAAACCCTCGCAAAACAACTTTGCCGGACTGGGAGATGTGGGCGGCGGCCCTGAAGGCGCAAGTTTTCCGAATGCTCAAACTGGCGTGAGAGCACATATTCAGCTACTCAAAGCTTATGCCAGTACAGAGCCGCTAGTGCAAGAAGTGGTTGCGCCTCGGTTTCGGTTTGTCACCCGTGGGATTGCGCCCCTAGTGGATCAACTGAGTGGGCGATGGTCAGCCGATCCGCAATACGGTGCAAAGATTACGGCAATTCTGAGGCGGCTGTATGAAGCGGCGCAGCTTTTGTAAGGTAGCCTGAGGTCGATCGAGGGTGTTCGTGAGGATTGCGATCGATTAAATGCCTCTTGGGATTGTTTCAGACTGTGATTTTTCCTTGCTACAGTTAATGTGTCGTCGGCATCACACCAAATTTCTGAATGCTCTCTAAAGACCTTTGTAGAGACGTGAGGCATCGCGTCTTCGCAGAGGGACTGGTGTGGCGCAGGATTTTTGGGAACTGGTAGCGCTCTTTAATAATCCCGAAGTCATGCAACCTATTAGAGTTTTAATCGTAGATGATGCAGTGATGGTACGGAGCCGTCTGAGCAAAATTCTCGCAGCAGAGCCCCAGATTGAAGTTGTGGGAGTCGCTTCTTCAGGAAGAATTGCACTCGCAAGACTGTCTCAACTGAATCCGGATGTGATCATTCTCGATATCGAAATGCCTGACTTAGACGGGCTGCAAACGTTGGCGCAGATTCGTCAACTCAATCCACGACTGCCCGTGATTATGTTTAGTGCGATGACCACGATCGGAGCAATTGCAACGCTGGATGCTCTTTCTTTAGGAGCTTCGGACTATGCGACAAAACCGAGTCAGATGGACAACGTAGATCATTTAACCGACTATCTTCGAGCGACGCTGATTCCTAAGATTAAAGCACTGAGCCAGAAAATTACACAGAACCGATCGGCACCAATCTCCGACATTAGCCCAAAAGCCACCCCCACAACCGCTGCTTTCTCAAGTTCTCAACTCCATCGATCGTCTGCTGAGATCGTTGCGATCGGTGTTTCCACCGGAGGGCCAAATGCCCTCGCCGCGTTGCTCTCAGAATTACCCGCCGATTTTCCTGTCCCGATCGTCATTGTGCAGCATATGCCGCCCATGTTCACCAAGCTGCTCGCAGAACGTTTATCGACAAAATGCGCCTTGCCCGTTTGGGAAGCAACGCTAGGAGCAAAACTTCGCCCCGGTACGGTTTGGATTGCGCCAGGCGATTATCATTTGAGAGTGAAAGACACGGACTCAACTGTGCAACTTGTGATCGACCAGTCTCCAGCCCGAAATTTTTGTCGTCCTTCAGCGGATGTCTTGCTTGAATCTGTTGCCGAAGTGTACGGGGATCGCGCTCTGGGGGTGATTCTGACCGGGATGGGGCAAGATGGACTCCGGGGCTGTCAGAAGATTCACGATCGCAATGGGCAAATTCTGGCGCAAGATGAGGCGAGTAGCGTGGTTTGGGGAATGCCGGGATTTGTGGTGAATGCAGGATTAGCCGATGCCGTTTTGCCGCTCGATCAAATCATGCCAGAGATTCTGCGTCGGGTGAATCGATCGTCTACGCTGGCGCGGAGGATGGACTGATGGCGATTCCTGCTTTTGATTTTGAGTATCTCCGTCAGTTAGTGCGGCAGCAGTCTGGAGTAGTGTTAGAGCCACACAAAGACTATCTCGCAGCGCTGCATCTGGATCAGATAGCTGCGAATGCTGGGTTTGCTTCAATTGCAGAATTAGTCGAACACCTAAAACACACTCCCTTAAGCGAACTGCATCTTCAAGCCCTTGAAGCTTTAGTGATTAAGGAAACGTCTTTTTTTCGTGATCGCTCTCCCTTCGAAGCGCTAAAAGCTTCGGTGTTACCCGCGTTGATTCAGTCCCGTTCTAGTCAGCGAACCATCAATATCTGGTGTGCCGCTTGCTCAACCGGTCAAGAACCTTACAGCATTGCGATGCTGATCCGGGAAGCCTTTCCAGAACTGTCCGCTTGGACAATTCGCTTAATCGCGACTGACTTTTCTAAGCAGGTGCTCGATCGCGCTCAGCAAGGACAGTATACAGACTTGGAAATCAGCCGGGGTCTGGCCCCTGAACTGCGCGATCGGTATTTCCGCAAAGCTGGGGATGCTTGGCAGATCGTTGATGAAATTCGTCAGAGGGTTGAGTTTCGGCAGTTGAACCTAATTCACTCTTGGAGCGCTCTACCAAAGATGGACATTATTTTTCTGAGAAATGTTCTAATTTACTTTGATATCGACACCAAGCGATCGATTCTGAACAAGGTACAGCACTACTTGCAAGCAGATGGCTGTTTATTCCTTGGCAGTGGTGAGACAACGTTTCACCTTGATCCTAGATTTGAAGCGATTCAAAGCAAGACGAGCTTTTATCACCGTCTACGAAGTGCGTAAACAAACGTAAGTTTGACAGGGAGAATTCCCGTTAAACCAGCGTCAGTTTGATGCTTGCTGCTCTGAAGTTCGATCGCGCCACAGCGTAATCGAACTGTTAAATGGTTGCAGTTGCGTATCGGGGAAGTAGAAGCGAAGAATACGATCGCTTGTCCAGCCCAATCTGCCAAGGTTATAAGACCCAAATTGGCTCATTCCGACCCCATGACCAAATCCACCCCCGACAAACACGAAGCCTTTCAGCACTTTATTTTCCATTATTGGATCGAGGTAAAATAGCGTGCTCGCTGGCGCATCAAATACAGTTTGGATATCATCCTTTTCAAGCTTAATCGTGCCTGCGTCGGTGACGATTGCCGATTTCAAAATGCGTCCCCCTTCCGATCGCTGCTGGATTTGAATGTTCCGAATCGTTTTGAAGTTCGCGAACGGATGCCGGACTGCTTTCAGATAGTCGCGCAATTCCTGATTTAGCTGCGCTAAGGGCACAGGGTAGCGCCATCGGAACATATTGGTTCCATCTTCGTTAAAGCCTTTCTTTTGATTGATAAAGGCGCGGAAATTGCCCTCATCGGATAAACTGCGCGATCGCAAATCCCACACTGGATTCGCTGAGTCGATCACTGCTCTAAGATAAGGGCGCTCCCAACCGTGCCAGATATCATCAAAGCTTGCAGTCACGCCTCCGCTCGTTGAAGAATAGAGCGCATCTACCAGTTCATTTTGGTGGGTCAGGACTAAGCCACGAGTTGCCGCGATCGCGCGATCGGTTGAAGGTGCTGCGCCGTCTAGACCGCGATAAACCTGGCATTGTGTCGTCGCGCAGAGTTGATAGTTATCGATCACAAATCGACGCAAATTCCGCAGAGCATAGGTGCGGGCGAGAACGGCTTGAGCCTCTAACACCGGTTGGGGTGCCCAAGTTCCAATCTCATGCGGCACAACGCCTCTGAGATATGTTTCAATCCCAACGAAGTTGACGAGCGTATAGTTACCGTAAGCATTCGGTTGAATTCGTAATGCCCCACCAAAAGGACGGTTTGGATGATCATCAGTGGCACGATCGACCTGAACGACTCCTGAACCCGATGAAATATCAATCACATCTCGCGTATACCGGAATCCATCCAGTACCCACGTCGGACGCGGTACTTCTCGAACGACTTTAGTTTCAATCCGTGCGGTTTGAATGCCCTTTGCCTGCAAGCTTCTCAGCAACAAACGCCGTAAGAGTGGCGTGTTGTAGACATCGCGCTTTGCCCAAACTTGCCAGCGCTCTGGCTGAGCGATTTCGACCTCGATCCCTTGTGATTTCCAGTCTTGAGCCTGATCCTCTGCGGTTTCAAAACTGCGGTGTGTACTGAAAACAACGCGCTCCTCGACCACGGGCTGCGGAAGTTTCTGCATCGCCGTTTCGAGCTTGAGTTCTTGAGCGGTTAGGGTTTGGAGCTTGTTGTTTGTGTTGAAGCGCACGGTTAAGCGATCGCCCGGATTGGCTTTCAGAGTGAGCGTATCGGCAGAACGATCACCAAATCGCTGTACGATGCCCACTTGAATCCCGATATCTTGTGGAGGGTTGGCAGTGGCGGGGGCAGCTAGTGCAGTGAAGCAACTGAAGCCAAGCGCGATCGGGGTGAGAAGATTGAGTTTCATCAATGTTGAAGCCAAGGGAGTCGAGCCTCTTTCTATTCAGAAGGGGACGTGCGGCGGGTAAAAACCTGTGTTCGATTGTAATGGGAATTTTATGAATCGGAGTGCGTGGAGCAATTAGATTTTTCAGCTTGGATTTATTGATTCCGGATCGATCCTGAATCGATCTGCGTTCAGATTTTGCAGTTCGGCTATCACGAATCACAAGTAATTTGCAGTCTTTGTAAATATCTGTTACATTTATTTACATAAAGAAACATAAGTTCACAGGAGGTTCCGATGGTCATCCTCGTTAGTCTGTTAGTTGTGGGCTGGGTAGCAGTTGCCTTGCTGGGTTCCTTGGCTTACTTCTTGGGAGAACAAACGAAACCGATTCACGAGCGCAACTGGCGATCGACCTCGTTTGAAACGCTATCTAAATCGATCACGGGCAACTCGATCGACTACAGCACCCGCGTTCCTGCTTTCGCCGTAGCCGATGCCTACGCTAGCAGGAACTTACCGAGCGCCTAATTGAATTGTTACGACTACTCTCTCTTCTCAACCCTTTGCTGTCGCGGTGAAGGGTTTTCTATTGGCAAGCAATCCGCCTTTTAGCCTGCAATCCCAAGCCATTAATCCGAGCCACAATATTGCTGAATGACGCGCATTAGCTCCACCGGATCGATCGGCTTTGTTAAGTAATCATTGAAGCCTGCATTAATCGCTTGTAAACGATCCTCCTCGCGGGCGTATGCGGTCAATGCGATCGCGGGTAGTTCTGCGCCTTGCGGTAACTCGCGGACAAGTCCGATTAGTTGAAATCCGTCCATTTCGGGCATCGCTACATCACTTACCAAAATTGTAGGAAGTTCTTTTTCCAAAAGTGAGAGTGCTTCCTTGGCATTGGTTGCAACAGTGACGTTTGCTCCTTCGTCCTCCAGCATAAATCGCAGCAGATCTCGTGTATCGGGATCGTCATCTACGACAAAGATGTTAATCTGCTCTAGCGATTCCATTTTTAAGTATTACCAGCGAAGAAGGAACTTGAGGAGTTTTTTGACTTGAGTGAAATCTAGGCTAAGCCCCACGGTAGAGGCCGTCTTCTACCCAAAGATGGAGACGTATAGATTAAACGACTGTCATCTTAATCCTATTCAATCGGCAGGGTTTTTGCTGCTGTTATTGAGCAGCAAGATATATTCAGCGAGAGTTTCATCAGAATCAGTCGGGGGCAGTAGCCAGTCTGGAAAATTATTCTAACTTTTGTTGGGGTATGTTTCTTCTCTAGGGCGTGGGACGGCATCAGGTGATTCTTTATAAACTGTAATCATTACAAGCTTAACTCTCCTCTCTCTAGTAAAGTTTGGTTCAGAAGCCTGCCCTGTGTCGTTTTCGGCTCAGGGCTTTTGCATTTGGCTCAAAAAAGCATCGAATGTTGATCGCTCTGCTAGTGAGGCTTGCGCCCCGGATTTTGTTGTAGAAAGCGCCCCTGCTGCTGCACCCCAAGTAATTGCCTTGCGCATCGATAACCCTTCAGATAACGCCACAGCTAATCCTGCATTAAACGCATCCCCGGCTGCCACCGTATCGATCGCATTGACTGAAAAAGCTGGGACAAAAAAGCGATCGTCTTCGGTCGCGCAGAATGCGCCTTGAGCGCCTAGCTTGATCACGATCGTTGGTATGCCTTTTTGCTGCAAAATTGCGGCTGCACGATCGGCATCTGCTTGATCCCGAATTGGAAATCCGACCAGTTGGGCTGTCTCAGTTGCGTTGGGAGTCAGAATATCAATCTGTGAATAAAGCATCCCTGAAAAGTCTTTAGGAGCGGGAGCAGGATCGAGAATGACCATTGCACCGATTTGTTTTGCAATCGTCGCGGCCGATTGAACGATCGATAAAGGAATCTCAAGCTGCAATAACAAGATCGATGAATCAGTCAATGCGACCCTGAGACGATCAACATCAAAATTACCCACATTGCCATTAGCACCTGGAATGACAATAATATGATTCTCAGCCCGATCGTCCACTGCGATCATCGCAACGCCTGACGCGATTGTACGATCGACGGTAATTAAATCGGTTTGTACTCCCGCAGTTTGCAAGCTTTCTAGCAATTCTGCACCAAACGCATCCCCTCCAACTCGCCCAATCATGCGGCTTGATCCCCCCAATTTGGCAACGCCGACCGCTTGATTTGCTCCCTTTCCCCCCGGAAGCGTCGAAAAAGTGTATCCAGATAGCGTTTCCCCAGGTTGAGGTAATCGTGGAACTTGCGCCACAAGATCCATATTGATACTACCGAGCGTGATGATCGATCGCGTCATGGCGTGATTCATCCATTTGTAAGGTGCAAGAGAGACAGAACACTAATGCGATCGCCCAACCGAATTGGCAGGGCTTCTACGTTGCATCGAATTGATGTCGAACCCAAATCAATCGTTTCTGCTCCAGAGTAAGGTTGACCACTGATATAAGCTTGCGAGATTAATGAATCGTGAGGAATCGATTTATCTTTGGGAATAAAACCGCCTGTCCAGTCTTGCGTCTGAAGTTTCCAGCATACTCGAAGCTTTCTCTTAGCTTTGATCGGGGCACTTTGTTTCATCTCAGAAGGTTTGAGAACACAATGCCACAGGACTAGCGCATAATTGCCGGTTCCATATTGCAACATTCGCGCAAGCGTCGCGAGCAGTGAAGTTTGATAGAGAGCTGCAAGCGATCGTCCCGTCTTGAAAGAAATGCCTAACCGATTCAACTTTGGCACAAATGAGGATTGCGGCATCAACAAATCGGCGGCTCCTTGATCGCAGAGTCGCTCTTTACGCTGTTCGCTCCAGTTTGGCAAAGCGCTCTCAAACCTCGCTTCTTGTTGAGCATCAAACAGCAATTCCATCAGTTCGTGTCCCTCAGTGAAGCGCTGCCGGACGATCGGATCATCTTCTTTAATCAGAATAATCCCGGTGTTGCTGTCTACTAAAATGCCTTGTTGCTCCTCAAGCGGGGCGCGTAGCGGCTCAGGCATTCCAAAGTGTTGATAAATGCAAGTCAGAGCGATCGGAGGTTCATCACCTAACCCGGATTCTTGCCGCAGGAAATTGACATAGCGAAAGACATCATCTTCACATTGAAGCCTTCCATGTTGAGACAGGAAGGCTCGTCCGGGATGTCGATAGGGCTGTGGCAGGCTCACAGGGTTCCTCACATTTTTCGCGCTAGAGTGCCCAAACTTAAAAGATTGGTCGATCGATTAGCAGTTCACTCAACAAACGGTGAACTTTCTATTTTCCTACTGTCATCTTAATGACGTTATACAGTAGCTCCCATTTCTCCGGCGAGGTCGGCTGCTGTCCTCGATACTTCAATCGCGACAGCATCAACACATCGTCGGGCGGTAGATTCGCGTTTTGAGCGAACTCCACCAAACTCGGAGGCAGATCGACTGACTCTAATGCGGAACTTGGTGCAGGTTCCGCCTTTAGCCCTAACACCGCAGACAACCGCTCCCGCACCTGCCAAGAGAGATTCGTTGCCTGCCCCCGCTCAATTTGAGACAGGTAATTACGGGAAATTCCAATCTGCTCAGCTAATTCTTGCTGGCTTAACCCTTCTTGAATCCGACGATCGCGGACTCGTTTTGCAAATTCATCCATTCTCATTTTGACAACTACAGTTTGCAATTTTTGTCGTTGGGTATTGCATAGGCGGAGGAAAAGTGATAAAGTAGTACACATGGATTGTAAACTGTAGTTTGCAATCTACTCCCACTATAGCAGCACTGCCCCCGATCGTATAGCAGTCCTGCTTCCGAGCAGCAGAAATTCACTCTTTTCCCACCTCCGCTATGACACAAGTTGCAAACGACAGCAAAACCAGGATTCTCGATGCCTTTCAAACCATCCTTACCGAGCAGCGATCGGTCTCGTCACGAGTTGCCACCCGCAGCGAAGAAGCTGCCAAAGGGCAAGACAGAACAGTGCTGGAAACAGTGTCGCAATACACAGCAGACGGAATTGTGCGCGGGCTGGCTGATTTGCAATTGGATTTTGGCACGACGATCACCGCTCTTGCCAATCGCCTAACCACTGAAACCAAGAAGCTCGATGACCTTAAACGAGCGCTTGCAGTCGAAAGTAAGAATCTCAAAGATCTTCAGCAGACCCGCATCGTTGCTGATGCCCTCTACTTGATCACACAAGAACATCAAGAAGCTCTGCGCCAACTTGAACAACAAGCAACACACGATCGTGAAACCCTCGATCGCGATACTACCGAAACTCGCAAAATTTGGCAGCAAGAGCAAGAAGAGTTTGACGCTCAGATCAACGAGAGCAGCGAACTTCTGAACCAGCAACGGCAGCGTCAGGAAGAAGATTACCAGTACGACAGTGCGCGATCGCGCCGCATTGCAACCGATGAGTATGAAGAAACGAAACGGCAAATCGAGCGGGAAATTAGGGAAACGATCGAAGCCAAAGAAAAAGACTGGACGGAGCGAGAACGCATTCTGGCAGCCGATCAGAGACTATATGAGGAGTATCAGCAAAAGGTCACGGCGTTCCCAGGCGAACTGGAAGAAGCGGTCAAAAAAGCACGGGAAGAAGGAATTCGCGATGCTCATCAGGATGCCAAAATCAAGGCAGATCTGCTGGAAAAAGAATGGGAATCCACCAAGCAAGGCTATGAATTGCAGATCCGATCGCTAGAAACCAAGATCCAGAGCCAGACTGAGCAGATTAGCGAGATTTCGACTCAACTGCAAACCGCTCTGCGCCAAGCTCAAGAACTTGCAATGCGAGCATTCGATAGTTCTTCTAATCGCCTCGCTACGAGAAGCGAATGATAGCACCACCTGAGCTGTTTACTGTGATCTTGAGGATTGGCAATGGTAACGAAACGTCCCACTGAGAAAAACACAAAGACTGAGATTCTTTCTGCATTTGATGAATTGCTCAAACAGAAGAAAGCGCTAGAAGCACAACAGGCTTTGCAAGCAGTTGTGCCTGCACTACAACCCTCACAACCAAATGAGACAACAAACGGTAAAGCTACACCAGAACTAACGATCGCGCCTCAACAAAAGATGGAAACCATCATCACCGGGCTGAATCAGCTACAGCTTGGTTTTGGTGGGGCAATCAGTGACCTATCTGAAAAGCTAACTTTGGAAGTGCTGAAGCTGCAAGAACTACGGCAGGCAGTTGTAGAAGAAGCCCAACAGCTAGAAACATTGCACAATCTACAGGCAGAAGATTGTACTGTAGAGGCATTAATTCAACAGTACGAAGATAGTTCCAAGACATTCAGCGAAGAACGGCGACAGCGACAAGAAACACTCAGCCAGGAGATCACTCAAGCCAGAAAAGCCTGGGCAAAAGAACAAGAGGAACACCGCCGCAGCATCAAGGAACGCAATGAAACTCTCACCAAGACTCAACGGCGAGATGGAGAAGAGTACACCTACACGCTCAACTTAGAACGCAAACTCTCAAATGATGAGTATGAGCAGGAAAAAACTCGCTTGTACCGTGAATTAGAAGAGTTGCAGCAGACGCAGCAAAAGCAGTGGGCAGAACGAGAAAAAACGGTTCGCGATCGTGAAACTCAGTTTGCCGAGTTGAAAGCCAAAGTCGAAGCCATACCAAAGGAGCTTGAAGCTGCGGTTAAACGCGCCCAAGAAGAAGGCAAAGGCATTGCAAACCAGCAAGCAAAAGTCAAAGCCGATCTGATGGCAAAAGAGATTGAAGGACAAAAACGTACCTATGAATTGCGAATTCAATCTCTACTGGAAACAATCCAAGCCCAAGAAACCCGAATTCAAGCCCTCTCAAATCAGTTAGATGGAGCGCTGAAGCAAGTCCAAGACTTAGCAGTGAAAGCGATCGAAGGTTCAGCCAGCGTGAGTTCATTCAATGCTGTTAAGGAAATTGCACTAGAACAAGCTAAAACCCAAAACAAAGTGAAATAAAGGAGATAATGAAGCTTTCTAAAGTCGATCTGAGCAGCGTTGTAGCGATTAGCCATGATGATGAATGCCTGGGATTGGTGATTGATCGTGGTGCTGATTTGGAATTTGTTGAAGTTCTCGCACCGTTAGCTGCCTACGAAGGATTGCGACTGCTGGATGCGATCGTATCCTCAGATGCTGTGCCTGCTGATTTCAATCAACTTCCAGGTGTGAATCAGGATCTACCCATGTTGCCTGTGCAATCATCAATGGCAAATGCAGTTGGATATGATCCAGATCAACATCTTTTGCAAGTTCAGTTCAAGAATGGTGCTGTGTATCAATACGAAGATGTTGATGTCGAAACCTGGCACGAACTTCAAGACACAGATTCCCCCGGTCGATTCTTTAACCGTGAAATCAAAGGAAGCTATCGCTCTCGTCGCCTGAATTCTTAGTTTGTTCTTGCCAGTCTTCCATCCAAGCAAGACTGGCATTGCATTTAAGGCAACCAAAGTGGCGGTACAAAGCTGCTTGTTAAGTCTCTTAAGGTGCGGTTAGCACTACGAAGTGCTGCGATATGTGGCTCATCCGGCTCGATCGGAATAATTTCAGCAGGCTTACCCACACCCAACTGATTAATCACTTGGTTAGCCGCTTCAAGTCCAGTCACATAAGCCTTTTCCTGCGACCAAGAACCATGACGAGTAATAATCCAATCCCCACTCATAAAGAGATTACCGATGCTCGTTGTTCCAGAAAGCATCGACTGATAGCTTCCAGGAGAGAAGTGCGTCACGGCTCTTGGCAATCGCACCACACTGCTATCAATTACTTTGGCATTCCGAAATTCAGGCACACAAACCGCAAGATCGCGCTGAACTTTCGCAATGACCTGTGCATCATCTAGCGGTAGCAATTGATTCGCATGATAAAAATCTGCCTCAATCACGCTGCCAGGTTCATCTTTCCATTCATCATGCAGTGCATTCAGATCAAAGAATGTCCAACCGGTTGTGGCATCAAACCCAAAGCAAGCATTCGACGGCAACGGCACGGGAACTTTACGATCGAACCACAACCGCGTCGCCATCGCATCAATCGCATTCAAATTCATCAAATTACAGAATTCAGGAAACTGGCGCAATGTCGAACTGCTACTGACAATTTTCTGCATTCCAGCCACACCTACCGCAAAAATCACGGCATCTGCTTCAAAGACTTCCTCACCGCACACAACCCCACTTACTGCGGGAACTCCCCCCGAAGCCTGAACCCTCAAATCACTCACACGCCGCTGAGTCAGCACCCGTCCCCCTGCCTGCTCGATTTGCTCAACCCAAGGACGAAAAATGTACTCTCCCACCGTGCCGCGACACCACACCACATCAAAATCCGGTTGATGCGCCAAGATGAAGTAATACAACATTCCTAACGCTGCTGCGGCTGAACATTGTTCTCCCGGCGCAAACAATCCCACCAGTAACATCGGCTCAAATGACTCTTTGTAGAGCCGCGCAGAAACTCCAAACTGCTTAAACAATTCGCGAGCAGTTACCGGATCGTATCGCCTCCAGGCTTCATCCGAGTTATCAAAATCCACCACTGCATAGAGTAACGGTAGCGCAGACAGTCGATCGCTGAGCGGCAATCGCTTAAATCGCGTGTATAAAAATGTTCCAAGCGGGGTAGGCAAGCGGGGTTCTTGCTGAAAGATTGGCGACTCGACTTCCAGCCCTGCTAGAGAATACTGAGAAGAGCGCGTCCAATCGGTAAAGGGCGAGATGCCCAATTTTTTAACTAAGGAGAAAATATTGCTGTAGGGATACCAAAACCCATGAATTCCAGCTTCCACCGATCGTCCCTGCGCGGTTTTCCATCCTGCTACCAGTCCGCCCGGATAGCCCCCGGCTTCGAGCAGTGTGACTGCATATCCTTGCTGAGCAAGATGGTAAGCTGCGCCTAAGCCTGCCCACCCTGCTCCAACCACGACAACTTTAGGATGCTCTTGAGTTTGGTTCATTCGATCGATCTCAGCTTCAACTGCTCACAGGATAAGTCGCTCCCCCCAAATCAACAAGTCTATTGTTGGTTAAACTTACACCGATGTAGGTTGAAAGAATTGATTCTTAGGACGCGCCAAACCCAGATTCTCGCGCAGCGTTTTGCCCTCGTATTCTGTGCGAAAAATTCCACGCCGTTGAAGTTCTGGAACCACTTGATCCACAAAATCATTTAAGCCTTCAGGCAGAAAAGGAAACATGATGTTAAAGCCATCTGCGGCTTCCTCGAAGAGCCATTGTTCCATTTCATCTGCGATCGTCTGAGGTGTACCGACAAAGATTAACCCACCATAGCTAGCCGCCCGTTGCGCTAACTGACGAATGGTTAAATCCTCACGTCGGGCAAGCGCGACGATGCGATCGCGTCCGGTATGACTCCCATTTGACTCTGGAATCTCCGGTAATAGACTATCTGGATCAAAGCCTGACACATCGTAGCCCAGCGCCAGATTCAAGCTACTAATGCCGCTATCATAATGAATCAGACTATCAAGATGTGCCTGTTTAGCTTTTGCCGCCTCAACCGTTTCGCCAACAATCACCAGCGCACCGGGCAAGATTTTAATGCTATCGGGAGTGCGTCCGATCGCCTGAGATCGACGCTTGATATCTGCAAACAATGCCTTTCCTGCTTCTAGCGTATTGACCCCTGAAAACACAACCTCGGCAGTTTCCGCAGCCAATTGTCGTCCCGCTTCAGAAGCTCCCGCCTGCACAATCACCGGATAACCCTGAACAGGTCTAGCAATGTTCAAAGGCCCCCGCACTGAGAAATACTTTCCCTTGTAATTCAGCGTGTGCATTTTTTCGGGATCGAGATACACTCCTGCTTCTACATTGCGAATAAAAGCATCATCCGCGAAAGAATCCCACAGCCCAATCACTACCTCGTAGAATTCGCGGGCACGCCTGTAGCGTTCGTCATGTTCGATCTCTTGCTCCAGTCCAAAGTTAAGCGCTGCATCTGGGTTATAGGTCGTCACAATGTTCCAGCCCGCGCGACCTTCACTGATATGGTCGAGAGAGGCGAAGCGGCGAGCAATGTGATAGGGCTGATCGTAAGTTGTTGAAGCGGTCGCAATTAATCCGATATGTTCAGTCACCGCAGCGAGCGCAGAAAGAAGCGTCAACGGCTCGAATGATGTAACTGTGTGACTGCGCTTTAGGGCATCGATCGGCATATTCAGAACAGCTAAATGATCTGCCATAAAAAAGGCATCAAATTTGCTTTGCTCTAGTTTCTGAATAAATTGTTTTAATGCTGAGAAATTAAAGTTGGCATCTGGAATTGCGCCAGGATAACGCCAAGCTGCTGTATGAATGCTGACGGGACGCATAAAAGCGCCCAGTTTTAACTGCTTTGTCCTACTCATCTTTCGTCCTTAACGGAGCACTGCTAAAACTCTCAATCTTACTCAGAATGTAATTCAAATCATTCCGAATAAAAAAACTGACCCAACTCAAGGCGTTCAGCCCCAAGTCGGGTCAGTTGAAGATTGAAAGTTAAGCGCAAACTTGATTTAATGCTGTTGCGACTTCTTCCATCGTTTGATCGCCGTTGATGGTCACTAGCTTTTCTCGTGATTCGTAGTAGTTGATCAACGGTGCAGTCTGCTCTCGATAGACTTCCAGACGACGGCGAATCGTTTCCTCGTTATCGTCCTTTCGTCCCCGACTAAGCATTCGAGTCACCAGCACTTCGTCCGGCACATCGAAATTGATCACACGATCGCACCCCTGATTCAGTTCATCCAGCAGCACATCGAGGAATTCTGCCTGTGCCACATTGCGCGGAAACCCATCGAGAATCCAGCCCGATTGGGCATCCGGTTTTCCCAATCGTTCGCGAATCAAATCAATCACCAGTTGATCGGGCACCAGTTCACCCCGATCCATGTATCCTTGAGCCTTCACCCCCAGCGACGTTTTCTCAGCCACCGCCTCCCGGAGAATATCCCCGGTCGAAATGTGCGGAATTTGGTGGGAGTCAGCCAAAAATTTCGATTGAGTCCCTTTCCCGGCTCCGGGAGGTCCGACAAAAATCAGTCGCGCCACTATTGTTTCACCATTCCTTCGTAACGTTGAGAAATTACATACGTTTGAATCTGTTTCGCCGTGTCGATCGCCACACCTACCAGAATTAGGATAGAGGTCGCCCCAAAGCCTTGGAAGACTTTCACTGGAGTTGCATTTTCGATAATCGAAGGTACGATCGCGACGATCCCTAAGAAGATAGCACCTAAGAAGGTCAATCGATTCAAAACGCGCTCAACATACTCGGTGGTCGCCTTTCCAGGACGAATACCGGGAATGCTTGATCCCATTTTCTTCAAGTTCTTCGACATATCATCGGGCTGCATAATCAGCGAAGCGTAGAAGAAACTAAAGAATAGAATCAACACAAAGTAGAGAAGGTTGTGCCAAATCGAAGCAGGGCCAAGATAAGTGCTGACAAAGTTTGCCAATGCTGCATTATTAAACGATTGCGCCACAATTACCGGAATCGTTAACACAGTGGAAGCAAAAATAATCGGCATCACGCCGCCTTGATTTAGGCGCAGCGGGAGATAGCTGCTGCGCTCCAGCATCATCCGTCGTCCCACTTGCCGACGAGCGGAAATAATCGGAATCCGCCGCGTTCCTTCTTGTACGAACACAATTCCGACCACCATTGCCAGGAAGACCAGCAGCAGAATGACGACGCTGCTGACCACGGCTCGATCGCCGGTTTGCGCCAAGTCGAACGCTTTTCCTAAGGTCTGCGGCAGCGTTGCCACGATATTAAGAAAAATCAATAGCGATGCGCCGTTACCCACGCCACGCTCTGTGATCAGTTCTCCTGCCCACATGACGAACATCGATCCAGCCGTCAGCGCGAGAACCGTTTCGACGACAAACACCGGACTCCAAGATTCGGCAAACGGACGCAATAATCCAACCGTGAGCAAGGTACTTTGAACAACTGCCCAACCTGCCGAAACATAGCGGGTAATCTGTGAAATCTTGCGTCTTCCCGCTTCGCCTTCATTCTTCTGCAAATCTTCGAGCGAGGGAATCGCCGCAGTGAGCAATTGAATAATGATCGAAGCGTTAATAAAGGGCAGAATTCCGAGGGCGAATAGACCCAGCGTTCTCAAACCGCCACCTGCGAATAAGTCCACAAAGCTCAAGGCGCTATTGCCTTGAATCGCTTGTGAAAATGCGGCTCGATCGATGCCCGGAATCGGGATAAAAATCCCTAATCGAACGAAGATCAAAAGCCCGATCGTTAAAAGTAAGCGTCCCCGCAGTCCAGCCGCCTGTGCCATTTGGACAAAGGTTTCCTGAGCGGTGGGCGTTCTATCTCGACTCTCGACCATATAAGGAATTCCTCGTGACAGCAATACGGACTTGCGCATCGGCACAAATCCGATTGAAATAAAGTTGGTTTTAAGCGTTCTGGCAGCACAAAATCGCACCGCAAAACGACGAACACCCTATATTTTAGCGGCTCCGGTGTGAAGCCTGACAGAATTCAAGCGACCAGTGAACCTTGTAGGGGCATTGTATATACAATTGTCTTATACAGGTTTGGCAATGAGTCATGGATCAAGCGCGTGATGTCACGATTAATATTCGCGCCACACAGAGCCAGCGCGATCTGATTGATTATGCGGCTGAGGTTCAAGGCAAAAGTCGATCGGAATTTATGCTGGAATCGGCGTATCAGAAGGCGCAGGATGTATTGCTCGATCGCAGTTTTTTCGCGTTAGATACACAGAAATTCGATCAATTTGAAGCTCTTCTAGATGCGCCACCTGCATTAAACGATCGACTTCGTGCTCTTCTAACCACAAAAGCGCCGTGGGAATAGATCAGCTTCGTCCGCCTGAAAGGATTAATTCATCTCATCAGCTTGAAGGCTTCGATTCAGGAAATACTCAACTAGACGATTGGCTCAAACGCCGCGCTTTGAAAAACGAAGCAGAAGGAGCGTCTCGAACTTACGTCTTGTGTGAAGGCGATCAGGTCATTGGATATTACTGCCTTGCAAATGGAGCCGTAGCGCAGACGGAGGCAACAGGGCGAATTCGACGGAATATGCCTGATCCAATTCCGGTAATGGTGATTGGACGATTGGCAGTCGAGCGCCAATGGCAAGGTCAAGGGATCGGACGAGCATTGCTTCGGGATGCAATCTTACGAACGCTCCAGGCTGCTGAGATTGCTGGAATTCAAGCGATTTTGGTTCATGTCATTTCAGATGAGGCGAAGCAGTTTTATGAGAAATGTGGGTTTGCTGCTTCAGCGATCGATGCAATGACGCTGATGATTCGGGTGAAAGATGCGATCGCTTCACTTAGCGGATGGGCTAAATAGACTTGCAATAGCTGGTGAGATATCGCTGTGACTTCATCTATTCGTTTTCGGATTGCAACTTGGAACCTAGAACGTCCCAGGCAAAACGGTTGGATTAAAAATCAGCGTCGGCTCGATCGAATCGATCGAATTCGTGAAATTGATGCAGATATTTGGGTGCTGACCGAGACTAATGTAGCGATCGATCTCAATCCCGATTATGAGTTTGTTGCATCTGTTCCCTACGAAGGGCATCAAGCAGGTGAAAACCTCACAACGCTTTGGTCACGATGGAAGATTCTTCGCTGTATTCCCACTTTTGATCCGACTTATGCGGTTTGTGCTGAAGTAGAGTCGCCCTTCGGATTAATAATTGTTTATGGAACTGTGATTCCTTGGGCGAATGACAAAGGGATGAGTGGAACTGCGAAGAAATGGGAGGAACATCGTCGATCGATTCAACAGCATCACGAAGATTGGCTACGGATTCAGAAACAATATCCGTCACCTCTCATGTGTATCGCAGGTGATTTTAATCAAAGTCGCGATAAGTCGGGCTGGTACGAAGAGAAGCAGTCAGTTGAGATGTTGAGTGCTGCTTTGCATGATCTTTCACTGGTTTGTGTGACCGAGCAAAAGTTTCAAGGACTTTCACGATCGACCATTGACCATATCTGCTTATCTGAATGTCTAGTTCCTTACAAGATGTCAGTGAACGCATGGGAGGGCGAAACACCAGAGCGCGGCAGGATGAGCGATCATAACGGTGTGTTCGTTGACTTGCGACAAGAAGTTTGTTAGTCCGTTTCTTTCCAGCGATCGATCCCTACACAATCAATCTCAAACTGATCTAACGCCCGCGCTACGACAAAATCAACCAGGTCTTCGATCGTCTGCGGATTGTGATACCAAGCCGGAATTGCCGGAACAATCCGCGCTCCTGCTTCTGCTAAAGTCGTCAAATTGCGGAGGTGAATTAAACTAAACGGAGTCTCACGCGGCACAATCACCAATTTACGACCTTCTTTAAGCTGCACATCTGCCGATCGTTCCAGCAAATCTGAGCTTAATCCTGCTGCAAGTTTGCCGACGGTACTCATGCTGCAAGGGATTACCAACATTCCCAAAGTGCGGAAGGAGCCGCTTGCGATGTTCGCGCCGACATCACCCCAGGGATGACAGGTGAGCTTACCGCTAAATTCGACTCCAGCTTGAGTGCGCCAGAATTGCTCTTGTTGCACGGGTTCTGGGGGCATTCGGATACCGAGTTCTGCTTGCCAAACCATATAGGTTGCTTTGGATGCCACAAGCTCGATCGCGTAATCTGCTGATAAAAGATGCTTCAACGCCCGAACTGCATAAATCAAGCCCGAAGCCCCAGAAACCCCAATAATCAAAGGACGTTTAATCACAGCGCAATCCCGAATAAAAAATGCGGGTGTATTTTCCCGCACTTTCTATTATTCCTCACCAAATTCGTCATCGGAGAGAGCCGTGTCAGACTGGAATTCTGATGGGTCTTCGGTATCAAAGATTTCATCGGTGGCTTCACTGCCGCCGCCAACTGCGATTAAGTCAATCTGCTGACGGTAGTAATCGACGCTCTTGACTTGAACTTCGATGCGATCGCCTAATCGATACTGTTTGCGATTTTTCCGACCGACGAGGGTTTGCTGGCGCGATCGGAATTCGTACCAGTCGTCTTTGAGTGAACTGACGTGAACCAAACCTTCCACCAAGAGTTCTTCAAGCTCCACGAATAAGCCGTAAGACTGGACTCCGGTGATCAAGCCGTGGAATACTTCACCCGTGCGCTCTTTCATTAATTCGGCTTTTTTCAAGCCTTCAAGATCGTTTTCGGCATCTTGAGCGATTTTCTCGCGTTCGGTGAGATGAACGACGATCGCGCCGAAATGACCTTCGAGTTCTTGATGCAGATCGGTTGGAAGAACATTCCAGTTGATTTGACCGTGACAGGAACTATGGCGCAAATCTACGCTGTCCTTGACGCGAGAAGAACGTCGATCGCGTCCTTCTTCAAACACCGCATGAAGCGCTCGATGCACCAGCAAGTCAGGATAACGACGCACCGGAGAGGTGAAATGCGTATAGCCTTGCTCTAACGCCAAGCCGAAATGCGGTTTCGGTTGAGTGCTGTAAAAGGCAGGCTTCATGGTCGAAAGCAGCAGGTAAGTCAAAACGCGCTCAGCGTTCGATTCTGCAAACGCATGGGTAAAGTTCTGATAATCCTGTGGACGAACTTCCTCTTCCTGCTCAAGCTTCAGTTCGATGCCCATGCTGACGGCAAGTTTAACCAGTTCTTGCACCTCTTCGAGATCGGGTGTGGGATGAACTCGATACACTCCCGGAATTCCTAACGCCTGTAGATGAGATGCAACGGTTTGATTTGCAAGTAACATCAACTCGACGATCATTGAGTGAATCGGCAGCAAGGAAGAAACGACAACCGCACCGAGAACGCCTTCATCATCGTAGTGGAACTTGCTGAAGGTAAATTTACCCGCTTCTTCAGGCGATTCTGAGCCATCGGGACGAGCGTAGATTTTCTCAGGCAGGTTTAGTTCAAACGCGCCTCGCTTGCGTCGCTGATCTTTAATCGCGTGGCTAAGGCGATCGAGCTGCGCCAACAGTTCAAAAATTGGCTCGAATTCTCTCAGCTCTTCGGTGTGCTGATCCGCCAAAATTGCTTCAGCTTGCTCATAGCTCAGTTTGTAATCCACCTGAATCACCGTCGGCTGAATCTCGAATTCCATCACTTGCCCGGATTCATCCAACGTGATCAACACTGAAATGGCAAGGCGATCTTTTCCAGGTTGCAGCGAACAGAGATTGTCGGTGAGTTGCTCCGGCAGCATTGGGATTACCAATTCACCGAGATAAGCAGAAGTTCCGCGTCGTTGGGCTTCGCGATCGAGCGATGATCCCGCTTCCACATACCGCGCTACATCCGCAATGTGAATGCCTAAGCGCCAGTTCCCCGCTTTGGTTCGCTCTAACGTAATCGCATCATCCGCGCTGTCTTCGCTTTTCGCTTTGATCGTGAGGGTCGTCAATCCCCGTAAATCAACCCGTAAGTCAATTTCTGGCTTTGTCACCTTGTTCGGTAACTCCCTCGCGGCAGCTAAAACCGTTTCCGAAAACTCTCGCGGTAAGTCATGCTTGCAGCACACAATGTCAATATCTGCCGCATCATCATCTGCACCCAAAACTTTCGCCACTTTACCGAGTGGCGCGTGCTGCCCGATCGGATAGCGTTTCACCTGAACGTGCGCTAAATGATCGATCGCTTCATCCAGCGCCAGTCCGTTTTCATTCACCTGCAACTCAAACAACAAGCGATCGTCGAGAGGAACTGCCCGAAATTCACCCGCCTCGGTCTTTTTAATTCGGGCTAACACCGATGGATTTGACCGTTCTAAAATCAGGCGAACTTCGCCTTCAGGACTGCGGCGACGACTGCCTTCTTTGGTGACGCGGACTAACACCCGATCGCCATTCCAAGCGTGATTCAGTTGGCTTTCGCGAATGTAGATATCCTCCGAACCTTCGACATCTTGAATCGCAAAACAGAAGCCTTTACTCGAACAGCGCAATTTGCCTTCAACCACACCGTCTTCGGTCACTCGGCGGTACTTGCCGCGTTCTTTGACCAGAACCCCGATTTTTTCCAGTGCATCAAGTGCAATCTGTAAGCGGCGCAAACTGGCTTCGTCGTTGCACTCTAGCTTTTTCTCTAAAGCTTTGGGCGCAACCAATTTATCATCTGTGAAGTTAGCAAGTAACTCAGCGATCGAGAATTCCATGAAGCGATATGTCCTCGTGTGTTCAACGGGGTGGTCAGGCTCAGCGGCTTTGAATTCGTCACTTATCACAAGATGCGATCGTTTAAAGCAGTTCTCGTACTGGCATCAAGCGATCGCATCTGGGTAAATCAACAAGCCGATGAGCTTCCCAGTTTTAGCAGGTGGGAAGGCTGCGAACGGTGTGCAGGTGATCGATCGGAAGCGGGTTGAAGCTCCGAAGTTGACCAAAATCAACGGTTGCGGAAGTTCTGTTTCCAACTCAAAACACACTGCTGGGACTGCTGAATCCTGTAAAGTTGCTGTTCATCCCTGCAATCCGGATGGAGTAGCGAACTTTTGCGCGACTGCTCGACAGTCTTACGTCACCCAGTAAAGCGATCCCCTTTCTATTCTTACTCAGGTTGGGCGCGATGACACATCGATTCTGCGAGAAATGTAGAAGGTGGGTGGAGAGTGGGGAAAGCATTGCTTTTGCACAAGAGCGATCGGGTAGTTCCTTCAACGCTTGTCCCTCGCTCCCCGCTTCTTTACCCTCGATCGCTAACATAAGCTATAGTGCGAGGGCAGATTTTAGAGCTAAGACGCAATGAGAAGGCTAAAACACTTCGCAAGCTGGTTATTGGTCAGCTTGATTTTATTTGGCTGTTCTGCTCCGGTGCAGGCAGATTCCACCAAAATTGATCCAAATTTTGAAGCCCAAGTTTTACAAGTCCTTCAGAAAAATCCACAGGCGATTTTAGACTCGGTGCAAGCTTACCAGCGTGAGCAACAAGAAACTCAGCGCAAAGCACAGCAGTCCTTTATTCAGGAATTGCAGCAAAAGCCAAAAGCGGTGATCGCCCAATCACCGACTAAAGGAGCCGGAAAAACCGTTCTTGTTGAGTTTTCTGATTTTCAGTGCCCCTATTGTCAGGCGGCAGCCGGAACAGTGCGCGAGTTTGTGACAAAGAACCGCGATCGCGTCACACTAGTTTATAAGCATTTACCGTTAACTAGCATTCATGCTCAGGCACTCCCAGCCGCAAAAGCCGCTTGGGCTGCCGGACAGCAGGGGAAATTCTGGGAGTTTCACGATGGCTTGTTCGCACAGCAGCAACAGTTAGGTGAGCCGCTGTATGCGAACTTGGCGAAAAGCTTAGGGTTAGACGTGACGCGCTTTGATCGCGATCGCAACTCTCAAGCTGCCGAGGCGGCGATCACAGCGGATGTACAACTCGCAGAAAAGCTAGGCATTAATGGCACACCATTCTTTGTGATGAATGGTCGCGTGTTTTCAGGGGATGTTGAAATCGCTGCCCTAGAGCAGGTTTTAAGTCAAGCGCAGTAAAGCAAGGTGAGGAGTGAAGATGAAACGATGGATGGTTTGGGTTTGTGCGATGCCGGTCACGCTCGCGTGTGCCGCAGGCAGCGTACTTTCAACTCGTGCCATGGCACAAACGCCCAGTCGCACGTATGCCCCGATTCCGCTGACTCCGGGGCGGGAAGTCAACGATCGCTTAGCCGATACGGATATTCCAACCGGAGACGGCAACTTTGCGCGGGATTACCTTGTGCAATTGCAGGCAGGGGATCAGATTGCGATCGATTTGTCTTCGGATAACTTCGATACGATCGTGGCGCTGATGTCTACGCGAGGAGCGACGATCGCAGAAAACGACGATGGTTCTGATGGCACGACCAATTCGCTGCTGTTTACGCGGATTGCGCGGGCAGGAAACTACATTGTGCGCGTGAAAGCGTTTGGAGAGACAGCAGGAGGCCCGTTTAAGCTGAAACTGACCCGATTAAGACCTACCCCCTAAACAAAAGAGGCAACCGATATCAGTTGCCTCTTTTGTTTAGCTGAAGAAAAAATGGTTGTCGTTAAACCGCTTCAAAGTTTTTCTCACCTGTGCGAATCCGAACCACTTGGTCAACGGGAGTAATGAAGATCTTACCGTCTCCAATTTCTCCGGTTCTGGCTGCCACGATGATTTTGTCAACCACCATGTCCACCTGATCGTCTTCGACCACGATTTCGATTTTGAGCTTTTGCAGAAACTCTACCGTGTATTCAGATCCCCGGTAGCGCTCAGTTTGGCCTTTCTGCCGTCCAAAGCCTCGGACTTCAGAAACAGTCATACCGACAATTCCAGCATTCACTAATGCAATTTTGACTTCATCGAGTTTAAATGGGCGAACAATCGCTTCTACTTTTTTCAAGCCTTACACTCCTTAATCCTAATTTCTATCGTTCGGGCATGACACTATCTATCATTGTTCACAAAGTAGATTTTGCAACATTTGATACAGATTCATAACTGAGTCTGCCCGATCGTAGTGCTGTTTCCGAGTTTCGCACGGAGCGATAAAAATCGGAATTCCCTGGTTGCAATTCGTAATTTCAGAATCGCAATGCGTTACGAATCAAGAAATTACTTCGCCGAAGGATTGAGTAAGGGACGCACCAGCAGGAAGCCTGCACCAAAAGCACTCACAACGATGAGCAAAATCACAGCGCCGAGCATCCAGCCGTTTAGCTCGATGCCTGATTCTTTTTCGAGTTTGAGTTTGCGCCGGGGTTGGCTGTCTTGCTCGATGACCAGCTTGTCGTCGTCCAGTGGTTTTAGCTCAAGGTGCGGCGGGATCACTTCAGCTTCCGGCTCTACGAGCATTCTCGGCGGCATCACCGGGATTTGAAATGAAACGGGTTCGCTGTCGAGGGTCAAATCGATCCGGGGCGGTGCCACAGGCTTGACCGGTGCGATCGAGTTAGAGAACTGGCGTAGATTGAGTGCCGATTGAACGGCTTTTTCAATTTCCTGACGCAGTTGCTGATTTTGCTTGGTTAACTGCTGGTTTTGAGTTTTGATCGACTCCATTTCCGTTTTAGCTGCCTGGAGTTCGGCAACCACTTCTCGATAGACAGAGATGGGCACGGAGGGGGAATAACCAACCGACGGGGGCTGCGGGGGCAGGTTCACCGATCGGGAAGGCGTTTTTTGCGGCATTGGATTCATAGCAATAAAGTATTTCGGTCGAAGCGTAATGGAATGCCCTGAGAATAGCCGCAATTAAAGCAATCAAAGCGATTTTCGTCAAGATTCTTCTAGGAAAATTCCGATTTGGGGATCAATTTCAGGGATTGTACGGAGAAGTTCCTCATGCAGATGGCGATCGTCGTGTAAATCGGGTTGCTAAGATCAGTCAGGTTATTTTTTCAGATTCAACATGACACAAGCGCAAGAACGCCCAGAAGTGAAGTATGGGGAACGCCTGATCGAAGAAGGCAAGCTGATTACTTTTCCAAATCCGCGACCGGGGCGACGCTACACGGTTTCGATTACGCTGCCGGAATTTACCTGTAAATGTCCGTTTTCGGGCTATCCCGATTTCGGCACAATTTATGTGAACTATGTGCCGGATCAGCGCGTGGTTGAACTCAAAGCGATCAAGCTGTATATCAATAGCTACCGCGATCGCTACATTTCTCACGAAGAAGCCGCGAATCAAATTCTCGATGATATCGTCACTGCCTGCGATCCGCTAGAGATCTCTGTCAAAGCAGATTACACCCCTCGCGGGAATGTGCATACGGTGGTCGAAGTTAGCCATACGAAGCCCGTTTAAGCTGGCGCATTCCAAGCCATCCGACTGTGCTGCCGATCGCATAGGGCGGAAAGTCTGACCACAAAAAGGTATTTCCGAGAATCAATCGTCCTGGAAGTGTAGCGCGGATGGCTTGGAGAAAAGGAGGCTGCCAGAGTTGCAAGAATTCGATCACGCACGCAAAAATAAAAACGCCGATCGCGGTTTTAGCGATCGATATTTTCGGAAAACAGAATTGAACCAGTGAAGCAAAGAAGATTTGATAAGCAATACTTCCGAACACATCGCTAAACCAATCTGGAAATAGCGGCGAGAATCGCACGAAGTAACCGAGTGGAATGATGAGTGCGATCGTCAGCAGCAAAGAGACGCGATAAGGCATCTATACTCCATGTCCATCGCGACAAAATTCTGTTGAAAGAAGCTTGATATTGGATTGATGAAGCTGGGCAGTTTGCAAAAGTGCTTCAGTCGCTGCTCTCAATTCAGCGATTTCTTGACGCTGGGATTCGACCGTATTGTTGAGAAGTTCGATCGAAGTTCTTAGCGAAGCGTTGAGAGTATGTTGGCTTCCGATCTCAGCTTCAAGCCGATCAAGTCGAGGCCTATCTTGTATCACAGCGATTTACTCCTTAAGTTTGTGCAAGTTGGCTAGTTGGAGTCGATTCTGTTTGATTTTGGTCGATCGCGTCCAGGATTCCCAGAAATTCCCGTTCAAACGTGACTTGGGCGCGGTTGGTTCTGCCGCCAATGTAAATCGCGCCATCTTTCTCTAAGCCCCAAACTTGCGAGTGGGAAATATAGCTCATAATTACGCCTAGCATCAGTAGCCCGAAGCCGAGATAGACGATCGGAATACCCGGATCGGCTTTGATTTGTAATCCAGTGCTACCGATGAGATCCACGATCGCTAAGCGTACTCCTTTCACCTCGACTGCCATTCCTTTACGCACCGTAGCAATCAGCTTACCGTCCATGTCGTAAATTAACAGCAAGCCTTGTAAGTCTTTTGCCACTAGAGAAACACCATCGCTCATGTCTGGTTTTAACGGGAGCCAAGTCCCCCAAACTCGACCACCAACAGCATTCAGTTTTGCCATTGGAGATTGCAGCACCGGACTGTTATTCAGTCGGACTTGAATCGCTGCGATCGACCAGTCCGCCTGATACATCGTTACACCGTTATGCTTCATCGGCTCATTGACGTGAATGGTTTTGCGATCGATTTCCTTTCCATCTTTGTCCAGCACAGACAGATCCGAATAGAACTGATCAATCTCACCCGTGGGCAGATAGTCAATCCAAAATCGATTCACTTTTACTGACCAATCCTGGGGAATTTGCGGAGCCGCCCAAACTCCCGCATCGACTACGTGATTGATTTTGAACGTGCCGCCACTGGGAACCATTTCTTGAGCCATAAAGCCCGTGGTTGCCCCGATTACGCCACCCACCAAAACCAGAATCATGGCAGCGTGAACGACGATCGGCCCGACTCGCCCGATTAGTCCTTTGTGCGCATACAGCTTTTCGCCGTCCCGGAAAACCTTATAGTTGCGTTGTGCTAGCAGTTTTGAAACTTGATCTAAGTCACCCTTGGGGAACTCTGCGCTCAAGGCAAATTTACGAAATTGCCGCGACTCGCTGTAGAAGTTCCAAGTGCGGGAAAACCAGCGCAGCGCAGGTAGTTGGCGCGTAAAGGTACAAGCCGTTAAGCTTGCGCCAAACAGAATCAGTAAAGCTAAATACCACCACGTTCGATAGACATGATCCAACCCTGCGGTTAATAACACTTTCCAAGTTAGAAAGCCAAACAGCGCAGGATGTTCAGGATAATTAGATTGGTAATATGCGATCGACTGCCCTTGTTCGATCACAGTTCCAGTAATGCTGAACACGGCGATCGCCAATAGCAGTACGATCGCCAACTTTAAATCTGCTAAAACCGGAAGTAATTCTTTTTTGAAATACCGTTTTGGAACGTTCACAAATTCTGCAAGAGTCATAATCTAAAGCGCAAACCGCGACATTAACGAAAACACACCAAATCCAACCAATAAAGCACCGCTCACAGGCGTAATCCAACCCGACCAGCGCCGCAACTCTAACAGTTTTTTAATCGCTGCCGTGAACGTTCCCGCTAAGATTAGCGGTGCAACATATCCAGCCGTGTAACACAACAGAAGTGAACCCCCCAACACGGGATCTTTCGTCGTGGCAATCCAGGTCAAAATCGTCGCTAAAACCGGAGTGCTACAAGGCGAAGCTACTAACCCAAAGGTCACGCCTAAAAGATATGATCGCACCCCCGCAGGCAGTTCCTGAGAAATCCATTCCGTACCTCCAATCGACGGCATCGCAAAGGGTAACGCTTCAAGCAAATTCAAGCCCATCAAGATCGCGACGATACTGACCACGATCGGCAATCCCACGCCCACCTGCCCGTAAACTTTGCCGAGCAGCGTCGCTCCGATTCCCAATGCTGCTAAGGTGGTCGCCAATCCCAACGAAAACCAGGTGGATTGCGCTGCCGCTTGCCAGCGAGACTTTGCCTCATACCCGCCGATATAGCCAATCGTAATCGGTAGCATCGACAACGTGCAGGGAGTCAAACTGGTCAGCAATCCTGCCGCAAAAATCACACCAATGCTCACGGGAGTCAGATGTGCAAGCTGGGTTGAAACCAAGCGATCGGCGAACTGCGACAGTTCGTAGAGTTGAGTTTGGAGCGTCTCGAACATAGGGCAAATCTAAGAATATGAAGCGATTTGAAGCGCTTCTAATATTCTAGGATTTAACGAGACGGTCTGGGCTTGGTTCGTCGGGTTCGCGCTTCAGCAAACGAAACCACCTTAGAATTTTCGCCGATCGACATCACACTCGCTTCGCTACTTTCACGCGCCACCCGAATGAGCAACGCTGCACACACTAAACTCGAAATCATCGAATTCATCCCATAGCTGAAGAACGGTAACGGTAATCCCGTGGTTGGCAGTACCCCCGTCGCAACCCCGATGTTTAAGAGCGACTGACCCACCAGCATCACCATCACCCCGATCGCCACTAGCCGATGAATTGCATTCTTCGCACCCCGCGCCACAATTAATGCCAGCGTTGCATATGCAGCCAACATCAGCATCAATAACAGACCGCCGATTAAACCAAACTCCTCCGCAAACACCGCAAAGATAAAATCGGTGTACTGAATCGGCAAGTAAAACAGTTTTTGCTGCGATGAACCAAAGCCCGATCCGGTAATTCCCCCCGATCCAACCGCTAACAAACTTTGAATCAATTGATAGCCATCTTGCAGGGGATCAGCCCAAGGATTGAGAAAGGACATCACCCGCCGTCGCTGGTACTCTCGGATACTAATACTAAGCACTGCCAGAGTCAGACCTGCTGCTGCGGTTCCCCCCAGATAAAGGTAAGGCAATCCTGCCGCAAGTGCGACCAACCATAGCGTCATGCCGCAAAGCGCGGTGGTGCTTAAGTTCGGCTGAAGCAAAATTCCGACTAGCAGCAAACAAAATAGCCCGATCCAAGTCAGCCGCACTCGCCAAGTCAGCCGCTCCCATTGTCCAAAAATCCGCGCACTCTGTAACACCAGAAATGGTTTAATCCACTCTGACGGCTGAAACAAAAACGTGCCGACCTCAAACCAGCGCTGACCGCCATTCACTTCTCGCCCAATTATCGTAGTCAGCAGAATTCCGCCGAGTAATCCAATAAACGCAAAACTCGAAATGCCCTGGATATACCGAAGTGGGGAATGAATCAGGATATTGAACAAAATCATGCCGATCGCGATCGCGACCAGTTGCCGCTTAAAGTAGTGCAACCCATCACCGATCGCATCTCCGACAGGAAATGAGGCACTATACATCACCGCAAGCCCGACAAACAACCAGACGAACGTGAGCCAGCGCAACAATCGGGGAGTCACTGCCCAATCCATCGCGGTTGTGTCAAAAAACGGAATGTAGTGCCGCCAGTTCATCGATTTGTTAACTCCGATCGCAATTTTTCTAGATCATCCAGCAGAAACACCGTCAATTGTCCTGAGTAGGCTCTGCCGTTCTCGGTTTGGGCAATCTCAAGCCAGTAGGCAAAGCGTTCTCCCTGTCTTAACTCTCCTTGCAGCGCCGCAATTTGGGAATTTTGCTGAGTCACTGCTTCTTGGATGCGTGCCTCGGTTGGGTAAGATTTGACGCTCGTGCTTGCCGCAAAATCTTGAGCAATCTCCAATCCGTAAATCAATCGCACCGAGTCCCGGAGCCGATTCAAAGTCACGCCGTTTCGCATATCGAATAGCGACAGCGTTTCACTGCGAATAATTCGCCCTCCGGGTGCAAGTCGAGTTATTTTACCAGGTGGATACAACGACGCATCAAATGTTAGCTGTTGTGCGGCGGTATTGACGCGGCGAACTAAAAACTTTTCGTTTTGACTGGGGCGAATGGTGGAATTCGACTGCATCCACACAGCAGCTTCGTCGATCGTTTGTCCGGGGATCGCTTGTGCCGGGGTCGCCATCAGCATCAGTCCACCCATGATTAAGCCAATCTTTTTCATTGCTCCTACTCCAAACAAGACAGGCTTATGATTCACCCGTTTGGCTCAATTGCAACTTTGATTACTTTTCGTTGTTTCATGTCCTGAAAGACTTGCTCTAGGTTTTGCAAGGGTTGGCGATCGCTGATCAATAGCTCAAACGGAATTGTTTCACTTGCAAGCAGATCGAGCGCTGAGCGGACAAACTCCGGCGTGTTATGAAACACTCCTTTGAGCGTCAGTTCATTGTAGTGGAGTTGGTCAGTATTGACGGAAATTGTTGTATCACGTGGACAGCCTCCGAATAGGTTGACGGTCGCGCCCGGACGAGCGCAGGCGATCGCGGTTTCCCAGACGCTCGGAATTCCGGTGGCTTCGATTACAATATCTGCACCCCATCCGTCTGTTAGTTCTTTTACCAATTGCGGCAAATCCGGAATTTGCCGGTAGTTAAAGGCTTCTACCGCACCGAATTTTTTCGCGATTTCTAATCGTTGCTGGTTGCCTCCAAACACATAAAATTCTGTGTTTGAAGCCATAGCCGCGACGAACATTAAGCCGATCGCGCCATCACCCAGTAAAACAACGCGATCGCCGGATTTATAGTTTGATCTCGAAACGCCATGCAGCACACAAGCTAGGGGTTCTGTCATCGCGGCGATCGCATCTGGAAGATGATCGGGAATGGATAAAAGATTGCGCTGAACGATCGCGCTTGGAATTTTCAAATACTGGGCGAATGTACCGTTGTTGAAGCTGAGATCGGTACAGAGTGAGAATTCTTGGCGGTTGCAGAAAAAACAGGTCAGGCAAGGCGCGGAATTGTTGGCAACGACGCGATCGCCAATTTTCCAGTTTGTTACAGAGTTGTCGATCGCAACAATTTCTCCAGCAGCTTCATGTCCAAACAACGTCGGCAAGTTCAGCATTTTGGCGTGTCCGCCGCGTCGCCAGACTTTCAAATCTGTGCCGCAAGTTGTCGCGGCTCCGACCTTGATCACGACTTCCCCGGCTGCGGGTGTGGGGTCTTCTACCGTTTCTAATCGCAGATCTTCCTGTCCATAGAGTAATGCAGCTAACACAACGCTCCTCGGTTATTTGAACAAATTTATTGAACTGCGATCGCCAAACTAAAAAATCCGAAGCGGCGATGCAGCGCCCCAAATCTAATGCCCTCCAGCGCAGCCAGTAGCTTTTCACCAAGCGTCAAACAAAGATAAAGCAAACTGGCAAACAACGCAATGCTGATTAAACCGCCAACTACTCGTCGATTTGAAAATGCGGGAATTCCAAGCGAATAACGCAACGAGTCGGTTTACAAAAAGTCCGATCGTGCTACTATCAAGCGTATTAAATACGGTAAATCAATCGGATTATTGTATTTTAAATGAAGCCATCTCTGTAGATCGCTTCATTTAGCGATGCAGAACTTCCGTTAAATTACGAGGTTTGCTCATGCACTCCATTCTTCCGTCTGTTGTTTCGCGATCCCAATCTGCAACGCGAACGTTTAAGCGGCGATCGATTATTCCGCTTCAACCAGTGGCGCTTTGGCGAATTAAATCGGGAGTCGTCCGAACACTCAGTTGGCTAGAAGATGGCTCAACAATCACCCTGGGATTGTGTGGAGCAGGTGATGTTGTGGGGAAATTGCTCTGCGCGATCGACCCCTATCAAATCGAGTGTTTAACCGAAGTAGAGGTAACACCCCTTTCTCCCAATGAGTGGTGTCCTGATCCTGCTTTTCTTTTAGCGCGAGTCCAACAGGCTGAAGAGTTTATGCTGATTCGCAGCCATCGTCGAGTTGAAGAAATGCTATTAAAGCTGCTCACTTGGCTATCAAAGAAATTTGGGCGCGAAGTGCAACACGGTCATCTGATTGAGTTGCGCCTGACCCATCAAGACCTAGCAGAAATGTTAGGAACAACTCGCGTCACGATTACTCGTGTCCTTAAACAATTCGAGCAACAAGGTATTGTTCAACGACTACCCAATCAGGTGACATTACTACAACCGGAAGCAACTTGGCACTATGAAATTTAAAGCGCTAAGAATCAACTTGCTCAGATCGCGTAGCATCTAGGTTAATAGATGGTTCTGGAGTAAAAACAGCGACTACGGTGGCGAAACCAAGCGCCAAGAGAAACAGAACCGCGATCGTTTCTAAGTCTGACTTCAGCAGCTTTAACCAGGATTGTTTCTGCCCACCATCGAGCAGCGACAACAGTCGAGTAAGCATTAGAGATCACCGATGAATGATGTAATTGGACTTTTGCAGCTTGATACGAAGAGGCTCTACAAGATGTGACATACAATTTCCTGAAGCGCTACCACAGAACTTAGCCCGAATAGTTGTGTGGAACTCTAAAAATTGTTGTCTGCAATATCCGGTTCCAGGAGCGATTAGCAAATTGCGGTACAAGCCCATTGCAGTGTAAGTCCATTGAAAGTGGTTAGTTATTGATAATATTCAGCTTCCTGGTAGTTGAACACTCTCGACCAAGCGGAGCAACTCTTGCGGCAAGTGAAGCATTTCCTGCCACAACTGAGCGGGACTAATTCCAAACAAATACTGCAACCCAAGAACGATCGCAATGATTGTTAGGAGCAATCCTCCGGCCCCGCTTAAAATTCTTAATAGGAGTCGGAGCAGTAGAAATGCTACAACGATCGCTGAGATAACTAACACAGTTTGTGAATCGACAGATGCCAGCAAATTATCCATAGCTTTAGAGCAAGCTTTAGAGCAAAGAAGTCCGCAACATTATTCTATTATCGTTAAAGCACTGGATGAGTTTAGGAGTAGCACTTACTTGATCGCTGCTATTGACTGACATAGCGGAAAGCAAACGGTAAACGTTGTTCCTTGATTCTCACCTGCACTTTCTACCGTGACTGATCCTTGGTGCAGTTCCACCAGTTGACGCACGATCGCTAAGCCCAAACCTAATCCTTTCTCAGAAGCTGCATTGGCTGCATCCTGACGAAAACGATCAAATACATAAGGCAGAAACTCCGAGTGAATCCCGATTCCAGTATCAATCACTTTGATTTGAGCCGTGGATTGATTGCTAGTCAGTTGCACGGTGATATTTCCACCTTCAGGCGTGAACTTAATCGAGTTGGTCAGCAGATTCAGCACGATTTGCTGCAAACGTTTGGGATCGCCAGAAATTGTTGCATCGAGATCCACTGCATTAAAGTCAATGTAAAGCTGCTTTGCTTCTGCTGCAAGCCTCACACCCTCAATTGCTGCTGAAATTACACTATATAAACTAACCGCCATGAGTTTGAGCGTCAGTCGCCCATGCACCATTCGAGACATATCCAGCAGATCTTCGATCAGTTGAGATTGAACTTCGGCGTTGCGCTCGATCGTTTCTAAAGCACGCTCAATTGAATCGGGATCGAGCCTGCGGGTACGGAGAATTTTCGCCCAACCTAAGATTGCGTTGAGCGGGGTTTTCAGTTCGTGCGTCACGATCGCAAGAAATTCATCTTTATCTTGGTTTGCGGTTTCTGCTTTGACCCGCGCTGCTTTTTCCAGCGTTAACAATTGAGAACGATGTAACTCTTGATGCTTTATCTGCGTGATATCTTGTGTAATTCCTAGCATTCGCACAGGTTTACCTTGTTCGTTCCGGTAAATTTGTCCTTTGCAGCTTAACCAGCGAATTTCTCCAGTTGGCTTGATGATGCGATATTCATTCTGTAGTTCTGTTGCAGACTGCAAGGCATGAGACAACCTTGCTTGTGCTGCGGCACGATCGCTAGGATGAACCATCGTTTCCCAGTCTTGAAGCATGGTCGGGCAGTTATTGGAGTCAAGTCCAACTAGCTCGATATAATTCGGCGACCAGGACAACCGATCCGTCACTAAATCCCATTCCCAAGCCCCCATTTGTGCCGATTCGAGCGCTAAGCGTAGGCGATCTTCCCTTTGTTTTAGCGCGATTTGGCTGTAGTGCAGTTGTTGTCTTAGGTGCTGCTCGTTGTCGAATGCAGTTCGGTGACGCAGGATGGCGCTTTGTAGCGTATGTCGTAGCACTTCCGGCGTAAGACTGCGATCGAGAATATAGTCTTTTGCGCCTGCTTGCAGAAACTCGTAGGCAATTGCAGTTGAAGAAACAATCACTACGATCGGCAAGACTGCCTCGTATTGTTCAAACTCTGTCAGGTCAGCAAGCTCTGAGTTGAATAAGATTACTTGAGGAATTGTGTGCTGCAAAATTTTCAGCGCAGAGCAGCTAGAATCAGCCTGAAGAACTTGGTAATTGATCTCATCGCTCTGAGATAAATACCGCTCGTAGGCTTGTCGATCGTCGGGGGAGCGATCGACAATCAAAATAGTACAGTGCTGCTCCATGATCGCTCTGCCGGGGTGAAACTTCCGAGAAGACGCAGACAAGATTTCGGAGTAAAGGAACGCATAAACGTGAAAAGCACCTCTATCCTAAGTGATAAAGATGATCTTTAGATTAAGAGAAAGTATGAATATTCTTTAAGATATCTCAGTTGACTTTGCGATCGCAAGCAGAGCATCGAGCAAACTTGCTGAAAAATAGTTAGGTCGTGCTTAAGTTTAAGAATTTAGAGATAAGTTTTTTACACGCAGTTAGGGATCTCCGACTGCTTGAAAGAAACGGAGATCCCTGTGTTTATCCTTAGTGTCCTGCTTTCGTTGTGTCGTCGTCTCCCTGAGTCGTTGAACCGGTTTCAGTCTGAGAAATCACAGTTTTCCCAGCATTGTTGCCGCTATAGTATTGCCATTTCCAATCCTCTACTTCCGGCATATCTTTCCCGTGCTGCACGATGTAGCGATTGTGTTCCGTTAGTTTATCCCGTGCGATTTGTTTGACATATGCGCCAACAGTGAGCAACTTCGGAACTCGATCGATCACATCCTGCACCAGATGAAAGCGATCCAAATCATTCAGCACAACCATATCAAACGGAGTTGTCGTTGTGCCTTCTTCCTTGTAACCGCGCACATGCAGATTAGGGTGATTGGTGCGGCGGTAAGTGAGACGGTGAATTAGCCACGGATAGCCATGAAACGCGAAGATTACAGGCTTATTGGTCGTGAAGATTGAGTCAAAGTCACGATCGGACAATCCATGTGGATGTTCTGATTGCGGTTGTAGCGTCATCAAGTCCACCACATTGACGACGCGAATTTTCAGATCCGGGAAGTAATGCCGCAGAAAATCAACAGCAGCCAACGTTTCTAAAGTGGGAACATCCCCTGCACAAGCCATTACGACATCTGGTTCAGATCCTCGATCGTTGCTTGCCCAGTCCCAGATTCCAATCCCTGCGGTGCAATGATTAATGGCACTGTTCATATCCAGCCACTGCAATTGGGGCTGCTTTCCAGCAATGATCACATTAACATAGTGACGGCTCCGCAAACAGTGATCTGCAACAGATAACAAAGTGTTTGCATCCGGTGGCAAATATACACGAGTTACACTCGGTTTTTTGTTCAGCACCACATCAATGAAGCCGGGATCTTGGTGCGTGAATCCGTTATGGTCTTGTCGCCAAACATGAGAGGTCAATAGATAGTTGAGCGATGCGATCGGTCGTCTCCAGGGAATGTGACGACAGGCTTCTAACCATTTAGCGTGTTGATTGAACATTGAATCAACAATGTGGATAAAAGCTTCATAACAAGAGAAGAATCCATGCCGTCCGGTAAGCAAATAGCCCTCTAGCCAGCCTTGACAAAGGTGTTCACTCAGCACTTCCATCACGCGCCCATCGAGTGAGATGTGATCGTCGCCTGGAAGAATTTCGCCTGTGAAAATGCGATCGGTAGCTTCTAAAACCGCGTTTAAGCGGTTGGAATTGTTCTCATCCGGGGACATCACGCGGAAATTTTGAGTGTCCTCGTTGAGCCGCATCACATCGCGTAGATATTTACCCAATACCCGCGTAGACTCGGTTTCGACTTGCCCCGGAGATTCAACCGGAACCGCAAAGCTCTCGAATTCCGGTAGTTTGAGCGCTTTGAGTAAAGCACCACCGTTGGCGTGAGGATTTGCTCCCATTCTGCGATCGCCCTTGGGTGCGAGTTCCGCTAATTCAGGAATCAGCCTTCCGGTTTGATCAAACAATTCTTCTGGTTTGTAGCTCCGCATCCATTCTTCGAGCATTCGCAGGTGATCCGGCTTGCTTGCCATTTCAGACAGCGGAACTTGGTGAGCGCGGAACGTATTTTCGATCTGAATGCCGTCAACGATTTTGGGGCCTGTCCATCCTTTCGGTGTTCTCAGGATCAGCATGGGAAACTGCGGACGTTCTTTAAATCCGTGAGTCCTCGCCTCTCGCTGAATGCCCTGAATTTCCTGAACAATCTTATCCAGCGTTCCTGCCATCAATTGGTGCATGGTTGCCGGATCATCCCCTTCCACAAAGTAAGGCTTATATCCGTAACCCACAAAGAGATGTTCTAGTTCTCGATCGCTCAATCGCGCCAAAACGGTTGGATTCGCAATCTTATATCCATTGAGATGCAGGATTGGTAGCACTGCTCCATCCCGCGCTGGATTAATGAACTTATTTGAGTGCCAACTGGTCGCCAAGGCTCCGGTTTCTGCCTCTCCATCACCCACCACGCAGCAGACGAACAAATCTGGATTATCAAACGCGGCTCCGTAGGCATGAGCGATCGAGTAACCCAACTCGCCCCCTTCATGGATTGATCCCGGAGTTTCCGGTGCAGCGTGGCTCGGAATTCCACCCGGATAAGAAAATTGCGTAAACAGGTTGTCTAATCCCGCTTCATCTTGGGTGATGTGCGGATAAAGCTCAGTGTACGTCCCTTCTAGATAAGTATTCGCAACCATCCCAGGCCCACCATGTCCAGGCCCAGCAATGTAAATCACATTCAGATCGTAGCGGCGGATCAACCGATTGAAATGGACGTAGATAAAATTCAAGCCTGGTGTCGTTCCCCAATGTCCCAGCAGACGGGGTTTGATATGTTCAACTTTTAAGGGCTGCTTGAGTAGAGGATTGTCTCTAAGATAAATTTGTCCAACCGAAAGATAGTTCGCAGCACACCAGTAAGCATTTATTTTCTGTAGTTCGTCTGGACTTAGTGGTGTAGAAATTGGGGCGGAATTTGCGACTGTCATGAGGATGATTGCATAAGGAAACCGCGCTCCAGTATCGAAAATGTTAATTAGTTTTATCTCTTCCAAAAGAAGGAATCTCAGTCAGGAAGGGTTCGTTGGGCGGGATTTGCAAGTAGGAAAGATAGATTTATGCGGACGCATTGGGAACACTAATCAAAAAGTTTGCAACTGCCGACGAACAAAGGGTGAAGTCTGATGGATCGAGAGCAACTGGATCATGCCCCCCAATCAAGCCAACTGAATGGAAAACTCGCTCCATCTCAGCAAAATCTGGATTTGCAGGAAATCGAAGACTTGCAAGCCACAAAAGCGCAACTGCAAAAAGATGTGGCGGAGTTACGATCGCAGCGCGAGTCCCTGCAAACCGTTGGCAAACCCAAACTATCGAAAGCAAAATTAGGACTCTGGTTAATCTTAGTCTCGACCCTTGCGCTTTCGATTCATAACGTGATTGTGCGAATTACGATCGGGCAGCGTGTGAATGTCCTCGGTTTGTTCTCGGCAGGCGGATTCATCCAACCGACGATCGGAAACTCGCTCTTAATTCTCTGGATGCGGATGCTGATCGTAGTGCCATTAATGATGGGCATTGCAGCATGGCTTTATCCTCCTGCATGGCAAGATTTACAGCGATTGATTTTGAGCCGCGATCGTCGCCCTTTGTGGCACATCGTCGCCAGTGGCACGTTTTTATTTCTGTCACAAGTGCTGATCTACATTGCGATCGCTCAGATCGGGCCCAGCGTGGCAGTGACGATTTTATTTATGTACCCCTTGTTCACGGTTCCTTTAGCTTGGTGGTTGTTCCACGATCGACCAACGCGCCTGCGGATTGCCGTCATGGTTCTGATCCTGATGGGCGTGATTCTTGCGGCGGCTCCCAGACTAATTGCCGCGAAAATTGGCGGGGGCATCATTGTGGCGGTGCTGTCCGGGATTGCATTCGCGCTGTATCTGATTTTGATGCAGCTTGGCTTTCGGAAAGCGCATCCCATCCCTGTGAGCGTGGTGCAATTTCTGACGGTTCTCGTATTGTCGAGCGTGAGTTTATCGCTGCCGATCTCGCTGGGAGTTTCGGTGCTGCCGGATGCCAGAATGGGCTTCTTCGGAGGCGGCTTGATTTTGGGAGCGTTTACGCTGGTGGGTTACTTGGCGAATAACTTTGGGGTGCGATATATGGGAGCGGCACAGGCATCGATCGTCGCCTCTAGTGGGCCGGTGATGACCGCACTTTTAGCCGCGCTGATGATTGGAGCAACGCTGGAAGGAGTGCAGATTCTCGGTATTTTGCTGGTGACGATCGGGGTGACTGCATTAAGTTTTGAGCGCATGAGAAAAACGACAAAATCCGCTTGATCCTGACTCGGTAGAATGAGAACGGCGTTGATTGAGAGAAACGATGCGATTTTCGGTGTCGAGTGGATCGGGACAAGTGTTGGCAAACGGTAGATTAATTATTCAAACGGATGAGTCAGGAGTGCAGCGATTGTGTTTTGAAAGCGATCGCGGCACTTTCATCGAAGGCGGCGAAATTTCTCTAGAGGGTGATCTCACTGAAGCTGCACAGGAACTCTACCGCCAGTTTTTCCGTGCTTGGGGCGTAATGGGGATTACGATGACTTCGATCGCGCCCTAGAACCCCCAGTTGTAGTTCAGGTTGTGATCACAGAAAGACGTAGCAAATACGCTTCAAAAGCCAGTTAAAGTCAATGGATTGCAGCGTTGCAAACAAAACTCAACGCTGCACAAGAACCTACGAAACTGGCTTGTTGCAAGTCGGCTCTCTGTATGCCCTAGAAATTAAGAAAGAACCTGAAATCGGCTAACAAGGCTAGACGATCGCATAAAAAAATTGCTCATAGCGAATTCGCAAGAACTCACTATGAGCAGATCAGAAACTTCGGCTTAGTTCTTCACTACGATTCGATCTTTCGTTTGAATCGCTTGTGTTTCCCTTTCCCAGCGACCGAAGTCCCATGCGTCGTTTGAACGCAAAGAGATTTCCCAGATTTCTCTAAATCTTAGAGTAACGGCTTAGAGTGGAAATTTTGGGTAGAAATCGGGTAGAAATCGGGTAGTTTATTTTGCTTGCTTGAGGCGATATCCGACTCCGTGTACGGTTTCAATGAAATCTTCTGGAGCACCTGCGATCTTTAATTTCTGCCGCAAGCCCTTGACGTGCGACTTAACCGTTTCTTCCGTCGGCGGATCTTGCAGCGACCAGAGCCGATCGATAATGTTTGATCGACTCAAGATTCGTCGTCCGCTTGTTGCTAATAACTCTAATAATGCGTATTCTTTCGGAGTGAGCTGCACGAACTCACCCGCATAAGTGACTTCATGGGTTCCGGGATCAATCTGCAATTCGCCCCAAGTGATCAAGGTTGGAGTGTTTAGCGTGCCTCGTCGCAGTAGAGCACGGATTCGCGCCATTAGTTCTTCTAGATCGAAAGGCTTTACCATGTAGTCATCTGCACCCGCATCGAGTCCGAGAATTTTGTCGGCGATCGTATCTCGCGCAGTTAGCATTAGAACGGGTGTAGTCGAATTGTTTGCCGCAGTTCGGAGGCGCTTACATAAGCTAATTCCATCGAGTTTCGGCAGCGTCACATCTAGCACGATGAGATCGTAAGACAGCGATGAAATCCAATTCCAGGCAGACTCGCCATCTTTAACAACATCCACTGAATAGGCGCGATCGCTTAAAGCTTCCGTCAGAATTTCTGCCAAATGCAGATCATCTTCAACAACTAGAACTCGCATATCAGGATAAAGGCTAAATCGATCGATACTTTAATACGAATGCAAGAGGCAGTTATTTTTTGCTTCTAAACTCTTTATTTTTTTCTTGGTTTTTGACAATAAAAGAATGGCTTTCTTAAACACTCCAGAACGAAATTGGTTGATTGCAGGATTTGGATTTTTGATTGCAATACTCTGCTTTAGTAGCGTCATTTCCTATCAAAATACCTATCAGATAACACAGAGTAGTTATAAATCCCAGCAGATTTATGAAACGATTAAGGGTTTAGACGATGTTCTCGTGGAAGTTACGATCGCAGAGTCTGCAAGACGCGGATATGTCTATTTGGGAAATCAAGATGAGCTAATTCAGTATCAATCAGCAATTCAGAAAATTCCTCATAAATTCGTTCAACTACAGAAACAGTTTGATCCGAGTTCTCAGGAATCGCAAAAGCTAGGAAAAATCTACGAGCTAGTATCACAAAGAATTAAGCTATTGCAGGAGTCGATCGCGCTTTACCAAAGAAATACTGAGGCGGTGCTTTACCAAAGAATGATAACTAATCAAAGTATTGGATTACGGGCACAAATTGTAACCGCGATCGCAGGTCTAGAGCAGCAACAGCAAGCGGAACTCAATCAATCAGTCGAAACAACAAGAAGAAGTATTCATGACCGGAAATTCATTGAGCTTTGGATTACGTTTTCTGGCTTTATTGCAATATTCACCTGTTTTATCGCACTTTATAGCCAAATCATACAAAGGCAGCAAGCAGAAACACTTCAGCATAAACTTGCCCAACAAAAAGAAGTCAGTGAGCTTAAATTGCGGTTTTTCTCAATGGTTTCGCATGAGTTTCGGACTCCGTTAAGCGTCATTCTAGGTTCGGTTCAACTGTTAATTGAGGGTAATTCAAAGTGGGGAGAAGAACGTAGACTGAAAAATCTTGATCGTATTCAAACGGCTGCACAAACGATGAAGCAGCTTTTTACAGATGTGTTAACGCTGACTAGGGCTGAAAGTGGAAAGCTAGAATGCAATCCAGAGGCGATCGATTTAGAGTCTTTTTGCCTGAATTTAGTTGAAGATTTTGAGATTTCTACTGCGGGAAGTCACATTATTGAATTTCAAACAGAACAGAAAGTGACTCATGCAAATTTAGATGAGAGATTGCTTTATCTAACATTAAGCAATTTGCTCTCAAACGCAATCAAGTATTCTGATTCAGGAAGCAAAGTCTTATTGAGATTAGATAGCACAACCGAATACACTCGATTTCAGGTACAAGATGAAGGAATTGGAATTCCAGTGGACGATCAACCCAAGTTATTTGAACCGTTCTATCGGGGACAAAATTCAAATTATGCAGCAGGTACAGGATTAGGACTATCTGTAGTTAAAAAATGCGTTGATTTGCAAAATGGTTTGATCTCCATTCAAAGCCAGAAAGAACGGGGAACGGTTGTAACAGTTGAATTTATGCGGTGTGGATTTGAGCGATCGCTATCCAAAAACAACCGTTCGATTTCCATACACTAAAACACGATTTTGTAGATGTAATCTTACCGCTCTTGCAAGTACAATTCGCTCTAAGTCTTTGCCCTTGCGAATCAAATCTTTTACATCATCTCGATGGCTGACTCGTACCACATCTTGTTCGATGATTGGGCCTTCATCTAAATCTTCTGTAACGTAATGCGCGGTTGCACCAATGATTTTGACCCCGCGTTCAAAGGCTCTTTGATAAGGATTTGCACCCGCAAATGCAGGCAAAAACGAGTGGTGAATATTGATCACGTTTGGAAATTTAGCGATGAAATTCGCGCTTAGAACCTGCATATATTTCGCTAATATCACCAAATCAATTTGATATTTCTTCAAAATCTCTAACTGATTTGCTTCTTGCTGTAGCTTTGTTTCTTTTGTAATGGGAATGTGGTGGAAGTCAATATCAAACTGCTGCGCGATCGCTCCTAGCTCTGCATGATTGCTGATAATGACGGGAATCTCTGCTTTGAATTCTCCCGATCGCTGTCGCCAAATCAAGTCATATAAACAATGGTCTTGTTTACTCACCCAAACCGCAATTCGAGGCACCGTATCTGAGAAGTGTAATTGCCAGCGAGCATTCAGCGGTGTTGCAATGGCTCTAAACGCTGGCTCAATCACTTCGCGAGGTAAATGAAATCCTTCAAGCTGCCATTCAATGCGATTAAGAAATAAACCCGCAGAAAAATCAGTGTGTTGATCTGCGTGAATAATGTTTCCACCGTTTGAGTAAATGAAGTTTGCAATCTTTGCGACCAAACCTTTTTGGTCGGGGCAAGAAATTAAGAGTGTTGCAGTTGGAGTATTCATTGAGGAGAAGCAGTTGGAGTCACTGAAGGAGAAGGTTTTGGTTGGTCGCGTTTCCATTCACTTAAAGGTCGATCAACCGCATTTTGAAAATTAATTGGAACTAGCAATACCGAAAGATCTTGATTTATATCCGCAGGTGGATCAACTAAAGCATAAAGAAAATTGCGATTAAAATTTGGCTTGCCAATTACTAAACGATGATTTTTCTGATTGCTGAGTTTAACATCAACCGTCGCCGATGGCTGATCTAAACCAAATTCAGATTTTCTGGCAGCAGGAACGTTAAAGGTACGATCGCTTTTCCCCGCCGTGAGGAGATTGAGGAGAAAAGCGATCGAGCTTTCATTTGCGGGCGCAACTTCTGGCTTTCTCAATGTCCAGATCGGTGCTTTTTCAAATTCCAATGTTTGTTTTGGAGTTTTCACGGTGAAGGCTTGAATCTCTTGTTCTTTAAAATTGAAAAGCGGTTTCTCGTCTGCCTTTGCTTCATCAATTTGAGCCGGTTTTTTTGACTCGGTGTAGTAAACAAAACCACCAAGCGCCAAAGCCGCAAGTACAAGAGCTAACGAAGTGCGCTGAAATTTCATAAGCGATATCAAATCACCGCAGCTATTTTAGAAGATTTCGCTGTCCGATGGCTCAATTAGGAGGAAAACAGCCCAAGCTATTTCAGAGAACTCAAGACATGAGTAAAAGCCTCTCGAAGTTGTGGTAAATATCGAGCCGCAAAGATTCCGCCTAGAAATCCAAATAAATGTTCTTCCCAGGAGATCCGTCGATGAATCGGTAACAAACCCCAAAGAAATTTACCGTGAAAAAATGCAGTAAAAACTAGTAGCAGAACATTGAGAGCATTACGATCGAAAAATGCCAAAGACATCAAAAATCCCAAATACCCAAACGTCACGCCGCTTGCACCAATATGAACGGTACGATCGCGCCCCAACAACCATGTCCCTAGTCCGCTCGTTAATGCAACGGTTGCCGTGATTGCACCAAAGTTTTCAGGATTTTGCAGCACAATTAGTCCGCCATAGGTAAGAAATGCGAACGAATTGCTGTACAGATGCCCCCAGCCTCCATGCAAAAATGGTGCAAACGCTACACCCCACAATCCCATCCATTCACGCGGACGTACCCCAAACCGATTTAGCGACCTACGTAAAATTAGAAGATTGACGATCGACACAACCCAAGCCAACAGCAGCAGATATCCTAGAATTTTGGCTTGACTCAACCCATTCATCAGCGCAGTTTGGCTAAGATCGTTCATAAATAAAAAATTCGGAATTCAGAAACTTAATCTCTCACATTTTCTACATGGAAACGCCAACTCTTCTGGAAACCGCAGATATCTATTTGTGGAATACGATCGCCCCCATTGCTAATCAGCTTGATGAAGATGTGGAGCTTCTACGATCGGCGCTACGAGGATTAGGAGATCGGCATCTTCTCGCGCTCCGAGTTCCTAAAATCTACAACGGTGCAGAATTGGAGAATCACTTGTTCCACTCGTTTCAAGAGCAAGTTGCGCGATTTTCAGGAGCATTAGCATTTCTGCAAACTCAGCATCAGAGTGCGGGCGCGATTTTATCCAAAAGCAACAATGAAGACCTGAAACAGGCTTATCTACCTTACCTGGCGACGGGTGAAGCATTAGTGGGAATTGGATTTTCGCATCTGCGACGACATGACAATCCACCTTTAAAGGCGGTACCTTTGGCAGGCGCAAGCGCCAACGAAACCAACAGCGGCTATCAACTCCACGGTCACATTCCCTGGATTACTGGATTCGGCTTTTTTGAAACCGTTCTAGTTGCAGCACTGCTTCCCAACGGTCAAGCGGTCTATGGCATGATTCCCTTTACCGATGCGGCGCAAAATTCCGGTGGTTCAATTCGCTTTAGTAAGCCGATGCAGCTTGCCGCCATGAGTGCTACGAATACCGTCACCGCAGAAGTGACTGAATGGAATTTAGAGGCTTCAGAAGTGGCGTTTGTGGCTGATGCAGGATCAATTTTTAAGAACGATCGCATCAATGTTCTCAATCACAGCTTCTTTGCGCTCGGTTGCGCTCAGGCTGGTCTCGATATTGTCAGCCACGCTCAAGAAACGAAGCCTTATTTGTCGATCGCGCCTGCCTATGAAACGCTTCTAGAAGAATTAAAACTCTGTCGTGATTTTATTTATTCAGCTCAGGAGCAGAGTTTTGAGGAGCGATTGAAATTGCGAGTTTGGGCGATCGATCTAGCGATGCGATGTGCTCATGCAGCAGTAGTCGTGTCAAGCGGTGCGGCAAATTCTAAGCAGCATCCCGCGCAGCGAGTGTATCGAGAAGCGCTCGTATTCTCGGTGGCAGGTCAGACAACCGCGGTATTGGAAGGGACGCTCGATCGCATCTCTGCAACCTCACGCCGCCATCGGTAGAGTCAATTAACAAAAAACTCCCGAATCTACGATTCGGGAGTCAATCAAACTACAGATAGTTATCGAGCAAGCGTTCGGCGCTTCGTGACCATCTTGTAAGCTTCAAGAATATCGCCTTCAGCCCAATCCTTAAAGTCATCAAGACCGATACCACACTCGTAACCCGAATTCACTTCTCGCGCATCTTCCTTCATCCGCTTCAGCGAATCCAAGTTGCCAGAGTAGATCAACTTACCGCCGCGATGAATCCGAATTTTGCAGTTCCGCACGAGCTTACCAGACTGCACATAACAACCTGCCACAGCCCCACGACCCACCGGGAACACGGCTCGAACTTCCGCCTGACCCAATGCTTCTTCCACCAGTTCCGGTTCCAGCAGACCTTCCATTGCGCCCTGAACATCATCCAGCAATTTGTAAATGATGTTGTAGTCGCGCACATCTACGCCTGCTCGATCGGCAGCTTGACGCGCTCCCGGAGCCAACGTGGTGTTGAATCCGATAATCACGGCATCACTGGCAGCGGCTAGGTCAACGTCTGTTTCAGAAATCTCACCTGGAGCCGAGAATAGAACCCGTACCTGCACTTCGTTCTGAGGCAATTGGCTTAATGCACCTAAAATTGCTTCGATCGAACCTTGCACATCGGCTTTCAGCACCAGATTGAGTTCCTTGAGTTCGCCCTCTTGCGCCTTCGCTGACAGGGTATTCAAGCTGACTCGGCGCGAAGACATTGCCGCCAACAGTCGAGAAGTCCGTTGTTCATCCGCACGATCAGAAGCCGTTGCACGTGCTTCTTTTTCGTCTGTAAACACCTGGAACTCATCGCCCGCTGCTGGAACATCGCTCAAACCGAGGACTTCCACTGCAAACGAGGGACTTGCAATCTGAACACGATGACCGCGATCGTCCACCATTGCTCGAACTTTACCCAATGCCGAGCCTGCAACCAGGACATCACCAATTTTGAGCGTTCCGTTTTGGATCAGCAAGGTGGCAACAGGGCCTTTCGCCTTATCCAAATGCGCTTCGATCACGGTTCCTCTTGCAGGTCGATCGGGGTTCGCAGAAAGGTCTTCCACTTCCGAAACCAGCAGAATCATCTCCAGCAGCGTATCGAGGTTATCACCTGTTAAAGCGCTTACTGGAACCATAATCGTGTCACCACCCCATTCTTCGGGGACGAGTGCGTATTCGGTTAGCTCTTGTTTGACGCGATCGGGCTGTGCCCCTTCTTTATCTACCTTGTTAATTGCCACGATGATTGGCACTTCTGCCGCTTTCGCATGGCTAATCGCTTCGACGGTCTGAGGCTGCACACCGTCATCTGCCGCAACAACAAGAATGGCAACATCAGTGACTCGCGTCCCACGTGCTCGCATCGCGGTAAACGCTTCGTGGCCTGGCGTATCGAGGAACACAACTTGCTGAATTTCGCCGTTGTGTGGCACATCAACGTGGTACGCCCCGATATGCTGGGTAATGCCACCTGCTTCTCCGGCTGCGACCTTCGTTTTCCGAATCGAGTCAAGCAGCGTTGTTTTCCCGTGGTCAACGTGACCCATGATTGTGACCACAGGCGGACGACGATGGAGGTGATCCAAGTCATCAGCATCGATCATCTCGGTCACTTTCTTCGCGGCAGCTTCTTTTTCGCCCACTTCAACCAAGATGCCGTACTCTTCCGCAACCATCGTCGCGGTTTCCGCATCCAGCATTTGTGTAATGGTGGCAGCGATGCCCTTCATGAAGAGCTTGGTGATGATCTCAGTCGGAGAAACAACCAGCAAGTTTGCCAGTTCTTGAACCGTCAACCCGCCTGTAAGCGAGATAATCTCTGGACGCTCGGCTTTTTCGGTTTCATTGCGACGATCGCGGCGATCGCGGAAGTTATTCCGTTTCCGCTGGGTCGGAGCAGCAGTGGCAGCAGGTCTAACTTGCTGTTGCCCTGGTAGACCTTTAGGCTTCGCAGGTCGAGCCAGCGACAAGCTGACTTGAGCAGAACTAACGGTTCCATCCTCGTCTTCATTAAGCAAGTCGAAGTCATCTTCGTCGTCATCCTGAATTTTGGGCTGCCCCCGCCGCTTACCTTTGGCGAGCTTGGCTGCTTTTTCAGGAATTTCTTGGACTTCTTCTTCCTCATCCTCCCAAACTTTAACGCGGCGTTTTGGTGGGGTCGGTTTGTTCAGCGTTAGGTCTGGCGCACCTGCCGCCGCTGGTTCAGGAGCGACTGGCTTAACGGGGCGCGATCGCAGCACCGGAGCGTCTTGGGCTGCACCCTCCTCCGTAGACACAGGCTTGGGTCGGCGAAGCTCAACGATTTGCTGAGGTTTTGCTTCTCCCGGTTTAGTGGGTGCACCGGGTCGCTTATTAATTGCGGGACGCTGCGCTTTTTCGCCTCTAGAATCGCGTGAAGGCGGGCGATTTTCCGAACGGCTATCTGTTCCCTCGCTAGGGGTGGGCTTGTCGCGCTTCAACACAGGTTTACTGGTCGTTGAAACGGGACGAGCTGGAGCGGGCGAAGCTGGACGCACAGGAGCTTGAGCCGGAGGTTCTGGGGCTTGAGCAGGTGCAGGCGCTTTGATCACTTGCGGAGGCGCAGACGGTTCGACTGATTTTGGCGCGATTGATTGCGGGGCCGGAGCCGGCTCATCAGCTTTTGGTTCCGAAGCAACCGGACGCTCTGGCATAGGGCGCGTCGGACGTGGTGGCTCGGCAGATCTAACAGCGGGCGGTGCCGCTGGGGAAGATTGGGGCGGCTGTGGAGGGGTACGGAGTTCCGATGATTCCGAAGCGGCGGTCGATCGCGTAATGGGGCGACGAATTTCTAAGATTTGCTGTTTCTTCTGAATATTCAAGGGCGTTTTCTTTCTTGATTCAACAGATTGGGAGTTTGATGGGCGGTTAGAGGCAGTCTTGGCCGGAGAGGGCTGGCTGGCAGCATATTTCTCAGCAGCGGCACGGATTTGTTCCGTTTCGGTTTCTGTGATAGTACTACTGTGGCTCTTGACCGCGATATTTAATTGTTCGCAGATTGCGAGAATGTCTCGATTGTCTAGATTCAATTCTTTGGATAGTTCGTAAATTCTGACTTTGCCGTTGTTCATCCACTCTTCCCTCGTACGATCGTTGGTGTTACATAGTGACCTTCTGTTTTGACTAAAACGACAGGTTTATTGGGTTATTGCAGTTCATCTGCACTGGTAATCTTGAAGAAGATGTTACCCCCTTGGTTGAATGGTAGCTTAGAAACGAAGTCCCCGATAGGTCAATCGGCAGATTGCTCAAAAAAATAATGCCACGAATCCTTCATAAAGCGAAGCCATCGCGTCGTGTTAATCGTTCTGAGTTGCTGGTGATGAGCCACCCTCCCTAAATGTCATGTCTGAGTTGCTCTGAAGCAATAAAACTGAAGAGAGGATACAGATAACATCTCAGAGCAAGGGACAGCAAATCTCCTACGATAGGACGGATTACACAGGCTAATCGATTCTAGAAAGATTTTGATTAGCGAAGTTAGCCACTGGATCTAATATAGCTCAGGTTGCGTCGCGTGAACTTCTACTTGCTTTTGCTGCAAGTGCTGATAAAGTTCGGTGGGAACTGTGGCTTTGAGGGCGCGACTGAGGCGACCTTTTTTTTGTGCCGCCTGAATGCAGTTTGGACTGGGACAGAGATAAGCCGATCGTCCCATCCCAGTATTGATCGCGATTTCGTGAGACGGGTAAAGTCGCACCACTCGAAGAAACTCTTCTTTCGGTGCGACTTTACGGCAACTAAGACAGCGACGATAATTCGGTGGCATGAAGCAGAAGCTAGGGAGCAGGATTATGTTAACTTTTCTTGCTGGCAGAAGCCTACTCCCGCCTCGCATTAAGCCTGCTGTTCTTCGAGTTCCGTCTCCAAAGCTGGTGCAGTTTCCTCTTCTTCGTCGTAGAACTCCTCGTCCTCGTATTCGTCAACCGGGGGTTGGGATTGACGACGAGCTTCGATCACGGCTGCAATTTTCTCGGTTTCAGCCGCCGCATCGTATTTGCGGCTATCTTTGATGTCGATCTTCCAGCCAGTGAGACGAGCAGCGAGGCGGACGTTTTGACCTTCTTTGCCGATCGCTAAGCTGAGTTGATCTTCTCCCACTAAAACATGCGCCTGACGACCTTCGGGATCAACGAGGCGAACCTCATCGACGCGGGCTGGACTCAGTGCGTTAGCAATGTAAGTAGCGGGATCAGGTGACCAGCGAATCACGTCAATTTTTTCTCCTCGCAGTTCGTTGACTACCGCTTGGATGCGAGAGCCACGCGCTCCAATGCAAGCACCTACAGGATCAACATCGCGTTCCAAAGTGTCTACGGCGATTTTAGTGCGAGGACCAACATGGCGCGAGGGCGGATTTGCTTCACGGGCAACTGCCACAATCCGCACAACATCATCTTGGATCTCAGGCACTTCGTTCTCAAACAGGTAGACGACTAAGCCTGCATCCGCTCTAGAAACTAGCAATTGCGGGCCGCGATGAGAGCCTTCGCTGACTTTCTTTAGATACACCCGGAAGGTAGCATTAGCGCGGTAGTTATCGTTGGGTAGCTGGTCTCGCTTTAGTAATTCGGCTTCAACTTCTGGCTGACCAAATCCGCTGACGACTGCCATGATGACCGATTGACGCTCAAACCGCAGCACTCGCGCTTGTAAAATTGTGCCTTCTAAATCCTGGAATTCTTCTTGAATGAGTTTGCGCTGTTGGTCTCGGAGCTTTTGCGCTAAGACTTGTTTGGTTTGAATCGCTGCCATGCGACCGAAATCACCTTGATCCGGCGTGACATCCAGAACAACTGTATCACCCGTTTGCGCTTCAGCGGCGACTTCTTGAACCTCAGTAAGAGAGATTTGATGATCCGGGTTTGTGACTTCTTCGACGATCGTTTTGGTTGCCAGTACACGGAAACCTTCTTCTTCGACATCGAGTTCGACCTCGAAGTTATCGAAATATTCTTCGTCAAATCCATCGCCATCGATGCGCTGAGTGCGGCGGAAACGCTCATAGCCTTTTATCAGGGCTTCTTTGAGCGCTGCTTGAACCGAGAGCTTCGGTAAGTTGCGTTCACGGCTGATGCCGTCGATCATGTCTTTGAGTCCGGGCAAAGCGACCATTGACATAGAAAATTCTCCGTAAATATTGAGTTGTCGAGCAAAACGAATTATTCTTCGCTTTCGGTTAGTTGAACGCTTGACACGATCGCTCTTGGCAGTGCGATCGTGCGTCCTTTTTTGCTGATATAGACGTTCGTTTCGTCACGTCGAATCAGATTGCCTTCCCAGTAAATGTGGCCTTGAAACGGTTCAGACGTTGTGACCAGCGCTGGAAACCCCCGGAACGAGACAAATTCTCGATCGCTCGTCAAGGTTTTCGGGATACCGGGACTCGACACTTCGAGGACATACTGATCTGGGATCAATTCGTCTAAAAGTGGCTCCAGCGCCCGACTCATGCGTTCACAGTCATCCAGTCCCGTATCGTCCTGCTTGTTTCTCACGTCGATCCGCAGCACGGGCGGACTTTGATTCGTTTGAAACACAGCATGAACCACTTCAAGATCGATCAACTCCGCCACCGGAGCCGCCACTTCCAAAATTTGAGGAATCAGAGGATGCGCCATCGAACCACTTCTCCAAATAAAAAAAGTGGGACAACTGCCCACTTCTCATGAAACGACTGATTTCATGGAGTTCGGTTAAACAGAAAATTGCTGTTCTTCCTTGTCCATTTTAGCGAAAAAATCTAGGGTGGCTCGTTTTTTCCACAAGCCACCTTAGCTTTAGAACGTGAAGGTCGAGCGAATTACAGGCACGACTACAGCTCCATTTGCGCTGATCCCTTCAGGATTGAAGATCGCGAATACACCCGGCGTAATGCTGAGATTATCGTTAACCCGGAAGTTGAAGAAGCCTTCAAGCAGAAGGATGCTGTTGCGCCGGTCGTGATTAAACTCAAAGAACCTGCGACACTAATCCCTTGCATTGCCTTAACAGAACAGGCGTGACTTCGGAATTGACTGGGACTCCCGTAGCACTTAGGTTATGTAGACGCATTTTTTAATGAGCCAAATTAATACAACTGATTGAGCTGCAATCAGTTTGCTCTAAATCTGAAATTTGTAGTAAGATTGAAAGCTGTGTCGAATTAGAGCAAACCCATGCCGAAGCTGAAAACCCGTAAATCTGCACAAAAGCGTTTCAAAGCCACAGGCGGCGGAAAGATCCAGCGCCGTCGCACTCATGGAAATCACCTTTTGTTTCACAAGAGTATGAGCCGCCGCCGCCGGATTGCAGGCGGAGATTTAGTTAACGAGCGGGATGAAGCAAACGTTCGGTTGATGATGCCTTATCTGTAAGGGTGGACTCAGGCACGATCTCACAAAAAATTAGTTAAGGAATAGTTGAAACATGGCACGGGTGAAGCGCGGCAATGTAGCTCGAAAACGCCGCAAAAAGATTTTGAAACTCGCAAAGGGCTTTCGTGGCTCTCACTCTCGGTTGTTCCGCACCGCAAATCAGCAAGTGATGAAAGCGCTTCGCAATGCGTATCGCGATCGTCGCAAGAAGAAACGCGATTTTCGTCGCTTGTGGATCACGCGGATCAACGCGGCAGCACGTCAGCAAGGCATCAGCTATAGCCAACTCATTGGTAAGCTGAAGAAAGCAGACATTCTCATCAATCGCAAGATGCTGGCGCAACTGGCGGTTCTTGATCCAGCCGGGTTTGCAAAAGTCGTCGAAAAGGCAGTTCAAGCCTAAGGTATGCGAAAGCGATTCGTCGCAGTTCTAAGTTGGTCATGGGTGGGGGCGCAGTGGTTTGTGTCCCCATCTTTGTTTGCGGCAGATTTACAAACGATCGTTCAGCGCAATCGTCTGATCGTGGCGGTAAAAGATAATGTCCGTCCGCTGGGATTTCGTGATGCTCAAGGCAGGCTTCAAGGCTTTGAAATTGAGATCGCGCAGCGTCTAGCACAAGCATTACTTGGACGACCGACCGCGATCGAGTTTAAGGCTGTGAGCAATCGCGATCGGCTGTCGGCTGTCACTGGCGAAACCGTTGATTTTGCGATCGCCCGTGTCACCGTCAACGCTTCTCGCGCTCGAATTGTTGCCTTCAGTGAACCGTACTATCTCGATGGAACCGGGATCATTACAAAAAGCGCGGCAATTCAAGCTCAACGGGATTTGACTAGTCAAACGATCGCGGTTCTGAACAATGCCAGCACGATCGCAGCTCTGCGCTATCAGTTTCCCCAAGTCAAGCTCATCGGTGCTGAGTCCTACAGTGCCGGGAAACAGTTGATTGAATCAGGACAAGCGATCGGCTTTGCGGCAGATGTCAGCGTTTTAGCAGGGTGGGTGCAGGAATTTCCTGAATACCGCATCCTACCGTTCCGGGCTTCAACCGAGCCGTTAGCGATCGTATTTCCCAAAGGACTCGAATCCGACGAGCTGCGCCGCCGTGTGGATCAACTCCTGCGCCAATGGAAATCCGAAGGTTGGTTACAGCAGCGTGCTACCTATTGGGGTCTCCCTTGAGATACCCTGAAACAGAAGCCTTAAAATTTGCGATCGACAAAACTCCTATGGACAGCATAGCCTCCCCAATTCTTTACATTTCCCTTTTGCTGGTTTTGCTTAGTAGCGCCGTCTTTTTTGTCGCTCGGCAAGTCCTCAAAACTCGTCGCGTTGAGAGTGCCTTTACTCGCCTGCAAAACAAGCTGAGCAAAGAGAAAGGCACAGCCGAAGAGTATTACGAACTCGGCAGCATTCTGCTCGACAAGCGGTTATTTACTCAGGCGATCGCTCAATATCAGAAAGCGATTAAGCTTGAAACGCTCGAAGGTCAAGACCTTGCTGCTGTGTATAACGCAATGGGATTTGCCTACTTTGCTCAAGAACAGTACGACCTAGCGATTCGGCAGTATAAAGAAGCGCTAAAGCTCTTGCCAGAGTATGTCACGGCGCTGAATAACCTCGGTCATGCCTATGAGCGCAAACAACTGGCAGCTCCAGCGCTGGAAATATATGAGCAAGCGTTAGAGCTTGAGCCGACTAACCAAACGGCAAAACGACGTGCTGATGCTTTGAGAAAGCGGCTTGTTCCGTCAGCATAAAGTTATCGAAAAACAAGAAGAGGGCGATCGTTATTTACGATCGCCCTCTTCTTGTTTTCGGTTCCACTATCTAGAATTTTGGACTGGCTCTGGAGCAGGTGTGGGAGGCGCTGATGATTCAGGCGTTGGAGGCTGAGTTGGGGAATCTGGTTGTACGGGCGGCGTTGTAGGAGTTACAGGCGGCTGAATTGGCAGGACTGGAGGGGAGGTGGACGGATCGCTGACCAGAGGTGGTGTTGAATTGTCTACTGGATTGGGTTGAGGCGTTCTAACTGCCCCTTGCGATGGCGTAATCTCTAAAGGCTGCGGAGAGAGATTAGGCTGTCCAGAATTTTTTAGGGGTTCTGGAGGTGTGGGGTTTTCGATCGGGGGAGTTGCGGGGGGGACTACTATTAGGGCGGGTGGGGGGGTTGAGACTGGGGGCGCGGGAGGACTAGGTGGAGAAGTCGGATTAATGACGGCTGGAGTGGGTGTGGATGCAGGATTGATCGGTGTATTGGTTGTTGGATTTGGGTTCGGATTGGGAGTAGCGACCGAGCTTGGGGAAGGAGTGACTGGAGTGCTAGGAGCCGGACTCACGATCGCGCCAGTAGGAGGATTAGCTGAGTTGCTGGGAGTTGGATTGGGGGTGCCCGCTGGGGTGACTGGAATGCTGGGAGCCGGATTTACGATCGTTCCAGTAGGAGGATTAGCTGAGTTGCTGGGAGTTGCGGCGGGAGTGACTGGAGTGCTGGGAGCCGGGTTTGAGCCGCCAGCAGTGCCACCACCTGGGAGGATTGGGGAAGCTGCACCGTTTGTTGAAGTTGAGGAACCAGAGTTCGTGGTTGTCGAAGTCGTACCAGGCGAACTGGACGAATTAGAAGTGCCTAAGCCATTGGCACTATTAGGAGCAGAAGTCGATCCAGAAGGCGGGTTGGAATTGGTTGAAGGGGTAGTTCCGCTAGGGGCATTTGGAACAGTGGAGGTTTCAGGAGCCTTTATTCCGCGATCTGGGATCGACTGCTCAATGACTTGTCTTCCACGGGGCTGCGTACCTGTCGTGGTTGGATTGCCCGTTGAAGTTCCCCCCGTTGGTTGTCCAGCAGGTGAGCCTTGCGAGGTACTACCAGAGTTCGTCTGAGGTGCAGTGGTGGGTTTGGATGAATCAGGGGTTGAGGCTGGTGTTGCTGGCGTTGCTGGGGTGGCACTGGAGCTTGTACCATTACTGGGCGGATTAGCAGGAGTTGCCGCTGGCGTAGAAGGCTGAGAAGGTTGGCGCTCATCAGAATTTTGAGCCGGAGTAGAAGGCTGAGCCGGAGTCGTGACAGGCGTTGCTACTGGAGGGGATAGCTGCACCATTCTGGGGTTCTCAATCACTGGCCCACTTAGTGGCTGTTGTTCCTTTAGGGCTTGAGCAGTCTCAGCTTGTACGGCTGCAATGCCTGGGTCTGGGCTAGGTTGAGCATCTCGACGCTGCAAATCTAAGCCGCGCACAATATCACTCGTTTCGTAGAAACGGTGCATATCAAAATTGAACAGGCGAATGCCGAGCGGATCGACGATCGCCATTTGTCCCGCTTCTAGCGGTAGTTTGCGTCCGGTCGTATTGTCCAGGATTTCCATTGGGCCAGCAGGGTTGTTGGTCAAGGCACCCACTACCGTCGTTTCTGTCTGCTCATCGTATCGGACAAATAGGGCTGAGCCACGGACTCCGGCTGAAGCGTTGGGAGTATCGATCGTGGTTCGTCCCTGTCCTGGCTTGATCAGCAATAACACGGTGCCGTTTGTCAAGCGAAAGTTTCGGGTTCCAGGCACAAAGCGGAAGATTGCCATTTCTCCGACTCGTGCCCAAGAACCGTCGTTAAAGCGCAACCCGACCCGCGAAGACCTCATCGTATGAAGCGCATCCTCTGGACGCATCATTTCTGACAGCACAGCAGCGCGAGCAGGCTGCCCCTTGGGAACAAATTGAACTCGCCTCACAATTTCCCGGATTTCAGCAGAGGTAAGCGGAGTTAGGGCATAGGCAGTACCGCAGGATGCAGCACCCATTCCGAGTAAGAGTGACGTGATTGCGAGGAACAATTTGCGAGACATAGACGCTCCAAGAACAAGAGGACAGAAAGCGCATCAGCGCGATCAGAGGCGGGTCAGCCTAGAACAAGTTCAACCCAGTTCTACTCGTATGAGATGATTAAGTGAAAATACAGATTTACCTCTTCACAGATACTTTACACATTGGCGGGAAACTTTAGAAAGTTTCTGCTCAAGCTTTAAAGAGACTTCATAAAAAATTCAGTAAAGATACTAGCATCTATCGTATGGGCAACAGTGTAAGAGAATTGACCGAATTTCTAGAATAGCAAGTTGAAATCAGCCTGAGTAGGGATGCAGATTGGTGGACGGGGCAACTGTGAAACGATTGATATTGAGACATTTTAGAATTTTGACGATCCCAAGTGCGGCTCTAGAGAATTCCTGCAGGAATCAGCGATCGTGCAACTCTCATTCCTACTTGATCGGTCAGATCTGCTTTTGGCTAATTCTAAGCTCTGCAAGCAAGGGACTGTGTAGTTTTATACCAAATAAATCTCTGGTTTCAGGACAGTCAGCAGCGAATTCTGAGTTAACTGCATCGAGATCGCTGACTCCGCCGCCCTTGGAAAAGTTGCCAATGGAACGATCGGCTGTCTCAAGTGTTTCTCATCAAGCAAAAGATTTAGCACCCTCTGAGCAAAGCGCGACAGCTCCAGTTCAAACCGCTTTCCGATCGGAAGTTGTACTAAATCACACTAGCCAAAAGGCGCTGCCAGAGTCGCCGGGGATCGTAGCAAATCGCTGCTGGCGATCGCTCTCCGCGAATTGCACCTACACGACAAGCAGGATTCGCATTGGTGCAACTTCACAACCTCCGGCACAGGTTGAAGAAGTCGCACAAGCTGAACCACGCAGCCCCGACGCTGAGCTTGGAGATTTACGAATCACTCCGGTTCCAGATCCAGAATTGGGAGACTTAAAAGTTCAACCGATCGCCGCTGACCCGCCTGTTGGAGCCAGTGATCCAGAATTGGGAACGCTACGAATTCAAGAGCGCACAATACCAGAGATACCGATCGCCCTGCCAAACCGTCCTCGTCTACCTTCTGCTTATCTGCTCTTACGTACAGATTATTTCAACTCGTCAAATGTGTTTTCAGACGTGGAGCCGATCAATGATGGCTTGCTGCGGACTGGACTGACCTTTTTTTATGCGCCTCCGATCGGTTCTAAAACCTTCCTCATTACCTCTTTTGATGCCAATTTGATTCGCTATGGCAGACTTGGACAGTACCGCAGTATCAATGGAAGCATAGAGTCATTAAATTATGATGAATTGCGGTTGCGGGCGGGAATCTTTCATCGGATTACGCCACGGTTGTCTGGTGAGATCGGTTGGAGCAATCAGAAGCTCTTTACATCTGCACGAGGACTACAACAATTTTTTAGCGGACGGGAGTTTTTTGGAGACAATTCTCTTCGGGTTGAATTGAGCCGTCAAGATACGTTATCACCCCGGCTTTCACTGAATACGTATTATCAGTTTCGTTGGAGCTTTGCCAATCCCGACGATCGCAGCCGCATTCTAAATTCTTTGATTACAACGCTGGGCTACAGTGTTTCACAAAAGCTCCAGATGGCGATCGATTATCAGTTCACTTGGTCGCATTTTACTCAGCAAGCGCGGGACGATTTATATCATCAACTCCTGGGGCGCGTCACCTACAATCTGACTCCACGGACTCAAGTTAATTTGTTTAGTGGGTTTAGCTTTGGGCACTCCTCTGATCGACGGATTGATTTCAATGGCTTTCTGTTTGGTGCTGGAATTGTCTTTAGTTTGCCGCTGTTCTAGACCTGATACGAGCACCAATCACTCCAACTTCCAGGATAAAGTTTGGCGCGATCGCATCCCGCTGCTGTAAGCGCCAATAAATTGACGCAAGCGGTGACACCCGAACCGCAATACACCAAAATTTCGTCTTTTGATTCAAAGGCTGACCAGCGATCGTCGGAAGTTTTTAAGAAGCCGCGATCGTCAGTGGCGAATTGCCACGGATAATTCACTGCGCCGGGAATGTGACCTGCAATCGGATCGATCGGCTCTCGCTCTCCGCGATATCGTTCGGGTTCGCGTGAGTCGATTAGCGCCACATTAGGTGAGTCTTTCTTGGCTTTTACTGCTTCGATATCGACGATCCAATCTGTCCGAATTTGAGGCGTGAATTGACCAGGTTTGACGGCAGGTTCGATCGTGGTACTCGGATAGCCTGAGTTTTTCCAATTCGAGAATCCGCCATCCAAAACGACAACGCGATCGTGTCCCAGGTAGCGCAACAACCACCAAAACCGCGCTGCAAACCCAAATCGCGAATCATCGTAGGCAATCACTAAGGTCGAAGGCGTGATCCCCATCGCTGAGAGCTTGGCGGAAAATTGATCAACATCAGGAAGCGGATGCCGTCCTCCATGTCTTTGAACTGGACTGGACAAATCCTGATTGAGATCAAAGTAGTAGGCACCTGGAATATGCCCCGATTCGTACTGTTGCCGTCCGAGTTCGGGTTGCATCAGCGCAAATCGGCAATCCGCGATCGCAATGTCAGGATCGTCTAGATGCTGGAATAACCAGTTTGCCGCAATTGTCACGTCAGACATGAGTTTAACTTCTGAGGGTTTTCAGATCCTACCTTTGAAGGACGGCGATCGTGCTGGAGTTCAAGAGAATAAAGAGGAACAGTTAAAAATGAAATTAGAGAATTCCTATGAACTTTTTGCGTTTAGTGTTTGCAATCGTACTCCCGCCTGTTGCAGTTTTTATGACTTCTGGCGTTAGCTCTGCTTTATTCATTAATATTTTGCTGACTTTGATTGGTTGGGTTCCGGGCGTGATCCATGCGGTTTGGTACCTCCAAAAAACTGATGAGCGTCGTGGCGCATACTAATAGGTTGTGTAGAAAATAGATTGTGTAGAAAAAAAGACGTTCGATCGCATGGTGTGATCGAACGTCTTTTTTAATGCAGTCCGGTGAAATTTAGTTATTTGGAGTCTTGACGGTTTTTGCCATTTCAAGAAACGAACCCATATTTGCGCCCGGACGACGACGAGAATTCGTCGGCTTGGGTACTAGATGCTCTGTTGCAAAGCTTACGGTCGGTTGTGGCAAATTCAGCGGGTTTGCTGGAACTGGCCTTGCCCCATTGGTTGAACCATTCGTCTCAGCGATCGCGACAGGTTCAGCCTCGGCAGGTTCAACCTTGGCGGGTTTAACCTTAGCAGGTTCAACCTTGGCAGGATTTGCTTTCACCGACTTAGGTGCGGCAGTTGCTGCTGTGGTTTCTTTTACACCTTCAGCAACAGCATTCGCGGTCGATTTTGCGGTCGCTTCTACCGTCGCAACAGCAGATTTTGCATCTTCAAGTTTCGGGGTTGCTGCTGGTTTTGCTGCTTCCGCCTCATCGAGTTCCATAAAGTAACCCGATTTCTTTGAACCAAAGATACCTCCAATAAAGGAGAGAATACCGCTAAAGAGATTTTTAATTAACTTAATGACACCGCCCATTGAACAATACTCCTGGGGTTGCTGCTGAATCGTTATGCTGATGGTTGCTTATCAGACGGATAAGCGCATGATAAAGTAGTCGCTTTAACGATTATCCGCTTGCGATGCGACCAGATGCAACCCTCAGTTTAGATTTTTAACTCAGAAGTCTTAGGGTGAGTATCGCTTTTCGGGTCGCGAAAATAAGCCCAACAGCGGCCCTAAAATTGCACCAAATACAAATCCGCCTGCGTGCGCCCAATACGCCACACCACCGCGCTCCATGCCAATGTTAGTGGGAACGCTCAAGCTGGCAACGCCATAAAATGCTTGCTGAATAAACCAAATACCGAGATATGCCCAAGCTGGAATGCGAAACGGAAAGAAAATAAATGGCGGAATAATCGTTGTAATCGGCACGCCGGGAAAGCGAAGAATATAGGCTCCCATTACGCCTGCGATCGCGCCACTGGCTCCGAGCGATGGAATATTAGAGTCTGATGAGAAAAACCATTGCGCCAATACTGCCAACACACCACAACCGATGTAGAAGATCAAAAAGCGAATGTGACCTAAGCGCTCTTCAACGTTGTTGCCAAAGATCCACAGAAACAGCATATTTCCGGCAATGTGAGCAAATCCTCCATGAAGAAACTGAGACGTAACTAGGGTGATCCACTCTGGAAACGGTTGATATCGGAGTGTTTCGCCGAGTAGACTTGCCGTTAACTCACGCGGCACGACGGCCCAAGTGTAGAAGAAGTTTTCTAGTTGAACTGGCGTGAGACTTAACTGATAGAGAAACACCAGGATGTTTGCCGCAATAATTCCTAAAGTGACATAAGGAGTGATGCGGGTTGGATTGTCGTCGCTGACCGGAAACACAGTTTATCCCCAACTTATAATTTTAGTCAGAAGATAACGTCTTTATTTGAGGCTGTCTGTTGATCTGAAGACAGATCTATGCGTAGGATTTGGGATGCTCTGTCTTTGGGGAGACTAGGAAATGGAAGTGATTCCCGCGATCGATTTACTCGATGGGAAATGCGTTCGGCTGTATCAGGGGGACTACAATCAGTCGCAAGTCTTTAATGATGATCCGGTTGCAGTGGCGCGCCAGTGGGCGGATCAGGGCGCAACGCGATTGCATTTAGTGGATTTAGACGGGGCAAAAGTCGGACATCCGGTGAATTTAGCGGCGATTCGATCGATTGTCGAAGCGGTCGATATTCCGGTTGAAGTCGGTGGGGGATTGCGCGATCGAGATGCGGTTGCTGCTTTGCTTTCAACGGGTGTGAGATGGGCGATTTTAGGAACGGTTGCCGTTGAGAAGCCAGAACTGGTAGCGCAATTGTGCGGCGAATTTCCAGAGCAAATTATTGTGGGGATCGATGCTCGCAATGGCAAAGTTGCAACGAAAGGATGGCTTGAGACTTCGGAAGTGCTAGCGACTGATTTAGCAGAACGCATGGCGCAATTGGGCGCAGCCGCGATTATTTACACTGATATTCAGCGAGATGGAACGATGCAGGGGCCAAATTTGGCATCGCTACGGGATTTAGCTTCGATCTCTGCTATTCCGGTGATTGCATCGGGTGGAGTCAGTTCGTTGACGGATTTGCTGAGTTTGTTAGCATTAGAGCCACAAGGAGTCACGGGTGCGATCGTCGGTAAAGCGTTGTACACCGGAGATGTTTCGCTAACAGAAGCAGTTCGTGCGGTGGGTCAAGGACGCTGGCAAGATATTCCGCCTGATTTTGGTTCGTCTGCATTTGCATAGGAGCAGCAATGGGAAAACACAAGAAGAAATTGGCGAAGAAAATTGCCAAGAAGGTGGTTCATAAGTTGACGAAAAAACTTCCGAAAAAGATTGCCAAACAATGGGTCAAAAACTCTGTAAGACATCAAATTGATGTTGCTTTAGAGCGCTGATTTCATGAGATTTTAAGGGTGTCGCTCTAAATAGCTTGGAGTTTCTGATGAAGAAGCAAGGTTTGCGAAAACTGTTTCGCTCTGCTTTTCCAAGGTTCGTCATCCTTTGTTGTGCGATTTTGTTTCTGGCTCGCCCGATCGTCTTTGCTCTCTCTGCTACGGCAACGGCTCCACCCGGAGCGAACTCGATTGAGCTTTCGGAGCGCGAGAAAAAGTTAATTGAAGCCGATCGATTGTATAAAGCAGGCGACAACGCCCAAGCAGAGAGACTCTATCGGGAAGTGAAGCCTGCTTTTACAGAAGTCACAGAAGCCAAAAACCAGGAAGTTATTACTGATCCCGAACAGCTTTCCCCCGGTGGCAAAGTCTATTGGCGCGAAGCAGAAGCGGGACTCGCGCAAAATTTAGAGACTCGCATTTTCGTGCCTTTGGAATTGCTGGTGAAGAATTACCCGCAATTTATTCCAGGACAGTTGCGCTATGCAGAAGCCCTCGAAAAGTACGGCAAAAAGGAGCAAGCGCTGACCGTTTTAGAAAAAGCGGCGACTCAATTTCCAAATCAGCCCGATCTGATTAAAGCGAAAGTTGCAGCATACGCGAACAACGAAAAATGGATTGAGGCTTCGATCGGCGCACGACAGTTCACGATCCTGAATCCTGATCATCCGCAAAAGACCGAATTTACTAAGCTTGCAGATGATTATCAGAAACGCTACCAAACCCAACTCCGCGCCCGATTGCGAGGAAATTTAATCGGCGGAATTCTCACGGGTGCATTGAGCTATGCGCTGACTGGAAGTTTATTTGGCCCTTTGAATGCGGTACAAAGTACGGCTTTGCTCCTGCGGGGAGAATCGAGCGTGGGTGATCGTATTTCAGGTCAAGCGAAACGACAGCTTGCTCTCGTGAAAGACAAAGAGGTGAATGATTATGTCACCACACTCGGACAAAAACTGGCGGCGGCGACTGGGCGCGATGATTTCAAGTATGAATTTCAGGTGGTTCTGGATAATAAGTTAAATGCGTTTGCGCTTCCGGGTGGGAAAGTGTTTGTGAATGCGGGAGCGATCGAGAAAGCGAATTCCGAAGCCGAACTTGCGGGACTGCTTGGACATGAGATTGCTCATGCGGTGCTGTCTCATAGTTTCCAGTTGATCACCGAAGGCACACTCACGGCAAACTTAACGCAGTTCATTCCTTATGTCGGCGGATTGCTCACAGATATTACCGTGTTGAGCTACAGCCGCGAAATGGAGCGACAAGCTGATGTTTTAGGCACTCGGTTATTGGCATCAACGGGCTACGCTGCAGATGGCTTGCACAATCTGATGGTGACGCTGCGAAAACAACAGGAAGAAGAGCGGCGAGGAAATCCCCCAACTTGGTTAGCTTCGCACCCGTTACCGCAGGATCGAGTGAGCTATCTTGCAGAGTTGATCACCACAACGGGATACAATCGCTACGCTTACGAGGGTGTTGAGCAGCACAAAGCGATTCAAAGCAAAGTGAATCAATTGTTGAAAGCCTACAAACAGGATAAGAAGCGCGATCGTACTCAATAAAGCCACACAAGATTAACTAAACAACAAACCCCAATAAACCTGCCCTACCCTATACACACAAGTTGATTGGTCTGTGATTGCTGAGATCTTTCGCCCCCTAAATCCCCCATGAATGGGGGACTTCGATCCAAAACTCTGGGTTCAAAGTCCCCCAATTTGGGGGATTTAGGGGGCTGAAGCTGATGACAACGAAGCGGGAAAGAGATGTGGGTATAGGGTAGGCAAAACTGCCAGGGTTTGCACTAATTTAGTTGAGTTCCGCCTGCTCCTCCTTTTTCCGAGCGGGACGTTTGCGCTTACTCTTACGAATTCCGCCTGCAATTTCATATTCAGGGCTATCTTTGCCAAATTCCAACGCGATCGCCAGCAGCATTCTCTCGTTGAGTTCTTTCAGTTCTTTTTCGGCTTCTTCCACGGCAACGCGATCGGCACTCAGCAGCGATAAGGTTGCATTGTAAGCATCAATCCGATTGCGCGTTCTCTCAATCAAGCTTGAATACGCTTGGATGGATAGACCTTTGCCCAAATCCAAATTGGAGTTGATGCTTTTGATTGCAGACAAACGCCTTTGCGCTTTTTCTAGGTGCGCTGAATATTGTTTTGCAAGCGGCATTGTAGATGACCCTCCACAAAGTTAAGTTGAATAGATTCAACATTCCTTGGAGGAAGAGAAATTGTTTGATCGTGCTTGTGTCTCTATCAAGTCTTAATCTACAAAGCAGAAATATAAACTTCCCATTAAGCGTTTTGATGCTTAATCGAGTTGAGAAGTTTTAGAACTCAAAAGCGAAACTTATCAATTTGATTCAGTAATTTCTTAACTCGATCGAGCAATTCCAAAACTAAATCATGTAATTGCTCAACTTGATTTTGGATATGGCGAATCGAAATGAGAAAGTTGAAATCTTGAATGGGGAAATTGCCAACTAATGAAGTCACGTTTGGAGACGACGATCGAGCAGCGTTGTAGTAACGGCAATTTGGAAAATGGGGTGGCGATCGTTTTCAGAATTCTTTTACCTTGACGAAGGATACAAATGAGAAAGTGTTTCGAGTATGTATGGAATATGGCTGAAATTTTCTGTGTGTTCGTCTGTAGGAGCATACTATACGGAAAGAATTCTGCATGTCACCACAAAACGGTGGGCTGTACAGAGAAAACTCTATATGGTCAGCCAACCTGGGATAATGTGCCGAAAATTTCCGTGTAATAAATAGTTATACGGCGATCGCATTGTTGAGGAAGGCATGAAAACTACTGTATACATCGCAACAAGTATTGATGGCTTCATCGCACGGAAGAACGGTGATATTGATTGGTTGCCCAGTGGGGAAGATGTAGAGGGCGAAGAAGACTACGGGTATCAGGAATTCATAGATTCAGTAGATGCGCTTGTCATGGGTCGGAATACTTACGAGTTAGCATTGTCCTTTGATTCATGGCCTTATGGTGCAAAGGCTGTATTTGTTCTAAGTAGTCGGAAAGTAGACATCCCTAGTGACATTGCAAGAACAGTCGAGGCCCTCTGCGCGCCTCCACAAGAAGTAGTTCACCGTTTATCAGAGCGTGGATTCAAGCATTTATACATTGATGGGGGAAAGACGATCCAAGGGTTTCTTCGTGAAGGCTTGATCCAGCAATTAATCATTACTAAAGTGCCAATTCTTATAGGTACAGGGATTCCACTTTTTAGTTCGCTTCCTCACGATGTCAAATTGCATCATCTCGAAACGCGACAGTTTGAAAACGGCTTGGTGCAAAGTAAATATGAGGTAATTGGGAATGCCCCATAACAAATCAAGCGGACGATTGCAAGTCGCTGGTACTGAACTTGGGACTATTTGCCGCCCCCGATTCAAGTCGTTAGACCGGTAAGAAAGGTGGGAATCTTAAATTTATAAAGATTCTTTGTATAGCTTGGGAAAGCTCTATGATGTTGCAAAGCCTGAGCCAGAGGTTGTCCAGCCTCAGAGTTGGACAAAAGATCGCTCTGGGATACACCTTAGCTCTAGGCATTGCTGTGTCTGGCACAATTGCTGGTTTTGGAATTGGGCATAATTATCAATTCCAGGCTGCAAAGCAAGAAGAACACTCCCGAAACGAAGTGGAGCTTCTACAGCGTCTACAATCTCGTGTGCTTCAAGCCCGAACCCACCAACAGCAACTCATCCCTTTAGCAAAATACCCAGACAAGTTTCAGGATGAGTATACTCATTTGCTGAAGCACGAAGCTGAAATTCGGGACATTTGGGCTGAACTTAAGACATTTGTTGCAAAGGCTCCACAAACGGATAAGCATCAAGCCACAATTCCAGCTTTCTTGCAAACCTATGACGGTGTGACCCAGCGCTACTCCCAGGAATTAGCGCTTCAAGTTGAACGAATTCGTCAGCTGAATCTTGCATTCCCCGATGATGTTGAGCAAGCGCAAAGGATAATGTTGGCATTTACCAACAGCGATTTGGCGCTTGAATTCGATGGCATCTCAGATAGTTTGGTAGGCTTACTTGACCAAGCCTACGAAGAATTTGAAGAAGCAGCTCTGTTACAACAGCAAGCAGGTGAAATTGCCCAGAAAGTAGTGGTTGCGGGTATTGGATTATCTGCTGCGATCGCCATTCTTTTGGCAATGTTTACCAGCCGAGCGATCGCTCAACCGATTCAAGCTCTTACCAGCATTGCCCGACAATCCACTGAAGAGTCTAACTTTGAGCTACAAGCGACTGTCGAGCAAAATGATGAAATTGGTACCCTTGCCGATGCCTTTAACCAATTAATTCGCACTGTTCAACAACTTTTACAGCAGCAGCAAACAGCTAACGAACAGCTAGAAGCCTATAGCCAAACGCTGGAATCTCAAGTTGAGGCAAGAACCCAAGAACTCAACGATAAAAATACGCAGTTGCAACAACTTCTAAAAGAACTGCAACACACTCAAGTGCAGATGGTGCAAAGCGAAAAGATGTCTGCTTTGGGACAAATGGTGGCAGGGATAGCCCACGAAATCAACAATCCAGTCAACTTCATCTACGGCAACTTGACCCCTGTGCAGGAATACGCCCACAATTTATTAGCTTTTGTGCAGCTCTATCAAAAGCACTATCCCGACCCAGCATCCGAAATTCAAGCCGCATCAGACGAGCTGGACATAGAGTTTGTCCAAACCGATCTACCCAAAATCCTGAATTCTATGAAGTTGGGTACCGATCGCATTCGCAAGATTGTCTTGTCGCTCCGCAACTTCTCACGCATTGATGAAGCCGACTTTAAAGCGGTTGATCTTCATGAAGGGATTGACAGTACCTTGTTGATTTTGCAGCATCGCTTAAAAGATCGATCGGATTGCCCAGCGATTCAAGTCATTCGTGACTATGACAGTTTGCCGCTTGTGGAGTGCTATCCGGGGCAAATCAATCAGGCATTTATGAATATCTTGGCAAATGCCATTGATGCGCTGGAAGAAGCTAACGTTAAACGAACTTATCTGGAAATTAAGGAAAAGCCCAGCCAAATTACGATTCGGACTTCCAGAATTGATTCAAAGTGGGTAAAAATTGCCATATCCGATAACGGAACAGGGATGCCTGAATCGGTTCGCAAACGAATTTTTGATCCATTTTTTACCACGAAAACGATCGGTAAGGGCACGGGTATGGGGATGCCGATTAGCTATCAGATTGTCACTGAGAAACATGGAGGTAAGTTAGATTGCTTTTCTACACCTGGCGAAGGAACAGAGTTTATCATTCAAATCCCTGTCCAGCAGAAAATCTATGATGATGTCTAACAAGCTCATTGCACACCGCCTGTATTGAGTCTTGTTGAGTCTGAGAGGCTTTAGCGGCGGGTGAACGAGTCCGGTATGCCGCTTATACCGAATTAAACATAGAATGCGACAGATTCTCGCCCCCTAAGTCCCCCATTCTGGGGGACTTAGGGGGCGAGAATCTGTCGCATCCACAAATCAATCTGGTATCAGACAATTAAAAACTTTGCGCACTCTCGTCTACCTCGTGTTACATCTAGATTCAAAACCCGGTTGGAGGAATCTTCCATGAGTACACTGTACGAAAAGCTTGGTGGTGCAACGGCTGTTGATCTAGCTGTAGAAAAGTTTTATGAAAAAGTCTTGGCGGATGAGCGGGTTCAGCACTTTTTCGCTCATACAGATATGCAGCAACAGAAGCACCACCAAAAAGAATTTATGACCTACGCTTTTGGTGGTGCTCAACACTGGAACGGTCGTCCTATGAGGGACGCACATAAACAATTAGTGGCTGAAATGGGTTTGACCGACAGCCACTTCAATGCGATCGCGGAAAATTTAGTCGCAACTCTAGTTGAGTTGGAGGTTCCTCAAGTTCTAATTGATGAAGTCGTGCAAATTGTAGGCTCTAAATCTCATCGCGATGATGTTCTAAATCGCTAAGTCAAGGTGCTTAAACAACATCTCTTAAACGACATCTAACAATTCGCTTCTAACAATTCGCTTAGAGCAGACTGCCAAAAATTGCTGATGCTGAGTTCAAGGTTATTTCTAGCCGCTCAAGCGAATCGTTATGGACTTAATCCAATCCTCACATTTTGGTGTAATTCTCATAGGGAGGCAATTATGGCAAAGGTAATTCCAGAAAGAATGACAGCCGAAGTTGAAGGTGAGTTTGTCATCTTCCTAATTGGTATGCGTATTAACAAGATCTGGAAAGTTCATAAGTGGCTACCAGTTTTTCTGGCAATGCCTCGAATGATCAAAGAATTGCAAGCCGATCCAAACAGTGGTTTTCTCGGTCATGTCGCGGGAATACCTGTGATAGTGCAGTATTGGCGTTCATTTGAAGCTTTAGAGGCATATGCACGAAGTAGGGATAAGGAGCATTGGCCAGCATGGGTAAATTTTAATAAGCGCCTTAGCAATAGCCGAGGTGATGTAGGAATTTGGCACGAAACCTATAAAGTTCGAGCCGGGGAGTATGAAGCAATATATAGCGGTATGCCACCTTTTGGTTTAGGCGAAGTAGGTAAACTTGTGCCCATATCCGGTCGTAGAGATTCAGCGCGGAGTCGATTGGTAGAAAATTCAAATCCCGCTACTACGTTGGAATGAAATAATTGCAAGTTGCGAATTTTGGAAATGTATCGAAGCTAGTATTTTATGCTGCCTGACTGCTCAATTCAGCAGGAATATTGTTGTGCCTGTTAGGACGTTTGCCTGAGCGCATTCGCACTGCTCTGCCGAACTTTTTCAGTGGGGCAATCTAGAGAAGATATTTGCGGTTGCGAGAGCGATCGAGATCTCAGCGATCGAACTTAATTCAACTGCCTGATCCCAGCGAGAAATCCGAAAAGCTCAACTCGTTAATCTTATTCCACTGATAAACCTGATCGCGAAACTGCTTCCACTGTCCATACACCTGCTTAAACGTATTATTTCTTGCTGCATTCGCTTCGTACAGGTCAAACGAAGCTTTCTGCGCCGCCTGCAAAATCTCTTTACTGTAAGCCGTCAATTGCGTCCCACTTGCAATGAGACGAGCGATCGCTTCGCGATTCAGCGCATCATACTGCGCCAACATATTAATGTTTGCCTCATAAGCCGCCGTTTTAAGCACCTCCTGATACTCTTTCGGCAACTTTCGCCATGCAGTTAAATTCACCTGCGTTTCTAAAGTTGGACCCGGTTCCCACCAGCCAGGGTAGTAATAGAATTTTGCTGCTTTATGTAAACCCAGCTTCTCATCATCGTAAGGACCGACCCATTCTGCCGCATCGATCGCGCCTCGATCCAGCGCCAAATAAATCTCACCACCCGGAAGCACCTGCACATTCACCCCCAGCCGCGACATTACTTCTCCACCCAGCCCCGGAATTCGCATTTTCAAGCCTTTAAGATCCGCGATCGTACTCACCTTACGCTTAAACCATCCGCCCATTTGTGCGCCAGTGTTTCCCGATGGAAAGTTGATGATTCCAAAATCCGAGTACAGCTTTTGCATTGCTGCCAAACCGCCACCGTGATACAGCCACGCATTTTGCTGCTGAGCATTCAGCCCAAACGGAACCGCCGTTCCAAACGCAAACGCCGGATTTTTCCCAGTGTAGTAGTAGCTTGCAGTATGTCCACACTCAACCGTGCCATTTTGCACCGCATCTAACACTTGCAGCCCCGGCACAATTTCCCCTGCTGCAAACGGCTGAATTACAAATCGTCCATCGGTCATCTCAGCAATACGCCGACAAACCGTTTCCGCTCCGCCAAAAATTGTCTCCAGCGATTTGGGCCAACTAGTTGCCATACGCCAGCGTACCGTTGGTAAAGCCGTTCCCGCCGTTGCGACTCCACGTTTGCGAATGGTACAAGCGGTGAGAGTGCTGCCTGCTGCGATCGCGGCTCCAACCAAGGCTCTGCGTTTCATATCGTTTGCCCGACAATAGTTTCGTATCGAAAATCTTACAGGGCGACGGGGACAGAAATTCAGCGCGACTTGTCTTTGCCAAATCTCAAATCTTCTAATCGCTTTTGGGCATCGGGATCAAGCGAGTGCATCAACAGTCGTCCCGCCGATTTTTTCTTTGGTTTTGATTTGCTCTGAACTCGCCGCGCCGCAAATTCAACTTCATTCGCTAATTTTTCCGCTGACATCCACTCCGCTCCGTATCCAACAACGGTTAATTGCTGGGCACGATCGCTCGTCGCCACGATCAATCGCTGTTTAAACTTGCGAATGTCATGCCGAAAATCAGCACAAGTTTTCTCAATATAAGTATCAGCAGTTTGTCCAAAATCGGTGTAGCAGATATATAAATGACGAGTCACTTCCTCACGATTCGTCGGTGAATCCCGATATTGCGCGTCAAATACAACATGAGTTTCAAAATTCTGATATGCGCTAAATCCAATCAGCGTTTCGACTAATTTTCGGCGCGATTCTTCTAAACCGTCTCGATCGCGAATTACTTTTAGCTCATGCCAAGCTCCGACTATGTTATAGCCGTCCACCAATAGAAGTGCTTGTGGTGCGGAACGTGGCATCACTCAACGCGGAAAGGACAATTTTGCAAAAGTTAATCTGCTTCACCCTTCCATAATATTGCATTTCTTAAATTTGATTTGGTATCGATTGCTGTTGTTTATTGAAGTGGATTTGCGATCGCGCGAAAGAACTTAATTTTGGACAGACCTACTTTCGAGCCATTGTGCGATCGATTCTTGAGTTTCTTCCCCGGATGCCAGCCTCAGCATGACTTGTACAACTTCCGCTTCTGGCGCGTCCAAAGAATAACCATTTAGCTCAAGAAAGACCGCCATCACGACAAAAGCAACTCTTTTATTGCCATCGACGAAGGGATGATTCTTAGCAAGTCCATAAGCGTATGCCGCCAAGTCAAAGATTGTAGGAGATTCACCATAGATAAATAGATTCCGAGGTCTTGCCAAACTTGCAGATAGCAAACTCTCGTCACGCATACCAGGCCGACCTCCGTATCGATCGAGTTGATCAAGCTGAATTCTTCTGACAAACGATTCTGACATCCAAATCGGTTCTTGACTCATTTCGATAGCTCACGCAAGGCATTTTTATATTTCTCGTTTATCTTTTGATAAGCCTGCATTGCTTTTTCTAAGTTGGGAGCACGATTAGTAATTTCAACTCCATCAGGTGTTTCTGAAATGTCAACAGTATCGCCCTCCTTCACCTGAAGTTTCTGCACTATTTCCTCTGGTAATGCTACTCCCAGCGAGTCACCTACTTTTTCAATTTTTAGATTGTCCATATTCGTGATTTATAGTGACAGGATGGCTTGATGATAACGGGAACATTGCAGAAGTTTTCTAATCTTCAACGTCTTCGGTCTGCATTAATCTTCGTTTTAAGCGATCGGGATCGCCTCGATCGACCACCTTCCCCGCTTCTAACAAAAACGCTCCGTCACAATATTCCAATTCTTCCAGCCGATGCGTCACCCAAAGCGCCGTAATGCCCCGCTTTTTCACCAACGTCTGAACCTGAGCCACTAGCTCCAACTGGCTATCCGGATCAAGCAAAGCCGTCGGCTCATCTAATAAAAGGACATCGCAATGACGAGCGATCGCACCCGCGATCGCAACTCGCTGTTTCTGTCCCCCACTCAGCGCATAAATCGGACGACGCTGAAACGCCGCTAAACTCACAGCCGTTAGCGACTCTTCCACTCGTTGTCGAATTTCCGCCGTTGACAATTTTTCCTGCACCAATCCAAACGCCACATCTGCTCCCACTGTGGGCATCACTAACTGATGGTCTGGATTTTGAAACACAAAACCGACTGGAGGCGAGATTTGAACTTCTCCCCCAGTCGGCTGCAACAACCCTGCTAAAAGTCTTAGCAGCGTAGACTTTCCGCTCCCATTCGCGCCCAACAGCATCCAAAACTCACCTTTGGGCACTTCCAGCGCACAAGACTGCAAAATCGCTTTGTCATCCGACCAGCCAAAACTGAGGTCGATCGCTCGAATTGCAGCATCTTGAGAAATGGGCGCGTCTAAAGTCATATCTATTCCGCCACAAACGAGAAACCTGCGGGTCTGCCAGACGCATTTGCGCTCGATTTCTCATAAACCTGCACGGCTGCCAGATTATCAGCAAACACCGCAATCTTTTTGTCGGGTTGTCGATCGCAGGTCAATTCCAGTAAAGGATTATTCCCCGACTTCATCGCCCCCAGAATTTCTTGATAGGTCGCTTCTGCTTCTTCAGCCGATTTGCGCTGGATTGAAAGGCTTAGAGGATTTCCTTTCAGCGTTAATTCCAAAATAAACATAGTGTCGATCGTACAAACTGCCAGTTCTCAGTATCGCAAATATCCGCAGAAACGGCTTGCTTCCCGATTCTGCCGGTGATGAGCTAAAGGCAAAAATCTCTGAATTTTAAGATTAGTTACAAAAACACTGGAAATTTTCCAAGAACTCTCCATATAATCAGAGGCATAGGTAACGAAAAGTAAACTTTGTTCATAATTCATTTTTGAGTCACAGAGTTTGCCTTTAGATTCCGCACTTATCTGGAGATTTTTCAAATGACCATCGCAGTAGGTCGCGCGCCAGCGCAACGCGGCATCTTTGATGCCCTCGACGACTGGCTCAAACGCGACAGATTCGTCTTCGTCGGCTGGTCTGGCA